>JAZDEL010000001.1:0-214454 GCA_043808785.1 Candidatus Iainarchaeum sp.
ACCCTCTCGTGCGTTTTGGTCGGCACCTATGACGTGATGTTCCTGGGTAAGTTCGGAAAGGCTGCGGAGCTGACGGCTTTCGTGGACGAGCTGCGCAAGGACGAAAACGTGGAGTATGCTGATTTGTTCTATGTTCCAGAAATGAGGGTCGAGAGGCCTATGCCCTTCCCGCTGTCTGCTGAGCCATAGCCATTCTTCTCAGCGCGGTGCCGATTTCAGCAGAAATTAAATCGTTCGCTTCCGTGCCCGAAATTTTTCCTATGGAGTGCTGACGTTGTATCTCTCCGAACTTCAGCCCGAACTCGTGGTCGCGCTGCTTCAAAATGTTGATTGCGTAAAAGGCGCGTTTCGCCTTGTATAGTTCAGGGCCCCACATCTGCCTGTAGTGCGGCAGGTCGTATGGGTGGCGCGGCTTTCTCTCAACCGTGGGCATAAAACCGCTATATTGTAGGGCTAAGTGATATTTAAGGGTTTATTTTGTTTGGGAATTCTGCCATGCCAGAAGAATTGCCCTGAAAATAGCCATAATATGCTGGCATGCCAGAACAAGGGTTCTGCGGCTCGTGAATGAATAAACTTAAAGGAATTTGGGCGGTATTTCTTGGTATGTACACTTCTCAGGAACTCGCGAAATATTACCGAAAGGATAAAACCTTCAAGGCAGCTGTTCTCCGCAGTGCCAATGCCGTGTTTGCAGGAAAGATAACAATGGAGCAGTACCACTGTAGAAATAACAAAGCGCTAAAGGCGGCAAAAGCGAGGGTAAATTAGATAGCGACAATAGTTAACTTGGCAAACTCAAATCAATTGGCGGCTTGCCCTTGTTCTTTTTCTCTTCTTTCTCCGCCTCTACGCATCGCTCCTTCATTTTCTTGTCCATCTTCTTGACGAGTTCCCCAATAAGCTTCTTATCTTTGCCCACGCTTTCAAGCAGGATTTTTTTGTAGCCGTTCCAAAAAGCGGTCGCGGAGATTTCCCTCTTGAGCAATTTGCTTTTCAAATCAAGGACTTTCTCGGCAAACTTCCTGTCCAGCTGCATCTGGAACCTTGCGACCTCTTTCAGCATTTCCTGATATAGCATGAAGTCGGAAATTGGCGGGATTCTCACATTTCCCCAAAATTCGCTTTTCAGTTCGATTACCATGCCGCGCAACCCCAATACTCGTTCAATAATATAAGCAAAGGCTTATATATTTCTTTGCTTTATTAGTTGTGGGCATTGTGATGGTTGATAGGGTTTCAACAGGTATATCGGGTTTCGATAAACTGATAGAGGGCGGCTTGCCAAAAGGTTCGATTACGCTTATTTCGGGAACGCCCGGAACGGGAAAAAGCATTTTCTGCTCGCAGATTGTTTACACAAACGCGCTGAAAGGGAAAAAGTGCCTTTACCTGAACCTTGAGCAGAATGAGGGCAGGCTCGAGGCGCAGATGAAGCAGTTCGGTCTGGACCCTGAAAAGGTTAAGAGCAACCTGAAGATTCGTGCGGCTGACTCTTCGAATGTCGAGACCATAAGGTATATTCTTGATGCGATACGGGAAACAAATTACGATTTGATTGTGCTTGATTCCCTGGATTCCATTTCCAGCACGCCTTTCGAAGGGGAAAAACTCGGCAAAATGGGGTTCGAAAAAATCGCCGAGGGCATTGTTCCCACCCCTTTGGATGCGCCTACAATCGGCAGGATGAAACTGAAAAAAATCTTCACCGCAATAGCGGAAAGCAAGGCGACTGCATTGGTAACGAGCGAAAGGGTTGAGGGGGCGCAGGGAATAAGCAGGGACACTATTTCCGAGTTTTTGTGTGATGGCATAATTGTGCTGACTTTTTCCAGTGCTGCTGGCGGGGGAAATAGAACTTTGGAAATCCGCAAAATGAGGCTTACAGACTTTGCAGAAGGAATAGTGCCGCTGGATTTTGCCAAGGGCGGCATTAAGGTGACGCCCCTTGAAGAAGAAAGATTATAGTGCCAAGTCTATTCGAGAGGACCGAACAATTGGCGGAATGGTAGATGCCAGCACTGAATTTTTTGAGGGAAACGTCAGGCAAATTATAGAAAACGAAATTGAGACCTATGTCGGCGCTTGGCCTTTAAAGAAAGCTTTTTTGGATTCGATAGAGGGCGGAAAACGGCTTAGGGCTTTTGCCACCTATTTATTTTACAGATTAGCCGACGGAAAAAAAGAAAACGGGGCGCAAATTGCCGCCGCTATGGAGTTAATCCACTGTGCGAGCCTCGTTATCGATGATGAATTAGACAAGCGAAATGTCAGGCCAGACAGGAATGTCCCAACAATGAGGGGCAAATACTCTCCTGAGGAAGCCATGATGGTAATGGCTTTAGATGTCTTGTTTGCGGAAAACTTGGTAGTCAAAGCGACGGAAGAATTCAGTCTTGAAAAGAAAAACAAAATAAGGGATTTATTTGTCCGAACAGTATGCGATGGCGGAATGGGGGAAATACTGAAGTGGAAATACATCCAAGACAGAAAAATCCCGACAAAAAAAACATATTGGCAGGAGTTGGTAAGGTCTTCGGGGGCGTTGTTCTTCCAGATGGCTTGCGAGATCGGGGCGCTGACCGCAACGGACGACAAGCAAAAAATAAACAAAATAACCCTTATTGGCTATAAATTGGGCGAACTATTGCAGGCCGGCGACGACATCAAGGACATAAAGGAAGATATGAGGGACGGATTCTATTCTCTTGGCGTGATAAATTATTATGAATCCCTAAGCGGGGCGAATAAAGCCGCATTTGAAAAAAAATTGAAACAGGGGTTCAGCGAGCAGGAGCTTGATTCGGTGTATGCCGAAATAATCCACTCTGCGGCGATGGAAAAAACATTCCATGAACTCAGGCAAAAGGGGAAAGAGATTTTGGAACTGCTGGGCGGGTTTAATGATTCGAAGGAGAAAAAGATTTTGGTAGGTATTGTAGAATTCCTGACTGATAGGATGGCGCTTACGTAATTCCAAATGTGCGCAGGTAATCGTGTTCTTATATCAAAGATTCGCAGTTATCAAGCGCAGGTTTTAGACTATCTTCTCAGAGGCAAGGTAGTTTCGCTCATTAAATAGGGCGCGCTTGTCCCTATTTTGCATCATTTTCTTAACTTCTGCGGGGAAGTCAGTCTTTTTCTCAATCTCAAGAATCTTCGAGAGAAGTTCCTTTTGCCCTTTGTTCTTAATTTTTCCAAGTTTTTCTTCAAAGTGAGAAAGGCTCAAAGTTTCCATTGTGCATTTGGCATCGCCGCATGCAACACAACTGGTTTCCATCGTTATAAATTTTCTGCCAACAAGTTGCTCCGCACAGCCCGCAACAAGGCCCGCTATCGCATAATCAACTGGAAATTTTTGGAATCCGAAAAATTTTGATAATTCTCGCCCTACTGGCGGGTCATAAAATTCAAAGGTAAGCCAGTCGTCTTCATAGTTTGTTTTGGCTACTTTTATATTGCCGTATCCGAATTGCTTTACAATAAGGCTTATTAGCGGGGCAACAATGTGCTTCCCTTTAATTAATGAACTTATCTTTGAGCCGAATATGTGCCCTGTAAGTTTCGCTGCCATATATTCCTGGGGGTAATACCCGCCCCCAAATTCGTCAACAAGCCTTTTCTGCAGGAATGCCCAATAGCAACTGGAAAACCAATTCATCCGTTCAGGTTCGCCGTTAGGCACCGCTATGAAATGCCTTCCGCCCTTATAGCGTATCTGCCTCTTAAAAAGCTCCTCGGCAACCCCTTCAAGAATTTCCATAGTATTAATATAATCTATTAAGTATATTATTTTTTGCTTTGGGGGTTCTATGGGACTTGTGAGGAAAGGCAACTATCTTTTTCAGTTCTTGGCCAGAGAAGTGATAAATGACCTCTACGAAAGAATGTACTTGGATTGCAAAGGGCTGGAAGGATACACGGATAAAATAGGGGAAGACGTCTTTTCAGATGGGAAGGTGCATGCGGGGCTGGGTTCCGCAATAGGCGACCGCGCTCTGCTTAACGGCAACATAAAAGTGGGACGTAACACTTTTATTTCGCCGAGAGCGACAATTTGCGGCGATGTTTCAATAGGCTCGAACTGTTATATAGAGGCTGGGGCGGTTGTGTCAAGGAATGTCCCCGACAACACATATGCCTTCGGAAACCCGTGCACTTTCGGGAAAATGGCGAAAAGTTTCGTTCCGGAAATATACGACGCGATAAAAGAGCCCCATAAAAAACCCACCAAGGATATTTCAAATTTCTTCGGAGTAACCTGCAAAATAGGGGCGAACACAAAATTCGGCAGGCAGGTGCATATTGAAGGCGGGGCAAAAATGGAATTCGGAGAGAACTGCAAAATAGGAAACCGCTGCATTTTCCTGAGCACGCAGCACCCGTACGGGCACAAGGAGGATTTAATTGAAACCGAGCAGCACTGGCATGATGTGAAGGTCGGCAATAATGTCGTAATTGAGGACAATTGCATAATCAGGGGCGGCGTCACAATAGGCGATAATGCGGTAATAAAGGCGGGCAGTGTGGTGGCTAAAAACATAAGTGCGGGCTCTGTTTCTTCGGGTTCCCCTGCGAAACCCGATGGCGGCAGGATTTCCGAAGTTTCGGTAAAATTTCCGCACATTGCGAATGTGTGGGCAGTAACTGGGCACATGTACCCCGCGGTTGCATATTTCAACTGCTTCGGCAATGTTTCGGTCGGCCGCGAGGCATTAATCAACAACGAAATGATGGTTATCGGAAAGGGAACTGTGCACATCGGGGCAAAGAGCCTTGTAGGCCCCAGAGTTACACTAATAACCGAAACCCCTGTCGATAAAGGCGACATAAAAATCGACAAGCACTGCTTCATAGGCGCGGGCGCGGTCATACTGCCAAACGTAACTGTGGAGAGGGGAGCGGTAGTAGGGGCGGGTTCGGTTGTTGATAATGACATAGGCAAAAATGAAATATGGGGGGGCAACCTTGCAAAAAAAATCAAGTCCAGGGCATATTGAAATAACAAAAACCTTAATCGGAACTGCGACATACGCAGTTTATTTTGTCTTCCTCAGGTATACTCTGCTGTATTATCCGATACTATTTGCCTACCGAAGGATTGTTGATTTGCTCCCGAAAAATCTTAAGTTGAAATACCCGTTCATACAGATAATTATTTTAACTACGATTTTCTGCGCAGTCTATGTGCTGGCAATTATCGCGATAATTTTTGCAGTCATTAATGCAATCAAATAAAACTGCCGCCGATGGCACGCTTTATATTCTTTTTACTATCTAATTATTGCAATGACTAATGATAAACCTGCCCTTTTCGCAGAGGTGCAACGGTTATTCAAAGGAAGGGTTGGAGCGCACGGCTTCGACCATGTTTTGCGCGTGTGCAAATACGCTTTAGAGATTGCCGAAGAAGAAAAAGCGAACAAAAAAATTGTCGAGGCAATGGCCTTATTGCACGATATTGTCCGTTATGAGGGCGAGAAAGAAGAGGAAAGTGTTGCCGAAACTTTGGATGCGGCAAAAAGCATTCTTGAACGCACGGGCGGTTATTCTGCGGCTGAAATTCGGCATATTCTTGACGGCATAAAATCGCACTCTCTCCACTCAGAAATAAAAAGCGAGCCGCAGACTATCGAGGCGAAGATATTGTTCGATGCCGACAAAATGGATTCTGTCGGGCCGATTGGCATAGCCCGCTGGTTTACGACAATGGCGCCTAAAGGCATTCCGATTGGAAAAAGTGCCGAAATCTACCTCAGGACAATAAGGAGTATGGAAAAAAAACTTGGCGGCAAGCTCTACACCAAAACCGCAACAAAAAAAATCAAAAATCTTGAATACACAAAAGAGTTTATGAAAGAGGTTATTCGGCAAATTTAAATGATGCCAAAATGCGAACTGCCCAAAAACAAACCAATTTAAGCGTTTCAGTCCCCTCATTTTTTATGGATGTTTATTTCGCAATTCTGGCTTGGGATGTCATAAAATCTCCTATTAAGAGGGGCATAGCCTTGGCATTGGCTGGCGACGAAAGCTACCGAACCCCGCTTGAGGTCTCGGTTATTGTCGAGATGAAGCAGGGCGTGACATATGGCACCCCTGAAATAACTGACGCGCTGCGCGAGATGAAGGACATTGGCGCGGTTGAACACCATAGGGGGGCTTACCGCCTCTCGAAAATGTGGGTTGATTCAATGATTGAGTTCTTTGAGAAAGAGAGTGTACGGGTCGAGAAGGTTGATGACAGCGAGGCATACTTTAAGGGGTTAGTTGAGCGCCTGAAAAAGGCGGGTTTTATTAAGAAAGACGCCGAGATTGTGAACGGCACGCTAAAAAAGAGTGACTTTGTGACTGGCAAAGGTTAATAATAAAACCAATTCCTTCGCAGTTCTGTTAATGCCTGAAAACATCAAAAAAAGGAAAAATGTGCCGAAGGCAATCCAGCTCAAGGTCTGGATGCGCGACAACTGGCACTGCCGTTACTGCGGGAAGCCGATGTTTTACGGGCCCGCGCTTAAACTGCTGGGCAGCCTGAACCCAAACCACAAATATTTCCACCCTAACGGAAAAGACGGAGAAATGCTTTCATTATTCGCAAAAGGCTGGGCAAGCGTTGACCATGTGAAGCCGTTCTCGCGGGAAGGAAAGGATGATATTGAAAACTACGTCTCCGCCTGCTGGGGATGTAACCTGAAATATGGCGACAGGGAGATTGGCAAAGGCAAGCTGAAACCGAGGGAAATCGTCGAGAGCGATTGGGACGGGTTTTACGGGTTGGTTGGAAAAATCAAACAACCGTAATTCGTCAATAGACGAAACAAATAAAAGGATTTGCGGAGAAATCATTATTGTGTTGGAATGGCGAAATTAAAGATTATAGCGGAATTTAAGAAAACCCCCCTTGAAAGAACAAGGAAAAATATCGCCAATGCGCCGGGCACAAAAGCCAAGGGCATCGGAATCTATGTCCTTTACCTCGGGGGGAAGATTGTGTATGCGGGAATTTCAAAAAGAAGCATCAGGTCCCGCCTGAAGGACCACAACAAGAGCGCTAGGAAGAAGTGGGACTCGTTCAATTACTGCAAACTTTCGCCCGATTACAGGGGGTTCCTTACCCTTGACGAACTGGAAGAAGTTTTTATCAAGTTGCTCAACCCGAAGTTCAACATCATGAAGAAGAACGGGTAATTGCATGGACAAATACGAACTCGCTGGCAAAATCGTTCTTGCGCCCAGCCCAGGCAAAATGATGAAACAAATAAGGGAAGAACGCGGAATCGGTCAGGGCGAACTTGCGAAGAAACTTGGGGTTAAGCAGAGCACGCTGAGCGACTACGAGGCGGGAAGGCGCGGGAGCCCGGGAACAGCGGTTGTGAAAAGGTTTGTCCAAAAAATTACGGAGGGGTAAACTATGGGTGAATTGCCAAAAGTAAAAATCGGAAAGAACGAATACTACGTCGACGATAGGCTGAAGCAGTTGAGGAATACGAAAAATCCGCATGATTTTAAGGATTATTAAGGGCAGCATGCGCGGAAGTTCTGGGGGCATTAAATGAATGTGCGGGACTTTATCTCATCAGAACGGGCGCTAATAAACATCATAATCCGAACAATTCATAATTTCCACCAAAATAGAAAAGATGTGGAAAATCTTTCCTTCTTCAATTTTTGGGTAACAAGTGTAGCCAACACTAGGACATTCATGTATGCAGAAGCATACGGTTATGCAAAGAAGCAACGCTTGGAATTATATCTGTCTGGCAATTATTTGGGTTCGGCATTGGTCGGGGTATATTCAATTGAACAGCTTCTGAAAAGCATTATTTCGCTAAAAAAAACAGAAAAGGAGATGGATGCCATTGACGAAAAATCGCTGGGTTTCACAATTGGCGTTTTGAAAGAGTATGGGGAATTCAGAGGGGGCGAAGGGGCGAAGATAATTGAAAATTTATACAAACTCAATAAGGAACTCAGAAACCAATTAGTGGTGCATTCAAAAGGGAAAAAACTATCTGAAAGGCATTTTGATGCAATTCATAAGGGCAATTTGTTAGATACAGAAAGAATTTTAGCAGATACTTTCAAAGGGATTTCATTTGATGTGCTTATGTTAATTTCGCAGATTGAAACGCAGCTTGATTCGATGTTTTGTCAGAGGTTGGGGGGTCGCCACGAAAAAGGCAGAATATCAACAATTATGCGGATAAGGCCAATTGAAGATATTCTTAAGGATATACGCGAAACATGCCCCGCATACGCTAAAGATCGTCAGGTTTGAATTTGTATTTGCACTCCTTGCAAACACCCTCAACCTTCTCGTTTTTCCTGTCGGTTCTACTGCTGGCGCTGCCAGTGGAGCCCTGAACCCTGTACGTTTGGGAAAATGGCGGGAACCAAAGAACCTCGTTTTTTGTGCCGCACTCTGGGCACATTGCCTCTATTTTTTCGGGCTGCTGGGTTCCGCGGGTGAAGAGTTCGTAAGACATCAGACCCCTTACCATTTATGGTACACAATTATAAAGATTAATAAAATTCCCTACTGTAGCGTATAAAAACCAGGCGGCACCTGCAAAAAGGCCAATTGCCACCATTGCTTTGAAGTAAACAATATTTTTGTTTCTAAAATTTCTCAAAGCAAACCAAAGCAAAATAGGAAAGGCCGTAAATGCAAATAATTTGATTAAATACGCGAAACTTCCTGCTGTTTCAAGGAGTCCCGCGAAATCGGGATTGAGCTCAGGGAGGTGGCAAAATTCCACGATAACAAACGTTGTAATTGCGTCCAGCGTGTTTGTTGTCGCAAGGGCTACGACACTGTGTGAAAACCATTGGCTAAATGGTTTGCATACTGAAATAAAGTTCATGTGCTTAATACTCCCTCGGGGCTACATTGGCTTGTTGTTGTGCAGTTTCTATGAGAACTGCTTGTTTTGGGTCTTTGATTGAAAATTGGATTGTCTCGTCCACTAACAGCCTAACCCTGCCATCTAAGTTTTCTTCAGTCAAATTTAATGTCTGTTTAAGTGTTTGCCGTTCTGCATCTTTGATTTCAGATATCTTGGCATCAATATCTTTCTTTATTATAAACTCACCGATACCCCTAGCCTTTGTCAAAATTGTTGCCCCATAAGGAATTCTCCGTGAAACTAGAATGCGTACCCCGACGTAAGTTCCTATAACGTCCCCCTGCTCCCGCTGATAGTTTGGCTTGAATTTGGCCCTATCTAGCCAAAAGAACTTATGGCTATCCTCGCTGTTTGTTATAATCAAATCAGCGTTTGGCAGTTTAGCAAGCCCTTGGTCTAATAATTTCCCAAAGATTGTTGCAGCAAATGGATTTTTGTCTTCTACAATTTCAGAGAGTGTATTCTCTTCTTTTATGGCTTGCAAAATGCTTTCAATCACGAGTTTTATCTCACTCTCTTCCATAGGGTCTGCATACGTTTTAGGAATGGGTTTCCAGTCGTAATGAATGTAGCGAGGCATTCTAACATACCATTCTTTGTTTGTTATTGAATTTGTCCCAAGTTTTTATGAATTTTACTGCGGCATCCGTCGTTTGTTTGAATTTCCTTTTTTTGAAAAATCTTCTCGTAACTGAGTTTTTCACCAGCGCCCTAATCTTCATTTCAATTTTCTTTTTTCGTGTTTTCAATATTCCGGCATTTTTGAGGTCAAAACTTTTCGGTTTATCTTTTTGTTGAAACTGTTTCTCAATTAGCGTGGCATCCTGCCAGACTTTTCGAATCTTCCCTAAAACAGGTTTCTTGATTCGTGCATGCGGATTCGCAAAAAATATCGATTTAGAAAATTCGTGCTCCCAAAACAGTACGCCTAATATGCTCTGTTCGTTGGTTTTTTTAAAAACCTCGTGCACCATCTCACGTAGCACCCCCAAATAATCCCGAATGTTAAAAAGGGAGTTATCTGTGTATCCCTTGAACAGCGTGTGGTTGAAGTGGACACATATGATGGGGTTATGTTTGCCCTTTAATTGCCCGTACTCAATCTTGCCCTTTATTAGTTCAGCCAGTCGGCCGAGTAAATATTCCATTATTATTGTTTGTGTAATGGATGGAAAAACAAACTCATCTTGAATCTCAACTATTCGGTGTTTTGCAGGGAAATATGCCACACTAACAATGCAATTGTCATCTATTTTTTTAGCAGATGTGTTTTTCAGAAAAGTCAAGCCTTCTGGGGAGGCACTCAATTTGGATAATCTGGCTCCAAACTCGGAATAATATTTAAACACTTCATTATAGTCAAACAGATTTTTTTTGGGGTCATTAAATTTCTCCACGTGAAACCCACCATACTCGATTAGAGCAATGGGCCATAGTGCCGCAGTGTCTCTCTGCAATAAGGGCATTATGTGTTTACGATCCATTTCTTTGGAGCTGTCCCGCAAAAGGTCAGTCCTAACGGTTAAGTTCAGGCCAGCATTTTTTGGAATTCTCTCTAATAATTCCTTTGCAATTGTTTGCAAGCCAGCCTTTAACTCTTTATTGGGCTTGCCTTCCCCCAAACCAGTCAACTCGATATTGAATTTTATGCTCTCAATGGAAAACTCAAAATCGTTTTTAATGCCCTTCGAACTTTCATAAGCAACGTCTCTGATGATTGGGCTCTTCAGTAGATTTGATTGGAAAGTTAATTCAGACAAGGCGGATAATGTTTCTGTGTTGTCAAATTGTTTCATCCTTCCTCTTAAATTTTCTTTTGTCTGTTTATTGCGGCTTGCAATTTCAAATTTTGTCAAAACCTTTTCTGCTTCGCACAACAGATTGTATGAAAGTGACCTGTTGCCTTCTCTGTATGCGGATGCTGCAATATTTAGAAACACATTTGAGCCGTATTCCCTTTCGGAAAACATTGAAAAGTCGTCTACATATTTCCTTAAAATTGGAAATTCTTTAATTTGCTGTTTGCCGTTGGCTAAATGCTCCTTTTCGTAGTCTTTATTCTCGGAGACTGTCACAATGACCGTGTTAACGCCCGCCAATATTTTCTTACGAATGATTCTGTTTATTTTCCTCTTTTTGCATTAAATAAATATTCTTTTTTACAGTCGTTGCAATAAAACCTGACTTCATGTTTTGTTATTTCCACATTTTTTGATTTGCAAGTATCGCAACAAATATCCGGTTCTGGCACAGGAAAAATGCTTCTTTTGAAAATGGCTCCGAGAATGCCGTTTCCCGCAAGAAAGATGGCTGCTGGGGGGACTAATGATATGGAAAGCCCGCCAATAAGAAAACTTGCAAAAGGTAGCCCAAAAATTGCGTTAACCAACACAACAAACCAGCAGAACAATTGCAACGGAATGCCCACAACTTTTAGGGGAAGGCTGAAAACCAACTTTTTTTCCATTAGCGCCACCTCAAAGGGGTTCTGCATGAATTGCAAATGACGGCGTTCTTGGGAATTTCAGCTTTGCAAACTGGGCATTTTGGTTTTAATATTTCCGCCAAAAGAGCTAATCCGATAGCCCCTAGCACAAGACCAGTCAATAATTCCATTGCTTCATCATTGTCCATTCAACTCACCAACTCTCCGGAAAACGCTTTAACCAAAACTGATTTGGGCAGAAAATATAGTTGCGATTCCATTTTTTTAATTTCAGATTCTATCAATTCGCCTTTTGATTTGATTTCGGTTAATTTGCAGACAATTTTCTTTTGTTCGCTTTTGGGCGGAAATCTAATGGCATACTTTGATATTTTTTGAAAGGAGGTTCTTGGCAATTGGACCCCTGATGTATTTGCGGATGCAAAAGATACGAATCTGTCTGAAAGTAGCAAATAAAACAAATATTCACCTTCAATTTCTTCTGAAGGAATTAGCGGAATCAAATCTGTCGAAACCGCCCCAGAAAAATCAGCATAAAACGTCTTATTCAAATAAGGCCTAAGTTTCCCATAAACAACATCTCCTGGGAAAAATTTATTTTTTGTACTCTTTAAATCAGGGTTCTTAATTTGTGTTATAACTCTTCCTTTTTTTGACTCGATATGTTCGAATCCAACGTAATTAGTTATTTTTTCTTTTTTTGGGTCAATTTTATCTTTTCTGACTTTAACTAACTCACCTAACGGTTTTTCAGACCAACCCGCGGGCAAATCTCTGGCATAATGCATTAACCCAGATATTGCTTTTTGCATAATTTCCGCATGTTGCTTTTTCACCGTTTCATTTTCTTTTTTCATTTCGTCGTATTTTTCAAAGAACGCGTCAAGCTTGGCAACGATTTTTTCTTGGACGGGGAGAGAGGGAACGGGGACTTCTATCTCTAACAATTTGGGTTTTGTGATATGTGTCATCCCTGTGCCGTGTGTCTTTTTCTTTATGTCTTCTAAGATATGCTTTATCAAATAGTAAAAATAATTTTTTTTGATAATTTTCTCATTTGGAATAACCTTAAAGATGTGCTGGTTGAGAAGTGCATCTCCTTCGTCCCAAATAAAAATATCCAATGTAGCTGACCACGCCAAAAGCAAATCGCCATTTTTTATCAAATGTTTTTTTTCATAATCTCCCGCATAATAATTTACTACGTCCGTAGAGTTGGTCAAATTTTGAATACGGATTATTGGTAAGCCTTTCTTGCCCCATTCACTTGGTTTGAATGCCCTGCCATTAATGTAATCTGCAACTTCCCTAAGCGTTTTAATTTCCGTTTCCATTGTTCAGCACCTGCTCAATTTCATCAAGATAGCCCGCAATCTTTTCTTGGCTGTTGCGGATGTTTTGAATTATTTCTTCTGGCGTTTCAAGCTCGCCATCGTCAAGGCTTTCATCTTTGAGTAAGATAATGTCGAGGTTATACTTGCGCCCCTCTATTTCCTTTCTTAAAAATGATTTGAAGCGTTCCGTTTCGGTGCGCGGGCTCGTTCCGTTCGGGTTTGAGCCAAAGGCCTTTTCAAACTCGGCGAACATTTCCTGAGTTAAGGGGCGCTCCTTTTTTGTGACGCCCGCAATATTGGTTCGATTGTCATAAATCCAGACTTTTTCTGTTTTTGCCCCCTTTGTGAAGAACAAGACATTTGCCTTGACCCCTTGGGAATAAGGCGAAAAGGTTCCGTGAGGCAGCCTGAGAACCGTATGCAGGGTGCAATCCTCCATCAGGTTCTTTATGACCTGGCTGGCAGAGTGTTCCTCAAACAAAACATTATCGGGCAAGATAATCGCACACCTGCCGCCAGGCTTGAGAATAGTTACGCAGTGTTGCAAAAAGTTAAGCTGCTTGTTGCTGGTTTCAATCGTGAAATCCTCTCTTTCGGGTGCCTCGCCCGCGCCCTTTGTCCCGAATGGGGGGTTGGTCAAAATGCAGGAATATCTTTTATTGGGGTCAGGCTCGGCGATTGAATCGCCCAAATGAATGCCGTCTTTTATCCCGTGCAGATACAAATTCATCAGCGCAAGCCTTCTCGGGCGCTCGACCAATTCCGTGCCAGAATATGTCTTCTCCTTTAGCCTTTGCAATTCTTCCCTCGGAATTTCCGCGCCGCCCTTTGTCTGTCCTATAAGCCATTCGTACGCCTCAACCAAAAACCCGCCAGTTCCGGCGGCTGGGTCGTGAACTGTAAGCCCCTTTTCTTTAAGCGGATTTGGTTTCATTACTTTGACAATTGACTTTATCAAAATTCTTGGCGTGAAATATTGCCCCGCCCCTTTTTTGGCTTCCGAGGCGGCTTTTTCTAGCAAGCCCTCGTAGGCCTCCGCCTTAACGTCAACCCCTAAAGCGCTCCATTCGGTTTCGTCAATAAGACTGATAAGTTTTTTCAGATTCACAGGGTTATTAAAACGGGAAAGGGCTCCAGCAAATATGTCGCCAAGCATCCCTTTTTCTTTGCCCAGATTCCGCAATAAGTCCGAGTAGAATTCAGTTAGTTCCGTTCCACTTTTTTCTTTCAGTTTGCCCCAGCTCCACTGCTTCGGTATGTCTTGCCCTTTTTCCTCACCCATTTTAAGGAATAACAAAAACGTCAGTTGTTCTATGTAGTCACCGTAGTCTATTCCATCGTGGCGGAGGATGTGGCAGAACCCCCAAAGTTTTTGCACTATGTTCGTCATCTTGCCATCGCCTCATTGAACTGCTTAAGCAAAGGCTCAAGTTTGCCGTTGAAAATTTTATCCGCCTTTTTCCATGAACCCCGCCTTGCGAAAATTGGCATCTCTTCGAAATCCTCCTTCTCAACCGCAAGGTTCGTAACCATGTGGTTCTTGATTAATTCGAGCCACTGCACCTGTTCGGGCGTGAATTGTTTCCCTTTGGTTACTTTCTCAATCGCCTTTGCAACTCTCTCCTCGGCAGTAAGCAGGGGCTCATTTTTCGCTGCATGCTTGATTATGGAAATAATGTCCGCCAGTTCGTTGTGGTATGCCCTGCGCAGGTTATCTTCGGTGAAACGCTGCGGCGTCTGCTCGAGTTTCTTCCTCAAGTCGGTCAGAGGTTCGGTGCCCCAGCCTTTGGGTCTTTCAAGAAGGATTTTAATTGCCTCGATTTTCTCGGGGTTTTTCTTGACGAATTGTTCAAACTCTTTCAGGTAGTCAACAGGCTTCAACTCCCTGCCATCATTCGTTCTGAAAACATATTCTGATGAAACCTCATCCTTTGTTTCATGGGCGACAAGGAAAACCTTTTGCGCCTTCGGATAATTGTGTAAAACGTCCTGAAATTCCTTGTTTTCAAGAATCTTTATCGTGCCAACAAAGTCGGTTTCAAGCCTTTCAGGCAATTTTGAGGCAAATACTCCTATATCGCCTTTCTCTATAAATTTCTCAAACAGCGGAAATGCCTCGGCGCTCATGCTTTTGGAAATTCTGTGCATCCTCTTAATCAGGCAGGTTGTGTTGTATTTTCTGTCTTGGTTATTATGGATGGCTTTGATAATCTCCTGCATTGTTCTGCCAGGCTTGTCGGGCGCCTGGCTTGTGAAGTCGGTTATTTTGTTAAAGTATTCCAGAAGCGTTCCGTCAAAACAGTCAAATGCGGTAAAGTGGGTTTTTCCTATTTCATCGCACGTTCTTGTCCCGCGCCCCATCATTTGCGTAAATAATATCCTCGATTTTACGGGGCGCATGAACACGATATTTTCAAGCGCGGGAATGTCGATGCCCGTTGAAAGCATATCGACAGTTACAACCACGCCCGGCTTCTGGCGGTTTCTGAACTCGCGGATTCTCTGCAGTGGGCGGTCAACGTTTGGGTTTCCCGTAATTTTCTGCACAAAATCGTCGCCCTTCCCAAATAGTTCCCTGCAAACCCGCACAATCTGGTCGCAGTGAGATGCGTGCGGCAAATCACCCACCGCAAAAATAAGGGTTTTGGGGAACCTGCCGAATTCCTTTTCCTGGTTTTTTATATATTTGGCAACTTCTTTCAGAATCTTCCTGTTGCTGTCGGGTGAAGTTATCTCCTTTTCGATTTTTACAGGGTCAAATTGCCGTTCGTCCTCCAGCTGGTCGAGAACCTCTCTGCCTGTTTCGGTATCAATCATCCCGACTTTTTCGTTTTCTTTAAGGAAAATTCCCTTCATCCTCACGTTTGACGCAATCTTTACTTCATCAAAAGGAACCAAATAGCCGTCGTTGACCGCTTGCTCGTAATCATAGCGGAACACAGGCGTGCCAAAATATGCGGTGGTGTGCGCCGCGGGTGTCGCAGTCAGCCCTATCTTCACTGCATTAAAATGGTTCAGAACCTCGCGCCACTTGCTTTCTTCCGTTGCGGTGTAACCGCGGTGGCATTCATCCGCGATTACAATGTCAAAAGCGTTTATTGGAATATTAAGTTTTTCTGCATCAAATTCAGTTTCCTCGCTGGGCTCATCCTCAAAGCGCGATTCCTTCCCGAAGATGTTTATCCTCATCCTCTGGATTGTTGAAACGTAAACAAACGCAAGGCCCGGCTGCGGGTGCTCGAGGTAATGCGAAGGCAGTTCCTGTGGGTTGAACTTGAAGTCATCATCAAAGTCATCCTTGTGCATCCTCTGGCTGTAAACCTCGTATAATTTGTCGAACTTCTTTCCTGGCTCGGGCTCGAAAGTTTTGAATGCCCTGACTGCCTGTGCAGCCAGCGCCCTCCTGTCAACAAGGAAAAGAATTCTCTTGCCATAGTTCGATTTCATCAGGCGATAGATTTCGGAAATTACGGTGTATGTCTTGCCTGTTCCTGTAGCCATTGCAACCATCATGTTGCGCTTATTTTTCCTCAAAGAATCCTCGATTGCTTTTGTTGCATCAATCTGGTAGTATCTGAGCCGCGGGTGGTCGTTTGGGTGCTTTTCAAGCAATTCCAGAGCTATTTTTGGATTCTTTAAAAGGAGTTCGTTTATTGCGGAGGGCGTGTGGAACTTGGCAACCTTTTCTGAATAACTCTCGGCATTCCGTAAGTCTTGGAACCAGATTATTTCGCCGTTTGTGGAATAAATGAATGGCACTTTTAAGCCGTTGAAATCGAACGGGCTATTTTTTACTCCGCGCGCATACCGTTGAGCCTGAACAAGCACGTTTTGCGGCCCGACGGAAAGCTTTTTTGCCTCAACAACTGCAACAATCAAGCCGTCAATAAAAAGCGCATAATCCGCAGGGCCCTCTTTGGTGTCGAACTCTCCAACTGCAAAGGCGCCATTTTCGGGTATCTTGTCGGTTGGCTTCAGCACCTTCCAGCCGCTCTCTTTCAGTTTAGGGTCAATAAGGGCATAGCGGGTTTGGCTCTCGCTGGGTTTCATGCTATTAAATAGCCTATGAATAGGTTAAAATCCTTGCTTTTGGCTGTTTTCAAACAATTTCCTTACCTTCCCCCCCACCTCAGTCCTCGTCAGCACCTCCCCATACTGCGCATACTCCTTCTTCAGTTCCTTGTCCGTAACAACAAAGAACCATAGTTTGTACCTTTCATTCAGCGCCCTAACCTTCTCCTCAATCTGCGCCTTCTTCTCCGCAACTGAGCCTGTTTCAACCTCCACCGCAACCAGCACATTCAGCCCCTTGATATGGCCTGTCCTGTTCGGCGCAATAAAGGTGATGTCCGCCTCCTTCGTGAACTTTACTGAAACAGTGTCCGTATATTTCCTCAACTCGTCCGCAATCAACTCAACCAAAAAAGCGTGCTTGAGCGATTCCTTCCCCGCTGGCTTCTTAATCAAATACGCCTGCCCTCTCCCTTCCCCAAGCCCGGGCTGCCTTGATTCGACGAAACCCTGCGCCTTCAGGAACTTTACTTGGTCTTCATTCAAATCCTTGAGCGCGTAATATCTTTTCTCCAAATGATATGGGGAAAAATCCTCCTCCTTTTTCTCAGCCATTCCCTTAAGCACCTTCTCGCGCATCCGTACCTCGTCCGGGTTTGTCGTTATGAGTTCATGTTCCTTCTCCGAAGCGACAACCCTCAGAGGAATGTGGTCGTTCATGGCAAACAGCAAACCTTCCCCCTGCGTCGCGGTCAACAGAAAGCCCTGCTCCTCCTCGTTCAAATTGAACTTCTCGCTCAGCTCCTTCATAACAGCGGGCTCCTGCCTGAGCAAAAGTTTCCACGCAGTGTTTGCAAGCGTTGTAGCCCCTGCCTTGGAACTCAGCAAATCGTTAACCTCCTGCGTTATTATCACAAGCCCAAGCCCGAACTTGCGCGCGGTCTTAATCATTTCAAAAATATACCTTGAGTGCTGCCCGTAGCGCAATAAAGTCCACGCTTCATCAATCACAAGAAGTTTCCGTTCCCTGCTGGCGTGCATCTTGTTCCTCACGAACTCCAGAATCAAAAACATCATCACTGGCTTAACCTGCGAAGGCATCTCCGCAATGTCAAAAGAAATAAAATCGTTCTCAAGGTCAAGGTTCGTCTGCCTGTTCAGGAAACTGAACGAACCTTTCGCGTAAATCCTAATCCTGTTAGCAAGCGCGTCATATGTCATGCGCTCAATCTTGCTCCCGCCCTGCTTCTCCTTCTCAATCTCGTTGTACAAATCCTCCATCACGGGCGGCTTTTTGCCCCATGTGCTTTTGTTGTTCGAGATAATTCCCTTCTGCTCATAAACACTCTGCACGCACTTGTCAAGGATGTTCTTCTGAACCTCGGAAAGCTCCCCGCACATTATGCGGAACAAGTCCATCAAAATCAGCATCTTCTCCCCGAAGTCCTGCCCCATCAAATCAAATGGGTTTATGATTGTCTCGCTCTCCCTGCTTATCTTCACAACCTGCCCGTTATACGTTTTCACGACATCCGTGTACTCGCCCTGCGGGTCTATGATGTTAACCTTAACCCCCTTCAGCAAATTCCGCAGAATGAAAAGCTTGCAGTAAAAACTCTTCCCCCCTCCCGAAGTGCCAAGAATTAAACCATTGTAGTTCGTCAGCCCGTAAGGGTTGATAATTATGGGAATATTGTTCTCCTTGTTCAGCCCGACCATAATGCCTTCCTCATCCATGTTAAGAAAGGCAGAAGTGAAAGGAAAGCACGCTCCAAGCGCGTGCGAGGTAATATTGCGCGTGACATTCAGCCTGTCCCTCTGCAGGGGAATAACCGACTGCAAAGCCTGAAGCATCCGCAGGCACGGAGTTTTCGGGATTATCATTATTGAATTGAGTTCAGATTCAATTTTCCTGCTCAAAAGTTCAAGCTTCTCCCGCGAAGGGGCGCGCGCGTTCACATAAAGCGCGATGTTGAAAAGCTTCTCCTCCCCTTTCTGCAATTTCTCCAGCGTGCCGAGCGTGTCCTGATGCTGAACCCTCAGCGAGGGGTTTACAATGCCCTTCATCTCCGCCGACATAATGTCCGATTCTTGCTTAACCAATTCCTGATTTAAGCCGGTCATAATCGTGTCTATGTTCGCGGGCGTGATGAACATGCTCAAATCGAAATCCCCCTCGCTCGAAACAATAGAGCCTAACCAGCCCTCCCTAATCAGCCGCGGATATCCGACAGCCATAACCACGCGGTTGTATTGGCTGTTAACCCGTACGCAGTCGAACTCGTTCTTTATGTAGTGCGGCCTGAGCAGCGGCTGGAGGTCATGCTTCAGCGAAACGCTTTTGCCATTCCCGCGCTTAAAGAAACTTAGCAACATCTCCCCTCCTTTTTTTCACAATTTCCGTGAATTCCTTCTCATTGTTCTTAATCTCTTTTATTTTTACCCCGAACAGAACCCTCGCCACCGCGGCAAGAATGCGGTTCATCCTCCCGAGCTGCCGAGAACTTTCTATTATCGCATCCTCAACCTTCTTGTCCATGCGCATTTTTTCCGCCAAATGAATCACCCCCTTTTGCCTTGCCGAATTCATCAAGAACCGTAACAGCGGAAACGTAATCCCCGCCAGCCTCGACAAACCCCTCAAAATAAGACGCAAGCAAAGAAGTCAGTTCGCCCGTGCCGAGCCTTCTCGTGGAAAGGTTGCACGCCTTCAGTTTGCCTTGGCACAATTTGGCACGTATCGCCAATTGGTTCAGCGCAATTTCGCTATTCAGTTCATACGTTGTCTTCTGCTTTTCGCGCGAAAACAAATTCCTGAAGTTCACAAAAATATCCCGCAGAACATTCGCGGAAAAAGACGGCGAATACGGAATGATGATGTAAAAAAGGCGGTTCTTCACGGCATTTTCCTCTATGAACCCACGCATGAACTCTTGGAATGAATTGAACTGCTCAAGCAACTGCTCCTTTTTCAGCGCCTTAACTTCGCCCTCCAAATGTGAAAGGTAGTCGTCAATCGAAAGGTTAACCGTGCGCATAACTATCTGTATCGGGAAATCAAGGGAGTTGAGGAAGTCGGAAAAAGCCCGCACAATCGCCCTCTGCTGTTCTTGCTCTAAAATCGAAAAATTAATAGGTGTGACCTGCACAACCGCAAGCATCCCGTCCTTCAGGTAAACAGTGTCATCTGATATCCTCTCGACTTCTATGAACTTGTTTATCCGCGGGTCGAAATAGCCAGCCTCGCCGATTGAGGCTTTGAATGTCGCAAAGTTCTTCAGGTGCGTACCCAAGCCGAAAAAGGCGAACCCTGCGGCCAGCAGCGCGAAAAACACTGCGGCGGCAACCTTAATCTCAAATGGTAGCGCGGTTTTGAGGAAAACAACAGCACCCATGCCCCCAAACAACCCAACCCAAGCAAGCTGGCTGAACGTGAGGTTGAACAGTATTTTTTCGCTGTATTTCAGGTTCTGCGGTATTTCGTATGCCATTTTCTCAACCCCTAATCACTCCCATGCCTGCGGCACGCTGCTCTCCAGCGGCACTGTCTGCTTCGATGCATGTGCAATAGCCCTGCCGTAAGTTGCGCCCAAGTAACTGTTCAGGACAGGCACATGGCTCACAATTGCCAGCGCGGCGTTTATTATTGCAAACAGCATGATGCAGATGTTGGTTATCGCTATCAAAGAAAACGCGATTGTCGGCGCCCAGCCAACCATCTCGGGGTATGCGCTGAATTCGGTCTCGAGCATCCATGCCGAAATTAAAATTATCACGTCAATTATCTGCATGAACAGCGCGGCGCCGATAAGGTTCAGCGGTATCTTGCCCCAAGATTGTAGCTGCGGTATGAGGTAAAGGAAAATTCCGATAGGGAAAAGCACTGCCCCAATCCACAGGAATATGTAGCGGATTACAACCGTTATGAACGCGGTAAGCACAGTGCCCCCGAACGCAAGTAGCAGGAAAAGGTTCAGCGAACTTATCGAACTGGAAGTAAAGAGCGGCTCAAGTTCGCTTGTCCAGAGCGCAGATGCAATCAGCGAGCCTATGGAAAGTACGAGAACGTAAAGAGTATAACTCGCGTTCACTGCAATAACCATCAGCACTGCCTTCTTCAGTCCATCTTTTGCCCCAGCCCTTTGGTTCGCATCATACGAACCAATGATGAATTTCAGCCCCACAATCAGGAAGATGAGCAGGTAAAAAAGAGAAATTATGTAAATAACCATGTCGGAAATCGGCTTCATCAGCGCGGGGTCGGGGTTTGTCGTTATGAAAACCTTAAACAGCGAGAGCAACGATGCAAGAAAATTGACGCCCTCGCCCTTCACGCCCGACATCAGCGCGTCAACAAAGTTCTTCCCCAAATCATTCAGCGGGTCCCAAAACCCCGCGCTCGCCGAGCCGCAAAGCATCAGCAGCACAGCCAGAACCAGAACCGCCCTTTTCAAGCAAGCACCCCGAGCTTTTTCTTTGCGATAAAATAAAAGATGTAATAAACGCCCGCGAAGATGCCGATGTCTTTCGCGGTTTCGGTTGTGTCGTCATAAACAACCCCGATGCGTTTCGTGTCGGAAGCGGAACCGTGCTCAAAGTCAGTATGGAACTCCGCTGAAACAACACCCTTTGATTCTGCCGCGCTTACCTGCGCTTCCGCCTTGCCGCTGCCGTCCGTAACCAATTCCTTGAAATTCAGCCCATATTTCAGTTCAACCTTGCCGTTAGCAAGCGGCGCCCCACTTTCATCGGAAAGATGCACAACCGCCTTCACTGTTTCATTTGCATCGTAGGAATTTTTGTCAAGAGCAAGCCACACAACAGCGTCCGGCAAATCTGACAGATTGCATTTACTTCCTAAATCAAATTCCCCAAAATCGCCTGAAATTTTTGCGGAGCAATTTCCTGCGTTCTTCTCCAGCATAAGTTCAGCGAGATACACCCCCCTGTTTTTGGAAACCGTGCCAGCAACATTCCGCTTCTCCTCCGAGAATTCCTGGACACGCTCCACATGCAGGGCATCGTAAGGTTCAAGTCCGTAGTTCAGTTTGTAAGAAGCCTCGCTAACGGAGAGCGTGGCATCGTCAAGCGTAAAATCAAACTCATTGAAAGGTTGCGTAGCCCCAAACTCAAGCAGAACAGTGTCCAACCCGTTGCCGTCATTGTAAGCCATGCGGAAATCGTAACTGAACTGCCGAGTTTCCGCATCCAGCAAATTGGAAACTGAAAGTGCATCAGTCCTGTATTCCGTGTGTGAGAACACACAGCTCGTGTTGCAAGTCCAATCCAAGCCGGGAATCCAACACGAAGTGTATTCCCTGTAGTGGTCTGTTTTCAGTTTCGTAGCCAAATCAACATTCGCTTTGAATTGTTTTGCCTTTGCATCGGAACTGAAAGTAGCAACTTTCCCCGAACCAATCCGCGCGCCGTTAAGGAAAACTCCTATATCCTCCTTCCCAATAGTGTAAGAGTAAACAGTCCTGCAATCCCCCGATGCCGTGCCTGTCGGCAGTTCAATCCTGTAATTGTACGCGTTTATCACATTGCCCGAAGAATCCACGAGCCAAACAGATTCATTCGTGTCAAAAACGCTGGGGCTGATGCCGACAACCTTAACCCACGCATCTCTGATTATCCCGTTGCTCTGCGCCGAAACTCCCGCAGGCGGAGTGTTGAACTGCAGCCCCCTGTTCCATTCAAAAACAAAGTCGTGGTTCTCGGCAAGGGTTGGCTTGCTCAGAAGCCCGAGAATGCCCTCCTTTTTCTCAGCCTGCGTGAGCGAGGTATCCTTAATAATCGCCTCGCAGTCTTTGTAGTCGATGCTCGGCAGTTTGCCGCACGAATCAGGCAGCAGGCCATCCGCCCGAACAAGTGGCACGAGCATCAGCATAAGGCATATTTCCATGGCTAGCGTAGCTTTCATTCGTTCACCTCTGTGGGGTGGGTGGGGGCGGAAAAGGCATTACGCCTATATTCCGCCCGTTCCTGATGCAGTAAGGAATTGAACCAAGGCAGGCGCAACCGCTACCAAAACAAGGCCGCCAACGCAACATGTAGCCGCGACCTTCGCGCCCTCCCTTGCCTGTATGTTCGAGCCGGCAACCATGTATGCAACCGCGGCACCGAAGAACCCGAGTGTTGCGAATCCCCCGACTATGTACTGAACCAGCGTTATTAGGTTGTCAATTGGCTCCTTTATCTTGTCCATGTCCGCGCTCGCGGCAAAAACAGGCCCGAGCATAAGGAACACGGAAGCAAGAAAACACAAAATCCTTTTTCCGTCCAAAATGATTCCTCCTTTGAAGTTCATACGGACCTTCTGCCGCGGCTAAATAAATGGATTCCTTATGTTACCTATGCAAGGTGGCATAAGTCAGCCTTATAAATTCCAAAAACGGGGTTTTTGTATGACGGCATCTAACCCACATTCAAAGAGAGGCCGTTGCGATGGAGGAAAAACCATGAACTTATTTGCTGAACTAAAAACAAAAGCCCCAGCAGCCTATGAGTTGCTGGTGCGTGATTACTTGGAACACAAGAGCGCGGAACTGAGCAAAGGGGGCGCGCACTAACGCGCCAAATTGGGGATGCCATGCTATTTTTGAGCGGGAATTCGAATGCGGCAGTTGCCGCGCCCAGAACCAAGCGCTGCTTCTTCTGCGAGAGTGACAGGGGGCGGATGAGAAAAGTATCCAGCCACAATGGGCAGGTAAGGCGCCATGTTTGCTACCGTTGTGTGGCTAAAGTCGGCTGGGCTGAGACCTGTGCAATCCTCGAGCGCGTGCCATTTTACCGCGAGCAAACCAACTTTTTCAAGGGGCAGCTCGGCTTGGTTAAAGCATTATAGCTTATGCTGTTTTTTCACTCTCAGAGTAGGTACTTTTGCCACAATGACTTTACTGCCCTCTATGCGCCAGATTATTTTTTGCTTTTCCCTGACCACGCCAAGACAGAGCATTTCCTCAGCCACGCGCTTTGGGATGTTCGTGCGATAGTAGAACTTGCCGGGGTTCTTCTTTTTGTCTGGTTCGTAAACCGTAATTGTTGTTTCCGATTCAAGAGGGGACATGTTGAAATTGGTAACAATTTATTTTAAAAAGACAATGGTCATACTACTAATGAAAGGTGTAAAGTGTTAGGGACTTACAATCTGATGTAGAAGCCCTCCTCTGGCTCAGCCTTTCTTTCCAAAAAAAGGCCGCCCTATTCCGTCTTTATGTAAAACGTGTGCCTCGATGCCTCGCGCCTTCCCGTTAGCGGGTTCGCATACTCGACAACAAGGAGATAGATTGCCGCCTGCCCCTCCGCCTCCGAAGCGGGTATGCCGAATGCCATCAGTGTTTCCTCGGATGTCCCTGCCTTTATCTCATCGAACTCCGAGGTGCTGAAGCCGAGCCAGTTCGTCGTGCTTTCGTAATCCCCGATTTCGATTGAAATGTCCTGCAAATCAACCTGCCCGCTGTTCTTCAGCGTAAGCCTGGCAGGGTCCTGCGAATATTCCCCTGTGGAACCGCTTTTCCTCACGGAATAGCTGTCCCTCAATCCCTGCAGCTCGAGGCTTACCTTCGTTTCCCCCACAACCATGCCGAAGTCCAGCGCCTTTTCGCAGTAGGAATTAGCGAACCTTATCTTGCCGAGCACCTTTGCCTCGGGCTTGGCATCAAGCGGTATTTTCCCGACAAGCTGTACGCTGTATTTGCTGCTCCCCGAAACCGAAACGCCATCAGAAGAGGGCTGGAATTCGAACCATCCCTGCACAACCGCGGGCGTGTTTCCCTCCGCGCTCGTTATTTCAAGCGTGAATGCCGCGCCCTTCATTTCCGCGGCGTTCTTGTTCGTTACCTCTATGGCCTTGTTCACAATCGCCCCGCCCGCGGCCTTCCCGAAATCCACCTTGCTTGCGGGGTTTGTTGTCACCTTCGCGCATGTGAATTCCGTGAGGCTGTATTTCACATCCATGCCTTCCTTAAGGCCATTTACCCTTACCCCGCCCTTCAGCCCCTCACCCGCCTTTATTCCCGAACTTTTCACCTTTATGTTCAGCTCGAGTTCCTCGCTCCCCGGTGAAACATAAACGGGCTTTTCATATCCTATATCCATGTACTTGCTGCCAAGCGCGCCGCTGAAAACAAGCTCCAATTCAATGCCCTCGCTTCCGTTGTTTTTGAGTTTCAGTATCACATTCGCCTGCTCCCCCATCGCAAGTTCCTTGGGGAAATCGCCGCTTAATTCAACATCAATGTCCTTCTCAAGTTCCCCAAGGCTTATGCTCCCGCCCCCGGAAACAGCCACCGGCACAAGCCCCTGCTTTTTGTACCCGCCTGCGGAAACCTCCGCGGAATACTCGCCCTTCCTGATTTTCATGCTCGAGCCAGCTGAACCCTGCGCAACCAGCGCGTTCCCCGAACCGTAAACCTTCACCGCGGCATTCGCTATCTGCTTTCCTTCGGTGTCCTTCACGGAGAACGAAACATCCATCACGTCCCCGATAAAATATGAGTAGAGGAAATAAACCGCAACAAGCGCAACAGCCGCGATTATGATTTTGCCCTTATTCTCCAGGAGCACGCCGAGCGCCCCGCCTGCCGCCTCCTGAACCTGCCCCGAGCCGGAGCCTGAACCCCCTTCCCCCGAACCAAAGCCGCCACTTTTACCCCAGGGCCCCCCACCTCCCCCGCCTCCGATGCCCTCCCCTGTTCCGCCGAACCCCGCGTCCCCTCCGTGCGGGGATTCGTATTTATCGCCATAATCGCCCGGCATGCCGAAAACAACCCCGAAAAGTAATGTATAATAATGCTTCTAATTCATATATAATTATGCGGTAACCCGCATTTTTGCGGTTTTAGCGTGTTTTTCAGGGTTTTAGGGTTTTGTGCAAGGGCGTGTTTTTATGGCAAAAAAGGCAAGAAGCAATGCGCCAAAGGGCAGGGCTTTAACTGACGGGGCGGATGGCGACTTCGGCGAGGGTTTTTTCCTTGTTCTTGCGGTCCTGCTCATCGCCGCAGCAGCGGTTTTCATTTACTCCCTTTCGCTGGGCAGGGCGCCCGAAGAGTTCACGCAGGCATGGCTTGAGGGAACGCCCGAAAAGGTAATTGTAGGGCGGCCTTTTGCAGTCAACTTTGTCGTCGCAAACAGCACAGGCAGTGCAGAGGATTACAAGTATGCAATAACCGCGGAAGGAATGCCAAAGGTTCAGGGCTTCATTCCCCTTGCACCGATGCGGCGCGAAAAAGTTTCAAACGAAATTTCCTTGGGCACGCCCGGGATGCAGAAAGTGCAGATAGATATTGCGCCGCAGAACTCCCCCGAAGCGCAGAAGCAGACACTCTGGTTCTGGGTAGAGGCTGAGTAGTGCCAACAGGGCAAAGCAATCCTATTTCGCCGCAAGTGCGCCCGTTCCCCGAACGCCTATTTCTTCCAGCGCTTCCGCATGCCTTTTCCCCATGCAGCGATGGTAGAGGTAATCCCACCTCTTTTCCTGCGGCAGTTTCATGTAAACCCACTGCCCTATTTTCCTCCCCAGGGGGTATGTCCACTCAGGCTCCTCGTTTATGCGTCTGGCGTTAAAGTTAATGTCGAATTCATGCGCACGCGGCTTTCCTATTCTTCCGTCAAGCTTGAGGAACCCATTCTCCAGCGAGTAAAGCCTGTCCGCTGCTTCCGCAAAAGGCGCGTCGAATTTTACATAGCCAAGCTCGTGCAGGGCATGGATTGCCTCATGCAGGGGCGCTGCCATTGCGCCGCCGTGCACGGTCCTCCAGCCCTTTACCATTGCAATCTTCAGGTCATACCCGTCCCTGATGAACCCGTGGTACATTTGCCCAGTGCCCTTGAGCTTTGTGTAGAGTTCCTTCCCGCTCCTGCGCATCTCTTTCGGGGAGGGGCCTTTCTCAAGCAGGACATCCTTTATTGAAAGAGTTTTTTTTGAAAAAAATCCGAAGATTTTTTTTGAGATTTGCCTTTGTTTTGCTCCGCCAAGATGCCGCGCGAAAACCCTTGCAGCGAACGCCGCCTGTTTTTTTATCCCCGCAATGTCCCCCTTCCCCATCCTGCCGCCGTGCACTCTCTCTGCTGCATTTGGTAGCGGAAACCTCGGGAGCCTTTGCGTCCTTGGGGTTTTTTCTATCTCGAGATGCCTTTTTTCCCAGACATAACTCAGGAATTTTATTGCCATGCGCTCGGCACGCTTCTTGTTCATGCCCGGAAGAATCTCGCCGGTAATTATGAAGTGGCCTTCTTTTGACCCTGCAGTTAACAGTTGTTGCGTATGTTTTTGGTGCGGCATAGTGCGCCTCCCCTGTAGCACTGCGGGCTTTTTATAAGAGCCTTATTTCTTCCCTTTCTTTGCCCTTTTCCCGATGGCTTTTTTTGCGCCCTGCCCCTTTTTCCCGGCGCCCCGTGCCGCAGCCTTCTCAATCCTTGCAGAAAGCGCCCTTATTTTTTCCTCCCTATCCTCAAGCATTTCCTCGAACCTTTTCAGCAGGTTGTTCCTGTCGGCAAGTTCCCTCTGCATTGCGGCAACTCTTCCGCCCGCCTTTTCAGCCGCCTCTTCCCTCGCCCTTACCTTCGCATCCTCAAGCGCAAGCAACTCACGCGAATACGCATTCCTCAATTGAAGGGTTTCGTGCTCTATGTCAAGCACGATCTTCTTTGCATAATCCCTCTCCTTCTTCAGCAGGGTTATGAGTTCGAAAGTCTTCGCCATGTGCTGGCCGTTCATCTCATCAATCGCGCGCATCCTGTGCTCGAGGATATCATAGCCGCGTATAAGGTCCTCCAGTTGCTTCCTCTGCCCCTCTATTTCCGTGCCGAGCATGCTGCCCGCAGCCTCAAGGCCGCGCCCCAGGCTGTTAAGTTCCTTCTCTATATCCGCGCTCGTGTTCTCCTCCAGCGTGCCGAAATACGATTTCCTCCTCAGTTCCTCGTACTTTCCCCTGATGTCCTGCAGTTCGTCCTCCTTTTTCTCAAGAAGTTCCAAAACATTCCTGTGCGCGCTCCTTCCCCGCATCGGCGAGCCCTCCCGCTTCCTTGTCGCTATTCCCGCCCTTTCGGCAAGGTACCTTGTTTTCAGCAGGGCGCTTAGCACCTTTTGCTCCAAGGATGAGTAAAGTTCCGCGTTCCCTTCCGCATCTGCGGTTTCGCCCTTGCTATCCTCCATTTCCCTGTTCCTTTTAAGCAGCATTATTGCGGAGTTTATCTCATGCAGGTGCGCCTCCACATCCGCGCTTTGGGGGATGCCCTCGCGCGCGAATTCCGCCTTCATCAGTTCAAGCGCCGAGGAAATTTCCTCAAGCCCCGAGATTGCCTTCTTCAGGTTGTGCGTGAACGGCACGCGCTCATATGTTCCCCATGCCTTTGCGCCAATTTCCGCATTGAGCCTGTCCGCCGCATTGAGCGCCTTTTCACAGAGCAGGATAATCTCGGCCATAGTAAGCCCTGTAATAATGAGGGTTAATTCTTTATATTACTTCTTTTCCCCTGCCGCAATTGCCCAAACGCAAACAAAACCCGCGGTTCGGGCGGGTTTGTTTTGTTTTTTCACCCGCGCTCCAGCGGGCTTAATTATTTATACTCCCCCGCCCTTATTCCTAACATGCAGGTTTTTGAGGATGCAGGCATCTGCATCTCTTCCGGTTCGCGGCTTTACATAGACGCCAACGGCATCTCTGGAGCGGAAGCATTGGTTACGCACGCGCATTCCGACCACTCGCGCCTCAGTGCGGGCAACACCTACATAATGACCGAGGGCACAGCCTCGCTCCTTGCAGGCAGGAAACTTCCCAAGAGCGCTAAAATAAAAACCGTGCCTTTCGGGAAAAAAATTCACGCCGCGGGTTTCGATGTTTCCCTTCACAATTCAGGGCACATTTTGGGTTCCGCCCAGGCGCTTGTGCAGGACGGCATAAGCGCCGCAGTGACCTCCGATTTCAAATTGCAGCGCAGCATACTTTTCCCGCCCGCTGAAATTCTGCATGCCGATGTTCTTGTTGTAGAAAGCACGTTTGGAATTCCGCGCTACAAATTTCCCGAAAGGGAGAAAGTTTACGAGGATATTATGCGCTGGGTCAACCGCGCAACTTCAAAAAAGCATTTTGTCGTCCTCGGCGGCTACTCCACGGGAAAGGCACAGGAACTCACGAAAATAATGAACGAGTTCTGCGGAGTCACGCCCGTTGTGCATCCGCGCATCTTCTGCCAGAACAAGGCGCACGAAGAGCACGGAATAAGCCTCGGCTCATACACCTCCCTTGCCGACGGCATAAAGGGCTCCGACGCCCTGCTAATGCCCCCGCATTTGATAAGCGACGATTTGCTTCAGGCGCTCTCGATGCAGCTGGGGAGGAAAGTGGAGGTTGCTATTGCAACAGGCTGGGAGCGCGGCAAGCACAAGGCGTTTCCCCTGAGCGACCACGCGGATTTTGAGCAACTGATGCGTTACGTGCGCGAGGCCGAGCCGAAGTTAGTGCTTACCCAGCACGGATTCGCAAAGGAGTTCGCGCACGCAGTAAGGCGCAAGCTCGGCATTCCCGCGCGCCCGCTGGAAGAGGCGGGGCAGCGCACCCTTGCGGAATTCGGGTTCTGAATCCGCGAGCCGCCTTAACGCGGTCACTTCCCGGAATACCACTTTTCATATTCCTTGTGGTTGCCGATAAAATAAACCCTTTTTTCCTTCCCGTTTTCCTGCACCTTGAAGCAAATCCTGAACTGCCCCGCTTCGGCAACAAAAAACGGCAGCCCTTTCTCAAGGTGCCTGGCCTGGTTTTCCTTTTCAAGGCTCACAAGTTTCTTAAGGATACGCAGCCTGCTTGCCTTATCTATCCTGCCCAGTTGCCTTTCTGCCGCCGGGTCAAGCATCACTGCATATGCCATCAGAGGTCGCTCCGCTTTATTTTGTGCTTTTTGAGTACTTTTTCAAGCGGAACAAGCCTGCGCCTTCCTTCGCTGACCTCCAGGTCCATTTGCTGCATCTTCCTCAATGCCAGGGCATCCTCCGCCTCCTGGGCGGTCATCTTCAGCCCGTATTCCCTGCCGAGCCCGAGCACGCCCGCGCGGATTGCCTCGTTCCTTGTCTTGAAATAGCCGAGTTCGATAAGTTTCTCCAGCGTGAACTGCACGGCCCCCTCCAGGCGGACAATCGTCTCCATAGTCAGACCTCCTTTTTAATATAACAATATTATATCAAAAAGATATATAAATTTAACCCGAATTTGGTGCGGTTTTTAACCATTTCCCGCCTGTTTTTTGTTATGCACCCATCCGCGCTTTACGAATCCCTCTCCCGCGAGTTCGGGGAGCAGAACTGGTGGCCTGTCACGGATGCGCGTGCTTTCACGCCAACATACAAAAAGCGCGCAGGGTTAACCGAGAGGCAGAAATTCGAAATAATGGCGGGCGCAATCCTCGCGCAGAACACAGCGTGGGTAAATGTAATGCGCGCGCTTGAAAATTTGAACAGGGAGGGTCTGCTGGATTGCGCAAAATTGGCAAAGGCAAAAAAACAAAAAATCGCGCGCCTGGTTCGCCCGAGCGGTTATTTCAACATGAAGGCGGAGAAGCTGAAGCGCTTTGCGGTTTGGCTTGAGAAGAACCACGGGGGGAAGCCGTCGAGTTTTTTTGGTTCAGGCGATACTATCCAGCAATTGCGCTCAGAACTCCTTTCCCTCCATGGAATCGGAAATGAAACCGCAGACTCAATGCTCCTCTACGCCGGAAACCTTCCCTCGTTCGTAATCGACGCATACACACTGCGTTTTATGGAGCGCTTTTACGCAATGCGGGGAATTAATTATGTAGAAGCCAAACACTTCTTCGAGCGCAGCCTTCCCGCGGATGCCGCGCTTTTCAACGAGTTCCACGCCCTCCTCGTCGAACTCGGCAAGAACTATTGCAAAAAATCCAACCCGCGCTGTGAAGAGTGCTGCGTGCGCGCGGAGTGCGGGTTTGCCGGAAAGCGGTGAAGCAAGCGGAAAGAATGTGCGTTTGCCGGGGGAAAGTGATTGCTGCGTTAACCCTTATCTGGCGCTTATAAGTCGCCTTTCTTCCTTTCCCCTTCCATTATTTCCCTGAACCTTCTCCAGCGCTGTGCGGGCGTGCCGTGCAGGGTTTCGACGTTTTCTTCCATTTTTTTATTCAGGCCGTGTTTTGTCCCCGCCCGCCGGCTGCCTTCTTTGGCAAGCCCCGCCCTTTCCCGTTTCCTGATTAAGCCTTCACAGCCCCTTATTTTTGCAATCACCCTTTTTTTGCTTGTTCCGAGGGCTCTGCGCGTAATTTTCATGTCATCCTCGAGCAGGACCGCAAGATGCGCCCGCGTTTTAAGAAGTTCCCCCCTGTAAACCTTTCTCGGAACAGGCACAGAAAAGCCCCCGCCCTACATCGCCTCTAACTTCTTAATCCTGTCCTCTATCGGAGGGTGCGTGGAGAACAAACTTTTGAACCACAGCTTCTGCCCCTTCAAAGGGTTCGCAATGTAAAGGTGCGCCGTGGCCTTGTTCGCAGCCTCAAGCACTTCCTTGTCCCCCGAGATTTTCCTCAATGCGGAGGCAAGCCCTTGGGGATAACGGGTCATCTGCACGCCGCTCGCGTCCGCAAGATACTCGCGCTTCCTGCTTATCGAGAGGTTTATCAGCTGCGCAATCAGGGGGGTAAGGATTGCAAGCAGCAGCCCCACAACAATCCCTATAATCATAACCGCCCCGCCCTTGCTGTCCCTGTTGCCCCTTAGCCCGCCGAAAAGGAACATCCTCAGCATGAAGTCGCTCATCAGCACGGCAAGCCCCACAAGGATTGCGGCCATTGTCATAACCAGTATATCGCGGTTCTTTATGTGCGACATTTCATGCGCTATCACCCCCTGCAGTTCCTCGCGGTTCATTTTCGCAAGCAGGCCCGTTGTAGCGCAAATCACGCTGTGCTTCGGGTCGCGGCCTGTTGCGAATGCGTTCATTGCAGTGTCCTCAATCACATAAAGCCTCGGCTTCGGTATGCCCGATGCAATCGACATCTCCTCCGCAATATTGTGGAATTTGGGGAACTCCTCCTTTGTCGCCTCCCTTGCCCTTGAAATCGCCAGCACGATTTTGTCGCTGTTGAAATACGAGAATGCCGCGTAAATTACCGCGAACCCGCCGAATATGTAAATGAACAGCGCGTCCCCGAGCACGAACGAGAACACGTACCCCAATGCAAAAAGAAGAATAAAAAAAACGGCAAACAGGAGGACCGTTGTCCTTTTGTTTGCCGAAATTTCCTCGTAGAAGCTCATTCGCCCCACCGTTTATCCGGCATTTACGCAAGGTCCGAGAAGTCCGCCTTCACGGCCTTCCTCTCCTGCCCTTCCGCCTCGAAGTATTCCCTCGGCGTGCCCATGCCGAACAGTGCGGCAAATACGTTCCCCGGGAACTGCGCAATCGCGGTGTTGAACAGCATCACGCTGTCGTTGTAGAACTGCCGGGCGTACGCGATCTTGTTCTCCGTTGCCGAGAACTCCTCCTGCAGCTGCGCGAAGTTCTCCGTGGCCCTGAGCTTCGGATACGCCTCCGCAACCGCAAAGATGGTTTTCAGCGCGCCCGAAAGCATGTTCTCAGCCTTTGCGCTCTCCTTGGGGCTCTTTGCCTTCATTATCGCGGTCCTCGCCTCGGTTACCTCGGTTAGTACGCGCTTCTCGAACTTCGCGTAGCCCTTGACCGTCTCTATAAGGTTCGGTATAAGGTCCGCGCGCCTCTTGAGCTGCACGTCTATCTGCGACCATGCATTGTTGACCTTCATCTTCTTGTCCACAAGGGAGTTGTAGATGAGCACGACCGCGCCCGCAATCACTATGAGGATTATCAGCACAACCCATTCTATCATATGCACCCTCCTGTCCGGTTACTCCGCCCCTGTATGGTTTCCTTTATGCGTATAACTAATGGGGATGTATGCTTTAAAAGGGTTTTTATAGGTGCGCGGCGCCTTAACCCCCCTAACCCAAAAAACCCGCCACGGGCGGGTTATGCAGGGGGGAAACAACACCCCCATGGTTCTGTCTGCCCGCCCTCTTTTAAGGATTTCGGTTGAGGAAGGCGAGGCTATGAGAAAGTATCTGCATGACTACGATAAGATTCTTGAAGGGGAGACAGCGCGCGTCAATAACGCCCAAATCTCCGAGGCAAACAGGAAAATACTCCTCGAATTCAACGACTACAACCTCGGCCGCGGCCTGAGCAAGGCGAGGATTTCTAGGAATTCCATCAGCCTCAGGCTGATTGCGAAGCGCCTTGGGAAGGACCTCGCAGGCCTTACGCGCGGCGATGTTGAGCGCCTGCTCATAATGCTGAAAAAGGAAAACAAGGCTGTTTCCTCCATAGAGACGGACAAGGTTGTTCTCAAGTCCTTTTTCAAGTGGCTCGGCAACGGGGAAACGCCGGAGTGCGTTAAATGGTACAAATGCAGGGCATCCATCAGCGCAAAGAAGCTGCCCGACGATTTGCTCGAGCAGGAGGAAATAAAGAGGATGCTGAAATTCGCTTTGAACAAGAGGGACAAGGCGCTTATCGCCATGCTGTGGGACAGCGGTGCAAGGATAGGGGAAATCGGCGGCCTGCAGATAAAAAACGTTGCCTTTGACAAGTTCGGCTGCAGGATAATTGTTGACGGCAAGACAGGCATGAGGCGCGTAATGCTTGTGGACTCCGCCCCCTACCTGCTTGAATGGATAAATTCGCACCCCAATTCGCAGGACCGCGAAGCCCCGCTCTGGGTTGCGATAGAGCAGAATGCAGGGGAGCAGCTGACGCACAGATGCATAATGAAGATGCTGAGGAGGGTTGCGAAAAGGGCGAAGATAAAGAAGCCCGTCAACCCGCACCAGTTCAGGCATTCCCGCGCAACCTACATGTCGCAGTTCCTCACCGAGGCGCAGATGAAGGAATACTTCGGCTGGGTGCAGGATTCCAAGATGGCTGCGCGCTATGTGCATCTCTCGGGGAAGCAGGTTGATGATGCGATACTCAGGCTGCACGGCCTTGTCGATGACGACAAAAAGGAGGACATCCTAAAAAGGGAGCCATGCCCGCGCTGCAATGAAATTAATGACGTGAACAACAAATACTGCCACAAGTGCTGGCTGCCGCTCACGCAGCAGGCCACTCAGGAAGTTCAGGAAGGGGAGCAGAAAGACCAGGAGGGGATAGTCGCCATTGTGAAGCTGCTGGAGATTGCCGGGCGCAACCCCGCGCTGATGAAGCAGGCAATAACCGCGATGCAGCAGCCCTCGGCTGTCGGATAGGCCGAGTAATCAGCGGCTTTCAATCCGGTTCACCCTAGCGATGGCCTCAATCGCCATCTGCTCGGTTTCCCCTCAGCCTTCGGGTTAGTTCCTCAATCCTCTCGCTGAGGATGGTGTAATTCCTCATCGGGGAGTTGCTGTTAAACTGCATCCGTGTTGCGTCCCTCATTTTCGCCCCCCTGCCTTAAGTATTTTTCCAGCTGTTCCAGAATGTAAACAAACGCCCTGCCGTGGGTTTTCTCGAAGTGTTCAAGGTTTTTGTAGTTCATTTGCCGCGCCAGCCCGTAAAGGAAAACGTGCAACGAACCTGCAACAGGTTTATATCGCAATTATACTATAATGATATAATTGTGATATGGATGCGGCCGAAGGGTGCGGGAGCCGAAAAACCCCGCGATATGTTTATATTACAATTTACTAAAAAGTATTAAACTGTGATATGGATGAAATACAGGATTTTGGTCAGGCGGCTGCTGCTGTGGGAGGGCAGGTATATTTCAGATGCCGAACTGAAAGTGCTTTGCGCAAGGCTGAAAATTCCCTACAAAAGCGCGATAATGTATTTGTTTACCAACAAGTACCTGAAGCGGATTGTCCGCGGATTCTTTTACATTCCCTCCGCGGAAGAGCGCAGGCTGAAAACAGGCGGGCCGAATGTCCTCGAAGCAATCGCAAAAGCGATGGACTATAAGAAAGTGAGGGACTGGTATTTCGGCCTGGAGACCGCGATAAAACTGAATGCCATAACGCACGAATATTTTACAATAGACTATGTCGTTTCCGACACAATCTTCAGGGCGAAACCGATGGAAATTCTCGGGAGGAGGGTGAAGTTTGTAAAGCTCAAAAAAGGGCTTTTCGGCTTCGGGACAAAAAGGAACGGCCCCATAATCTACTCCGGCCTGGAGAAAACGCTCCTTGATTTGATACACCTGAAAAAGCACGGCGGCAAAAAAGACGGCGCGATAAGGGACGATTTAATCGAATGGGCTGAAACAGCCTCAAGAAAAAAACTGAAGGAATATTCGAAGCATTACGGCATGTCGGTCAGGAAAGCCGCGGAGGCATTGGAATGATTCCTTCGGATTTTACCGAAAAAGTCGCGGAAAGCCTCGGAATAAGGGAAACAAAGCTTGTGGAAAAGGACCTTTACCTGCAGGGGCTTCTCATTGAATTGTCGAAATCGGAATATTTTTCGGAAAATTTTGTTTTCAAGGGCGGCACCTGCCTGACAAAAGCCTATTTCGGCTATTATCGCTTTTCGGAGGACCTCGACTTTACCTGGCTGCGCCAGGAAGCATTTAAGGGCAAAACCGAGAATCAAATCCGCAGAATGCTTTCTGAAGAAATTAACAAGATAATGGAACTGCTTGCGGTTACTGCAAAAGAATTGGGCCTTGACTTCAGGGCGGAAAAATCCGATAAGCATTATGTCCAGCTCGGCGGCAGCAACCGCTTTGCCACATTCAAATTCTGGTACAAGCCCGGCAATCCTGTGGAAAATGAAACATTCATAAAAATCCAGTTAAGTTTTGTGGACAAAATAATTCATGCACCAAAAAAGCACAAACTTGCGCCGCTCTCCCCGCCGGGCAAAAAGGAACTGGAGCTCGAATACCCCGAATATGCGGCAATGGCGCTGGAAAGCCCCTCAGTTTACTGCTACGATTTGAAGGAAATCGCTTCCGAGAAAATCCGCGCACTGCTCACGAGAAGGGGCTTCAAGGCAAGGGACATAGTCGACCTGTACATGCTTGACAAGAAGGGAATTACAATCAAGTCTGCTAGGGCAATGGCTTCCGAGAAAACCCTGTTCATGCTCCGCTATCTCAAATATGCTGAGCACCTGAAGCTCAGGCATTTCGGCGGAAACTTCGCGCTCGGAGAGGAGCAGAACCTGCTGGTAAAACAGCAGGGCAAGGATTTCGGGAAGTTCGCGGAAAAGGCGCTCGCGGAACTTGACGGACTTGCGGAAGAAATAAGGCGAAAATCGGCAAAGTGGCGCGGCAGGGAAAAGGGAGATGTCATATAAGGCGGTTATATGACAATCAATTTGCCGAAAACAAACAAAAACTTAATTAAGAAGTTTGGGCATTATAGTTGCAACAGAAAAAATCGACTAATCCTTATTTGGAGCACGGCACAGAACCTTGGGTTAAATGCAGGGGGAGCATCCCAACAGCCTTTTCGGAGCGCGGGATTTCGCGCTGCTCAATCCCGCTTCCAAAAGCCTGGGGAAAACCGCAGTTGTTCGCCCGCAGGCGAACTGTTTCTTTCGCAAACCTTTCTTTCCTAAAGAAAGGTTTATGCAGGGGGGAGGATTCGAACCCCCGAACGCACTAAGCGACAGCGCCCTGAACGCTGCTGGTTTGGCCGCTTCCATACCCCTGCATTGCCCGGTTTGCGCGCCTGGTTTGGGGCTGCAACCCGGCTGCCCCTCCCTCACGCACGGCGTAACCGCGGTTGCCCGCAATTGCGCCATTTGCCTGATAACTAACAATTACGAAAAGTATTTAAAGTTAGGAAGGGATTAAATAAACCGATGCGCGGGCGTGTTTTATTTTCGGTTCTGCTGCTTTCCGCGGCACTTTCAATTTTCGCAGGCTCCGCGCTTGCGGACGGAGGCATGGTTCCTGTCCGCCCTATAGGCGGCGAATACGTGCCAAGGCCGATTTATGAACCAGAGCAGAAAGCAGCAATATTCTACAACCACGGCAAGGAGGACATGATACTCCAGGCAAGGTATGACGCGGGCGAAGCCACGGAATTCGCCTGGATTATCCCTACTCCTAATTACCCAATCCTCACAAAAGGCGACGAAACCGTTTTCCTCGAGCTCGAGGATTTCCTGGGGTATGGGCGCGGCTGGATTATGGCGCCCATGGCGCTGGGTGCGGCAAAGAGCGCGGAAAGCGTCACTGTTCACGAGGAGCGCGGCATAGGCCCTTACACGGTTGCAGTCATCTCCTCCGAAAGCCCGAACGCCATTTCCGAATGGCTGAACAACAACGGCTACGCCTTCCCCGCGGAACACGCCGATGTCCTCACGCACTACACATCCAAAGGCTGGTATTTCACGGCAATCAGGGTTAATTCCGCGGAACTCGAAACCAACAGAGGCACCGCCGCAGCGCTGAGCCAGGGCAAGCTCCAGCCTGTAAAGCTCAGCTTCTTCTCGGATGAAATGATTTACCCGCTCAAGATATCCTCGATAAACGCCGACGACGCCTCGAGGAGAACCAGCATAACCATTTATGCCGTAACCGACCTGCCTGTGGAGGCGGACAACTTCTACGTTTCCAGGGAAAAGCAGATAACCCCGCAGGAAGCCGAGAGTTACACGGCGCTCTCCAAATATATCCCGCGCACCATGCAGGTTACAAAACTCACAGCAAGCCTGCCGGCATTCAAGATGAACAAGGACGTTTCCCTTGTGCCGAGCCTTCTGGGAATGGCTCTTGTGGATTCCGCGATTATTTTCGTCGCACTTTTCCTTTCGGTTATTGTGCTTGCCGTGCTTTACATGGAGAAAAAGTTCATAAAAACAAAAACCCAGGTGGTTCTCTATTCCGCGGGAATCGGGGCAGGCCTGCTTGTGCTCCTAATCCTCATTTCATTCCTGCCGATGCTTTCAGGCACGCTTGAAGTGGGGCAGGCAAAGGCGGATTACCTCGCATACAAGGGCGCGATGGACAGCGGCACCGCCGCCTCCTGCAGTGCCATATCCAACGCCGACCTGCAGCAGCTCTGCGCGGATTCCTTCAGGGTAATGAACACCTGCTCCGGCATTTCAGACAAGCCAAAGCGCGACGCGTGCTACGACAACCTCGGGGTTTATTACGGCTCATAGCGCCTGGCTCTTAGGGTTCGCCTGCAGCCATTTCCCAAGCGCCACCGCAGCCTTTGCCCTGTGCGAAATCCTGTTCTTTTCCCCAACAGGGATTTCAACCATCGCCTTTTCATAGCCCTCGGGCACAAAGATTTTCTCGTAGGGCAGGCGGTCCTTCTCGGGAAGCACAACCTTATCCAGCAGCCTGCCTTTGCAGGAGCCTGAGAAGCACTTCTGCTCTTCCTTCCCCGCGCCCCACTTAAAGCAAATCGCAGTCCTGAATTCAGCGTTCTTATCCTCAGCAGCCTTCACAAGCGCAACCAACCCTTTGAACCCCAATTGTAAATAAACCCTCTTCGCCATCACTCCCGGAAAATCCTTATATGCGCCGAAATATATCCCCGTGTCCTCGGCAATCACCGGTTCCTTCAATTGCTCATAGGCCTGCCTCGCCTTTTCGCAGGCAACCATCTCCAGCGAACCTTCGTGCGGTTCGCTTATTTTTATTTTTTTCTGCTCAAGCTTCACGCCGCAGCGCGCAAGAATCTCCCCAATCTCGCGCACCTTGTGCTTGTTTTCCGTAGCAATGAAAATGGTACGCATGTTTCCAGCCCCGTTCCGTCCGCATATTATTTGCCCTTCAGAAATTCTTTCGCCTGCCGCATGTATTCCTCCAGCGTGAATTCCGCCAGGTGTTTCAGGGTGTTTTTTTCCACCGAATCCATGAGTGCCCTGAAGTATTGCTCCTTTTTTGCGGAAATGTTCAGCAACGGAAAGCCTTCGTCAATCAGCGCCTTATTCAATATCAGGCGGCAAACCCTTTTGTTCCCGTCAAGAAAGGGGTGGATTTTGTAAAGCCTGTAATGTGCCTGCGCCGCCTTTTCGACAGGGTTCAGCGGCGTAGAGTTGTACCATTCCACAAACCCGTCAAGCAGCCCCCCAACCTCGCCGTGATGCGGCGGCCTGTAGCCTATCTCCCTGCCTTTCGGATTTTGCACATCCCTTGCCTGCAGGTAAACCTGCCCCTCCCTGATTTTTCCGGGCGTTTTCCCTTCAAAGCCCGCCATTATGGTTTTGTGCAGGCCGAGAATGTATTGCCTGTCTAGGGCATGCTTTTCTTTTATGGATTCGACCGCATTCAGCATGTTCTTGCTTATCCGCTCCCGCGCACTGAAACCGCCTTCCTTTTTAAAAGCGTTCCTGACATCTTCCAGCCCGACATCGACTTCTTCCGTTGTCAGTGTTGACAGGGTAAAAAGGATAGTGCTGTCCACTTCATATTTTCTCCGCCTTACCGCGGAAAGCGCGGCAAACTTCCTGTTAAATGCATCCCTGATAAGCAGCGCCTTTATCACGCTGTCCTTTGAAATGAGTTCCGCGGCATATTCCTTTCCCGCGAGTTTCAAGATTATTTCCCGCCTGAATGATTCCCCGATTTTAGCCAGCCCCCCCTTCGCGGGCTTTTTGGTGCCGACATATTTGCTGAATGTTTTTGATTTCGCCAAGGTGCGGTAGCCCAAATCAAGATAATAGTATTTTTTATCGTGGATTGTTTTTGTGCGCAGCTTCATGCATTATTTAGGCTAACAAAAGTATTTAAAATAGTTAGCCTAAATTTGCGGTTCACCATTTAGGCTAACAAAAAACTGCAATAGTGTCAGCCTAACTGCCCGCGCGCCTCACAGCCCCAGCTGCGAAATCATTCCCTTTATGCTCTTCACAGCCTCTGAAAACAGCCCCTTCTCTTTCTCATCAAGCTCGAGCTCGACAACCTTCTCCGCCCCCGTTGCCCCGACCCTCACAGGCACGCCGATGCAGACATCATTATGCCCGTACTCCCCTTCCAAAAGAACCGAGCACGCGAGTATTTTCTTCTTGTCCTTCAAAACGCACTCCGCCATTTCAGCAAGCGCCATCGCGGGTGAATAATAAGCCGAACCCTGCTGGAGTAGGGCAACAATTTCAGCGCCCGCGTTCCTCGTGTGCTTAACTGCCTCTTCAATCCTCTTCTCATGCATTAATTCAGTAATCGGTATCCCCGAAACAGTTGAATAGCGGGGCAAAGGAACCATTGTTTCCCCGTGCGACCCCAGCACCATTGCCTTTATGTTCTCGTGGCTAACCCCTAATTCGGAAGCGATAAAACTCGCAAACCTTGCGCTGTCCAGCACGCCCGCCATTCCCAAAACTCTTCCCCTTTCAAAACCGCTCTTTTTCAGCGCCAAATAAGTCATAACATCCAGCGGGTTTGTTGCGACAATAAGCGCCGCATCTGGTGAATATGCCGCGGCATTTTCAGCAATTCCCCCCACAATTTTCGCGTTCGCCCCGAGGAGTTCCTCCCTTGTCATTCCCGGCTTCCTTGCCAATCCTGCAGTAACAATAACCAAATCCGAACCCGCGGTTTCCGCAATATCCGCGCTTCCCCTCACGGAGCAGTTTGCCCCGTCTATGGGCATGCCGTGGGTTAAATCAAGCGCCTTTCCCTTTGCAATGCCCTCCGCAACATCAATGAGAACAACATCCCCGAGCCTGCGGTTAAGGGTTATATGTGCAGTTGTGGCGCCCACATTCCCAGCGCCGATAATGCTTATTTTCCTCTGCGCCATGAAAAATTACGGTGTGGGAAGGGTTAAAAACCGTGCCTTGCGCGGGTTTTGGGGTGGCGTTTTTACGCCAAATTTTTGCCCCCAAACCCGCACCGGAACAGCCTTTTCGGAGCGCGGGCATAGCCCGCTTCCAAAAGGCTGGCGAAAACTTGCACCGGAAATCAACCCTCCATCCGTTTAAAAACCCGCGCACCGAGATATTACTTCTGCCACTAATTTTTTTGGCACAGGTGTAACTATGGCCATCATCGACGTTTCCGCACTAAGGCTTAACCTGCACATAGGCAGCCTTAACATAACCCTCGACCTCGGCAACAAAAAAACGCGGAGGAACCTTTCCAAACTTTCCTTTTTCGCGGGGCTCTGCGTGCTGCTTGCGGGGGTTTTGTTTTACAATTCAATTCCAGCGCCCTTCAGCACGGGAATAATTCTCGCGGGGGCGATGCTTGTCGCGGCCTCCAATTTGCTGTTCGGGTGAGGGCGAAACCAATAATAACCGCAAAAGCGTTATTTAACATATGAGACTTGCCCTCAATCCCGCCAACAAAGAAAGGATGCGCCTTTTGAAAAAACTGGTCAACGAGGCGTGGCAGACAAGGAGGACTTTCCAAAGCCAAACCCCGAAATCAAGGCATGCCGAAACCGCAAAACGCCTGAATATTTTCAGGGTGCGCAGGGATGCAAAAATGGTTTTGGTCGCGGAAAATGCCGGCTACGGCACCATTAGGATTGTCGCATTCCCGAAGATGAATGATTGGCGAACTTTCGAACGTGCGGAAAAGATACTTGAGGACAAGGGGCCCGCCTCCTTAAACCGCGGCGGGATAGGGACAATCGAGCTTGTTAAACGCTCCAAATACCTAATGCTCTCCTACTCCCAAAACCAGTTCATTACGGGGCACGGTGAAGAGGCGGGGAAGCACACCGTACCGCGCGGCAAGGCGGCACAGTATCTTGGCTGGAGATACCGCGCCTTAAGGGAGGCGGTGCTCATTGCAAATGAAAAGGGCGTTCCGTTATACATTCCCGAGCGGGAGTGCGTGAAACCGAATTTTGTGGAGGATTTGGATAAGGCGTGCTTGGAAATTGGGCTTCATGAGGTTAAAAAGCCACGTCCCGCTTATGCAGACGGAAGAAAAACGGTAGTGTTTGTCGGTGACGACCCGAGCCGGAGATATTTTTCCTGAAGCCGCTTTGGGCATAACAAACAAACGTCTCCGCGGAATAAAAATTTAACCCGCGTTGGTTCGGTTGGCTTGCGGCGAACTCTGCGTCGGTTCGGCGGGTTCGCACCGGAAATCAACCCTCCGCAGGTTTTTAAACGCCGCGCGGCATGAATTAATAGTGGGCGGATATGCTTGGAAAAAAGCCGAAAGGCGTGAAGCCGACCGAGGAAAGGATAAAGTCCATACAGGCAAGGGCAGGCAAAATAAGCAAAATCCTGCATAGCACGAAAGAGGTCGAGGCAAGGATTAATGCCGCAATCGCCCGCTCCTGCACGCTTGTATTGGGCGACCATAAAAACCTTAACCTGCTGAAGAAGGTTTCGGAGAGCATGGAAAAGGCGCGCATACCGAGCTTCTGGGCGAAAATCGACGGGAGCAACGTAAACGACATCCTCAAGTCCAAACTATTCATGAAGGACTCGGACTTTATCGTGATGATTGACGGCAGGGGCGCGGGAACAGTGGGAGAGTCTCACTACGCAATCTCAAACGAGAAGATTGCGTCGAAACTGCACCTCTTTGTGCACTCCTCGAACGAAAAGGACGTCTGGGACTACAAAAAGCACTATGTATTTTTCCCGCGCTTCGGATTCTGGGATTCGGAAAAGTCGCTCCTTGAATCCGCGGCGAAGGTTGCGGAGAAGGAAATCCGCCGCCTTGCATACCTCGAAATAGTGAGGGAAACGCAGTGCTGGGGCTGCCCGAAATATGCTTAGGGGATTGTACGGGAAAAAGTTAAATATATGAATGGCTGAATATAGGTGTATGGGCATGGAAAACCTGAACAACTGGCTTGAGTTTGTTTCCGACAGCGGCGTTTTGAGCGTCCTGCTCTACCTCCGCGAATACAACCCTTCGGTAAGGATTAAGGATATGGGCGAAAACCTCGGCATAGGCGCAGGGAAAATCAGGGATATAGTTTCACAATTGGGCAGGGAACAGATGGTGCAGGTAAGCGGCGGAGGGTATGTGCGCCTTACCGCACGCGGCAATGTTGCTGTTGAAAGGCTGATGGAGATAGGCTGAATAACCTTGTTTGCCTTTTTGGGTTCGCTTAATTTTGTACCTTCAATCCTGCGCCTATTCCTTTCCCAACCTCTTAATTATCCCCGCCGCCACGGCAACCTCTATCAGGCTCAAAGGCACGGCAAAAACAAGCGTCCCGGCGCCAGGAGGCAATAATAACCTTTATAAAAAACGCCAGCGTTATAGTGTTATGGTGCAATACCCTTCAGTGGAGAAAATAACCGAGATGAATGCGCTTGCCCTCAGTATCATCTATGCCAAAAAGGCTGATGAGGCAAAGGTACTGAGCAGGGCAAAAATAACCGAAGTTATCGGGGATTGCGAGGGTTTTAACGGGGACATTTATGATAAGGCAGTTGTATTGCTCAAGGGCATAGTCCAGAAGCATCCCTTTGCCAGCGGGAACAGGCGCACTGCATTCCTCGCAATGAAATATTTTTTGCTTGCCAACAAGGCAAGGCTTGGGATTGAAGATAACCCCGCGAATGCGAGAATCCTGCAGGGCGTAAGGGAAAATTATTATTCAGATGCGGAACTTAAGGAGTGGGTAAAAAATGGCAAAATCAGGCAATTCTCAAGATAAGTTAAGGTGCAAAATAGTCTCGGAAGAGTTGGCGGAATTCAACAAGCTCGTGCGCGGGCACAGGAAACTGCTGGTTGCAATAGGCGAGCTTTAACGCGCCCCGCGCCTGCGTCCGCCTCGTTTGCGCGGTTCGCGCGCGGTCGGTTGCATTTTCCCCAATCCACCTTACTGCGCGGCAAAACTCGCTTTGCCACATTTTTTAAGCAAATTGTTGCATTTATATGCCTGTTAGGGATGGTCTGGATGAATGAGAAAGAGAAAATAACAAAGCTGCATTCGGCGGCTAGGAAATACTGCTTCGACGGGCTGGAGCGCTTGCGTGTCAAAGGCAAACCAGGTGATGACGGTGCAAGCCTGCTTAGGGATATGTTGTCTGACATGCTCAAGAATCTCTTTTGTGCCATTCTATTTCAGATTGAGAAGTTTGACCCTGATGAATTTGGCAAGCCCGGGCTTAATTCGCTGGAGGTCGCAAGGGCCAAATTCATTGAAGCGGGAAAAAAAGCGCAGTTTGCCAGCAACAGCTTAATTGCGGAAGGGGTGCTTAAAAGGCTTGACAATTATGTTTGCGATGCAAAGGATACGCCGATAGCGAAGGCAAGTAATGAAATAATGTCGTTCTGCGATTATGTCGCCAACATTAGCGAAAATGATTTGGCCTGTGTAGAGGACGTGCCTTACCGGCACGTTTTGCCGGAAGCGATTGCCGATAAACAGTTCATGCGAATGGTTAAGAAATGGGATATGACGATTGAGAAATATCATCCTGAGTATAGTGAACTTTTTTGGTGGCCGCTCGCCGAAACAAAATGCCGTGACTTAATTGCCTTGAATTCCGCCCCATTTGAGAAACGGGGGCTTGCAGGGATCAGGGATATTCTGAGAAAGCACGGCGTCAAAAGAGTGCTGGTGCTTAACTACGGCGATTATTCATATGAAGCAGACCTTTCCATTTTTGACCCCCGGGCGCAATATTATCCCCAATGGCGCGTGTTTTGCACATCTGAAAAAATGGACTGGGTAATTTACCTTTCCCATGAATCCTCAATCACATTCGGTGGCAAATGGCTGGTAGCCAAGGTAAAGAAGGCATATCCTGAATGGAAGTCGCTGGTTTATAGCAGGCTGTTCGAAAATGTCGACTGAGCCCGCCTGCCGCCCCACGCCCGCGCGGTTCGCGCGCGGTTTTTGGTTTGGGGGGTTTGCTGGGTTTGCCGCCCCAACCAAACTGATGCGAACCTGGCGCGGTGCGGGGGATTGCGAAACGTGGCGAGGGGGCAGGCGTCCCCCCAGTATACAGCTAACCCCTAATGCGCCTTCCGGAAGATATTAAAACAGGTAATACATACTATTTGCAGATTCCATGGAGTGAAACGGATGAACGGAACGCCCTTAACTCCAGAAAAAATCGAGGAATTTTACGGCGCAATGGAATTGCGAAAAGAGCTCTCGTTTAGCGAATTATCCCCCTCCAAATCCAACTGGGGAACCCACTCATACCACTCATACCCTGCGAAGTTCGCGCCGCCTCTAGTAAAGTACCTTGTTGAAAACTACACCCGGTCAAAAGAAATCATATGGGATCCCTTCTGCGGCTCGGGCACAGTAAATGTTGAAGCACTTCGCAACAACAGAAACAGCATCGGCACAGACATAAACCCGACAGCAATTTTAATATCGCGGACAAAGACGACCCCACTTAACCCGAAAAAACTGAAGAAGTACGGGGCAAGCCTTCTCAATAAAATTGAAAAACCAGGGCACGGGGACGCAAAATATTTCACCAGGCAAGGAATATTAAACGGCAACCTCCCCGAACTCAGGCGGTGGTATGAAGAAGATGCATTGATGGATCTTGCAAAAATTTTATTGGCAACTAAAAAAGTGGCTGCTCCCGAACCATATAAGCAATTTGCATTATGTTGCTTCTCATCCATATTAAAAAAAACTTCATATTGGCTAAAGACAAGTGTCAAGTCGCAATTTGATTACTCGCAAACTCCAGCAAAGCCAATTCGGTCTTTTGAGAACAGTTTTTGCCGCATGGAAAAAATGAATGAGGATTTTTATAACGAATCAAAAAACAAAAAAACTTTTGCGAAGCTATACCGCCACGATGCCACAAAAGAAATGAAAAAATTCAGGAACAAAATTGACCACATAGTCACCAGCCCCCCATATTTAGTTTCTTATGAATATGGGGATATTTTTAGGCTCTCAACATATCTCCTTACTGGCTACGAGGGCCCCAATTACCTCAAATTCAAGCGGCAGTTTATCGGGACACGGCTTGAAAAAGAAGTCAAAAAAGAAGACTCAACACGCAAAATATTTAATGAGGCGGCAGGCATAGGTTCAGGCGAATCCGAAGGAAAGGCGAAAAGTGCATTAAACTATTACCAAGAAATGGCTAACTTTTTCCAAAATGCAAAACTCCACTTAAGGAAAAAAGGCAAGCTTACGCTGGTCGTCGGGGATGCAGTAATAAATGGGCAAAAAGTGCCAAACGCATACATCCTCTCCAAAATAGCCGAAACTAAAGGGTTTGCAATAGAGGAAAAATTCAAGCGGGAAATAGGCAGGAAAAACCTGCCTAGCTTTAGGGATAAAACAACTGGCAAATTTGTGCACAAAAGGGACCCTAATGGGGTTTTGGCACATCCTGAGGAGTATATATTGGCGTTTAAGGTTGCATAATGGCATAATAATGTTTCCCAACAAATAGCATAAGCATGGATACTGCGAATCAATTTACCCGCGTCGGCACAGAAACGTCAAAAATAGAAGTCAGAATTAGCTATAGGATAATTGACTTATTTTCCAATGGGTTGTATAAAAGCCCAAATAAGGCAATAGAAGAACTTGTGTCGAACTCTTTTGATGCAGGTGCAACAACTACTCATGTCATTTTAAGTCCCGAAGATTTGAAGTCAGGAGACAATGCAATTGCAGTAATTGACAATGGCATTGGCATGGATAAGCAAGGGTTAGAAGAACATTGGCAGATAGGGGTAAGCCGAAAAAGGGATGATAACTACCCCGCGCCAAAGGGTCGAAAACAAATTGGGAGATTTGGAATTGGAAAATTGGCGACATATGTTTTAGCGAATGAACTTACTCACGTAACAAAAGTTGGGAAAAAATATTTTGCAACTACAATGAACTATGGGGCGATTCCTGAGGGGGATAATGGGGGGATACATACAGATGAAAAAGTGGAGCTCCCACTAAGAGAACTAACTGAATCTGAAGCAAAGATGGCTCTTGAGCGATTTATTGGCGGAACTAAATTTAAAAAAACTGGGGCAAAACTTTTTGGGCCAGATGCCGAAGAAACTTGGACTGTTGCCATATTGTCTAATCTAAAAAAAATGGCAGAAGATCTAAAGATTGGTAGGCTTCGTTGGGTCTTAGAAACTGCGATGCCACTTAGGGACGACTTTAAACTATATCTTAATGGGCTCATCGTAGAGCCATCAAAAATTAAAGAAAAAAGAATCGGCAAGTGGATAATCGGAAAAGACATAGTTGAGGTTCCTTCCCCCGCTACTGATAACCTAAAACTTTCTGAAGATAGGAGCGTTAAAAAGGATTCAGAACTGAGGTATGGTTTGGAAAGTGAGTCTTTTGGAAGAGTTACGGGGTATGTTGAACTTTATGACGATCTATTAACAAAAGGAAAAAATGTAGAGATATTTAGAAGTCATGGTTTTTTCGTATATGTGAGAGATAGGCTAATCAACATTGACGATGAATATTTTGGTATAAGTAGCAACTCTTTAAGGCATGGTACATTTAACCGGTTTAGAGCCATACTTCATATTGATGAATTGGACGACGTATTGCGGTCATCAAGAGAATCAGTAAGTGAAGGTCCGCTGTATGAAGCTGTTAGGAATTTGTTAGCCGGATTGTTTAATTTTGTCCAAAAAAAACAGAAAGAAATAGAAGAAAAGTTAGAGACAAGCACTCAAGCATCTGCCAGGCTAGCATCGGCACCAGATAGCTTAACTAAAAAGCCAATCCTCTACTTGTTAGATTTAGCTCTTTCTGGCAAATATTTGCCTAGGTATTTCATCATACCAAAAAAATTATCAGAAAGTGAAAAAAAATCATTTTTAGAGGAGTTTAAGAATTTAGGGTCAGATAAGTTTATAGAAAAAATCGAAAAAATTGAAGAGCTAACTGAATCAGACAAACTAGCCCAGTTAGACATGGGAACTAAAACTTTAAGGATTAACATATTGCACCCTTTTGTTTCACATTTTATTGATGAATATAATCGTTCAGCAAAAAATCAAGCGTTAGAATTATTTGCAATTGCTGAAGTTCTATTGGAATGTCAATTATTAGAATTCGGGCATCAGCCAACAGTAGTAAGCGACATTCTAGGGGAGAGAGACGAGCTGTTAAGAAACTTAGGGCGATCTACGCCAAGAAGAAATGCATTACTCGTTTCGCAAGCACTCTTGGATTCGGTAACTAATGAACACCAATTTGAAGAGGAATTAGCGGCAGCATTTGACAGTTTAGGTTTTTATGACGCAATAAGGGTAGGCGGAAAAGGCAATCCTGACGGAATAGCAAAAGCATATTTATCGGCAGATGAAAAGGGTGGCGAGAAGGCGTATTTTGTAACTCTTGAAGCAAAAAGCAAAAAACATAAAGGCAAGATAAGTAAAGATAGAGTCGACATAGCCACTATTGCGCTTCATCGCAAGAAGTATAAGGCAAATTTTGCAGTTGTTGTGGGGCCGGAGTTTCCAACGACAAGAGGGGAGAAATCAACACTAAGCCAACTGATAAAAGAAGACAGAGAAAAAAATCCCGGAAAAGGGATTACTCTAATTAAGCATGCAGATTTAGCAAAACTAGTTAGGTTATCTCCTGGAAAAATTACTCTAGATAAACTAAGGGAGCTTTTCGAGAAATGCAGCCTTCCAGAAGAGTCTAAAGCATGGATTGATAAGGCGTGCGAAGAGGACATAAAAAAAGCTCCTTATAAGGAGATTTTGAAGGCTATCGAAGTGGAGCAGAGAGACGCCCCTTATCAGCCAGTAGAATATGGAAGTATTTGCACAGCATTGAGAAAGGACTTTAAAATTGACCTTAAAAAAAATGAAGTAATTGATCTTTGCAAGGCGTTATCGAGAATGGCGCCAACTTGTATTTTCGCGCGGGAAAATAGTGTAGAATTGAATGTAAGGTCTGACAAAATACTCAGTGCCATTAGTTCAGTAGTGGCTCAATATCCAGATGAAGAACAAGACAAAATGAAAAAACTAGGCAACGTTTGAATACGTGGGCGCTAAAATATGGACTCATTAAAACTTAGAAGTATTCTCGAAAATGGTGGCACTAAGGATAACCGTCTTATTGCGGGGATTGAAAAATTTATAAATGATGAAAAGTTTCTTTTGGCCAATGACCTCAATGAGAGAACAATGTCTGCCAAACTGGCGCAATACCTGCAAAAAGAATACTGCTCGGATTATTTTGTGGATTGCGAATACAACCGCATGTTGGACAAAAATGTAAACTATGCGGATAGTGCAAAACGACTGCCAGGTAATTATGATAAGACTGCGCCCACAACCGACTTAAAGGGGAAAACTGTCTACCCCGACATTATCATCCATAAGGAACGAAAAAGGAATAATGGCAATTATATTGTTATTGAGGTAAAAAAGGAAGTGAATAACGAAGATAAAACACTTGATTTTTCAAAATTAAAAAAATTCACTAAGATATACTCGAGCCCTTACTCATTAAATTACGAATGGGGCATTTATTTGGAATTTAATAAAGAAGAGTTGTCTGATGTCAGATTGTTCAAGAATGGAAAGCAAATAAATCCGGTCTGAAAAATTAGCGCTATTTCCTCAGCACCAATTCAATCTGCTTATTTTTCGGCTCCAGCTCCAGTTCATCGCCATCCTTCAGCCCAAGTAGGGTCAGCGTGTCCTTCGGGAGCAGTATGCCGAGCGAGTTCCCTATTTTCCTTATCTTGACCTTCATGTTATAACTGTTGTAATAACTACCTTTAAAAGGTTTTCGTGTTATTACATAAGTAATAACTTAAAAGGTCATGGTTAAAATGGACCCCTCCGTCTCCCGTTTCATCTTCGGCACAATCTGCTGGCTCCCCCTCGGCTTCTGCGTGGCGCTGGCGAGATGGGGGCGTATGGAGGAGGCTTATGCACTTGCGAAGTACAGCGCGGTGTTTTTGGCGGGGGCCAGCATAGCGGGATGGCTTGGTTAAAAAGCTTGCACCGGAAATGCACCCTCGGGAGATTTTTAAATGGAACCAAATATTTTATTTTTATCGGACAGCCTCTGCCTCGATGTAAAAAATCCTTTGGGGGTGTCTGAATGAATGATTTAAATAGTTTCGGAACAGTTACTGTTATGATGGCGAAGGGACACAAAAAAATGGGCCTGAACTTCATCGACCTTTTCGCGGGAGCCGGCGGGCTGTCGTGTGGCCTGGAAAGGGCGGGGTTAAATTGCATACTGGGCGTTGACTTCGACAGGGCGGCGATGGAGACCTTCAAAAGGAACCACCCGAACGCCGAGGTCTTCGTGGGCGACATAGCGAAGCTCGACGATGAAACCGCGCTTAGGCTGACAAAAAACAGGGAGGTCGACCTCGTGTGTGGCGGCCCGCCGTGCCAGGGCCTTTCAACGGTGGGCAAGGGGATTCCAAACGACCCCCGAAACCTGCTTTTTCTGCAGTTTGTGAGGCTGGTGAAACTTTTTTCCCCGAAATACATAATGCTGGAAAATGTGACCGGGTTGCTGGGCAAAAAGAACCGGAACATCCTTAATGGCATAATGTCCGAGTTCGAAAAACTGGGCTATCATCTCGATGTCCAGGTGCTGTCGGCGCACCATTACGGCGCCCCGCAGAAAAGAAGGAGGACGATTTTCATAGGGAACAGGATGGGCTACGCGAATATCTTCCCCGAAATAATGTTCGATGCGCACGACGCATGCTTGCCCCCCGCCAAGACGGTCGGCGACGCGTTCAAATCCCTGGGCATGGGGGACGGCGGGACGCATAACCACGATGTCGGCGGCGCATCAATTCCCGAGGGCACAGAAAGGGAGATTATCAGGCGCATCCCAGAGGGGCGGTATATCCGCTATGAAAGCGACGAACTCGAGCTTCTGCCGAAGGAACTGCATCTTGGCGTTGACTGGCGCACAATTCAGGAGGGCAGGCTGCGGCAGGCGAAATACAGGAGGCTCCACAGGGATGAGCCCTCCCCGACAATAATGACCGACGGGCACACATACTACCACCCGATTGAGGACAGATTCATCACCGTGAGGGAGGGCGCGGCTATACAGGGCTTTCCCAATGATTTCGTGTTCGAGGGCACGGTCTCGCAGCAGTGGAGGCAGGTCGGCAACGCCGTTCCGCCGCCGCTTGCGGAGGCGATCGGGAAGGCGATACTGAAAATGGAACTCGAGAAAAATGGAACAATACCGCGGACCAAGGATTTGGAGGGGATACGGAGCCACGCGTTCAATTACAAAACAAAATCAAACACAAACAGGGGACAACAGAAATTATTGGTTAGATAAAATGCATAATATCGCTAGGGCTCTATATCGGGAAATCTCGTGTCCGATACGTCCTCAATATTAAGGGGGGATTCCTTTGGCTTGCCAAGTACCTTTAAAACGGCATAGAAGGTATAATTGTGGATTGGAAAACTGTTAATTACCTTGGCTCTTAGTCGCAGGGTAAACCTTGTATCAAAGGGGGGCGCGCCCAGATTGGCCGGATCACACCTTAAACTATAGAACCCATAACCATCGCCAACTTGCATATAATAACAGTTTTTAAGCTCGTAAAATTTGAAAAGAGCATCGGAGGTGGTTGTAAGGCTCGTGTCTTCAAAGTTAATCTGGTCCTGATGCCTGTCTTCAGCCGTCAATTCCCCCTTATTTTTGACAAATTTATTTGGCTTGAATTTTTTGCCGTTCGCCACTTTCAGCGCCCCAAGAGCGGTATATTTCCTAGTCAACGGATCATCTTTTGACCAAGTCCAGCCGCCCCCTTCGGACCACTTAAAAGTCCTTTGACCATAATCCGCCTTAAGGTCCGCCTTTATCTCAAGGTTGTATTTGTTGCCTCCATGAATAAAAATGGCGTCAACACCACCGCCGGCTCCTGCCCGTTGAAAGCCGGGAGCCAAAACGCCCCTCTCACGCATAATCTCGACCACCTTATCCTCATAGGCATCGCCCTTGTTGTATGGCGCCTTTTTCTTCATGGGCTTTTTGTTAAGATCCAACTGCATTGGCATCAACCCATAATTTTTCCCATTGAACGATTGAAATCTTTCCTCAAATTGTGTTCCCAAATGACAATTACCCTGAACCCAAGTTTTCTTAAAGTGCTCCTGACGGCTTTATCCCGCCTTAAATTTGCCATTATCTTCCTTTTCCAAAAGGCCCTGTTCGATTTGGGCGCCCTGTAGCATTTTGGGCAGGCGTGCCAGAAGCAGCCGTGAAGAAGGATGGCGGCATTCGTGCCGTGAATCAGGATGTCGGCGCCGGGCGCAGCTTTCGGGTGCATGGTGTGGCGCACCCTGTGCCCCTTGAGGAAATTGTGGGCTCTTCGCTCGGGCGATGTCCATTTGTAACGGATTTTGGACATTATTTTGCTTCGTTTCGCCTTTGAGAACTTGTCAACCACGATAGTATTTCAGGGGAAAACAATAAAAGCAGTGTTTTTCGATATGCAAATTGCGGCGTTTTGTTCCTGGCGGGGGCGAGCTTGGCGGGGTGGCTTGGATAGTAGTGATGTTACGCCAGTAGGTAATATGCGCGAAACGAAATCGTAAAAATAGGGTTTGCCTTCCTCTCAGGCTGGGAAAGTGGGTCGCGCTGATCCGGCGCATAGCCGCTCGTGAACTTGGGTGAAGTCATAACGAAGCAATATTGCTAACTTGTTTTAAAGTGTCATTTTTCCCCTTTTACTATTGTTTTTACTCTGCTTTTTATGTTTTCACGAGTCGTTTCTAATTTCTTTTTTGCTTGGTCAGTTAAACGCGCCGTGTGCATAACTGCGTCCCTAATTGGTTTATATTCGTTTGCATCTCTTGAAAGACAAGCTTCTTTTATTGGGTCGCGCTTGTCTACTAAATTGGCTAAGCCATCCATGGATAAATAGCTTGTGTCATCAGGGCTTTTCCTGAGAGGAATGCTAATGTTCCCTTTATTTTTATTATTCTTTTCTTTATCTTTGTATTTGTTTATTTCCTTAACTGCCTCACCACTTAAGTTGATTTTATTTTTTTCAATATGTTTTCTAATAAGATTTTCAGCAATGAAGCATTCTGCATATGATGTAAAATTAAATTGCGCATCATTGGCTAACTCGTCTACCCATTTATCAACTGTTGATTTTTCTTTCTTGTCGTCATCATTTTTATCTTCATAATCTTTTGAGACTGCGTTAAACAACCCTCTGGATTTACGCTCTTTTTCGGTACGCCTTTGGTTTTCTAGGTCTCCATCCTGCCTATGTTTTACTCTCCAATCATCCCAATCATCAAGAATTTTCGCTATGGTCTTCTCCATGTCTTTTAGGAAAGTGGAGTATTTTTCATCGTTAGCCACTATTCCTTCTCTGGCTGTTGCAAATCTATCTATTTTATCTTCATCAAGCTCGTTAAAATGAATCTGACCATATAAATAGCTTTCGACAACTCTGGCAGTGGGGATATGTTTCAGTATATCTCTTTCTCTGAGTCGCCCATTGACAAAAAGGTCGACCCCAACCTTTTCGCCTTCAGAACCAAAAATTTTCAAGTCTTTAGGAAGCATAACCGAAGCTATAAAACCGCTCACCTTTTCATCCATGCTGATTATTTTGGATTCTTTTAAGTTCTTGAGTTTTTCATCAATATACTCGTCTTTGAATGTGTTAATATTCCATAAAAATTGGGTTTTTTCTGCTAAAACTTTTAGGTCATCAAGAGATATTTCTTCGTCGTTTAAAAATATCTTAAATGAGTCGTCAATTAAGGAAAACCTAAAATATAATGCAATAACTTTCCTAAGATGTTCCGATGTGTTTTTTATGCCATCATTTATTTTGTCAAAATAAATAATCGTCCCTTTTTTGTGGTCAACAGTATATCTCTTAACCAGATCTAAATCGAATTTTTCCAGCGGATATTCTTGTGGCTTTAAGTTATCCGTAATTGCATCAGTTAACCCAGAATTGTCAATAGTCCCCCCTACATACTCGCCATTTTCAGTCTTCGTAACGACCATGACTTTTTCGGCACAAGATAATAGAGCCAACTTGCCTATGCCTTTTCGTCCAATATATGGCCTCTTGCAAATAGGTGAACTATTTCGGGTAATTTTCCCGACTTGTCTTTTGGTATACCCGATCAATAAAAATTTATCTTGAAAATCATTTGACGTCATCCCCTCTCCATCATCCTTTATCACCAAGCCATCAGTATTTTTATCTATGTAAATCCACACATTCTTGGCGCAGGCATCCCATGAGTTGGAGATAGCTTCTCCGAGAACAGTTACAAAATTTCTATATAGATTTCTCCCAAGATGATTCAAGACACTTAATGAAATATTGAATGTGAATTTTTCATTATCCTCCATAGTTAACGCCCCCTATGTGGGCTCTCACAGTTTTGGCTATCGCCCGCCCAAGTTTTACGGGAACCGCGTTTCCGATATGCCTCGCCAACCTCGTAATCATGTACTTATCTTTTGGGTCAATAAACTTATAACTTTTAGGAAACGACTGAAGAATCGCGGCTTCCCTCAATGATATTGCCCTGTCCTGTTCTGGATGCCCAAAGCGACCATTCCCCAAGCCTATGCACTGAGTAGTTATTGTTGGCGATGCTCCATCCCAATTCATCCTCCCATAAACCGAGCCGAATGATTTCCCCCCTTTCTTTTTGTGACAGGACAAAACTAGAGTTTTATCCCAATCACGCCAGCCGCCCCCCATGGGGGTGGCAACTATCCTTTTCTTGTTCAGTTGAGACAATTTCCTTGAGCGATGCAATTTGTCTTTTGGGGAGGTTTCCCCATCGCTAATTTTTTCGAGCTTGCATATTGCTTGCCTGACTGTTTTAGGATTTTTATGAGTAGGGGCGATTAATTCAAGTTCGCCGAGTTTGGAAGCCAACAAGACAAGTCTTTTCCTTGTTTGAGGCACCCCGTAGTGCATAGCATTTACTGTTGAATAAGTTACATGGTAGTCCAATGCTTCCAAATTCTGTACAAAATCATGGAACACTTTTGCCCTCATTAACTGAGGAACATTCTCCATTGACACAATTTCGGGCTTGACCTCTTCGATCAGCCTTGAAAATTCATACAGCAAACCCCATTTATCATCTCGCCTCTTTTTAATGTTGTATGTTGAAAAAGGTTGGCAGGGAGCGCAACCAACCAAAACTTTAATGGCGTTCTTTGGGTAGAGCGTTTTAAGTTCTTCAGAAGATGTCTCCTGAATTGGTTTGTTAATAAACTTAGAGTTATTGTTGGCTTCATATGCAAACTTACAAGAAGCATCGGAATCTATGCCTGCCACGACGTTAAAATTTTCCTTTACGAAACCATGGGTTAGGCCACCTACCCCGCAGAACACGTCTACAACAGCGACAGATTTGGCTTCCATCCTACGTTATCAGCATCAATAGGTTTTAATTAATATCGATGCGGGCAAATCTACGATAAAGCACGTTGTATTCTTTTTGGTAGAATTCCCTTTTTTAGCTCGTGTTCCCAAATACGAATTATCTTCCACCCTTCCAACTCTAATGCTCGCGTTATCTCCTTGTCCCGCTCCATGTTTCTTTTAAGTTTCTTGCTCCAGAATCGCTTATTTGACTTAGGGATAGTTCCATGCAGGGGGCACCCGTGCCAAAAACAACCGTCAACCATGATTGCAATTTTTTTCGATACGAATGCGATATCTATTTTATATTGCGAATAGTTTACTCTAAATCGGCAACCTCGCCTAAATAGCATTGAGCGCAATGCCAATTCGGGCGCAGTGTCCTTTTGCTTTACTGATCGCATTATTTTACGCCTAACGGCTTTCGAGACGTTATCCATATTCTAAAATAAGATGAAAATCATTAAGTACGTTCCTTTCTTATTTGGGGGGTTCGCCTACCCCAGCCTCTCTTTAATCGCTTTCAGGGAAACGAACTGTTCCCTTTCTATTTCATCGAGGCGGAAGGAGATGTAGGCAACTTTCCTCTGCATGCTTGGGATAAGGATGAATTCAAGGGCATTTACCCTGCGCTTGGTTTTTTCTATCTCCCTTATAAGGCGCTTCATTATGTTCTCGGTTTTGGCGAGTTCAATTGATAACTGTAAATATTCCTCGAAGCGCTGGGCGCATTCATCAAGGCGCGCGGAGGTGCTCATAAGGCTGTAGCCCCTTTCGGATGGCTTGCGGATGAAATCTGCTTTGCTTATTTCAGCGATTTTCACGCCCATTATGTTCCTTTCCCCAACGGAAAGGTTGGAGTTTTCAATTACGGAGAGGGAAGCTGCCTCAAGCTCGAGGGAACCCTCGTTCATTGTTGCTTTTGCGAGAGCGGAGTAAGATTCTGCGGCTTTCCTGTCAAGCTCGCCGCGGATGTCCTTTGCTTCCTTCATTATGCGGAAGAATTCCGCAATAAGGATGTCGCGCTTCTGCCTGAGAAGTTCGTGCCCCTTGCGCGCGAGGTTTATTTTCTGCCTTGTTTCTATGAGTTCAAGGCGGGTTATTTTCATTTCGTCTTCCATGCGAAAAACATCCTGCCCCGCGTGCGTGGTTTTACGGGGTTACCGCGCGCGCAACCGCGCCGCGAACCCTGCAAACCAATGCACGGGTTTTTGTTTTTTTTATTTTTTATTTTCGCGTTTGCCGTACTTCTTGATGTAATCTAACTTAACCCTCTTCAGTTCGCTCTCCGGCACTGAACCAAGCAGTTCCCAGCCAAGTTCGAGTGTGCCTTCTATGCTGCGGTTCTCCGTGTTCTTCTGCGCAACGAACTGTTTCTCGAATGCATCCGCAAACTTCAGGTGCACGCGGTCTATATCAGTGAGTGCTTCCTCCCCCACAACAGCGCTGAGGCTGCGGAGTTCGCGGCCGCGGGCATAGGATGCGTATAACTGGTTTGCAGTGTCCCTGTGGTCCTCGCGGGTTTTTTCCTTTCCTATGCCGAGGTTCATAAGCCTGCTTAAGGAGGGTAACACATCAATAGGCGGGTAGATGCCCTTCCTGTGGAGGTCGCGGCTTACCACGATTTGGCCCTCCGTGATGTAGCCTGTTAAATCAGGAATTGGGTGTGTAATGTCATCGGAAGGCATTGAGAGGATACCGAGCTGGGTAACACTACCCTTCCTTCCTTTCACAACACCTGCGCGTTCATAGAGCGTGGCTAAATCCGTGTACATATACCCAGGATAACCGCGCCTTCCGGGAACTTCCTTGCGCGCACCTGCAATTTCGCGCAATGCTTCGCAGTAATTGGTCATGTCCGTGATTATGACAAGGACGTGCATGTTTTTCTCATAGGCCAAATATTCAGCCGTGGTTAAAGCCATGCGCGGTGTTATTAACCTTTCAACACTCGGGTCGTTTGCCAAATTCAGGAAAAGAACAGCGCGTGAAAGAGCGCCTGTTTTCTCGAACGAGTTCATGAAGAAGTATGCGTCCTCATATGTGATGCCGATTGCCGCAAACACCACGGCAAACTTCTCATCCTTGCCGAGAACCTTTGCCTGGCGCGCAATCTGCACAGCAACCTCGTTGTGCGGCAAACCTGCGCCTGAAAATATGGGCAATTTCTGCCCGCGGACCAGCGAGTTCATGCAATCAATGGCACTTACCCCAGTCTGGATGAAATCGTGCGGCTTTTCGCGCGTGTATGGGTTAATAACCATGCCAATGATGTCGCGCTTCTCCTTTGAAATTATCGGCGGGCCGTTGTCTATGGGGTTCCCCAAACCGTCGAATATCCTGCCGAGCATTTCCTCCGAAACCGCGAGTTTCATGGTTTCGCCGAGGAAGCGGACGCGCGTATTGCTTACATCAATGCCCTGCGTTGTCCCGAAAACCTGTATAACGGCGTTCCCTTTCGAGCTTTCGAGTATTTCACCTTTCTTCCTTTCGCCATTTGGGAGCATTATTTCAACAAGTTCCTTGTACCCCACATCCTTCACTCCCTCGACAAACACGAGGGGGCCCTCGATGTTCGAAACTGTTTTGTATTCCTTTATCATTCCTGCTCACCCCTGAAAATAAAAATAAATGAAAAAACCAAACAAAACAAACCCGTGAAACGGGTTCCGTGTTGGTTTTGGTTTTTGTTTATTTTGTTTTTTTGTTCAAGGCAGAAGTTCATTTCTTTCCCCCCTTTCCCGCGCCTATCAGCGAGTCGGCTTCCTTATCCACGGCGGACATTGTTTCCTTTGCGTGCTTTTCGAACCCTTCCTCCTTCTGCTCCTTCATGCGGGAAATTACGTCCTTAACCTTCATTCCTGCGATGAATTTTGATTTTACCCCAAGATCGGAGGCTTCAAGCGCCTTCTTGTGGAAGTGCAGTATGGTTTTCAGCATCAGGTACTGCTTCTTCATGGAGGTGTATGTGTCAATTTCATGGTATGCGGACTGCTGGAGGAAGTCCTCCCTAATCATTTTGGAGGTTTCCAAAACAACCTGCTCCCTTTCGGGCAGGGCATCTGGCCCGACCAACTGCACAATTTCCTGAAGTTCCGCCTCTTTCTGGAGCAGTGCCATTGCTTCCGCCCTGAGTTCGGGGAATTCAGGGGAAACCATCTTGGAGTAACTCTGCGCAAGTGTGTTCAGGTAGAGCGAGTAACTTTTCAGCCAGTTTATGGACGGGAAGTGCCTCTTCTGCGCGAGTTTTGAATCAAGTGCCCAGAATGCCTTGGTTACGCGCAATGTGTTCTGCGAAACAGGTTCTGTTATGTCTCCCCCGGGAGGGCTGACAGCGCCGATAATGCTGACAGAACCGTTCCTCTTGCCTTCCGAACCTAAGCAAATAACTTTTCCCGCCCTTTCATAGAACTCGGCAAGCTTGCGCGCAAGGTAGGCAGGATAGCCTTCCTCCCCCGGCATTTCCTCCATCCTGCTGGAAATTTCCCTCATTGCTTCCGCCCAGCGTGATGTTGAATCTGCCATAAGGGCAACATCATATCCCATGTCCCTGTAATATTCCGCGAGGGTAATCCCCACATAGATGCTTGCTTCGCGGGCAGCAACAGGCATGTTCGATGTGTTCGCAAGCAAAATTGTCCTTTTCATCAGCGGTAACCCTGTTTTCTGGTCTATCAGTTTGGGGAATTCATCAAGCACTTCTGTCATTTCGTTCCCCCTTTCGCCGCAGCCGACATAAACAACAATGTCCGCATCGCTCCACTTTGCCAACTGGTGCTGTGTAACGGTTTTGCCTGTGCCAAAGCCCCCAGGAATCGATGCGCTCCCGCCTTTCGCAATCGGGAAGAATGTGTCAAGTATCCTCTGCCCTGTAATCAGCGGCTCGATAGGAGGGAGCTTCTCCTTGTAAGGCCTTTCATGCCTCACTTCCCAGCGCTGCATCATGGTTAATTTTTCTTTCTTGCCGTCATTATTCACAACGCAGACAGTATCCTCCACAGTGAAACTGCCGCCCTCTATGGATTCGACCTTTCCTTTCACTCCCTTCGGCACGAGGATTTTGTGGTTAACAACCTCGTTCTCCTGAACCGTGCCTATAATGTCCCCTTCCGCAACATTCTGCCCTTTTTTCGCGGCTGGCACAAACTTCCATTTCTTTTCCCTGTTGAGCGCGTTTGCAGTAACACCGCGGCCGATGAAGTCGGACTTCTTTGCAAGCACGTCAAGCGGCCTCTGTATCCCGTCATAAATGGATGAAATAAGCCCGGGGCCTAATTCAACACTCAGCGCCCTGCCTGTTGAAACAACGGGTTCGCCGGGCCTTAACCCCGAGGTTTCCTCGTAAACCTGTATGTTTGCCTTGTCGCGGTCGATAGATATGATTTCGCCTATAAGCTCTTCCTTCCCCACCCTTACAACGTCGTACATTTTCGCATCCTGGAAGTTGTCGGCAACAACCACAGGGCCGCTTATTTTGAATATCTGTGCCATCCCATCATCACCCTTTCGTTTTTCCAATCCTTTTTATCACTGCCCGGTGAAATCGAAGCCAAGCGCCTTCTTCACCAGCTCGCGCAGCGAGTATTCCTCCTCCTTCGAGGTGCTCTTTATGTAATCGGGAATCGCAACAATCGAGGGCTTTGCAACGCTCTCGAGTTTCTTCCTGAACCTCCAGTCCGTGCCGAAGAACAGGTGCTCGCTCACGAGGACAACGCCCATATCGGGGCGTTTCATAAGTTCGGTTATCCTTTCCTCCGCTTCGGATGCGCCAGCGCACTCGTAGCTCTCCTTTATTCCCGAAAGCCTGAAGCCGAGGCACATCTCTTTCGAGCCCACCAATACAATTTTGTCGTCCATTTTCAACACACCCTCAAACGCAACATTTCACGCAGCATGGTTCCATCCGCATGCCAGTGCAATCACGCCGCAATTATAAGTTCCCCCTTAATTTCATCCGCGCCCAAGGAAAAGCGCCTTCCGAACAAAATTTTCCTCAGGTTCTTTATCTCCGCTTCCTTCATGTAACCGAAGCCAATCACGGCACCGAGAGAAAGTATGCTCCTCCTCAAGGCGCGCAGGCTTTCCCCTAACACCGCCTTCTCGAATTCAATTTCAAATTTAACAAGGCTGCCCCCTTCCTTGAGCAGGTTCTCAACATCGGCTATCTTGTAGTGTGAGGCGGTTTCCTTTACAACATCCTCCGCGTTCTTCGCGAGGAACGCATTCATTACCTTCTTCGCGGAAATCCTGCCCCCTTCGATTGCATCAAACCCTTCCGCTTCCGAGGGTTTTTCGCGCAGCGCCCTTACAAGGTTTGTAACATTGCGCTCGTCTATCTCCGCCTCGAGCAGGGAGAGGATTTTGCTGTCCGTTACCGCTGCGGCGCCAAACATTTCCCGCATGGTGGAATAATAATGCTTATCCAGTTCCGTCATAAGCGCCCCAATTTCAGAGTCCTGTGCGTGCTTCCTGATGATTTTCCCATATTCACGCAGTTCCGCCTTTGCCTCGAGCCTGTCCGCAAGTTCGGAAGCGTTCTTAAGTTCCAGCAGGGAAAGGTAAAAGTCCTTTTTGAACTGCCCTGCAACCATAAGCATGGGCATTATTTCATCCTTGGGTTTTTTGAAGTGGATTCCGAGGAAAATTGTTTTTATGTTCTTCAGGATATAGCGCCTTGTTGTAATCGAAAGGAATGCTTCCGCATCCTTCGGCGCGACCCTGTTCAGCTTTTCGAAATAGCGCTCGAAATTGCGCGCGAATGCGATGTCAAGGAGTTTCACTTTGTCGTCCTTGGCGTATGCCGAGGCGTTCACAAGGTCGGCCCTGTAATCGGTTTTCTCGAGCATGCTCATGAGTTCCTTTTCATTCTTCGCTGAAATCATGCCGTCATAATCCTTCGAAGTGAAAAGCCTTGCGCGCATCGCCTTTATGCGCGTGTTCGCATAACCGTAAGTGAGCGCGCGCATTGCAACGCTCTCTTTGAGGGGATTTGGCATAGGGGCGGAACCGTTTGCCGCCCTCGGTGAAATGCTCATTTTCATTTCTTCCCCCCGAACAATGCCTCGTGTATTGCCGCATAAAGCGCGGGTTTCTTTTCCTCCATAAGGGATTCAAAGGATGCGTCAACAGCAACCTTCCCATCTTCACTGACAACCCTTATTCCCCCGCGCATTTCAGCGGAGGAAACGTTTTTGGCGAACTTTTTGGCAAGGGAAAGGTCGTCCTTGTTCACAAAGGCTTTGCAGTTCTTGCCCAATTGCTTCTCCGCTTCGGTGTAGTTCGACCTGAGGAAATCCGCGTAACCAGCGCTCCCTTTGAACTCATCGAGCGCGGAACTGACACGCTCAAGGTTTTTCTCAATTGCCTTTGCCTTCGCTTCCGCAACAATCCTGTCCGCCTCCAGCTGCGCCGAGCTGAGTGCATGCATTCCCGCTTCCCTGAGGTAGTGCTCCGCCTCCTCCTTGGCTTTCTTCATTAAAGCGGAGCCCTCCTTCCTTGCTTCCTCGAGGGCCTGGCTGCGCCTGAGCGCAGCCGAGCCGCGTATCGCATCCTCCTCCTTCTTCGTGCCCGCCTCTATCTCGGACACCAGCTTTTCCAGGGACATGATGATGCACGTTTATGCCAGCGCCGGTATCTTCAGGATGAGCAGCATCCCCACAACGAAACCGAATATGACTATTGTTTCGGGGATTGCTATCCATATTATGAGCTTCATCGCGTCCTCCGGCCTTTCGGCAATGACTCCCATTGCCGAAGCGCCTATGGACGCCTGCGCCCATGCAGTGCCTAGCGCGCCGCCGAACACCGCAATTCCGGCTGCAAGTGCCAGCAAGCCCGCTGTTTCGAACACTACCATTCACTCCACCTCCTTGTTGATCTTAAAGGGCTTATACTCCGTGCCCCCGCCGTGGAAGAACTTCGAGCTGAATTCCACAACAGTAAGCCTTCCGCCCTGTATTATGGACTCAAACATCGCTAAAAATGCATTAAACAGATGACCTAATATAAATATCGGAAGCAGGACCAGGGCAAACAGGCCCTTTTCAGGGGAAGGGAAGGCAACCTCGTTCAGGATTACCGCTATGACCACGCCGGCAAGCCCCACAGCCATTATCCTTGAGAATGAAAGTATGTTGCCTGCAACGCTCGGCAACTCTATAAGTGCAATAGGCCCCTCTGTTGCCACTACTATGAGGATTGAAACCGCTGTTGCAATTCCGAAAGCCATGAAGTCCGCGTTTGTGAACATCGCATTAACCGTGAGCGAGCCGAAAACCACCGTGCATGCCCAGGCAAGCTTCGCTATGGCATGCTTGTTGTGCCTTTCCATGTAGGCGTTTATTGCCCCGAAAATGAAACCGAGCGTAATCACTGCCGCCCCCACAATTAACGTGAGCGCAAGCAACTGCTCTATGTTGATAAGCCTCTCCATGCCGTGGTAGAGGTGCACATTCATTCCGAACTTCCCAAGCAGTTCGTGGTGCGAAAAGCCGAAGTATTCGTCGAAGATTACGCCGAAAATCATCGTGGGAAGCGCCGCAAGGAACCAGAGCGTTGCAACCGACCTGAGCATTCCTTTTGGCGCCGAGATGCGTATAAACACATAGGCAAGGATAAGTGAAATTATCCCGTACCCGAAATCCCCGACCATCATCCCGTAAATGTAGGGCAGCAAAAGCGTGAACGCAAAACTGGGGTCAAGTTCCCTTGGGGACGGGAGCGCGGAAAACCTTGTGATAAATTCAAACGGCTTTATCAGCCCCGGGTTCTTGAGCAAAACGGGAATTTCCTCGTGCCCTTTCGAAAGTTCATTGCTCCCTTCAGCCTCAATGTGCGTTGTGCCCATTTTTTTCGCGTATTCGGCAAAGCCCGCATACTCTTCCTCCGGCATGTAAAATTCAATTACAGTGAATTCCCTGCTCCCCGCGAATTTCATCGCGGCTTCCGCCCTCTCCTTCTCTGTTTCGAGGGTTTTTTTCATTTCAGCAAGGGAAGCCGAATATTTCGCCGCAAGGGAGGAAAGTCCATGTTCAAGCGAGGACTTTTTCGATTCAGCCCCTTTCAATTCCGCCTTCAGCGCCGCAAGCCTTTTCGCAACATTCACGTGCGGCATCTGCGCGGGTTCCGCAATTTTCCCAATCTCCTGCGTGAACTCCCCGAGCCTGCGTTTATCGACAGCAACTATGGCAAAAACCTTCTGCTTATCCACATGCTTCGTGAAAAGCGCGCAGCCGAGCCTGTCGGAAAGCGCGTTAAGCGCATCCATTTTCGCGGCTTTGAGCGTGAACGCGTGGAATTCGGCGTTCGCGCTCTCCAGCCCTGAAAAATCTATGCCGAATTTGGAGAAAGGCTTCAGGTATTCGGTTTCGTCGCTTATTTTCTTTATTTCCGCGCAGGACATGTCGTGCGAATTCTTTATATCGGCAACTCTGGAATCGATGGCCTCGATTTTTTTCATGTTGAGTTTTTCCGCGCCGTTTTTTCCCGCACGCAAATTGCCGTTTGCGTTTTTTCCGTTCCTCTTTCCGTTTCCCGCCCCCGCCCTGCACTTGCCCAGAACGGAAATCATCCCCTCAGCCTTAATCAGCGATGCAACGGTTTCGGAATAGCCTTCGAGCGCCTGCCCGCTGTAAAGCCCCGCAATGTGCACATCTTTCAGATGCCCCCTGCCGTACTCGTGAAGCAGCCTGACATTCCCCGGCAGTTCCTTTTTGAGGCCGAAAACCCTGACCTTGCACATGCGTTCCGGGAAAATCATAATTACCCCATCGGTTTTCAGCCCGTGATAATCTTGAGTATTTTCCTTGTGTCATCCTTTCCGAGCGCGGCCTTCTCGAAATTCAGCCCCGCCCTTGCCTTTTCTATTATTTTTGATTTCTTCTGTTCCGTGGCCCTGAGGCCTTCCTTAATCAGCTCTTCCTTGGTTTTGCGCGCGTCTTCCCCTTTCTTGAGCCTGAGGTGCGCGGCCTCGACTTTGGCATCCTGCAGCGCCTTTTCCGCCCTTTCCCCCGCGCTCTTCAGGGCGCTTTCTTTCCTGCTTTCCGCCTTCTTCAGGGCGTCAATTTCCTTATTAAAGCCGGCGCTGTCCATCCTCTCACCAATGGGGGATTGAAGGCAATTTCCGGCGCGGTTGCAGCGCGAAAACGCCCCTAATCAATCAAGATAAAACCCAAAAACTATTTAAACTCTTTCTGGGCGGAACCGCGCTTTTTGGGGGCTTTTTTTGGGTTTTGAGTTTTTTTCTCGCCCTGCATGCCCTGCCGCGCTTCCTTTGCCCTCCGATATGCCCTTCCTAACCTTCCCGAACACAAAGGGGATTGTGATTGCGCATATGGCAAGGAAAATGCCGAAGTCGAACATAGCGCTCGCTTCATCGAGGATGCCGAGCTTAACTGCAATAAGCAGCACGGTTATTGCAAGCAGGAACGCGGGAAAGTAAATGAGCATAACGAAAACAAGCGCGAATTTTTGTGTGTTGTCCATACCGCTCACTTCCCGTTCCTCTTCCCGAACATCTTTTCCCGTGCCAGCCCCTCTTCGAGCGCGCTGACAAGCGAGATTGTGAAACTCGGGCTAAGTATCCCCTTTTCAATCATCCAGCGCTCGATTGGAATTTGAAGTCCGACCTGTTCATCATAATATGTCCTGAAACCATGCCTTTCTCTTCCCCTGTCGAACTCCTTCTTGTCAAGGTAAGCCTGCCGCTCCATTAGCAAGATTTTCTTGTCTCCTTCCTGCATTTCCTTGCTCATAAATTGCATCCGCTCCATGGGTTTTTTGCCGCGGGTTTTGATTATTTTATAATACTCATTTCCTCCGGCATTCTTCAGTTCCCTGTACTCCCTGGCTGCTCCCTTGCCCGACATAGCAAGGTGACCTCTACTTCTTGCTACTTTGTACTCCTCCTCTACTGAATCTATCTTTTGCATAAGCGCCCCGTGGCGCTTCTTAATCTCCTCGTTAAGGCGCTTCATCTGCCCAAGCACTTGCTCCTTGTCGATGCCTTCCTTGAACAATGCCGATCTTACAGTGACCCAATAGTGCCCTGTATCCATGTGTAAAAGGAAGTTGTTCACTACTCTTCCGGTTTTACTGTCGTAGCCGTAATCACCCAGCCCCCAGCCTTTCCGCGCGGTTTCCAGGGAGCCCTTACCTGTTTCGAACAGACGCTCATATTCAGCGCCGCCGGTTTCGGTCTTCACGAAGTCTATCTGCGCCACGTTCTCCTTCGCAAGCCTCTGCATCTCGTGTATTTTTTCCATGTGGCCCCTGACAAGCGCCCCTATCTCGCGCTCGTGTGGCCTGATTTTCATAAGCGGGAAAAGCCTGCCTTCAAACACGGGCTTTGGCGTTCCCTGCCTGAACTGCCTTTTCACGCGCACAGCCTTTACTTTCTTAATTGCGGCCGAACCCGCGCCCCTTAGCATACAAAAGCAACGCCGCCGCGGAATTTAATTGTTTCCCCGCGTGCATTAGGTGCCGCCTTCGCCAGGCGCGCGTTCAGTGCTCCTTAATCTTCTCAAGCAGTATCGCGGGGCAGACGCGGTTGACGCCCTCGATGTTTTCGATTTTTCCCGAAACAAACTGCCTCAGTTCAGCCATGTCCTTTGCCCACACCTCGACAATTATCTGGTGGTCGCCCGAGCATGTTGCGATGAACTTAACCTCGGGAAGCGCCTTAAGCTTTTCCACAGCGGCAAGGTAGTGCTCGACAGCAACATCCACCCCCACGAGCGCGTCGACCTCCATCCCGAGCTTGCGGTTATCGACAACAGCGGAGTATTTCCTTATCACTGCGTTTTTCTCGAGCCTTTTCACACGCTTCCTTATCAGCGATTCGCTGACGTGCAGTTCCTTTGCAATGCGCGTGAAGGGGGTGCGGGCGTTGCCCATCAGGATTTCGACAATCCTCGCGTCTTTTGCGTCAACCCCTGCCATGGCAAAAACCAACCGCATAGTTCCAATATTTCACATAATTAGTGCGTAATTCGCACTAATTATTACTATTACATACCATTATTTAATTGTTTTGGTAATGAATGCTTGAAGGAGGCGTATTTATGGTAAAATTATGGAGATGCGAAATATGCGGCGACCCTTACATAGGGGAAACGCCCCCGCAGAACTGCCCGTTCTGCGGCGCGCATAGTAAGCACATAAAGGACTTCCGCAGTGCGAAAGTCACGTTTGATGTCAATCTCGGCGCAAAGGACCTCGCTAATGCCAAGCACGCGCTCGAGGTAGAGGTGAGCAATGCATCGTTTTATTTCTGCGCCTCGAAGAGCGTGAAGGATGAGGAGGGCAAAAACCTTTTCAAGGCGCTCGGGAAAATAGAGGCCGAGCACGCGGCGATATGGCGCAAAATCCTGAAGCTCGATAAAGTTCCCGAGGGAAACGAAAAATGCTCGCCCGATTACAAGGCTGACCTCGATGAGTCGCACGCTCGCGAAACCCGCGCGATAGAGTTTTACCGCAAAGCGGCAAAGGAGGCGGAGAACGCGCGCATAAAGCAGATTTTCACCGCGCTTGTCGAGGTGGAAACCGACCATCTCAAGCTTTCCGCGGAACGCGGGGCGAAATAGCGGGCGGAATATAATTAACGGAGGCAAAAAAATGACAGAACTGAATGAAATATACAAATGCGACATATGCGGCAACATTGTGGAAATGGTGCACACAGGCATGGGCACGCTGGTTTGCTGCGGGGAGCCGATGAAGCTGCAACGGGAGAAAACAAAGGACGAGGGAAAGGAGAAGCATGTGCCGGTTATTGAGAAGAGCGAAAAAGGGTTCGTGGTTAAGGTCGGCTCGGTTCCGCACCCGATGGCGGAGAAGCACTATATAGAATGGATAGAGGTAATCACGGACGGCATTGTGCGCAGGAAACACCTGAAGCCGGGGATGAAGCCCGAGGCGGAGTTCTGCGCGAAGGCCGGCTCCGCGATAGTGCGCGAATACTGCAATGTGCACGGCCTGTGGAAGGGTAAGTGAAAGCGGGCGTTGGCAGATGGTAGCATGCGCAGCCTTTCCAGCCTTGTCGGCGTGGTGAATAAAAACAAAAAATCCCGCGCTGCAGGGTTGGTTAAGTTGCGCATGCGCGAGTTCCGCGCTTTCAGGAAGGCGGGGAATAAGGAACTCTTCGGCGAACTGTGCTTCTGCTTACTCACCGCAAACTATTCAGCGGAGGGCGGAATTAAAGTACAGTGTGCGGTAGGAGACGGCTTCATTAGCCTTCCCGAATTCGCGCTCGCGAAAAAACTGCGCGCGTGCGGCTACAGGTTCCCTAACGTGCGGGCGAAATATATTGTCGAGGCGAGGAAGCACAAAAACAAACTGCGCGAATTGCTTGGTTCTTTCGGTTCCGAAAAGGAGGCGCGCGAATGGCTCGTGAAAAACGTCAAGGGCATCGGCTGGAAGGAGGCGAGTCATTTTTTGCGGAACGTCGGTTATGAGGATGTTGCGATAGTTGATTTTCACATAATCGACTTGCTTAAAAAGCACAATTTGTTGGACAAGGAAATCCGCAAGGGCGCTTTAACCGAAAAAAAATACCTCGAAATAGAGCGCATCCTTTCCGAACTTGCCAAGAGGGCAAAAACAAGCCTCGCCGAACTTGACCTCTATTTATGGTTCGAGGAAACCGGAAAGGTGCTGAAATAACGCGCTACTGCGTTCTCCATTCCCTGCCCTCGGGAAACAGTTCCTGCCTGTCCTTTTCGGTGATGCAGCCGTCATGGTCCGCATCCGCGGGCTCGTTGTAATTGTCCCCGTTCTCGCACCCGCCCATGAACCTGTCGAATATGGCGAGGTCGGCATCGCCGCAGTCGAAGTCAAAATCCAGGTCGCAGGGCAAAAACGGGCACATAACCTGCACAGGCCCTATCGGGCAGAGAAGGCAGCCGATGGAAGGGCGGCATCTCGATTTCACGGTATCGCAGGTTGCCTTGCAGGTGGTGAAATATAATGCCGCAGATAAAATAATCAGCCCTATTGCCACAGCAGCAATAATCAGGATTTTCCCGTTTTTCATGTTTAGCATATTGCGTTTTCAGGTATTTATTGGTTGCGCCTGCCGGTTTTGCCCTATTCAACAGGGAAAGGGTTCAAATTTTCCTTCACAATTTCCAGGACAAGGTTTGTCGTTGTGCGCTCCACAAACGGCTCGGCCATGAGCTTCTTAACGAACTTGTTAAGGTCGCCGGTGCGCTTGAACTTCGCGATTATGGCGCAGTCCGCTTCCCCTGTAACGTCATAAACGCAGCAAACGTTCTTGTGCGAGGAGTATTTCTTCTCAATCTCCTCGAGATGCCCGCCCTTTATGTTAACATTTATTATTGCCGCTATGTCGTAGCCCAGCTTTCCGTGGTCTATCGCGGGAATGAAGCCCCGAAGGATTTTTTCCCTCTCGAGCGCCTTCATCCTGTTGTGCACCGTGCCCATGGTTGTGCCCATCTTTTTCGCCGCGTCCTTGTAGCGCAGGCTGCCCTTCTCTATGAGGAGGTTGAGCAGTTTCCTGTCGAAATCGTCCACACCCGGCATTTTTCATCACCAAAAAAGTTTCATTATTCGGCGTTAAAATTAAAAAAATTCAAATTAACAAGGATAATTTATACGAATCTTTTTAAAAAGTTTAGCAAAAATGCTCACTGCCTTTAAATACCCCCGCGCAGTTCTCTTTTCATCAAAGGAGGCGGTTTGGTGGGCAATGAAAACGGAACATCGGCAATCGAGAAGGCAAAAAACGGCGGCGTGAAGTTCGTGCAATTGCAGTTCACGGACCTTTTCGGCGCGATTAAGGAGGTGACAATTCCCGCGCGCCACCTTCAGGAAAGCATAGAGAAGGGCACATGGTTCGACGGCAGTTCCATAGAGGGCTTCGCGCGCATTTGTGAGTCGGACATGTACCTGAAGCCGGATGAAAGCACGTATGCCGTGATGCCCTTCGCGGGGCCGAACGGAAAAACCGCGCGCCTCATCTGCGACGTTTACTCCCCGAACGGAAAGCCATTTCCCTGCGACCCGCGCAACATACTGAAAAATACTCTCGCAAAGGCGCGGGAAATGGGCTTCACATATAACACAGGGCCCGAGCTTGAATTTTTCCTTTTCAGGAGGGAAAACGGCATCCCCACGGGCGTGATGCACGATTCCGCGGGTTACTTCGACCTTTCGACCTTAGACCTTGCCTCGGGCATAAGAAGGGAGATTGCCGTGGCGCTCGAGGCGTTCGGCATAGATGTGGAGATGGCGCACCACGAGGTTGCGGAAGGGCAGCACGAGATAGGCTTCAGGTATGCTGACGCCCTAACAACAGCGGACCGCGCCCTCACGCTGAAATTCGTTGTGAAATCAATTGCAAACTCACACGGCCTGCACGCAAGCTTCATGCCCAAGCCGGTTTTCGGGATAAACGGCAGCGGAATGCACGTGCACCAGAGCCTTTTTGCGGGGGGCGGCACTAACGCCTTTTACTCCGCGGATTCAAAATACAAGCTTTCCGAAACAGCGCTCTCTTTCATTGCGGGGCAATTGAAGCACGCGCGCGAGTTTTCCGCCGTAACCGCGCCCACGGTGAACAGCTACAAGCGCCTTGTTCCCGGTTATGAGGCTCCCGTTTACATTTGCTGGGGGCAGGTGAACCGCTCCGCACTTATCCGCGTTCCCTCATGCCCCAAAGGCAGGGAGCAGTCTGTGCGCGCGGAACTGCGCTGCCCAGACCCCTCATGCAACCCTTACCTTGCTTTTGCCGCGATGCTTGCCGCGGGGCTTGACGGGATTGAAAAGTGCCTTGCCCCTCCCGGGCCCGTGGAGGAGGATGTTTACGGGTTCAGCAGCGAGAAGCTGGAAAGCAGCGGCATAGCAACATTGCCCGGCTCCCTGAATGATGCCGTGCGCGAGTTCGGAAAAAGCGGGCTCATGCGCGAAGTTTTCGGTGAAAGTGCGTTTTCAAAATACGTGCGCGCAAAGGAAGCGGAGTGGGGCGAATACAGGATTCACGTCACGGACTGGGAAAAGGAAAAGTATTTCGGGAAAACCTAGTATTTAATTCGTTTTGCACGCCAAATTCAGCATGCCGCACGCCACGAACGAAAAAATAAGCGCAATCCTCTCGCGCAACGCGCGCGTGGAGCGTGACAAGGCATGGGAGGTAAGCAAAACAAGGCGCGCGATTATTGCCGTTGCGACCTACCTCGTGATTCTGTATTTCCTCCTCCTCATAAACGCCCCGAACCCCTACACAAACGCGCTTGTTCCCGCCGCTGCCTACCTGCTCTCGACCCTCTCCCTGCCCTTCATAAAAAAATGGTGGGAAAAGGAATTTTACAAGGGTTAAGCAAGGATTTTACAAAGGTTAAACGCGCTGTTGTGGTTTGCATGGAAAAGAAAAATCTCCGTTTCTGGTTCCGCCTTGCGATGATTCCGCTGTTTCTCATCCTGTTCTGGCAGCTCGGCCTGCCTTTCGAGGCGCTTGTTGTGCTCGGCGCGATAATGCTTGTGCTTGTGCTGATGAGGGGAAAAATGTGGCGCGCTGCGGACCGTGCTGTCGAGCGCTGGCTGCCGTTCACAAAAAAGTGGCCCGACTGGGGGAGAAAGGTTGTTGTGGTGCTTGTGTTCATTGTCGCGCTCGCGCTGCTGAAGCAGATAGTTTATTTCCTGCTCTCGCTTGCGGGAATCGACGTGCAGCGAATAATGATTGATGCGGTGAAGCAGGGAAGCGTTCAGGGCGCGTGATTTGCTTATCGGCCTTTGGGCTCACTTCTGCCTCTGCTTCGGCAGCATCACTTCAGTGTTCGCGTCGTTAACGAAATTCGCCATCTTTTCCGAAACAGGGCGGAAGGGCTGTGCAGCCATTTCACGCCCTTCCGCGCCGTTGTCGCCGTGCTGCCTTACTGTTCCCGGGATGTAAACGGCCTTCCCCTTGAGCATATCGAGCCCCGAAACCTGGAAAAGGCTTCTGCACTTCTGCGAGCAGAAAACATTGTCACCCTTAACTTCATAAATTATCCCGCAGCGCGGGCACATCTTTTTCATATTTACACCCGTTATCCGAATGCCGATTGCCGCCTGAATTATGTTCGGAAATTATTAAATAACCCCCGCTCCAGTGAGGAAGCCGGGCACGCCGGGCTGGATGAACCGTATCCCCCGCGCGATTGTGACCATGCCCCTCGTTGTGGAAAGCACCATTGCCCCCCGAAAAGGAAAAGTCGGGGCCTTCAGTCGCCGCTTATGTACATGTCCCTGCACCTTGGGCTGCAGAACCTGTGGGCATATAGGCTGCCGGACTGTTCGGCCAGCTCATTGCCGCAGTTCATGCATTTCGGCGCGCCCCTGCTGTATGCAAAGGTGCCGTTGTTCGCAGCCCTGTCGGAATACCGCTTGTTAACATAATTCATTGTCCCGCCTCCATGAACGGATTTTAATAGTCGTCGTCCGCGTCCTCGCAATCGCCGCCGAACGAATCGTCATCGCCGTCGTCGCCAAACTGCCGGATTATTTTTGCCATTTAACGCCCCCCGCCGGGATTTATGTGCCAAAAGCCGGGCGGCAAGCCCTGCCTGTGCACAACAATCTATGCCCCATATCGGATATTTAAAAATATTGTTGGGCCGGGCGTATGCGGTAAGATATAAAAAAAGGCGGGAAGGCACATAAGTGCCTTCGGAGCATAAGCAACGCACGGCTCCGGAAAGCCTTGCACGGCTTGTCAGATTTCCTCGTCTGAGCTCTCGTCGCCGTCGTCGTCGAAAGAATCGTCGTCGTCGAACTCCTCTTCTTCCTCTTCCAGCACCTTCTTTTCCTTAGCCATGGGTTTTTCCTCCTTGCAGGTGTATTTACAATCTTTCTGTTGCCGTATTGGGCTGCGGGATTTTCGGGGAATTCCCGAACCAGCTTACCATATTCCCCCCGCTGTATTGTATTTAAATATATTGTTCGCGGCGCCCGGCCCGCACTTTCCCCCCCGGAAAACTCCGCAAGCCGTGCCGGAATGAACCGCGGAAACGCACGCGAATTTATTTTTTCCGCAAAAAAAATGCGGCGTTCAAAAAAATCCCTGAGTTTCCGAAAAAAAAATCCCGCGGTTCAAAAAAATCCGCGGTTTCGGGAAAAAATAATCTATTTTCAAAAAAAATTCCTGAAATTTTCCGCAACAGAAATGAATATATATCCGCACGCCCATTATATTGCGAACACCATGGCGAGCAATAACCAGAACGGCAACGGAAAGGAGCCGAAAAACCAGAACGGCAACGGAAAGCCGCCGAAAAAATTTCTTTTTGTCTCCATCGACGGCCTCATCGGCGACATCGCCTGGCAGATCGTGAAGGAGGGGCACAAGGTAAAATATTTCATCGAGTGCAAGGACGAGAAGGAAGTGGCGAGCGGCTTCGTGCCGATGGTTGATGACTGGGAAAAGGAAGTCGGCTGGGCGGACGTGATCGTTTTCGACGATGTGCTCGGCCAGGGAACCAAGGCCAAGAAACTTCGCGACGAGGGCAAGCATGTTGTCGGCGGCACTCCCTACACCGACAAGCTCGAGGACGACAGGGGTTTCGGGCAGGAGGAACTGAAGAAGGCGGGCGTGCCGATTCTTCCTTACAAAGAGTTCACATCTTTCGACGAGGCGATAAAATTCGTGCAGGACAATCCCGGAAGGTATGTGATCAAGCCGAGCGGGGAGGCGCAGAACATAAAGAGCATGCTTTTTGTCGGGGAGGACGACGAGGGAAAGGACGTCTTACAGGTGCTGAGCGACTACAACAAGGCGTGGTCGAAAAAAATCCCGGTTTTCCAATTGCAGAAGTGTGTTATGGGTGTCGAGGTTGCTGTCGGCGCCTTTTTCAACGGCAAGGAATTCATCTACCCCATAAACGTGAACTTCGAGCACAAGAAGCTTTTCCCGGGAAACCTCGGCCCTTCGACGGGAGAAATGGGCACGCTCATGTTCTGGAGCGGCCCGAACCGCATATTCAACCAGACGCTTAAAAAAATGGAGCCGAAACTCGCCGAGGAAAAATATGTCGGATACATAGACATAAACTGCATAGTGAACTACAACGGAATTTATCCGCTTGAATTCACCTCGCGCTTCGGCTACCCCACAATCAGCATACAGCAGGAAGGGATGATAACGCCCATAGGCGAATTCCTCTACGAGCTTGCAAAGGGCGAGGCGCCCAAATGGCGCGTAAAGAGCGGGTTCCAGATGGGCGTGAGGATTGTGGTTCCGCCATTCCCGTTTGATGACCCCGAAACCTTCAATGTGAAATCGAAGGACACGCTGATATTCTTCAAGAAGCCCACCGATGGCATACATGTGGAGGACGTGAAGCTCGTGAACGGGGAATGGCTGATCACGGGGACGGCGGGTGTCGTTCTTATCGTCTGCGGCACAGGGCAGACCGTGAAGCAGGCACAGGCACAGGCATACGGCAGGATAAGCAACGTCATGATACCGAACATGTATTACCGCACGGACATCGGCGACCGCTGGTTCGAGGACAGCGACAGGCTGCATAATTGGGGCTATCTGAGGGAACTGTGAAAAGCGCGGGCAGGCTAGTGCTGTTGCAAGGTGAACTGTATGGTAAAATACAAAAAAGTCATGCATGCGGGCATCTTAAAGAATATACGATTCCACTCAGGAGTGACTGAAAAGGAGAAAGGGCAGATATTAAGGGCGCTAAGGTTAAAACTTACGGGGCTTGAAAAGTTTCCAGTGTACAAGTCCCTCCCATTTAAATACCGCATACTTGCGAACTATTTCAAGTCTAAGAATGAGCCGGGGCTGATGAAGTATTACGCAAAATTGGCAGTTTTTGGATATTTGAAGAATGAAACTAGCCGTAATAATGCACTTGCTGTTCTGCGGGAATTTAATATAACTGATTCTGAAATTAGAGGGAAGTTAAAATAAATTATAACAAGTAAATGCAGAGGCATGCGGATAAATACAAATCAGCCGCGATTTTACGAAAAGGAATCTGTGCCTTGTGTGATTCGCTTAGCCGTATATTGTGGACTGGCCTTAGTTAATATTTATTGAACAGTCAGCCGCAATGCCGCGCCTTGCGAAACTAGCGCAAGCGCGCCCCTACTCCCTGCTACCCGTGAATTTTATCTTCTTCGTTATCCCGTCCTCGCCCCAGAGGTATGTGAGTTCCACGGGCTCGCCCTGCGAAAGCCATATCCTCCTGTTGCCGGGGTTGTCGCCTTTCAGGGTGAAGAGCCTGCAGTATTCCACCAGTGCCCTGCCGCCCCTGACATCAATCAGCGTGAAAACCGCCTCGTCGTTACCGTTCGCGCGTATCCTGTCGAACTTCTCCCCGTTTGCGGCCTCGAACGAAAGCTCCCCCATCTTCTTCCTGAATGGCGGCCTCCACTGGTTCTCTATGCTCTTGACCTCGAAAATTGCCTTCATAACCCCGCCCCCGAACCCGCACGAATCCAAAAATCGTTTTTATATCTGATTAAGAGTGGCGAACGTTTAAATGCCTTGCTGTTCCGCGGGCGCGGAAACGGGAACAACTGAACCGAAATAAACCTTTTCCGCCGGTTGTTTTTTGTTTTGGCGCCAGCGAACCCGCGGCGCCAACAATAGGTTTATTTACCCGATACGCCAAAATAGCCTTATGGACCTGCTGTCGATAATCCTTACCGTTGCGGGGCTGTGCCTGTTCGAGGCGATATGCAGCATAGACAACGCAATTATAAATGCGGATGTCCTCTCCACTATGAAGGAAAAGGCAAGGCGCTGGTTCCTGCTTTGGGGCCTGCTGTTTGCGGTTTTCATAGTGCGCGGAGTTCTGCCCTGGCTCATAGTGTGGCTTGCCACCCCCTCCCTTGGCCCTGTTGACGCGCTTTTCGCAACCTTCAGCAGCGACCCGAAGGTTATTGATGCCATCAAGGTCTCCAAGCCCGTACTGCTGATGGCGGGGGGCGTCTTCCTCGTGTTTTTGTTTTTCCACTGGCTTTTCATGGAGCCGAAAAAATACGGGCTCAAGGGGGAGCGCTTCTTCCACGCGCAGAGCGTCTGGTTTTTCGCCGTGGTTTCCGTGCTTCTTGCCGCGATTGTGTGGTTCGCAATGCCGATGAACCAGATGATGGCTTTCGGCGCGGTTGTGGGGTCAACGGCGTTTTTCATAACCCACGGCTTCAAGCAGAACGCGGAGCAGAGCGAGAAGCGGCTTATGAAAGAAGGGCTGTCGGACATGAGCAAGATATTCTATCTCGAGGTAATCGACACGACTTTTTCGATAGACGGCGTGATAGGCGCTTTCGCGTTCACGCTATCCGTTCCGCTTATAATCCTCGGAAACGGCTTCGGCGCAGTGGTTGTGCGGCAGGTCACGATAGGGAACCTAAAGAACATAAAAAAATACGCGTACCTCAAAAACGGCGCGATGTACTCCATACTTGTGCTCGGCACAATAATGGTTGCGGACGCGTTCGGCGCGCACATACCGAGCTGGCTCTCGCCTGTTGCGACGTTCGCTATTATAGGGTTTTTCTTTTATAAATCAGTTATGGAAAACAGGGCGAACCCAAAAGGGAACGCGGAAAGCGCCGGAAAGGCGGCGCCCTTGGAAGGGGTGAAGTAACAATGCTGCCGGCACTCATTGTTTTTTTCGCCGCCCTTGCGGTGCTCATGCTGAGCAGCAGGATTGTGATAGATAAATCGATAAAAATTTCCGAATACCTCGGGATTTCACAGCTTGCCGTGGGGTTCATACTTATCGCCATTACCGTTTCCCTTCCCGACCTGGTGGTTTCCGTTATGGCATCCTACTCGGGCAGCCCGGAGATGGGGGTAGGCGACGCGCTAGGCAGCACAGTTGCGAACATCTGCCTCGTGCTCGGGATAGTGACGCTTGTCAGGAGAATAAACGTGGAGCGCAGGCACGTGCTCGACAGCACGGAACTGCTCCTGCTTATAGGAGCCGTGCCCGCGATTTTCCTCGTTCTCGGCACCATGGGCAGGATCGAGGGCGTTGTGCTGCTCGTGCTTTTCCTGATTTACTGCTTCTTCATAATAAGGGGAAATTTCAGCCTGAAGATAAAGGACGGGGTTTCGCACAGGGACATCGGGAAAACCGTTTTCCTCTTCTTCATTTCCCTTGCGGTTGTTATGCTGAGTTCGGGATTTGTTGTGGGCAGCGCCGGCGAGGTTGCGCTTGCCTTCGGTTTCGGCGAGGCGGTGCTCGGCCTTACATTAATCTCTTTCGGCACGACCCTGCCGGAGCTTGCCGTGGATTTCGCCGCAGTCAGGAGGGGGCAGACCGCGCTTGCCATCGGCGACATACTCGGCAGCAGCGTAGTAAACCTCACCCTCGTGCTCGGCTCGGTGCTCGTGATAAACCCGCTAAAGGAGAGCGTATCGGTTTTCACGCTGGCGATTGCGTTCGTGATTATCTCGAACACATTCCTTTTCTACTCCCTTGTGAAGCACGAGGGCATAGGGAAGAAGCAGGGGATAGTGTTCATACTGATGTACGTGCTTTTCATAATAATGTCCCTGGGCTCGCGGGCGATTTCGGGATAAGCGCAAGTGCATAGTGAAGTGCGCGCCGTCAAATTGACAGGCGGGCAAGCAGATATGCAGTCGTGGATTCAGCACCCTCATTGGCGTTCACTCCCTGCCTTGTTATTCCGTCGAAGCAGCCCCCGCTTGCCCTGTCGTAAACTTCCATGTTTGCCGAGTTCTTCCCGAGGAACCAGTCGAACGACTCCCTCGCGCTTTTCAGGTATTTTTTGTCCCCTGTTTTTTTGAATGCCGCGAGGTATGCCGCGGTCATTCCCGAGGCCTCGAGCGGCTGCTGGTCGTACAAAGACCGCTCCCCGCCCCTTTCGTACCATTTTTCCTGCCCTATTGGCACAAGCTTGCCGTTTATGAAAACCGTGTCGGTAAGGAACGACAGCGACTCAACAGCGACCTCCTTAGCCCTCCCGCCCCTGTCGTATTCGTGGCATTCGAACAGCGCCTCGGGGATCCTGCTGTTGTTGTACGTGAGGTACGGCTCGAACCATTTCCAGCTTTCGTCGCTTTCGGATTCGTACCTCGAAACAAGGGAATCGATGAGCCCGCCCATGAGTTCCGGTGCCTTTTCAGGCACAGCCTTTGCCACTGCGAGCCCCATCAGCGTGTGTGCCTGCGCCCTCGGGGATTTTATCTCGATGCCGTGTTTCAGCGTATCATCCAGTATTTTTTTCGCCCTCAGCCTGTGTTCATCCGGCAGGCCGCTGCCGTACGCGTGCCCGAGCGCCCATACCGCGCGCCCGAAACTGTCCTCGCTGCCTTTCTCATCCATGAATTCCCGCCTGCCGCTGAGCACATTGTGGAACCCGCCGTCGGGAGTGCCGCATTTTTCTATGAAATTAATGAAAGTATCCGCAAACCTCAGCATTCTCCTCGTGCCGAACCTTTCATAGCCCTTTGCCGCAACCATAAGCGCGCGGGCGTTGTCGTCGAGCGTATATCCGCTTCCTATGTCGGGCGTTGTGTAATCCGCGAACTGTATCATGCCGAAATCGTCCGTCATGTTCGAGAAGTGCCTGAAGCTTATGCGCGGCAGCCCGCTTTTGGTTTCAATCGGCGCAAGTTCCCCCAGCGCGTTCAGGTACTGTATCGAAACGTTCGGCCATGACATCTTCCTGCTGAACTCGAATGCGTTCTTCTCCATGCCGCGCCTGAGCGCGTTGTCCGAGAGAAGCCTTATCGCCCCATCCGCAAACCCCTTCGGGCTGTTGTCCGCGACAATAATTCCCCTGCCGTTCGCAAGGATCTCCTCGTTGTATTTTGTTTTCGAGGCGACGATTGCCTTGCCCGCACCGAGCGCGTAACTTACTGTCCCGCTGGTTATCTGCTTCTGGTCGAGGGATGTCGCGAAATAAACCGTAGCAATCTGCAGGAAGTCGGTTATCTCCCTTATGGAGAGGAACTTGTTCCAGAACTTCACATGCTTGCCCGCCCCCGTTTTCCTCACCAGCGCCTTAAGTTCGTTCCTGTAATCCTCGCCGCTCTCCTCCCTCACTTTCGGGTGGGTCTGGCCGAGTATCACGTAGATGCAGTCCGGATGCCTCTTCACTATTTCCGGCATCGCCATTATCGCGTTTTCAATTCCCTTGCCCCTGCTCAAAAGCCCGAATGTGAGTATTATTTTTTTCCCCTCAAGCCCGTACTTTTTCTTTATCGCCTCGCCGCTCCCGAAACTCACGGGCGGCACGCCGTGCAGTATGACCTTCATTTTTTCCCCAGGCACGCCGTAATGCTCTACGAGTATTTTTTTCGCGTTCTCGGTCATCACGACAACAGTATCGCTGTGCGCGAAAATATCCCGCACGACATCCCTCATTCCCTGTTCGGGGTTTTCGAGCACGGTGTGCAGCGTAGTGATTATTTTTTTGTCCGTGCGCTCCATAAGCCTTATCAGATGCGAGCCGTAATTCCCCCCGAATATCCCGAACTCGTGCTGCACGCTGAGCACATCCGCGCCGCGCATGGAGTTTATCTTTTCCGCGGCGGCATCATAGCTCTCTATATTCGGCTCGGTTATCGTGCAGATTACGTTCTTAGGGTATTTGCGGAAGATGGATTCGTCCTCATTCATGGCTATTATTGCGGGGCTGATGCCGTTGCCCGCCTTTTTACTGATGGCGTCGGAGAGGTCCCTTGTGAAAGTCGCTATTCCGCATTCCCTCGGATGGTATGTTCCGAGAAAGAGTATTTTTTTCGCGCCCATTGTATAAAGATAGCAGCGGCAGTTTATTTATGCTTTGCCATTGCGCGTTGCGCGCACTGCCGCGCCCCCCCGCACCTGCCCCGTGCGGCCGCGCCGGCGGCCGAAGCAATGCGCGAGCGCCGCGCGCGCCATGAACTGAGCGCAACCACAACTAAAGCCGCGCGCGAACCCTGCCCGCATAAGTGCGGGGCGCCGCCGCGCATTGGGCGCTACCTCGTGCGCTGCAGCGAATCCAGTATCGCGCGGATGCGCACTTTCCTCGCGGAGATGCATGTGTCCGCGCCGCCGCTGTAGACAATCACGCTCTTTCCGTCAATGTCCGGTATTGCCGCTGTCGGGAACACCACGCCCCCGAGGAACCCCTCGGTTTCAAATTCGTATTTCGGCGCGAAGAGCGGCTCCCTTGCGGGGCTTATGCCGAGCACTTTCCCGGGGTTCTTCAGGTCGAACAGCACCGCGCCCGCGCTGTATATTTTCTTAGAGGACGGGTTGCGCCTGTTTTTCAGGTGCACGCCGTGGTATATCGCAAGCCAGCCCTCATCCGTCTTTATCGGCACGCTCCCCGCGCCTATGCGCAGCGCATCCCAGCCCGTCTTCCTCGGCTTCATTATCGGCCTGTCCTTTCCCCAGAAAACAAGGTCCTTCGAATATGAGAGCCAGATGCCCGGCTTGTCGAATATCATCGTTCCCTCCGGCCTGTTCATCGCCACATAGTAGCCGTTTATTTTTTCCGGATAAATCACGACATCCTTGTTCTGCTGCCTGAAAATTATCCCTTTTCTCTCCCAGATGTTGAGGTCGTTCGAAAGCGCGAGAGATGTGGAGACGCCGCTGGACATGGATATCGAAACATAGGTCATCGCGTACCGCCCCTCCTTCGCGAAGTGCGTTATTCTCGGATCCTCGACCCCGAAATCCCCGTCCTCGGTCCTCCCCGCGAAATCCATGGTTCCGCTTATTTCCTCGGCGTGCATTCCCCCCTTATCGAGCAGAATCTTCCTGATGTGCGATAATGTCGGCAGCCTGTAGATTTCGTCGTTCATGACAAAGAGGCCCTCGCGCTGCTTCATCTTTTCCCTGCGTATCCTTTCTATGACGAAATGGCTGCGCTCCCTTCCCGCGAACCTCGGCGCTATGAATGTCTTCTCGTCGTGGTATGGCGTTTCCGCAACCCTTGCGAAAAGCAGTATTTTTTTGTTCTTCAGCCTTACCGCCGCGGGGTTGAACACGCCCCTTACCCTCATGCTTTTCAGGCTGGGCATCACCTGTTCGGGCGTGACAACTAACGTTGCTTTCGCATCCATGCTACCTATTAACGCATGCCAGTATTTATTTTTTTTGCCCGCGGCAGATTAAGCCCTTATGCGGCCTGAAGACGCCCTGTCCGCAATTACAACGGCATTCCTGTGCTTTTGCAGTATTGAGGCGGGGCATTTTTCACCCGGCTTTCCCTTGGCCATCCTTCCCATTGCCGCGGCCTTCTCCCTGCCGCCCGCCATAAGCACAACCGCCCTTGCGCGCATTATCGTCTCAAGGCCGATTGTGATTGCCGTCCTCGGCACACGCTCCCCCTTTTCGAAAAACCTTTTGTTCGCCTTAATTGTGCCCCCGCTCAGTTCCACAATGCGGGTTTTGCTTTTGAAGTTCGTTCCGGGCTCGTTGAACGCGATATGCCCGTTCCTGCCTATGCCGAGCAGAATTAAATCTATGCCGTGCGCGCCAGCAAAATTTTCAAACCGCGCGCACTCCGCCTTCAACTCCTTTGCAGAGCCGTCGAAGAGGAAAACATTTTCCTTCCGCGCGTTTACCTTCCCGAGGAAATTTTTCATGAGGGAGCAAGCGAAACTGTTCCTGTGCCCGTGCGCCAGCCCCGCATATTCGTCAATGCCGAAGAATTTAGCCTTTGAGAAATCAACATGCCCCGCCCTGTGCGCCTTCACGAGTTCCGCATATGTTCCCGAAGGCGTTCCCCCCGCGGGAATTCCTATAACGCTTTCCGGCTTCCCATTCACTTGCCCGATTATCAGTTCCGCAGCCCTCTTCGAAAGTTCGCCGTAGCCCTTCACTGCCTCGAACTGGATGAGGTTTTTGCCCCGCATGTATTTCAGGATTTCATTTTCCCGCGGCACTGCAAGCCCGTGCCTTGCCACTTTCGTTCCGGCAACGAAGTTCCCTATCCTCAGGCAGTTCCTTTCCGACCAGCCGTTGATTTTCCCGTAAATGAAGCCCGCGTTGAAAACATCCCCTGCAGCGGTTGTGTCTAGAGCCCTGGCGCGCACCGCTTCTTCGTGAATAATTCGCATCGCTCCCCCCCTCCCTCCCGCGCCAGCGGAGTAAAGCGTTGCCCCCTTCCCCCCCTCCTTGAGCACCACGCACCGCGCGCCGCTGCGGATGAGATGCTTTATTTTCTCCTTGTGCCCCTTACCTTTTGCAACCTTACCAAGCTCCACTTCGTTCAGGAAAAGCATGTCGATGCATTTCAGCATGTGCTTAATCTTCCACTCCCCGTGCTCGTCATAGCAGAGGTCTAACGCCGTTACGCAGCCCGCCCTTTTCGCGCGCCCAAGCAGTTCCGCAAAACCCTTGCGCATTGCGCGGAGATGGAAATATCCGCCCGAGTAAACAATATCCCCCGCCCTCAGCCTTGGCAGGATTTTCCCCCCTATCATTTTGGACGTCAGCTTTCCAAGCGCGCCCTTTATTGAATATATCGCCCTCTCGCCTTTTTTGCCAACCATTATCACGGAGCATCCGTTCTGCCCCCGCACTTCCGCAGGGTTCAGTTCCACGCCCGCGGCGCGCAGCGAACCTTCAAGGAACTTTGTCGTGAAATCATTTCCGGCAGCGCTCACGAGTTCGGTCCGCACGCCGAGCAGTGCCGCGGCATACGCGAAGTTCGCGGCATTCCCGCCGAGCGAAAATGTGATGCCGCGCAATGCGGCCTCCTCGCCGAATGCCGCCTGCTTCCCCAGTTCGCACAGCACGTCGAGGTTCATGTCGCCTATCGCGAAAACCCTGCGCCCGCCAGCTGCACCGCCCAAGTAGCCGCCCGCTGCAAAAGCCCTGCGCCCGCCCGCGCCGCCCACGTAACCCGGTGCCGCAAAAACCCCTGTCATGCTGCATTTTAGGCGCAAAGTAGTATTTATTTGTTTTTCTGAGCAGCAATTCTGTCTTATGCCGAGGGCGCTTGCTGTGGTCGCGCATCCAGATGACGAAACAATCTGGATGGGGGGTACAATGCTGATGCATGCCGGCTGGAAGTGGGCTGTGCTTTCGCTCTGCAGGAAAGACGATGCCGACAGGGCTCCGCGGTTCGCCGCCGCGTGCAAACTGTTCGGCGCCAAGTGCGCGATGTCGGACCTCGACGATGAGAATATCGAGAAGCCGCTCCCCACTTCGCAGGTTAAGTCGCGCATAAAAAAAATGCTCTTGCAAAAAAAACTTCCGCGCGCTTACGATTTCATTTTCACGCACGGTGCGAACGGGGAGTACGGGCACAAAAGGCACAAGGAAGTTGCGCGCGCGGTTGTTGAAATGGTGCGCACCGGGGATTTGAAATGCAAAGAACTCTGGCGCTTCAGCTACTCGCGCGTTGAAAAGCCGTTCATGTGCGTGCCGAAGCGCGGCGCGCCGAAAAAAATCGCGCTCGCAGCGCGCGAAGCGCGAATGAAAAAGTATTTAATCACGGACGTGTATAGCTTTAGTGAGGCGAGCTTCGAGGCGCGCTCGTGCTCGGATGCTGAAACGTTCGATGTGGAGATGAAGAAGAGATGATGTTGCTTGTCCTGCAAGCGCAGGCGCGGTGAGAAAATGAAGACGCTTGTCATGTACCCTTATCCCGTGGAGCTCGACGGAGTCAGCATACAGGGCGAGATGCTTTACCGCGGCCTCAGGGAGAACGGCGGCGAGGCAATGCCGTGCGACCTCAAGGCCGATTACGAAAAGGAGTGGTACTATAAATCATTCAAGCCCGACGTTGCGATAGGCATAGGCTACTGGGGCAACACGCCCGAGCTCGTGATGCACCCGCAGAAATTCGGAATCAACGCAGTGCCTTGGCTGAACGCGGACGGGTGGATTGCAAATTACCACGATTTGCTTAACTCCCTCCCGCTTATGCTCGTCACGAGCAACTGGGTCAAGGAAACCTACAACCGCGACGGCATAACAAACAAAAACATCGAGGTCGCGCACATAGGCCTCGACACAAATGCGATGCGCCCGATGCCGAAGGACGATATTCGGGTGCAGAAGATACGCGAGATGCTCAAAATAAAGCCCGACGAGCAGATGCTTCTCACAATTGGCGGAGATACAACAAGCAAGGGCTTCCAGGAAGTGCTCAAAGCCTTGGGGCAGTTGAACGGGGAGTTCGACAACTGGAAATATGTGGGGAAAAGCTGGCAGAACGGCCAGCCCGCCTATCACCGTAAAGCCGAGTTTAAGATACTCAAGGAATGCGGCATAGACAGGAAAAAAATAGTTTTCATCGACGGCAGCCTGAGCAGGGAATTCGTCTGCCACCTCATGAATGCGTGCGATATTTACGCCGCGCCGAGCAGGATAGAGGGCTTCGGCATGATACAGGTCGAGGCGCAGGCGTGCGGCAAGCCCGTGCTCGGCATAGACGCGATGGGCGTTAAGGACACGGTTGTGCACAACGAAACCGGCTTCCTTGCAAAGGTCGGCGAGGAAACCTTGCTGGAGGAGGAGTGGGCATACAGGCACCACGGCTTTCCCAAGAAGGTGAAGATAAAATTCCCGCAGCCGCGCGTCATGGACGTGAGGGCGAATGTCGACGATGTTGCGAAATACCTGCGGAAGCTTATGGGGGATAAGGAGCTGAGGGAAAAGATGGGCGCAAAGGGCAGGGAGCACGCGGTGAAAAACTTCCACTACACAGTGACCTCGAAGCACATCACCGATGTTGTGCAGAAAAAGTTAGGCATCTGATTTTACTGCAGGTTTTCATTTCAGCACAGTTCCGAAAACAGGAACCTTCCTCTCCCTCACCGCGCTGTACGCGAACAAATACCCGCCGGCGCTCCACGCCTGGTAGGCGCCGCCCTGCGCCCTTCCCGTTATCGGGTTTACCCATTCGTTGAATTCCCACTGCGAGTGCGTTCCCAAGCGGTTCGCCTTTGCAAGGCGCTTCAGTTCCTCTTCCGCTTTTTTGAACTTTCTTGCGGCAACAAGTGCGGAAACGTAAAACCCGCCTATGAACGGCCATATCCCGCCGTTCAGGTACCACCACGGCTTTGCGGAAAGCGACTGGGTAAAGTACGGCTGCCATTCCGCATCCCCCTTCCTGAGCGCGGGATACATGCACCTTACGGGGTAAGGGCGGTTTATCCCTTTCCTCTCCACGTACTTCAATATCGCTAGCCCCTTCCCCCTGTCCGCGAGACCGAAATTAATTGCAAGCAGGTTCCCCAATGAATCGAACCATGTTCCCTGCTCCACCACGCCGCCGTGGTTCTTCCACATCCACGGGTAATAAAACCCCTTACTGTAATTGAACATCGCCCTGTCGGCGCCCTTCGGGCCGTTTATTGTTTTCTTTATTTTTTCCGCAAGCATTCCCCTTCCGTAAAGTTTCAGCGCGCAGTAATAAAGCGCCTGCGTATTGAGCACGTGCCCGTACTTGTGCGGGAAACAGTCCTGCCAGTCGGATGTGGGCTGCTGTTCGGGCATTCCGTCCTCGCCCGCATCCTGGTTCTTCAGCCAGAGGAAGGCGCGCTCGATGTTATCCGCGTGCTTCCTCACAAGCGAGCCGTCGCCGAAAGCATGCGCATAGGCGTGCTCCCCTATCAGGAACCATAGTGTTGAATCAATTGTCGCGAACGTTACCTGCTTCCTCCTCTTCGGCTCGAACAAATCCACGCAGTTGGGGATTTGCCCAAGTGCGCTTTGGTGCTTTGCAAGTGTTTCAATGCTTCCCCTGAAAACGCGAGAGAATTTTTTCTCATACAGCGAGGCGCCGAGCATGGTTATCATGCTGTCCCTTGCCCAGACAGACGTATAGCCGCCCTTATCGCCCGAAGCGAACAGGCCGTTTGGCGTTACGCACTTTTCAATGGCTTCCACAGCCCTCTCCGCTGCCTCGTTTTCGATGTTCATCCAAATCCCGAGTATTGTGTGTTAGGTTATATAAATGGCTTTTCCCTGGCGCCGCGCGCTAGGCGGCCATCAGTTCCTCGGCGCCGAACATGACCGCAAGGAAAAAAAAGTAAAGGATGGCGAGGTATGCCCCCTCCTCCTTCGACAGCCTGTTTTCGGAGTGCGACATGATAATCAGGGTAAGCATCGAAAAAACCATCAGGAAGGCGGTCATTATTACCAGCAGGGGGTACTGCGGCTTTATGGGCGATATTACCGCAATCAGCCCGAGCGTGAGCAGGCAGTCGGCAAAGACGTTCCCGAAAACATCCCCCAGCCCGAGGTCGCCGTGTTTTTGCCTGGCGGCATTGAATGCCAGGGTCAGTTCCGGAAGGCACGTGCCTACCGCAACAACCGAGCCCACGAAAAAGATGGGGAGAGAAAGGGCGGAGCTGAACCATTTTGCGGAGCCCGTTATTATGTGTGCGGAAAAAATCAGCACGCCGACGCTGAAAATCAGCACCATCAGCTCTTTCCGGACCGCAACCCTGCCGTGCTTCGGGCAGGCCGCCCCGCCCCCGGACTTTTTCCTGAGCAGCAAAAAAAGATAGACGAGGAAAGATGCCAGCAGCGCAAACCCGTCAATCCTCGACAGTTCCCCGTCCAGAAGCAGGATAAACGGCAGCGCAATGAAGGGGAGCAGCTTTTTTATGTCCCTGAAGCTGCTGTCGTGCACCCTTACGCCGCCGGCGGCCAGGGCGACAATGCCGACGATAATCGTGAGGTCCGCTATGTTCGAGCCTATGACTATTCCCGCGCCGAAAGAAGGGCTCCCTTCCAGGGCGGAAATAATGCCTATGAAAAGTTCAGGGAACGTTGCGACAATCCCCACAAACAAAAAACTGACGACGAATTCGGAGAAGCCCCAGTGCCCGGCAAGGGTTATTATTCTTTTTATGGATTCGGAAGCCGACTTTGACAGCAGGATGAATCCTATTAAAATGGCCGCCGCATTCAAAAAAAAGGCACCAAGCATTTGACGACCGCCACATAAAACAGCGTTTTCTAAGGCTAAGGCCTGAAATATTTGCTGCCTTTCTCGACCAGGCCGTATAAAAGCTCGAAGCAGTCGAGCGCGGCAACGACTTTTCCGCCCCTGCAGACCGGCAGGTCCTGCAGCTTGGCTGCGGCCGCCGCACGCAGCGCATCCTCCAAATCGTCATCCGGGGAAACGGCAATGACGGGCTTCATTATGTCCGTGGCAGTCATGCCCTTCTTTTTTTCAAACCATTTTGTGATTCTGGGCTTCATCTCGTCGAAAATTTTTTCGAAGATGTCCTGAATCGTTATTGCCCCTATGAGCCGCCCCTCACCGTCCACAACAAATACGGTCCTGGTTTGCTTGTTCTCGCCCATCGCGGAAATGACCTTTTCAATAGAATCGCCCGCAAGGGCCGTGCCGACAAAATCGTTTTCCCCGCATACGTCACTTACCTTCATGCCGCATCACCTGAAATAATACGCTTTTCCCTTTATAAAACATAATAGTGGCTCGCCGCCGGTTACGGGGGGCAGCGAAACCCGCAAGCGTTATTTTTTAATATGCCACTGCCACCATTTATACGGGCAATGATGACGTTAACACCGACCGAGCGCAAGCTGTGACGAATTAACTCAACTCTGAGCCCACCTTGCAAAGCGGAACCGCAGAATCAGCACTCGACAGAAACTATGCAGCCCTGCCCGTCCTTCTGCGGAGTTATCTCATTTCCCTGCACTCCCTTATTAAGGCAGTCAATAACCTGCTGGACGAGTTCGTCGCTTGGCTCTTGGCACTGTTCAGGCTGGCTCTTTATTATATTCATTCTAATTGCTTCCTGGTCGGACAGGCACTTGTAAGCCGTGATGCAGTTGTCCTTGTCCCTTACCTCCTGCACCGTCTTCCCTGCGCTGTTGCAGGCGTTCCTTTCCTCATCTGTCATAAATACGGGCTTCCCGCAGGAAGCGGCCCCCATGCATTGCGGATATAGAGGCACGCCCGATGCTTTGTTCTCAAGGCTCCTCAGTTCGGCGCCGCTTTCCCACTCCATCTTCGGCATGGAAATCGAAACAGTGTAGGGCAGGCCTATCTCGCTGTCCGTGCCGCTAACGCAGTAAACAATCTCGCCCCTGAAGCCGCTGTTGCCCTTCACGTTCACGCTGAAGTCCGTGCACGGCACGCTGTAAGCATTTGAGGCGCCTTTTTTTATCATGGAAACGCTCCCCGCAATATCGCCGAAATTGGTGCCCGTATAGTAAACATCCTTTAGCAGGGTCGGGATGTCCGCTTCCCAGATTTCCCGTGAGCTTAGGTTTTTCCCGCCGCCGGCAACTATCGAGTTAAGCTGCGTCAGCAGGGCCTGCCCCGTCTTTCCGGGCTTGGCATCGTCGAACGCAAGCTCGGACTTGTCAATCCAGCCTGAACTGCCGAACTCGCCGTTGTCAAGGTAGAGCGTAAATTTTGCCCAGGGCATATTTTCGGAACTCTTGCCTTCGTTATAGGAGGTCATTACGCCCGCAACCGCATCCCTCCCCCCGCACTTAATCTCCTTCTCAAGGTAATAGACAACGTACATGTCAAACTTCTCATCCCCCTTCTCTCCCTTGTACATCGGCACAACGTATGTAAAGGCAAGCGGCAGTTCGATTTCGACCTTCTCCGTAACCTCGCCCCCGGAAGGAACCGCTTCCCCGCCCCCTGTAGCCCCCCCGCCCTCCGGCGCCGGGCCAACCTCCGGCCCCGCGGCAGCGCCAGTATCTGCCCCCTGCTGCCCGGGAATCCCCGCACAGCCGCACAGCAGAATAAGCGGAATAACCGCGGCAAACCACATGCATCTCATGTGAGGTTATATGCCCTAACTTGTATTTAATATTTTGCAATCCGCAGGCTCTGTAGAAATCCTTTATAAAACCCAAAAATCGGGTTCGCAAAACCCGGCAAACCGCCCTATTTTGCCTTTCGGCAAAATGGGCGCAATTGGCGAGAGCCAATTAGCGCTGGTTTGCGGCGGTTTGTTTTTTTGGTTTTGAGGATTTCTACACGGCACAATCCGTAGGCGGAGGCTTATTAAATACAATTAAACTTATAATCTGGCAAATGGCGGGGAACAAAAACAAAAGGTTAATTCCGGCAGGCAAAAACAAAAAATTAATTTTAGCGGCAATAATTATTCCGGTTTTCTTAGCAGCGGCCCTTTCCGGCTGCATAAAGGAAACGCCAAAATTCGGCGAGGAGGGGGGCATTGAACTGGCCCATATTGCGGGAAGCAAGGAGGCTGTTGCGCAGGAGGGGGCTGCGCCTGCGGAAGAAAAAGAATGCGAAGTTAAAGAAGACTGCCCTGACAGGCTTTGCCTTGAAAAGGCATGCGTCGATTACAAGTGCCCTTATTCCGAAACAACCCCCTGCTGCGGAAACGGGAAATGCGAGCCCGGGGAGACTTACAAAGAATGTGCAGGCGACTGCGTAAAAACAGGCCGCTTCAGGGAATCCGAAGTGTGGGGCGGGACAATCCATGTCACCGGCGACATATGGGTTGAAGAGGGGGCAACCCTGACCATACTGCCCGGAACGGTTATTGAAGTTGCCGCCATGAGCGATGACCAGCACGGCGGGGCAGACCATGCCCGTGACCCGCCGTTTCCGAATGACCCCGACAGGATTGAAACACGTAGCACAAGGATTTTTGTGGGGGGAATATTGAACGCAATCGGGACGCCAGATAACAGGATCCTCTTTACTTCCGACAGCAAAACCCCGACAACCTATGACTGGGATGGCCTGAGCATCAATCATGGAAAACTGGAGTATGCAATTGTCGAGTATGCCAGGTATAACAATTTTCAGCATTCCTCCGATGTTGTAGTGGCCAACAGCACCTTCAGGAATATGCTGGAATGCTGCATTTGCATCGGCCACAGCGGGGCAATCAGCCCGCAGATACTGCACAATGACATTTACAACTGCGGCCATGAATGCATCGATTATGCCGGCGGCTCCGCCCTGATAAAGGGCAATCATTTCCATCTCGAGAACCCGGAGATACAGCCGGACCCTTCAAGGGGAGGGAACGGAATTATTGTATACAGGAATGCATATCCCGCCATTGAAGACAATGTTTTCGAGAAACATTCAAGGGCAATATTCTTTCTTGACAACTCCCTCAATGAAGAAGAGCCCGGAAATCGGGTTATTGTCAGGAACAATACGATGAAAAGCAACGATATGGGCATCGATATAGACCCGGGTTACCCGGCCGATGCAATTATTATGGAAAACAATTAATCGGCAATCAAAAAGGCGAGGCATTTTGCGGCACGGTTTTCTTTCGGGGCAGCCTGTGCCTCAGTTTCAGCCCCCCTGTTTTGGCCCGCGCCAAAACGGGCGCAATTGGGCAACGCCCAATTAGCGCGGTTCGTGTTTGTTTTTGCCGCAGCCATGCGAACCATTGCCGCGTGTTTGTGCATGTGTTCCTGCCCGCGGCTGGGCGCAATAAAAATAAAAAAGAAACAGAGAATTACACAATTGCTTCCGGAAATAACCGACGTTAATAATCAGTAGTTCCTGTCGCGTCCCCTCGAGGGCTTCTTGTGTTTCATGTAGCAGTCGCGGCAATATACAGGCCTCGTTCCGTCGGGCTTAAAGGGGACTTCCGTCTCCTGTCCGCACTCGGAGCAAGTTACCTTGAACATCTGCCTGCCGAATCTGTCTTCAGCCATTTTGTTTTTTCACCTTTTTTTTCGATATATTAGCCCTCCCCGAGGGGCGGGCCAAGTTAGATAATTCCTATAATGATGGGTTTATAAAGGGGAACTAGTTTGCCAGAATTCCGCCTTAATCTGCCTTTTTGAGCCTACTGCGTGCGGGCAGCGAAACCGTTAAATAACCCAAGAGCGCATTATTCACCCATGCCGGAACAGTGTGTTCTCAATTTCAGCCCCGCGGACAAGCCTGCAATATCGGGCTTCATGCTGCGCTTCCCCCCCGCGGAAACCAAAACACAGTTCGAGGAGTCCAGGGTTAAGGCGGGGGGATGCACAATCACGCTTTACACTTCGGGAAAGGTTGTTATTCAGGGCGAGGGCTGCGAGAAACTGAAGGGCGCGCTGCTCGCCGAACTCGGCAACTCGAACGAACTTGTACTTGGCATTGACGAAACAGGCCGCGGGGAGAAAACAGGGCCTTTTGTAATTTCAGCGGCGCTCGGCGAAACCGCGAAACTGCGCGAACTTCGGGACAGCAAGAAGACGAGGGATATCGCGGGGAAGTACAAAACCGCAACCGCGAATTCGCTTGCGAACGCAACGCTGAGCCTCAACGCGGAAATGCTCGCGCGTTTGCACGCGCGTGGGATAACCCTCAACAAAGCGGAGGAAATTTTCATCGACAGCGCAGCCGAGTTGTTCTCCTCCCTCGGCGAAAAAACAAAAACAAAGGTCGATGGTTCGCCGATGAGGGTTCGCACGAAGAATGCCGAGTTCATTGTAAAGGGCGACGACAAGGAGCCGGTGATAGGCGCCGCGAGCGTGATTGCGAGGCACGTTCGGGATATTTCAGGGGACAAGCGGAAAAGGAAAGGGTGGGGGAACTGACAGCGCTCAGTTGCGCTTGCCTTTTCCGATAAATTTCCCAACCGTTCCGAGCAAGTATTTCATATCCCCCTCTGTGAGGTCGAAAAGGCGCTTGCACGCCTCCTTGTTCTTGCTCACGGTTTCATAGCGGTCTGGCAGAATTTCGGAATACCTGAACAGGTTGTTAACCCCAAAAATCAGGTCGTTAAGGTCTAGTGCCAGGGCGCACTCAGGGTATTCCTTTCGCGCATCTTTCTCATAAAACATAAATTTATTTGAAATTTCGCGGGGCATAAGCCTGCGGAACATCATAACCCGCTCAAGCCTAATTATTCTTTTTTGGGCAGGGGTAATTTTCCCTTCATTTGCCAACTTTTTCAGTTCATAGATGTCGCCGAATATTCCGTGTTGCCTTATGTGCCGTTCCAGGAGGCGTTCAATCCTGTCCATTTTTCTGGAAAAGCCTATGTCTGCGGGTTTTCCCGAAAGTGCGATGTGCATCTTCGCCAAAATATTTGCTGCGAATTTTTGCCCGATTGTGTCGGCATCGGAACGGCTAAGCACTTTCTTTGGCGCCCTATTTGCGTTTCTCTCTCTCTTTTATTTTGCGCTGCGGCACTTTCTCATTGGGCATGAATAAATAACGGCGGCGTTTTATTTATGCTTTGCGTTTACCCTTCCCGCGCCCCAAATCGAACACCTGCATCGGCACCCTGAGTTTTTTTATTTCCGCCTTCGTCAGCGCCCTGTGAGAAACTTTTTTCCCTATCAGCGCGCTGTTTCCCAAAGGGTCCTCGATTATAACCGTGAATTTTTCGGAACCGTTTTTTGCGGAGCGGATTTTTTCGAGCGCGGCGTCGGCATTGGGTTTCCCCTCCCCGTCCGCGGAGGATGCGAGGATGCTCGCCGCGCTTTCTATCCTCTCGAGCAGGCCCTCGAGGTTTGAAATGTACCCCTCGCTCAGTGCGGCGGGCTCGATTGTAACCCCCAATTCGGGAATGCGGATTGTGGATGAACTGCTGCGGACAATTTTTGTGCGCAGGTCATTTGCACCTGAAACCTTTGCCTCAAAGCGCGAGGGCTTCCTCACGCCCGCGGAAAACACGTCAACAAACCTGAACCCGCACGCGGGGCAGGACATCGTGAGCATAATTACCTTGCCGAAGTGCTGCACAGCCCTCACTGTCTGCACAATTTTTGCCGGCTCGCCGCAGTTGGCGCACGGAATTGCTGGATTTTTTTCTGGCATGCGGGAACCATCCTGATTTCTTGATTGCGGCAGGCGGAACCGCGCTTACTTCTTTTTGCCTTTCTTTTTTGCCGGTGAAGCGGAGCGGTAAATTATCTTGTGCATATCCTGCTCCTCCCTCTTCTCTGTCGCCCTGCGCGGCACGAACTTTTTCGCCTTAACCGTCATGCCGCGGTTCTGCAGCTCTATAAGTATCTCCTTTATCGCCTTCATTTCGACGGCGGCATTCGCGCGGAAGTGGTCGAGTTTGCGGATTTTTTCCTCGAGCCCGTTGCCGTTTCCTGAAAAAGCGTTTGCGTTCGCCCCCGCACCTGAAGACGTGCCTGCGCGTGCCCCCGAGAGCGCGGACTCGAGCGCGCTTATCCTGCTGTGCGCCATCTCCACTTTTTGGTGCAGTGCGTTGTACCTGCTTCCGAGTTTTGCGAGTTCCGCCGCGTTAGGCTCCTTGACCATTACAAGGCTGAACCCGTTTTCATCATCCTGTCCGCCCCTGCCATTGGGTTTTGTTATGTAGAGGAGGCCGTTGCCTATCCCCAGTGCGGCAATAAGCACAACCAAAAACACGGTTATTATGCCCATAGTTTTCCCAGAAACCTGTGTTGGGAGCGGTTTTTATTCCTTCCCCCGCGCGCTTTCCGAAGCGGCACCGCCATGCGCCGCAACTCTCCAGCCTAACGATTGTGATAGCTTTTTAAATTTTCAGATGGCAGTTATTATTCATATGCCTGGCGAGAAACCCGTGCAGAATTCCGAAAGCGCCCCTGTTGCGGGCGCGCAGGGCGGCACATCCGCCAAGCAAGCGAAGAAGCAGGGCCTTCTCCCCCCACAGGTGCCTGTTTATTTTGCGGTTCTCCTGCTCCTGCTCGGCCTTCTGGGGGGTTATGCCGTGATGCTGATGCTAAACAGCGGCAAAACATGCCCCGACTGCCCCGGCAGCGGCGGAACCCCCGACACAAGCCGCACGGTTAAGGTAAAGCTTTTCTATTATGCGGGATGCGGCATCTGCGAGGAACGCAACAGTATACTTGACGTCTTCGACGGAAAGGGCGTTGATTACACTGTCGAGGGTGTTGAGGCCGGTAGCGAGAAAGGGAAGCTGCTTGTTGCCGGATTCGGGATAACCTCCGCCCCGACAGCGCTTGTCGAGGCGCGCTACATTTCAGATTACCCGGAAATAAAAACCGCAATGGACGGCCTTTTCGAGGTTAAGAACGGCAATTACGTGGTTCCGGAGATAAACCTAAACAACACAAAAAACTACGTGCAGTTCTACCTTGCGGAACCGGACAGCACATGCTCCAACGAGCCCGGAAGATACGAGGCGCTTTATTTCAGCGACCCGTACAATGCGATTGCAATCACGCAGAAGCCGCTTTTCGACCAGGAGCTCGCATCATTGGGCGACAGCATACGCCTCAAATACCAGTTCCTGCGCTCGAACCAGTTCGGCAGCGACCAGAACATGCAGGGCCTTGTGACGCTCGCGGGCAATTACCTCCTCTGCGCCCAGCAGCAGGGCAGGTTCAAGGAGATGAACAATGAAATTCTCGCAATCTTCTGCAATGCGGGGCTTGACGACACGGTCCTTACCTCGCAGGAGCTCATAACCTGCGCCAACTTCAGCCCGCATTTCGGCACGCCCCTTAGCCAGAACGAGCTTGACAAGGCGCTTTCGAGGGTAAAAGATATCGATGCCAACACTTTCGGCGGCTGCGTTGCAAAGGACGGCCTGCTCCCAAAATCCACGCAGCGCGCATTGCTTTACGGGGTTTCAAGTTCCCCCTCCGCGGTTGTCGGGTGCGCATACCAGACAGGCATTTTGGATATCGGGACTGCCCTCTGCGACCTGAATTCCTCGCTGCCCGGGTGCTAGAACTGGCGAGTGTGCGCGCGGTGCCTGGGGAAGTTCCTTTTAAGGGCGGGTTCCTGCAAGTTTCAGATTCCGTTTACGCCCCTGCGGAGGATTCCTTCCTTCTTGCCGAAGCGGTTTGTGCGGAAAAGCGCGCGGCATCCGCAAAACTCGCACTGGACCTCGGCACAGGTTCGGGCATCCAGGCGATTAACCTCGCCCTTCTCGGCGCCGGGAAAGTTGTTGCCGCGGACATAAACGGATGCGCGCTGCGTGACGCCCGCGCCAACGCGGAGCGTTTCGGCATTTCGCGCAGGGTAAGCGCCGTGCATTCGGACATGTTTTCCTCCCTGCGCGGAACCAAGTTCGACTTTATTGTTTTCAACCCGCCGTACGTTCCGAGCGGCGAACCCGAACTGCGTGATGTCGACGGGGGAAAGCGCGGCAGGGAGGCGCTTGACCGCTTCCTTTCCCGATTCGGAAAACATTTAAACACCGAAGGCGTTTGTTATTTTATGCAGAGCAGCCTTAACGGTACCGCGCGCACGGAAATGCTGCTGAAGCGCAACGGCTTCGGTTTCAGAATCGCCGCGCGCAAAAGGCTGTTCTTCGAGGAACTCCTTGTTTACAGGTGCGTGCATGCCCACTAATGTTTCGATAGAATACGCAAGGGCGTGCCAGAAGTACGATGCGGCAAGCACGCCCGCGGAGAAGCTTGCGGCGCTTATAGAGATGCGCTCCGCCTCGCCAAAGCACAAGGGCGGGGAAAACCTGCGCGCGGAAATCACGGGCAAGATAGCGAAAATAAAGCGCGAGATGGAGAAGCAGCGCGAACAGGCGAAAAAAACCTCGGGCGGAAAATCCCTGAATGTTAGAAAGGAGGGCGCGGGGCAGGTGGCGCTTGTCGGAATGCCCAACTCGGGAAAGAGCACGCTCCTTAATCTCCTCACAGGCCTGCACGCCGAGGTGGGGGCTTACCCTTTTACCACAAAAAAGCCGGAGGTCGGCATGATGGACTACCTCGGCGCGGACGTGCAGATTGTCGAGGTTCCCGCAATTATCGAGGGCAGCAGCGGGGGCAAGGCAAACGGCATCCAGCTGCTTTCGGTAATAAGGAACGCGGATGCGGTGGTGCTCGTCGTAAGGGACGCTTTGGAGGAAAAACTGCTCCTTTCGGAACTTTCAAAATCCGGCATAGAGCTCGGCAGGAAAAAGCCCGCAATAGAGATAAAGTCAGCAAAATTCCCGGGCATAACAATTGCAGGGAAGAGATTCCTCAAGATGAGTGAAAGCCAGCTAATAGCCTTCCTCAAGAGCGCGGGCATACATAACGCAAGCATAATCCTCGGCGAAGAAACAACGCTCGACAAGGTTGCGGAAGCGCTTGACTCGAGGATTGTTTACAAGCAGTCCCTTGTGATTAACCCGTTCAGGCCATTCGATGCCGAGGCGCTGAAGAAAAAAATTTTCCAGGCGCTTGGCAGGGTGCTTGTCTTCACAAAAAAGCCCGGGGAGGATGTTGCAAGGGAAAAGCCACTCGTGCTCCCGCAGGGCACAACCGTGCAGGAGGCGGCAAAGCACCTGCACAAGGATTTCGCGCGCAAGCTCAAATATGTCCGCGTCTGGGGATCGACAAAATTCGCGGGGCAGAGGGTGAGCAGGAATTACGCCCTTCAGGACGGGGACATAATGGAGATTTACAGCTGAACCGAACCCGCCCCGCGGCAAATTTTGCCGTGCTTCGCATTTTGCGCGCGCTTTATTCCGCCCATCGGGCGCATTAACTCTCCCCTTTCGGCGCGAGCATGTCCATTATCCTGTCCCGCTTGCTTATTGCGTAAAGAACCGCGAGCAGAACAACAAGCACGGCAACAATCTGGAATATGGTTTCCTGGCTTATCAGCGGCTCGGGTTCGATGCCGACATACCCTTCGCCGTAAACCGCTGCAACATCCTGCTTCGCTTTCTGCGCATAGTTGATTGCAACGCCGTAATTCCTCTCGCCGAAGAACTTTTCCGCCTTCGACCAGTTGTCCTCAAGCTTCTTCAGCCTTGCCTGGTCCATCCAGTACGGCTTGTTGTCCTTGCTCAGCATTTCCTGCGCCGCGTCCTTAAGGGTGCGGAAGTTCTGCCCTGTTTTGGCGTAAACAGTTTCATCTTCCCCGTACAGTTCCCGCCACGTCTTGTTCATTTCCAGCCTTGCATCGAACTGGTCGAGCAGCAGGTCAATCCTTCCCGAAACCTTCGCGGTTATCGCATCCATCGCCTGCTCGTGCTCCGAGGCGTACTGCGAGTAGTTCCCGACATTGTTGAAATTCTCGGGCGGGCTGGCGAGTTTCAGCAGGTATGTTTTAGTTTCGCTGTCCGCGTTCGATGTCGCGATGAGATGCTTCAATTTGTCCAGTTCCGCCATGTATGTGAGTGCCGAGTCCTCCAGCTCGTAAACGGGCGTGAAAACATCCCCGAACTTCGCCGCGAGTTCGCCTGTTTTTGTTGTGTCGGGCTGTGTAGTGAACTCCGCCTCCACGGCCCTCGCCTCGTTTATTTTCGCGCTTATTTCCGAGCACTTGTCCGACATGATGCGCAGTTTCGCAATCAGCACGGTTGCCTCGGAATCCACGGCGGCGCTGTTCATCTCGGTGGCAATCGTGGTCATCTCATAAACCTCGTCCCCAAGCAGCCTTCCGAGGGTTTCGAACGTGTTCGCGTATGTCGAGGTAATAAGCCAGTGCGCCTGCGGGTTATTTGAGAAGCGCTGCCTTTCCTTGAGGAACTCGCGCAGGGTGTCGGCGCACTCGAAAAGCGCGCGGTTTGCTGGCTTGTTCGTTTCAAGTTCCTTCGCCTTTGTTTTCACGGCAAAATATGTTGCGGGCGCGTTCCCGGAAATGGCAGGCATTAGCCAGTACTCGTTGCCGGCGTACTTTATCGGCACGTCGAGCTGTTCAAGGGTTTCCCCCGTGTAGAGGAAATGGTTCTCCGCGCTGACGAAATTCACGGCATCGCCGAGCGAAATCGCGGAATAGGCAAAACCCGCCAGCATCAGGAGCGCGAACACGGCAAAAAAACGGGCATTTCCACACTGCATAATGAATCTATCTAATAAAGCGGTTCTACAATAAAAACCTTTTGAAGGCAGGAGCCTTGCCCACAAAGTCAGAACTTTAAGCGACTTTATGGGCAGTTTCGGAACTTTGTGGGCAGAATTGGGGGGTTACCCCCAACTCATGCATCTCGTGAACATTTACCACAATGTTGTGGCAGAGGACTTTCAGCAGAGCCTCGTTCTCCCTTGCGGCAGGCTTCCTGCTCCTTATGAGGTCGCCGAACTTTGCCTTTACCATATTGACCGTGCTTTCGGCATTGCTCCTGCTGCGATAGTGCTGTAAAAATTCTTCCTGATTGTAGTGCAAGAAAAGTGGCTATTAGCGAGGCTTTTTCCGAAGCCCTGACGGATTGGGTTAGGAAAAAATGATGCTCCTTAATGGTCGGGTTTTGTTCAAAAACCGCAAACAAAAGGCTTTTTAACAAGGTAAGCATTTATAGTATTTTAGATGATGTTAGCATCGGCACGCAATGAGGTTTAAAAACAAGATATTATTAGTAAGTGGGGTGGAACACATGCCTGAACAAATTTACGAAATTAAGATAAAACCCGTTAACGAATTGTCTATCCCGGCGCAGGTAGAAGTAATGGAAAAACTAAAAAAAATGCCTGAAAAATCCAGATGCAATTATGCGGGCTATGCCGCAGTAGCATATGTGCGTGCATCTCCGCTAAAGATAATTAGTGTTGACCCGATTGAAGGCACTATTATAGATTATTTCAATAGTGCTTTAACTGCCTGCAAGCAATAAGCCAAATTACATACGAAGGTGGCAATGATGGGTGAGAACGAATACGAAGCAGAGTGCGAAGTGGAGATAGTTATTTGCAACGAGGTTCTAAACCATTTATCAAAACGGGAATTGCATGACCTTTTTCTAATTTGGTTTATAAATAAATATAAAACAAAGGCGGTCGTGGTTTTAGAGGATTGGAACAAATTCATAAAAGATTGGGACACAAAATTGAAACAAATGTCCCCCGAAGCAAAAAATCACTTTTTTGCAGTTATGAGGAGTATTGTAACGCCATATAGGGAAAAATATGCAAACGGCGTAACTGGTGCGGAAAAAATTAAATTGGAGGGGGGAAGCATTGACAAATTATGTAAAATAGTGGATAGACATTACGCCACAGTAAGATACCTCGTTGTGGCATCCCCTGCCAATTTCGTGGGAAAGGTAAGGATTAGCAAGGAGCAAATTCTAACCCCTGAAGAGTTATATACTCGCATGAAACTGCAAAATTCAGAACTCGTAAAGGAATTTGAATACCGTTATGGTTGCGCATAAATGAGATTTTTACTTTATAGGCAAATTTCCAACTTTATAGGCAGATTAGACTTTGTGGGCAAAGCCGAAGGCAGGCATATATCATGCGCAATGCGGGTTGCAGGGTTATTCTCGTAAAGCCCGAATACGGGGAAAACATAGGCTACACGGCAAGGGCAATGAAAAATTTCGGCTCCCGCGACCTTGTGCTTGTTTCCCCGCGCTGCGAACATACATCGGTTCTCGCGCGCAGCCGCGCGATGAAAGGGAAGGAAATCCTCCTTTCCGCGAAGGTTGTGAAATCGCTTTCCGCCGCCCTGCGGGGCGTTGATTTTTCCGCCGCAACCACGGCGCGCGCCGCGCTCACCGAAAAATTAACGCGCAGCCCAATCACGGCGCGCGAATTCGCACAGAACCATGCGGGCGCAAAAAACCGCGCAAATTCGGGCATGCGTTTGGCTGTTGTTTTCGGCCCGGAAAAGGACGGTCTCACGAATGCGGAAATCGCTCTCTGCGATTTTGTCGTCGAGATTCCGGCATCGCGCTCTTACCCGACGCTTAACCTCGGGCACGCCGCAGCGGTTGTTTTGTACGAGCTGCACTGCGCCGGCCTCGGCGCGAGGGGAAGGAAAAATAAGTCGCGCCATCTGCGCGCGGCAGAAAAGGAAAGGCTCCTGGCAAGGTTCAACGACCTCATCCACGCGGGGCAAAAAATCCGCAACAAGGATGCGGTTCTTGCCGCGTTCCGCTCCGCAATAAGCAGGTCCCCCGTAACGGAAAAGGAAGGCAGGGCGATAATCGCGGTTTTCGACAGCGTGCTCAAGCGCATCCGCGGCACAAGGCGCAGGGGCGCAAAAAACAACAATTAAATACAACCGTGCGCACCTATTAATGCATGGCTAACGGCGGCATTCCCGCGGGCGCGAAACTCAGGAACAGGCTTTCCGCACTGCGCTCCGCATTCGAGCGCGGGAGGGCGATAGACCTGAAGCGCATTTCGAACGATTCCATAAACGATGCCGTGCTTTCAAACGACCGCCTGCTTGCCGAACTCTCGATAATCTCGTACGCGCTGAGCAAGCTCCTTTCAAAGCGGCACATTGTGATGCACGCGAAATGGGGAAGCGCAAGGAGGAGCATACTCTCATCGCTGGAGAAGGCGGTGTTCTCGCTGGAGCGCGGGCAGGAGAGGCAGTTCGGCACGGCATTGCAGCGCGCCGCCGACGGCGTAAGCAGCGTGGACAGGAGCATGGGCAATTACATGCAGGGCGCGCTTGACAAGGCAAGGGTGAAAATGGCGTCAAGCGCTTATGCCGCGGGAATGAGCCTCGGGCAGGCTGCGGAATTGACGCACGCGGACAGGAAGGAACTGCAGTCGTATGTAGGGTTCACGAAAATACACGACGAGGTCCCCGCAGGGGGCGGGATAAAAGAAAGGCTGCGAAGGCTGGAGGAACTGATGGGGTAAGCGGCTGCGGGTGATGAGGGGGCTGTCGGGGCAACCGTCTGCGAAGGCTGAAGGAACTGGCAGGCTAACCTGCTGCGGAACCGCTGCGGCGGAACCATCCGGCGATTGTGAGGGTGATTTTTTTGGCAAAATTTGTTGTCGATTCCAGCAGTTTAATTTCCCTGAGCAGCACATGCCTTGTGCGCCTCTTCGGCGCGCTCTCCGAAAACGAGGGGCTTGATTTTTACATCCCCGAATCCGTTTATGCGGAGTCCGTGGAAAGGCCTCTTGGAATAAGGCGCTTCGAACTTAATGCAGTTCGGATAAGGGACGCGGTTGACGCGGGAGAACTGCACATAGGGAAGCGCACGCCGGAGGTTGCCGCGCTCACCTCCGAACTTGAACGCTGCGGCAACTGCATGTCCGCAAAGGGCATGCCCATGCGCCTTATCCAGCGCGGCGAAACAGAGGCGCTCGCGCTCGGGAAGGTGCTCGGCGCAAAGGCTATTGTGATTGACGAAAGGACAACGCGCATGCTTGCGGAGGACCCTTACGGCCTTAGGAAATTCCTGCAGGCGCGGCATTCAACAAAGGTTTCTGTTGATGAAGCCCTTCTCTCGCGGTTCCGCGGCATTGCCTCCGGCTTCGCCTTCGTGCGCTCCTCGGAAATTGTCGCCCTCGCATACGAAAACGATTTGTTCGGCTCGGAGTTAAGGCACGACAGGCAGGCTCTCGAGGCCGCGCTTTATGCGGTGAAATTCGGCGGCTGCGCGGTGAGCACCACGGAAATAGAGTCCTACTTGCGGGAAGTGCGCTGATGGCACAGGCTGGGGGCGTGCGCTGATGCCGCGGAAAACAAAACTTTCGGTGCAGATAGCGGATGCAACCCCCGATGACGTTCAGGAACTCCTGGCGCTTATAAAAAAGGAATTCCCCTACCTCAAAACAACCGCGCGCAGGGTTTGGGATAAAATCGACAACCCTTATTTCATGGTTCTTAAAATGGTCGATTCAAAGCGCGGCATAATCGGCTTTGCCGAATTCCAGGCGCTCGATGCGGACAACGGCATTGCAAGGCTGAATGCCGTGGCGATAAAGGAAAAGTTCAGGGGAAAGAGGCATGCAAAGCGCCTTATGGGGGCTGCGCTGAAAAAAATGAGGGGGAACGGCTGCACAAAGGCCGTGCTCCTCGTGCGCGTGAACAACAGGAAAGCGAAAAGCCTTTACAAAGGCCTTGGCTTCAAGAAGATGGGGATGTACGGCAGGCTTATCGACGGCAAGAAAATCGAGGAATGGGAAAAGAGGCTCTGATGCCGTGCGCATCCGCGGGCGCAACTTTTAAATATGTATTGGGCATGAATAAGTATGTAAAAAGTATGTATTTGTGGAGGCTGTTTCAAATGTACGAAAGCACTGCCATTGTAGGGGAAAGGGGGCAGATAACTATTCCCAAAACGATAAGGGAACTTAACGGCATAAAGGCCAAGGACAGGGTTGTCGTTAAAATGGAGAATGAAAAAATAGTTGTTGAGAAGCCCATTGGCAAAAAGGAGAAAGAACGGCTGATTAAAGAATACTACCAAAAATATTCCAAATTAGAGGAAGAGATTGAGGATGAGTGGAAATACGTAAGCAAAGAAGCGGACGAGATGCTGGATGATTATTAAGCGCGGAGACATAGTCCTTACGAACCTCGAGCCCGTTATGGGCTCCGAGCAGGGGAGAATACGCACCTGCCTAGTTGTGCAGAACGACCTCATAAACCAATGCAGCCCGAACACGATTATTGCCCCCCTGACTTCTAAAATTCGGGACAAGGAGTATCCCACAACCGTGGTTGTGGCCCCTGCCGAATCAGGGCTTGATAAAGTGAGCACAATCCTTTGCAATCAGGTCAGGACCATTTCGATTGATAACAGGGTCCTGAAGCGGCTCGGCTCCCTCAAGCCGGGCACCATGCGGAAGATAGACGAGGCGCTCAAAACCAGCCTCGGGCTGGATTGATTTTTCTTGCCATGTAAAAATCGGGCGTGATTGCATGCAAACCGACATCGACGAAATGATTTTCCTGAAGGTTTTCGGCCCCTCGCCGAGAAACAGGGTGCTTATGTTCATGATTGAGAACAACATTTTCGACTACTCAAAATCCGACATCGCTTCCAACTGCGGAGTTTCGCGCGCTACGCTTGACACATTTTTTGACGAACTGCTGAAACTTGGGCTTTTGCTGAAGACAAGGTCTGTCGGCAGGGCGACTCTGTTTAAAATAAATTTCGAATCCCCGATTGTGCAGGAACTTGCAAGGCTTAACGAGCTTGTGACGGACAAATATGCGGATGCGCTTGTTGGAAAGCAGGTGCAGAAGGCTTATGCGTGATTTGTGCACATTCGTCCACATATGCTAATACTCGCGCGCGATATAAACCACGGCCTCCGCCCTCTTTCCGCAGAAGATGCAGTTCCCTTTCGGGGCTTCCTTTTTGTCCATGCGCGTGCCCCTGACGCGCGCGCCGAGTTCCTTCTCGACTGTTTCCGCGCATTTTGCCCCGCGCATTTCCGTGGAGCAGAATTCGCAGCGTGCAATTCCCTTTCCCGAAACTATGTCCGCAACCTGCGCCTTTGTTTTCGCGTCCTTTACAATGTCCGCGAACTTTTTGTCCGCTTCCGTGCGGAGGTTTTTTGTGATTTCGGGGCCAACCTTGCCCACAAACCCAACCAAATCTTTCGCGTTTATTTGTGTTTTTTTATTTGTATCCCTGCGGAAAACCGTAAGTTTCCCCTCTTTCACCTCGCGCGGGCCGAGTTCGATGCGCAAAGGAACGCCCTTCATTTCCCAGTAATAAAACTTTTCCCCCGGCATGAATTCGGAAAGGTCTGCCTCGGCGCGGAAGCCCGCATTGCGCAGTTCCTGCTCCAGCCTCTTTGCCCCCTTCAAAACATTTTTGTCCTTGTTCGCTGCAATAGGCACAATCACAACCTGCATTGGCGCGATTTCAAACGGGAAGCGCAGGCCCTTGTCGTCGCCGTGCGTTGAAATAACGCTGGCAAACATCCTGCTCACCGCGGGCCCGAAGCACGTTAAGTAAGCGTAATCTTCCTTCCCGTTCCTGTCCGTGAACTTCACATCAAAGGGCTTTGAAAAGTTCTGGCCTAGGAGGTGTGTGGCGGGCTGTTGAACGACTTTTCCGTCTGGCATAATCGCGTCAGCGCCGAAACTGTCTACAGCCCCGGCAAACTTATCCCACTGCGGCCTCCTGAAGCAGATGAAAGGCACGCCCATCTGCTTATGCATAACCTCCTCCGTAATTTCCATGTCCTCCAGCGCCTGTGCCTGCGCCTCGGCGAGGGTTGCGAAAGCGTTGTGCGCCTCTATCCAGTGGAACTCGCGTGAGCGCAGGAAGGGCCTTGTCGCCTTTGTTTCATATCTCCAAACCTGCGCGCGCTGGTAGGTTTTGAACGGCAAATCCTTGTACGAGCGTATCCAGATGCTGAACATCATGTAAAACGCGGTTTCGCTCGTGGGGCGCAAAGCGAGTTTCTCCTCAAGCTTCTCCCCCGCGCCGTGCTCCGTAACCCAGAAAACCTCGGGGGCAAAGCCCTCCACGTGCTCCTTTTCCATGTGCAGGTTCTTCTCGGGAATTAGTGCGGGATACCAGTAAGGCTTGTGCCCGCGCTTCTGAAGCTCAGCCTCAAGCGCTGCGTACATGCGCTCCATGCACATTACCGACCACGGCTGGAAAACAAGGAAACCTTTCACATTGTACCTTATGTCCGCGAGGCCCGCGGTCTTGATTATTTCGGTGAACCACGCGGAGAAGTTCTTTTCCTTGCTTATGTTAAACGTTACCTTCTCGCCGCCGCCTTTTGCCGCGCCCTTATCGGCGCCGGAATTTTTTTCCTTTTTTTCCGCCATTTTTACCAAACCCGCCTGCATTACTACCGCGAACCTTCTTTATTATTCTTTTTATTCAATGGGGCCGGGAGGATTTGAACCCCCGCCGCCACCACCCCAAGGTGGAATCCTACCAGGCTAGACTACGGCCCCCTCTTCTTTTCTTGTGTGCAAACCCTTTTCAGCCTTTTCGTTGGCTATCTGCCCGCCGCAGCGGGCTGTTCTTTTCGCAAACCTTTTCTTTTTAAGAAAAGGTTTGGGGCCAGGCGGATTTGAACCGCCGTCGCGTGCTCCCAAAGCACGAATCCTGGACCAGGCTAGACTATGGCCCCCGACTTTTTCTTTATAAGAAAAAGTCGACAAAAAGAAGTTTTTTGCTTCGCAAAAAAGTTCGCCTTCGGCGAACCACTCTTTTTGCCTTGAACTTGCGTTCCGATGGCTGGCAAAAGCAGAATCAGCAAACTGGAAGTACATCCCTTCTTGCCATGAGAACCATCAGAATTTGGGCTGGAAAGGTTTATAATGGTTTTTGGGGCGTGCCCTTGTTTTTTGGCGGGTCAAATGGGTAGGCGCCGTGCTTTATCTGGTCGAGGAAGTATCTCCTGGTTTCGGCTGTCATTTCCTCAGGCCTGAGCAGCACATCAATGAACCGCGGATCGACCTGGTTTGCTATGTACGTCTGCCTGTGCACCCTCACCTTTTCCAGGGTTTCCTTGAGCGCAATCTCATCAACCTGCCCGCTTCCCCGCTCCTCGGTCCTGAGCGCATCCAGCCTTCTGAGTTCGAAGAATGCCATCTGCAAATCCTGCGAGCCGCTCTCCTTCACAAGCTTTGCAAATTTCGCAATCTCCTGCTGTGCGCGGTTTGCGGGGTTTTTGTGGCCTCTATTGCGGTGTTCAGCATGAACGGCACAAGCTTCAGCCTCGCGGTTGTTATTTCCCTGGGCTTTGTCAGGCCCTTGACATTCTTTATCAGGCCATCGGTGCGGGTTACGATAACCTTATTTTTCCTGCCGAAAGGGTTTTTGAAAAACTTCATAACAACTCCAAAATAATAACCGCTCCCGCGTATTTAAACATTCTCCCGCGCGGTTTTTTGGCGAAAACCCGCCCTGCGGAAATCTATTATACCCTAAAGTGGTTATATTCCTTCATGAAATTCTCCTCCTTAGCGGGGCATTTCTCGCGCATCGAGAAGGCGAGTTCGCGCCTTGAAATGGCGGGCATACTTGCCGAAATGCTGGCTGAGGCATCCGCGGATGAAATAGCAAGCCTCGTCTACCTCTGCCAGGGAAAGGTTGCCCCCTCATATGCGGGAATTGAAACAGGCATGGGTGAAAAGTTCATCGAGGAGGCGATAGCGCAGAGCAGCGGGCACGAGAAAACGGAAGTTGTGAAACTTTACAAAAAATTGGGCGATTTGGGGCTTGTTGCCGAGGAACTCGCGTCAAGCAAAAAGCAGCGCGCGCTCTTCAGTTCGGAATTGACGCTCGAAAAGGTGTTCGCGAATTTCCTGAAGATTTCGAAAACCGCGGGCAAGGGCACGCAGGATTTGAAAATAAAACTTCTTGCCGAATTGCTGAATTCCGCCGGCGCTGCGGAGGCGCGCTATATAATCCGCATACCTCTCGGCAACCTGCGCCTCGGGATAGGCGACCCGACAATTATGGATGCGTTTGCGCTGAACTACGCGGGAGAGTTTGTTAAAAAAGAGAAAAGGCAGGTTGCGGAGATTGAAAAAAACCTCAAGGAAAAAAAGCAGGAGAAGCGCGATGCCGAACTTGCCCTGCGCGTGAAGCAAAAACTGCGCGGGCACATAGAGGAGAAATACAATATCCACTCGGATTTGGGGCACATAGGGGAACTGCTCAAAAAGGGCGGAATTGCGGGGCTTGAGCGCGTTGAAATTACGCCCGGCGTTCCCATACGCCCCACGCTTGCCGAGCGCCTTCCAAGCGCGGAGGAAATAGTGAAAAAACTCGGCAAATGCGCAGTCGAGGCGAAGTATGACGGCTTCCGCCTGCAGTGCCACAAACAAGGGAATGAGATTGCGATTTTTTCCCGCAACTCCGAGAACATGACGCACATGTTCCCCGAAATCGTGAAGGCGATAAGGGCGCAGATTAAGCCCAAGGATGCGATTTTCGAGGGCGAAGCCCTTGCCTACAGCGAGGAAACGAACGAGTACCTGCCCTTCCAGGCAACCATGCGGCGCAAGCGCAAGTACGACATAGGCGCAAAGTCAAAGGAGTTCCCCCTGAGGCTTTTTGTTTTCGACGTGATGTATGCGGGAGGGGAGGATATGATGCCAAAGCCCTTCATCGAAAGGCGCAAAAAACTCGCGGAAATTTTGGGGAAGGGGGACGTGATTGCGCTTACCGACAGCATAATGACCGATGATGCCAAAAAAATAAACGAATTCTTCGAGCGCAATGTAGGTTCTGGTTTGGAGGGCATAATCGCAAAGGACCTTAATGCGAAATACATAGCGGGCGCGCGCAAGTTCGCGTGGATAAAGCTCAAGCGCTCCTACAGGGGCGAACTGAACGACAGTGTCGATGTTGTAATAATAGGATATTTCAAAGGCAGGGGCCAGCGCACGAAATTCGGCCTAGGCGCACTGCTCACGGCGGTTTATGACAGCGCAAGCTCGGGTTACAAATCCGTTGCAAAAATAGGCACAGGCCTGAGCGAGGAGCAATTGGGAAGCATGGAAAAAATGCTGGGCAAAATAAAAACAAAAACAAAGCCGCCCGCGGTTGACTCGGAATTGGTTCCCGATGCGTGGGTCGAGCCGCGCTATGTCATCGAGGTTGTTGCGGATGAAATCACGCGCAGCCCGATACACGCGGCGGGAAAGGAAAAGGGCGAAAGCGGTTATGCCCTCAGGTTCCCGCGCATGGTTTCCGTGCGTTCGGACAAAAGCCCCGAGGACGCGACAACCGTTAAGGAAATAATCAAAATGCATAATAACCAGAAGCGCGTAAGCCTTGCTGAGAAGTGATGTTATGGCACACAAAACCCTTGCATGGGTGGAAAGGATTTTTTTATTCCTCCTCGCATTCGGGCTGGTTGTTTATTTCGTAATCGCCTTCAACAAATGGGCTGCGCCGCTTAAGGACGTTTTCCTTTTCACGGGCGACATAGAGAATTTCGTAATAATCACCGCCATGCTGTTCGCCCTTACCTTCGTTTTAAAGAAGCTCCTTGTCTGGGAGGCAAGGGCAACATTCGGCAGGCCGAGGAAAAGGGGGCGGAAGTAAATGGCAACCTCGATCTTTCGCCTTGCGGTTTACGCAATCGCCGCGCTCGCCTTTCTATGGATAATGCTCGCGTACTTCGGTCCGCTGCCCGCAGAGAGCGTCGCGGAGCAGATGGGCAACGCGCTTGCATCCTCCAGAACCTCGCTCGGCAAAACCCTCACGAAAGAAATCCTTTACCCTGAAAATTTTTCCGTGGATGCGGGGCAGCAGCTTGATGAACCCGACATGGGCGTTGTTTTCAAGTGCAATTCCGCAAGCCTCTGTTTGGGCGGGGCAGCGGATATTGACGAGGAAAACAGGCGCCTCTATGTGAATGAATCCCGCGATATTATGACCTCGTTCAGGTGTGCCGAGGAGATGGGGATGCACGCCTGCGTTGTCTATTTGGGGCTGGAGCCCGCGCAGGTTGAAATGCTAGATTTTGAATCCTCGGAAAAATACGACCTTGCCGCGGGGGATAAGCCGAAGATTTCGTTCACTGTTGCGAATACGGGGGAACTCGCCGCCGTTGAAATCACGGGCACCGCTATGGTTTACAGGAAAACCCTGCTTGGAGGAAAAGAAGTGGAGCAGCTCTTCCTCGGGCCTGTTGTGAAAACAGTGCGGGTGATTGAACCCGGCAAAACTGCGCATATTGATTTTGACTTCTCTTCAGGCATAACGAAGAACGGCAAATATGCCGCTGATGTCAGGGTTGAGGGGCCTGATGCCGGGTTCGGGACGAAGAGGTTCGAGTTCGAGGTTGCGGGCGCCCCCGAAGTGCCGAGCGCCTGCGTGGCAAAAGAAGAGGGCGAAACAACGCTTGAATCGGGAATATGCATATTGCACTACCTCTGTGAAGGCTGTGAAAACGCCTCGGAATGCAAGTGGGCGTGGGAGGAAAGGCTTCCCGGCGCGGAGTTCGAGATTGGGGCGCGCAATTACACAATCGCCGAGGATTGGGCAAATAAGTGGGGCTGCGGGGGCGAAGAACCAGAGCCGCCGATAGAGCCGCCAGTGGAGCCGCCAAGCAACGGAGACGGAAATCCGCCGATAGAGCCGCCAGTGGAGCCGCCTATGGATGTGCCGGCGGATGTGATGGGCAAGCTGGAGTTTTATGCAAATAAATATGACGTGCCGCCCGAACTTGTGAAGGGATTGGTTGATGTCGAGAGCAACTTCCTGCACTACAAAAACGGGGCGATTCACACAAGCCCTGCCGGTGCAATAGGCATTATGCAGATAATGCCGCCGAGCAAACGCAAGAGTGCCGCTGGGCAGGATTGCATTAATAATCATATAATCGAAAGCGAACAGGATTTGCATGACATAGAGCACAACATTGATTGCGGGGTCTGGTATCTGAGGCAGATATATAACCGTGCAGTCAGCAAGGGCGAGGTTTGCTGCAAGAAAGTGGTAACTGTAATTGTTAAAGGCAAGGAGGAGAAGGAGTGCCATAATGTATCTGTCAAGCCCTGCTATGTTGGGTGGCGTGCGGCACTGAGGCTCTATAATGGGCTGTGCTGCGGCATTTACAAAGGCAGCGAAAGCTATGTCGAACTTGTCGAGAGCAACTGCAAAAAGTACGGCCCCTGCGACCTCGGCTGACCCCGAACGGTTAAAAGCCTAACCCTGCGAATCTAGTTATGAACCTCGGCATCCTCCTAAGCGGCGGAAAGGACTCCTTGTACGCGGCTTACCTCGCGAAAAAGCAGGGGCACGAACTGGCGTGCGCAATCACGCTCCTGCCCAAGCGCGCGGATTCGTACATGTTCCACACCCCCAACCTTTCGCTTGTGCCGCTTGTTGCGGAAGCAATTGGTTTGCCCCTCATTTCAGCGCAAACAAAAGGGGAAAAGGAAAAAGAATTGGCTGACCTCAAGAAGGCGATTGCGCTCGCAAAGAAAAAATACAAAATCGCGGGCGTGGTTTCTGGAGCTGTGAGGAGCAGTTACCAGAAGCAGCGCGTGGATAAAATCTGCGCGGAACTCGGCATCAGTTCAATTGCTCCCTTGTGGAACGCGGATGAGGAAAAATACCTGAAGGAACTGATTGCGGCGCGGTTCGATGTCATCATTGCCGCGGTTGCGGCGCAGGGGCTCGGGGAAAAATGGCTGGGGAAAAAAATCGATGCAGGGGCCGTGCGGGAACTTAAGGCGCTTCACGAAAGGCACGGCATTTCAATTGCGGGGGAGGGCGGGGAGTTCGAGACATTCGTGCAGAACTGCCCGCTGTTCCGCAGGCGCATCGAAATCCTGCGCTCAAAAACAAAAATGGAGAACGAGTTCACGGGCGTGCTTGAAATCGGGGAAGCGAAATTTGCCTGATACCTTTCGCAGAACTGCCGCTTTTCGGCGCGCCTAATTAATCCTTCTGCCCCTGTTCGCACAGCCGCTCAGCGCTGCGGCTTTCTGGCTGAAATCCTGAAGAGGCTGGCAAGAACCTCGGCTGGCACATCCGCTTTGAATCCATATGCAGGCGCAAGAAGCCTCAAGCCGTCCGGCTTGGAGTATTTCCCAACTGTTTTGCCAAAATTCCCCAGAGCATGCTTCTCAAATTCCGACCCCTTAGCGAGGATTTCCTCCTTTGTCAGCATTTTTTCGGATAAAATTTGAAAACCCTGCTGCCTAAGTTCGTCTGCAAGAATATTCTTGAAATAGCCGTGCACAACAACAAGGAACCTTCCGTTCGGCTTAAGGACGCGGAAAACCTCTTTTGCATACTGCCCCGCCTCGTTGTGGCTGGCCGCCTTTAATTCCTGCGCCCTTTCCATTGCTTGCGCGCCGACCCGCTCCAGCTCGGCTTTATGCCTTACCAGAAGCTTGTAATCAAGCAGAAGTTCGTCATTTGCAACTTTGACGCTATTGGGCTCCCGCCTCTTGAGAAATTCAAGGGCATCGCCTTGATGGAAAGCGCGATGCGATTGGCCTATAATCTTTCCATACTCATCAACAAGCACTCCCCTCTCCTTGTCAACTGAAACAAATTGTCCCCTCCTGTCTTCTGGCCGTTTGCCTCTTTTTTCAGCAAGCTTCCAGCCGCGTTCTGCGAACATCCCGCTGCCCAAATCCAGAAATGTAATGGGCTTCTTTTGCGGGCCCACCATGCTCATCCCTTAACCAAGCCTTTTCTTTTTATTCGCGCGGATGAATTTTTCTATTCCCGCGCGCGTGAGAAGGATGTTTTTCGTCCCGAGGTGTTGTATCACGGAAGCCGCGTTTGCGCAGCCCCAGTCTATCGCCCCGGTGATTTCGCGCCCGCGGTGCAGCGCGGAAACGAATGCGCAATTAAACGCGTCCCCCGCCCCTGTTGTGTCAAGAACCTTGACCCTGAACGGCTTCCCCAGGTGCATCTTTGTGCCATCGAAAACATGCACAGCTTTGGTTCCGTCGGTCACAACAACCAAACCCGAACCTTTCGTGTATTTTTTTATTTTTTTCATATTTCCGATTATGTCCGCATTCCGCCCTTTCGCGAGGAGCGCGGCCTCCTCGGCATTAACCATCAGCACATCTATGTGCCTTAGCGCAGGCGCGAGTTTTTTCAGCCCCGCGGAAATCTCCACTTTCCCGGGGTTCCAGGCAACCTTTATTTTGTGCTTTGCCGCAAACCCGACAACCTTGCGAACCAGCGACGGTTTTTTGTGCAGGGATGAGATGTAGAACCACTTCGCCTTCCCCAACGCGCGCCAGTTTATTTTTTTATCGCCCCCCAAATGCGCGGTGGCGCCGCGGTATGTGAGTATTATCCTGTCGCCGAACCCCGTGAGTATTGCGGAATATGCGGTGCCGAGTTCCTTCGAGTGCAGGATAAGCGCTGTTGATACGTGCTCCCTCTTCAGTTCGCGCAGTATGGTGCCAGCGGATTCGTCATTGCCTACTTCAGCGAGCAGCGCCGTCCTCAGCCCGAGGCGCGCGAAACCGACCGCACAGTTAGTGCCCCCTCCCCCCGTGAAAACATCGAGGTCCTCAATCTCGAGCTTTCTCCCCGGCGTGAGCATAACCTCGCCCCTGAACATGCGCGGGCGTATGTGTATGAAAACATCCTCGGTCGCGTTGCCTATGCATGCGACGTCGAACTTTTTCCGCGATTTCATTTTTTATGCCCCTTGCGAACTTTTTTGCGTTTTCATTTTTTCCTTGCTCCCTGCAAACCCCGCCGAACAATCCGCGCGTTTTTCATTTTTTTGCCTTACCCTCTTTCTCCGCCCATGCCCTCACCTTCTTTGCCGAACCGACCGCGCCGAAGGCGGAAAAGTGCTCCTTCGCCGCCTTGTACGCCCTTTCCGCAATCTCCCTCTCGGTCTTCTCCCCTATTGCGTAAATCCTCTTGAAAAATTCCTTGTGCGCGTTCTTCGAGTACGTGCCGAAAATCGCCTCCTTTCCCTCCAGGCCTTTTGACGCGGCATCCTTGGAATATTTTTCAAGCGTCCAGTCCTTTATGTCGCGGTAGAGCCTCGGTTCCTGCTCCCTGAAAACGTCCCACATTATGTTCTGCCAAAGCGTGCCAACATTGCCCTTTATTAGGTAGCGCCTGGGGAACGTCCTCTCTATTATCTCGAGCGGCGTTCCCGTGATGCCGTGCTGCACAATGCCGACATCCAGCCCCGCTTCGGCAAGCGCCTCCCCCACGGCAATAGTCTGCGGTATGTCTATTGTCAGCTGCGGAACGAGGTTGCCCTCCGCATCATAGGCATTGCCGTGCGCGGAGCCGTTAGCAATCGCAAGCCCGTGCGGGAAAACTCCGTTTTTGTTCAGCGCGCTTATGAAATAAACCGCCTCCTCCGGCTTTGTAAGCACTCGGCCGTGCTTGTCCCTTTTCCCTATCTCCCCCACCTCAACCTCCAAGCCAAACTGGAACCCGCGGGTTGTTTTTTTTATGTGCTGCGCGAGTTCCGTTGTTGCCGCGACATTGCGCGCAAGTTCCTCCCCAACGGTCTTGCCCTCGTGGTTGAAAATGAAAGACGCGTCGATGGCAAAGGATGTGTAACCCGCCTTAACCTGCGCGCCGATTAGTTTCTTCGTGTCCGCGATTTCCTTTGCATCGCCCTTTTTTACGGTGGTGTGGTCGGCGTGCAGCGCCCACGCATCGAAGCCGGCTTTCTTCGCGGCATCGCGCGTGCGCTTTGCGAAATCCGCGGGCTTGAGCCCTGTGTAGCCGCCCTCGAGGTTGCACTCGCTCCTTGCAAGCTCCATCATTACCGCGGCATCCATGTCCTTTGCCGCCCTGAAAATCCCCTCGCTAACCCCGATGGTTGCGCGCGTGTTGCACGCCATTATTATGGTTTCCTGCCCGTGCAGCGCATTGAACAAATGCGCGCCAGGCATCGGCCCGAAACCGGCGGGTTTTTTCATTTTCATTTCCCCCTGCATAAACCTCTCGGCAAGTTATTTTCCTTTTTTGCCCCCTACAAACTTCTCGGCAAGTTGTATTTCTTTCTTTCCCCCTATATAAAGCGGCACCCTCTGGGCAAGGGACCGCGGCTTTATCGAGAGTATGTCCTGCACGCCGTTGCTTGAGGCGCCTCCCGCCTGCGCGGCAATAAACGCCATCGGGTTTGCCTCGAACAAAAGGCGCAGCTTCCCCTCCGGCGCGCCCTTTGTCGCGGGATAGCAGAACACGCCGCCGTAATTCAGAATCTGGTTGAAATCCGCGGCAAAAGAACCCGAGAACCTCAGTTTGTATTTTTCTTTTTCGAGTTCCCCGATGAACCGCGCGTGCGCGGGCAGCCATTCCCCGCGCAGGCCGCCCGGGGAGTAGATCATGCCGTCGGGAAGCTGCATATTTTCCTTGCGCAAGACGAATTCGCCCTTCTCATCCATCGCGAATTCATGCACCCCGTCCTTCGCGCTGTATGTCAGGGTTGTCAGCGGGCCGTAAAGCACGAAGCAGGCTGCATCCATAAGCCCGCCCTTCTCGAGCACATCGCCCTCGTCGAAAATCCCGACAATGGTTCCGACGGAAAGGTTAGTGTCCACGCAGCTGCTGCCGTCCAGCGGGTCCAAAGTGACGCCGAACTCGCCCTCCGCCTTCTCGATTTCCGTGATTTCACCCTGCTCCTCGGAGGCGATTGTGCGCACAATGCCGCTCTCCCTCAGCGCCTCGGTAAAAACACGGTCCGCATGCTTGTCCAGCTCCAGCTGCTGCTCGCCGTAGACGTTCTGCGTTCCCGAAAGCGCGTTGTGCGTATGGAACGCGCGCTTAACCACCTTTGACTGCTCGGCAACCAGCGAGATAATCTGCGAGATGCCCTTTTCAACGCCGCGCTTTTTGAGGTGCTCTTTGAGTTCCATGCCCGTTCCCTCAGCCAAAAATATGGAAAACAAAACTGTTTTTAACCGAACCGAGCCTACTTTTTGTGTGTTTTTTGTGAAAACCGAGCAGCTTTACCTGCGGAACTGCTATCTTAAGGGGGCGTCAGCTTCGGTTCTCGATGCCGGGGAGAACTGGTTCACGCCCGACAAAACAATTTTTTACCCCGAGGGCGGGGGGCAGCCCTCCGATACGGGAACCGTGAACCGGAACGGCAAAACCGCGAAAATAACCAAAGCGAAAAAGGAAGGGCAAGGCGTCAGGCATTTTGTTGAAGGGCAAGTTCCGCCAAAGGGCGCAACCGTTGTGCTTACCCTCGACTGGGAACCGCGCTACTCCCACATGCGCTACCACACCGCCCAGCACCTTTTGAGTGCGATTGTGCTGGACAAATATGGCGCGGAAACCGCGGGGAACCAGATTTATTCCGACAGGGCGAGAATTGATTTCCGCCCCCTCAAAATAAACGAAAGCGAGTTGGACTTGGTTTTGCAGGAATTCAACCGCCGGGTTGAAAAAGCCGTGCCCGTTAACTTATCCTTCGGCACGCGCGAAAGCGTGCTTTCGCAGGTAGATGAAAGGCGCAGGCGCCTGTTCGAGCGCGTGCCCGAAACAGTGAAAGAGGTGCGTGTCGTAAGCATTGAGGGCATAGATAAATGCCCCTGCGCGGGGACGCACGTTGCGAACACGCGCGAGCTGGGGAAAATAAAACTGAACAAAACCGAGAACAAGGGGAAGGATACCGTGCGCCTCGAGTTCACTCTCGGCGAACCCCCGCAGCCCCGCTGAAAAAAACACAACTTGTGTGTTTTATTTTTTATATCTCAGCACGCTTATGACCATGAAATTTTTCGGGTGGAATGCCTGGTTTCCCACGAAGAACATTTTCTCATAGCCCTCATCATGCAGGCGCAGGTTTTCAACAACCTTTTTCGGCGGCATTCCGGGGTTCTTCCTCCAGAACTCGTAAACCCCCCACTCCAGCAGCTGGTGGTCGTGCCCCTTTTCGGAACATTCCGGCGTGCAGAAATATTCCAGGCAAAGGCGCTGGGGAAAATTGCTTTTTGAAAGCACGGTGCGCCCAAGCAAATCCGTCTGCGGCGGCTCCTTCGGGAATTCCCTGATGTGTGCCCCGAGCTTGCACGGTTTCACGATGCCGAGCGTGCCGCCGCCATGTTTCAGTCCCTCAATTGTCGTCTTTTTGACGGAACCGAGAAAGCGTATGCGCTCTTCCCTTGTGAGGGCGCCGTTAACCTTGATCTTCCCCGCTATGTTTCGCCACCCCGCTTTCGACCCGGCTATTTTCCAGCTTTCCGCTCTTTTGTCCCTTTTATCCCGCTCCACCTCGACGCTGACAACATTCCAGCAACGCAGTTTTTTATCCACATATGGCGGCGTGGGGTAAATCCTCACGAAGCCGAGCTTCTCCGAATATCCGCCGCAGCAGACAGTGAACCTGCCGTCGCGCATCCTGTCCGGGCAGGAGCGCCCGAGCACGGTAAAATCGCCGATAATCATATGTGCGTTACCTCCGCCCCGTTCCTGAGGAGTTCCGAGGCTATGATGCCCCTGTGGCATTTCCCGGAATCCCTCTCGAAACACATTAAGGCAGAGGTTTTTTCGTCCGCAATCCCGCGCAGCCTGCATAGGCTTTCTTCCTTTCCCGCAAGGTGCTTGGAATATTTCCTGAAAAACCGTTCATAATCCGAATTTTTGTACAGTTCTTCCCTCAGTTCTTTCGGGCTGCCGAGCTCGGGCATGTGCAGGTATTCGATTCCCGCCGCATTCAGCGCACAGGAAAGCGCGGTTTTCGAGAACCCCTTCTTCCTGCTGAACGCGATTGCCCGCACATCCACAAGGCGTGCCACTCCACGTGCCCTGAGGCCGGCAATGAATTCCCCGAGGTGCATGCCCTCGTAGCCGATTGTGTATATGCGGGGCATGTTAACCTTATGCGCTTCGGCATATTTAAAGGTTTTCAGGGTGCATTTCCCCTGCGCGCCGCAGCGCCTGTACCCGCCTAATTTGTTCCTTGCAGGCAAACCCATAGGTTTAAATCCAATTTAAACAACCTATTACTGTTTATTTTATTGTTGTTTTTTGTCCCGTGATGCACATGAAGCGCGAACAGTTCCTCAAAAAGCACGGCCTGAAGCATTATGACACTGTCGAACTGCGTTCGGGCGCGAATTTGCACGCGGGCACGGTTATGCCCGCGGATTCGGGCGTGCCGGAGGATGTGCTTGTGCTGAAACTGAAATCAGGGTACAACGTCGGGGTGAAGCTTGATGCCGGCGCAAAGGTGAAACGGCTCGGCACGCTTGAGAAAAAAATCCTCCCTTCGGCAAAACCGCAGCACAACCCCTCCCTTCCCACAATCGCGGTCCTGCAGGCGGGCGGGACAATCGCGGCAATGGTCGATTACGAAACAGGCGGCGTCAGCGCAAAACTCAGCGACGGGCAGCTCCTTGCGATGTTCCCGCAGCTCGCGGAAATCGCAAACTTCAGGTGCCGCTTCCTTATGAACGAGCTTTCCGAGAACATCCGCCTAAGCCAGTATCCTTTGATTGCGAATGCCGCTGCCGAGGAGGTTAAGAAGGGCGTGAAGGGCGTGATAATAACCCACGGCACGGATACGATGGGCTACACCGCCGCTGCGCTTTCATTCATGTTTGAAAATCTGCCAGTGCCGGTGCTCCTTGTCGGCGCACAGCGCAGTTCCGACCGCGGCTCCACGGATGCCGCGCTTAACATGAAGTGCGCCGCGAATTTCATTTCAAAATCCGATTTTGCCGGCGTGGCAATCTGCATGCACGAAAACCTCGAGGATGAATCCTGCCTCATCCTTCCCGCAACGAAAACAAGGAAGATGCACACCTCGCGCAGGGATGCGTTCCGCGCTATAAATGCGAGGCCGATTGCCAGGGTAAGCGGGGAAGGGAAGGTTGATTTCATTTCAGGCGCCTACGCCCGCAAAAGCGCCAGCGCGAAGTTCAGCCTGAAAGCAAAAATCGAGGAGAAGGTCGCGCTTGTCAAGGCAGTGCCCTCGCTCCACGCTGAGCAGATTGGCATACTCAGGAAACTCGGGATGAAGGGCGTTGTTATCGAGGGCACCGGCTTAGGGCACGCGCCCACGGGCGGAAACGGCAAAAAAGAAAGGGCGCAGAACGAAAAGGTGCTCAGGGCGATATCCTCCCTTGCAAAGTCAGGCGCAGTTGTTGCAATGGCAAGCCAGTGCATAAACGGGAGGGTAAGGATGCACGTTTATTCCGCGGGCGTGCTCCTCGCAAAGGCGGGCGTGCTCGGCTGCGAGGACATGCTCCCCGAAACCGCGCTCATAAAGCTCGCATGGCTTCTCGGGAATTACAAAAAATCCGAGGTGCCCGCGCTCTTCCAAAAAAACCTGCGCGGCGAAATCTCGCAGAGCACGCCCCTTGACGTTTTCCCGCAGGATTTCGTGCCCTGAGAGCCAAGCAAAAAATTAATATATTGAAATACACTATAACTAAGTGAAAAATTATGTACGAACTTATAGGCATTGTCGGAATCGTTTTCATGCTTACCGCGTTCTTCCTGAACAGTTTTAAGTGGTCCAAGCGCTTCACATACACCTATAACACGCTCAACTTCCTCGGCGCTGTTTCGCTGTTTTATTACGCAACCCTGATAAATTCCGCGGTTTTTATGGTCCTTTATGCCGTGTGGATGTACATCTCGGCGTTCTTCGTCATAAAAAAGGTCCTTTACTACAGGCCCGCGGAAGTGGATGATTTCGACGTCGACGAGGCGATAGGCACGCTCGGCAGCCCGAAGGCAAAGCCGAAGGCAAAGCCGAAGCCGAGGGCTAAGCGCGGCAGCGGCCTGCTCTGGAGAAAGGGCGCATCCGCGGAAGAAGGCGAAAGTTCATCCTCGAAGGAGGAGGGCACCTCCCCCACCTGGCCCTGGAGCAAGTAGGCTTTTCCGCCCCGGGCAATTGCACAGCCGGCAGCGAACCCTTCCCGCCCTTAATCGGGGGCTTTTCCCGCAGCCGCCCTAAAACAGCAGTTTTATTTTTTTGCCCATGCTGTGTTTCGCCCCGAGGAGCAGCCTTCTCCCTTCGGCGGTTATCGAGTAAACCCTCCTGTTCCTTTCGTATTCGGCGCGCACGAATCCGCGCTTCTCCAGATTGTACATCACGACATAAACAGAAACATTCCCCGGCAGGAAGCCGAATTTTTCACGTATTTTTTTCCGCAGCGCGTACGCGTGCGAGCGCTCTTTCCTGAGTAGCGAAAGTATGTACACCCAGAGTATTTCGCGCGTTAGCCTGCTCTCGAGGCGCAGCATCTCCCTGCTCCCTTTTGCGCTTCCCATGGAAACATGGCGGTCGGAAAGGTTTATATTAATGTTCATGCCTATAAACTATTTTATAACCATAAAACAATTGGCGTTTGGTTTTTTGTGGTTTTTATGGCAAGATCCGCTTCATTAAAAAAGGAAATAAGGGTTGCGATTGCGGGCGTCGGGAACTGCGCAAGTTCACTGGTGCAGGGCGTGCACTATTACAGGCGTGTCGGCGCCTCCGACGAGCTTGTTCCGGGGCTGATGCACAACGGATTCGCGGGCTACCTCGTGCGCGACATAAAATTCGTTGCCGCGTTCGATGTGGATAAGCGAAAAGTTGGCAAAGATTTGGGCACAGCGATTTTTGAAAAGCCGAACTGCACAAAGGTGTTTGAAAAAAACGTGCCGAAGCAGGGCGTGGTTGTGCAGAAAGGCCCCGTACTGGACGGCGTTGCCCAGCACATGCAGGATTACCCCGCGGACAGGGCGTTTGTTGTTGATTCAAAGCAGAATCCTGTCGATGCCGCGGCGGAACTGAAAAAGGCGCGCGCGGAAATCCTGATATGTTACATGCCCGTCGGCAGCGAGGATGCGGCGCGCTATTACGCGAACGCCGCGCTCGAAGCGGGATGCGCGTTCATAAACTGCATGCCCGTTTTCATCGCCTCGACGCCCGGGTGGGAGAAAAAATTCCGCGAGAAAGGCCTGCCCATTATCGGGGACGACATAAAGAGCCAGCTCGGCGCAACCATAACGCACCGCGTGCTCACGAAACTTTTTGCCGACCGCGGGGTGAAGCTTGAGCGCACTTACCAGTTGAACACGGGCGGAAACACGGACTTCCTGAACATGAAGGAGCACGCGCGCCTGAAGAGCAAGAAAATCAGCAAAACTTCATCCGTGCAATCCCAGATGCCCCGCGAACTTGCCGCGGAAAACATCCACATCGGCCCTTCCGATTACGTGCCCTGGCAGAACGACAACAAGGTCTGCTTCATCCGCATGGAAGGGAGGAAGTTCGGGGACGTGCCCCTGGACCTTGAACTGCGCCTGTCCGTCGAGGATTCCCCCAATTCCGCGGGCGTCGTGATTGACGCAATCCGCGCCGCAAAGCTGGCGCTCGACCGCGGCACGGGAGGGGCGCTGCTCAGCGTTTCAGCCTATTTCATGAAACATCCGCCCCAGCAGTTCCCCGACAGCGTGGCAAGGAACATGGTGGAAGAGTTCATAAAGGGCGAAAGGGAAAGGTAGTGCAGCGCGGTTAGAGGATTCATAGATGGCTAAGGGCGCTGATTTTTGCCTTATGCCGCGATGTTTATTATAATGGACATATGTATTTTAAAATGTAAAGATAACTACTTACGTTACATTTAAATATACAATTGATTATTGTATTGTTAATGCTCCAGCAATACGCAGTTGTGCAGGCGATTCAGGTGGTTCTTTCCAGGCCGAACAGGGCCTTTTCCGTGAGGGGCCTTGCCAAGGAAGCGGAAATCAGCCACGGCGCCTCGAGGGAAGCGCTTTCCTTCATGAAGAAAAAAGGGATTGTGTCGCTTGACATTGTCGGCCGCACTTACCAGTACAGGGCAAGCCTTGAAAGCCCGCTGTGCAGGCAGTGGAAAATACTTTTCAACCTCGACCTTCTGGCGGATTCGGGCGTTGCCGAGGAATTGCTCAAGAAAATCCCGCATATCCACTCAATCCTCCTGTACGGCAGTTTCGCAAAAGGCACAAACGATGAAAAGAGCGACATTGATTTGCTCGTAATCGCGCACAGGCCCGCAAAGCCTGGCGTGGGCTTTGCGGGAAAAATAAAGCGGGAAGTGAACCTTTCAATTCTTTCCCTCGGCGAATGGAAAAGGAAGGCGGAAAAGGAAAAGGCCTTCTATGATAACGTAATCTACGATTCAATCCCCCTCTTCGGCGAAAGGCCGGTGGTGCTGTGAATATTGAAGATTGCCTGCGTGAGGGCCTGCTTGTGAAGCAAAATCCTGACGGCGAAAAGGCGGAATTGTCCGTTGAAATGGCGGAGCACAAGCTCGGCCTTGCGGAGCAGGAGTTCGAGCACGAAATTTTCGAGAATGCCATAGTCACCGCCTATAATGCGATGTTTCACGCCGCCCGCGCGCTCCTGTTCAGGGACGGCTTCAAGGAAAGGAGCCATTTCGCGGTTTATGTTTTCGTGAATGAAAAATATGGGGCAAAAATAGAGAAAAAATACCTTAACGAACTGCAATCGCTGCGCCTTTACAGGCACGACCTCACTTACGGCCTCGGCAAGCCCGCGGAGATTCAGGAAACCGAGGCGGATTCCGCAATCAAGGTTGCGAAGGGGTTTATTGCCGCGGTTAAAAAGACCCTTGAGGAAAAGCCGCAAAATAAGGCTGTGCAGCCCCAAGGCAGCGCTGCAAAGCGCGTTAATGGGGGGCATAAAGGGCGAAAGGGAGCGCTGATTATTGCCTTTTTGGCAAATCAACCAAACATATATTTTAATATACGTTTGGTTGATTAGTGTTTATATGAAGATTCCATTGAGCAGGCTCCTGAAAAGGCGCCTGCATTCGGATATTGCCGCACTGCAGGACGAGGTTGTGGATGCCGTATATTCCGTACTGCCCGATGCGGTACTGCACGGCGGCACGGCAGTCTGGCGCTGCCACGGCGGCAACAGGTTCTCGGAAGACCTGGACTTTTACGCCAGGGTGCCGAACGGCTTCGAGGATAAGCTGCGCTCTGCGCTTGAAAAAAGGGCGCTCGAAATATCCAGGTTCAAGCGGACGGAGAACACGGTTTTCTGCAAGGTCCTGGGCAGCGGCACGGAAGTAAGGCTTGAAATCGCGCTGAGAGGTGCGCCGAACAGGGAGGCGGCAACTTACGAGAGGGCTGACGGCTCTTCGATGGGCATATATTCCCTCTCCGCAGAAAGCCTGATTGCCGAGAAGATAGGCGCCTACCTTGACAGGCGTTTTGTGCGGGACCTTTACGACATTTATTTCCTCACAGGCGGGGGCGGAGATTTCGGCGGCATGGCAAAGGAATGCCGCAGGTTTGCAAACTCGGCAAAAATGCCCGCCGACGAGAAGAACCTGAGGGCACTTGTGTATTCGGGGATTGCGCCCCCCGCAAAACAGATGCTGGAAACCGTTCTCAGGAGGTTCGGGCATGAAATACATTAAGGGCTTCAGGGAGCATTTCTCGAAGCAGCCGGTTTTTTCGATAAGGGATGTGCGGGTTTTCCTGAAGAGGCAGGGCATAAGCAGGCAGTACGTGCACACCCTGCTTAACCATCTCCTGAAAAGGAAAGAGCTGAACAGGATAACAAGGGGCATATACACGTTCAGGGGCGACCCCGCAGTCCTGAGTTTTGCTTACCGCCCCTCCTACCACTGCCTGCAGGACGCGCTTTCGCTCCGCAACCTGTGGGAGCAGGAAACGAACGCCATACTTATTACGCCGAGGAAGGTGCGCACGGGCGTCAGGGAATTTTTCGGCGCAAAGGCAATCATCAGGAGGGTAAACAGGCGCATGTTTTTCGGCTATGATTCCGTGAAGCATTATGATTTGTGGATTCCCGTTTCCGACATCGAGAAAACGCTGATTGATTTCGCCTATTTCAACGAGCCCCTCGACGGGAAAACCCTGCAGGCAATAAAGCGGAAAATCGACAGGAAAAAGATGCGTGCATACCTGAAAAGGGTTCCGCAGCGGACCAGAATGAGGGTTGCCCTCCTGCTGGGAAACGCAAAGTGCGGCAGAGGGCGCTGAAAAACTTATGTTCATTATAATGAATATATGTATTGACAACCCGAAAGCCGCAGCAAAAAAGTCACGGGTTGGCAACCGATAACTTTTTGAAAAATACACGGGTTATTAACCGATGACTTTTCGGAAACATCCGCGGCTACAGGCTGTTCCCCATGCAGGGAAACTATTTGCGAAAGTTTCCCTCCATGCGGAACCGTGCTTCGGGTGCGCACGCTTCAACAGTCGCCCCGCCCGCACCAGCAAAGCGCCAAAGCCCTGCGCCAAAATGCACAAAAAGCGCCAAAAACGAGCATCAAATTGACTGCGGTAAACATTTTCATATACTTTTGTTCACTATGGTTTCTATGATGCTCATTATATTGAGCAATATTGCACGTTATTGCTCATTACTGTTTTATCATGATTTCAAAGGGCATTTTGAGGACGGTAATTGCGGACCAACTGAAGGAGCTGGATTCATTGGCGGATTCCGTGCCGAGAACCATTTTTCCCGCAGCTGTTTCTTACAGCGGGGCCTCCGCCCTTGTTGTCAAGGGCGTCAGGAGATGCGGCAAAAGCACTTTGCTGAAGCAACTGATAAAGGCGAAATTTGAAAACGATTTTTTTTACTTTAACTTTGACGACGAAAGAATAGGCGAATTCAGGGCTGAAGATTTCCAGCAGCTGATGGAAACATTGATTGAGGCGTTCGGGGAAAAAAAGAACATTTTCCTCGACGAAATCCAGAACATCAAAGGCTGGGAATTGTTTGCCAACAGGATTTTGAGGCAGGGCTACAGGGTTTTCCTTACGGGCTCCAATGCAAACCTGTTAAGCAAAGAGCTTGGGACGCACCTGACCGGGAGGCACGTGGACCTTGAACTTTACCCCTTTTCCTTTGCCGAATTCCTGAAAGCCAAAAAAGCGGAAATCCCGAAGAAAGGCATTTATTCCACGGCGCAAAGGGCGCTGCTTTCAAAAGCATTCAAGGAATACCTCTCAAAAGGCGGAATGCCCGAAGTAGTTGTTTTCTCGAACGAGGCAATCCTGGCGGCGGTGCTTGCGGACATAATGCGGAAAGACATTTGCGAAAGATACGGCGTAAGGAAGCCCGGCGAACTCAAAGCAGTGCTGAATTTCCTGATAGCAAATTCCGCAAACCCCATGACCTACCGCTCCATAACAGGCAATTTCGGGATTCAAAGCGCCAACACCGTGCAGAAATACATCGAATATGCGGAAGAAACATGCCTTGTTTTTACCGTCCGTAAGTTTGAAAGGAAACTAAAGCGGTTCGACAAAAATCCGAAGAAAGTTTATTGTATCGACAACGGCATAATCGTGAAAAACGCCCCGGGCATGGCGGAAAAAAAGGGCGCCCTGCTGGAAAACACGGTTGCCGTCCACCTGAAGAGGCTCGGAAAAGAATTCTATTACTTCAAGGGGATAAATTCCGAAGCCGATTTCGTCGTTCCTGCGGAAAAGCGGGCAATCCAGGTGTGCTACGAACTCAACAGCGAAAACAAAGAGCGGGAAACGAGAGGGCTTATTGAGGCAATGCGGGAAACCAAGGCAGCCGCGGGCCTGATACTGACGCTCGAACAGGAACAGGAGCTGACCATCCAAAACAAAAAAATATCCGTAAAGCCTGTCTGGCAGTGGCTTCTGGAGGAAAAAGCCGCGGGATAATGCCGCGCGTTTTCCGCCCCCGCGCCCGAAAGAACATCCCTGCGCCGCATCACTGAAGCCGCCCGCAGCCCCCGAAAAAAACCGCCAAAATCAATCGCACGCCAAAAAAAAACGCCAAGCCCGCCCCGTGTGCGTGCGTGATTAAGCCCGGAAACAGCAACACTTTCCCGCCGTGGGCAGGGCTGGCGCAGGCTTACACGGAATGTTTTTGGCCCATCGGCCTGCAGATATGCTTAAATACTTTGTTGCCATTAACTACCTTCAGAGAGTAGTTTCGTTATGCAAAAGATAACGTTCGGCGAGATGGAACTGAGGGCGCTTTTCGCGCTTGAGGAAAAGGAAGCGGGAGTGATAACGCTGGCCGAACTTGCGAAAAGGCTGAAATTGTCAAGGGTGCAGGCGTGGAAGCTCGCGTCAAGGCTCGCCCGAAAAAAGCGCCTGATTCGGCTGAAGCGGGGCATTTACCTGTTTGCGCCCATGAAAGCCGGCCCCAAGGGGCTTTGGACCGAAAATGCGCTCGCATCCGTGCCCAAGCTGATGGGCAGGAATGGCTATTACGTCGGCTTTTGGGCGGCATTGAATCATTACGGCTTTACCGAGCAAATCCCCTATGCCGTGCAGATAGTGGCTGTAAGGCGCCATCGTGCCTTTGAAGCACTTCAGTCGCGCTTTGAGTTTGTGCAGGTGCGGCGGCTGGGCGAATGGCGCGAGGAAAAAATCGGCGGTGAAATTGTGAGGTTTGCCACGGTCGAGCAACTCATAATAGACTGCCTCGCCCTCCCTGAAAACAGCGGGGGCATCAAGGAGGCCTGCAAGGCAATTTGGGAAGCGAGAGAGCGAATAGGCTGGAAAACGCTCGAATCTCTTGCAGCCAAGTCAAATGATGCCGTAGTGCGCAGGCTCGGCTATCTCTCCGAATTGCTCGGCATACGCAAATTTAAGTCCAAGGCGTTCGTTGGCTGGCGCTGGCTCGACCCCACCGCCCCGAAGAAAGCGCTGGCGAGGTCGGTTAAATGGGGCCTTTTGCTGAACGTGGCGGAAAAAGAGCTGACCGAATGGAGGGAGCACTGAGATGTTTGGCTTGAGCGAACTGAAAAGGCTTGCCGCCGGGGAAGGCGTGCCGCAGGCAGTCGCAGAAAAAGACGTTGCCTTATCGGCAGCACTCAGGGCAATCGCCGGCTCGAAACTTGCAAGGCACGCGGTTTTCAAGGGGGGCACGGCAATAAAGAAAGTTTACTTCAGGGAAGCGAGATTTTCCGAAGACCTGGACTTCACAGCAGTAGGCATTGGCAGGGGCGTTTGCCTGCGGTTGCTGAGGGAAGCATTGGAGGGCAGGGCAGTAGAAGGCATAACTTTCGGAAAGCTTGAAGAGGAAAAGACTGCGGCAGGCTTGAAGGCATCCGTGAAGTATGCCGGCCCCCTGGCATATCCGCAAAGAATCCGTTTCGACTTCAGCTTCCGCAAAAACATCGCCGAAAAGCCTGTGCGCAGGGAATTGATTGACTCTTACGGGCTTGGTTCTGCGGGATTATTGGTTTTGAGCCTTGAAGAGATTTTTGCCGAAAAACTGCACGCGCTGGGCTCCCGCTCCGCGCCCAGGGACCTGTACGATGCCTGGTTCCTTTTCGGGAAGGGAATCAAAATGGACAAGCGGATTCTCGGCAGAAAATTCGCGTACTACCCTGAAAAATTCGACGCTTGGGGGGCAATTGAAAGCGCAAGGAAGAGCAAAGGGCGCCGGGCAAGAGACTTGCGGCACCTGCTCAAAAAACTGCCAGACTTTGAGCTTGTGGAACAGGAAGTCGAAACGAAACTGCTGGAACTTTCCTAGTGGCCGCCCGCATCCATCCCGCCCCAAAAACCGCGGGAAAATCCCCCGATTTGCGGAATCGGCGCCGATTTTCGCTTTCCATAACTAATATAAACAATAATAGTGTAATTATAGTGCCTTTGCACGCGCGCTGTTCGTGCGCGGCGCGGGGCGTGGGGTTGTGCTTAGTTTATGAACCGCAGAATGCCGCTTTTTTCGCGTGCTCCGTGCGAAATCCCGCGTTCGCCGTGCGAAATCCCGCGTTCCGTGCATTCGCGCACCATGTGCGGCGGAATTCCCGTTTCCGCGCTCTTCCTTGCCCTGATTGCCGTGCTGGCTTTGTTTCCAGGTGCTTTGAGAAATTTCGATTGAAGCCCGCCAGAGCGAAATATTTATATTTGCGTTTATCCGATAATACTATCGTGAAATCGTATGGTTAAGGCGGAGTTCATAGACGCGATATTCGGGCAGTTTTTGCCCGAATTGAAGAAGAAGTTTACCATAAGGAAACTTTCCCTGCTCGCTAAATTATCGTATGATGCCGCCTACAGGCATATTCACCATCTTATAAACGAAGGGGCGCTTAAAGAGGAAAAGGTCGGCGCCTATTCTTACGTCAGCATTAATTTTGAAAGTAGCCTCGCCCGGAAGATTGTTGAGAGGATAAGCTTGGGCAGAACCCGGCGGTTTATGAAGAAAGATATTGTTATGAAGAAAATGCTTGACGAGCTTGTGACGGGGCTGGAAAAGGCCGCGCCGAATGAGCTGCTTTCGGTTGCCCTTTACGGCAGCCATGCGAAAGGGACAGGGACAGAGCGCAGCGATGTGGACATTTTTGTCGTAGTTTCCGATTTTGGCGTGCGGGAAAAAGTTGAAAGGGCATGCAGCGGGGTTGAAAAAAGGTACGGCAAAGACATCGCCCCGCTGATTACGACTGCCGTTGAATTCAAAAATATGCTTAAATCTGAGAAGCCGATGGTTGCCCATGAAATACTGATTGACGGCATTGTTCTTTACGGCTATGAAAAGTATTACTCAATTGCGTTTGAGGCGGTTAAATGAGGGGGCAAAAACTCAGGGAATTTGAAAAAAAAGGGCTGTGCGGAAAAACCCCGTTCATAAAGAGAATTGCCCCCCATTTTATGGAAAAGGCGAGGCATAACCTTCTTTTCTGCGCCGCTGCATGGGGCGTGAGCAGCAGGGAAGATGCGAAGAAAATCCTGGGGCTGCCTGGCGACTTTTCCGCTTTTGATTGGGTCGTGATAGCCGCCTACTATGCGATGTATCACGCCGCCCTGGCAGCGCTTGCGTCTGTCGGCTACAAAAGCGATAACCATGCCGCAACAGCTGCAGCCCTTGAAGTATTTTTTGTCAGGAAGAACCTTCTGGAACGCAAATTCCTCGACAAATTGAAAGAGGCAAGGGCGCTTGAGGAGGAATATGCCCAAACGTTCAGGCGCGCAAGAAGGCAGAGGGAAACCGCGCAATACTGGGTAACGGAAGAAACGGGAAAAGACGCTGCGGAAAAGCTCCTTGGGGATGCGAGGGGCTTTGTGGACAGAATTGAGAGGCTGATAAGTGAAATAGGGCGCAAAACTGAAAATGCGTAGCCCTGCCCCGCATCCATCCCGCCCCAAAAACCGCGGGAAAATCCCCCGATTTGCGGAATCGGCGCCGATTTTCGCTTTCCATAACTAATATAAACAATAATAGTGTAATTATAGTGCCTTTGCGCGGCGTGTAATCATGCACGGCGCGGGGTGTGGGGTTGTGCTTAGTTTATGAACCGCAGAATGCCGCTTTTTTCGCGTGCTCCGTGCGAAATCCCGCGTTCGCCGTGCGAAATCCCGCGTTCCGTGAATGCGCGCACCATGTGCGGCAGACTTCCCGTTTCCGCGCGTGCTCCGCCTCCGGGCGGCAGACTTCCCGTTTCCGCGCTCTTCCTTGCCCTGCTTATCGTTCTTGCCGCGGATGTCCACGCGCCCGTAATGGACGTGAATGCCGCGGGCTTGAACTTTCAGGTTACAACCATAAACCTCTGGGACAACAGCGCGGACTGGAACATATTTTTTCAACAAAGTTTGGGTGGGTTAGTTACGCAATTATATGATGAAAACAGGGCTGGAACAACAAACTTTTCCTCAACAAACGAATTTGACAGGTGGTATGCCACAATATCAGGGAGCGGAAAACAGGAAATCAATGATGCAAGCGCAAGGCTTTGGAAAATGGGGGACTTAAATTCGCGGGCGCAGATAGTTTCAGAAAGCGCGTTTTATAGGTGTTCAGGAGGACTGTGTAACTTCGATGTGAACACTTATCGCGTAAATTCAATTTACCCCATAGGGCGCACCGAAACAGGGCACGGAATAGTGCGCTGGGTCGTGCACATGGAAATGACTGACACGAACCTGCTGAAAGCGACAACTGACTACAACGCGTTTCACCACGCAATCAGCGTGGGGGCGCCCACAAAATACGACTTCAATTCCTTCACAGACAACAATGTTGGGGCGCCGGGCGATGCGGAATGGTGGCACGGGCAGCAGTATACGAGGCAGAGCGGCGATGCGAACCAGGTCTTTGTTATTGGTTATTCCCCAAACAGGGTGCAGCGTTTTTTTGAGCGCCTGTGGAATCCAACCAGCGCAAACCAATGGGTAAGCGATAATTGCATAAACTTGGACCCAAACGACAGTTGCTGGAATGACAATAACCTCTACCCGCAATTCAACGCTGGCGAAATGGAATACCTGAATTACGTTATTTTTCTAACGGACACAAATTGGTTTACTTCAATTAATGGCAACATATATGCGTTGACAGACGAAAACCGCATAGATTACGTAATGCAGGACTGGCGCAACCCCGACACGCCGTTCATGCAGAAGGGCGTTTTCAGTTATTTCGACTTCAATGTCGGCGCATACGACATGAACGCCGACATGAACCGCGTGGACTTCAATATGGACACGCGCGGGACAAAGAATTCGTACAACGAGTTCTATTCGGACATGAACACGATGGATACGAACCGCTACCGCCCGGCTTTTGTCGTGCGCAATTATACTGCGGATGCTGTGCCAGAGGTGAAAATAAACGGCAGGTTCGGCACCTACGATGTGAACTACATGGCGGACGTGAACTGGGCCGCGGATTATGCCGTTGTTGTCTGGTACGGCGATTTGACCCTGCCCGACCAGAACGTGCAGCTGCAGATAGGCTATGACATAAATGCGCCGGCGGTTTCGATTACCTCCCCTTCCGTGGGCTCCTCGACTGCGGCAACCTCGATGAACATAAAATACTGGGGCATCGACATGAACACGGGGATAAAGAAATATTACGTGCGCATGGACGCGGGGGACTGGATTGACAATAATGTGAGCATAACCAAAAACTTCCTCGGGTTAGGTGCGGGGGAGCATACGGCTTATGTTATCGCAACGGACAATGCGGACAATAACTCCGCGCAGGCGAGTGTTACCTTTACCTTGACCGCGCCTGCGCTGACAATAAGGCACCTTGACGTGAACGCGACAGGGGCGAATTTTGAGGTGGGGACGGCGGATTTCAATGTGTTTTTCCAGCAGAGTGAGGGTGGATGCATAACGAAAGTCGTTGATTTGAACAGGGATTCGGCAAAGAAAAATTTGTCTGTCAGCAGTGGCAGCGAGTTCTTTGATCACTGGTTTGGGACAGACAGCAGCAGTCAGAGCAGGACAGAGGGTGATGATAATGCCTCACAATTATGGAAAGCCGAGGACCTGAACAGCAGGGTTAAAATCACGTCAAGCGGCGCATTAACCCGCTGGGGCGCGGCAGGGGAAAGCATCTCCGGCACAAGCGGGCAGATTTACGACCTTAATTTCCTAAAAACCACGACAATTTACCCGATAGTGGGCGGGTTCAGGCTTGTGATTCACGACGAATTTACCGACGTAAACTCCGCAGCCACGGATTATGGTTGGTTTTACCACGGCACCGAGATAATCTCAAGCACATTCTACACCTATTCGGATAATAATTGGGGCGGGACTGGTTGGGGCGCCAAGGTTCTTGATAAGTCTTTCTGGCGCGGAATGCAGCGCTATGACCTGAACTCCGATTTTGACGCAAATACGGTCATTGTAATCGCTTATGAAAAGCCAACCTCACAAAAGTTCTTCAACGGCAAATGGGACCCATCAGTCGTTGTGTCCAATTGGGGGCTCCCCTCCAGTGGCACCTATTGGGCCGATTCTACCCTTTCCGATTTCAGCGCAGGCGAGATGGATTACATAAATTACACCATTATCCTCATCGGCACTAAGGAATTCGGGCAGGTAATTCCCGGAATACAGGAAGCCCCGGACGAGAACTTTGTTGATTATTACATGCTCGACTACCGCAATCCCGACAATTTGTTCATGGCAACAGGCACCTCGCAGGGCTTTGATTACAACCACGGCGCCTATCTTGTCACTGCAAGCGGCAACCGCGTGGACTTCAACATCTCCACTAACGGAATATACAACGACCACAACAACTGGGACACTAACCGCTACAGCCCCGCCTTTGAAATCGCAAACTACACAGCAAGCACCCGCCCATTGATGCGCCTGAACAACGTCGATTTGAACGAGGGGATTGACTTTGTTGCGGATGTGAACACCGAGGGCCAGTACGCGGTTGTTGTCTGGTTCGGCGATTTGACAGGGGACGACCAGAACGCGCAGATACAGATTGACAACGACTGGGCCGCGGGCGCGAACACCGCCCCAGATGTTAATGTAACCTCTCCCAGTGACGCAAATTACCTCTCGCAATACACGGGAGGATATGACCACAACATTTCCCTTGTTTTCAGCGTGATGGATGCGGAGGGAGATGAACTCAATGCGGATTTGTATTATTCAACCTCCGCGGGGGATTTCACTACTGCGATAATCAACGACCTCAACCTCAACGACCACGCAAACAACGCCGCGCTTTCCTGCGATGATGTGGACTGGACGGACGCCACAACATGCGTCTTTGACTGGAACGTTTCAGCAATAGCGGACGGCAACTACTTCATTGATTTGAATGTCTTCGACACCTCGGATTTGAACAAGGTGGACTCGAGTGCGGTCTCGTTCTACATAGACAACACTGAGCCCTCCACAAGCTGGGACGGCAACAGAACATGGAGCAAGCACGACCAGAACATAACTTTGACATGCACCGATGACACAGCGTGCGCCTCGACAAAATACAGGTTAGACACCAACGGTGCCTCGGTTGTGAGTTATGGGGCGTGGCAAACATACACCGCGGCGGGAATTTCCGTAACCGACGACGGCAATTACGCGATTGATTTCAACAGCACGGACACAGCGGGAAACGTGGGAGATACAAACACATTCTACATTTTGATAGACAAGAACTCGCCCGCTGTTTCGTTCACCTCGCCCGCTGCGGGCTCCGAAACGGCGGCAAACTCGATGAACGTCAAATACTCAGGCAACGATTCAAACGGCAGCGGAATCCTGAGATACTGGGTAAAAATGGATTCGGGCGAATACATAAACAACGGCACGAACATAACCAAAAACTTCCTCGGGTTAGGGGCGGGTTCACATACCGCTTCGGTTATTGCGACCGACAATGCGGACAACAACTCGAGCACGGCGAGCGTGACATTTACCCTTACAACGCCCGCAGTGACAAAGCGCTACCTCGACGTGAACCAGACAGGGCTGAACTTCGAGGTCGGCACAGCGGACTTCAATTTGTTCTTTAACCAGGGCCAAGGGGGCGTTGTAACTGGCTTTGCAGACCTGAACGTGGACGCAAGGGTTAAAACAAATTTTGCAGGGACCAGCGGCCTGAGCACTTGGATGATGCAGCACGTCCCCAGCACCTTCTGGAGATACGAAAACCAGGACACCAGCGCAAGGCTGAGCCTTGACGAGGACCTGAACGCAAGGGTGAAAATAGGCGCAGAAGGCGCACTTATGACTTCCACCAGCAAAGTGTTCGACCTCAATTTCACGAAAACGAACACTATTTACCCGAACGGGAAATGGTATGTCACCATGATTTTTACCGACACCAACACCGATGCCACGAATTACGCAACTACGAGGCATTACGAATGCGCAGACAATGATTATACTGCGGTATATAGGGACAATGACGACGCCACCCCCGACCCCGGGTTCGAATGGTGGCACCAGCTTGTGCGGAAAGACCTGAATTCGGATTACGATTCAAATACATCCGTGACCTGCGGCTACGACACGCCCTCCGCGCTTAAGTTCTTCACGGGAAAGTGGAATGTCGACGGCATTCCCAGTGCCCTTTCCGGCTGCACCAGCGGCGGCGGCTGGGCGGCAACGCTTGACCCCGAATTCGCCGCAGGCGAGGTTTCATACCTCAATTATATGCTTTACATAAGCAACATGAGGGAAACGGGACCGGCCAGTGAGGAAGAGTTTATAGATTCCTTTTACCTCGATTACCGCACGCCCGACGATTTGTTCATGACAACGGGAACATCGCAGGGTTTCGATGTAAATGTCGGGGCATACAAGCTCACAGCCAGCGGCAACCGCGTGGACTTCAACATCTCCACTAAGGTAGGGGCGACGGATGTCAACAGGTACAAGCCCGCGTTCGAGATTTCCAATTACACCGCATCCACAAGGCCGCTCCTCAGGCACAACGGCGCGGACAAGAACGAGGGAATTGATTTCATCGCTGACGTCAACACAGTGGGGCAGTACGCCGTTGTGGTGTGGATGGGCGACATCCTGACAACGGATGTCAATGCGCAGTTCCAGATTGACGACTCATGGGTAACGGACACAAACGCCCCCTCCACCTCCTGGGACGGCAACGCCTCATGGAGCAAATACGACCAGAACATACGCCTCACATGCACCGATGACAGTTCAGGCTGCGCAAGCACGAAATACAGGCTGGACACCAATGGCTCATCAACGGTTTCATATGGTTCATGGGCGGCATACACCTCCGCAGGCATCTCGGTAACGGGAGACGGAAACTTCGCCCTTGACTTCAATTCAACAGACACGGCGGGCAACGTTGGGGATACAAACACCAAATACGTGTTGATAGACAGCAACGCCCCCGCGGTTTCCTTCACCTCCCCCGCTGCGGGTTCCTCCACGGCGGCAAACTCGATGAACGTCAAATACTCAGGCAATGATTCAAACGGCAGCGGAATAACTAAATATTATGTTCGCATGGACTCAGGGAACTGGATAGACAACAATGTGAACATCACAAGAAACTTCTTAGGGTTAACTGCGGGCGAGCACACCGCTTACGTGATTGCAACGGATAATGCCGACAATAATTCAAGCACTGCGAGCGTGACGTTTACCTTAACCACACCTGCGGCGACCGTAAGGCACCTTGACGTGAACGCGACAGGGGCGAATTTCGAGGTGGGGACTGCGGATTTTAACCTGTTCTTCCAGCAGGATAGAGGTGGGGGCATATCAAGGCTTGTTGATTTGAACAGGGATGGCGTGCTTAAAACCAACGATGTGGGTTCTTTATGCTACTATAGCTCTTATAGTTTTCCTGGACTGCTTGACGGGTGGCATGCCAGGATGGATACGGGCACAAGGCACAGGACGCTTCATGACGACAACAGCGCGCAACTGTGGAAAGCCGAGGATTTGAACAGCAGGGTTCAGATAAAATCCAGTGGCGCGCTCATGGATTGGAATGGTGCAGGCTCCCCGCATTGGGATTTGAACTTTACCCAGACAAACACCGTTTACCCAGTTCTTGGCGGTTTAAGGGTTGCAGTCCACCTTGAGATGACGGACACAAACTCGGGGGCAACAAATTATGGCGCCCCATTCACTAATATTTATTGTACAAGCGGCTTTGTCACATACACAGACAACAATGTAACCAACCCCGCAGGCAATGAATGGTGGTATGCAGTCCAGCGCCGCGATTTGAATTCGGACTTCGACGCAAACACGGCAATTGCCCGCGGCTACGCCAAGCGCGCAGCAGATGCCCATTTTTACAACAACAAATGGGACCCGACTTGGGTTGATGCGTGGGTGAACACAAACGGCGGTAATTGGACTGCCAATAGCGGTCTTACTACTCAATTCAACGCTGGGGAAACCGACTACATAAACTACACGCTTTACATCGCCAGCACAAAGGAACTTGGGCAGGTAATATACGGGGCTGCTGCCGGATCTTCCGGAATAAAGAACGCCCCCGACGAAAACAAAATCGATTACATCATGCTCGATTACCGCAATCCCGACAATTTATTCATGACAACAGGCACCTCGCAGGGCTTTGATTACAACCACGGCGCCTATCTTGTCACTGCAAGCGGCAACCGCGTGGACTTCAACATCTCCACTAACGGAATATACAACGACCACAACAACTGGGACACTAACAGGTACAGCCCGGCGTTCGAAATCAGCGGTTACACAGCCTCCACCCGCCCGCTCATGCGCCTTAACGGGGCGGATTTGAACGAGGGAATCGACTTTGTTGCGGATGTGAACGATTCCGCGGATTATGCGGTTGTTGTTTGGTTAGGCTCGCTCACGGGAGACGACCAGAACGCGCAATTGCAGATTGCCTCATCATGGGACTCAAACGCCCCCGCTGTTTCGATAACCTCCCCCGCCTCGGGCTCCTCGACGGCGGCGAACTCCATGAACGTAAAATACTGGGGCGTGGATGTGGACACGGGAATAAAGAAATACTACGTCCAGATGGATTCTTTGGGATGGATAGACAACGGCACGAACATCACGCGCAAGTTCTTCGGCTTAGCTGCGGGTTCGCACACGGCTTACGTAATTGCCGTTGATAACGCGGACAACAATTCAACAACGGCGAGCGTTACCTTTACCTTAACCACGCCTGCGGCGACCGTAAGGCACCTTGACGTGAACGCGACAGGGGCGAATTTTGAGGTGGGGACGGCGGACTTTAATATGCTCTTCAACCAGCAGTACGGCGGGGGAATTACGAAAATATTTGACCTGAATCGTGATGGGGTAATTAAAACCAACTTTGCGTCGGCTGTTTATTCGACTTTTGAGTTTGACCAATGGGTGGCGGCGATTGGTGCCCAGAGCCGCGTGATGGCTGATGACAACGGCGCCCAATTATGGAAAGCCGAGGATTTGAACAGCAGGGTTAAGATAAGTTCAAGCGGGGCGTTTATTGAATGGGATGGCGCACCCGCTGGGCCGAAATGGGACTTGAATTTCAACAGGACATATGCAATATATCCTATTACAGGCGGTCTCAAAATTGTTGCACACCTTGAAATGACTGACACAAACAGTTCGGCAACAAATTATGACATTTTTCGCCATGTTTTTTATTCGAAAGGTTCAGGGACTGTTACACATACGGACAACAATGTGTCCGCACCAGCGGGAACAGAATGGTGGTATGCAGTCCAGCGCACTGATTTGAACTCCGACTTTGATGCAAACACAGCGATTGCCCGCGGCTATGCCAAGCGCGCCGCAGATTCAAGTTTTTACAACGAGAAATGGGACCCAACTGCCGTGCACATGTGGTATACTAGCGGTTGGGCTAACTGGCAAGATGGCGATCTCTCCCCTGAATTCCAGCCAGGCGAAACCGATTACGTAAATTACATTATGTATTTCGCAAGCACAACCGAACTTGGGGGGGTGACTTATGGGTTGTCTTCGGGAATACAGTCCGCCCCCGACGAAAACAAAATCGATTACATCATGCTCGACTACCGCAACCCCGACAATCTGTTCATGGCAACAGGCACCTCGCAGGGCTTCGATTCCAACACGGGCGCCTACAAGGTTACCGCTTCGGGCAACAGCGTTGACTTCAACATCTGCACTAACGGAATAATGAACGACCAGAACCTCTGGGACACGAACAGGTACAGCCCCGCGTTTGAAATCGCAAGTTACACCGCCTCCACGCGCCCCTTAATGCGCCTGAACAACGTGGATTTGAACGAGGGAATTGATTATGTTTCCGATGTGAACACTGCAGGCGATTACGCGGTTGTAGTCTGGCTCGGCGATTTGACTGTTGAGGATTCGAATGCGCAGCTGCAGGTTGCGGCAAGCTGGAATGCCGCGCCGACGGTAGCCATAACGCACCCTATAGACAGGCTTTCAACGACGGGGAACGGGATAACCGTGGCATACTCGGGCACGTCCCAGAACGGGATTGCGAAATATTACGTCAGGATTGACACTAATGATTGGATAGACAACGGCACTAGCACATCATACTCCTTCAGCGGCCTGAACTATGCGGCGCACGTTGTGTATGTAATCGCAAATGACACAACGGATGTGAATTCCGCTACGGCAAGCGCATCATTCACGCTTTCCCCGATAGGGGAGGCGCCGGTAACGGAGGCAATCGGCGGAACCCCTGAGGAAGGGGGCGCGCAGGGAACGGAAGGAACTCAGGGAACCGAAGGGCAGGCAGCGCAGACCGAAACAATAGCGGAATCAACCTTCGTATTCGAACAGAGGGGGCAGGGCGCAAGAGGCGCGCTTGCAGGGCTCGGCATCCCGCAGGTCCAGCTGGAGCAGGCAGCGGCAATGTCGGGCAAGGTGATAAGGTCTGTGGAAATAACAAAGGCGCTCAAAGGCGAAATGCTTTATTACAACAGCAAAATAACCCTTGTAGTAATGAACACATCCATGGAGGATATGAAGGACGTGAGCATTGTCGAGCACATACCCAAGGAAATAGCGCAGGACGCATCTGAAATAAACTCCGAAACGCCCTTCATCGTTATAAAGGGCGACCCTATTGTAAGATTCATGATTGGCGACATCAATGCAGGCGGGGAAACGGAGATAACCTACTTGGTGCCAAATGCAATAAGCATTGGCGGCGCAAGGGCGGCAATAGAATACTACTCATCCAATGCCCCGATAATAGCGGGCTCGCCGCGTTTGGGGGTGGCTGAGAGCATCAAATATGCCGTGCTCAGCTCCCTGTACCGCTATGTTCCCACAAAAAGCCAGATAACCGAAACCCTGAGGAGCGCGGGCATGGATGTAAGCAAGGCAGCGGAGGCGTTGCGCATAAACAGCCTCGTTACCCTGTACAAGGGCGGAACAGTGATTGCGGAGGAAGGCATGCATGGCACAAAATACACCACAAACTTCACCATAAAGGTCGTGAACAGCTCGGACAAGCCCATAATGGATACGCGTGTGCTGGAGGTAATCCCGAAAACAATTGCGGAAACCGCAAACCTTGTAAATGCAAAGGGAAACCACAGGGTGCTTGTTCAGGACCCGGTGCTTGAGTTTGAAATAGGCACGCTTCCCGCGGGAAAATCGGCAACAGTGCAGTACGAAGTCGGGAAGAAAGTGGGCAGGCAGGAGATAGAGGAGCTGTCCGCCCCTGTAGTGACGGGCGTAACCGAAGAGCCTGCAAAGGAGGAGGCGCCGAAGGACGACACCCTGTTAATTATAGGGCTTGCGGCGCTTGCGGTTATATGCGTGGGCGCATTCCTGATGAAAAAGTACGAGATAAAGCTTGAGCTTGAGATATGAGGCGGGCATGCGGAAACAGGCTTTATGGCTGATGGATGGCTGAACAACAGAGTGTGATTTAAAGCACAGGAAATGCCAAAATGCACAAAAAGTGCCAAAAACGTGCATCAAATTTTCTGTAGCGAACATTTTTGTATACTTTTGTTCACTATAGTTTCTATGGCGGGTTGAGGCTATAAAGGACTTAAGATTAATAAAATCTTAATGTTTAGTCCTTTATAGATAGATTTTTAAGGATTTCAGGCGCAATGCCTTGAAAAAGAAAAATTTTCATTTGACGAAACAGGGTTCATTTACGTAAGCCTTTCCCTTGAAGGAAACACCCTTACTCTGTCCGAAACCGAAAAAATAACCGGGCAAAACATTGCCCCCGCATCAAAACCATTCAAGGATGCGCAGCAGGTCCTGGATTATAAAAAAGCGCTTGACGGGTTTATTTTCTCGGATAAGGCAATCACGCAGGAATCTATTATCGAGTTTCACAGGGCGGCAATGAATCCCCTGGCTGCGGGCGCAGGCAAATTCAGGGCGGGAAATGTCAGGATAAAAGGCAACCCCGCCTTTAAAACCCCCGACTGGAGGGAGCTTTCGGGGCTATTGGCGGTGTTTTTCAAAAGCGCGGGCATCCCGGAAAAGAAAAAAGTTTCCGCCGCCGAAACAGTCGAAAGCGCTGCCTTTTTGCACAACGAATTCCAGCGCATCCATCCGTTCATTGACGGCAACAGCAGGACATCGAGGGCGGTATTCCTGAAAGCGCTGGCCCAAAGCAATTTTCCGTTAATAAAAATTCCCGTGGGCTTTTCCGACCAATACATGAAACTGACCAAACTAAGCGAAAAAAGAGACGACAAAAAATTTGCCCTGCTGATGAAGCAGATAGCCCTCGAAAACCTGAAATACTTTGCAAAAAAACTCGAGTATGAATCCTGAATTGGTATTTAAGGTTTAATCGGCAAATATATAGGTTTCTACACTTTTACTCGAAGCTGGGGCTTCCGATAGAAGGCTTGGCGAAAGAAAAAGTGAAAATCGAGGGGATAAATACAATCGCTTGCGAAGCGCTGCTGATTCTGAAGCAGGGCGCCGAAATAGACAGGAGGGGCTCGGTTAAGGGCCAGAAAGATGCGATAGATATATTCACCTTATTGATATATGCGCCAATCGACTTCAAAAAATATCTCGCGCTGCTGGCAAAAAACAAAAAGGAAAGCCTTGTTAAAGAATTGATTGGCGAAATAATGCGCTTTAATCCGAAAGATTCCGAAAAATACCTGGGCGTAAATTGCGGGGAATTCGCAAAAATGAAAAAAGAACTGCCGGGCAGAATAAAAGCCGCCCAAATCTCAAGATGAAACTTCGGGCAATATCCGTGGGCTTCAACATCGCCTACCTCGGCAAATCTATAACTATGCCCTCGCCCTTCTTTATCTTGTATATCACAAGCCCCTTCTTGTGGTTGCTGCTCCTGAGCTTGAGTATCTCTATCGCATTCGTGCGCGAGAGCTCCCTCTTCACATTGTAAAGCACCACAACCCCGTCCGCCAAAAATTCTTCAACTCCGGTTCTGCTGTATATCCTCGGGTCCTGCTCGGTTTCCGCAATTATGAGCGAAAGGGCGCCAGTGGATTCAAGCGCGTCGAAAAGCTTCTTCACATACCTCCTGTAATTTTCCTCGTCCTCGAAGGCTATGCTCAGGGCCGAGAGCGAATCTATGGCAATGCGGTCCGGCACAAACGGAAACACTATCTTCTCGGTTTTTATGTCGGGCTCCCTGTCGCTCATGAACATGCGCTCGACGCTGCGGGCAAGCTTAAGGGAATCGCATTTCACACCCGCGAAAAGGCCGCGGCGCTCCATTTCATACAGGTCCCAGCCGTAATTCTTTTTCATGTGCGCCTTTATCTTCTCGGGTTCCTCCTCGAAGGAGATGAAGATGCCGCGCTCGCCGTTTAGGCAGCCGTTGTACAGGGACTGCATTGCAAAAGTGGTTTTTCCCGTGCCCGCGCCCCCTGATATGAGTATGCTGGAGCCCCTTTCAATCGCGCCGTCGTCCACAAGGCCGTCAAAATTGCTCACCCTCACGGGAAGATATTCTCCATCGCCCCTCACGCCCTTGTAGTTTGCGTGCTTTATCGCCTCCCTGAGGCCCAGCTTGTCCCCGAACTCGATTATGTCCGAGAAAATCCTGTATGCGCCCTCATCAAACTTCTCTTCCGCACCGCGGGATTTTGCAGCGTCCGTGCCCTTTGCGCCTTTTTGCGGCTCGTTCTTCCTTTTCAGGAAATTCAGGGATACTTTTCCAAACAATTTAGCCATTCCAATCATCTTGCCCATGTTTCCGCCGAACGCATTTTTTACGGCTTATATCATTTAATAATAACCTCTAACCCTTATTAAAATATCCCCCCTTCCTTAGCAGATGCCCCCTTCGAGCTTCTCCAGCTCTTCCCGCAGTTCCCCCAGCCTTTTTGAGTATGTTTTTTTGCTTATCGTGGCATTCTCGAAGTAATCGCGCTTCAGTTGCGAAATTTCGCCCTCTATGCCCGACCTCTTCCTCATTTCACCGCGTTTTCTGAGGCTTCTGCCTATTGCGCTCTTGGTTGCGAAAAATAAAATTGCCATCAGCAAAACAAACCCCGCCGCGCCCGCAATAAGCACGGTGTTGCTGTTTATTATGCCTTCGCTTATGATTACGGTTATTTCCCTGTGTGCGGTGTTGCCGTATCCGTCTTCGGCACCTATTTCCAGTGCGGTTGTGCCGAGGTTGGACTCGTTAGGCATGAAGTTATAGCTGTAACTGTAATCCTCCCCTATATCCATCCTGAACTTCTCCCCCCCCACCTTCAGGGTTGCGTCTCCCTTGAACAGCCTGCCGTCCAGGTATCTCATGCGCACCTTTACGGGAATCTCGAAGCCCAGGGTAAAGTTGGATGCCTGCGGGCTTTCAATCTCGACATCGACCTGCGCAGGGGCGATGCTCATTCCGAACACGCCCTCTCCGCCGATTTCGGAATCTTCGCTTCCCCCCTGCGCGGTTACGGTAAATTCCCATTTCCCGAGCGGCGCATCCACGGGGATGAACTGCCGCATTGAATAAACCCCGCCGCCCGCATGCGTGAACTCGTGCCTCGATCCCTCGGCGCCCCATGCAACAACCGACGCGTCCTCCACGGCCTTGCCGTCCTCGGAAACGCGTATGCTTGCGTTGAACTCCTCCGTGCGGTAGTGCTCGGTTTCGCTCGGGCTGAGGAGCGTCAGCAGCAGGTAGCCGCCCTCTCTTGTCGGGTTTACGTAAATGTCGGTGCTTTTTGTGCTGAGCCCGTCCACAGCGGTTAGCCTCCATCTCCCTTTGGGGTCCAGCTGGGTTATTTTGTGCATAATCCCGTATGCCTTGTCCGCCGCGCAGGAGGTTGTTTCGTGGAACACGAGCAGGCCATGCATTTCCGCGCTTAGTTCCACGGCATTTGTTTCACACCTGCCGTTTATGGTTATGGTTTCGCCCTTTGTGTAGGAATTCTTCGGCACCTCTATTGTTGTCGCGCCCGCCAGCGAGCAGAGCGCAAGCAGCACCGCAATTAAAACAATCCATGCCCTCATTTTTTGTTCGCCCCCTTCGCGCTTCCGCCGCTGTCCGCCCTTTCAATCCCCTTTCCCGCTCCGCCTGCCGTGTCCGCCTTGCCTCCCTTACTCCCTTTCCCCCCGCCTTTCCCAAGCCTCTTAAGTTCCTTGTTTATTTCCCCGAGCCTGGCGTCGCATTTCTGCATAGTGCCCTCGAATTCCTCGCGCCCCATATTAAGCTTGTTAAAGTAACGGTCCTCTATCTCGCGCCTCCTTGCCCTGATGCCCGCGGCCTCCTTCTCCAGCCTGCCTATGCCGCGCCTCCTGCCGAAGAAATATATTGCCGACTGCATCACGATAAGCAGTGCCGCGATTCCGGCAAGTATTGCGGGGAGGTTTTGCATAAGCAAGTATGAAAGCGCAACCCCTGAAACGTCGAGTTCCCTTTCGGCAATGCCCATGTTTCCGTATGCGTCCTCCGCAATCACGGTTATCTTAACGCGCCCGGCGTCATCCTCCCTGAAAACATATTCCTGCCTGCAGCGCCCGGTTTCCACCATCGGCATGGAGATGTTCCTGTCGTAAACTGCAAGCGTGCATGACGCATTTTCCGCGAGTTCGCCCCACGGATATGAAACCCTTGCGGAGAATGCGGCACTTTCCCCTATTTCGAAGTGTATTGCCGCGGGGTCGGTTATCTCCACGGAAAGTTCGGTTTCCTTTATCGCGGCCTCGAAAGTTTTCGTGCCGCTGCGCCTGCTGCCGTTGTCGTCCCTTACCGCGTTCAGGGTAAACTCCTGCGTGCCAGCGGGCATCGAAACCCCGACATTATAAACGCCCTCATACTTCCCCTCGCCCGCGCCGTCGAGCAGAACTGTCCCGCCGTTCGGAAGCGCCACTGAAACCGTTGCGCCGTCGAATGCCGCCCCGCCCGCGTCCTTCACCACGACGCTGAACAGCATCTCCTCACCCCTTGCATATTCCGCTTTGAGCGCGCCAAGCAGCTCCACCGAGAGGAATGCCGCCCTGTTCGGGTCTATGAGGCCTATCTCCTTCCCGAACCTGCCGTGGTTGCCGTAACTGTCGCTGCAGTTTATGTCCACAGTAACCTTCCTGGCCTTGTCAAGTATGCTTGTGCGGTACTGCGTTTGGAAGCTTCCGTCGGATGAGGAGGTTACGGATTCCGAGAAAATCGGGCTCGAGCCCGAGAGTATCCTTATGTCAACAGGCACCTCCGCAGGCTTGCCGCCCTTGCTCACTTTTCCGGAAACCGAAACAGTGCCGCCGAGCACATAATTTTCATTCAGGGAAGCGGATATTTCCAGGACATCGGTTATGGTTATTGCAGTCTCGGCGCTCGATTTTACGCCCTTGAATTCGCCGTTTACCTTTACATCATGCCCCCCCGGTTCGGCGTTAAGGTTTATGTCCACGCGTGCCGCGCTTATGTTGTCGCCGAATGCCGCGTCCTCGTGCGCCCCGTCGTTGTAGAATTCCGCCCTTTCAAAAGGCCCTGTTGCGGACAGTTTTGCCGAGGGGATCTTCCTGCCGTTTGCCGTGGCCTGCACTTTTATCAGTATGCTGTCTCCGCGGAAGTAGGTTGCCGCCGCCGCGGGCTCCATAATCGTGAGTTCAAGGCTTGTCGGGTCGCAGTCCGAGGGGCAGTTTGCGTAACCCTCACTGCCCTCGCATACTTCGTTGCCGCAGCAGTTTGCCACGGTAACAAGCCTGCAGCTCCCGCTCACGCACCGGTAATTGCGGCACAGTTTTTCCGGAACCCTGTCGGCGCAAATGCCGCAGTCCCCGGGGCAGCCGCACATGTCCTCCTCGCCGTTGCAAATGCCGTCGCCGCATGTCGCCGCATATGCCGGCGGCAGGGCAATAATCGCCGCAAGGAAAATTGCAGTAACCGCCAATTTGGGATTCATTTTATCGCACCGTGCACAAGCAAGTGCGGCAAAAACAAAAAACCGCCGCACCATGCCGCATTTTGACACTTAATATATATAAAAGGTGATATTTATTGGTTATGCTCGCGCCGCCGCTTGCCTTCCGCGCTTTTTTTATCGCGGTAGAATAGGTTTATATATGAGTTTCTACCCTACAATAGGAATGGTTCTTAAAAATTCGGGAGCAAATTTCGCTGCGGTTGCAATTCTTGTTGCCGCGCTCGCTGTGGGCGGGTATTTTGTTTTTGTACAGCCCGCATTGCAGCCCGCAAACGGCGGGGCGCAGCCATCCTTTCAGGGCGGTGCAGGCCCGCTTGTGGAGCGTTCGTTTTCAACGGGAACCCTGAGTGAAGGGCAAACCCTTACAGTGACCATTAAGGTCAGTACAGGCGGCGCCACATACTACGCCTTTGACGAGGTTCTGCCCGAGGGCTGGGTTGCGGTGAACACAGGCCTTTCAACCGAGCACATCGGGCACGCAAAGATGGTAGTTATAGAGGGTGCGGCAGATGCCACGTTCAGTTACGATGTCGTGGTGTCGGGAAAGGGCGCCAGGGCTTTTTCGGGCGGGTATATGTTCGAGGGCATGGCGAACGAGTCCGCGATAGCGGGCTCCTCAAGCGTCACTGTCCAGTAGCGCTGCGGAATTTCCCCGTAATTAATGTGCAGGCATTTTATTCGGCACGAATATGTGCCGTGAATGCCCGCTGGCGGATATTTTGCCGCATAGCCTGCGGATATTTTGTTGCGCGCGGCGCGTGCAAATTTCATATTTCGCATATGTGCGGGCTTTGGGCGCATGCCAACTTTTATATATTGCTTCATCCATTATTAACGGTGGTTGACGATGGCTTTCATATTGCGCAAAAATGAGGCCGCGTTGCTTTTTATTTCAATGCTCCTGGCTGCTGCAGGGCTGATGCTTGCCCTGCAGGATTCCCGCACGCTCGGATTTTTCAGCATTTTCCTTACGGGAGACAGCGTAACCCGTTCTTTCTCTTCCACAAACCTGGTTGCAGGCAGCACACTGACAGTTTACCTTAATGTTGATATCGGCACCGCGGGCTATTACGCGCTTGAGGACCATCTCCCAAGCGGATGGACGGTTGTTCCCGGCTCGACAAACATGTACACCGACCAGGCGGGCGTTGTAAAATGGCTGGTTTACCAGAATCCCGTGGACACGACCCTTTCATACCAGACGGTTGTGCCTGCCGGCGCTTCCGGCGACTACTCGTTTTCGGGCACATGCCTTTTCGAGGGCAGCGGCGAAACCACTATCCTGGGGCAGTCCTCGGTGAATGTGGGCGGCATGGACAGTACGCCGCCCGTAATCAGCAATGTTTCCGCAGTGGTTTCCGATTCTGGCACGGGCGCAACTGTTTCATGGTCGACGGATGAGGACAGCAATTCGAAGGCGGATTACGGGCTTTCAACAGCCTACGGGCAGCAGGTTTCGAGCCCCGTTATGGTGCCTGCACATTCGCTTCCAATAGGCTCGCTGCAGCCCGGTACCGCGGATAAGGCATACCATTACAAGGTAACGAGCGCGGATGCCTCGGGAAACAGCGCAACAAGTCCGGATTACACATTCACAATCCCCGCATTGTGTGCCGACGGGCCGATATCGGGCACGTGCATATGCGGCGGCTCGACAAAGTCTTCCGGCTATTGCTGTTCGGGTTTCTGGCAGGCAAATGACTGCACATCCCCGCCCGAACCATGTGCGGAAGGGGAAATAACCGGCGGCACCTGTGTATGCGGCCAAATTACCGCAGGCAACGGATACTGCTGTTCGGGCGCATGGCAGGATGGCGCCTGCGGCGGCGAGAATGGCGGCGGAGGAGGCGGCGGAGGCGGAGGAGGCTCCTCGATTTACTACGCCGCGGACAAGGACAGGGACGGGGTAGGTGACTGCCCGGGCAGCATCGACAAGAACCAGGCTGAGAAGTCAACCGCAACCGTGCAGCAGGAGATTGCGGAATCCGTAAAGCTGAAAAGAAACCTGCCATACTTTAAATACCTGACCCGCGGCAAGGTTACGACTGTTTATTACACCGCGGGAATTGACTGCGACTGCAACCCGATGCAGAGGTTTATAGGGATCTGCAGGAACAACACCGCATGTAGGGGCGGCAAATGTGTTGTTGCCGAAGCCGGCAGCCCGGGGGGGGACCTGATAGAGGGCCTGGGCGGGGATGCGGATAAAACCTCGATATTCTCGAAATCTTTCGAAACTGTGGCCGCAGCCGAGGGCATACGTGCCGTGCTTGGAGAGGCGGGCTATGGCTCGGCGGAAATCAGGTATGCCGAGGCTGTTGCAGGCAGGCTGAAGTTCACAAGGAAAATAGAGGTTTTTAAGATTGCGGGCATTGACGGAAACGTGAGCCATAGTTCGCTCATAACGATTTCCGCGAAGAACGAGGTCGGAACAAACCTTACCAATATTGTCGTGCTTGAGAAGGCCCCGAAATCCATTGCGCAGAATATTTCGGAAATATACAGCGACTTCGCATTCAACACGTATGTCAACGACCCGGTTATTGAATTCCCGCTCGGCGACATGAATGCGGGCGGGGAGTCGGCGGTTTCTTACTCCGTGAGGCGCGACATAACCGGAACATATTCCGATTTCATGGCGCCTGTTGCGCTCAGCCTTGACGAAACCGAGCCGCCCGCCTGCGAGTGCAACGACAATAACCCGTGCACAACCGACGGCTGCAACGCCGACGGGAGCTGCACGCATCCGGACGTCCGGGACGGCATAAAGTGCGGGGAGGGGGGAAGCTGCATGAAGGGCGCCTGCACAAAGGAGGAGGGCGGTTTCGGTTCCGCGGGCCTGCTTGCCATAGGGCTGGCGATACTGATGCTTGTGCTGCTTGTGGGCGGCATAGTTTTAAGGCACGGCAAAGGCGGTGCCGAAACGGAAATTCCGAAAGCCGCGCCCGTGCGAACCCCAAGCGTGCGTGATGCGGAAAAACAGGCCCATGCAAAAAAAGCGGGCGAAAATGATCCTTGGAAAACCAAGGCAAACCCGGGCGGAGCGGAAATTATAGAAGAGGATGCGTAATCCGCCGCGGGTTCATGGCTGCAGGGTATTGCGATGCTCTACAAAAACCGCGAGAGGCTTGAAAAATACTCCCTCAAGGTCGGCATGCTGTTCTCGCGCTTCGGCATTTCCCCGAACGCCTGGACGCTGATGAGCCTTATTCCCGCGTTCATTGCGTTTTATTTCCTGCTTGGGGGCGCGGCACAGAATTTTTTGCTTGCCGCGTTTTTCTTCATGCTTGCCGCCTTTCTGGACCTTATTGACGGGGGCGTTGCGCGCGTCACCGGCAGGGTGACGAAATTCGGCGCCTACCTTGACACGATTGCGGACAGGGTTGTCGAGGCCGCAATAGCGTTTGGCCTCCTGCTTGCAGCGCTTCCGGGGTTCATAATCCCCGCTTATGCATGGGTTTTCCTGTATTTCTGCGGCTCAAGTTTGACGACATACGCAAAGAGCGCTGCAAAGGAGAAGGGGCTGGTGGAAGCGGAACTGCGGGGCGGCATACTTGAGAGGGCCGAGCGCCTTTCCCTGCTTTTTTTGGGCATTCTCTTCGCTTCCGTGAACCCGCTCTGGCTTGTTTACATGCTTGCCCTGCTTGCCGTGCTTTCAAACATAACCGCGCTTCAGAGGGTTGCGATTGCCGCGCGCACATCCGCGGCAAATGCAAAAAAAACATAGCCTGTGCCGCGGGTTCCCGCCTGTGCAGCGCGACAAAACACAATTTAAACAGTTGGTTCCTAATTCTAAATGGTTTCCATGGAGCCTGATTATGCGAAAATAGGCCTCAAGGCGGGGCTTGAGGTTCACCAGCAGCTCAACACCGGCAAGCTTTTCTGCAGGTGCCCCTCAAAACTGCGGGAGGATCCCGCGGCGATAAAATTCGGGAGAAGGCTTAATGCAGTTGCCTCGGAAACGGGGGAGTATGACCGTGCCGCGCTCGATGCCGCCAAACTTGCCGCGCTCTACAGTTATGAGGCTTATTCAGACACGAACTGCCTTGTCGAGGCGGACGAGGAGCCGCCCGCGCCTCCCGATGCGGAAGCGCTCGACACAGTGCTGGGGGTTTCGCTGCTTGCGGATGCCAGAATTTTCGATTCCATTTTCGCAATGAGGAAGCTCATACTTGACGGTTCCGCAACCGCATCCTTCCAGCGCACGATGCTTGTCGCGTGCTGCGGAAAAATCGCGCTTGAAAGCGGCAAACTTCTCGGGATAGACACTATTGCGCTCGAGGAGGACGCCGCGAAGATTGTCGAGCGCGGCAGCGGGGGTGCGGGGACATACAGGCTTGACAGGCTCGGCATTCCGCTCATTGAAATAGCGACAGCGCCGGAACTGCACGCGCCCGAAGAAGTTAAGGATGCCGCCCTTGCAATAGGAAACCTGCTCAGAAGCACGGGCAGGGCCAAGCGCGGCCTGGGCACGATAAGGCAGGACGTGAATATTTCAATAGCGCAGGGCGCGCGCATCGAGATAAAGGGCGTGCAGGAACTCGGGCTTATTGATGAATACGTCCGCAGGGAGGTAAGGAGGCAGATGGGCCTTGTTGAGCTTAGGGAGGAACTGAATAAGCGCGGGGTAAGGGAAGGCAGCCTCTCTGCAAAGCCGCTTGACATAAGCAATGCATTCGCCTCAACAGACTGCGGCTTCATCCGCACCGCCCTCGGCAAGGGTTCCGTTGTCCTTGGCGTGAAACTTGCGGGCTTCTCGGGGCTGCTCGGCAGGGAACTTATGCCGAATTACCGTTTCGGCACGGAACTTGCGTCAAGGGTCAAGGCAAAGGCAGGGCTTAAGGGGATAATGCATTCGGACGAGCTGCCCGCACAGGGAATTTCAGGGGGGGAGAAAGGGAAGGCTGCAGAACTGCTTGGCTGTGCAAAGCAGGACGGGTTTGTTTTCGCTTGCGCGCCGAGGCGGGAGGCGAAACTTGCCATTGCCGCGGTGCTTGAAAGGTGCGCGGAAGCCCTGCACGGCGTGCCCAAGGAAACAAGGAACGCCCTGCCCGACGGAAACACGGAATACCTGCGCCCTCTTGCGGGCGCTGCGCGCATGTACCCCGAAACAGACCTTGCGCCTGTTGTTGTCGATGCGAAAAAGATTGCCGCGCTCAGGAAAAGCCTTCCAATGAGTGCAGCGGAGAGGAAGAAATATTATGTGGCGTCGTTGCACCTTGGGGAAAAACTTGCGGAGAAGATGAAACTAAGCAACTATGCGATATTGTTTGAAGAGCTGGCGCGCAGGGGGCATAGCCCCACTGCCGCCGCAGTCCTCCTCCTCGAGGTAATGCCGCGCCTGCGCAGGGAGGGCACGGATACGGAAGCGATTTCGGAGGAGATGGTAGCAGCGGTGCTTGGCGAGATGAAGAAAGGCAGGCTCAATGCCTCGGCGAGCGTGCCGTTGCTAAAGGCATGGGCAAATGAACCCGAAAAAACAATTCACGAGTTGCTTGCGGCGCGGGGTTATGCGGGCGAGGCAACAGGCGAAAAGGAACTGCGCTCCGCTGTTGCAAGGGTTGTTGAGCGCAACATTGCGCTTGTGAACGAGAAGGGCATGCACGCAATGGGTGCGCTGATGGGGGAATTGATGAAGGAGCTGCGCGGGCGCGTTTCCGGCGGCGAAGCGAGCAGAATACTTAAGGAAGAGATAGGTAAGCGATTATGACTGCCGCAAGAACTTCTTTCGCGGACGTAAAGGCGTGCTACAAGAGGCGCAGCCCATATTCCCGCAAGGGCGACAACGGCAGGGTTCTTGTTGTCGGGGGGAGCGATGATTTTTCAGGCGCTCCCGCGCTCGCTGCAATGGGAGCGCTTGCGGCGCTGCGCACAGGCGCCGACCTCGCGGTAATTGCCGCCCCTGAAAAAGCGGGGTGGGCGATGAGTGAGTACAGTCCAGATGTAATTGTGAAGAAGTTCAGAGGGCGCGTGTTCGCGCCTGCGCATGCCGCCAAAATAGCAAAACTTTCGCAGGGTTTTGATTCCGTGCTCATCGGGCCCGGCTTAGGCACCGCGCCCCCAACATTCTCCTTCTGCCGCGCGCTCGCCGGAAAAGTAAAACAGCCGATGGTTGCGGATGCGGACGCGCTCAAGGCGCTTGCGGGAACAAGGTTCAGCGGGCGAACCATAATCACGCCGCATTCGGGCGAGTTCGAGATTTTTGCACGCACGAAGCTGCCTCCCCCTGCCGCCGTTTCCGCACGTGCAGTGCTTGTTAAACGTGCCGCAAAAAAGCACGGATGCACAATACTCCTGAAAGGGCACGCGGACATAATTTCCGACGGCGCGCGCGTGAAGCTGAACCGCACGGGCAATGCGGGAATGGCAAAGGGCGGCACAGGGGACGTGCTTGCGGGCATCTGCGCTGCGCTGCTCGCGCTGCATAACGCGCCTTTTGAAGCCGCGTGCGCCGCGGCATACATAAACGGCAGGGCGGGCGATATCTTATTAAGGAAGAAAGGATATGGGTTTATCGCGGGCGATTTGCCGCAGGCGATCCCCGAAGTGATAAAAAAATTAAGGTAATAAAGATGCAGGAAAAAATCTACACGGAAAAAAGGCCCTGGGGAAAGTTCACAAGGTTCGTGCACGGCAAAAAGTGCACCGTTAAAATCATAGAGGTAAAGCCGCGGCAGGCGCTCAGCCTCCAATATCACAAACACCGCTCGGAATTATGGTTCGCCCTTGATTCGGGATTGAAGGTGCAGCTGGGCAAAAAATCAAAACCAAAAAAATTCGCGGTTGGTTCCGTTGTTCATGTGGGCAAGAAGGTTCCGCACAGGCTTGTCGGCGGTTCAAAATTGGCGCGCGTGCTCGAGATTTCAACAGGCGATGTGCGCGAGAATGATATAGTGCGCATCGAGGACAGGTACGGGCGCGCATAACCGCGCGTGACTGTGTGCCTTGAGGGCAGGTGCGGTAGGGCGTGACGCCCTTCCGCACTATATTGCTCCCTTCGCCTGCTTCTTCATCTTCCTCATGCACTTCTTGTGCCAGTACCGGCCCATCCACTTTTTTTCCGTGCCGGCGCCGCCGCAGAGCGAGCACGGCTCGCTGCCGTACTTCGCGCCATCCCGCGCTTCCGCATCATCCTCATTTTTCATGAATAGCCCCCGAGCCATTTTCGTTTTCCCCTTCGGCGCCTTTATCGCGCTTAACCAAGCCGTCAAGCAAGCCCATAATCGCACCTCACGGGGTTATTATCGTGCCCGTTCCGCCCTCAAGCCCCTTAACAAGATTGTCCAGCGAGGTTATTATTACTTTCCTGCCGCCTTTCGAGAGGAAATCGAGCGCTGCCTCCACTTTCGGCTTCATGCTGCCCTCGGAAAAATGCCCCGCACGCAGGTATTCCCGCATCCTGCCGGCGCTTACTTTGCGCAGCCTTTCCTGTTTTTTTGTCCCGTACCCGAGCATAACGTGCCCGACGTCCGTAAGTATCGCCATTGTTTTTATGCCGAGGGAATTCGCGAGCAGTGCCGAGGCGTGGTCCTTGTCTATAACGGCCTCAACACCCTTAAGGCGCCGCCCGGTTTTTACCACAGGTATGCCGCCCCCGCCGCACGCGACAACAATGGTTCCGCTGTCCAGCAGTTTCCTTATTGCCCGCAGTTCCACTATGCCCTTCGGCATCGGGCTCGGCACAACCCGCCTCCAGCCGCGCCCCGCGTCCTCCGCAACCCTGAACCTGTGCGCAAGCGTCCTCGCCTTCTCCGCGGAATAGAAAGGCCCCACCGGCTTTGTGGGGTTCCCGAATGCCCGGTCGCGTGCATCGACAACAACCTGCGTAACCACGGTTGCAACGCCCCTGTGCGGCAGCAGGTTCCGCAGTTCCTGCTGGAGCATATACCCTATCTGCGCCTGCGTCATTGCCACGTCCACATCCAGCGGCATCTCGGGCACCTCGTCCTTTGCGGCAACCATCTGTATCTGCAGGTTGCCGACCTGCGGGCCGTTGCCGTGCGTTACGACAACCGTGTGCCCCCTCCGCACCAGTTTTGCGATATGCCTGCAGGTCCTGCGCACGTTGCGCAGCTGCTCCCCGTGCTTTCCCGCCTCGTGCCGCCTTATCAGCGCGTTGCCGCCCAAGGCGACGAGGATTTTTTCATGCGCCATCATTAGCCCCGGAGAGATTCGAACCCTCCGCAGCCTTTTCTTAAAAAGAAAAGGCTGGCGAAAAGAACAGCCGTGCTTCGCACGGCAACTCTCCGTCGTGCCTCCTTTACTATGACTGCATTAGCCCCGGAGCAATTCAAAGCTTCCGCTTTGAAAACTCCGTGGCTTGATAGCCCCGGAGAGATTCGAACTCCCGTCGCAAGGTCCAAAGCCTTGCATGCTTGGCCGCTACACCACGGGGCTTTTGCGCATACCTTATAATTAGGCGTTTTTGTTTTTATTACTGCCTTTTGGCGGTTATTGCGTGCTGGAAACGACTTCCGCCTTCTCGACGCCCGGCACGCTTTCCGCGAGCTCCTTTATCTTCTGCAGGAAGTAGCCCATCACCGGGCAGGCAACGGTTGTCGGGGTGAAGTGCACTGTTGCCTTTCCGCCCTTAACCTCTATCTTTTTCACAAGCCCCATTTCAACTATGTCTATTCCCGTGTGGGGGTCGATTATAAGCCTCAGTTTTTCGCGGATTTTTGCCTCTGTGCCGCCCGCGGCGGAACCCGCCTTTGCCCTGCCGCCCTTTGCAGCGGGCTTTGCCGAACCCCTGCCTGTATGCCCTGCTTTCGCCCTGCCCTTTGCCGAACCAGCCTTAACCCTGCGGGTCCTTGTTTTCCTTTTCGAAGCCATGATATAACCACCTCTTGAATCCCTTTAAACTTAACGCTTTTGCAGGTATTTGTGGCAGTTTCCTACAAACTGCTTAAATATCTGCGGAAATGCTTAAATACTTCATTTACTGTTCCTTATACGCGGCAGGAACAAACTTTTTAGCAAGACTGCGGCGCCTCCTTCCGAAAGGCAAGTCAAATACTTCGGAAACAGGTATTGTTAAACGGGAGGGCAAACAAGGCGGTGATGAGCGCAGTAGTGGGAAAAAAGGTCAGTACGCCCCCGAGGGCTGGATTAAAGATGTTGTGTTAGCCATGGGCAAGTTTCCGCTCGAAGAGACCCAAAATCACGCACATGTTGTCATGGATGCCCTGAAGTCCAAAGAAGTAGGCTGGGGTAAAGTTCGCCCCTCGATAGAATACTTAAAAGAATTTATTGCACAAATTGAGAGAGTTGGCGAGGAATCCGGAAAATCAGGCAGGAACTTTCTCAGGTCGGGGGCAGTGGTGCCTGCGGAATTCGCCCCTTTGCTTGAACGGGTTGTCTGGGTGACGGATGAGTGCGAGATGCTGGTCGAGCGTGTCAGGAGAAAAAAGGGGGTTGATGATGACATTACCGCGCGCGCAAGGCTGCCGAAGGGAACGCAATGTGGACAGGCGATACGAAGGCGCGGAAGAGCGCAGAAGCAGTCACAAAAAAGTGACAAAAATCGTGAATTATGGCGGTTAAGCCTCTTCGGATTTTTGCCCTCTCCCAAACTATTTAAAGGTTTCTTATTTGAATATATCAGCCGGTTCAGCGGGGGAGTAGCTTAGCCTGGTTGGAGCATTCGGCTGATAACCGAAAGGTCGTGAGTTCAAATCTCATCTCCCCCACTTAGGTGCAGGTTAGTAGGGCTGCAAGCCGTACGGATCACGCCCGGATCCTTCCGGGCTTAAATCTCATCCCCCCCACTCCGGATTTTCGGTTAGGCAAGGAACCCGCCAAACCGCGCCGTTTTTTTGGTTTTTATAGCTCTTCCCAAACTTCCGCGAAGTTATCCACCATCTCATCGAGGAAGCTCTTCCTGTGCTCCACAATGAGTTCCGCTGTTTTGCCCTTGTCCGTGAGGTAGAAAAAGCTCTTCCTCCCCCGCCTGCGCTTTTCAACAATCTTCGCCTCAATAAGCTTGTTCAGGTGCCACGAGGTTGTCGGCGGGGAGAGGCCGACAGCCTTTGAAATCGAAAGGTTGTTGGACCTTTTGTGCGTGAGCAGGTGCAGCACTATCTTGCGTATGCTATCCTGCCTCAGGAGCGACATTTCCTTTCCCTGTTCGCCCAATTGCTTGCCCCTTACCGAAAAATATCGGACGAACTTCCCGTCTTTCTCCGCCCTCAAAAGCTGGCTCTTCCGCAGGAATTCCAAATGATACTGAAGCGCCCCTACCCCGACGCCTGTCCTGCGCTGTATTTCGCGGAAGTGCAGTGCGGGTGATTTATCTATAGTTTCGTAAATCTTCCTGCGCACATCTAAAGCGAGCGCGGAGTCATCCTCTTCCATTGGCGGCACCTACTTCCTGAATATCGCAAAGAACAGGGTTGCCAGTATGGCAAGTTCAAAAACATTCTCCGCAGGGTCGGCAAGGAAACTGCCTGGTGAAATGTACATATCTATTATTTTTATGCCCCACTTGAGCGCGAAGAAAAAGAACGCAAGCGCCACAAAAGTCAGGCGTGCCGAGCCCTTTTTCCGCATTGCGAGCAGCGCAACGGAGAGCATTGCCAGCGAAAGAATGAAAACCAGCAGCTTTATGTAAAGGTCGAAGCCGTTCGCGGCATCCGCAAGCGGCCTGAGGAAATCCCAGGGATATTGAAGCACAGTTGCAATCAAGCGAAAACCTCCGATTATTGTACAACCAAAAAAAAGATAAAAGGGGTTGCCCTTTCGTGAGGTGAAGCGGGCAAAACCTTTTAGGGGGGTTGGAGGGGTTTTTAACCCCCCCGACTTAGTTTCCATGAAAGGATGGCATGAACTATACCTATTGCTCCCTGGCATTTATAAATAAATTTTGGTACAAGGGGGGAAGAGTGGTACAATCCTGAAAATTGGTACAATGGCGGAATTGGCGGTTTTTGGTGCCGCTCTGTTGTGCCAAATTGCCTGTATGCCTATGCCTTAGCGCCCAAGGCGCGCAGGAGTTCCGAATGTACCCTTCCATTCGAGGCAACAATGTGCCCCTTGAAAATATCGTAAGGCTTCCCCGCGAAGTCAGTTGTCTTCCCCCCTGCTTCGCGCACAATTATCGAGGCAGCGGCTGTGTCATATGGCTTCAGGGAATGGTGGAAAAATGCGTCAATTCTCCCGCATGCGATGTGGCAGAGTTCAAGTGCCGCTGCTCCCGAAGTGCGCATGCCCTGGGAGCGGGTGAGTATGGCTGAATACTGCCGCATGGTAATGCGGCTCTTTTTGCCGCGTTCATACGGGAAGTCAGCGCCGACAAGGCAGTCAATCAGCTTCGCGTGCGAGGACACGCCTATGCGCCTGCCGTTTAGCGTTGCACCCCCGCTCTTCTGCGCGCTGAACATCTCGCCCCTTATCGGGTCATATACAACGCCCAGCAGAGCCTCCCCGCCCTTGTAAAGCCCTATTGAAATGCAGAAAAAAGGGTTCGCGTGCGAGAAATTTGTGGTGCCGTCTATGGGGTCAATTACCCAAACCCTGCCGTCCTGCGGGTTTTTCGCGTGCCCCTCCTCAAGTATGAATCCGTGCTGCGGGAACTTTTTCTCAAGTGCCGCACAAATCATGCGCTCCGCCTTTACATCCGCATCTGTCACCAGGTCGACCCTGCCCTTGTGCCTCACAGTAAGGCGCGAGCCGAAACGCCTGAGTACAAGGTTACCGGCTTTCCTTGCGGCGGCTTCAGCTGCCTTAAGTTCGTCCATCAGAAAAACCCGCAGAAGTTATCAGGGTTTCCACCTTGCCATTGTGCGCGGGAAAGGTATCGCGTCCTTTATGTTCTCAAGGCCGCATATCCATGCAAGCACGCGCTCTACCCCGACACCGTAGCCCGAGTGCGGCACGCTGCCGTACCTGCGGAGGTCGAGGTACCATTCGTAATTTGCCGGGTCCTCGCCCTGCGCCTTGAGCGCCTTCTCAAGTTCCTTTATGTCCGTGTCGCGCTGGCTGCCGCCGATTATTTCCCCGTAACCCTCGGGGGCAAGCATGTCGAAGCACAGCGCGGTCTTTGCGTCCTTCGGGTCGCGCTTCTTGTAAAACGCCATTATCTCCTTCGGGTAATTCGTAACTGCAACAGGCGTGTCGAAGTGCTTCATTATGAGGTCTTCCTCTATCGTCCTGAGGTCCTTTCCCCATGGCACATTCTTGTGCTCCTTCTCCTTCAGGATTTTCAGCGCATCCGTGTATGTTATTGTCGGGAACTCGCTCTTTGCGGCCTTCTCGAGCTTTTTCACGTCCCTGCCGAGCAGTTCGAGCTCCGCGCGGTTGTGCTCAAGCACTTCCTCCAGGATGAACCTGATTTCATCCTTGGCAATCTGTATAAGTTCCGGCAGTTCAACCCATGCTGCCTCCATTTCCGCCATCCAGAATTCGGAAAGGTGCCTTGAGGTCTTTGAGCGCTCCGCCCTGAACGTCGGCCCCACGTCGTAAACCTTCTCAAGCGCGAATATTGCGGCTTCCGCATACAGCTGCCAGCTCTGCGTCAGGTATGTCTTTTCCTTGTAATATTTCACCTCGAAAAGCGTGCTTCCCCCTTCGCACTGGTTCGGCTGGAGTATGGGCGGGTCGAATTCGTAATAGCCGCGCTCGCGGAAGAATTTGTGTATTGCCCCGACCATTGTGCTGCGGATTTTCATCACCGCAGTGAGGTGCCTGCTCCTCAGCCAGAGGTGCCTCTTGTCCATCAAAAACTCGGTGCTCTGGTCCTTTGTTATCGGGTATGGCTCTGCAAGGTTCACAACCTCGAGCGCCTCGACATCGAGTTCAACCCCCGTGGGCGCGCGTTCATCCGCCTTGAGCGTCCCTTCCACCTCGACAGATGATTCGATAAGCAGCTTCTCAGCCTCGGCCCACAACTTTCCCCCTGCCTTATCCTTCTTCACAACGCACTGGATTATGTTCGATGAATCGCGGAGCACGATGAACTTCATCGCGTTGGAGCCGCGCTCCCTGTAAACCCAGCCGCGAATTGCGACCTTTCCTGTTTTCTTGTTTATGGCTTCCTGCACGGAAATAAATTTCCCGCCCTTCACTGCACCGCCCCCCGCACCGAACCCTTTCTCCCCTCGCCCGTTTTTTGTTTCACGCTCATGGCACAACCCTCTCCGTGTCCCTCGGGAAGAGCACGGCTTCGCGGATGTTCTCAAGCCCTAGCAATTGCTGGGTTATGCGCTCTATGCCTATCGCAAACCCGCCGTGCCTCGGCACGCCGTATTTGAAGAATTTTGTGAACCACTCAACGCTCTGCCTGCTTACGCTTTTCTCATCAACCTGCTTCATAAGGTTGCCATACCTGTGCTCCCTCTGCCCGCCGCTGCTGAGTTCCATGCCGCGGTAATAAAGGTCAATGCTCCTTGCCCATTCAGGTTCCGCATCAACGCGCATGACGTAGAATGGTTTTTTCGCAAAGGGGAAGCGGTTTATGAAATAAAATTCCGTGCCGTATTTCTTCTTCACGTGCTCCCGGAGTAGGGATTCCGCTTCCGCGTCAATGTCCTCTCCGTGCGCAATCTTTTTGCCCGCATGCTTCAGGATTTCATAAATCTTCGGGAACCTGAGTTCGGGGAAAGGCGCCTTTGGCACCTCCAGCTTCACGCCGAACATTTCAAGCTCGCGCGCGCAGTCCTTCTTTGCCCTGCCCAGCATAGCGCACACCATCTCCGCCTGCACCCTTTCCACCTCGATCTCATCCCCGAGGAATGCCCATTCAACGGCAATTGTCCTGTGCTCGCAGAGGTGCTTCACAGTGTGGCTTTTCTCCGCGCGCCAGCTCGGCCCTATATCATACAATTTTTCCACGCCGCCCGCAATTGTCAGCTGCCTGTGCAATTGCGGATCCTGCCTGAGGTATGCCTTCTTTCCATAAAATGCAACTTCAAAAACATCCGCACCGCTCTCGCTTGCAGTGCCCATCAGGCAGGGCGTGAACACCTGCAGGAAGCCGTGTTCGTTCAGGTATTCCTGCGCGCCCTGTATGAGTTTCGCCTGCACCCTGAAAACCGCTGCATTCTTCGGCTGGCGAAGGTCGATGCTGCGCCAATCAAGCCTTGCGCTCAGGTCGCTTTCGATTTTTCCCGAAATATCCAAAGGCACAGGTGCGTGCGCAGCGGAAATAATTTCCACATGCTCGGGCAAAATCTCAAATCCCCCCTCAGCCTGCGCGGATTTCTGCACTGTGCCGTGGATAAGGACAACGGACTCCTTCGTCAGGCTTGAGAGCGCATCAAATATTGCCTTATCCGTTTTCGCTGCATGGGCGGTTACCTGCACCCTCCCTTTTGCATCACGCAGTTTCACAAAAACAAGCTTTCCGAAAGCGCGGACATCGTTAACCCAGCCCCCGACAAGCGCTTTTTTGCCGTGCATCTTGGGCGTTATCTCATCCGAGAGCAATCTTCCCTGCTTTGGTTCTTTTCCCGCCATATGGTTCATCCCCTTTGCTTAACCATCCTTATTTTTGCCAATCTATATTGGTGTTTAATGTATAAAAAACAAATGCCCCGCCCAAGGTTGCGCGATTTTGCGCAAGTGCGGGGTTCAATTGGAGCAATTGCAGCTGCTGCCCTGGTTTATAACCGACTTGAAAAATCCCGCTACAAAGCCGAGCATTGCCCCTATTGCGGGAAGGTCGGGGTTGGTTACGCCAACCTGTGCAAATCCCGAAACAACAAGCGCGCCGAGCACGGGCACGATTGAAAGTATTAGCCCCGTAACCGCGCCCATGAGCGCGCCTATAATCGCGAAGAAAAAGATTGCGATTATCCCCAATATCGCCACTGTTGCGCCTATTGCAGCAGCGCCTATTGCAGCAAGCAGTGCCCCAGCAATTCTCAGTGCCATAATACCGCATTTAGCATGATGCGTAACCTTTTTTTATGTTTCCGTTCATCCAATTTCAGGCAAATGCGCTGTTTATTTTCCCTGCGCGGTTTTCCGTTATTTGCCTGAAAATCCGCGGAAATTTGAAAAACAAAACGATAGGTATTTAAAATCATGATACTATCATGATACAGCATGAACAGTCATGAGAGCGGGGAAAAGGTTATAAAGGAAAGCGTCCAGCGAACCCAGCCCGAAGGGTTCGACACAATAACCATGGACATCGCACAGATAAGGGAGCAGAGCAAGGACCCTTTCTTCATTTCAATGCTGCTTTACAAGGTAGCAAAGGAGCGCGAGGAGACAAACAGGCTGCTCGGCAGCATAAATGAAAAATACGACAGGATAATGTTCGAACTCAAGACAGGGGAAATGGACAAAACCGCATTGTTCCCCTCAAAGGAGACGGAGTTCGAAACCCTGCCCGAACAGGACCAGCTGATAGTGAAATATATCGGCCAGAAGGGCAGTGCGAACGCCAAGGATATTCAGGAAGTGATGCATTACAAGGGTTTGAACGCGGCATCGCAGAGGCTGAACAAATTATACAAGGAAGGCTACCTTAAGAAAGTGCAGAGCGGCAAGCAGGTAATGTACCTGGTCAGGGGCTGAGTGCCGGGAAAGTTGCCAAGGGCAGAATGCCGAGAAAATTTTATGGAATTGCGCTTGCGGAGGCTTAACGCCTCCTCAACTCCCAAAGAATGAAGAAATAAGTCAGCAAGGAAGAAAATGAATACCTCCTCCCTATTTTGCCTATCGGCAAAATGGGGCGCATTCGGGCTTCCCTATTTGGCTTCTGCCAAATGGGCGCAATTGGGCAATGCCCAATTCGCGGTGCCCGAATAGCGTGCCTTTTGTCTCCCCCGCCTTGCGGGGGTTTTACGGGTGCAGCGTAAGCCGCCTTGGGCGCCATTGCCATGCGCACGGCGTAAGCCGTTTTTGGATGAACAAAACCTTTAAATTTGCGGGTTGCGTTATCGGCTAAGGTGGGAAAATGTTTGGTAAAATGCACATAATGAACCCCCCCGTGAAAAAGCTCCCCAAAAAACTTTTTGTTGTCGATGTTGGCACTGACCCCGCTGATTATATGGGCCATTTTTTTGATAAGCTTTTCGGAAAAATAAGGGCCGGGCACATTCTCGAGCCTAAAGGGGCACTAACCATAAAATCCGAAGATTTGGACTGCCTCAAGGGTGTTGAAGCAGCAGCGAGAACAGCGGGGCTTGCGGTAAAAATCCCGCCCCGCGCTGCCAGCAAGGCGGAATTGGCGCAGTGGGGCGGCATGGAAAATTTTCCCCTAACGAAAGAGATGGCGAAACACAAGCAAATCTACATTCTCGAAATCAGCGCCGAGAAAGTCAAACCCGGGCATACGGTCCACGTCGAAAAATGGTACCGCTGAACCCCGCCCTCAGACGCTTAACGCAAGCCGCAGTTTTGGTTTTCTTGCGCACCTTGCACAGGATTACTTCACGCACTTTCCGGCTTCACAGCGTGTGCAGCCGCTTATGCTTGCCACTGGCACAGAAACCTCTGTGCAGCTCTCCCTTCTCTCGCCGTAGAATCCCGTGGCGCAAACATACTCTACGATCTTGTTCACGCCGCCCTCGATTGTGCAGTAATCCCTGAACGAGCGCGCGTTCACGCTCTTCCCGCTGTTCGTGTCCCAGTGGTCAACGCAGCTTCCCGCCTTGAAATAGTTCTGGTCGTCGCTGTCGCTGCAAGGCCACGCTATCACAAGGTCGTTGCAGCATCCTGTGGCTTCGGTGGAATATATGTAATCTTCGGGTATCAGGCAGGTATTTGCGTCCACCATCGGGCTGCCGTCCTTTCCCACCTGCAGCATGCAGTTGCAGTCGAAATCCCCGCGCTCGCAGTTCGCAACGCACCCGTCCCCCGGGCTGCAGGTTGCGCCCTCTATGCAAAGCGCCTCAAAGGGGCAGCATTCCTTCGTGTCCGAGGCGGGAAGGAACTTCCTTGTGCATGCGCTCCCATCTTCACACAACTTGCCGTGGCTCTCCTTGCACGCCCTGTAAACGCACGCTTCGGAACAGCAGTTAGTGCTGTCCGAGGCGGAAATAAGCCTGCCGTTGCATAATTGGCCCGTGCCGCATATGCTACCCTTGCGCTCCTTGCATGTCTGGAGTTCGCAGCCGCCCTTTACGCACTTCTTGTTCGGGTCGCAGTCGGCATTGGTTTTGCACGCCTCGAGCGGCACGCACTTGCCCTGCAGGCACTTCTGGCTGGCCAGGCACTTCACATCCTGCTGGCACGTGGCACAGTCCTCGCCCTTTTCGATAATCCCGTTTCCGCACAAAGGCGCCTGCACTTCGGTGCCTGTGCCGTTTCCGCCCCGCCCTCCGCAGTCCTGCGGGCAGGTAAGGCTGCTCTCCATAATGCGGTTGCATATCTTGTCCCCGCATTCAGCCTCAAGTTCGGCGCAGCCGCTGAGCATCACAACCGCAGCCGCGGCGGCAAAAAACGCCAGGGCAAACAAATACGCGCGCATGAACCAATAATACATTTATTGTTATATATAAATGTGTACATTCGGTAGTTTATAGCACGTAGCAGAAAGCTTCTGCCCTCAGATAGGGGATGAATGCTGCGCACACCTATGAGATGCCTTGTTTGTTCTGGCAAATCCTTCTTCTGAAAGGCATTGGGCACATCCATGTTGCGAGGCGAGTGTGCCCTGTGTTGCTTAAAAGGATTTCGGGGGAAACAATATCTTGGGCTAGTGAACGAAATGCTTTTTCGTGAAATAATAGAAGCGCTGCTGGGGGAGTACCAAGGCGACATCAGCATAGAGAAAGACATTGAAACGTTGTCTGATGAAGAGCTGTTCAAGAAGATTATTTCCCAGATTCTGCAGCAGGGTAGGAAGGCCAGTGGCGTAACCACTACTCTGGACAAAATAGAAAAAGACCCTGCGTTCAAGGGCTGGCGCCCAGAAACATTCTGTTCCGACAGCGGGAAAGATATTCTGAAGAAATACGTGGACAAGACTGGGAAAACCCCAAAAACAAGGCTGATACTTGAAAGTGCGAAGCAGATTTCAAAAATAGGCGTAAAGGAATGGGTTAACGCCCTCAAAGATGGCAAGGCATATATCGGCAAAAAAAGCAGGGACGATTTTCTGAAGGAGAGAGGGTTCTTCGAGTTCATCCCGATTGACAGATATTATCCGCCGTTCCTTGCCAAGACAGGGCTACTTTTCTATTACGCCAAGAAAAAGCCGAAAACAAACATGGCAATTCTTTTGCTGGGTTTGGGGCGCGAGGGGTACAACGGATACCGGCAGATGATGCTTGACATGATAGGGGATGAATTGAAGGGGCTCAAGCTGAAGGGTCTTTATTTGTCGGAGAACCCTGGGCTCGTGGACAAGCTCATATGGAGGCACTGCGCAAAAAAGCCGTACGCCAAGGAGATATGCACGAATACGGATCCGCACTGCGGCATATGCAAGCTTAATCATCTGTGTTTGTTTGCAAAAAGCCAGTTATGAACGCAAACGTTCGCGGAGATAATTGCTTCGCTGATATCAGTTGCGGACAGGTAAGAGTTGAAAAAGAGAGGACAACATATTAGTTAGAAAGTCTTTGTTCAGTAGAAAGGATACCAAAAAACAAAAAACGAATAAGGCGGCCATAACGCATCTTGCGAAATTCCAAGAATATATTATTTGATTGTCGGAGTAACCTTTGGGCGAAGCCCCCCATTTATCGCCATAATGGTCTTCCGCCCACACAGTGGCTCCCAGAAAAAAGAGGGCACCGATGGGCGCAATAAATTGCAACTGAAAATGCCCTGACGCGAAGGTCAAGATAAGTATCAATACTGCAAACCAAGCCGTGAGCTCACCGGGGCTGTTAGGGCGCAATTTGCCGAGAGGAGGATTAACATTCATACTAACGCTCTAAAGCTAATTGTTTAAAAACGGCGCACCGGAAACGCACCCTGAACACATATATAAACGCCAAAACGCAAATATAACTGATGCAGCTCATAAAAACAATAAAGGTAAAGATACACAAGCCGACAAAGGTAAAGGCACGGCTGATGCATCTCATTCACGAGAATGCCCTATTGCTAAATCAGTATGCGGGGCTGATTCAGAAACACAAAACTGCCTCGAAGGCGGAGCTTCACAGGCTCACTTACAAAACACTGCGGGAAACATCCAAGCTTCCATCGGCAATAATCCAGACCGCCCGCGATAAGGCAATAGAAGCGCACAAATCCTATCGCGGCAGGGTAAAACGCAAAATGAAAGCAAGTCCGCCAGCCTTCGGCAAAAACGCGCCTGTGCGCCTTGACAGCAGAACGCTTCAAATAAGAGAAACTGGCAACAAAATCAAATACTTTGCCTCGCTTGCAACAAACGGTGAAAGGGTTCACGTGCCCCTGCTCGGGCACCGATACCAGCATAAATATCTTGCAATGCTGGTGCGCGGCGAGTTGCAGATGGGGGCGGCAGAGCTTCTGAGAAAAGGAGATGATTTTTACATTTACCTCACAGTGAAGAAGGAAGCCGCACCTTGTGCGGCTAATGAAAGTGCAACGCCGATTGCAGTAGATTTGGGGCTTGTGAACCTCTCAACTTCCGTGATTTTGAGAGGCGGCAAGCCTACAAACATAACTTTCCACAGGGGCGGAAATGCGATAAGAATGCGAAATCACTTTGCCGCATTCCGCGCCTCGCTGGGAAAGGCAAAAAAGCTCTGGAGAATAAAATCCGCAAAAAGAAAGGAGCAGCGCTGGATGCGAGACCTCAACCATAAGATATCTTCGGCAATAGTCAGGCAGGCAAGCAGCGTGGCAAATCCCGTGATAGTGCTGGAGCGGCTAAAATACATAAGGCGAAAAATAAACTATTCAAGGAAAATGAACATGCTGCTACACGGGTGGAGTTTTGCCCAGCTCCAGAGTTTCATAGCGTACAAAGCCGCTTGGGCAGGCATTCCAGTGGCTTATGTAAAGGCCGACTACACCAGCCAATGCTGTAGCAAATGCGGGCACACTGAGAAGGCAAACAGAAAAGGAAGAATTTTCAGGTGCAGGAAATGTGGTTATGCGCTGAATGCAGACCTGAACGCGGCAATCAATATTGGGGGGAGATACAAAACCTTTGCATCGGGCTATATGCCGGATGTAATGGGCGACGTGGCAGCGCCCTTAGCCTTGGAGGCAATCGCTTACCAGGGAAGCCTGCGCCTTTAGGTGCGGAATGATGTCACATATAAACCTATTTTCCCCGTGCCTAGGAAAACCCCGCACGGGTTCCAGCCCTGCGTAAGCCCCGTTTTTTATTGCCTCTGCATTTGGCGCACCCTTGCATGTAACCCCCTGTTTGCCCCTGCCCGCGAAAACCTCGCTTTTTATTGCTTTTGCACCATAATGCAATCGTTAAAAAACCGAAAAAATGAACAGAAAAAAAGGAGGGTTTTCATGATTGTCGAACTGCTGTTTTCCGGATTTGTTTTCCTGATTGTAATCCTTGTCGCCATGCTCCTGCTCGGCCTAAGGCTCCTTTACCAGTACGAGCGCGGCGTGCTTTTCACGCTGGGAAAATTCACGGGCGTAAAGAACCCGGGCCTGATATGGATAATCCCCCTGGTGCAGAGCATGAGGAAAATGGACATGCGCATAAAGACCGCGGACATACCAAGGCAGGAAGTCATAACCAAGGACAACATACCGATACTCGCGAACACCGTGGTTTATTTCAGGGTCGAGAGGCCGGAGGATGCGGTTATTAAGATTGAGGATTTCGAGTACGCGGTGAAGCAGTTTACCCAGGCCGCGCTTAGGGATGTTGTGGGGAACTCCGAACTCGATTTTGTGCTCACGGAGAGGGAGAAGATTGCGGACAGCACAAAGAAGATTGTCGATGCGGAAACTTCGGGCTGGGGCGTTGACATCGAGGCAATAAAGATACAGGAGATTGAACTGCCCGCGGAAATGAAGCGCGCAATGGCGAAGCAGGCGGAAGCGGAGAGGGAAAGGCGCGCGGTAATAATTTCGGCTGAAGGGGAACTGAAGGCTTCGGAGAACCTGAAGAAAGCGGCGGACAACCTTGCAAAGAGCCCTTTTGCCGTGCATTTGAGGACGCTGCAGACGATAAGGGACATCGCTGCCGACCCTTCGGAGAAGATAGTGCTCTTCCTGCCCTCGGACATAGGCGAAGGGCTGAAGAAAATCCTTAAGTAGGGTGCCCCGATGCCAAGGCACATATGCGGAGCGCCGGCTATGGTTGCTGCGGTTGCCTGCCTGCAGGCACGTGCTTCCTTTTTGCCCGGGCGCAATTGCGCGGAGGTTTCCTGAATGCTCGACCATAAGGAGCGCTATCTCCAGATTGCGTTCAACCACGACCTTGCTTCCGTGCGCAGGATACTTCCGAGGCTCCCGCGGAATGAAAGGATTCTGGTTGAGGCGGGCACGCCCTTCATAAAGCGCTACGGCTTCCAGGGCATAAGGGAAATCGCAGGGCTCTGGGGAGGGATGGTCGTGGCGGACCTGAAAACCGCGGACGGCGCCGCGGAGGAAGTTGAGTTGGCGCGCGCCTCGGGCGCATCAGCAGCAACAGTGCTCGGCTGCGCGCCCGTGGAAACAATCGACCTGTTCATACGGAAATGCGCCGAACTCGGAATGGATTCCATGGTTGACATGCTGGGTGTCGAAGAGCCGCTCAGGGTGCTGATGAACCTGAAAAAGCCGCCTGCCGTCGTTGTCCTGCACAAGGGCAGGGATGAGGAAACCACAAGGGGCAAGGTCATAAAGTACAAGCACATAAACAAGATAAGGAGCAAGTGCGATGTGCTGATTTCCGCTGCGGGGGGCATAGATTTGAAGGAGGCAAGGAGCGCGATTTTCAACGGCGCGAACATTGTAGTGGCAAATCTTGTTTCCGCGCAGGACCCCTGGACGGGGATAAGGTACGACAGCGATGTCACGAAAATGGCCGAGCAGTTCCTTAGGACTATTGAGTGAGTGCAATGGAATTCCGCTGGCGCAATAGAATGAACGTTTAAATACCAGAATGCACATAGTTCTGGCATGGCAATGGAATTAGGCAAGGAGAATTCCATAATAGGCCGCGACTCATCCGCAATAGAGAAGCACGGCGAGAAGGGCACTGCTTACATAGGCAAGGTTGTGATGAGCGCGGGGGAACATCCCGTGCTGGGGAGGAAGGTGCTTTGTGATATTGCCCAGCCCCACGTCATGCTTATCTGCGGCAAGCGCGGGGGCGGAAAAAGTTATAGTCTTGCAGTCCTGCTCGAAGAATTCGCGCGCCAGCCCCTTGAAATACGGCGCAGGCTTTCGGTTATTGCAATAGATACGGTGGGAATTTTCTGGACCCTGAAGGTTCCGAACAAGGCCGAGGCAAAGGAACTCGAGCGCTGGGATTTGAAGCCCGCGGCAACGGATGTAAGGGTTCTGGTTCCCGAGGGCAAATTGGATTTTTACAAAAAAAAGGAAATTCCTGTGGATGGTTCGTTCACGATAAAAACCTCCGAGCTCGACATCACGGAATGGCTGGCGCTTTTCAAGTTAACCTGGAAGGATGCGGAGGGAATACTCCTCACGCGCATCATTGAGGAACTCAGGGAAAAAATGGGCGCTCTTTTCGGGATTGAGGACCTCATTGCAGCTGTGCGTAAGGATAAAGAAAGCGACTTGCTTACCCGGCAGGCTCTTGCGAACCGCCTCGGCATTTCGAAGGAGTGGGGCATTTTCAGGAAGCAGGGGATGAAAATAAGGGATATTGTGAATCCGGGGCAGATTACTGTGATAGACGTTTCCGCATACAGGCAGGCTTTGGGAATGGAGGGCACGCGCGACATTATTGTGGGGCTGCTCGCGAAAAAACTTTTCGAGGAGCGCATGCTTTACCGCAAGGAGGAGGAAGTTCGTCTTGTGAAAGGGCTGAAAAGGGAGAGCGATATGCCCATAATTTGGATGCTCATAGATGAGGCGCATTTGTTCATGCCGCGGGACGAGGAGAACATTGCCCTCAGCGCGCTGCTTGAGTGGATAAGGGTCGGCAGGCAGCCGGGGCTCAGCCTTGTGCTTGCAACACAGCGCCCCAACAGGCTGCATCCCGATTCAATCTCGCAGTGCGACCTTTTCATTTCACACCGCATGACTTCACAGCCCGACATAGAGGCTGTTTCTCAGCTGCGCCCGAGTTACATGCACCAGGATTTCGGAAAATATTACCAGGAAATGCCGCGCGAGAAGGGCTTTGCCCTCGTGCTTGACGACAACACCGAAAAACTTTGGCTGATAAAAACAAGGCCAAGGTTCTCGTGGGACGGGGGAGTAACGGCTAGTGTGTTTGCTGACTAGCCCGAATAAAACATTTTTTAACCGAAATTGGTTCAGTTATTGGTATGAAACTGCAGAAGCTTGACCGCAACAAGTGCCCTGTTGTAACCCTTCTTGACGATGCACTGCTTGAAAAGCGCCTTTCCGAGGCACTGTGTAGGAAAAAGGTTTGCAGCGAGCAGTGGTATCGTGAACCCGAGAAGTGGTACTCACTCACGAGTTTCAATAACCCTTACATTACGATACATTCCGAGTTTCTGCTTCTCGAGAAGAACCGCGTGCGGCTGTCCGAATTTGCGGGCAAGTCTACGCTTGTTTTCTACGGCGTCGGGACGGGGGACACAGAATCGCTTTTTGTCAAATGGATGCTTGAGAACAGCAAACATGCGGAGGTAATTGCAGTTGATGCAACCAGGACATATATAGAGCGGTTTGCCATGATTTCGCTGAACCTTGAGAATATGGTTGCGGGTTCGGAGGTTTCCTTTCTGGGGCTGCATGCGCTTTTTGAGGGCCTGAAGCGGGATATGCTGCACCCTGAAAATTCCAAATACAAGAAAAGGGTTCACATATGCCTCGGCAACACGACAGGTAATTTTGAGCAGGGCGAGATTTTCGGGATTTTCGGCAGGCTTGCGGAAAAGGGCGAGTACCTTATACTTGGTGCGCACCTCTCCCATGACCTTGAAAAAACCCTGCGCAGTTATGACACGCCGCTTGTTTCTAATTTTGTGTTCTCCTCGATAAAGCACAAATTCTCGGACAAGGGCATAGGCGACATTGAATGGAAGATAAACAAAAAAGAAAACTCGATTGAAGCATGGCTCGGGGACGTGAATATCTTCCGCTCAAAGAAATACACGCTTGATGAAATCCGCGCGCTTGCGAAATCAAGCGGCTTTGAATTTATTGAGGAGTACAACGACGGCAATTCCGCAATAGTCGTGCTGCGGAAGAAATAGCGCGCCTGATGCTGGCTGCGCGGTTACTGTATGCATGTTTGCGGACTGAGGGCAAGCGTAGCAGGGTTACTGCGGGCTTACTCGCGTATTAGCCCTTTTCCCCGCAGCCCCTGTTAACATCAGTGTTATCCACGTTGCGAAAACAAACGGCGCTGTAAGTGCGGGCCAGCCTGAAAGGTTAATGCTATAAATTATGAACACGGATAAAACCGCGGAAAACAGCGCATAGATTGCGGAGTTTTTCCCGTAACCTGAAAAGGCAATCCCGCAAAGCACCGCATTGAATCCGAATATTCCCGCGTTTACCGTGCCGAGCGGGAAAGCAAGCAAAACTGCGGCAAGCATCCCGGCAAGCGAGCCTGCAAAGGCATAGATTGCCGCCCTCCGAGAGTTAATAAAAATCGCAATCAGGAAAATTATACCCGTAATTATGCTTGCCTGAAACATCACCTGCCCTGTGCCCATTGCTAATGAGGAAATAATGTCAATTCCTGCCGAAGGCGGCAGCTGCTGCGGAATTCCCTGCGCAAGCCCGAAATAAAATATCGGCGCCATCAGGAGCCAGGTTGAAATTACGAACGGGAATGTGTAAGGGCGGAGCCTTCTTGTGTGCATGAAATTCATCACAACCGTGGATAAGGCTGCGCCTGCAATTGTTAACACCGCCAGAATCAGGTCAAGCCTGAAAACATAAAGCATCGCAATCCCGACAAGGGCTGCGTTAAAGCCGTAGAGCCCCTTGCGTATTTCCTCCCTGTTATATTTCAGCAGAAGTGCGGTTGCCGTTCCAACAACTGTCCCGAGCAGGGCGCCGATGCAAAGGAGCCATGAATTCAAAAAAATCCCGATAAGGAAAAGCAGCCCTGTCGCCGCATTTTCCTGCAGCATTACCTGGCTTATGCCCCTGAGGATTGTGCCTGCGGAATCTTTCAGGCGCATATCATTAACCCCGCGCCCTGTGTGCCTGGAATTTTGACTGTCCGTGCCTAACCCCTCGCCCTGTGTATCGAGAACGTGCCGTTTGTGTAAACCTTGTCCATGAACCCGAACTCTTTCGGCTCCGCGAAGTAATGTTGCGTTTTCGCGTCCGTGAAAATCTTTTCTTCATCCGTGAATGTGTATTTTATGCCGTACTTCCGCAGCACGCTTTCGTCCCCGTCAAGAATGAACCTGTATGCGTCCTCCAGCTTCCCCTCGTCCGCATACTCCACATACAAATCCGCAAGCACCGGCCTCTGCGTGAAATACGTTGCAAGGTGCCCGTAGTAAGGGTCCGCTAGCAGCCTTTCGTTCGGTGCCGTGCGCTCCTGCAGGAACTGCAGCGGCGCGACCTGCTGTTCCCATGCAACCGAGTATGAAACTATCACAATATTCGCAAGCACGGCAATTATGCCGAGCGCAACAAGCATGTTCCTCATGTATTTGTTCCCCCAGTCCTGCGCAAGCACGTGGAACAGGAGGAGGGTTAGCACCAAATGCGTCACTATGTTTATTCTGTAAAAAACAAAGAGCTGCAAAAGGATGAGCGCTATTGAGGCGTAGAAAAGCCTCATTGTGTAAGTATCTATGGTTCTCCAGCCCCTGAGCACCCTGAACAGGGCATATGCGAAGAGCAGGGCAACAACCTGCCCCAAATCCACAAGAAGCTCGCCCGGCCCGTGCTTTATAAGGTAGCCCCACTCCCTGCTCTTTATTTCATAGGGCATGCCGTTCTGCAGGAGTATTGGCGCAAAAAGAATGCCGAAAAGCACAATTGCGGAAGCCATGGCGATGAAGAACCGCCTCCACCCCGTACCCCTCCCTATTGCTGCCATGGTTATCGGGAACAAGATGAGGAATGGCACCTGCGTGAATGCGGCAAGCGCAACTGCACAGCCCGCAAGCACCGCGTTTTTCCCCCGTATAAGCATAGCCACGGCAAAAAACAAAAACGAGAAACTCAGGATGTGCTTCGGGCTTACCGCTATGTTCACGAAAATGAAGAGCGAACTTGCGAGCAGGAGATAGAATATGATGCCGTGCTCAAGCGTAAAGCCGCGGAACGAGCGCACGAAATACAGCACCGAGAGGAAGAAAAGCGAGTTCACGAGGAAATAAACAAGCGAGAAAAGCGCGGTTCCCGAAAGACCTGTTATGAAAGCAAGCGAGGACTCGAACAGGAAATAGCCCCATGTAAATGTATATCCCCTGCCGAGGTAGCTCAGTGGGTCCTGCACGGGAATTTTTCCGGCCTGCACAATCATTTCGGAATATCTCTCATAGAAAACGTTCCAGTTGCTGAAGTGAGAAGGGGTGTACAAATGCAGTAACGCAAGCAGCGCGCCGAAGAGGAGGAAATAGAGGAGCAGTTTCCTGTTCTCCCCCCACGGCTCTTCGCTGTTTTGCCTGCCTGCGGCATTCCCGCCCCTGCCGTAAAAAATGAAAAGCAAAACCGATGCAGCGGCAACGCCCCCCCCCACCGCGTAAAAATTAAGCCCTATCCCTGGAAAGTTCAGCAGCCATGGAAGCACAATCAGCGCTGCGGAAATGAAAACAAGGGTAAAGAGCGCAGCCTCAAGCAGTTCATGCCTGCGCATGAATGCGGTGAAAACAGCTGCGATAATCAGGATAAGCGCCAGCATGCCGAAGATAGGGGAAACCAAGCCCGCGCCTTGCCCGGAATTTGCCGCAATCTGCGCAATGCCGACCCGCGCCTCAGTTGCCGCAATCGGAGCAAGGTTCACGCGCGCCTCATTTTCACCCTTACTCACATGGAAAAACAGCCTGCCGGAATCGAACTCTATTTCAACAAGGTTGTCCCCGTCCGCAAGAACCGAGGAGGGGACACAATATTCATTTGTTTTGTTTTCCGCGAGCGCAACCTTCCCCCCAAAAACAACGGTTTTCCCTGCAATGACCTTAAGGTTCTCGGTTTTCCCCGAGTACTCGTTGCCGAACTGGCTGAGGTTTGCGTTGCTTTGGGCAAAGGTTATTGCAAAGCACGCATCCCGCCCATCAGGCACGGCGGCATCGTAGCGCTCAAGCCATGCCTCTGTGAGCGGCCTTTCCATGCCGAAGCCGTGCCAGTATGAGGAACCAAGCACGACAAGCAGCATCAGCGCTGCAAATGCAGCAAAAAACGTTTTTTTCAGGTTTGCCATGCCTCCACCCAAAATGCCTGCGCAGCGGTTAACGCCCTGTTTGGTTCCCGCCGGCTGAGCCTATGCGGCGGTTTAAAGCCTTTTATCGGCGTTTTTCCCTTACCCCCGCCCAAGCTTAATAAACACTTCCACCAACCAATTTATAGATTTTTGCGCGGTTTGAGGGCATGTTTGGGCTGGTGCGGGGTTGTGGGAATGGCGAGGCAAACCGCGGAAGCCGTTGTTGCAGGCTGTGCAGTGCTTTTCCTTGCCGTGCTCCTCTTCGAGCCCGTAAGGGGGCTTGCCGAGGGCGTATCCAAATTCTTCTTCGAGGGCACTGCGGAGGGCAGGGTGCTGCTCTTTTTGGCATGGGCTGTGCTGCTGTTTTGCGCAGCATTTGCGCTTGGGCGCATGCGCCTGCGCGTGAAAATGCCGAAGCACACGGCAACAGCGATTGCCCTCCTCCTTGTTCTCTGCTGGTTCATGCAGGTGCAGTTTCAGGGCTGGTTAGTAGGGGCTGAAGGGCTCCCGCCTGATGCTACTGCCGCGGTTCTCGGAAGCGACCGCGGCACTTTGGGATGGGAAGCGACTCAATTAATGCACATACACATAACTAAGGGTTTGCTCTATCCCGCGCTTTCATTGCTCCCTTCGGGAGGATTCGATACTGGCGCACAGATGTACGGCCTGCTCCCTTTCTGGTTCGGCATTGCGTTCCTTGCTGCCGCGCTCCTGCTTTTTATTTTCCTCATGCTTGAATTCCTTTCCGCTGAATGCGGCACGCAGGGGCGCCTGCTGTTTTCCGTGTTCTCGTTCTGCGCCCTCGTCTCCATATTCGACGGCGGGCCTTTCACAATCGTGGGGAGGATTGCGCTCGCGCTGATGGTCGCGTACTTCCTTTTCGCGAGGAAGGGCGTTTCCGATTACAGGCTTTTCGTGATGCCTTACTTTGCGGTAGGGGGTGCGCTCTACATAGGCAGTTTTTTCCTCAGGAGCAGTTCCTTCCTTTTCGGGAGCTACGAGTTCCTCGGGATAGGGATGCTGCTTTCCCCGCTCCTTGCGCTGAACGCGAGGAATATTTTTGGCAGGGTTTTCTGGGCGTGCGTATTTGTGCTGCTTGTGCTGTGGAGCCTTAACCATTTCATGCAGTTCGGCTTAGGCTCTGAATTTTACGCCGGGGAGGAGGCGAGGGTACTGATATACGGCGTGCCTGAAGGGGCGGCAGAACAGCAGTTGCTTGCCGCGCTCTCCAGCTTCGGCTCCGTTGCAAACGCGGAGATGCACGGCTACGTCGCTTTTGCTTCCTTAATCCCTACTCACGATTTCAGGGCTTCCGAACTTGAGCGCAAACTGCGCGCCGAACTTAACCCGCGCTCGTACATGCATGTACTGAAAAGCTGGCAGAGGGGGGAGGGGGTTTTGAGCGGCGATGGCGTGGAAACGCTGGCGGATGTGAAATCCGAATATGTCTCCTTCAGGAAAGAAACCGTGAATGGCGCAACTGCAGTCGTGGCTTCCGGCTATTTCCCGCACCCTTACCTCTCGCTCTATGCGCTGAGCGTTATGCACTCACAAGGCGTGAGTAAGCCCGTGGTTTTCAGCACCGTTAAATAGGGCGCCCGCGCCCTGCGTCTGGCGCAGTGCCGCCTTACCCCGCAGGCGAATGCCACTGCGTTGTCCCGTTGTCGTAAATCCTGTTCCAGCGTGCTGTCTCGCCGCCGAATTCATCGCCCGAACAGTGCATCGCATTCCTTATGTACGGCGTGAACCCGAAAATGTCGGGATAATAGTTCGCAACCGCGCGCCTGTTTGCAAGGCACTGCGTGTAGAAGCCGTATGCCGCATTTGCGCGCGCGCTTCCGTCAGGCAAACCCTCCATGAACGCGCCTATAATAACTTTTTTGTCGGTATAAAGCGGAACGGCATATGAAAGCATGTAATCCGCCAGCACCCTTTCCCCCGCGTACGGGAGTTCATCCAGCGCCTTAACTGCGGCAAGGTTCCGCTCGGAGAAATAACTTTCCTGCTGTATCCATGCGAGGTTCTGGAGGATAAGCAAAAGCGCAAAAGCGGCAAAGAGCGCGAGGGAAAGGTTCGCGCTTATTTCCCCCCCTATCCACTGCAAAAGCAGTGCGCACAAAAATGCAATAGGGAAAAACAAATAAGCGAGTTCGCGGAAGCCGAACACCGTGCCGCCGAACACAAGCGCAAAAACCATTCCAAAAACAAAAACAAGGTTCGGGAGGTTTTTCGGGTTTTTCCAGAGCAGCACTGCCGCGGGAAGGAGCGCAACAGCCCATAACCATGAAAACATCGCGGTTAAATCAAAAACATCCACCCACGGGTTTGCTGTTCCGCGCAGGCTCAGCGCATCGAGTTTCGGCAGGAACCACCACGCGCCGAGGAGAAGGGTTGGCAGGAACGTGAGCGCGATTTTTCGCATCAGCTCCACGCGCTCCCTTTGTTCCTCTATTTCCCATGTGCGCAGGAAGAGCCAGTACGCAATCACGCCCAAAAAAATCATGGCAAAGGTCCCGAAGGAGCGGAGATGGGTAAGCATCAGGAGGGGCATGAGCACGGCAAGCGCAAGGAAGTTTTTTTTGTGCACGTAATACAGCAGCATCACAAACATCGCAAGTCCCACGCTCTCGGGAATTGCCGCTGCGGTTCTCCTGAAAACCCATGGGAGCAGGGCTGCAAGCGCCGCCGCGCACAGCGCGAAATTCCTGTCCAGGAAACTGTGTGAGAATTTGTATGAGTAAGTGAAGATAATCGCGAGGAGCACGAAGGACAGCGCCCTCCACACGAGCGCGAAATCCAGCCCTGCCATCAGCGCAGCCTCGGCGCCGAAAACGTCGAAAAGAGGGGGATAAGTGTAAGGAAGTGCTTCCCCATAAATCGCCGTCTCGTGCGGGAAATTGCCGCTCCCCGCGATTTCTTGCCCTGCCCCCGCCCTCTCAAACTGGTCGCTCACCGAGAGCGCGGGCTTCGAAGCCTGCGCCGCTGCTAAAAGGAGCACGGGAACCGCAAAAGCAAGCAGTGCCGCTGCGAAAATGCGCCTCTTCATAAATGGGCCGGGGCGGATTCGAACCGCCGATCTCTGCCGTGTGAAGGCAACGTCATTTGTGGGCCTCCGTGCAAACGCCTCCGAGAGGCTAGCCACTAGACCACCGGCCCTTAACTGAAATTGGGTGAGAGGGGTTTTTAAAGTGTCTTGCCGGGCTTCATTTTTTTGAGCAGCGGCAGCAGCCTGCCTTTCTTTTTGAAGAGCAGGATTGCGCAGGCCAGGAGCAGGCCGGCTGCGGAAATCGCCGCGACTGCGGCAAAAATATTTCTCTGGAGTGCGGCGTCCCCGCCTCCGGCACCGCCGCTTTCCCTGCCAAGCAGGCGCCTTATCGCCTTCACTATCCAGCCGTCTGCAGCCTGAGTTTCTCCGCCGCTGACAGACTCCAGTGCGCTGTCGAGGTACTCTATCAGCTTCGGGTCGTTCAGGCGCTTTGCAATGCCCTTTGCTTTTTCAATTGAATCTTTTGCATCGCCGAATTTCCCTTCCTTGGTTTCGTCGCGTGCCCTGTCCAGGAGATAAAGGATTTCCTCGCTTTCGCTTGCGGAATTGCAGTCGTGGTTTTTCGGGATTTGGCCCTCGGGGCATTCAATCCGCCCGCATTTTCCGCCCCCGCACTTTTCGTCCGCAAGGCAGTCCGCATCGGAAGCGCAGGGCACTTCCCTGCAGCCCTCGTCAATCTTTATGCATTCGCCGAACAGGCCGCCGGCATTGCAGAGCCTTGCTCCGGCGCAGCCGCCGGCCATGCACTCCGATTTTTTTCCCGGGCAGCATTCAAGCCCTTGGGCATTGCAGTCGCCGAATCCTGCCCCGCAGGCACTGCAGTAGCGCCAGCCTGAAAGTGCCATGCAGTCTGCACCGTCTATTTTCGGGGTGCAGGGTATTTTTGCGCCCGGCTCGCATATTCCGCGCTTTGGGGAGCATTCGCTCCACGCGCTGTTCTCGCATTTTTTTGTCCCCGCGCATCCCGACGCTGTTGTGCAGTCCGCAGCGCTGCCCTCGGTGCACGCACCCTTCACAGTTACCCTCACCGTGTCCGGGCCGGATTCGTTCGGCGGCACGGCATTGTCCCTGACAACAAGCCTGAATTCATAAACCTCGTTCCCCTCCCCTGCCGTAAACCTCGGCTTCTTGGGGCTGGACAAATCAAGCGTTACTGCGGTGCCGCCTGTCTGTGCCCACACGAACTGCAGCGGGTCAGCGTCAGGGTCATAGGAGGCGCCCGCATCCAAAACAACCGCAGAATTCGGCTCTACTGCCTGGTTCGGGCCCGCATCCGCTATGGGTGCGGAGTTCACGCACAGGAATTTGAATATGTCGGATTCCGGGCGCGTGCCCGCTATTATGCCGCCGTCGTTTGCCTGCGCCAGGGCGTAAACATTTATCGCATTCGGAAGCCTTCCCGTGCTGCTCCAGCTGCCGCCATTGTCGGTTGTCCTGAATACCTCGGCATTCCACAGCGTGCCGGCATAGATGCTTGAGTCGCCAGCCCGGAATAGCGAATAAACCCCTTCCGCCCCGGGGAGTCTTGCCATATTTTGCCAGCTGGCGCAGTTATCCCTTGAGACAAACACCGCTCCGTTCGGCTCGGTGCCTGCAAAAACTGTGCCATCCGAGGCAGCAAGCATGCTCCTTACCTCGGAACTTCCTGCCAATTCCGCCTCCGCCCAGCTGGCGCCGTCATCTGCAGACCTGAACACAGCGCCTTTTTGTGTCCAGCCGAGCTTTCCGCCGGCGCAGATTGTGCCGTCCGCCGCAACGGCAACCGCGAACGGGCTATACAGCCGGGCGGAATTCGAGGCTATTGCGCTTATTTTTGCCCAGCTGTTGCCGTTGTCGGCCGAACTGAACAAAGTGCCGTCCGTTGCATTTGCAACCATGAGGACACTGCTCCCTTTCCTGGCAAAGCCGATTATGTTTGAGGCAAGGGCATCGGGCTTTCCGATGCTTTGCCAGCTGCCCCCGCTGTCCGCAGACCTGAAAACCCCGCCGTTCGGGGATGTGCCTGCAAGGATTGACCCGTCCGGCGCCTCAAAGAGGCAGGTTACCCTTTCTGCATTGGCGAGCTGCCCCGCGCCCTGCCACGAGTTTCCGTTGTCCGTTGACCTGAAAATTTCCGCGTTCGGGCCGCTGCCGGCCAGAAGCGTGCCGTTGCCCGCTTTCAGAATGGAAAGGACCCTGTCGGAGTTCCCGAAGTTTGCCGCCCTCATCCAGCTGCAGGATGCAGCGGAAGCGCACGCCGCAAAAAGCAGGGAGAACAGCACGAAACACGCGAATTTTTTCTGCACTTTTTTCACCTCATGTCACGGTTATTGTCCCCAGTTTTGCATGGGAGCGCCCGCCGCCGATTGCATTGGCGGAGAAAGTGTATGTGCCCGGGTCTGCGGAGACATTGATTGTTATGGGAATGGCCTGCGATGCGTTTGCCTGCAGCACTACGGAGTAAGAGCCGAGCGTTGCGGACGAGTTCTGCGGCAGATGCTCCACGGAAACGAATATTATCGAGCTGCTGAACCCTGATGTCGGGGTAAGCGTCATCAGGAAGTTCAATGTCCCGTAAGCGCTGCTTGAGGCGCTTTCCGGAATAATGCCTATGGTGAAGTCCTCCCCGGCAGGAATCTGCCTTGAAACATAGAGGATTACTGACGCAGATGCAGAAGCGCCCCAGTGTTTCCAGTCCGAGTCCGCCGCTATTTTGATCTGGTGTATTCCTGCAGGCATCGAGCCGTCGGTCTGGATTGAAAGCCTGATGTTTTTGGTGCCATCAGGGTTCGGCATTGCGGGATTTTCGCTGAACGAGTATGAAGCGCCCTGCGGCAGCCCTTCGGCAGAGAGCCTCACGGGCAGGCCGAAGCCGTTCTCGGATTTCAGCGCTATATCGAAGCTCGCGCTCTGCCCTGCGTCAATCAATTTCGGTGCTGCGCCCGAAGCCAGGGAAAAGTCCCAGCCCTTTTCCATTACCCTGACATAGAACCTGCTCTCATCAAGGGAGTTCCCTGCCCTGACTTTAACCCTGAAGCGGTACTCCCCCCAGGGCGGGGTCGAGTATTGCGTCTGCATTTCAAACCTCGCGGTTCTTGACGCGCCGGCTGCCAGGGGGGCTGAGGTGCCCGCATCAAAGGTGTAAGGCATTGTCTCGTTGTCGTCCCTTTCAATGCTGATTTCCACAGGCTTGGTGCCCGTGCCCCTGGCTGACGAAACCGTTATTTCAAGGCCTGCCCTGCCGCCCTGCTCGACAGATATTACGCCGGGAATGTCCGATACCGAGAAATCCGGCTTGAATTTTGCCTCTATCGTGTACGGGATAGCCATCAGCAGCCTCAGCCTCCGCGGGTTTGCAGCGTCTATCTCCCAGTACTCAGACGCAGGAAGCCCCTGCATTGACTGCCCGTCGATAAGCCATTCATAGAACGGGTCTCCGGCGGGACTCTGCGACGGCGCGGTTATCCAGACCTCGGTGCCTTTTTTTATAAACCCCCCGCTGCCGAGCAAAAAGTTTTCGACGAAATCTTTTTCCGCGTAATCGCCGCTGCCGCCTGACCAGAGCTGCTTGTTTTCAAGCGCCAGCTTGTAGTATATTTCATAGTTTGCGTTTATGAGGGTGGGCCTTTTCAGGGTGTGGAAGAAAAATGTCCAGGGCGGCATGCTGCCGTCATCCTTGAAAAACTCGGGCAAAGCCGCGGCATATGTTGTTTTCTTCCAGTCAAAGAATTCCTCGGCGTTTGTGTCTTCGGGCTGGCTTGCGCCCTGCTCCCCCTTGTATTCAAGCTCAAGGACGTCAAACGACTGCAGGCCAAAGGCATAATAATCGAAAGCCTTCCTGTTCAGAATCTGCACAGGAATCTGGCTGTCGTATCTGAAGCGCGCAGCCTCCGGCAGGACATAGCCCGGGTTTCCCGCAAAATAATAGTGCGCCTCATATACCCTCTCGAAAATGCTGTTCAGCAGCAGCACCTTTATCGTGATATTCGGCGGGATTGTATGCGTCGTTATGCATCTCGGCAGGATTAATTCAAAATTCTGGCTTTTTATGAAATATTCATACGGATTCCCGAACCCGCCGCTGTTGAGCCAGACATGCATGTCCAAAAAAGGCTTGTAAGTGTAGCAGTGCGGGTAATTGCCCTTTGTCAGGCTTTCATTCGCGGACTGCAGGCCGTACGCGCTGACAATCTGCTCCTCGGTCATGCCCTCTGTGCCGCCCAGGATTATGCCCCGGTACTTTTTGTCGATCGCCTCGTCCGCAGGCAGGACTGCCTGGTGCAGGTCCTCCAGCAAGTGGATGCCTTTGCTGTCGGCGGCAAATCTGGCGATATATGAAGCCATCTGCCCGTCGCATTGGAGCGGCGTTCCGCCTGTGAGCACAAGCCAGCAGTTCCCGAGGTCCCAGATAACGCTCGGATATGCCTCGTCAAGCTCCTGGTAGTTGTCCTGATAGAAGCCCTCAATGTCTATGCCCTCGCCTTCCTCCATGGGTTCCGGAAGGGAAACCAAGCCCGAAGCAATGCCCAAAACAAGGTTGCCGAGCGCGGGCTGCTGCTGCGCGTTCTGCGATTTCCTCGCATCCGGCGGGGAGGTGGACAGCGCCTGCCCGGAAATTTTTTCCTCGTCAAGCGGCGCAAAGCTGCTCTTCAGCGCCCGGAGCGCGTCGCCCTTTGTCCTGCCGAGATAAACCGCAACCTGCTGTTCCTGCCTGAACACGTTTTCCTTCAGGAGCGAAAGAGGAACCCTTGATTTTTCCGCCAGCGAAAGCTCCTCATCCGAAACAATGCCCCCGACTATATTCCGCATGGCAGTGCTGCTGTCGAGGCCGAAAACAACCGCAATCAGGCTGCCCTGCTTTTTTGCCTCAAACCCCTCGGGCGTGACGAATTCAAACTCCAGAGCCTGATTCGGAATTCCAGAAAAAAATTCCCTTGCCGCTTTAATGATGTCCGCATCCGCAAGGACAACAATTTTCAGCTCGTTCAGGCGCAGGGGCTCTGCAGCGGCCGTTGCCGGCATCTGCGCAAAGCCCTCGGCGCCGGGAAAAAGGGTTTCGGCGCATGTTGCTTGGGCTTCCTGCGCCTGCGGCTGCGCTGCCAAAAGAAACAACGAAGCCGCAAGCAGGGTTGCGAAAAAGCATGCCAGCGCAACAAGGTATTTTTCCTTCGGCATTCGTACCCTAAATGCGTGAAGTGGTATTTAAACATGCCCCGAACCCCATCCGGTGAAAAACTTGGCAAAACCCTGAAACTCGGCGGCTTGCCGGGGCGGTTTTTTGGGGTTTGGGCATTTCGGGAGTTTTTCAATGGAGCCGGGGCGCACACAAAAGCCTTAAATAGTAGTTTAAATTAATTTCCTGCATGAAATCGTTTTTCCTGCTCTGCCTTATTGTGCCCGCGCTGCTGCTTTGCGGCTGCGCGCAGGAGCCCAGGCCGGGAGCAGGCGCTGGCGCTGCTGCGGAATACGGCTGCGATTACAGCTGGTACCAGAAAATAACGGATAAGGCAACGGGGGAAATAGTATGGGCATGCCCCGGCACGCACCCATACTGCAAAACAGGGACTGCGCAGTGCTGCAAATACGACGACGAGAAAAAGGAGCACTTTGACTGCATTGATTGCAGGGACGGGCGCTGCAGCGGGACTTCCCCCGCATACCGGGATGAAAGCGGGAAGGAGCCGGACGAAGCGCAAACATGCTCCAATGCCGAGTATTCAACGGAAATAGCAAACGACTCATGGGCTTACGGCTGGGACAAGTTCATAGAGCTGGACTGGGAGAGCCAAAACAGGCTGAGGGCAAAGGCTGCCGAGGAGGGAAGCACTGCCCTGCAGGGCATAAGCGATTTGGGCTGCATAGAATACCTCGACCTCAGCGCGTTCGATTACAAGGAATATAAGGGAATTACAAGCATTGCTGCCTTGAGCGCTGTTTCAAGCCTGAAAGTGCTCCGGCTGAAAGCAACCCCGGTTTCGGACCTTTCCCCGATAAGCGGCTTAACCAATCTCGAGGAGCTTGACCTGATAGGTGCCGATATTTCCAGCCTGTCCGCAATAAGCGGCCTCAAAAAATTGAAGGTTCTGAGAATAAACCTGACTGATGTTTCGGACCTTTCCCCGCTGGGCGGGCTGGCAAGCCTTGAATATTTCTCCATGAACCGCGTGAAAGTTACGGACATCTCGCCTCTGGCAGGCCTCAAGAGTTTGAAAGACGCAGACCTGATGTACAACGAGCAGATTCCGCAGCAGGACTGCATTGCATTGAGGGAGCAGCTCCCGAACACCGATGTCTGCTGCCCGGGAATCGGCTGCGACCCGAGATTCAATTAGAACAGCCTTTTCGGAGCGCGAAACCTTTGCGGTTTCGCTTCCAAAAGGATTTCGGGCTTTTGCCCGAAAACTTTCGGCCAATGGCTGAAATCCTGGCGAAAACTGCAGTTGTTCGCCCGCAGGCGAACTGTTCTTGCGCGGACACAGTTCCGAAACTGCGCTAATTGGGCTTTGCCCAATTGCGCCCATTTGGCTACGGCCAAATAGGGCGTTTCGGAAATTTTCGGGCGTTACGCCCGAAGCCATCCGCGCGTGATGTGTGCGGCTTTCAGCCACGCTTGCCCGCCGAAGGCGGGCTATTTCTTTTGTCAACTTTTCTTTCCCAAAGAAAAGTTGCAGGGAGCAGGATTCGAACCTGCGAAAGGCACTAAGCCACAGGGTTCTAAGCCCTGCCCCTTTGGCCGCTTGGGTATCCCTGCAATTGTAAAAATTAGTGTCTCGCGGATTATATAATCCTTTTCCCGCGCCCTAAACAAACTCCACGTCGCGCACCTGCGCAACCGCGCCGCACCTAAACAAACTCCACAGTAACATCCGCGTTCAGCAGCATCTTCAGCCCCTTCTCAAGCCCGGCAGCATCCGTGATTGCCTTGCTTTCATCCGCCTTCGCAATCTTGACCTTAAAACTCGTGCTCTCCTGCCTGAAAACCTTGTCCACGCCCATCAGCCTCGCCATCCCCACAAAATCCTGTATCATTTTCTTCTCGTCCCTGCTCTTCTCCACTATGCGCACCTTCTTCCCTAAATCGCGGCTCATCTCCGCGACAATAATTCCGCGCCTCCCTATGATGGAGCCAATCTTCCCCGTGCAGAGCAGCACTATCAGCCCGTTTAACTCCAGCGCCTTCCTGAACTCTATGTCGGGCTCGAAAAATCGCCTTGAAAGCTTGTAAAGCAGCCTTGAAACCCGCACATCCAGCTCGCTAATCTCGTGCGCGTCGAACTTCCTCTGGCACTCTATGCACAGCACATCCCTTTTCAGGTCGTTCTCACATATCGCAGTGCGCAAAAAACCACCCGCCTTGCGGCGCGTACATGTAAATAAAAAGGGGAAAAAAGAAACCCCCGAAACTCACTTATTGAGGGTTATCTCTATTGCCGAAACCTTCAGCGGGTTGCCCTCGTCCGTGGCGATTTCCTCCGTTGAAATCTCTATGCCTCCGAGCTTTATCTGCTGCATGAACTTGTTTTTCACTATTTCGGCGACATCCACAGCGCGCGATATGGCCTTGCCGCGCGCCTTAAGAGTGACAGTCTTTGCCCCCATATTCAGCTGCGTAACCACCGCAAGCACGTATGCCATGGTTCCCTTCTTTCCTACGAACACAATGTTCTCTTCAGCCATTGGAATACCTCCGTAATTGGTGCCTGTTGCAGATATCCCTGCACTGTGCTTCTAATATAATGCCTGTAACGGTTTTAAATGGTTGCGTTTTTCCGATGGGGAGAAAACCCGGATTGCGAAAAAAACAACAAAAACCAGCGGGCGGGTTTTTTGGGTTTGTTTTTCAGGGCGGCATGCGGCAAGCCGATGCATGGCTGCCTGTTTTGGAACAATGCCCTTATGCAGGAACCCTTTACTTCAGGTACCTGAGCGTTGATTCAAATATCCCGCGCGTTGTGCCCGGGTTATAGTTGAAATAGATGCTCTTGCCAATCACAAGCTTCTTCTCCACAATCGCGGGGTACTGCTTCTTTGTGGGGCCGACATCCTCGATGTATGCAATTTCCTTGCCGTCCGTGGTAACATCAAGTACCGTGAAATATTCGTTCACCATGGGATCCGCGGGCGCAACAGGTATGCCGCGCATTATGGGGTGTTCCTCGTCTATGCGGTATATCTTGCCCATTACACTTATCCTGTTCATGCACACGGGCTGGTTGTTTATTACCCTGTCGCAGTCCACGGGCACGACGCTGCCGAAGGTGTTCTTCCATCCCGCAACATCCGGCGCACCCGGCCTTGTTATTCCCGAGTCAAGCACAACAATCAGTTTCCCGCCGCGCTTTACGTAGCCCTCTATGGCTTCGCCGAGTTCGCGCGATACCGACTTATTCGCCTGCTCCTGCTGGTCGAGCATCACAATATCGTAATATGCCAGCTGCTCCTTCGGGTTCCTCTCAAGCATGGAAGGGTCCATTATCCTGTATGCCACAAGATCGCGCGAGTCGTCGAGTATTGTTATTACTTCCTGCGATGTCGCGCCTATTATGAGCATGCTCGATGGCTGGCTCTTGCCCTTTATAATGTCCGCAACAACCCCCACAACGGGCGTGTTGCTGGTTATCACATCAAACTGCACCGCAAGGAAAAACCCTATCACAAGAATGAGAATAACGGGAATAAGCCCCTCAAGGTTGTGCGTTACCGCGTACTTGAAATTTCCCCCGCCCCCGGGTTCCGGTGCCGCGCCCCCCTCTTCAGGATACATCAATTCACCTTTCCAGCGGTTTTCCCGATTATATTTCTGCTTCACTCTGATTATATACCTTACGCATGCGCGCTGCGCAGCGTAAACATTAACCGCTTTGGGGTTAATAAACTTTTCCCCAGCCCTTGCGCCTACGAAATCCTCAGCATGCCGTAATACATATTCTCCACAAGGCTGTAGTAGCAGTGCTCGGTGCATTCCTCCCCCGGCTCGTTCGGCCTGACGAACTGTTCGGGGGGCAGGGCATAATAAGCCCACCTCTCTCCAGTCCCCGCGGTTACGATAACCGGAAAGTTCCTTCCCAAATCCATTTTGTTCTTCGAGATAAGGTTCCCGCCGTAATCCACGCTGAGCACGCGCGTGCTGCTTCCCCCTTCCTCGTCCACAATCGCGAAATCCCCATACATTATGAGGTTCGGGTTCAGGCCGTAAATCAGCGGGTGCTCGTTCTCCTGCCCTATGTCAAGCCTTCCTATCTGCGGCGCCCCGCTTTTACAATCCTTGAACTGGCAGTAATTCCCTATGTACCTGAGGTTAAGCATCGTGTCGAGGTTTATGCTGAGGTTCCTGTCCCCGTCGCGGTAATGCCTTGCCCACGGGCTGAGTTCCTTAACCTGCGCGCGCCACATGCAGTTTATGTCGTCTATCTTCAGCTGCTTGTCGCGCCAGAGCTTCTCCTGGTCTATGTCCTCGCATATATCCAGGCCCGCGCGCTCGTACTGGTAAAGCATCCTGTCGCCCGAAGCAAGTTCCGCTCCCGCGTCCCCCGTCCATACAAGCCTTCCTCCCCCGATTGCGTAATCCACAAGCATCTTCATTTTCTCGGTGCTCATTGTGCGCGCGTGCTCCACAATTACAAGCTGGTATTTTTTCAGGTTCCCGAGGGTTACGGTATCGATGTGCGCGGTGCGCGCCCTAACGCCTATGCGCCCCCTGTCCCCGAGTACGCTCTGCAGCAGCTGCGGGTCCCCCAGCCCGTCATCGCCGTAAACAATCAGCACCTGCGGCTCGCCGAAAACCGCCCGCCACACTGTGCAGCCCTCGGGGATAACATTGCAGCCGAAGACCCACATCACGACGCCGAGCAGCACTCCAACAAGCACGAGCAGGATTGCGGCCCTGTACGCCAGGTATGGCAAAGACTGCTGCTGCATTCCGTTCATTTCACGCACCGCCCTTTGCGCCGCAATATGCCTGCCGCATTCCGTTCATTGCCCGCACCTTCCGCACATCGGGCTTTGCAAGGTTGCCGCATTCCCACTCACCAAAAACACCCTTTCCATTTCGCCGATTCGGTCTGCAGGGTTCGCCGCAGCTGCAAACCCGCACCCGCTCAGCCGAACCAAAAGGTTTTTATGCCTTGGTCGGCACTAATCTAATAGTAACCCCGCATATTTAATTGTTTTTGTTGGGTTATGCGCGGGCTTGCCGCGCATGAAAATGTGAAAAGGCCCTGGCGGCGCTTGTGCCGCCAAAGCAAAGGTGAAAAAATGAAATTCCAGAAAAGCCCTTCCGCATCCCAGGGTTCCGGGCCGAGCTCGAGCATAGGGATAATGCGCTTCTTCGATGTCGAAAGCGGCGGCCCGAAGCTGAGCCCGGAGTTCGTGCTCGCGGTTGCGGTCGTTTTCAGCGTTATTATGCTGGCGCTGCATTTGATGGGCTGAGCCTGCCGCTTGCCAGTTTGTCCAAATCGGCAACTGTCCTGCTCCTGAACCCGTATTTCTTGATGTGCCTGCGGCAGGACTCAATCATTTCCTTAACGACTTCATCGCGGATTTCCTTGCCCATATGTTCGCCCCCATCACACCCGGCAAAATTGGCAAGAATCTCTATTATGCAGCCGTGTGCCCTAATCGTAAAACTTGTCCCTGTGCCCGCAGTCAAAAAACTTTATGGCCTCATTATCCATGCCGGTACAATCAGCACACCCGTTTAAGGCAGTGTGCCCAAGCCTTCTGCACTCCTCGCAAACTGCGAAAGTCACGCGGTATTTTCCCGCCCTTTTTTTCCTCTTTCCCCTGAACTGCCCCGCAAGAAAAGGGCTGTTATAAAACGGGTTTTCGATAACGCCGTCGACGAGATGTTTTATTCTTTCCTGCACGGCCTTTTCCAGCTTGCCAAAGTTTTTCTGGAAGACGGATGTGAACCGCGCCTCGTAATTAGCCCCCGAAGACCCTTGCATATGTCAGCGCCCTCTCCCCTTTGGCTTTGGCAGCAGCGGCTTTGAGGGATTCGCATTCCTCGGCGTTCAGGTAAGTCATCAGGGTCTCAAGCCAGCCCTCGTCTATTTTAAAAATTTTCTTCGCGTTTTCCTCGGGCAGGTTAATCAGGAGCGGGGTTTTTTCGGGCATTTCTCCGATAGGCAGGTCGCCGGCAGGGGTTTTTATGGTCATTGCATAGATTTCTTTTTTCAGTTCCGCCAAGTTGCGGCCGGATTCGGCACGGACAACTTTCGCAATCCTTGCCATGATTTCCTTGTTATCCTCAAATACAGGCGCCATTTCCCTGAGTATTGCGTTCCCTTTGGCGGTAAGCCTGGCGTTTGAAGTTATGAGCCCCTCCTCCACCAGGCCCTGGTAGTCCTCGAAGCCGAGTTCAAATGAGAACGGGCCGTAGTGGTAGCGCACAAAGGGATAGCTGAACGCCTTTATCCTCTCTTTTTGCAGGCTGTGCTCTGCCTTGAATATGATTTTCACAAGCTTTGTGATGCCTTCCGCCCTTCCGTGCCTGTTCGCTTCGCTAATCGAATAGAGCAAAAGCAGGTTGTCTATAGCCTTCTCCCTCGCGCTTCTGGAAGCCATTAAACCGCCCATATAGTGTTTCAACTTCTATAAAATATTATCCCTGCCGCCCCGTTTATAAATGGCTATGAGGGTGGGTTTCCAGTGCGGCGGCCCGCGCCGCGGTTTGTCGGGCAAGCAAAGCCGTTCGCAGCTGCGCGCGAGCGCACTACTTGCCTTTTTTCCCCCTTTTTCTACAAATATCCCCCTGACTGCATCATATTCATACCCTGGCATCGGAGTCGTTTTCTCGGTAAAATATCCCTTCTCAATCAAACTGCGGACAAAGTTGCGATATTTGGAATAGCGGGCAATTGAAGACTTCTCCTGCCCAATCTTAGTGTGCAAATGCCTCAAGGTGGCGCGCAACTTTGATGCTTCTTTCATCGGCATATCAATCAATTTTTTTTGTGCCTTGAGGTGGTAATACCCAATAACCTTCCCATAAGGGTTAATAGTCGCAATATGCCAGACGTTTATCTTTTTGCGCCTGCTCCAGGCATCTCCGACGAATGCCCTTAAATCACCGATGGAAGGTAAAGAGGAAGTGGCGATGCCGCGAAGTTCCGGCGCTAGAGCGTCCAAAACTGCCTCAGGGTGCGTATGAATATGCGATTTCTCGGTGCCTTTTTTAAACGACCTAATCCCAAACCATGGCATTCGAAAAAGAATTCCACGGCGCATTTTGCCCGCAGTTCCCTTGTCTTTGAAGTAGGACATTTCCATAAAGTCTATGAATCGCGTTTCTTCTATCCTCTGTTTGGCGGTTTTATAGCCTGATGGCAGTCCTTTTGTCTTGCTTGCCTTTATCATCACTATACATTGGGGATCGAAATATAAAAAGATTCCGCAGCGCTTCCCCGCGAACCCCCTCCCCTGAAAACCTTGTCATCCCCAGCCATTACCACCTCCCATTCGGGTTTTTTCTTACGCCTCGGCGTTTTCGGCTTTAAGCCTTTCCCCCTGATGGGGTCGGTGCGCCTAAAGGCATTGTTCGGGCACAAACCGCCCCGATTTTTTACCTGCCGCCTTGGTTTCCGCGCACAGGCACGGAGCGGACGTTCGGGAACTCGCGCAGGTCGCGAAGGACGCCTTCAACAATTTTTCGGTTGTTGGCACATGCATAAACAACATTCTGTGCCAGTTTTTTTTCGACAAACTGCTTGTCAACTTCAAACTCTTCTGCAGTTTTTTTAGATATTTCTTTAAAAATCTCGCTTTTTTTCTTTTCGTCCAGCCAGCCGTGGGGCGTAATTCTAAGCCCTTCCTGCAAAATATTTGCGAGCCTCTTCCGCCCATATTCCCCCAATATTTTGGTAAAATCCTTGTATGGCATTTCAGAACCGTGGTCCAACCTAAGCTGTCGCGCAAAACGCTCTGTCGTGCTTTTTCCGCTGAGAAAATCAAAAGCGTGCCTTAAACGATTAAAATCCTCCCCTGCCCTATCGTATTTTTGCAGTTCATTAAACAATTCGTGGCTTACGCCATATTGCACGAATACCCTATCTTTGAACTTACCTCCCCCTTGCACACGCATCACAGGGCGCCAGCGTTTTAGTGACTCGTGGCTTAATGGAATGTACTCTGAAATGCTTCCGACCTTTCCCGGATGTTGTGCATTGGTGGCGCCAGCAATTTCCTTCCCTTGTTGCCAATCTTTATCACCGATTTTGACAAAAAGACCGTGGAACACCTGCACATTTGGCGGAGTTGCCTTACTGTTCTTGAGGGCTGTGTGCTGTAGGCTGAAATAGCAAAGCCTTTTCGGGTTTTTTATATCATAGAAAGTTATGTTTGTTAAGTTTCCCTTTGGCAGCTTTAACTCCGGGTGTCCGTATGCTTCCCTGAATTTCCCCCAGTATTCCTTTGAGCGCGCGGGAATTCCGCCGCGCCTGATGCTCGGCAGCAGGAACTTTTTCACGAACTCGCTCGGCGTGGTGTGCTTCTTCATTGCCGCAAGAACCATTCTTGACATCTGCGCACCTGTTAGAATAACGGCCCCGAAGTTTAAATATTTGCCCCCTGAAGCCCCCGCGAACCCTCGCCCGCATGCCCCTGCGCCCCCATCACCTCCCCCGAAGAATTTTTTCATATAGGGGGTTTTCCCGCCAAATGCAATTTAATGCGCGGGAATGCCCATCTCCCGCAGCTGCTTTTTAATAAGCTTCTTGGCAGCATCCGTAATCTCCTTCCTCGGCCCGAGTGCAGCAATATCGTATTGGCTGTTCATCTGGCTGGCTGCATTCTTTATTGCGTTTGCCCCGCCCACCTTGAGGCTTTTGAAGTGCGCATGCAATATCTGCGAGGCGGCGTTGCGGGGAATTCCCAACTGGAAGAGAACATAACCGTGATTCCTTATTTCTATGCCCGCCCTATTTGCCAGGCCGCAAAGGTTCCGCATGATGTTTTGTTTTTTCTTTTTTTTAAAGAACCTTTTTATTGCACCATTGCGCCTGACGGGCTTCGGCCTTTGTTTTCTCCTAAGAGGGCCCATGCCCCCGAAGGGGTCCATACCGCTGCGGAACTTCGGCACAAAAACACCATACAGAATGTGCTCTCCATGCTTAAATAATTTTGCCCCTGCCCTCGTCGCCCCACTGCGCTTCGATTACCCTCTCCTCGCCCATCGGAAATATACCCCCCGCGAAACCTCCCGCGCGCACTGCCGCCCCCCCCAATAATTCCCTACCTGCCGTTTCGCCCAACTATCAGATGGATGTTGTTGTTCGGCTCCTTGCTGTCTGTTCGCACAGCCCTGCTCTCAACGGCCTTTGCCCCGAACCTTTCCATGAGCGCGGCAATTTCAGCAGGTTTTGGCGGGCGCGTACGGTATTCCGGGCGATAAACAATAACTATCCCGCCGCCCGGTTTCAGCCTTGAAAACATGTGGCCGAGGGCCTTTTCTGCATCTTTCACATGGTGAAACGACTCGTTGGAAATTATCAGGTCAACCGATTTTTCTTTCAGGGGGGATTCCTCGAATGTGCCGGGCACAACGGAAACTTTTTTGCGCCCCCTGGGCCCCAGTATGTTGAGCGCAACCCTCGGCACCTGTTTCGCCATCTCGCGAAGGGGCTCTACGCCGATAATTTTGCCGATATTCGGAAACTCCTTGGCAAGGAAGCATTCGTGGTGCAGGTTTCCCGCGCCGTAACTTGCGACCGTCGCCCCCTTTGGCAGGTTTAATCTGGAAACGCCCTCAACAAGAGCCCTATGGTCAATTATATTGTCTTCCGAACTGTAAATTTTGCCGTACTTCCTCGCCATGTAGCGGAATCTTTTTCCTTCGTCCTTTCCAGCCTCTGACAGCCGCCTCAGCTTTTCCCTGCTTTTCGGATTAAGCCCGTGGTAAAAGTTGGCATATTCATCAAAGGTCATTCTCCAGCTCGGCTTGAACCAGAGCGCAAATTGCCCCAATCTGCCTGGTTTCTGCCCGATTTTTGCCCGCGGATTTCTGCCCATAACGCCACATCAGGCTATGCTGCCAATGCAATAAACGGCAATTCAAAATATAAATATTTCATTTTCTGAAACACAGGCGCCTCGGCTGAATTTAATTGTGCCCCCGCGAACCCTCGCCCGCATGCCTAACAGCCATTACCACCTCCCATTCGGGTTTTTTCTTACGACTCGGCGCTTCTCGGCTTAAGCATTTCCCCCGCTTGGGGTCGGCTCCGCTGCACGCCAATTACAGCCGTTCCCGGCAAATGCTCGCCAACAGAACGGGCGCGGAAACTTATTCAAGCCGTTTTTGAACCGCTCAAAGCCGTACACTCTTGTTTCCGTGAATTTTCTGGTGTGCTTTATTCCACAGCAGCCACAGCAGGAGATGGGGGGCTTCGGGCGGGGCATCGCTCTGCTGCAATTTCTCAATCCACCTTTCGGCTGCCGCCTGGGAGCTTACATATGCTTCACCTGCCGTATTCCCCTTCAGCAGCGATTTGACCGCCTGATTTGACACGTCCAGGCACGGTTTCGCAAATTCATCCCGCAGAGGGGTTGCGCTCTTCTGGGGATTAATGGGAAAGCCGAACAAATCGCAGTATCCTATGAAAGCAGCTGCTCCCGACTGCACGCAGTCCCTCCCGAGTTTTGCCGCGGAACTGCACGAGCGGCAGTAAATAACTTTGTCCTTAAGCAGCCGTTCATTTTGCCCGCTCTTTATCAGGACTTCATTCCTGTGCCCCGCGACCCAATCCTCGCCGCCGTGGCCGTTGAACATTGCCAGTTTCGGGTTTTTTCTGCCGAGAAATTTGCCAACCTCCGCGGCGCTTGCCCTTTCCCTCCTGAACTCAAAAACAGCAAGCCCCTTCTGCTTAGCCAGCTCTATAAGTTCGCCAGCCCATGCCGAAAGGTATGCGGTAGTGTCGTCGTGTTCGGGCAGGGTAATAAAGAATTCCACAAAATCGCCCCTATTTTGAGAATGAGCGCAGATAGCTTAATTGTATTTCTATTATTTTTTCCCCAATCTTGCTGCCCTGCCTTACTTCCCCGATAAGTTCTTCTTTGCTGAAGACCCCCATGCTGCCCAGCGAAATTTTCATTGTCGGCGGCATGGTTTCCAGCCTGGCAATGACCAGTTTTTTTATTTCATCCTTACTTATTGCCATTGCCGCCACCTATGATTTTCAGCGCCTCAAGTTTATTCAGTATTTTTGCCCCCAGCGCAGTCCCGCCCCTTATCTCCCGGTATGCCACATTCCACGTGATGGGCTCGTCATCCACAACCAAAACTATCTCTTTTCTCACATTCAAAGGGAGGTCGGCATATATCTGCATAAATCTTTCTGCAGCGCCCATTACACCACGCCCAAACGCATCACGGCAACTTATATTGATATGAAGCAGTATTTAAACCCTTTTTGCACCCGCCAGCAGGCAGGCTCACTTCCCCGCGTTCGCGCCCGCTGGCCATTTCTTCTTTTCCTTAAGCAGCGCGGGCGCCCCCGCGGCAATCACATACCCTATTTCGAAGCCCGCCATTGCGACTATGTAAATATACTTCCCGAGCGCAAAGCCCGCGATTATGCACGCGAGGGGGAGCAGCAGCCTGCTCCCGAGCGCGAACTTCACAAGCGCGTTCGTTTCCTCGCCCCTCTTTTCAGCCCTATCCCCCCTGTCGCTCAGCGCCTCGTCGAGCACCGCACAAAGCAGGAATGCGGCAAAAAGCGGGAACTCGATTTCGGGAATCCCGAGGAAAGCAAGCGCGGCAATTATTGCAGCAACACCGAACTGGTGCGCCTTGTCGACCTTCCCGTAAACGAGCACCGCAGCAACAACCGCAAGCCCCCATGTCATTGTCTCGGTTTTCAGCGAAAGCACGACCCCCAGAAGCAGCCCGTATGCAAGCGCAAGCGCGTATGCAACCCTCGCATCCGCCTTAATCCTGCCGTCGGAAAGGTCGTCGGCAAACTTCACAAGCGCGCCCGCGATGAAGGTGAGAAGCACTATATTCGCAAAAACGAAAAAGCTGTCCGCGAGCGCGGCAAGGGAAGCGATAAAATATGCGATTGTGTATTCCATCCCCGTGCCCCCTTTGCAATCCCCGTCCTTATTCCACTATGCGCCGATTGCAATTAAAATATACCCTTTCCCCCGTGAGCAGGGTTCGGCGCAATTACGGCGCCCGAAGGCATGCGCAACAACCGCCCCCGTGCCCGTTCAGGGTTAGGCGCAGCCGCAACAACTCCCTTCCCACGCGCGGGGTTCCGCGCAATCACAATTGCCCCCGCACCCACGTTGCCCCCGCGCGGGTTCGGCGCAGTTACAGTTCTCCCCTGCCCCTCAGCGCCCCAAGCATCAGCGGAAACGCTATTGTGGCGTCGCAGTTAACCGTAACGCTCCTCCCGTGCTCCTTTAATTTTCCCCAGCTTTTCGCCTCGCGCGTCTGCGCGCCGCTCAATGAGCCGTCGAACTCCTGCGCGGTTGTGACATAAACCGCGTAATCCAGCCCCGAGCGCAGGATGTTCGCGCCGATTATGTGGTGCTTCGCAATGCCGCCGCCGAGCACGATTGCGCCCGTGCGCCCGGCATTAAGCACCAGATTTGCGAGAGTTTTCATGTCCCCTGTTACATCGCACGCAAAGTCGGGCTTCCTCTCCTTGAAAAAATACATCTGCAGCCCTATTGCGCCGTCCGTAATGCCCGGGCAGAAAACCGGTATTCTATTCTTCGCGCACCAGTAAAGGAAACTGCCTTCCGCGGCCTTCCCCGCTTCCCCGCCGAGCTTCGAACCAATGAACCCCGCCAGCCGCGACGGGTTTGTTGTTTTGTTTTTTTTGTAAACTTCTTCGAGCCAGCCCTGCACCTTCTTCTCAAGAATTTCGAACCCCCTGTCCCGCACGAAAATGTTGCCTATCCTGTTTATTCCTTTTTTGTGCAGCGCGGCATCGTCCGCGCTGAACTCGCCCATTTCGTAAGGCATGAAGCACTTGATTATGTCGTGGTCTATCGCCCCCGCGGTTGTGACGATTGCGTGCACCTTCTTCTTCCTGCACAGTTCCGCAATATTTCCCCTCACTCCGCTCGCCACAAGGTTAGCGGTAAACCCGAAAAAAACAGTGCATTCTTTGTCCGCGAGCATTTCCTGCGTGAGTTCCGTGCCCTGCGCCAAATGCGAAGCCTGGAAGCCCGCGCTGTGCATGGCTTTAACCAAATCGCCAGCGCCCGCGGAACCGGAACTAAAATCCGTTATTTTTTGGTTTTTGTTTTTCTCCATACAAGCACCATGCCTATTTCACGACCTCAATAGCAAACTCCCTTTCGAGCAGCTTCTCCTCCCAACGGAACCCCTCTTGTTTTCCGCCCTTTAACTGCACTAGCTTGGTGTTTGTCTCCTTCTCTAGCCTCTTGCCGTATTTCTTCAGGAACCCGGCATCCGAGCACGCAATCCTGAGTTCCGCTAACTTCTGCGGCATTAACCCTGCCTGCTTCCTCGCATCCTGTATCCGCCTGCGCAGTTCCATAAGTTCCCACTCCTCGCGCATCTGCGTGTCGGAAGCGATGTTGAGGTAAAGCACAAGGTTGTCGTTCACGGCTTTCTCAGCATACTCACCCTTTGGCTTACTCCCGCCTTTCTTCTGTTCAGCAACCTCCCCCACGTTAACCATCTTCGCGAGGATGTTTTTTGTTTTTTTCAGTTCCGTGCCTTTCTCCGTGGCAACAACAAGTTCCTTCAGCGGCCAGCGCAGCCTCAGCTTCTTCTCCTCGCGCAGTGCGAGCGCCTCCTGCGCGAGCGCCATTGCAAGCTCCATCTCCTTCTCCAGCGCAGCGTCAATCATTTTCTTGTCAACCGCAGGCATTCCCGCTAAGTGCACGGATTCGGGCATCTTCCCGGAGCGCGCGTGCTGGTAAATATATTCCGTAACATGTGGAGTTATAGGGGAAAGCAAACGCAAAAGCGTGAATATGCAGTTGTTGAGCGTCGCTTCCACCGCCTTCCCGCTTTTGCCCCTTACCCTCTCCCTAACCAGTTTTATGTAAGTGCGCGACAAATCATCAACAACAAACCTTTCGATAAGCGCCGCCGCCTTCGACGGCACATAGCCGTCGTAAGCGTCAAGGGCCTCGCGCACGAGCGTGTTCAATTTGCTGAGTATCCACTCATCCTCAACCTCAAGCCCCTTTGCAGGCTTCATCCCCAAATCAAGCGCAAGGTAAATGCTCACGTAATTGTAAGTGTTCCAGAATGTGTTGAAAAACCTGCCTATGTCCCTGAACGCCTCCCAGTCGAACGTTATGTCCGCGCCCTTGGAGTTGAGCACAAGGTAATGCCTGAGGTAATCGACATTATATTTCTCAATAACCTCCATCGGCTGCACAACATTCCCCGCGCTCTTGCTCATCTTCTTCTTGCTCACGTCGAGCACCATCCCGTGCACCATTACGGCTTCGTAAGGGAGCCTGTCGAAGCATATAATCGAGCATATCGCCTGCGAGTTCCACCATCCCCTGAACTGGTCAGTTGCTTCGGTGTTGAATTCCGCGGGCCACCACTTCTTGAAAAGGTCCGTGCGCAAAGGGTAATCCAGCGCGCCCCACGAGGAAACGCCCGAATCGAACCACACATCCATTACCTCCGGCACGCGCCTCATTTTGCCCGCGCATTTTTTGCATTTGAAAACCACATCATCAATCTCCGGCTTGTGCAGGCCGAGGTTCTTAGGAAGTTTCGCAAGTTTGCCCAACTCCTTCATGCTCCCCACAACAACGCGCGCGCCGCATTTTTCGTTCTCGCAGACCCAAATAGGCAAGGGCGTTCCCCAGTACCTCTGCCTCGATACAGGCCAGTCGCCTATGCTTTCGAGCCAGTTCTGCATCCTGTCGCCCATGAATGCGGGCACCCAGTTTACCTTTTTGTTCAGCGCAAGCGCGCGCTTCTGTATATCGCTTATCTTGAAGAACCACTGCGGAATGCTCACCATGAGCAAAGGCGTCTTGCACCTCCAGCACAGCGGATAATCGTGCGTGTAAGGGTGCTTATACACCAGCGCGCCCTTTGCCTCCAAATCCGCAATTATCTGCGCGTCAATTTCCCTCGCCCTTCCGCCCGCGTACTTTCCCGCCTCCGCGGTAAGTATGCCGTCAATCCCCACAGGGCACAAAGCAGGCAGGCCGTTTTCCTTCCCTACCTCATAATCCTCCCTTCCGTGCCCCGGTGCCGTGTGGACGAGGCCTGTTCCCGCATCAAGGTTCACATACCTGCCGCCGGGGACAACGCGCCTCATGCCTTTGAGTTCGGGTTTTTTCCCCTGCATTTCCTCGGCAAGCGCCTCCTCGTATTCCGTTCCCGCGAGCTCGCTCCCTTTCCAAACCTTAACCTCGCGGTATCCCGCCTCGGCGGCATCCATAATCCCCTGCAGGAGTTCCTTTGCGAGAATCCAGTGTTCGCCGCTGCTGAGTTCGACCTCCGCATATTCATAATTCGGGTGAACCATTATTCCCGTATTGCCCGGCAAAGTCCAGGGTGTCGTTGTCCATATGATAAAGTAGCGGTTCCCCTGCCCCGAACCGGCGGAACCATGGCCTTTTGCGTTTCGCGCGCCCGAACCATTTTCCTTTCCCGAACCCCTTTCCTTTATTTTGTATTTCACATAAACCGACATGTCCGAAAGTTTCGTGTATTCGATTTCGTTGTACGCAACCGCGGTCTCGCAGCGCGGGCAGATGTGAACAGGATATTGCCCGCGGTAAAGCAGGCCCTTCTCCTCAGCGCTCTTGAATGTCCACCACACGGCTTCAATGTACTCGTTGCGCAGCGTAAGGTAAGGGTTCTCCCAGTCCATCCACACCCCCAGCATTTTATACTCGCCGTTCTGCGTGCCTATGAACCTTGTTGCAAACTCCCTGCACTTCCTTACGAAATTCCCGACCCCGAACTTCTCTATGTCCTTCCTGTTTTTCGTGCCGAGTTCCTTCTCGATCTGGTATTCGATGGGAACTCCGTGCGTGTCATATCCCGCCCTGTCAAAAACGTCGAAGCCCCGCATGCGCTTGGCGCGCATCATGCAGTCCTTGAGCACCTTGTTCAGGGCAGTGCCCATGTGTATGTGCCCTGTTGCATAAGGAGGGCCGTCCATCATGTACCATTGTTCCTTTTTGCCGCGGTTCTGCTTCCGCGCCTTTTCCGCAATCCCGCGCGCATCCCAGAAGTTCTTAACTTCCGCCTCCTTTTCGCGGGTGTAGGGCTCGAGGGGTTTTTTCACAGCCATTCAGGGCGCCTCCGAAAGTGGGCGTAGGAGGATTTGAACCCCCGACACTTGGTGTATAAGACCAATGCTCTGCCAGGCTGAGCTATACGCCCGAATGCATGAAGAAATGCAATAACTAACTGTGTAAAGAACAAATAAATAGTTTGTGGTTCCGCCGGCGCGGTTTGGGGTTGTGGCACATTCCGCCAACTGCGGGAAAAACAACAGGCTTGTGGTTCCGCGCAGCGGTTCAGAAGCAGGTGTGCGGGCGTATTTGATACCGCCCCCGCGTGAGTTCCAAAAATCCCGAAGCAGCCATGTGAACCATTCTCCGCGGCGCGCGCATCAGGCGGATGCCTTCCCGCTGACGTTGTTCTCCGTGTTGACTTCCCCGACTTCCTTCTCCGCTTCCTTGAACTCGCCGTAGCGCCCTATGTTGAGCCTCACAGAATCCTTGAATGTAGATGTATAGCCGTTCGTTATCGCGTAGCTCTTGCCAATCTCGACCTTTTCTATTGCGTCGTCCCAGAGCGTGAGGAGCACGCTTCCTGTTGCGTCCGCAACAAGCGCCTCCGTAACCTTGTGCTGCGAATTGTCCAGCTTGCTCGTGACCTCGCGCACCTCGTTCTTCTCAAGCACCTTTACAACAAGGTCCACCTTCTTGGAGAACGGCCTGAGTTCAGCAACATTTCCCATTTCAACCAGCCTTTTCGATTATAATCAACTTCCCCATACAAATGGTTTTAAAGGTATTTATTCGCCTTTCGGCGTATTTACCCCCGAACTTCTCCCGTGCGCTCCGGCAGCGTTCGGCCCGCTGCCTGCAAAGGCTGTCCGCCTCCTGCGCCAAACCATTTGCAGCCCTGCGGCTAACCCTCCGCGCGGGGGCATAACCCGCTACTCGGGCACGTATGTAAATAAATAAAAAAGAGAGGGGAAGGATTTCCCAGGCCCTTAATTTCAGAGCTTGTAGTCCTTCTTTATCTCCGTAGCCAACTGTTTGATATCCTTCCAGTAAGCCAGGCCGAAACCAATCCCCAGAACTATTGCCATCATCATGGCAAACGCAGTGAACGCGTTTACGAATGCCTGCTCAAGGACTGTTACATCCAGGCCTGCATTCCTCATCGCGAGCACAAGCGCAAGGTAGAGTATAAGGAACTCAAGCACCGCGCTGATTGTCTTCTTGTGTGCCATGTTGGTTGCAACTACCTTGTCCTTGACGAACTTCGTCAGCAACAGGCCCATCACAAGTATGAACGCGCCTGCAATGAACGCCGGAAGCCACTTTATCAGCTCTCCAAGGAACATTACCAGCGGCCCAAGGTTTATGACGTATACCGCAGTTTGCAGGAACAGTAGCACAGTGAACCACTTTACGAAGCTCCCTGTCAGCCTTGACAAGGGAACCCCGCCGACAGCATCCTTCAGCTTGTGCTTGGCAGCCCATTCGTCGAGCTGAAGCATCTGCAGCAGTTTTGCAACCACTTGCTTTAGGATTGTGCCGATGATCCACCCCGCTATAATCAATGCAACTGCAGCGACAAGCCCGATTACGACCGTCGTAAGCCAATTGACAAGATAGCTAGGGTTTGATATCGTCTGTATAAGGATGTCATCCATCGGTAAATCACCGCATCTAAAAGCGCATTCTTCTATTTAAACCTTGCGGGTGCGGCTATGCGAGGTTAATGCCCATTATTTTTTTTCTCAGTTCGCTCATTGACGAGTTATTCGCAATCCTTATGTCCGCGCCCGCAAGAACTGTTTTCAGGCCCTTGTTCTTTTCATCCGCACTGTCGCGCGCGAAGAACTTCCCCCTTTCCGCGGGGTCGGCGTTGCTCCTGCGCGCAAAGCGCTTTTCCCCCTCCGCGTATATTTCAACAACCTTCGCGCCCGTGCGCACGCTTTTTATGTATGCAACTTCCTCGGGCGACCTCGCGCCCGTAATCACGACCTTCCCTCCCGCGGGTATTTTTGCCGCAAGCATCCGCGCAACAATGCCCATCCCTTCCTTTGCCCTTAGTTCATCACCAAGCCCCGCCATCGCCTCTTTCGTCACCTGTTCGCCGCGCCTTTCAAGTTCCTCCGCAAGCACATCCGAAAGGTTGAATTTCACATAGCCGAATTTTTCGCAGATTAAATAAGCGGCGGTGTCCTTGCCGCTCCTTGCAAGCCCCGCGATTATGAGCGTTTCGGGAAGCCCCTGCACGGGTTTATTTTTCTTCATTTTTCCCGCCTCCCTGCGTTGCGCTTCCTCCGCCTGCGCCTGACGTAACCGAACCAATCCCGCCGAGAATCGCAATCACCGCACTTACTATAATATATGTGTAAATAAATACAACCGCCATCGCCGCAAGCGGGAAAGAATCGGGGAAGCAGTTACCTGCGCTGCACTCCGCAAGCCCGAAAATTCCGCCTCCCAGCGCCTCCGCGGCAAGCCTTAGCGGTATGTAAATCACGAGCACAAGCGCGAGCAAAGGCACTTCATAAACCCACGGGATGAAATAAGTCAGGGTTAGCAGCGCGCTGAGCGCGACTTTCCCGAGAGTAGGGGTGAGGAAATTTTCGTTGCCCATATTGACAAAATACTGCACAAACATGATTTAAAAAATAGGGTTTGGACTTGTACAGGTTTTCCGTGCCGCAAAAAACAAAAAAAATAAGGTCGGGGGCGGTTACTGTTTTCCGCCCCCGAATTTGAACAACTTCGCCGTGCAGAGGGTTTACATATCCCCCATGTCTCCGCCCATCAGCTTTTGGGAGCGCGGTCGTCGCTATTTTGCCTTGCGGCAAAATGCGCGCATTCGGCTCAAGCCGAATAGCGTCGCCTTGAGCTCACTCCCGCTTCCCAAAAGTTGGCAAAACTGCCCTGCTGGCGGCAGTTACATATCCCCCATGTCTCCGCCCATTCCGCCCATGCCTCCGGGCGGCATCCTGGGCCCCGAACTCTTGCTCCCGCCCGCTATGATATCGTCGATGCGCAGCAGCATCTCCGCGACTTCTGAACCCGAGGTTATCGCCTGCGTCTTTATGCTCAGCGGCTCTATAACCTTCGCCTCCTTCATGTTGGAGAACTTCGCATTGTAGACATCGACGCCTATATACTTGCCTTCCTTGCCGGTGTGCTTGTTCCTGAGGCCGACAAGCGTGTCTATCGGGTCCATTCCCGCGGTTTCCGCGAGCGTGCGGGGAATTACCTCGAGGGTTTCGGCGAACGCCTCTATCGCAAGCTGCTCCCTTCCGCCGAACTTCTTCGCGTATTCCCTGAGTTTCATCGCGACCTCTATCTCCGAGCTTCCGCCGCCACTGACAATCTTGCCGTCCCTTACCGCCGAGGAGGTTGCGCCTATTGCGTCGTGCACCGCCCTCTCCGCCTCATCAACAACGTGCTCCGAGCCTCCGCGCACAAGCAGCGAAACAGACTTGGGGTTTGTGCACCCTTCCACAAACACCATTTCGTCGCCCGCAATCTTCTTCTCCCTTACAACCGCGGCTTTTCCGAGGTCGGATTCCGAAAGGTCCGCAATCCTGCTCACTACCTTTCCGCCCGTGGCTCTTGCAAGCGCGTCCATGTCGCTCTTCTTCACGCGCCTTACCGCAACTATCTTTTCCTTCGCAAGGAAGTGCTGTGCCAAATCATCTATCCCTTTCTGTGTTATCAGCACATTTGCCCCCGAGGCCTTTACCTTTTCAACCATGTCCCTGAGCATCTTCTCTTCCTGGTCTATGAATGCCTGCATCTGGTCGGGAGATGTTATCTCAATCTTCGCGTCGGTTTCCGTGTCCTTTATCTCGAGCGCGGCGTCAAGCAGTGCAATCTTCGCGCCCTTCACGTTTCTGGGCATTCCCGCGTGCACTATTTCCTTGTCTATCACGATTCCCTTGACAAGTTCGCTGTCCGCTATGCTTGCTCCAACCTTCTTCTCGACCTTTATATTATCCATATTAATTACTGTCTTGCCGTCTTCCTTGTCCGCAACCGTCTGTATCGCGTCGACAACCAAATCGGCAAGCTCCCCCGCGCTTTCCGCGCTCTTGCCCGTCATCGAGGTCATTGCAATGTCGCGCAGCGCCTTCCTGTCGTCGAATGTGATGTCGTCGGAAATTTCCCTGTAGAACTCCTTTGCCTTTTTTGCCGCCTCCCTGTAGCCCTTGATTATTATGCTCGGGTGTATGTCGTCGTCAAGCAGCCTTTCCGCCTTGTGCAGGAGCTCGCCCGCGATTATGACCGCGGTCGTTGTCCCGTCCCCTACCTCGTCGTCCTGCGTTTTCGCGACCTCGACCATCATTTTTCCCGCGGGATGGTCGATGCTCATCTCGCCGAGGATTGTCGCGCCGTCGTTGCTTATTGTCACATCCCCGAGCTCGTCAACAATCATCTTGTCCATTCCCTTCGGTCCAAGCGTGCTCTTCACAGCCTGCGCCACAGCGCGCGCTATGAGTATGTTAATCCTCTGGGCATCCCTGCCCCTTACCCTTTTGGAACCTTCCGTGAGAAATACCACCGGCTGGTTCATCTGCTGTTCTCCGCCCATGTTAAAACACCTCCAAGTGTGAATTTGGCTTAACCTTAAATCTGAAAAAACAAACAACAAACCCAAACACGAACCCGAAACGGGTTCGTTGGTTTTTGGTTATTTTTGGGGTTTTCCGGTTTTTTGTTTTTTGCGTTTTTTCGGGTTTTTTTGCGGGTTTTCAGGGCTTTTTAGCCCTTCCCCGCACTAACCCTGCCATACAATCTTGATGGATATAGGGTTTAAAAACCTTCCCGCATTTTTGCTGGATGTGGGCGGGATAAGCCGTGCCCGCAGGCAGGGCGCATTCTTTTTTAATGTCCTGTGAACGCATATTTCGTATGAATAAGAAAACTGCCGAAATAGCAAAGCGCATTATGAGCGACGATTTTTTAGATGATTTTGAAAAAAGTTATTTGGCAAAAAAGGAAGAGATGGAACGCTTGTGTTGTGCTGAAACATTTGATTTGGTTGATAAATTCCAACTTCAGGGAACGGATGAGATCTTCATAGAATCTGATATAATGGCTGACCTTAATCGCCCCCACTTTAGCAGAGGGCAGCCTATCCGGAAAATAGTGAATAACGGGGTGGTGATATCTAAATTTTTAAATTGCCTGAGGCACACTAAAGCGCTCAAAAATGTTGTTGAGGGGCCAGTGAATTATTCGATGACTTTTTATGGCAATGGTCTGGAAATATTCAACTTACGGATAAATACTCAGCCTATTGGCAGATTTATTCGGTTTTCCGAAAATCTTGGGCGGGTTCCTCCCGCGAATTTTTATGTTTTGTTGAAGGAAATCTTGGAGAGTAATAAGTGGGATGCGAAGGATAATTTGGCATTTTCCATATACGCCGATAAGCGCAGGTACTCATTGGGCGAGCGTATAACGCTTAAGGCAACCTTAAAAAATATCGGGACTCAACCCGCTTTAATCCACCATTTTCTTTGTTTAACGGGAAGGTCTTGGGGCGAGTGGGGCGGTGGCGTATGCCCTAAAATAATGGATCCTGCGGATAATCTTTTGAGATATGATTCGAGTATGATTTTTATGGAATCCTCATGGCCTTTTGGGGCGGAGTGGTTTCTAACCTTAAAACCTGGGGCGGGTTTTGCCGGCAACATATATGACCCTCGCGATGGAACATTATGCATTAAAGAAAAAGGAGTGTATAAAATTCAGTGTTATTATCTTAGCCATGTGGATGCTAAAGCCAGCATTTGGAGAGGCACAGTTCTGTCTAATGTGATTCAGATAAACATTGTCTGAGAACTGTGCCAGTCAGGTTGCTGTTTGTTTGAAGGCGTGTCAACTTCCCTTTTTGCCCTTCACAGCGCCCTTATACAGCGCCTCGGTTTCATTCGCAATCTTCCCGATAGTGAACCCGCGCGCCGAATTTTTATTTGCGCGCGCCCTAATCCCCTTCAAAATATTTCTCCATCACATACCTTACAAACGGCCTTTCCTTGCGCTCTATCTGGTATTTGTCGAGGGCGTTGTAATAATTCTCTATATCCTCTATCTTTATGTCAATCATGGGGTAGCCTTTCTTCCACAAAATCCAGTTCATAAGCAGCCTTGAAACCCTGCTGTTCCCGTCCGTAAAGGGCTGGATGGAGTTTATTTTCAGGTGCGTAAGCGCGGCAAGTTCCAGCGGGTGCAGCCTCCTGCTGTTTGCCCCGTACCATTTAAAGAATTCCGCAATCTCCTTATCAAGCACGTTCCATTTGGGCGGGACATAGGGCGTGCCCGCAATCTTCACGTCCCTTTTGAGCCCGCTCCGAAATTTTCCCGTGATTGCATCATCCACACCCGCGAAAAGTATTTTATGCAGTTTTTTCAGGAACCCCATGCCCAGCCTGCCCCTGAATTTCGTTATAGCCACAACTCCCTTTTCGTGGTTCTCCACTTCCTTCACTGTGCGGAGGCTCCTGAAACCTTTCGGCACTATGCCGTCCTTGAGTATGAGCGAGGTCTGCCTCAGGGTTACATTAACACCCGAGAGCTTGCTGCTGTCATAGGTAAACCTTATCATGAACTGCCCGAGGCGCCTGCTTTTCTCCAAAGGGCTGAGCGATTTCAGCTCCTTTGCATTGCGTTCCTTTATTTCCGCTATGCGTGCCGCTTCCTCCGCCGAGAAGTACCTGTACCTGCCTTCCTCGGTCTCCCTGATGAATTCTTCCTTCAGCCGTTCCAGCCTCGCTTTTGGCGGCAGGGTTTTGCCTATGTATCGCGATTCTTTCACTACCTTTTTCCCTTTCCTTACGGAACGGACGAGGACATAGTAGCCGTTAATCTTCCTTATGAAAACCATAGTATAATATTATACACCACACTTATTTAAACGTTTCGTTTATGCACCACATTTGCGCCGTGCCCTTCCTCAGCCCTATTTCCCCTTCGCAGCGCCCCTTTGTACAGCGCCTCCGTCTCCTTCGCAATCTTTTCGATTGTGAACGCGCGCGCGGTTTTCAACGCGGCTTTCCCCATTTTTTCCCTCAGCGCCTCTGAGTGGATTAATTTTTCCATCTTGTCAGCAAGCTCCGCATGGTCGAACGGCTTGAAAAGGAACCCGTTCACCCCGTCCTTTATTGAATCAGGAATTGCAAGGCAGTCCGCCCCGATGCAGGGTAAGCCTGTTGCCATCGATTCCATGATAGTTAACCCTTGTGTCTCGATTGTAGATGCAGTTACAAAAAAATCATGCCCCGCAACATGCTTCGCAAGCGCGTCGCTCTTCATCGGCGCGTTGAAAACAACATTCTTCCCCAAACCCTCCGCATGCGCGGTTTTTTTTATTTTCTCGAGCGCAGGCCCCGAGCCCGTGATTGTTAATTCCGCATCGACACCGCGCGCCCGCAGCTCCCTCAGCGCGAAAAGCAGGAACTCTATGTTCTTCTCATAACCTATCCTGCCGAAGTAAATCATTTTCGCCTTTCCCGTGCGCGAAAGCGCGTATTTTTTCTTCGCGAATTTGTTGGTCCGCCCCTTGCGCGCGAGCGCGTATTTTTTCTTCGCGAATTTGTTGAACCTTTTGAAATCAATCGCGTTCGCCAGCACGCGCACATGTTTAATGCCCTTTTTTTCCAGCTCGCGCTTCATTGTGTTGCTGGGCACGGTTACAATATCGCACTTGTTGTAGAACCTCCTCACGTACGCCCATGCAAGGTGCTTTGCAGGTGCGGTTTTCCTGATGAGCGGCAGGGGGAGATACATAAGGAACTCGGGAATGTGCGTGTGGTACGTGCCAATCACGGGCACCCTGTGCCTTTTCCCGTATCTCCTGCCCAGCACCCCTATCCCGAAAGGGGTTTGCACATGCACAACTTCGGGCTTGAATTTTTTGAGTTCGCTGTTCAGCCTTCCCGAACGCAAATCAGTAATCCTGTAATCTTTGTAGGTAGGCAATGCAATTGAGGGTAAGCAAACAACCGTTGTTCCTCCAGCACTCCCGCCCCCGCGCTTCCCCTTGCTGCGGGGCGCGGTTGCGCGCTTCTCCTCCTTCACCTCGAACTTCAGCCCTGTTGCAGGGGCGACAATAAGTATCTCATTCCCCATTTCCGCGAGCGCCGTGGCTGTATTTTCAATCTGCGTAACCACGCCGTTTATCTGGGGCTTGTAAGTGTCCGTGAATAGCGCAATTTTCATCCCTTTCGCCTTCGTGGCTTTCTGCGGAGTGCGCAATCTTCATCGCCCTCCTCCCCTTCCGTGGTAATTGAACCTCATCGAACTTATATCTTCCCTGTTTATTTCAAACATCCTCGCCCCGCGCTTTGTCTTGCATTTGTACCTGCATGAGGGCGTGAAATACCCGTGGAAATTTTTGGAGAAAAACGCCTCGTCCCACACTTCATCAAAAACCGCGCCCGCTTTCGGCTCTATAATTATCATCTTCCCGCCTTTCTTAAGCACCCTCGCGGTTTCGCGCATCGCCCTTGCGTGCTTTGCCCTTGGTATGTGGTGCAGCACATGCGCAAAAACAGCGACATCAAAACTTTCATCCGCGAAAGGCATCTTCTCCGCGCCCGCGCCGAACACGGGGTAAGGGAGCATTGCCGCGCGCCCTTTCACAAGCGCCTTGTCCGCCTCTATCCCGCGCACGGAATAGCCTTTCCTCGCAAGGCGCTCGCCTGTCAATCCCAGGCCGCACCCCACATCGAGAACCTTGCACCCGCGCGGCAGCATGCGCATGATTTCGGAAAGGTTCCTCGAGCGTGCGTGCAGCATTATGCACGCCTCCTTTGCGTGCGCATTTTTGAGCATTCCCAAAACAAACTTGTCGACAGCATTCATCGAACCGCCCCATCTCCGCCTGCGGCATTAATTTTTTTCCCTGATTTCAGGTGCTGCCGCACTATCTCTTCCGCAAGGAAACCTGTGAACGGCTTGTGGTTATTAATGTTCCCCGCAGCCTGTGTTTTCATGTAAGCCGCCCTTCTTTTTAAAGGTATGTTCGTGAACGGGAACCCTTTCTGCTGCAGTATGTAATTCATAAGCAGCCTCGCCATCCTTCCGTTGCCGTCAGCAAACGGGTGAATGCCCGTGAACTTTGTGTGGAATTTCGCAGCCAGTTCCGCAGGGTGAACCAGTTTTTCGTTCTCCCCGAGCCATTGCACAAGGCCTTTCATCATGCCGGGAACTTCCTGCGGAAGCGGAAATTCGTGCTCCGAGCCCGCAATGTAGACTTTCACGGGCCTGTAAATTCCCTGATATTTTTCATAGCCCGAAATCCTGTCAAGGAGAATGTAGTGCAGCTGAAGAATCATTTTTTCCGAAAGCCTTTCTTCGAGCCGCATATATTTGTCGTACCTGTCGAGGCAAGCCTTGAGGTTCAGCGCCTCCTGCTCTTCGCGGTCTATTCCCGTTACAATTATGTTTTTTTTCTCGTATTTTTTTATTTCTTTTTCCTGCCCTATTATTCTCGAGGTTTCGCTGTAATTAAGGGAACTCCCTTCTATTGCATTGGAGTCGGTTATGAAGGTGATTCGCTCCCTTCTCACAAAATCCTCCCTCTGCAGTTCCGTTAGCCTGCGCAGGAACTTTTTCTTTTTTTCGGAGGCCGCCTGCAGCTGCAGGGCTTTCTTGTTTGGGATGAACTCCGTCAGCGGCGGAACAAGCACTGCGTGCTTTTTTCGCCCGCACTTCTTCTTCAGTTCATCAAACGCTTCCAAAAGGGCTTCATTCCCCGGCTTTTCCGGCCCGAGGTAAATGCTTTCCTTTACCCATTTTTTCCCGCGCTTGAACGACTCTTCGAGGTAGTAGTAGGTTTTGCCCTTCACAACCCTTTTGCTTACAAGGCACATGCATAGTTATCACGGGAAAACATATTTAAACATATCTCCGTGATAACTGCAAGTTATCACTCGCCCGCTTCCAGTACCATGTTTCCGTGATAACCGCGGGTTATTACTCAAACCGTTTTCGGCAGGGCGTTTCCGTGATAACCCCTTACCGCACAGGTTCGTAGCTTTCCACAGCCTTTCCCCTGAACTGGAACCTCAGGCCGTTAATGAGGTGGAACAATATATACCTTCCGTATCCCCACTTTTTCACCCTGCGCGCGGAAACGTTCGCAACCACGGCGGCGCAGTATTTCACCTTTCCCTTTTTCCCCATCCTTTTTGCCAGGTCGAGGTCTTCTGCGGTTACGAGCGCTGTGTTAAGCCCCCCCGCCTCCTCGAACCACTGTCTCCTTACTGCCATGTTCGAGCCTATGGGGTTGTGCATTCCGAACAGCGACATCGCGCGCAGGAAGAATGAGATGGCAATTTTGCTTGCAACCCTCTCATGCCTCCTCGCATCCGAAAAACAAACAGGCCCGTAAACCATCGCGAGGTTTTTGTTTTTTTCGAACTCGCGCGCGATGTTTTCAACCCAGTCAGGAGGAAGCACGGCATCGGCATCAGTGAAGGCAATTACATCCCCCTTCGCAATCTTTGCGCCAGCCTGCCTCTCCCAAGCGGCGGAACGGTTCCTCTCAAGCGCAACCTTCGCGCCCAACTTTTTGGCGATTGCAACTGTCTTGTCCTCGCTGTAACCGTCCCCCACAACCAACTCGATTTTGTGTTTTGTTTTCTGTACCCTCGCGCTCTCCAGCGCCGCCCCTATGTAATTCTCCTCGTTCAGTGCGCCTATGACAACGGAAACCAGCATAACCAGAATTGGGGAATTGTTAATAAAAGGAGTTAGGGTTTTTGCAAAGCGCGGTCAGGCGGCTTTCTTCAGTTTTTCTTTTGCGCCCATTACTCCAAGGAGTGCATCTTCATAGGCGGATTTCCGCCCCTTAATTCTTCCGAATTTGCGATCCATATTCCCTTCCCTGAGCGTTACCTTTTCCTCTGTCCTTTTTTGCTTTGCATTTAATATGGCCAGGTTCCCTTTCGCCCCTACCTGCTTTTCCTGCATTGAAAGTATCCTAAAACGCAATGCATCCGCCCGTTCCTTCTTTGCCAGCCTTCGCGCTTCGAGCCTTCCTTGTATGCCCTGAATGCGCCCCTGTCTGTCAACAATCTTTTGCTCAAGCCTGTGCGCCTTTTTCTCCCCGCCCTTCGCCCTTGCAGCATCCAGCCTGTCCTGGGTTTTCTCAATTACGCGCCCGATTTTATCAACCCTTCTCCCCGCCCTCCACTTCGCAAGCCTCCAGCGCAGGCCTGTCGGAGTTTCAACCCATTTGTCGAGTTTGTATGCCTTTTTATTCATTTTATTAATCGCCTTCTGCGCCTTCAGGATTGCCCTCTTGTTCCTGTATTTACCCCAGGCAACAAGCGGCGCTTTAGCCCCTTTCAGGTAGCGCAGCCTCCAGTCCTCGGCTTTCATATGCTCCGCGCCCTGCGGATTATTTGCAAGATTTATCCTACTCTGCAGGCGCGCCTCAGCTAAAGTCAACCCGCCCATTGCCGTTGCTTTTGCAGTCGTCTTTGCCCCGCTCCATACATAAGGTGCCGCTTCTTTGACTCCCCTTGCTGTGGCCTTTGCTCCCCGCCAGCCCTGTTCGCTAGCCCATTTGGTCCCCTGCCATGTGGCGTTCGCCCCTTTTTTCACGCCTGCGCCAGTTGCATTAGCCGCATTTCCTATTTGCCTCCCCGCCCATGCGCCAGCCGCCCCCACTGCCCTGCTTGCAAGTTTAGCGTGCCCCGCCGTTCTCTCGGCGTCTTTCTTGACAAATTCCCCAATGCTCCTTGCTGCAGCCCCTGTATAATCCCTAAACTGCGCCTTCTGCATTTGCTGGCGTTGCATCTTCAGCCGATTTGTTTTCATGAGCGCATTATTATATTCGGAGAATTCGGCATAACTTGGGAACTCGGGATAATTCTTCCGGAATTCATTGTCCCACCATTCAGGCCCCCTTTCCTTAATCATCTGCCTGAAATAGCCTGTGTAGGTGCGGCTCATGAATCTGCGCCTTAAGGCTTTTGAATCGCCCCTGCTTGCTTTTATGTCGCTCCTTGCGGCGGCTATGAGGTCTTTTCTCATATTTCTTATTTTTTTGCCGCCCCTCCCGACATTAATTCGCATTGGCAAGTAGATCACGTATCCGCCTTTATTGAGCCCGATAATGTTTAGTGTTCCGCGGTTAATAAACGTTTCTTTTTGCATTCAGGGGCGTGCATCAGATGCAATTTCCGAAAACCAGCGTAGTCAGAGTTTAAATACCCTCGGCGCAACTAATATATATACCAATTACATAATGAATTAAAGAAAGAATAAAAGAAATCGGGAAGGCGTGCGCATGGTTTCGGGGAAGGTTCTGCTGGGGGCGGGGGTTGTTGTTGTGCTCGCTGTTGCGGCATATTTCCTGCTCGTGCCTTCGGAAAAGGCGGAACTGGAAAAACTCAACGCAATCCTCGCGAAATACGGGGTTGATTTCCCGGATAATTTTTCCTATGCTGCGCTTGCGGCGTTGCCCGCCTCCACGCGCTCCACAATGAAGTCGGAACTGCAGGATTTTGCGGCTGGTGGCGCTATTTTCAAAAAGCCTGAAAGCGTTGTGAAATCCGCCAATTTCATGGTTGCATTTATTGATGTCGTGAACTCTGCGGAACTGACCGACAAAAAGAATGCCGAAATTCTTGCCGGTTTTTCAAAGCCGCCCTGCGACAGCCTGGGCACAATAAGCGAGCGTAACGAACTTGAAGCGATGACAATTTCGCTTCTTGCCCAATTGCAGGATGAGGCGAGGGAACTTTCAAGCGATAAGGATGTGACTCTGAGCCAGCAACTGATTGACCAGCTAACTGCCGACCACGAGCAGCATGTCAGGGCATTTAACGATTTGAAAGGGGGTTGTGTGCAATGAGCGGCATTAAATTGTTTAGAAAGCCGCGGGGGGTAGTCATAGTAGCGCCGGCGACTGCCTATATGGTAATCTCCATTTGTGTCGTGATACTTGCCTTAATTATTCTCACTACGGGGCTTATTTTTAAGAGTGATATCAAGGAGTTTATTTATTCCATCACCGTAACGCCCGCAAAGTGGCTAATGGGGGAGAATGACAAGCCCGCCACAGGGGGGCTTGCAAACATTACTGGCACTTGCAAGGGTTTTGACCTGAAAAAATATTGTGATTCAATAGATGAACTGACCCAAAGGGGCGAAAGCATATATACCGAAAGCACCGACCCGCAGAAGTTTTTGCTGAAAACACAGGTTTATGACCCGCTTGCCGCCATTGGAAAAGGAAATGCAAATGGCGTTGCTGAACTTTGCACGAACATTGCCAAAACCCATTCTGCGCCCTTTATATGGTACGTTCCTTCATGGAATGGACCTGGGGATGAAGTACAGCCTAATGCGAATGAAACAGTTGACAAGGCGTGGGACGAGTTTTTCGAGAAATTAATGAACACCAAACTTAAGGGCGATTTTGAAGGTGCCTCATTCGAGTACCTCTATGATTGGGTAAAGATAGTTTGCGCCAACAAAGACAAGGCAAGCGCAAAAGATTATTATTCCATAATGGCCGGGGAAAAAGTGATTACGTCTATTGCTGTTGCGCCAGAGGTGCAGGGCGTTATAAACGCCCTTGACAAGGCGGGCTACTTTGAAAAGGCAAAGGAATACTGCAAAGACCCCGACTTCCCGTCTGCATATTATGCATGCCCGATTATAGCAAATACTGGCACCAAATACCAAAGTGACTTTATATTTTCCAGCAGGCCCGACAGCGACAATCCTTTGGAAGTGGCACTTAATAAAAATAAATATCTGACACTGGTTGCAGACCTGAAGAAGGCTGGCGGTTGGGTTAATTGGGCTTCATTTGGCTGGTTTAGTCCGTCTGTATTCACGATTACTGTTTCCCCCGAACCAGGCATATTTGAGAATACGGTTGCCTCCACCAGCGTGGATGTGACCGAGGGTTCATTTGCGAATATGCCAACCGATGACCTGAAAATGAGGGCGTTCTTTAAGGATGTTTTCTTGGACAACAAGGCAAATATTGTCCCTGTTGCCTATGAGGATGCAAAACAAAAATACCCTAGCGTCTTTGTTTTCCTCCCTCCCCCGACTAGCATAGGGGCATACAAGGGTGTGGACTTTTATGCAATGAAGCCCTACCTCATTCTGAGTGAAAATGCCCATAGAAAATATTTGGCATTGGGTAGAGGGGGCTTCACAGGCACCGTGGGGCGCATTTGGGATTACGCGTTAGTACAGGGCACCAATGCCAAAGATTATCTCTCTAGTCAAGTTTCCAATTTAACCAATTCTACCTTCGATTTTACGCTTTCACTCGACCCCCCTGCAGGGCTAAATAGCACTGTGGATGTTGAGCAAGGCAATGAGCCGTGGGGTAAAATTCCTGCCTCTGCCTGCAAATTTGAAGATGGCGGCAAGACCTGCAAACTCACGCTGCCAATAGGCAGTGCGAATATGGCATTATATAAAATAACTTATGATGCCGATGGTGGTGGTGGGGAATATTTGCCCGGGGTTACTAGTATATTGGCGGATGGAAGCTTTACAAAAGACAGTGTAACCTCCCCCAAGAGCGGATCTGCAACAACGCCTAGGCAGGAAGGCGCTAATCCTGCAGCGCCTGCCGCTACCGATGAAGACCTGCAGTTGGAAATAACTGTGGCGGGCAAGGGAATTGAAAACCTCCTGCCTACACTGAAGGCAAAGGAGTCCGACACTTCCCTTATGCAGGAGATATTCTCGCTCAAGGACAGCAAGGGAACGGACATTGACTTTGATATGGAGATAACCCCCCCCAACATAATATTGCTCACGATACGAAAGGATGAGCTGGCTAAAAAGTCGTTGCATACTGGCGACAAACTTATGCTTGAGATGAAGTTCAGCAACGAGAAACTGGATAAGGATAACTATAAAAAGTACAAAAACTTTAGTATAAGTGATAACTCTGCTCTTGAGGTGCAGGTAAATTGATGGCGGTCTTATGCTCGCTCGAAACAAAGTTGTACTGTTGCTGATTGTCGTGCTTTTGGCTGCGCCATTTATTGTGGCGAAACTTCAAAAGTTCACTGTAAACGCATCAACAGGGACCGCGCAGGCTGAGCAGGATGCGTCTAAGCCACCCGTAAAACCGCCAACAACTCCCCCCGCGCAAACACAGCCCGCCCCAATCGGGCAGCCGAAAATAACACTGGTTGGCGATAGCCCCGTGCCCCCGGGCGAAAATATTCCCTTTCCCGCCGACGGAAAAAACCTGACTGTCGTTTATGCGCCAATTTCCTCGGCAACGGAGGCGACTCTTGAGTTGTGGGCGCTTACGCCTGAAGAGGCTGCTGGTTTCTCAAAGCTTACTTTCGATGAAAAAAACAAGGCCGACAGCGGAAATTTCAGACGTAGGCAGTGCTATTTATGGGAGCCTGCCCCGCCCCCGAAAAACGGTATTTTTGAATTCACTGTCAAGTGGAACACGCCGTGCCATCCTAAATTTGAGACGACTTACGGAAGCATTATTCTAGGTGACTTTTACACGATGTATGGGTCTTACCAGATGCTTGGGAGCAATTATTCCTTTTATCTCGTTGTTGAGAACAACGTGGCAGGCACCTGGGTAGATTCCGAGCCCGTGCGCCTCGAATATTCCGACGACTGCAAGAAGTGCGACACAATCCTCTGGTGCAAGGCATGCATGGACTGGAGGCTTGTTAAGTCGGTTTTCGCCGAGCCCGCTGCTGCGGCGCCAACAGCGCCCGCGCCGCCGGCAACGCCTCCGAAGTGAGCATAGTCCGATAGTGTATACTATTTATATACATTTGTATACTTTTAGTATACATGGCGCGTACGCCTGATTTGCTTTTCGGCTCTGCAACAAGGGTCAGGCTGCTTGAACTTCTCCTTTTCAATGCGGGTGCGCAGCTGCACCTGCGCGAAATAGCGAGGCGCGCCAAAGCGGTGCCGACATTCGCGAAAAAGGAGCTCGGCAGGCTCGAGGCATGCGGACTTGTGAAGCGCGCGGAGCAGGGGAACATGCTTCTTTACTCCGCGAACGAAAAAAGCCCGCTCTACAATGACATGCGCTCCCTGCTCCTCAAAACCTCGCTCCTGCCGGAACAGCTGAAGAAAATTCTGCAGAAATTCGACGTGAAGTTTGCGCTTATTTACGGCAGTTTTGCAGCGGGAACCGAAAGCAGGGGAAGCGATGTAGATATGCTTATTGTGGGAAATGTCCGTGAGCGGGAGTTCATTGCGCCCCTGCATGAACTTGAGGGAAGGCTCGGCAGGGAGGTAAATTATATAATCTGGACTGAACATGAGTTCAATAAGCGCGCAGGGGAGGGGAACGGGCTGCTTGTTAACATAGCAAGGAATCCGGTTATCTTCCTGGCAGGGGATGAGGATGAGTTTGGAAGAATTGCTGGAAAAAGGCCTGGTAAAAAAGGCGGATAAGGATGCCGCAGCTGCAAGGAAGTTCCTCGCAATCGCGGGGCGCGACCTGAAGGCTGCGGAAGATAATCTGGAATATGAGAACTACGACTGGAGCCTGGCAATGGCTTACAATGCAATGCTCCAGTGCGGGCGCGCCCTCATGCATTCGCTCGGCCATGTCCCGAGCGGAAGCCAGAGCCATGTTGCAATAGTGCGGTTCGTCCAGAACCATTTCAGGGGCGAAAAAGACAAAGGAATTTTCCTGCTTTTTGACAAGATAAGGAAAAAGAGGCACCAGGCGGTCTATGACGAGGCGGGAATTGTGACATTAAGCATGGCGAGCCAGGCGATAAAGACAGCGGAAGAGTTCATGGAAAAAATAAAGAAGGAGATTTAAGGGTGAGCGGCAGCCTTGAGGGGTTCCTGCGAAAGCATAAACTTTCCCTCGTTCAGCGGGAGCGCATAGCAAAGGGCTGGAGCAGCGAGGTTTTCCTTGTCGGGCGCGGAAGCAAGGGCGCGCGCGGAAAAAAACAAGGCGCCCGTGCGGGGTTCGCGCCGAAAAGCGGAAAGCAAAAACCGCGCGAAAGGTTCGCCCTGAAAATAGAAAAACCAAAATCCCCGCGCATCGGCATGGTTAGGCGCGAGGTCGAGAACCTGAAAACCGCGAACAATGCAGGCGTGGGGCCGAAGTTAGTTTCCTTCGACCTGAAGCGCAAAATTATCCTCATGGAATTCATTGATGGCGTAACCCTTCGGGAGTTTTTGTTTGACGCCCTGCCCGCGAAAATAAAAAGCAAAAAAACGCGAAGCAGGGTTCTGCACAATTTCCTGGACAAACTTTTTGAGCAGGCCGAGGCGCTGGATAAGGCTGGCTTGGACCACGGGCAATTAGCGGGCAAGGGAAAAAACATCCTTGTGCGCGAAATTAAAGGGCGCGGCAAGAGTTTGCGCAAGGGCAAGGGTCCGCGGCACGAATGCGAACCCGTAATTATTGATTTTGAGAAGGCTTCCCCGAACAGGCGCGTGCACAACCGCAACCAGATTGAGGGGTTCCTTCTGAAAAACAAGTACGGCGCCTTCGCGAAGAAAACAAAAGAAATTTTGCAGGGTTAGCATGGCGAAAAGGTTTTTATTCAGGAACCCATAATTGATTGTGGTTTCATGGCTTCAAGAGGTTTCAGGCTTAACTGGGTCGCAGTTTCAATCGCCCTGCTTGCTCTTGCCGGCACGCTCGGCTATTTCTACCTTGCAGGGGAAGATGTAAAGCGCTCAGTGGAGGAGGAAGGTGCGGCTTTTGGGGAGCGTGCACCCATAGTGAGCCTCGTAATACTTACTGTATATTTCAGGCATTTTGAGCAGAACCCGCAGGCTATCGATAGGGAAAGCGGGCGGATTTGCACAGAGAGTGGTGCCGAATGCGCCGAGAGGTTTTCCCCGAACGAAAGCGCAAGGCAGGCGTGCAAAAACGCCGCAGGCTTGATAACAATCTATGCGCGGAACATAAAAAACGAAAATTCCGTTTTGCTGGGTTTCAATTCGGTTGCGCTAAAATTTTCCGGCGCGAACTGCAATATCGGCGGCCCTGCCGAGAACGGCTTTTACGTGCAGGGGTTTCCGATATATGCCGGCCCTTATCGCGGCTTGTCTGAAAAGGAAGACTGGGAGTGCAACCTCCCCGCCTATCTAAGAAATTATGGTGCGGTTGAGGCTGCAAAAGGCTTTGCCGCCTGCCTGCAGGAACTGGAGAATGCGCAGCAATAAAGCCGGTAGTTTCAGCCCATCGCCTTTAAAACAGCCTTCTCGGGCTCCTTAAGCACAAAGCCTATTTTCGGGAGCGCGTTCTTGGGCAGGTTCTCCGAAACATCCAGTATTTCCAAACCCAAAATTTTGCCGTCCTTATCGTAATCGACAATCAGCCCGTCCTTTACCTCGTCGCTCTCGAAATATTCGGCCTCGCTGAACCTTATATACATTGCATCATTTTTCTCGTCATACCTTATTCTCATTCTTTCACCCCGTATTTCCAAACCCGTGTCGTGCGGTAGGCGCTTATTACAACAAAGTCCGAGTTCTCGACCACATATATCACCCTTACCAGGAATTTAAACCTGCCGATTGTGAAAATTTTCTGCGCAATTTTGCGGTTCTTTTTCGAGTCCAGAATTTGCTCGGGGGCAAGGAGAGTTTGCTCTATAATTTCCCTATCCAGCCCCCGCTCCCTTATCTGCTCTTCCGCGTGAAGTTCGTACCTTATTCCCAATTAATCACCGATGCCGCTTTTGGCAGAGGCGGCACCGGCAGAGGCTATTTATAATCTAAATTTGCGGTCCACTTCGTTAATCAGCACGTCACAAGCAGCCTTCACAGCCTCCAATTGCTTTATGATGCGCTCCTTCTCCTTCTCGATGTCCTGCATGTTTTCGTAAGGTTCAATCGCCTCGCGGAACATTGAACCATCGACATATGTGTACTGGTGCGTGTCCATTTTCTTCGCAATACGCTCAACAACCTTCCCAAGCCAGATGTTCATCTCGTTCTTTACCTGCCCCTTAATCTGCTTCCCCGAAGAGAGGTGCTTCCTGAGCATGTTCACGATTGTCGCGCGCGGGAATGGCAGCCTGCTTTCGTCCATTTCCTCTTCCCCTTCGCCCTCTATTTCCTCAACAGCATCAAGCGCGCCTTTCTCCTCCGCAGGCGGCTGTTTCGCTGCAGCCCGCGCTTCCTGCGCCTCCGCAGCCTGTGCCAGGCTGGCGTTCTCTTCCGCCCCTGCAGCCTTACCGTGCCCTGCTTCCGCAGCCTTTGCCTTTTCCCCTTCGTGCCCGTGCTTCATCTTATTCATGTGTTCACCTCGCTTAAAAAACGTAGTTAATGGCTAAAAAAGCCGTATATTATTATTCCACCGTCGGTTTTTAATGCCTTGCTGTGAAGAAATTGCGCAGGGGTTATGTATAATTTACCCTGCAACAGGTGCCACTCCATTGCCAATAGCCTTAAATATGCCCCGAGTGTTAATATTTGCTAATTATGGCGAATTCAAATATTCCCCATGCGGCAATTGCCGCGGCAGTTTTGCTGCTGCTTATCGGGCCCGTTGCCGCAGGCTCACTGGGGGATGTTTTCGGCGCATTCGCAAATTTGGGAAAGGTAAAGCCGCAGTTCGATTTCGACAACAGCGGAGGGCCGATAACGGTGAACGACGTGCTCACAGCGCTTGCAAATGTCGTGGGATTCCATGTCAGTTTCCCAGGGGCAGGCCGGTGCAGCGCGGATTCCGACTGCGGCAGCGGAGCAACAGGCGCACCTTACTGCGACGGCAACAGCGTTGTGCAGGATGCCAATGCTCCCGCCTGCCTGAACCCGGGAACCGCGCAAAGCGCGTGCAGCGCGAATGTTACTACCTCCGTTATCGAGGAATGTGCCTATGGCTGCTATGACGGGAACTGCCAGCTGGAGCCGCAATACTGCTGTGCGGGCACCGGCGGCTGCACCATAAGCGTTTGCAGCCTTAACGGCCAGACAGGGAATATTTCCTGCATTATGCAGGCAGGCCAGACAATGCAGCTGACGAACCTGAACGACTGCAGGCTTACCCTCCTTGTTGAAAACGACGGCGCAATGGGCCGCTTGTACATAAACAATTCCTCGGGCAACACAGTTGCCGCCGGCGACATAAACACATCCAGTTATGGGCTGTACTTATACGGCGCCTCAAGCAACAACACAATTCACACAGGCAGCATAACAACGACTACAAGTAGCGGGCTGCGCCTGGAAAATGCCTCAGGCAACACCGTCGCCGCAGGCAGCATAACGACGACCTCGGGTTACGGGCTCTATTTGATCGGTGCTTCACGCAACACCGTCGCCGCAGGCAGCATAACGACGACCTCGGGTTACGGGCTCTCTTTGGCCAGCGCCTCAAGCAACAACACAATTCACGCAGGCGACATAGCCCCCGCTATCATCGGAGTGTATTTAAACACAGGCTCAAACGACAATGCCATCACCAGCGGCAATATAACCGCCACAAACCACGGGGTGTATTTAACAGGCGCCTCAAGCGGCAACAACATCGCCACCGGCGACGTAACCGCAAACCTATACAACGGGCTGTATTTAAACACAGGCTCGAACGGCAACACAATTCACGCAGGTGACATATCCTCCGCAAGCACCACGGTCACGTTAACCACCGCCTCAGGCAACAACATCAGCACAGGCGGCATAACCACAAACACGGGCTACGGGCTGTATGTGGGCAATACTTCAATCGATAACATCATCACAACAGGCGATATAGCCTCAAACACAAACAACGGGCTGTATTTAACAAGCTACTCGAGCAATAATGCCGTCTCTACGGGCGGCATAACTGTTTCCGCAAGCAACGGGGCGGTCATAAGCAATGCCGCAAACAACACAGCCGCCACAGGCAGTATAAACTCCGCAAAATACGGGCTGTACTTATACAATGCATCGGGCAACGCCGTCACCACAGGCGGCATAAACTCCGTGCAGTATGGGGTGCTTTTGAACGCCGACGCGGACGTCAACAATTCCAGCAATAACACGGTAACGACAGGGGACATTCATGTAACCCCTTCATCCAGCAGTTACCACGCGGTTTTGCTGCAAAGAGCCGCCAACAACTACGTGCAGGTGGGCAGCATTACAGTGGATTCGCTCACAAGCGGCATATACCTTTATACCCCGAATTCAGGGAACACGGTAAAGGCTGGGAGCGTAACCCTCATTGCTTCGGATGCCGGCAGGGGGGTTTATGTGGGAAGCAACACCTACACCCCGAATGCCCTTGTGTGCGCAGGCACAATAACCGGCGGTCTCGCGAAATGCTATAAAGGAACTGTCTCGGTGATGGTCTGCGAGAACGGCACGCCTGTTGCCGGCTGCGACAATTCGGCGGAAAGAACCTGCGGCGAGTGCTAATTTTTGTTTTTTTGTGCCACGTGTATAGGTCCAAGACATTTTGCCGCCTATCTTTGATAGGTGGTGAATCTTGGGCAAAATCGATAAGGAAGCTATCCGCAGGTTCGTTATAAAATACAGGCTGGGGAAACGCAGGAGTGCAGGCTTTGCCCTTCGGCTTG
>JAZDEL010000002.1:0-269610 GCA_043808785.1 Candidatus Iainarchaeum sp.
AATCACTGCAGGCCCCACAGGAGCCTGCAGGGCAAGACGCCTGCAGAGGTCTACAACGAGTTCCACAGGCTGTTGTTTTTTAACAGGAAATGGGCCAAAACACTGAGGGATAAAAGCGGCAATATGTCATGAACCCATACACGTTTTGCCTTTCGGGCACAAACAAGGCAGGCACGCCAAATTAAGAAATCGTACAGGGTTGGTTTTATTGCTACCCGCCTATGCCTGTGAAACCGTCTGAAGGGTCGGGTGTCTCAACAATATTGGCTTCTGAGACGCATTTGCATGTTCCGAGGTCGCATTTTGGGAAATCCGGGTTAGTGCACATACTATCTGCATCGCAATCGTGGTCAGGGTTTAATGCAGGGTCACAACTGCTAAACTCCGGGGGGTATGTTCCTATTGGGGGGTTAGTCACGAGCTCGCCTCCAGTGCCCCCCGTCCCGGCAGCAGCCTCCATATTCGTAATCCCCGTCTGCACGATATCGTTAACCTCCCCGCCCGTGCTTTTCCCAAGCCCGAGTATAAGCACAATAACAACAACGGCAACAAGCACCGCGCCGCCTATGAGAAGGAGGTACTCCAAAGCGCCCTGGCCTTTCGAGTTCATTTTTACCGTTCAGATATATGCAAACCACGTATTTAATTGTTTCGCCTTCGGGTTTCGCCTTTGCCGCGGGCATGCAAGCCCGCAAAAAAACAAAAACCGCAAAAGCGCGACCTCAAAAAAAAACAAAAACCCCGAACCGCGAACCCGCGGTTGTTTTTGGTTTGTTTTTTATTTTCCGTTTTTGCGCTTCGGTTTTGCGTTTCCAGCATATCCTGCGCAAAAGCCCAATTGAAACCTTTTTATTATATAAAGATGCAATTATATGGAAAAAGGCCGGTTATGATGAAAGCAAAACCCTTCCTGCTCGCAGCGCTGCTGCTGGTTCTCCTCTGCACATCCATATATGCGGTTGTGCCGAATTACCTGCGCGTGCAGGGCAAGATTTCGGATGCAAGCGCATACTTCACAGGGGCGCAGGATGTAGAATTCCGCATTTATTCAAGCGAGTCCGGCCCCAACGCATCATACCTCGAACAGCACACAGGCCTTAACCCTGTGCCCTTTTCCAACGGCTGGTTTGACGTGAACCTCGGTTTGTTAACCCCCCTTGACCTGAACTTCCGCTCCTCGCAGTACACGCCCTCCCAATATTACCTCGGAATAACGGTTGGAACCGACGGCGAAATGGCGCCCCGCCTCCCGATACGCTCCTCGCCCTTCTGCTTCTCAACAAACGCCGCATATGATTTGAACTGCACGAACTGCATAGAGGATGCGGACATAGCAAACAACCTCACAATCGTAACCCCGAACGACTTTAATGTCCTCGGCACCCTGGATGTTTACGACCTTAATGTGCGCACCCTTGCTGTCGGTTCCGCAAACCAGCCCTCAATCGCGGGCGACATCAATATTTCCGGCAACCTTGAAATCGCGCCAGGAAAGAAACTCGTGATGCCAGGCACGCCCTTCGTTTACTGGATAAGTGCGGCGGAATACACTACACAGGACACAAACAAGCGCGGCGACGGCTTCACCCGCACCTCCTCCTACCGCACAACGCGCGGCACAATAAAAATAAGGCTCCCGAGCATAGCAAGCAGGTTTAATTCGGATGTTTACTTCGAGGAAATTTCACTTTACTTCTCCGGCCTCAACGGCGCGGACGCGAACATAGGAAACATTGCCCTTGTGCAGAACAACATGGGTTCGGATGTGAACGGCACAACAACCGCGCTGCGTTACGAGCCGGACATAGCAAGCGGCACCTCGGTAGACCTGAACAGCACAAACCTCACAGGCATGCCCTATAAGATGCTCGAGTACCCTTACTCCCTGAATGTTTTCATGAATGTTTCCCCGGGGCAGCAGATAGACCTGCGGTATGTAAAACTGGAGTACAGGATAGGGTGAAAAAATGGGGAAGCAAAGAAGCAGGAGAGTTGCATTCGCCGCGCTTGCGGCAGCCCTTATCCTGCTCCTCCTCGCAATCTCCGCAAGCGGTTACATAAATTACATAACCGTGCAGGGCAAGCTGAAAAACGGCAGCGGCTCAGCATATCTCTCGGGCGATTACGGCATGGTTTTCAAAATCTACGCAAGCGAGAACGCCGTAACCCCGCTTTACACCGAATCCCACACAGGCGCGAATGCAGTAACCGTGAAGGACGGCTTCTTCAGCGCATCCCTCGGCACAATAACGCCTTTGGACCTTAACTTCCTGCAGAACTACTGGCTGGGCATAACTGTCGGGGCGGACAGCGAGATGAGCCCCAGGCAGCCTTTCATCCCGCAGCCTTATTCGATGTCCTCGCAGGTTGCGCTGGACGTAACCTGCTCCTCATGCGCAGGCGATGCCGAGATCGCCAATGCCCTGACGATTATAACGCCCAATGATGTGAACATCCTCGGCAGGGCGAATATTTACGACCTCAACATCGGGCGCACGATTTCAGCCGGGGGCGCAAGGGGCACCTCCGCGGGCGACCTTAACATAGGCTCCTACCTGCACCTTGCGAAAACCTCGAAATGCATAATCGGCAGGAACTCCGCTTCATTGAGTTCCCCGATGCACTTATGGCTCTCCGCGCCCGAAACCCTGAGCAGGAACTCAATTCCCCCGGGGGCGAATGTTTTCGAAACTTCGGTAGAGGCAACCTCGGACGCAAACCTCTACTTCGCATTCCCCGTGCCTCACGGCGAACTTGGCTCCTCCGCGATTCTCGACAGCATAACAATCCAGTACTACGGCGCAACAGCAACGGACTACATCGACAGCGTTTACATAGAGCGCATAAACACGGGCACAAGCCTGAGCCTCACGCCCGTGATGAGCTACCACCCGAACATAACAAGCGGCACAAGCAAAACCATAACCTCCGCAGACACCCCGAACCTGCCGCTCACCCTCGCCTCTGGCACGCCTTATCTCATAACCGTAGGCGTGGATGTTTCCCCGGCAACGCCGCAGCCTGTAACCATACACGGCTTCAAACTGGAGTACCACTTAGGGTGATGTGTAAATGGCATGGATGAAAAATAAGGGCGCAATTTCCTGCAGGGCAATACTGCAGCCGCTCCTTGTGCTTGCCCTGCTTACCTTGCTCTCAATCCCCATCGCCGCATACATAGGCGAGATGAACGCGCAGGGCAGGCTCTCCAATTCAACAGGCTTTGTTACAGGCGATTACAACATCGCGTTCACGATTTACAATGCCGAATCAGGGGGAAGCGCGCTCTGGACCGAAATACACGACGGCGCAAACAAGGTGGGCGTGAACAACGGCTATTTCAGCACAACCCTCGGAACAATTAACCCTATAGAGGACCTTAACTTCCTGCAGGATTACTGGCTCGGGGTTAATGTCGAAAACACCGGTTACATGAGCCCGAGGCACAGGTTAACCCCTCTCCCCGGCTGCTTCACCTCGGAAACGGCGCAGGACGTGAACTGCTCCTCGTGCATCTCCGACAGCGACGCCGACAACAGCCTCACAATTGCAACCCCGAACCAGGTTACCCTGCTCGGTTCCTCAAACTTCAGGGACACGAATGCCGTGCACTCACTGCGCACAGGCTCTGCAGCACAGCCCGCATCCGCAGGCGACGTTAACCTCTCAGGCAACCTTGTTATGCAGGCAGGCCAGGAAATTGTGATGCCTGACCCCGAGGCAAGCGGGGCCTCAAGCATCTTTGTGGAGGCGGTCACAAACCTCCCGCAGTCCTCGGACGTTAACGGCAACGGAATTTCAAGGTCTTCGGTATGGCTCACCTCAGGCGGCATACTCCAGCTCGGCATGCCTGTGCATACCCTTGAGTACGGCGCAACACCCGTAATTGACAGGATAAATGTTTACGATTACAACATGGGTGCAACTTTCTATGTCGACACAGTGCGCATAGAGAGCGTTAACCCCGACACCGGCACGCCCACAGTGCGCGCGATTTACACAACAGACCAGACAAGCGGCACGGAGATAAACATGACCTCCGTAAATACAACAGGCTTCCCTTACAAGATGGTGAACGCGCCGCACCGCCTTGCCCTCGATTTCAATGTTGCCGACATTAACCCGCACAGGTTTTACGTTTATGGGTATGAAATTCAGTACCATCTCGCGTACACAAGCAGGTGAGTTTTGAATGGGCGGAATAAGCAAAGTGTGTTTTGTGTTTTTCCCCCTTGCCGTGGCACTTGCCTGCGCCGCACATGCCTCGGTCATGGGCAGCACCAACTACACGATGGAAGCGGATGTTTTCGCAGGCGGAACCGCAAGCAGCGCAACAGGCTACGACCTCAACGCGTTTTCCGTCGGCGAATTGGTTGCAGGCAACGCCTCCTCAGGCAGGTATTTTGCCTATGTCGGGTTCCTGGCAACAGGCGCGGAAAAATGCAACGGCTGGGACGACGACCAGGACGGGAGCATTGACGAGGGCCCGTGGCCCGCGGAAACCTGCGGCAACGGCGTAGATGATGATTGCGACGGCAGCATTGATGAAGGGGCGTGCGGCACTGTTGCCATTGGCGGCACCGACGGCACGGCTGTGCGCCCCGCCTCTGGCTGCACATATTCCTGCGCAGGGCAGGAGGTATGCCCTGGCACGGTTTACGCCACAAGCGCGGGCGAGGTTTGCTGCAGCAGGCTGTGCATTCCGGCAAGGGACCTGAACTATGCTGATGTGGCAATTACCTCCATGGGGCTCTCAAAGCACAACGCAAGTTCGGGCGACCTTGTGGAGTTCACCATAAAAATAAGGAACCGCGGCTCCGCAGCCTCAGGAAAGTTTGAAATCGCATTTTACATCCTGCGCGAACCAACGCAGGGAACCGCGGCTTTTTCCCCTGCAGCAGGCAAGCAAGCATACGCGCTTTTCGCGGATGAAAGCGAATTGGCAACATGGTCCGAGTTCGCCAGGTTCGAGGTTAACTCCCTTGCCCCGGGTGCGGAAACAACAATTTCCGCGTCTTTCGACACCACAGGCTACAGCGGAGTCCTCGACTTGGGCGTGATGCTCGATTCTGAAAACTCAATAAGGGAAATAGACGAGGTCAACAACTGGGCGGACGCAAGCCTTGCAATAAGCGGCGGAATTACGCACCCTGAAATCTGCGGCAACAACATTGACGACGACCAGGACGGAATGGTTGACGAGGATTGCACCGAAATCTGCGGCAACCTTATCGATGACGACCTTGACGGCAGGGTAGACGAGGGCTGCACAATCATATGCGACGGCAACATCTCTGGCGTTCCTCCGCAGCGCGAACTCGAGTGTGCGGCAGGCGGTGAAAAGCGGGCTCTTTTCAGCGACAAATACGTGAACGGCTTCTGCCTCGGCGGATGTGAAAAAACCCTCACGATTTATGCCGACGGTTCGGTCGGATATATCGAGAACATGTACGGCAATGTAAAGGAAATGCACGCAACCCTTACCTCGCAGGAACTGCAGCGCTTCAAGAACACAGTTGAAAACAGCGGCTTCCTCGCTCTCGACAAGGATTATTACACCTGCAGGGGCGCGCCAACAGACGCAGGCTCGCACACCTATGAATACACCAGCGGCGGCACCATAAAGAAAGCGGGCTTCTACTCGGCATGCACCTCGGAAATAGACCTCTCATTCCCGCGCGCATTCGGCATCATAGGCGCGGAACTCGGCACAATAAGCGGCATGCTTGAGGGCGGCGCCGCGCCCTCTGGAACCTCCCTTGCGGATATTTACGCCTGCACCGCAGATGCGGACTGCACCAACATACAGGACGGCTGCTGCGACTGCAACTACGGCGGCAGGAACACATCCATAAACAGGCGCTATGTGCAGTGCTGGCTCGAACACCTCGAGCAGGAATTCACCTGCAGCGAAGCATTTTGCATAACCATGCCTTCGCTTGACCCGAGCTGTTTTGCGCTTCCAAAATGCGTTAACGGCCTCTGCACGAACGCTTCAGGTGATGCATGCTCCCGCATCACGCCCGAAACCTGCGGCAACAACATAGATGACGACCTTGACGGAATGGTTGACGAGGATTGCACCGAGGTTTGCACGGACGGCATAGACAACGACCTCGACGGCAGGATTGACGAGGGCTGCGGCGAAATCTGCGACGACCATATCGACAACGACCTCGACGGCCTTACGGATGAGGATTGCTACACAATGCCGGAAATCTGCGGGGACGGGATAGACAACGATTTTGACGGCAGGATAGATGAAGGGTGCGGCGAGATATGCGGCAACAACATAGATGACGACCTCGACGGCCTCATTGATGAGGAGTGCTATGAACTGCAGGAAATCTGCGGCAACAACTTGGATGACGACCACGACGGACTTGTGGACGAGCCGCCCTGCACTGACGGCGTGCCGGACAGCGATGATGACGGCCTTACCGATGAAGTGGAGCGCGGCATAGGCTCCGACCCGTATAATCCCGACACAGACTCAGACAGCCTGCGCGACGGAAAGGAAATAAACGAAACAGACACTAGCCCCATACTTTTTGACACAGACGAGGATAATGTCGGGGACGGCCAGGAATTCCTGTACGACATAACCGACCCGGTAGACCCTATGAGCAACCTGCTCGAGCTTGTGATGAAGCCCGATGTCCCGGTAGGCGGGCAGCAGGAAGTTGGGGTAAAGCACCCCGCACTTGGCCTTATCCAAGGCATTTCCGCGCAGGTTATTTCCCCGTCCGGCGCGAAGCAGGGCTTCACTGCAGCGGATTCCAAAATAACCTTCACTGTCAAGGAGGAGGGAGTTTACACAGTGCTTGTAAGCAAGAAGGCATATTCCGCATCTGGCACATTTAATGGCGTGGGCACAGGCCTTGCAATAGGCGGCTATGCAGGCGACCTTGCCTCGCTTATATTCGGCTCCTCCCTGTTTGAAAACCCGTTGCTTGTCCTGCTCCTCTGCGTACTTTCAATTGCAGCATGCATCCTAGCATACAGGAACAGTGCGGTGCTTTTCCGCGGGCGCGGCATGCCGCTTGCGGAAACCGCGGAGAGGAGGGAGAAGCTCAAGCGCGCGGGGGTAGCGGTGTTGTTCTTCATCGTGCCGCTGCTCATAAACAGGTTCCTTGACACCGGCTTGGCAATCCTTTTCGCTGTGCTCGAGATAGCGGTGATTTACGCCGCAACCTATATGCTGCGCGCAAAAACCCGCGCAATGGAAGAGAAGCCGATAAGGGTTTAATATTCTCTAGGCGGGATATTTCCTTTTGCAGCCGCACTCTTTGCAGGAGAACTCTTCAAGCGTGCCCGCCTTTTTCGTTTTCATTTTCGCCTCCCCTGCCCAATATGCCCCGCACTTCCTGCAGAACCTTTTCTTCAGTTCCCTTGGAATGGGCACGCGGTTCCTCTTTCCTAATTCACGCGCAAGGTGCACATACCTTTTGCTCCTTTCGGGATGCTTTTCGAATTCCTTTTCCGCAAGTTCGAAAAGCCTGCGCATCCTTTCCAGGGTTATTTCCCGTACAAGCCCCTTTCCCATCAAACCACCATTTCAAGGTGCGGCCGGGTTGATTATGGGGAACGCGTAATAAACCTCCACTATCGCGCCCGCAACCACGAGCATTGCCGCAAACACCAGGATTACAAGCGCGTCAACAACAAGCATGCCGAAATTTTCCGAATTGAAATTCTCCCATATTGCCCTGAATGTTATGGCGCCCGAAATTGCGGAGCAGAGGTAAGCAGCAGCCTCTATTATCAGGTGCGGCATTATCGCAACAAGGGTTATCAGCGCAAAGAGCAGGACGTTCCCGTCCCCCGAAAGTGCGTTCGCCCTGAGGTAGCTGCCGAGTATCACGCCCCATACTGACGCGTTCCACACGACAATGAAAATTCCAGACCTGTAAACCAGTGAAATTATGAAGCATATCGCGAAAACCCCGATGTTGTTCAGGAATATGTCCGCAAGCGAAATCGCGCCCGCCGATGCCGCGCCAGTTGCCGAGCCTGCGGCTTCCACAGCGGACCCGACATTAAAAATCCCCTTCTGCTGCAGGAACAGGTTCTGTGCCATGTCCGCGGGCAGCATCAGCTGCAGAACCGTGTAAACCACAAAAACCCCGAGGAAGCTGAAAACATACGCCCTGAACAAATCCCCGTGGTTTTCAATCACCTTGAGCGGATTAAACCAGCCGCTTATCTGCGATGCCCTGAGTTCCGTGATTTTTATTCCCTTCTCCGCCTTTACTTCCGTTTCAGTCCCCACAGTCATTGCCCTTGTTGAAATCAACTTATCCCACGAGGGGAAAACCGCAAGCGAGGTGAAGAAAACGCTTATCATCCCTATGCCGCCCGCGAGCGAACCCCCCGCAAAAAGCACCCATGCAGTTGTGATTCCGAGCAGCGCACACCCCACTCCCGTGAGGAAAGCAAGCAGCGGCGCATGCCTTACGGCGTCCCTTATCGACTTGAGGTTCATGCTACAATAACGCCTTGCGGGTTTTTAATGGTTTTCTTGGCTGCATCCGACGTGGAACTTCCAGTTTGAGCTTACCCTGCCTGAAGCCACGGGTAGTGTGAATGCAACCTGTCTGCACAATTTTCAAATTCCCCCAATTAAGGTTTGCCATCTTGAAGAATTCCTTAGGGAAACTCCTTGCGCAGGCATCTTGGTATACGCCGTATGCCTCACCCTTTGCATTCGGCGAAATTTTGAGTCCCCCCTTGCTAATCTGTGAAATAACTTCTTCAGCCACACCGCTCCACACCCCGTGTTTTGCGCTGACCGCTACCCTGTTTTTCAGCATGCGCCGCAAAAACAATTCCAAATCATTCTCGGCTTTTTCCATTTCGCTTTTCCTATTCTGGTCGACCTTCCATGCAGGTTCGTTTGGGTTATTCGGCGGTGCCTGTTTGCCCGCGATTCCCCGCCTAACTGCCGCCTCAAACAATTCCTACCTTGTTGGTATTCCGCTTTTCACAAGCACGACAAGCGAGTTCGGCTCGTTCTGCGCCACATTTTTTATAAGCGGATTGAGCACTGTTTCTATTAATGCATTCGTCTGTCTCGCTGCCTGTTGTGGCGTTCTTGTCGTTGCGATGAACGTATGCGCAGGATGCGTTATGAAATAAATCTTGTCTATTATTTTTTCAGCCACATTTCCGCCTCAGTTGTCCGCCCGCCCCAAGGCGGGCACTTGCAGTTTTCGCCAGCCTTCGCAGGCAGCGTGATTTTTGCGAAGCAAAAATCCTTCTTTTTGCTAACTTTTTCTTGCAAAGAAAAAGTTATGCGCCCGCCGGGACTCGAACCCGGACGAAGAGCTTGCCCCAACAACCGCAACCTGCCTTGTGTTTCTTTTGTCAACTTTTCTTTCTTAAAGAAAAGTTGTTGGAGGGCTCTCATGCTGCCATTACACCACGGACGCATTTTCGCCTGCGCGCCACTTGGCGCGTGAATATATTAATAGCCGCCTCGGTTAATAATTTAATTGTTCTCCCTGCATTGAGGAAGGGTTTGATATGGCCAAAAATGCGAAAAACGCTAAAAATGCAGGTTCGGGCAAAGGCGCGGTTTCCGCAAAAAAACAAAGGCCAAAAACCCGCGCGCCGCGGGTTAAGGGGTTTTTCCTTGTTATTGACGGCATTGACGGCTCGGGGAAGGGCACAATCCTTTCGCTCCTGCATGATTGGTTCCTTGCGCAGGGGGTTCCGCCGGGTAGGCTCCTGCTTACCGCCGAACCGACTTCAGGCGCCTATGGCAGGCGCATAAGGGAACTCCTCCGTTCCGGCGCCGACCCTCACGCCCGGGCGCGCGAACTGCTGAACCTTTACATAAAGGACAGGAAGGAGCACATTTCCCGCGCAATTCTGCCAGCGCTTTCCGCTGGAAAAATAATCCTGTGCGACCGCTACAAATACAGCACAATTGCATACCAGTCCGCGCAGGGTTTGGATAAGGGCAAACTGATTTCCCTGCACAAAAAAATGCCGGTGCCGAACCTTGCCTTGATTTTGGATTTGCCTGTTGAGGAAGCGCTTTCCCGCATCTCCTCCGACAGCAGCCGCAGCGGCAAGGACGTTTTCGAGCGCTCCGCGTTCCTTGAGAAAGTGCGCGCCAATTTCCTCGCGCTTAAGGAGGAACTGCCGAAGGAGAAAATCGCGGTTATTGACGCCTCGGGAACCAAAGAGGAAGTTTTTGGGCGCGTGCTCGCGGCAGTGAAGAAAAGTGCCGCAATTTAATTGCCCGCATTAAGCGTGATTTTCGCCGAAGGCGAAAATCCTTCTTTTTGCTTGCTTTTGTTGACTTTTCGGAAGCGGGCTATGCCCGCGCTCCTAAAAGTCATGCGACTGCCGGGAATCGAACCCGGGTCTGAACCTTGTTGCAAGAACCTCCTGTGAGGCTTCGGAACCGCAGGTTCCGCCGCCCTGCAGAACCCGCAAGGGTTCTGCCGCAAGGGAGGTATCGGAACCGTAGGTTCTGATGTGGCAAGGTCCAAGCCTAACCGCTAGCCTACAGTCGCATGCCCTCTAAACCTATTTCCTAAGCAAATCTTTTAAAACGAATATAGATGTGGCTGCAATTATAAGCACAAGCCCTGCAATTGCAAGCGCCTTTACCGCCTGTATTGCCGCATCCCCTGCGCTCATTTTGGGTGCAGGCGCCACCCTTGCGGAAAGCCCGCCCTCGGGGTAAACCTCGATGTAATCGCTTATATTGCCGTCCGGCAGCAGCAATATGAATTCATACCTCCCATACGCGCCCATGGTTTCGAATTTCGGCGCAACAACAATGAATTCCGCAGTTCCCCACTCCCCCGGCTTCAGCCACACAAGCCTCTTCGATATGCCCTTTATTTTGAAATCCCTGTGCATTTCCAGCTCCACAGGAACTATCACATTCATTTTCTGCAGGCCTTTCATTTCTATCGCCAGCCCGACATCCTGCATCGATTCCCCCTTATCCTTCCTCACACTTGCCTGCACAATTCCCATGAAAACCCTTACTTCGTTTATGGACACCTTCGGCGCCAGGAGCGTGATTTTCGCCTTCACCGAATTTATTGTGTTAGTTGCCACTGTTATGTTTGATAAATCGTTCACGTCCGCGGACTTCGCAAGCGGGAAATGCAGCGCATCCACATACCCTGCCTCGCCGTATGTAGGGTCCACGCCCACCCAGCCTGTGCCGGGCAGGTAAGCCTCGATCCAGCCGTGGTTGTTGAATTCCTCCCCGTTGTAACTTACGCCCGAAACATACCTTACGGGAATGCCCTTCGCCCTCATCAGTGCGGCAGCCATGTTTGCGAACTCGCCGCACACCCCGCGCCTTATCTCGAACGTTTCCCTCGCCCCGTTTTTCACGCCGTAATAGCCGCGGTCGTACGTTATGTTCGAGTTCACCCACTCGGTTATCCCCCTTATCGCCTCTATTTCCGACGTGCCGCGGAATTCCGAATTCGTGAAATCAACAATCTCATTTGCGTCGCTCTCTATGAACTCGGTGGGTTCCAGGAATTCCGCCATTTCCTCGCCCCACCCGCCCTTTCCGAGGATGAAATCTTCCCCCAGCCCCATACTCGCGGTGCGCTTTACCCTTGCCCTTACCTTTATTTCGAACCGCGGGGTTTTTTCATATTTATACATATCCGGAATTTCAAACACCGCATACATCACTCCGTTCAAATCCTCGTTCCTTGCGTTGTAAGTTTCCCCGCCCATAACCAGGGTTTCCCCGAGGTACTCGACTTCCTGCCCCTCCTGCGCTGCAGGGATTATGAACCTGACTTCCAGCGTGTCCTGCGCGCTCAATACGCCCGTTATTTCCCCGCTTGCGCCTGTTTCGATAATCACATCGGCATAGTTCACGGTTTCGGGCATTATTTCCTGCGCCGAGCATGCCTGCGCCGCAAGCAACACAAGCGCGAGCAAAGCCACTTCTTTTTTCATGCAGAATAAGTTATCCGTTCAATAATAAAAATGCGGCGGTTCAGCCTTTTCGGAGCGTGGGGCTTCGCTATTTTGCCTTGCCCTATTTTGCCTCTTGGCAAAATGGGCGCAATTGGCTGTAGCCAATTAGCGCGGCAAAATGCGCGCATTCGGCTCAAGCCGAATAGCGTCAGCCCCACTTCCAAAAGCCTGGGGAAAAACGTTAGCCAGCGCATCCCGAACCAGCGAAAACTCAGAAATCCTCCGCGACAAACCCGGCAAGCGCCTTCCTTGCGTCGTCCATCCTGTTTACCTTTGCGGCAAAAATCCCCCTGCCCCCTTTCTTTGTCAGGAGGTAGATGTGCTCTATGTTTATCTTCGACTTCTCGAGGATTCTCGCAATCTTCGCAAGCGAGCCCGCCCTGTCGTCCGCTGAAAAGAGCAGGATTTCGGACTCAGTTAACTTGTAGCCCGTATTTGCAAGCGCCTTCTTCGCCCCCGCAACATCCCGTGTTACCATGCGTATGATTGCGCCGTCCGCAAACGTTTCCGCGCTTATGCTCTCCATGTTTATCCCGTTATTGCCGAGGCGTTCCGCGATTTCCGCAAGCACCCCCGGCCTGTTGTCCGTCAGTATTGTCAGTTGCTTCATGCCATCCCTCCTGATTTTTTTTGTGTTGAAGCGTGATTTTCGCGAAGCGAAAATCCTTCTTTTTGCAAACTTTTTCTTTCCAAGAAAAAGTTTTGGGCCGGGGCGGAATCGGACCGCCGATTTCTGCCTTGTAAAGGCAGCGTCATAGCCGCTAGACCACCGGCCCGCACACTAGGTTATGGGTGCGCATTCCTTTAAAGTTTTCTGGCTAACAGGAAAATGCGCCGGTAGTGGAATGGTGCAACAACGCCCCCCATAACAAAACCTTTAAATAGGGTTCAAACATTATAGATTACGATTTCAAAAGGTGCGTTTGATTGAAAAAGGTGGTTTCTTTCTTCGGCAGGGGAAAAAATGTCCATCTCCCCAAGCTTATAGGCGCGTTCATACTTTTTGCGGCATTGCTGATGTTCATAAAGGTAAGCGCTGAAATGTTCGAATCCTGGGACAATGCAAAGGCGGTTAATGCCTGCCTTGCCGCGGCGGACGACGAAACAAAGTTCCTTTTCTGCTACAATTACGCGAACGAATCATTAGGCGTCACCGTAAGGCCCGAACAGGATAAGCTCACCGGAAGGCAGTTCTGGCAGGTCCTCCTCGGGCCGGTGGTAAGCATGCTTATCTGGCTCGCGGTGCTCTTTGTGGGGTGGATGCTCTACAGGGCAAGCCATCTTGTCTTTTTCGTCGAGGAGCCCTCGGCAATGAGGGAGCGCTTTTCGGAGCATGCGTTCAAGAGGAAGAGGTAGTTCTTTCCTTCTTGGGAAGGGTCGGTTTCACTTCAGCGCAGCCTGCGGCATGAGTGCGGGAAATAATGCGGCAGTGCCGCCTGCCGGCTCCTGCAAGTTAAAATAAAAAAATAAGAAAAGGCTTAGGCGCCGAGCGCCACAGCCTTAACCTTTTTAGTTCCCTCTACTTTCCCGCGTTTCATGCCGACGAGGTAGCCGACGCCTGACTCATCCGCCTTCGAAGCAAGGCGCTGCGTAACAATGCCGTCGAAAACAACAGCATGTACGCCCTTCTCGGTGCCGAGCTTCCCGATAAGTTCCTTGACATCGCATTCCCCGACTTGCTTCATCGCGCTGTCGAAGAGCCTTGCCTTGAAGCTTCCCGAAAGTTCCTTCATCACAGGAATGAACTGCGACTCTTCTTCCGCAGTGAGCCTCGGGCATGTTTCGCGCTTCTCGAATCCGCCTGCCCCTTCATCCCTGCCCCTTCCGAAGCTTGGGCGCGCTCCGCCCCTGCCCCTTCCTGGCCCGTCCCTTCCTGGGCCTGCCCTTGAACCGAATCCTCCGCGTTCACTGCGCCCTCCGAATCCGCCCTCCCTTCCGGAGCCGCGGCCGAAGCCCCCTCTCCTCGGGCCTGCCCTGCCCCCTCTTGGAGGCCCGCTGCGGGAACCGAAGCCCCTTGATGGGCTGCGCCTTTCCCTGCCGGAGTAAGCGGATTCTCCTGAAACCGCAGGCTTCTCCCCGCCGTTGCTCATGCTGTGCGCCTCCGCAACATCCTGAACATAGCCGGAGCTTTCTCCCGCACCCTTTGCGCCCGTGCCGTAATCATCGCGAGGCTCTCTCGGGGTGCCGTAGCCCCTGTCCCTGAAACCTCCCCTTGAGCCGAAGCCTCCTGCGCGCCTGTCAGGGTATCCTGAACTGCCGCGCATTCCGCCCCTGTCTCTTCCGGAATAGCCGCGCCCTGTCCCCGAAAAGCCCCTCCCTTCGGAACGCCCGCGCCTCGGTGCGTAATCGCCGCCACCTTCAGGAGTGCCCCTTCCGCCACCGCGGTAGCCGCGTTCGTCCCTGCCGCCGAAGCCTCCGCGTTCGTGGCGCCCTTCCCCTGCGGAATATCCGCCAGCGGAAACGCTCCTGATAATTGCTTCGCCAGAAACCTCGTGCCCCGTATCTGCAGTGATGTGTTCCCTCCCATTGAAGCCGTGCCTGAAATCTTCCTCATCCGCGGGAACCCGCCTCTTGAGGGAAAGCAATATTTCTTTGCCTGTAAGCTCTTCCACTTCCTTCCCATCTGGCGCGCGCGCAACATATGCGACGCTCGCAATCTGCTTAAGCTTCCTCGCGTTCAGTTCCCCGCCCCTGTCGCCGTCCACAAACACGGTTAATTTCTTCCTCCTGCTTAATTGCACAACCACGGGGCTTATCTGCGAACCCCCCATTCCTATTGCGTTCTTTATACCGTTCTTCAGGAGGTTAAGCACGTCAGCCCTTCCCTCGACAACAATCAGCTCGTCGCTGTCGTCTATATCCGGGCCTGCAGGCACCTTGTCTTTTCCATACCCCACAATTTCAGCCTTGCGGGCGCTGCCCCTTATCTCCTCAGTGAGTTCGTTGCTTTCTGGTATCTGCTCCTTCATCATCCTCTGCAGCAGCACCTTTGCGCGCTCCTTGATTATCTCGCGCTTCGCGCCCCTCACATCCTCTATGTTCGTTATCTTGAACTCCGCATCGCACGGCCCCACCTTATCCACGGTTTCGATTCCCGCTGCAAGCGTGCTTGTCTGCACCATGTCCATGCTGCTTGGGACAAGAATTTCGCCCTTTGTCCTGCCCATGCTGCTCTTTGAATTTATTTCAATCCTGCCGACCTTCCCGTTTTTCTGCAGTTCCTTGAGGTCCATCTCGTCCCCGAGCAGGCCCTCGCTCTGCCCGAAGATTGCGCCGATTATATCGGGCTTCTCCACAATGCCCGAAATAACGAAGTCTATATGTATCATGTACTTGACCGTGTTCAAATAAGTTTTAGCCATTCCAATTCCTCCTTTGGCCTTGCCTTTTTTTGGCTTTTTGTTTTCCTTTGCAGGCTTTATTTTTCATTTGCCTGTCCTGTTTTCGCTTCTTGCAGAATCAGGGCGCAGGGGAAATTTTCCCGGAGAGGATTTCGCGGAGTTCTTCCGCGCCCATGCCCTCTATGAAAACCTTTTTGGTTTTCGATTTCAGGCCGGAAACAATCCTTGCTTTCCTTCCGAGTTCCTTTTCAAGGGCCTTTAACAATTCCCTGTTCGCCTTCCCTTTTACAGGCATGGATTTGAGCGCGATTTTCAGTACCGCGCTGTGCGGGTCGTAACCCGAAATTCCCGCGCGCTTCGCGCGGGTTTTCACTTCCAAGCCTATCAAAAGGCCTTTTTCAAGCATTTAAACCTAAACCAACATTTTTTGGTTCCGCGCCTTTGCGGGAACAAAAACCAAACCCGATTTTAACGGTTAAAATTTTGGTTCTTTTCGGTTCCAAGTCGTGCCGCGTTGCGGCATACCTGTGCCCTGATTCTGGAATATTGCTGGATGTGAGGGTATATTAATATATTGGTTCGGGCAACCTTTTGTGGGTGCGGGTTCGGCTGCTGATGGGGGCAAAAAAAATGACACGTTACCGCAAAGGCGCAGATGCCGAGCGCGAATTAATACACATGCTTTATGATTTGGGCTTTTCGGTTGTTCGCGCAGCAGGCAGCGGAGCCACAGCCCTCCCCGCGCCCGATTTAATCGCAATGCGCGCGGGGCGTTGCATAGCATTCGAAAGCAAAGCCTGGGACGCCGCATATCTCAATATCCCGAACGACCAGATGAACGAGTTAAAAGGTTGGTGCTCCCGCGCCGGCGCGGAATTGGTTGTTGCGTGGAAAATCCCGCGCGCAGGCTGGCTCTTCCTGAAGGCGGAGGATTTTGTCGACACAGGCAGGAACCACGCAATCACGCGCAGGAACGCGGAATCAAAGGCTGTTGCGCTCTCCGTGCTTGCAGGGCACCAGTCGAGGCTTGATTTGGTTAAGCCGCTGAGGAGGGCAGATGGCAAATGAATGCGCGCAATTCAAAAAAAGAACTTGCAAAAGCAGCCCTAGCGCGGCAGTCCGCGCTGATGGAAAAGGGCATTGGTCCAGGTATAAAAAAATTCAGGAGGGAGGACGCTTATAAGGAGCGCCTTAAGGGGTTAATGTCCCCTTAAAACACCTCAAAACCCATGTTTCCTGCGGTTATGGCTGTGTTTGCCCTTACAGGAAATCCGCCCAAAGAACGTTTAAAAACCCCTCGCAGCCCTATTTTATTATAGGGGCTTTCAGCCCCGCGCTTTCTGGAAGTGCGTCAAAATGATAGAACTCGAAACCCTGATGAACGACCTTAACAGGCTCTACACAAAGGAGAAGGGCATGAGGAAGCGCATCTACCTCGAGCAGGCTCTCGCCTCCCTGAAGCAGTACGAAAAGCAGATTGCGCTGGACGAGACGAGGAAGCTGTAATTGCCGGATAAGGTAAAAGTGGCAATTATGAAACCCAAAAAATCACTCTTTACTGGTTTCTTTGGTAACTGCCCCAAGATAAGGGTCCTCGACTTCCTCATAGAGCAGGACGCATTCGACTACCCGAAAAAGGAAATCTGCAGGCAGGCGGACGTTTCATGGAACACGCTCGAAACCTTCTGGCCGCGCCTCGAAAGCAGCGGAATAGTGGCGCGCACGCGCAAGGTCGGGAAGGCGGAACTCTATAAACTGAACCTCAAGCACCCTGTTGTGAAGCAGTTGATTGAACTGGACAACAAACTGATGAAGCAGGCGATGGATGCCGCAGCACCCGAGCGCGAAATGCTGAAAGTTGTTGCGCGGGGATAGAGGCGCGCTTCAGTGCGGCTTCTTAGGGCGAACCATTGGCGAGTTTGCACTTCTTTTTCTCCATTTCCTGAAATTTATGAGTGCAGGCGTAATCTCGCCGGACTGCATTGATGCCCCTTTGACGATATGCACGATGCAGTTGCTGCCTGCATCTTCCAGCAGTTTCTTGATGTTTTGTGCGCCAGTATCTACGCACCCCGGGCCTGTATGGTCGCCCATCGCACAAATAAAAACATTCCTGTCAAATTTGAATCTGGATAACCCCCTTTTGCCGACCCCACTCAGCCCGGCATCCGCCTCGACAGAAAAATAGCCGAGCGAAGGGGGAAGTATGGCAAGCCTGTCGCCCAACTTCTTCTTTGCAAAAACGATAAACCGTTTGTAATTATTTTTCAGTTCTTTGTTCTGCATTATTTTACTGCCTGGCGCGATTAATACTGCTATTGCATTTTTTTCGTTTTCGAACCCAAGAATATGTCTCCCAAACAAATCAAACCTGTTCTTTACGAATAGGCGTTCCGCGGCATTTAATTTTCTATCGTCTTTCCGAACTTCACCAATGCTAAACAGAGGATGTACAATTGCGTAAATCCACTTAATCTGTTCGGCAGCCATCAGTAGCCCGCCTTCATATAACCGTCGCCACAAACAGCAGCGTTATCCCCACGAGCGCCATCACAACTGTTATTATTATGCTGTCAATCGTGACCGCGCCGCCGAAACTGCCGAAAAACAGGTAGAAGTCAGCGGCGAGGAAAACAAATCCCGCGAAAAGAAGCGCAAGCGCGACAAGCCTGTTCCTTCCCCCCACGCCCTTCACTTTTATCTCATCCATGTCCACCTGAACCTTCTGCACAGCCTCCCCTAAATTGTTCAATTGCTCCCTTACGCGGTCGCTTAATTCAGCCACGCGCCGAACGTTCTCGTTAATCATCTCCTGAAACGTCTTGCTCTGCCCGGTGATGTCCTTCTCATATTTCTTCAAATCCGCCATCACCGCTGCCTCAACCTTCTCCTTGCTCCCCGCAACGCTCTTCTCAACGGTTTTTGAAATGTAATCCTCCAGCGCGGGCTTCTGCTTCTCCAAATCAGCAGCTACAATTTTCGAAATCTCGCCCCTGAGTAAGGCAAATGTATCGGCTTGGCCAAGGAGCAATAACCTCTTGGCTTTGTCCGGCTCCACGCCCAAATCCTTGAGCGTCTGTACAATCTTCTCCTCGCTCTCCCCTTCCTCCACCATCTTCTGGATGATGTCGATTATTCCCGCTTCGCCCATCTGTTTCGGCATTCAAAAGCACCTCATTTCCCCAAGCATTCCCGCAAACGCCCCCAGTTTTCCCCGCCTCTCCATCTCCTGTTTCTGCCCCAAATTTCCGGCGCCCCTATTCAAGCACCTCTATTTCCCTCTCGATTTCCTTGCTAATACTTCCCGCTTTGATATTAAAATAGATTGTGGTTGGCCCCGCCTTTGCGGAGGTAAGGGAATACTGCAGTTCCTTGCAGCCGCCCGCGGGGACAGAGGTGGTTTTCCCCTCCCCTTCCGAGCCGAAAACCGAGGCATCGTGCCTTTCCTGAACCACGAAATCCAGCGTTTTCGTGCCGTGGTTGCATAGTTTCAGCGAAAAAGAAAATTCAACCCCCGCATAAACCTTCGTGGGGAAAATCACGTCATATCCGATTTCAGGCGCCCCCACGGTGGAAACAACTATTTTTTTAACAAACGTCTGGTGGAACGGCGCTTCAATTATAATCTCCTTCTCTCCCGCTGTTCCGAAGAAATCATAACCCCCGATTTCGGTACGCGCGCCTGGCGCAAGTTCCGCAATCCCGGCAAGTTCCTTTGGTTCCCCTCCCTCACGCACGCTCACGGTTATGTCCCTTATCAGGTGCGAACCCGTGTTCACAACATAAACCGCCCTTGCCCCGCCCTCTCCGGTTTCCTCCGCCCCAAGCCCTGCGTTGAAAAACAAAAGGTAAAGCAGCGCGACAATAAGCACGGCATAAATAACCGCGAAGAAATAAATCACGCGCCTCTTCTTTGCGGGAATCATGCTATTAGAACGGTTTTGGGTTATTTAAACCTTTATTTTTAGCCCGCCCCTTCCGCTGTGCGCATTAAGCCTTTATTTCCCCGCGCGCACCTAAACCTTTATCTTTCCCCTCTGCCAGTCGGCAATTATCATGCGCGACATAGTTTCAATATCAGGTTCCCCGCCCTTCACAAGGCGGTTCCTCGCCACGGCGATTTTCTCTATTGTTTCGTAAGGGTCCGCGCCCTCGGCAATTTCAAGCCCGTAACACCCTGCAAGCCCCTTCCTGTTGTGCTCGAGCAGGTATTTCACAATTCTTTCGGCAGCGGCAACCCTGTCCTTCAATTGGTTCGGGCTCAGCGCATTCAAAAGAACCAAATCCTGCCACGGCTTTCCCCTGAACGAAACCACGCCCGGCGTGTCTATAATCAGCACGCCCTCATTCACCCTTATGAACTGCTCCCCGCGAGTGAACGCGGCCTGCGCCGATGTCCTTGCACTCCCCCTTCCCGAAAGGTAATTTATCAGCGAACTCTTGCCCGTGTTCGGATACCCGAACGCCCCTATAATCAGCCCGCGCTGCGAAACCCTGTGCTGCATCTTCCTGCCCAGTTCCTTTTCCGCTGTGGAAATAGCCCTTTTGAGTTCGTTCTTCCCCGTGCGCTCGGTGCACGAGACAGGCACAACAACAAACCCCTTCCTCCGCAGTTTCAGCCTCAGCGCCTTCAGTGCCTGCCCTGAAATTAATTCCGCCTTGTTCAGCACGACTATGAGCCCCTTGCCCATCCACTGCACCTTCTTCTCGAGCATGAAATTGCGCGTTTCCTGCGCAAACCTTGCATCAAGCACTTCAAGCAGTATGTCGCTCTTCCTTATGACGCGCAGCACGCGCTTCTCGAATTTCCTGTCCTTCATTTTTTTGTCCTTTGTTTCCTTCATGTTTTACCGCCTTTTTGGTTTTTCCTGCTGTTCGCCCGCTCCGCCATTTGCCCCTCCCTCAGTCTGAGGCCCATCTCCAAAGTATCAAGAAAATTAAATTGTGCCCCTCCCCGACCATTTCCTCCATAAGGCTGAGCAAAGTTTCCTGTTTCTCCTTTTCCTTGCCTGCGATGGCTTTCATGAACTTCTCAGCCTCCCACGTGGCAACATTCCCCCTGCCGAACTTATTCCTCGCATTTCCGAACATCCTGATGAACTTGCCCTTCAGCTTACGGTCCATTGCGGCTGTTTTCTCTATCCTCCTCCTGAGTGGCACATTGTCAAGCTCTTCAGCATATATTCCGTGAATGTAGTTCGTTGCTCCCCTGTACGGCACTCCGCCAGTGTGCGTTGGCGCAAATCCCCTGCTCCTGGCCCACTTGCTTATCTCACCACGCTCCTTCTTCGTTATTTTTGAAAGTGCTATGTTCCTTATGTTGGGTCCCCCGCCACTCTCAACAAATGCCGCCTTCCTGCCAGTAACTGCCTTCTTCCTGAGTTCTCTCAGCATCGCCAGCCTTTCCACAAACTTCGGGTTTCCGCGCCTGTGCATTTTATTCACCTTTTATCCGCGCTCCGCCCGTATTCCCGCGCTATTTCTATTCCTGTGTTGAAAGCCCTAAAAAAGCCGTCCCTATTCCCGGCATCAACATAGCCCCGCATCCTTTTCAGGAAATCCTCCATCCTGCCCCCGCTGTTATGCAAAGCCACGATAAGGTCGGTTACCTCGCTGTCGCTTATTTTCGCGCCCCCAAACTTCCTCTTCGCGCTCCCGAACATTTTCAGGTATTCGCCAAGCAGCCGCTTATTCATGCCGGTTTCTTTTGAAAGCCACCCAATTATTCCCAGCCTTTCCAAATGGTGCTTAAGGTGCCGCCTCCTGAGCGATTTGCTTATTTCGCGCAGGTATTCTTCCTTATGCTTAAGCAGTTCCCCCCTGTCAAGCGCAAAAAATACCTTCGGCACTTTATTGCCCATAATTCTCACTGCCGGCGCGCTGCCTTCCTTGTCATTTGCCCAGATATTTACCGAACCCTCCGAAACGCCCAGCGTATCAGCCACTTTTTTTGCGCCCAGATAGTTCCCTTTTATGTAATTCTCCATGACAATTTTTTCAATGATTCCTTTCAGTTCTTCAAGAGGCAGCCCCACAACCGCCAATTTCCCCCCGCGATTCATGCGCCTCCACGGGAGCTTACTCACCTCTTTATGGAGCCAGGTGTTCCTCGATATATTATATCTGCTGTAGAAATCCAGCTTGCTGACATGTTTTGTGCTGTCGAATATTTCAAATGAATCCCTCCGCTTTTTCAGAAGCGCCAGCTGTTCATCGCTTATCGGGCTCTTGAACCCGGCATTTTTTATGATGTGTTTGGCCATCGAATCGCTTACCCCAAGAGTGAGCCCGACCTTGCCCGGGCCGTGGTGCGGTCCATGCCGTGCGTTGGGGCGCATTTTTCCCGCCATTTTCCCACCTTACTTCGCAGCCCCCTTCATTGCCTCAAACCCCGCCCTTGCGAGGTAAAACCCGCCGAACACCAGAATCGCGACAACGCCAAGCACGCCCCACACGCTGTACTGCGAAAAAAGCCTGTCAATCGTGAACACGCCCTGAAACTGCGCAAGCCATCCCGCAAGCCCGAGGCTGAGCGCGAAAGCAAGAACGCCGATGAGCAAAACAATGGCGCTGTTTATCCAGTTCAGTTCCATGTTGATTAATTGGCGCGAACTTTAATTTATTGGTTTGCTTTCAGCGCAAGGCTGAATATATTGGTTTGCTTTTCTGTTTCTGCTCCATTTCAATCCTCTGCATTTTCCTGACAGTGCTATCGAATGTGCCGTAGAACTCGGCCTCCCTTTTCGCATCGCTTAATACGTAGTCGATATACTTGTATATTTTGTTCGGATTTTTTTCCTGCGACAGCGCGAGCATGAAATATTTGATTTTCGGCAAAGAGTATTTCTCCAAATATTCCTTGCCGTTCATGTTCCTAAGTGTGTCGAAGTGCCTCAGCATTCCGTCAATTACCCCCCCATCCAGCTTTTCGGAAAACGCAGCCTCTATAAAACGGAAACTATCGGGAGATTTCTTCAGCGTTTCGCTGATTTCCATATCAGCCTCGCGCTCCCATTTCTGCCGCTGCCCTTTCCCCGTTTTAAGATAATGCAGTTCCTTCAGTGCAGCCTCGTTGTTTTGTATTGACTTAATGAACTTGCTTATCTTAAGCGTGCTCAGCGTTTCCTCCCCCAATTTCTCCTGCCTTTTCCTTAGCAGTTTTATTATTGATTTTGCCGTGTCCAACCCTGCCCCTTTTTCAGCCATCTCATTTTCCCAATTCGCATCCGTCCTTGCCTTCATGCCCTCCTTCCGCAGGTATTCCCTGTTCGCCTTAATGTATTCCCTGTCCACAAGGGTAAATCCCCTGCCTTTTAGGACTTTGTCCTCAGGGATTTTTCCGAGCCTAACCAAAAGGTCAACCGAGCCAAACGATGTGTTGAGAATCGGGCACGCATCCCTCAGCGTCACTTTGCCTTTCGATTTTTCAATAAACTCCCTTAGCTTCTCAACCGCCGAATTTATCCTCGGGTCGCCCTGCTTAAGGTAATGCGTCTCGCGCCCCCTGCTCTTGAATGTCGGCCAGCCTTCTGCTATCTCCTTTGAATATACGACAACATATCCGAAACTTGGATTTATCCCGTGGCACTCGAGAAGGCGCGGGATAGTTATTATCTTCCCGAGCCTCGGGTGATTAATCAGCATGTCTTTTATTTTCGGGGTTTTGCCCATTTTCGAGAGTTTCTTCTCCTTCTCTCTTTTCATCATTTCCTGATATTCTTTCTCCTTTTCGGGGTCGCCCATATCCCTGACGGCGTTTTTGATTTCCTTGCCGCCCCTCGGCAGCGCGTTTATGACCATCCCCTGCTCGTTCACCCTCTTTTCCCACTTTATTTTGCCTATGCGCCATGCCTTGAAGCCAGTGGCGTATTTGCCGAGCCTGATTCCCAACTCATTGATAAAATCGGTCTTTGTTACCTCCGCCTTCCTGTCAATGAACGGCACCTTCCTTTCCTTCAGCAGCCGCGTCACGAATTCGGGGGAAATCAGAACCTGCCTGTTTTTTAACAGCCTGCCTGAGGGGCCAAACTCCTTGAAAATAACGTCCTTTGGAACCGCGTTTGCCCTCTTCGCGCGGTTTATTATGGAAGAGGTGCCCTTAAATCCAGTTGCCAGCGCTGCTTCCTGCGGCGTGAAATACATATGCTTAAGCCTGATTTTTTTGAGGCTTGCGCCGGTGCCTGCGGCATTGGGCATAGTATGATTAGTGCTTTCAGGAATTTATTGCTTTGCTTTATGCCGCGCGCGGCTATCCCTTTTTGCCGCGCTTTTTGGATGCCTTTTTCTTTGCCGCGGGCTTCCCCTTTGCCTTCACGGCCTTTCGCTTTGCGGGCTTCGCCTTCCTCGCCGCCCTGCGTGCGGGAGCCTTTGCCTTTCCCTTCCCCTTCGCAACAGCAGGCCTCTTAGCGGCGCTTGGAATGGCAATCCCTTCCACAACCCTGAAAACCTGCGCAACAGGCCTCACAGGCTGCACAATCTTCATTCCAATGCTCTGCCCGGCCTTCGCTTCCATAACCTTATCGTGCTCTATCTGCATGCTGTCCACTGTCTGCGAGAAGGCCTCCCCGCCCTTCTTGATTACTATTTCGTCCCCCTGCTTTAAAGTTCCTGTGAGGTCAACCACTGCGACGCCTATCTTATCGTAGTAATGAGATATTTTCCCGACAAGCTTTTCAGCCAAAAACATCACCCTTCTAAATAGGCACGAAGTTAATAAATTGTTAGCGTTTGCGGGTTCCGCAGGGCAGTGAAAAAAAGCAAAAACAAGCCCCCCAAAACAAAACCGCGAACGTGGGTTTCCCGCGGTTTGCGGGATTATTTTCGTGGTTCAAAGCAGTTTCGGGACCCTGTGCTAATCAGCCCGTGAACCGGATATGGCATCTATTATTCTTTTCCTGTACCATTCCTTATCTTCGGTCGTTTTCTGCAGGTTATACTCGTACTGCAGCCCCATAATTTTTGCGTGTTCAGCCTGTATTTTGCCCGGCGTCCAGGATGCCGTGTAATTGTCTACCACCTGCTGAGGCAAGCCAAAGCTGCGCTGCATCCCCGCCACCAGATTTGCGAATTTTTGCTTTATTTCTAATTGCTGGCGGTTCCACCTGTAGCTTACCTGCCCTGTTTTGGGCGGCGGCTGCGAAATTTTGCGCCCGCCCGCTTTTGTTGCGGCGCTTTCCGCCCCAAGCTTCGGCAAGCCCAGTTCGCGCAGCCTACGCCCCACGATCACTCTGAGGCGCGTTATGTTTTCGGGATGCTCGAAAAATTTCCTTGAGAGGTAGTGCTTGCCCTTGTGCGTTATCACTTCATCCCCCAACTTCCCCTTCAGGAATTCCCCGAGGCGGAACTTGTAGGCGGCGGCGCGCGCCATTTCAATCCCCATAGTATTTCCTACTTCGGCCATTCCAGCATATTCCTGCAGCACACCGTCCCTCTTTTGCTTTATCCTGAGCGAGCTGTCGAACGAAGCGGCCTTTTCCAGCAGTTTGTCCAGCATTTCCTTGTTTTTCAGCGCATAATCCCTGTTGATGTAATAGCGCCCCCCGAACTCGATTACCCTGTCGCTGTTGTATGGGCCCTCTGGCACGTTTTTCAGTATAAATCCGTGCTTTATCGCGGCAGTCACATATGCGTTGTTTTTGCCAAGTAGCCGCGCCAATTCTGCCGCAGGCATGCTTTTTTTAACCGCCTTCTTCAGGCGCCAAGCGGCTTCTTCAAGCACCTTGATTTGCGGGTCGTCAGGAAGCAGGTATTCTATGTTGCCCTGCTTTTCTATTGGAGCCTTGCCGCCCTTTCCATAGCCCGACCGGTAAATTCTCCACTTAACCATTTTCTTCAGGAAATCGAAGCGTTCCGTCTTTTCTCTTGAGGGTACTGCGCCAAAAAACATCGCAAGGAACTTCGGCCAGCTGTACATGTTATGGACATGAATTTTATATAATCCCGCTTCCTTCAGTTTTTGCTCTATTTTTTTAATTTCCGCATCAGGCAGCGCATACACGATGTTCGGCCCGCGCTTCCCCCTGATAATCCGCTTTTCCCATTTGATGCCCCCAATTATTTCCTTTTTTGCCTTTGTGAGCTTGTTCTCGTACCAAACACCCTGGTCTTCAAGGAACACCTTCTTTGTTGTCTCGGTTTTTTCGTCAAATTCCTTTACCCCCTCCCTTTCCACAGCCAGGCTCCTGACAAAATCGGCATCAACGAAATACTGCCGTTTCATTACTGTTTTCGGTTTGCCGCCCCATAAAATGCTCGTTTGCACAGGACGTTGCGATAGTGCGCCCGCGCCCTTTGCCCTGAGCATTATTATCTTGCGCTCAAAGCCCGTCAGCCGTTCCGCATCTTTTATGCTGTGATGCAGTTGTCCCGCGGCTTTGTTCGGCGGTTTCGGCATTTCAACACTTCACAGCAGTTTCAAATGCCCCGTCAGTTTATCCAGCTCGGCATCCTCCGCAGGCCCGACCCCGAAGCATGTTTTCGTGCCGGGCGCGATCTGTGTGTGCCCCGCATCCTGCACAAGCGCGGGCTTCAGCCCCGCGTTTTTAACCTTCTGGAAAAGTTCAACAAGTTCGCGCTCGCTGTTCACTTTCAGCACAACTTTTTTCTGCCCCTCGGAGCGCCATTCATCAACATCATCAGGGCTCTCCCTCTCCGCGTTCTCCATCGCCATTATGCTCGCGTGCGAGCACTGCGCCGCTATTTTTCCCCTGCCCATTTTAAGGTCGGTGCGGACTACAATTACCTGTTTCATCCCAGCCACCCTGCGGCAATTGCCTGCTTCATACTAATCTTTAATGGCAAACCCATATTTATACCCTGCGCGCCGAGTTGCTTTTGATTTTGCGAAGCAAAATCCTTCTTTTTGTCAACTTCCCGTTTTGGCAAAAGCCAAAAGGGCCCTTTTGGACCAGCCTATTTTGGCTCACGTCAAAATGGGCGCAGTTGGGCAATGCCCAACTAGCGCAGCCCAAAACGGGTTTCTTGCAAAGAAAAAGTTGCAGTGGAAATCAGCCCTGCGCGCGTTTTTAAACCGTGCCAAGGCATAATTTTTCATGCAGAGGAAATTCTACCTCGACACCGCGATATGGATGGATTATTTCGGCGCGCGCGGCAACGGCATCAGGCCGCTCGGGGACCTCGCATTCCAGTTGCTGAAGAAGTGCCGCGAGGATAATTCGCAGATTATCGTTTCAGATGCCGTTACCGAGGAACTTGAAGCAAGCCTCTCCAAAGCGGAAATAGAAGCGATGTTTTCCGGTTTTGCAGGGCTAATTGCCAGGGTCTGGCGGACAAAGGAACAGGCAGTAGAGGCATTTGCCTTGCGCAGGAAATTAGGCAGCGAGTTCCCGCTTTACGACATCCTGCATTCGATTATTGCTAGAGATGAGAAAGCGGTTCTTGTCGCGCGCGACAGGCATTTCTGGGAAATTGGCATTGCGGAAGTTTGCCTGCCCGAGGATTTGCTTTAGCGCCCGCCTAATTCCGCGCATTGCTTTGGCTCAGGGCGCGGATGCATGCCATTTGGGGCCGAAGTCTTCACGGCTTTATGCCGAATTGTTCGCACAGCCTCTTTTCCAGTTCCCTGCTCCCTTCGCCGCTTCTCCATGCGTGAAATTCCTCGTCCGTTTTGAACCTGCCCTTCCCCTTGAATGCGCCTTTCGCGGCAAACAGCGCTTCCCACGCCTTTTTCTTCGAGCGCTCCCCGTCAAGTTCCTTGAGTTTCGCCCTTATGGCGTCCCTGATGAACTCTGTTTTGGTCGTATAATTGAACTCGCGCATTCCCTTTTCAACTTGCCTCGCAATCGAGGCATCCAGCTGAATGCTTATATGCTCCATAGCATTAAATGCTACATAGTGCTTTTTAAAAAACCCGCGGTTCAGCCTTTTCTTATAAAGAAACCCGTTTTGGGCTAAAGCCCAAAAGGGCCCTTTTGGCGCAAGCCAAAACGGGAGGCTGGCGAAAAGAACAGCCCGCCTCTAGGCGGGCACTCGCAGTTTTCGCCAACCTTTTGGAAGTGGGTTTGAGCCCAAGCGAAAACCCACGCTCCGAAAAGGTTGCACCGGAAACGCACCCTCCCAACCTTTTTAAACCAGGTTCGGGCAATTGTTATTCGGTGCGCGCAAATGGACCGAATTACGGGGATGATAAGCGAGGCTGTTTCGTACATAAATTCATATGAGGAACGCAAGCGCGAACTCGCGCGTGCGCTCGCGCCTTTGAAAAAACAAAAACTCGCGCTTTCTCAAGAGGTTCTTGAGGAAAAGCTTGTTTTTCCCGTGGGCAAGGCGGAATTAAACTTCCGCGCTGCGGGCGTTGATTCTGGTTTCATGGGGAGGCGCCTTTCCTCCGCCGACATAGTTCTTGTGCGTGCAGTTGGCACTGTTTTCGATTATGAGCGCGGAAAGCTTGCCCGCGCTTCTTATCACCCGAACTTCTTCTCCTTCCCCATGCCTCACCTTTCGAATAACGCGCTTGAGGAAGATGAATATGGGTGCAGCATGGGGCTGATAAGGCTGCGCGAGGAAGTTAAAATCGCGCGCGAAATCCTTGAAAAACACAAGCCGCGCTATCTTTTCCTCGACGGCAGCATTGTCCCGCAATATGCCGACAAGCCGCGCTCGGATTCGGTTGTCAGGAACCTTTACCACGACCTTTTGCACAGTTTCCGGAGCCTTTACAGTGAGGCCGAGAAAAATGGGTGCACGCTCATTGCATGCATCGAGGATTCAAGGGGAAAGCGCATAAATGAAATACTGCGCGCGGAACTTAACGCCGATGAAAAATTAACGCAGAACAGGAACATAGAGGGGATGTTCGACTGGGCAATTTTAGATTACCTCCTTGAAGTCGGGGAACGCACGCTGGCATTCCCCTACAGCGCGAACATACGCAAGCACCCAATCCTGACAGACATGGGCGAGTGGAGCGGCAGCATTTACGGCATGTACCTGCGCCCCGCGCAGTACGACAGGCCCCTGCGTTTGGAGTTCCTTTGCAAAAACGGAAAAATAGGCGAACGCGCGGACGAGGTTGCGTCCGCAGCCTGCTCGCTCGCGGGCATGCACCGCGAATACGCTTACCCCTCCGTGCTGATAGAGGCGGATTTGAAGGCGCGCCTCAGGCCCGATGAAATCGATTTGGTTTTCGGGAAAATCTTCGACAAGCTGGGAAAGAATGTGCGCCTCAGGCTCAGGCGCGAAAGCAGACCGTTTTAATTGGGGTTTGTTGGTTTATTTGTATTGTGGTGGCTGTGATGCAAAAAAACAAAAAACCCGTACGCATGGTTCATGGCGGCGGGGTTCACCCGCGCGAGATTCATTCGCGCGGGCAGGGGATGTTCTGCCCCAACTGCGGCTCCGCGGACCTGAAAATGGTGCAAACCCCCGTGTTTGTGCAGTCGGGCACTTTTCGGATGTACAAGTGCGGGAACTGCGGTTACGAGGGGCCGATAGTAATCGGCGGCCTCGGCATGCAGAAAGGGCTGATGAAAAATTATTCGGAAAGGAAGGGGCGTGGATTGGATGGATGATGGGCTGCATAGGGCTGCAGAAGGCGGGCACACGACTGAACCGAAAACCCGCGAACCTGGCGCCGCGGAAGAGCTGGGCACGGTTATAAGCACAATGGACTCCCCCTCGCCGAGCGCCCTCTCGTTTGTCGTCACGAACGGAAAGGCGCACCGCGGCGAATTCGTTGAAATGGATTATGAGGAGGGCACGCTGATTGCGCTCATCACAAACGTTGTGAAAACAAACCGCTATTTCGAGCGCGCGGATTCGGTTAAGGAATTCGAGAGCAACGGCAGGAAAATGTTCGAGCATTTCCCGACATCGGAATGGGAATACCTTGTTGCGCAAACCCGCCCTTTGGGCGCTTATTCGGAAGGCAGGGTCACGCGCGCATCTTTTCCGCCAAGCCCGGGCACAAAGGTGCGCATTGCCTCCGCGGAAAGCCTCAGGAACTTCCTGCATTTCGATGACAAAGGCCTGCACATGGGCGAGATAGAGCACCCGCGTGTTGACGTTAAGTTGAACCTGACAAAGCTGCTGCAGAAGCACCTCTCAATCCTTGCCCAGAGCGGCGCGGGGAAAAGTTACACAGTATCGTGCTTACTCGAGGAACTCCTCGACCGCAGGAAAGAACATGGGAGGGTTGCCGTTGTCGTCCTCGACCCGCACGGCGAATACAGTTGCTTTGCGGAACCCTGCACAGATAAGGGGCACACTGATTATTCCTCCCGCACGCGGCTTGTGCGCGCGCGCGACATAAAAATCGGGGTGCCGAAACTCACCGCGGGAATTATCGCGGGAATGACTCCCGACATAACAAGCATACAGAAGCGCCATTTGGAAAAGGCGCTCAATGCTTTGCGCGCTAAAATGAAGTCAGGCGAGGGGCCTTTCGATTTCGGGGATGTGAAAAGGGAACTGAACAGAGACGAGGAACTCAAGGATAATGTTCGCGCCCCGCTCGTAGCAAGGCTTTCTTCGCTCGAGGATTTGCGCATTTTCGGCAGGACTGACAATCCGAGCCTCACGGATTTGGTGAAGCCCGGCATGTTAACAATCATTGACCTCGGCGATTTGACAGACCTGATAAAAAAGCAGATTATAGTGAGTTATTTCGCGCAGAAGCTTTTCCGCGAGCGCAGGGCAAAAACCGTCCCTCCCTTCCTGCTCGTCATAGAGGAGGCGCACCAGTTCGCGCCCGAAAAAGTGCGGCACGAGGGGGCGATTTCAAAAAGCATAATCCGCACAATCGCGAGGGAGGGGAGAAAATTCGGCGCCGCCCTTTGCTTGGTTTCCCAGAGGCCCGTGCATTTGGACACAACAGTTCTTAGCCAGTGCAACACCCACCTCATACTTCGCGTAACAAACCCTTACGATTTGGACCACATAGGGAAAAGTTCCGAGGGCATAGACAGGGCAAGCCAGGATATGATTACCTCGCTGCGCGTGGGGGAAGCGTTGCTTGTAGGGGAAGCGGTTAACAACCCGATATTCTTCCGCGTGCGCAAGCGCAGGTCCGCGCCCTCGAAGCACGAGGTTCCTTTGGAGGAAACGGCAAGGCTTTACGAGGAGAACAGGGAGCAGGCGAAAGAAGAGGCGGAAGAATTTTTGTGAGTGCGATGGCGCGCAGGCGCACGGATTAGTCAGGCTAACGCAACTTCAACAGAGGTTACCATCTTCCGGCCCCTCCTGTTCCCGAACTCCAAACGCTCGGCAGGGGGTCAGGCATTCTATGTGCAGTTCTATGGCTTCCTTCAAGTTAGCTATGGCTTCCTCCACGGTATCGCCCTGCGAAGCGATATCCAAATTAGGAGACCAAGCGGAAAAAGAGCCGCCCTCAGGAATTATCACTGCCAAAAAATCAAACGTATTCATGTAACCGCCGCCCTAATTATATTTAACCTTCATCCAAACCAGCGCGGTAACTATTGTAATTGATGCCGTGTTCGTGGCAATCACCGGCATGTTTTCAATCATTATTCCGTAGGCGAGCCAGAGCACGCTTCCCGCGAGGATTATAAGCAGGGTCCAGAGTGAGAGGTCCTTTGCGCTTTTAGTTGTCCATGTCCTGAACAACTGCGGCAGCCATGCCGCGACAATCAACAGCCCCGCGAAAAACCCTACCACTTCCGCGAACCCCGCAACATCCGCAAGCACGTTCAACGCACCTTCAGCATTTCTGCATTATGCAATCCTTATATTGGCTGATGTAAGCCTGATAAAGGTATCTGACAAAAGGCCTCTCCTTTTTCTTTGCGTCCACTTCCCGAAGGGTGAGGTAATACAGCATTTTTTCGGAATTGTAGATGTTTAGAAGGGGATAATTGTTCTTCATCAGTATGTAATTCATGAGCAGCCTCGAAACCCTCCCGTTTCCGTCCATGAACGGGTGTATGCGTGCAATGCGCAGGTGCACGAGCGCTGCAAGCTCGAAAGTGTGCAGCATGCCCTCCGCCTGCCCGAACCACGAGAACAGCCTTGCAAGTTCAGCAGGCACTTCCTCCGGCTTAGGGGGCAGGTAATTGCCGACTATATTCTGCCTTTCCCTTATTTTTCCCGCCTCGGGGTGCACGCCCTTCATTTCAAGAGCATGCAGCTTCAGCAGCAGTTCTTTGCCAAATTCACCCTTATAATCGAAAAGGAAGTCTATGCACGCCTTCATGTTCTTTACTTCCCTGATGCTGCGCTTCGCGTATTTTGTTTTCGGCTTTTTCCCGTCGATTATGTTCCCCGTGTCCTCATAACTTACAGGGCAGCCCTCAATCGCGTTCGTGTCATAAATGAACCCTATAAGCCTTTCCTTCCCGCTTTTCCACATCCCCTTCCCTATTTTGTGCCTTTTCAGGTAGCCCTCCCTAAGCAGTTCTATTACTTTCACCTGTTTCGGCGTCATCAGCCTTTTCACCGGCTGCGCAAGTTCGAGCCCCTTTTCCGCAGTTCCCAGGTTGGAGAGGTCCTTCCCCACGTATTTGCTTATCTTTTTCCACTTGCCCTTCGAAACGCGGATATTCCTGGAAAGGTAGAAGTATTCCTTTCCCGCGACCTTCTTCCGTTCTATATATGCCATGGTATAATTAGGGCGCACAAAGTTTAAAAGCCTATTTAGGGCGCACAATTTTCATTTTTTGAAACGTGCGCCCTAAATCACATGCCTGCGTAGGGTTCCTTCTGGCGGCAAATTAGGGCGTTCGTGTTTCGCACAGGAAATCATTCTTCGGCGTTTCGCACCGGAAATGCACTCTCCCCCGAAAACGGATAAATAGCCCCGAAACAATGTTCGTTCATGCCCAATACTCCCGATACGCACTACCTTACAGGCGCGCATTACCTCCCTGAACGGAAGGAGGTTGCCGCCGAGTTCCGCAGCCCCGCGGGCGGCAGGGTAATTGAGCGCTTCAAATTTTTCCCTTCTTTTTACTTGGGCACCGGCGGCATTGAACCCAGCCTTCTTGAAGAGGTTCTTTCCCTTTACGACGGCAGGCGCTTCATGTGCAGGGGCATTGCCCCCGGCAGGCTGCAGGTTACGGCTTCCGCCTATGCCGACCTGCGGAAAATCGCAAATTTGCTTTCCTCTTCCCTTATGCTTAACCTTTCCGTTCCGGAACCGGAAAGGCAGTTCCTGCTGCAAAATGGCTGGAGCTATTTCGACGCCTTTGAAAAGGCGCAGGAAAAGTTCAGGAAAATTCCTCCCCCCTCTCTCCCGGCAGTACAGCCCGATTTCCTTGCGCTGCCCCTGCAGGAGGCGCTGCGTGAACTCATGCTCTCCGATGCGCAGGGAGCGGAACTGCTGGCAAAGCGCATCGCGCTCTCAAACATCCTGTGTACTCGCCCCCAAAACCTTCCCAACGGAACCTCCGCAATGCTGGACCTTATGCTTGAAAACTTATTCTTTTCCTGCGCACTGCCCGCACCTACGGGCAGTGCGTTCCCCCGCAATCGCACTGAAAATTGCGCATGCGCGGAAAAGGAAAACCCCATACCTCACGAGAACCGGCCTGCAGAGCCCTATTTTCACTGCGCTCTGCCTCTGCCTGATGCGGAATTCCTCCTCAATCTGGGGCAGGAGACAATGAATTGCGGATGCTGCAGGCCAGAAACACTTTCCGCGGAAAACATTTCCCCCACGGCGCTTGTGAATGTGCTGTTCAATTCCGACGGAATATTCTTCGAATCCGCATACACGCGCTGGGCGGAGGAATTCCATAATTCAAACCCGGAAAGGGAGCGCAGGGAGCGCTGGAGAATGGAATGGTCTTTGCCGTCAATTCCCGCAGGCCCTTTCTTCAGGGGGCAGGCTGCAATGGTTCCGTTCGCCGACCTGCAAATGCTCACGGAGAAGGGCTGTGTTTCGGTGCTTCCCCACGGTCACGAACTTTCATGGTTCTGCACGAAGCACGAATCCGCAATATCGCGGCAGATAAGGGAGTCGAACGAAAGGGTTTCCCTGCTCGGTGCAATGGTTGCTGAGCGCGAGAAAACGCACCTCAAAAGCCACAAAATACTTTTCGCATCCGCGCTCGGGCAGGATGCCGAGCACCTTTATCTTTCTAACCTGAACTCATCCCTTTCAGAACTCATAAGCCTCATGCCCGCACACCTTGCAAACCCGAATTCAAGGTTCTATTCGAGGCAATTGGCGGATGCAATCTCCTGCATACGGCAGGGCATGGTAAGGAATGCAAGGGTTATCGGTTCGGAGCAAGCCCCCGTGCTTTCCCCCGCAGGAAAGGGCGCGGGAATAATGCTGCTCCTGACGAGGCAGTTCTCGCTTTCCGCGCGAGGTTAGGTGCCGAAATGTCGCATATCGCAGGGTTTTTAAATATAATTATATATAATTATTTTGGTATTTTTATGGACGTGCAGGTAGTAGTGAGGAAGTGGGGCAACTCGCTCGGCGTAACCCTGCCGAAGCAGGTTGTGGAAACCCAGGGTATCAGGGAAAACGAGCGGCTGTCCATAGAGGTTAACCGGAAGAGGCCTGTGCGCATAAAGGATTTTTTCGGGCTTGCGCGCGGCTGGAAGATTGACGCGCAGAAGATGAAAGATGCGGCAAGGAGGGCTGACCTTGAAAGGGACAGAAAACTTTCTGGACTCCTACGCGCTCATTGAGATACTGCGCGGCAACCCGCGTTATGCGGCGATTGCCGAGTATACTGCCGTTTCAACCGTGGCAAATTTGGTCGAGGTGGCATACTGCCTGCTTTACGAGTTCCCGAAAGAGAAGGTCTCCGAAATGGTAAATTCGCTCGGAATCAAGGTTCTTGATGTGCGTGCGGACCATGTTATGCAGGTGGCTGAATTCAGGAAGGAGCACTCGAAAAAAGGGTTTTCATATATCGACTGCATCGGCTATGTTCTGGCGAAAGAGAGCCGCCTGCCGTTCGTGACAGGCGACAGGCAGTTCGAGGGCATGCCGAATGTGGAATTCATAAAATGAATGCCCCGCAGGCACGGCGTAACCAAAACCAGCCGTTTTTCGAACTTTCCCCCAAACCGCGGGGCAATCCTTTATAATCCTTTCCAGAGCAGAGAATAGTATAATCCCCCCATTAGGTGCATTTATGGACAAGCTCACACGCTTCGAGAAAACCCGCCTTATAAGCGCCCGCGCGCTCCAGCTTTCTCTGGGCGCGCCCTTGCTTGTTGATGCGGGAAAGGAAGGCAAGGACCTTTCCATGAACGAGCTTGCAAAACTCGAGCTTGAGAAAAAGGTAATTCCGCTTGCCGTATTGCGCGAATTCCCGGACGGAAGAATAGTGCGCGTAGAGGTGGCATGATGGGCAAGGCAGTGCCCCGCGGAATAAAGACAAAGGCGGAACAGCTTGTTTCAAGGTTCCCTGAGCAGTTCTCCGAGGACTACGAAAAAAACAAGGCATTCATCGATTCCCTCGCTTTGGGTTTCCTGAAATCCACGCGCAACCTGATTGCCGGTTATGCCGTGAACGTTGTAAAGAAAAAGAAGAAGCGCTAGGGCAATGGGTAAGCACTAATTTTTCCCGCAGAGTTTTTTACCTCAGCTTGCGCTTTCAGCGGCAACCGCACTTTGCTTTGCCTCAGCCAACTGCTTCAACAACAACCGCAGTGGCGCCGTCCCCTGCCTTGTCCCTCTCGAGCCTGTAGAGGTTTGAGGAAGCCGCGTTCTCCATCTCCCTGTCGTGCGTTATTATGAAAACCTGCTCCACCATCTGCGGCATGTGCCCCTTCATCATTTCCCCGAGCATCTTCACCGCGTTCACGTCAAGGTTATGTGTCGGCTCGTCAAGAATCATCCACGAAAGGTTCCTCGCAAGTATGAGTGAAACGGCAACCCTTATTGTGAGCGCCACTGCACTCCTTTCCCCTCCGCTGAGAATTCCCTCAGCCCTTATCCATTTCCCCGAGCGTTCCCTTACGACTATTTCATAACTATCCCCCGAAACCTCGAGTTTTGCCCCTGTGTAATCGCCATAAGGGTAAACCCTTGCCCAGACATCATCCATTGCGGAATTCACGGCATCAATTAGCACAGCCCTCAGTTCCGCCTGCGCAGCCATGAGCGCGTTCGTGAACACGGCGAGCTTCGAAGCCGAGCCCCTGATAATTGCTGCCTCCTCCTCCATTTCCCCGAGACGCCTTATCATTCCCTCAACTCTTTCCATGCCTCTTTTGGTTTCCTCTATAAGTTCCGCCCTCTGCTTCAGTTCCTGCCCCATCGCCCTTATTGCGGAGGAAGCCTGCGTAACCTCACGCTTTGCCTTTTCGAATTCCCGTTCATCGAAAGCAAGCGCCTTTATCTTTGCCGCGGTTTCCTTTTCATCAGCACGCACCTTTGCAAGTTCCTTTTTCTGCGCATCGAGTTTGCCAAGTTGCTCCAACGCAGACTCAAGCCTTGCGTGCCTTTCCCAGAGTGCATGCAGTTCTTTTTCCGCCTCTTCCCTCCCCCTCTCGTTATTTGCATCCTTTGCTCTTGATGCTTTCAGTTCAGCCTCAAGCGCACCCTTCTCCTTCCCAAGCGCCCTCAGTGCATCCGCGTTCTCACGGAGCAGTTCCTCCTTCGCCCCTTCCTCAAGCGCGCTCCTGCAAACAGGGCATTTTGCCTTAACCTCCCTCAGCCTTTCAGTCGCTTCCTTCAGTTCCTTAACCTTGCCCTCGTTCGCCCAGATTTTCCCCGAAAGCGTGCGCACTTCCTCGTTGCATTTCTTTCTTTCCGCCTCCAGTTCTTTTACCCCTGCCTCAAGCGCCTTTGCCTGCGCCCTGTTTTCCTTAACCTCTTTCTCAAGCGCATCCCCGCTTTCGTGCTTCGAAGTGGCGTGCACCATTTTTTCAAGCGCCTCTGCCCTGCCCCCTGAAGCGATTAATTCCGCATTCAGCGCGCGGAATTCCCTTTCCGCCTTTTCCATTTTTTTAAGTGCAACTTCCTTCCCCCGCAATTCCGCCTCCAGCGCCCTGTGCCTTGCCTCGGCATCCTTCCTTTCCCTCTCCCTCTCCTCAAGCCTTTTTTTCAGCCCCTTGTAATCAGCGCCCTCGATCTCCCGCTTCTGCGCGTTAAGCCACCTGTCCCTTTCCTCCGCCGCTTTCTTAAGCCTGTTCCCCACAAGCACCGAATTCGCCCTCGCCTTCTCATACCTGTCAAGCTGGAGCAGTTCGTCCATCTTCTCCTTCCTCTGTGCGGGCGTAAGCCTCAGGAAATAATCCATATTGTTCTGCTCGGAATAAATCGCCCTGCTGAAAAGCTCGAAATCAACCTCCAGCACTTCCTCTATGCGCTTTGTGACATCAGTCATCTTCGGGCCTGCAATAAGGCGTGCGCCCTCATATGCCTTTCCGTGGTTCTGCCCGCGCCTGTTTATCGTGCGCTCGACCTTGTATTCTTTCCCCGCATAATCGAACTCAAGCACAACCCTTGCATGCTCCTGCTCGGCAGGCTTGTTCATTATCACCTCATCCAAAGAAACTTTCCTGTTGTTCAGCGCTGGAAACGTGCCGTAGAGCGCAAAGCAGACAGCATCCATAACAGCGCTCTTCCCGCTGCCCATCACGCCGACAATTACGTTAGTGCCCCTGCCGAATTCGAACTCGGAGCGGGAATGGCTTTTCCAGTTTTCGAGTACCAGATGCCTGATCATGCTTAGCCCGATAAATTATGGCTTGAAACAGTTAAAACAGTATTGGGTTAGTGGACTTTCCGCTTGGCATCAGAGCAGAGTCATCTCCACAAGTTCCGCCTCTTCAGCGCCCCTGACTTTGCCGAGTTCCTTTGTCAGCGCCTCTATTGCCGCGTCATCCTTCTCGGGCACTGTGAAACCCGCCTTGACAAGCTCGACCCCGAAGCCGATGGGCTCCTTCTTCGCGTCCTGGAATTTGCCGTTTTTCACATTTTTGAGTTCGGCAATAATATCATCCGCGCCCCCGATTTCCCCGGGCTTAATCCTGTAAATAACAAGGGTTTTTCCCATATCCAAAACCGCCTAAAAACAACCCGAAAAACCAAAACCAAAAACAACCAAAAAAACAAACCCCGCGCGTTATTCGCGCGGTTTTTTGTTTAGTGGCGCTGCCCGCAACCACGAACCGCGTGCGCGTGTTTTTTTGTTTGTGCTTCCCCCTTAAGGCCCCTTAAACCCGCAATCCCCGCAGGCATATTCCTTGCTTGTCTGCCTGCAGTGCCCGCACCTTATTATTTTCTTCTTCATGCAGCCGGGGCACTTGAACTCGACGTATTTGTCCGTTACTTCCTTATTGCATGTGCTGCAAACCTTCAAAAGCCCACCTTCCTTCGGCGTGTTGAACAAATAAATATCCTTCAATGGTTCACGCATTCAAGCCGCCGTTTAAGTGAATTATTAAATACTTCCGTGCGGATTGGTTTATAAGGGTTTACGCATGCCTGCGCAGGGAAACAACACAATCGTGATTTTGGCGGCAATACTGCTGGCTGCGGCGCTTGCCCTTGTTGCTTTGCACCTCCTCCCCAAGCCCGTTATCTCGCCTGTTTCCGCCTGCACCTTCGACCAGGACAAGTGCATGGGCGCCGCGCCCGATTACTGCTATGCGGGCAAGATTGTAAAGAACTGCATTATGTGCGGCTGCCCTCAGGGGCAGGCGTGCAACTCCGACGGCACCTGCAGGAAGCTTCTGCTTGCGCAGGAACTTCCCGAAATAAAGGACATGAACCTGAAGAGGGTTATTGTAAGGCAGGACATCCCCGACCTCGAGGGCTTGGAGGAAAAGCTCGGCGTGCTTAACCCCGTGCTCCCGCCGAAAACCGAATCCCCTTACCAGGTTTATGTAACCCCTTTTGACCCCGCGGTTATGGAAATTGCGAAGCGCATCAACGGCTCAAAGGCGGCTTACTCGGAAGCGCTTACATGGCTGTGGGTTTCGGAGGAAACGCTCAATGGCGAGAGCGAGAAGTGGCTAATGCCCCGCGAGTTCCTGCTCAATACCCCAACATACCCCGCAAACCCTGTTCCGGGCAGGGTTGCGAGCGACTGCGAGGAGCACGCCAACACCCTTGTCTCGCTGCTGCGCGCTGAGGGCATTTCGGCAGACCACGTTCGCGTTGCCCTCGGAAAGGTAAATTTCCAGGGCAGCATAGGCGGGCACGCGTGGGTTGAAATCTACGAGAACGGGCAGTGGTTCGCTTTGGAACCTTCAAGTGGCGATTATTGGGATGACGAAGGAGCGGCACTGCACAAAAGCAATGGCTTATCCTACGATTACTTCCGCACGCACTTTTACCCTTTCAGGGAAATATGGTTCTATTACAACGACACATATTTCTACGATTTGAAGAAAAGCAAGGGCAACACCCCCTCCTGGTGGACGCCCGATATTCCGAGGCTTGTTTCCACTTCGGGAATGCCGCCGATTGTGCGAAACGACGGCACTTCGGTACCCGCATCCGGCGCGGGTTCGGGAATGCCCCCTGTGCAGGGAAGCGAAATGCCGCCCGTTGAAGCGGCATAGCCCCGCGGGCAATCCGCAAATTGCCGCGCAGGCGCCAAACCAAACTAATTTATTCCCCCGCGGGCATATTATCATCACAGGGCCCATAGGCTAACGGATAGACCTCCCGGCTTCGGTTTCGGTTCAAGCCGTGAACGGAAGGAGGAACCGGGAAATGGGGGTTCGATTCCCTCTGGGCCCGTTTCAGCCTTTTCGGAGTGCGGGGTTGTGCGCAACCCCGCTTCCAAAAGCCTGGGGAAAACTTTAGCCCGCAAAAAGAAGGATTTTCGCTTCGCGAAAATCACGCTGTGCAACTCGCTCAAAATTCGAAATCTTCCTTCCCCTTCAAATATTCGGTAAAATATTCCGCGAACCCCCTGTTCTTTTTGTAGAGCGCAAGCAGTTCCCTTTCCCCCAGCACCTTCGCGCCCTTGTTCAATGCGCGCTTCATCTGCTCCCTCTCGACGCGCTTTTCCTTTTTCAGCACATCGCGCAGGAGTGCGTGCATATCGGGATGTTTCCTCCCGACTTCGATTACCCACCTACCCTCCTCAATCCTCGGCCCCGCGATTAATTTCGGGTGCGCGCGCAGGAACGCCTCCCCGTGCTTCGCATCCGTTACCTCGGGGCCGATGCGCTTCATTGTTTTCTGGAGGGTTAGGGCTTCCACTTCAAACAGCGCAACCATCGCATTCTTCTCGTCAGTCCACTCCGATGCGCGGTTAACGACAAACCCCTCCGCGCGCAGGGTGTTCGCAACCTTTTTCGCAAACCTCCTCAATTGCCCCCACATTATGTCGGCAACAACGCCTTTGGGGTAAGGAACCAAAACAGCGGCGAGTTCCTTTTTTTGCAGCATTTTTTTTACGGTTGCAGAGGGCCAAGGCTTAACCTTCGGAGGGAAAAAGAACGCTTCGGACGGCTTCTTCAAAAACGCGCGCGCAGCAGCAACAAACCTTGCATACTGCGTAGGGGAAAGCGCTGCTGCGACATTCCTGTTTTTGTCCGTGGGGTCGACAACAACCAGATGCGAGCCGAACTTATCCAGCGCAGCCTTTTCAGCGCCTTTGTAATGCCCCTCCAAATCGACAACCTCGCCGCTGCGCCAGTTTGCAGCGGCGTTTATTGTTTCCGCGAAACTGCCGTATTTCACAATGAGCAGTTCAGCAACGTAACCAGGAAACGAGGAGCATTTAGTGTCGGCACCGTAACACCCTACCCCCTTCAAAAACTGCCTCAGCAATCTCACTTCCCCTTTTTGCTTATCCCCCAGTTTGCGCAAAAGATATTCCGTGTGCAGCGGGCTCCTGTCCACGGCACTTTTCATCTCGCCCGCGTGCCCCACCTTGTAACTCGGCACAATCTCTACCTCAAACCCCCCAATAACCCCGCGTATGTAGGGGTGCTGCGTATAAGCCTTCTCCCACTCGTGCCCGCGGAAAATTTTCTTCCCTATCGCGAGCCCCTCCCTCTCGAATTCTTCGCGCGGCACATCCGCGGGAAAGAGCACGAAAATATCGATATCCCTGTCCCCCTTCAAATGCGTGCCGCGCGCAATGCTTCCCGCAAGCACGACATCGACATGCTTACCCGAAATCGCCTTTATCCTCGCCTTCAATTCCCCGAAAAGCCGCATCTCCTCCGCAATCTCCGCCTTTGAAGGGGTTACTTTGCCCAGAACCCGCGCAAGCAACGCGCTTGTTTTTTTCATGCCGCCCTGAGCCTTTGCAGGCAACCCGCCGTTTTTTTGCATGCCAACCTACCTGAACCCTTTTACCTTTAATCTTATATACATCTTTACTATAAATACTTAATTCGCAAACAGCCTTTGCGGGGTTTTGGCATGATTGAGGGCGTAAAGGAGGTCAGGGGAGGGGTGGCGGACAAGTACGATGCGGTAACCATCTATGAAGGCTTCCCCGGCTATTTCTACGATGTTTCCGAGCCGCATTTCACCGAGGCGGAGGCAAAGGCATACGAACTCCTGCGCGAACTTATAATGGGCAAAACCACGGTTGCGGAACTGCGCTCGCGCGCGGGGAAAATCCTGCCCGCACAGTTCATTGACGCATTCAACGACAAAATAGTGAAACTTGTAACGATTTCGGATTCGCTTGAAAGATTGCTCCCGCCTGCGGAGTTCGAATCCCTGAAAATCGAACTCACGGCGCTCTTCAAAAAGTTCATGCCCTCCTCAAAAAACCACGCAGCGCTTGTCGCGAAAATCCTCGACGACACGGTTGGATACGGGCCGCTTGCGCCGCTTGTCCGCGACCCCGAACTTGAGGAAATAATGCTTAACGGCTACAAGCGCCCGGTGTTCGTTTACCACAAGCGCTACGGCACCTGCAAGACAAACGTAACCATCGCCGACAACCACATGCTCGATTTGCTCGTGCGCAGGATTGCCTCCACAGTGGGGAGAAAAATAGACGCGGAGCGCCCGCTCCTCGACGCGCGCCTTCTCGGCGGCAGCAGGGCGAACGCAACAGACCCCCTTGTCACGCCCTTCGGCCCGACGCTCACAATAAGGAAATTCACGCGCGTGCCCCTTTCCGTTGTCGACATGGTCGAGAACAACACCCTCACAAGCGAGGTTGCGGCATTCCTCTGGACAATGGTCGAGGGCATGAACATCGAGCCCATGAACATCATTGTAAGCGGCGGTGCGGGGAGCGGAAAGACAACGACCCTTGACGTGCTTGCAACATTCGTCCCCTACAAGGACCGCATAATAACCATAGAGGACACCCTTGAACTTGATTTGGGCAGCAGGGAGAACTGGATCCAGATGGAATCGAGGCCGAAAACAACCGATGCCGCGGGCGTGACAATGGACGATTTGCTTAAAAATTCCCTGAGGATGCGCCCCGACAGGGTCGTGCTCGGGGAAGTGCGCGGGCCGGAAGCGCAGACACTGTTCGTTGCAATGGACATAGGCCACAGGGGATGCATGGGCACCTTGCACTCGAACACCGCAAAGGAAATGCTCATACGCCTGACAACCGAGCCCATGGCTGTTCCCGAATCCATGCTCCCCCTGCTCGACATCATACTTATGCAGTCGCGCATGTACATCCGCGGCAAGGGCATACTCCGCAGGGTTACGCAGGTTGCGGAGGTCACATCCATGGAGCGCAAGCCCCTGCTCGCGAACATTTACGATTACGACCGCACGGAAGACAAAATAAAGCGCACAAACATACCCAGCCACATTCTCGAGCGCCTCGCCGACGCCACGGTAAAAACGAAAAAAGAGGTAATGCGCGAAATCAGCGTGAGGAAAAAAATAATCGAGTGGATGATTAAGAACAGCATCCGCTCCAACCCCGATGTCGAGACAATAATCCAGCACTATTACCACAACCCCGAGACAATCCTCGAGATGGTTGCGAAGGATATGGGCAAGGGTTACGATGAACTGGAGAGGGGCGGAAAATAGCGCCCGCGGTTCTGGGCAATCCGCAGGCACGCCTCAGAGCGGGGCGGAAAATAACAGTTTGTACTCGGGCCCCTGCGGTTTGAGTATGGATTCCATCAGGTCGGCGCTTTTCACCTCAAACCGCGCGCAGTAGTTTTCCTTTTCAAGCGCCGAAGCAATTTTCCCGAACTCCGCAGCGGAAAGGCTTTTGTTCCTCGCAAGCGTAACGTGCGGGTGGAAGCGCGCATCCTTTATTCCAAGAGCCAAGCCGAGTTTTTCCGCCACGCTGCAAATCTCAATATCCCCTTCTTTTGCCCCCAGCCACAAAACCCTGCCTCCGAATTCGCCTGCCCCCGAAAGCGAAACCGCGAACCCCCTTGTTTTTGTTTGCGCATTTGCCCCATTCAGCGCGAGCATCTTTTCCCGAATGCGCGGGATTTCCTCGTCGGGAACATAGCCGATGAACTGCAGCGTTATATGCAGGTTTTCCTCCGCCACAACCTTGCACCCTTCCTTCGGAATTTTTGAGGATAGTTTTTCGTAAATTTCCTTTTTGATTTCTTCGGGAATGTTAATCGCAACAAAAATTCTCCTGCTCACGCAAGTTCCTCCCTGCACGCCTTTTCGAACCGCTTAAGCCTTTCGTAATTGCGCGCGAGTTTCCTGTTTGCCTCGCGCACGAGGTAATCAACATAGCCGCGCCCGACAAGTATTTTCTTCCCCTTCTTGAGGGGCAGGCTCATCCCGTCCGTGCCCTGAAGTTCGGTTATGAACTTTCCCGGCTTTGAAACAATAATCCCCCCGCGCTTCACCCCCGCCTTTTTCATCGCCCCCAGGATTTTCCCACTGTGCTCCAGATTCGCGCAGCCGAGGTGCACTATGAACGGCTCCTGCCTGAGCCACACCTCGCCCTTTGTTTTCTCCCGCAGTGCCCCCCACACCTCGGCGCTTTTCGCGGCCCTGTGCCAGCGCCTGTGGAAATACGCCTCCAGCTTGTTCTCGCCCTTCGGCAGGCCGAGGAGCAGTATCCTGCCCGCGCACCCGCTCGAGGTAAAGAAATTTTCCGTGCCTGCAATGAATTTGCAGAGCGGGCGCATGCGTGCGTCGATAACCTTTTCATCAATCGCCTTTTGCAGGGTTGCGGCATGCCTCTCCTTTACCATCCTGAAACGCCCATCTCCCTTAGCCATGTGCGCCATCTCCCAAAAATCAAAATCCTATCCATTCCACTTTCGGTTTCTTCCCTTCCTCAAGTTCAACCATCACGGCATTCCCGTCCTTCAACGCGCCAGTATTTATGCACAGCGTTTCCCCGAGCATCTCGCTGCCCTTTGCCTCGTGCACGTGGCCGCACACGAAGAGCAGGGGCGTGAATTTTTCAATCGCGCCCCTTATTGCCCTCATGCCGAGATCGTGCCCTGCCGCAGTCCTCGAAAGCGAGGTTCCGAAGGGAGGGGAGTGCGCAACAAGAACCGTCCGCTTTCCCTCGCAGCCCTCCAGCATTTTCGCAAGGTATTTCTCCGCCTCAAGTTCCCCGGTGTTCACGCGGTAATAGGTGTTCACGGGCTTCGCGCCCCCGAGCCCGGCAAAAACAAAACCCCCAACCTCCACAGTTTCTTTGTGCAGGTTAACTCCCCCTTCATTCAGCAAACCAATAACCTCCCTGCTGTCCATATTCCCCGGCACCGCAAGCACGCGCGCAAACGAAAGCGCGTCAAGTATCTCTGCGGCAACCTTTGCCGAACCCTCCTTTGTGAAATCCCCTGCAACAACAACCAAATCGACATTTCCCGCCTTAATGCCGACATTGCCTTTGCCAGCCGCGCGGTTATGGTTATGTAGAAGTTTATCCCTGAGCCTTTCCGCTGCGGCAATATCCGAATGCGCATCCGCAACAAACACAACCTTCATCCCGCAATCCCGCCCCTAATTTAAAATCCCGTCCCCCTCATGCCATAACCCCGCGCGAGCATGCCTTTTTAACTTTTATCGAGGAATACATTATCTGTGGGATTGATGTTAAAAGGATTTCTTGCGGGGACCTTCCTGCTTATGCTGCTTTGTGCCGTTTCCGCGGACATATACATGGTAAGCCCCGTGGATTCCGTGGTTGTGCGGGATGCAGTCCTTGAACTCGGCTCGGCCGAGCCGGGGCAAAACGTGGAAATCCTGCTTTCCTCCAAATCCGGCTACGAAACCCCGTGGAGCACCGCATCCATAACCGATGTTCCCGCGGGCTGGGATGCAAAGGGCTCTGTCGGAGGGGGGAAAACCCTCGGCGTGAACGTCGGAATACCCGAGACCGCGGCACAGAACGCCTATAACCTCACAATCGAGCTCTCAAACCCCGAGGCAAAGCTTCCCGCAGAGCGCTTCAGCGCAAGGCTCTATGTGCAGAAAGGCCTGCTCAGGGCATCCGTTGTCCAGCAGCCGTCGCAGCTGCTTGTCGGCGAGCCGATTCCCTACCATATCACGATAAACAACGACTCCATAGCCAGGCACAGGGTCCTGCTGAATTCCACCCTTTCGGAGCAGTGGTTTCGGAGCGGGGAATACCTGCTCGAGCCCAAGCAGGCTGTCGAGAAGACCGTTTATGTGACGCCGCGCGTTTACGGCAGGGTTTCGTATTCCATTGCTCTCACGTCCCTTGTCAACGGCAGCGGCATAGCGAAGACGGACTCTAAGCTCGACATCATGCCGACCCTGAAAAGCAAATATTCCGCGGCACTGTACGGCTTCCCGTTCTTCACCGCAACGCTCCTCCCTTACTATGCAGTCAACTCCGCAATAAGCTACTTCTTCCCTTAAGCGGGTTTTCCGATGGGCAGCGAAAGTTTCTGCCGCGAAGCTGTTTCAGCGGTTCCCTGCGGGGCTGCAGGTTCGGCTAACGCCGCAAAAAAGCCGGCTGTTTCCGCGGATGCCGCGGAAAAGTTCTGCCGCGAAATTCTTTCCGCAATTTCCCGCGGCAGGGTAAGCGGCAAGGCGGAACTCAACAGCCTGAAACTCGAGATTGCAAAAAAATTCCGCCTGCCCTCCCTGCCCACGGATCCCGACATACTCATGCACGCAAAAAAACCCTCCCCGCGCCTGCGCGCACTTCTCTCAATAAAGCCCGTGCGCTCGCTTTCGGGGGTTGCGGTTGTCGCGGTTATGGTAAAGCCGCACAAGTGCCCCGGCAGTTGCATTTACTGCCCCTCGGGCATAGGCAGGGAGATGCCGAAAAGTTACACAGGCAGGGAACCCGCCGCGCTCCGCGCGCTCGAATTTAATTTCGACCCTTTCCTTCAGGCGCGGAACCGCATCGAACAGCTTGAACTCACGGGGCACAGCACGGGGAAAATAGAGCTGATTGTAATGGGCGGCACATTCCTCTCCACTCCGAAAGCATACCAGGATTCCTTTGTTAAGGGCGCCCTGGATGCAATCGCGGGGGGTAAGCAAAAGAGCAGCACCCTTACCCAGGCAAAAAAAACCGCCGAACGCTCGGTTCGCAGGGTTGTCGGCATAACCTATGAAACCCGCCCCGATTTTTGTTCCAAGCATGAAATTAACCGCGTCCTCTCCCTCGGCGGAACGCGCGTCGAATTGGGGGTGCAGATGCCCGATGACGCAATTTATGGGAAAATAAAAAGGGGGCACACAGTGAAAGATGTCGTGCTCGCAACCTCGCGCCTCAAGGATTCCGCACTGAAGGTTTGCTGCCACATCATGCCTGGTTTGCCCGGCTCAACACCTGAAAACGACCTCTCGCGCTTCAAGGAATTGTTCTCGAACCCGGATTTCAGGCCCGACATGCTGAAATTTTACCCGTGCCTTGTGATGGAGGGCACGGAATTGCACAAAGAGTGGAGGGCAGGCAACTACGAGCCGCTTGAAACGCAGGAAGCAGCGGAACTTGTCGCGGAAATGAAAAGTTTCATCCCGCCTTATTGCAGGGTTATGAGAATCCAGCGCGACATCCCGAGCAACCTTGTTTCAGCGGGCGTTAAAAAAAGCAACCTGCGCCAGCTCGCAGCGGAAGCCGCAAAACGGAAGGGCGTGAAATGCAGGTGCATCCGCTGCAGGGAAGCGGGCCTTACTTCATACCTGCGCGGCAAGAATGCGGGCACGGAAACCGCAGGCACCGAACGCGGCGCAGGCAGCGCCGCAGCCGCCAGGGGCGCAAAAATCTCGCACCTCGAATACGAGGCAAGCAGGGGCACGGAAATTTTCATTTCCGCGGATGATGAAAAGCGCGATTTGCTCTTCGGCTTCTGCCGCCTGCGCATTCCTGTCGCGCCATTCCGCCCCGAAATAACCGCACGCACCGCACTCGTGCGCGAGTTAAGGGTTTATGGGGAGGCACTGCCGCTTGGCATCAGGAAGGCGGGCGCTTTCCAGCATGCAGGGCTCGGCAAAAAACTCCTTGCCGATGCGGAGGAAACCGCGCGCTCGCAGTTCGGAATGAATAAGATGCTCATCCTCTCAGGCTTAGGGGTGCGCCCCTACTACCGGGGTTTGGGATACCGCGCAAAGGGCGTTTACATGGGGAAGGCGCTGCGGCAGAATTAAATACCCCCTGCCGCCATATGCGTAGGTATTATGCCAAAAAAACCAAAGCCAAGGGAGCGCAAGATACTTCCAAGGCTCTTGCACGGGGCAAATGTGGCGAAGATGGCAATGGCGGAAAATCAGTCGCTCATTAGGGAATTTGAAAAGGCGGGAGTCCCGCCTGAAAAGAGGAACCTCACCTGGAAAGTAAAAGGCTTGACCACTGAACAGGCTTATGGCAAAACTTACAACCTGTTTGTGAGCAACAAACAAATAAGGGGCGCAAAATTGGTGGCAAAGCTCAAAACCCCAAGAGGCCGGGTGCATTATTACGAGGATACGCGCCTGAAGCACGGCACTATAGATGGCAGGAAAACAAAAAGAACCGCTAATTATCCCGGATTCGTAACCGAAGGGGAATGCCGTTTTAGTATAGTTCCTAAAGCGGGTAAAAACCCGCCAAAAAAGCGCTGAGCAAACCATTATATTATTGGTCGCGCTATTTCTGTTGGTTCATATGCCGGCCGCACAGCAGGAACTTGTCGACTTCCTTTCCCAGCACCCCGAGTGCCATTTGATAAACCGGAGCGCGGTGCACATGCGCATCCTCGATGCAATAGAGCACGAAGCCAGGTCATTCAACGACCTCTGCTCATATTTCCACACCATAGACAGCCCTGACCTTCTCGAAATACTGTCCTCCCTTGAAAAAACAGGCCTTATTGAGTGCTTCGACACGGACGGCAAGCACGTATATTGCGCAACAGCCAAGGCAAAGGAATTCATGCAAAAATTCAGGGCAGCAAAGAAAAGCACTGTTTAACCCCCTGTTTTATTGCAAACCCGCCCTTTTAAATATATTAAATATCATATAATATAAAGGGGAAATACGGGTTAAGGGGTTGGTTGGAAATGGCAAAGGCTAAAGCCGCGCAGGTGGAAGCAAAAGCGGACAATGCCGCTGCTCCGCCCAAATCAGCGCCTGCACAGGGAACCGTTAAACGCGGCGCTAATTGGCAGCGCTATTCGGCGGAGCCGAATGCGCCCATTTTGCCGAAAGGCAAAATAGGGCAGCCAATTGCGCCCGTTTTGGCTTCGCCAAAACGCGGAGGTGCGCTTATCGCAGTTTTAGGTGTCGGGAAAGGCAGCTGGGGGCACGTTGCGCGCCTTATTGCCGAATCCGAGTGGGGCAGGATTGTGCTGCTTTCAAACGAGTGGGGCCAGGAAAAGTTCAAGCCCCCCAAGGAATGCGAGTGGATAATGGTAAACAACCGCGCTGGGTTCGAGGTAATCAAGGACGAAATCAAGAACAACCTGCCCGAGGGCAAACTTTCGGTTTCGCTTATTTCAGGCAGCGGCAAGGAGCACATGGCTTTGCTCGCGGCTTTGAAGGAAGCGGGCAGGGACTACGAACTCATTGTCCTAACGGGCGACGGAACCAAATCATACTGAACCCCCGCGCGCTAATGCACAAACCCAAACCCGCGGTTATGTGAATTTGCCGCTGATGCGGAAACCCAAGGAGGCGTTTAGGTGGACTTGCTTGTTATTTTGCTTGCAGCCATTGTTGTGCTCCTTGCGGTTGCGCTCTACTTCCTCTTCATGCATTCGCGCAGGCTTTCCTCCGAGATTGAGGACCTTGGTTTCAGAAAAGCGAGCCAGTCCGTGAAATACGGAAAATTAACGGAGCAGTTCATCCCTTTCACGGAACAATTCCCGTTCTCGCGCGAGAACTTCAGGTTCATAGGCATGCCCATTGACGGCATAGCATTCGAGGATGATAAGATTTACATCTGCGAGTTCAAAGCCGCTGGCGGAACGCTCACCTCAAAGCAGAAAAACATAAAGCGCCTTGTGGACGAGGGAAAGGTTGAATGGTTTGAGTTCAGGCTTGGGTAATCAAAGCTTTATGCAAAAGTGCCTCTCGAGCGCCTTATTCAAATCATCAGAGGGCTTAATTTCATGCGAAAACCAATTTTCATTCAGGAACTTGCGCAGCCCTGACCTGTCCAGCCTGTTAAGCCTTTCAACAATATCCCTAAGTTCAGCGAAATATGCTGCTTTTTTGTAGTCCATCTTTGCAGGGTTCGGGTTTAATGCAGTAGGGGCTTTATTGTGCAAGTACTCGTTGGGTTTAAGCATTTCAATTACCTTTTCTTCTCGGGCATTTTGCGCTATTCTCCTGAACTCTTCCTTTAACGTTTCAGGGCCCATCCTTAATCTGTTCAATTTTGTAAAGAATCTTATCTTCGGGATAAGTATGTTTTCTTCGGGTGTGCGGCCTATTTGCACATATTTCCTTTGTTTGGGCTGGCGGTTCTTGGCATTTGCAGTTGTCTGCCGCTTAAACGGCTTTTTATTCTTTCTAAAAATGCCCATAGGCTCACCCCATCCTATATCTCAGCAGCGCAGCAATCCCGCCCAACCCTTCCAGTTGCTTCCCCGCGTCGTGCCTTGATGAGATTATGTGCACCCTTCCGCGGCTCCTCTCCGCTGACTCCATTATCCTCTCAATATTATCCCTGTCCGCCAATAAAAGCCTTTCCGCAACAAGCAGGGTTTCAACAGCCCCGGCTTCGACAGCGCGCCGCACTTCCGCAACACCGTAAGCGACAAGCCCGCTGTTCCTCCCTATCTCCGCATAAACGCTTTCGACAAGTTTCATTTCCGCGGCAACCTGCAGTTCCTCCGCAACCCTGTCGAGTTTGCCGCTTTTCACAAGCTCGTTTATTCCGGTCACGCCCACGGAATTCGTGGATTCAAAGAACGCCTGCATTTTGATTTTTTTGTCGCGGATGTATTTCTGCAGGTTCATTTTCACAAAACCGGGCCCCGCGAAAACAACCTTGTCCGCCCCATGTTCATGGACTTTCGCAAGCACCTCCTCAAAATAGCGGTTCACATTTCCCTTCTCCTGCGTAGCGTACTGCTTCCCCTCCTTGCCAGCGAAAATCTTTCCCTTGTGCTCAATCCCCGCATCCTTCAGGAGCGCGAAATCCGCTGCCTCGTCATCCAGCACCACGGCAAGCATCTTCCCCCGCTCCGCAGCGCGCTTCGCCTGCTCCAGCCTATCTGCCTGCCAGTTCTTCAGCGATTCCTTTTTCACCTTTATTTTATATCCCGCCTCAATCCCCAAAGCGTGGTAAGATTTCAGTTCCACATATTCCTCGGGCTTCCCCGCGGTTATTATCCCGTTCACGCGCAACTGCCCCGAGGCTTCATGCAGCGCAACTTCCTCCGCGCTTATCTCGACAAAAATATCCTTCCTGAACGCCTTCTCCCCCTCGCTCTTGGGCTTTATCTTCCTCTCGCTCTTTCCGCTGACCAAATCCCCTTTCTCAATCAGCCTCTCAAGGTGCCACAAATCGTCGAGGCTCTCGGGAACCACTTCGAACGAATTGTTCCTCCTGTCGATTTTTATTATTTTCATGCTCCCACCGCGCTTCGAAACAAACATCAAACCAAACGTGCGCCCGACATGAACCTACACGAACCCGCCGTGTTTTTTGTTTTTTTAGCTCCCCCGCACACTCACTCGTAATAATACTTCCCCGCCTTCTTCTGCTCCTCGTCCTTTTGCGAACCCTTCTTGTTCATCCTCGGCCTCTTGCTCTTGGGGTCGCGCCTAAGCGAAATTTGAAGCATCGCAAGCAGTTTGTTCATCCCTTCCTCCATTCCGTAAGGCCCCATCGCCATCCCGTGCTTTGCAGGCTCCCCCTCAAATACCATCAGCCTGTCCGAGAGGTAATCCATGAAAAGCAAATCATGGTCGACAACAAGCGCCGAAATCCCGCGCACGTCAACAACCGAGCGAATTGCTTTTGCAGCAGCAAGCCTCTGCTCCACATCAAGGTGTGCGGAAGGCTCGTCCATAACAATCAAATCGCTTTCCTTTGCAAGCGCCAGCCCGATTGCAACTCTTTGTTTCTCCCCGCCCGAAAGCGTCGAGAACTTTTTGTCCATCAAAACATCGATCTCCAGCGGGCGGATGATGTTGTTCTTGACGCCCGCCTCATCAATGCTCTTCACCACGGAAAGGAACATCTCCATCACTGTTTTGTCCCCGTTCCCGCCCTTCCGTTCCCCCTCTACTCCACTCCATTCCCCTGCCTGTATATACTGCGGCTTGTACGCAACTTTCAATTTCAGCCCAACTTTCCCGCTGTCAGGCTCGCTTTCACCAGCAATCATCTTCACGAACGTGCTTTTCCCTATCGCGTTAGGGCCAAGTATGCCGATGACCTCATTCCTGTTTATCCCGTTCGCCTCCGCCGTGAAATTGAAATTTTTGAACTTCTTCCTCAGCGCAGGCCACTCAGCAAGCCTGCCCTTTGTTTTCGCCTCCCTTGCAGCGCGGACGCTGAACTCAATCTCGTACTGCCTGAACCTGTAATTCTCCCCCCTGCTGTAGCCCTCAAGGTATGTGTTTATGCCCTCGCGCGTTCCCTTTGGCTGTGAAACAATCCCGAAAACCGCGGGTTTCCCGTACATCAGGTTCACATAATCGCTCAGGTAATCAAGCAGTATCAAATCGTGCTCAACAACAATTACCGCAGCCCCCTCTTCCGCAAGCGCGCGTATGAATTCCGCAACCCTCATCCTCTCCCTTATGTCAAGGTATGAGGATGGCTCATCAAAGAAATAAAACCCCGCATCCTTCAATGCAGCTGCGGCAACGGCAACCTTCTGCAGTTCCCCGCCCGAAAGCTTTCCGAGTTCGTTGTCAAGAACCCCGTCCAGCCCGAGAACCTTGACCACACCGTCCATTTTTTTCCTTTCATCGACCCTTTTCAGCAGTTCCCTTACCTTCCCCTTCGCGATTTTGGGAAGCGCGTCAACATTCTGCGGCTTCACGGAAATTTTGATTTTTTTGGCATTCAGCCTTTCAAAAAAATCGTGCATCTCCTTCCCGCGGAAAAATTCGATGACCTTTGCCCAGTCCGTGCCCTTCCCCGCCTTTGCCCCATCACCCGCTTTCGCGTCAAGTTCGCCAAGGTTAGGCACCATCTCGCCGGAAAGTATCTTCAGCGCAGTGCTCTTCCCTATTCCGTTCCTCCCCACAATCCCGACAACAGCCCCTTCCCTCGGCAAGGGAATTCCGTGCAGCCTGAAAAGGTTCTGCCCGTACTGGTGCATCGGCTTTCCCGGGTCTATTGAAAGGTTCACAATTGAAATCGCGGCAAAAGGGCACTTCCTCTCGCAGATTTGGCAGCCTATGCACAGCTCTTCGGATATTATAGGCTTTCCCGTGCCCTCGTGCGTAATGCACTCCTTGCCTGTGCGGTTCACGGGGCACACCTGCTCGCAGAGCCAGTTCCCGCACTTCTTCTGCTGGCACGAGTCGTACCCTATTACCGCAACCCTTCTCCTGATGTCCTTCATGCTAAAACACAACCCTAAATTTGAATATAAACCCTTCCGAACCGTGGTTTTTCATGGTTTGCGATATACGTGCCCTGCGTTCCGCCTTTGATGCCGCAATAGGGGAACAAACAAAAAACACCCCGCACGCAGCGGTTCTTTTCAGCGGAGGGTTGGATAGTTCCCTCGTTGCAAAAGCGGTTTCCCTGCGCGTGGAAAAAACAGAACTTTTCTCTGTCGGAACCGAAGGCGCGCAGGATTTGGATTTTGTGGAGGAAGTGGCTGATGAAATGGGGCTGAAACTGCACGTTCGCACTGTGCGCACTTCCGAAATTCCCGCTTACGTAAAAAAAACAAAAAAAGTTCTCGGTTCCGAACTCGCGAAAAGCAAATTGCAGTTGCAGATTGCCGTGCCCGAATTCATCGCGCTCGAGCAGGTTAAGAAGCACGGGTTTCCCGTGTTTTTCTCGGGGCAGGGCGGGGATGAATTGTTCTGCGGATATTCCTCGTTTAAGCGCGTGCTTAAGGAAGGGGGGTACAAGGCGGTTGATGCCGAAATAGCCAGCCTCCTTGAAATAATGCCTTCCCACAACCTTGCGCGGGAGGAGGCACTTGCTTCCCATTTCTCCCTCGAACACAGGATGCCCCTGACGCACCCCGCGTTCGTCAAAGCCGCGCTCAAAATTCCCGCGCGCGAGAAAATCACTTCCCCGGAGGACAAACTGCGCAAGCATTCCCTGCGCGCGCTCGCGCGCGAATTAGGCGTGCCCGAAATTGCATGTGCCCGCCGGAAAAAAGCGATACAATACGGGAGCGGGGTTGCGAAGGTTTTGCGAAAGTAATAGTTATATGGGTGCAACTGGGCACCTGCGGGTAAATGTGCCTGATTTTTCCCCGCCTTTCTCGCATTTGATTGTTGCAGTTGCCTCTATTTCCGTTTCTCCGTTGCAGTTGCAGTACATTTTTGCCCGGCCATCCGTGAATGGGCGCGGGGTGCAGTCTGCAGTTGCAGGCTCCCACGACCAAACCAGCGCATCGTGTGGGTACTTGCCCCAATCCGCCCCGACATAGTCTGCCTTGAAACTTATGTCGTAGCCGGATTGCTCCCACTCACTAACTGTAACGCTGCAATCCCCAGGTTGCGCAGTTCCGCAATCAATCGGGCACTCTGCAACAGTTACTTTCCTTATCCAGCTCCCCTTCCCCGTGCCCGTCTGCATATCATAATCCGCTATTTCGCACCTGTATGCCGTGCCTGTGCAGGCACCCGAGGCCTCAACATAATGCTGGAACCTGACAGGGTCGGTTTTTCCCGCGGCATTGCGGTTGTAAGTGACGGAATTACCGTTGCCAAAACTCTTCATCAGCCAGAAGTTTGCGTTAATTTTTATCGCATCCCCCGGCCCTTCCCTCGGGTGGTCGAATCCGCCTATTTCGATCCCGCCGCCCTCCATGTCGGAATTAGATTTAATTTTCCCGAAAATGTCCCTTAATTTTGTTTCCACTTCCTGTTCAAACTGCACAGTATTGCCGCCGTCGGAAATGTTGTTTTCGCATGCCTCCTTAAGGCTGCTTAACGTTTTAGTTCCGCCATCGCAGACGCCATCGAACCGCTCACTTATCCTGCCTGTAATCGCGCCACCCGTGGCCTCATCCAGTACAATCCTCGCGTTCTCCCACGCCATCTTTACCTCGCGCACGCTCCTTGCGGTTATTTCCGCTCCGTTCTCCAGCGTGGGCTTGCGCATGTAGAGGAAAGTTCCGCCTATCGCGGCAATAACTATTATCGCAACCAGCGCAGTGTAAATCCCGCGGCTATTCATAATCAAAATCCCTCCTGCACACTGGTTTTGATTCGAGCCCGCCGGACCTGTATATGAAATAATTGTAGCAGCTTTCAAACTTCGCATTTGCAAATAACTGGTCCGGCTGCGCAACCCCGTACGCCCCGAGCATCGCATCGTCGCTCGCAAGCTTCTCATGCATCTGCAGCGCATGGCTCTCCGCGCCGACAACACTGTAATACGCCATGAACGCCGCGGCAAGCGCGGCAACAAGCACTATCGCCATAAGCGCGTCGATTGTGAACATGAAGCCTTTGCTGTGCGGCATAATTATTCATTCCTCCACACCGTGATAGTCACATAATAAGCATCATGCAATGACGTGTCCATAAACTTGCTTTTATCAAGCCTCTTGATTGTTGTGAGGTTTGCCCAGCTCACAGCAACATTCGGGACAATAACCCGCCTTTTTGCGGAATATGTGTCGGCATCGGGGGGGATGCTTTCCTTGCAGTCGGTATTAATTTGGCCGCGCACCGTTGCAGTGTTTTCCGGAATGAATTCAACCTTGCACCCGTACCTGTTGCGCCCCACGCTCAGCCCCATGACTGTTTTTATCTCCATATCCCTTCCTGCAGGGGGAGGCATTATGCAGTTTGGGGGGTAGCTTATCCTATTCCATAGGCTCCCTGTGTAATAACCGAGTTCGCAAACCAGAGCGGGGCTTGTAACAAGCGTCTCTGCCGCGCCGTCCCCGACTGTTTTCAGTTCTTCCCTTATCTCCTGTTCGTGCAGGTTGTATTGGTTAAGTTCCATAAAGTTAAGCACCAGCCCGAACGCGAGTATCACGAGTATCATCGAGATAACGAAATCCAGGGTGAATATCTGCCCTTTTGTGCATCGCATCACGGTCTTACCCCTCCCTCACGAATCTCGAATATATCCCCGCCGTTTTTGCAGTCCAGCTCTTTTTCAGCATTAAAGAATTCCTTCAGCACGTTTATCGGAACCGTTGTCTCCACTCTTATTATTTTGGGGTTGCTTGCCCCCTTCTCCTTTAGGGTTGTGTCTACAACTATTGCGTCATATTCGGTAAGCGACTCAACCCCGCCGACAAGCGTAGGCTTAGGCGCCCCCATACTGACAGTGCACGACTCAACATCCCAGTTTCCTCCCTCCAGTTTCGGCACCTTGTAACTGATAAGGAACGGGACATTAGGGGGGTTATACAGGATGCTCGGCCCGCCGCCCAGGACTGTCTCTGGCTCGATGCTTGTGGTGCTCAGCATAACCGCGCTCTGCAGCACCCTCTCAATCCCCAAAGCAATGCTCTTCTGCTGCGCCCTTACCCCCATTATTTCCTGCGATTCCTTTATGTCATTTGTCAGGGTTATGAAGAGCTGTATCGTGACAAGCAGCACGATGATTGCAATCATCGCGTCAAAACTCAGTTGCCCTTTGCGCATGACTATCAATAACACTTATTGTATATATAAAGATTATTAGTGCGGCTCAGCCCCTGATTTTCCCGCCGAGCAGTTGCATTATTTTCGGCATCAGTTCCATTCCTGAAATGTGCCCCAATTCGCCGTTCGCGCACGCGCGTTCGGAGAATTCGGGCGTGCCGCCATGTTCAATTCCCGCACCGTGGAAAAGCACAGGCACAGGGTCCGAGGAATGGTCCTTGAGCAGGCAGGGGGTTGAGTGGTCCGCAGTAACAACAACCAGCGTGCCCTTCAGCCCAAGCAAACCCGCAATCGCCCTATCCGCCTTCTCAATATATTCCTTCTTCCCCTCGCAATTCCCGTCCTCGCCCATCAAATCGGCGCCCTTAAAGTGCACAAAAACAAAATCACGGTTCCGCAGCGCTTTTTTTGCGGCGCCGATTTTCGCTTCAAGGTTGCTGCCTGTTTTTCCCGTCGCGCCCTTCACATGCAAAATATCCATCCCCAGCACTTTCGCAATCCCCTTGTACAGCCCCCCGCCCGCAATGCAGCACGCTTTCAAACCGTAGCGCTTCCTGAAGGAAGGCAGTTCCTGAGCAACACTTGCGCCGCGCACAAGAAGGTAATTCGCGGGCGGCAAACCCTGCTTAACCCGTTTTTTGTTGAGTAGGTGTGCTGAAAGTTTCCTGTGCGCCAATTCCAGAAACTCGTTCAGCACCTCCGCTGTGAACCTTGCCTCCTTACTCCCGTCCAATGCCCTCGCCCCGTGCACTTCCACCCCTGCCTTATGCGGGTCAGCGTCACTTACCCTGTAACTCAGCCCCTTCCCCCGCATAACCAATCCCGCGCGGTGCCCCACGCTGGCTTTGAGAATGAACTTAACCCCGCGCACCTTCATGCCGTTCAGCGCGCGCACAAAAGGGGAAACACTATCTATGCGCCCCGCGCGCCTGTCGGCAATTTTGTTGTTTTCATCAACAGTCCCGAAATTCGCGCGAAGTGCCACGTCCCCCTTCCGCATTTTCATGCCTATCCCCGCGCACTCGAAAACCCCGCGCCCGGTGTAATATTTATCCAGCGCGTAGCCGAAAATGCTCAAATGGGAAACATCGCTCGCGGGATAAATGCCGGAAACGCTGAGCATTGTCCCCGTTGCCCCCGAACGCGCAAGCGCGTCAAGGTTCGGCGTTCTCGCAGCCTCAAGCGGCGTTTTCCCGAAGAACGCGGGAACAGGCCTGTCCCCCAGACCGTCCATTATGAGTAGGACAACTTTCCCGTTTCCCTTTGCCAAAGAACCACAACCTTGCGCCAAAGAACCACAAACCGCGAATAACTATCGGGTTATGTTGTTTTTATTCCTTCCCCCCCGCTTATGTTGTTTTTATTTCTGCCTCTTCTCCCAGCGCATTGAACGCGCGGAAATCCTTTGCGCCGAAAGGATAGAAAATTATCAGATGTATCTCCCCGCTCCTTGCGAAGCCCCTCACATCCGCTCCGGAAGGGGTGCCGCTTCTCGAAGGATGGGAATGCACGCTGCCCATAACCTTGCTGTCAATCGGCGCAAGGTGCGGCCAGTACAGCGCGTGCCTCTTCCCGTAAACCGCGGGCGTAATTATGAATTCATCTATAACCTTCTTTTCCCTGTCCCCGCCAAGCAGGGCAAAGAACTCGTTAGGGTAGGTGTTGCGTGAAGCCTCGAGCAGTGATTCGAGGACGTGCTTTTTGATTTTGTACACACAAATCATGCCGCCAAAATGCTAATAAACATGGTTGAGTATTTCTAATCCGATGCAGGCATTTAAATTCCTCCCGAGCGCGAAATCCATCGCCCTTCTCTGGATTGCGGCACTTTCCCTGGTTCTCCTGCTGATGCTCCTTAATTCGTCGGTTATGCTAACAAACTTCCCGAAGGGGGATTATTCCGTCCACGTTGCAAAACTCCATTTCCTGAAAGAGTACGGCTTCCATGGCATCGTTCCAAACTGGTATGATGGCTTCATACTCTTCCAGCACTACCCGCCTGCGTTCAGCTTTTTCGCCCTGCCGCTTTACCTCGCAACAGGGAACATTTTGCACGCGTTTTATTTTGCGATAATTTTGGTTTATGTGCTGGGCGCCATATTTTTCTATATTTTGGGCAGGGTGCTGAAAATCTCCTGGCGCAGGAGCGCCCTCCTATATCTCTTATTTTATGCAAACCCCGTTTCCCTCATTATGTTTTATAATGTCGGCAGGGTCACAGAACTTTTCGCCTGGACATTGTTCGTCCCGTTCCTCGCACTTCTCCTGCACTTTAAGGACAATAAAATAAACAAATGGTTTTTCCTGTTCGTGCCAATGCTCGCCCTTCTTTTGCTGGCCCATCCGGCGGTTTTTCTCCTTTCCATGTTTTTGGTTGCGGGGCTATCCCTGTGTAAGCCCCTGCGCGAGAAGTTAATTATCGCGGTTTCAGTTTTGGCGGCCGCAACCCTGACAGCATTCTGGTGGATTCCGGCCCTGTCAACAAAGGTAACGCTCTGGCAGCGCATGTACGAGGTAATAGTTGCAGGCATAGGTTTCAGCCCGCAGTTTATCCTGCTTGACAGGGTGCTTTTTTTCTCGTTGTCAATACTGTTCTTGCCGGCATTCTATTGCTTCTCTGCAAAAAGGGGCAAAGATATGCGGTTCTACCTCCCGACCGCTATTTTGGCTTTGCTGTGCATAAGCACAATAATCGCATACGTGCCAATGTACAATAATCCGTACCCCCTTACTTATGAATTCTTTTTTTTGCTCATTTCCTCGGTAATTCTTTCAACCGTCCCCTCCGCTTTGTTCGGGAAGGCTGCAGTGCGCTTATGGCTGCTGGCAATGCTTTTTTTGGTTGTGCCCGTGCTGATTCAGATGGCGGCAGTCCCTCCGCCGCACTTTGACAATTCCCCCGAAGTAGCACTCCTGTCTTCGGTAAACGGGCGTTTCTGTGCGGCGTTGCCGTATTTTTACGGCAGCTGGCTGCTCTATGCGTATGCCGCTGTGGACTACAACCTTTCGACCCCATTCGGCTGGTTTCCGCAGGAGGAGCCGAAAGAGGTTGCGGAATTGGAGTACAAAATATTCAATTCCGTAAGAAATTCCGACTGCGCAGGCCTGCTTGATGCAATGCAAAAGGTTAACGCGTCCGACATAATCGCGACAGGCGCCGATTGCAACACCCTCTCTTCCTGCGGCCTGGCGGAAGTAAAAACAACCGGCAATGCCTGCCTTTTCAGAACCCCAAAAACAGCCTGATAACGGTTTTCACATACGCGGGAACCTGCCCCACACCGAGCTTTGATTTTCCGCTGCCCCTTTGCCTGAACGCAATCGGCACTTCCGCAACTTTCGCCCCGCTTTTTATCGCCCTGTAAAGCAGTTCGAGTTCCGCGGCATATCCCGCGCTTTTTATTTTTTCAAGCCCCATCGCGCGCAGCGTTCCCTTTCCGTATGCCCTATACCCCGAGGTCACATCGTGCGCCCCTATCCCCAGCAGAACGCGCGAAAGCATGTTTGCCCCCCTGCTTGCAAGCAGCCTCCCCGCAGGCCAGTTTTCTATTCTCCCTCCCGAGACATAGCGCGAGCCTATCACAATGCCGTAGCCCTCCCCGCTTTTTGCCAGAAGTTGCGAAATCCCCTTCGGGTCGTGCGAAAGGTCCGCATCCATGGTTATTACAACATCCCCGCGCGCTGCGGCAAACCCCGCCTTCAGCGCTTCCCCGATTCCCTCCTTTTTCTCCCTTGCAACAAGCCTCACGTTCCCGTATTTTTTCCCGATTTTTTCCACAATTGCGCCCGTGCCGTCAGGGGAATAGTCGTCCACAACAACAACCTCCCCGCTTATCTTTTTCGCCGAGAACTCAGCCAATATCCCGCGCACAAGCGTTTCTATATTTCCCGCTTCATTATATGTCGGGATTACAACCGAAACTTCCATGCTAAGATAATGCCCTTACCGATTATATTCCTTTTCAAAGCCCGAGGTAAAATGCCAGCGTCGGCGCCATAAGGAACGCCATCCCTGTCGTGCGTTTTATCCCGCTTGAAAGCGTCACAAGCCCTATGCCTGTGCTTGCCGAGAGTAGGAGCAGCCCTGTTCCGCCCCCGAGGAGTGCAACAAGAAGCACAAGGAATGCAAGCACGCCAAGGTTCATTGCCCTGTAGGGAATTTTCCCGAGGCGCGCAAGGAAAAATTTCGCGCAGATTTCGGTTGCAAAAACCGCAACCCCCGCGGAAAAGAGCACTGTTGCGATTATGAAAAGCAAATCCCTCTGTGTCAGGGTTATTATCTGCTCAACCGCAACAGCAGTGCCTGTGCGCGCCTTTCCCGTGAGGTAAAGCACGAAAAACCCGAAGATTGCGTTCGCGGTGCTTACGCCCCCGATAATGACAAGGTACTGCACGGATGTTATTTTCCCTATAATTTTCCTGAGGATAAATGCTGCCTGGTCGGGCCCGATGCTGGGCAAAAGTGAAACAATCGCCCCCGCAACGAGGCTCAGGGCGCCCCCTGAAAGCACCTCCCTCTTCGGATACTCGCACGCCCCGAGTTCCTGCTCCCCTACCTCCTCCCTCTGGTTGATTGAATATATCAGCCCGCTCGTTCCGAAAAAACCAGTCACAAGCGGAAAAATCGCGTTCATCCCGAACCCGCCGCGCAGTGCCGCAAGCCCAAGTGCGGAGGATAGGGCAATAACAATTGCCGCCCATTTTTTCTGTTCGGTGCCCCTCTCATCAAGAACCATCAGTGCAATAACGCAGATTATTATCGCAGGCACAAGCGCGTAAATTATTGAAATGAATTTCACAACAAACATGGCAAAGAGAGGAAGCATCACAACAGAGGCGATTGCGGCAAAAAGCCCTCCGAGCACGGTAAGCCGTATTGCGTAAAGCCCCATTCCCTTCAAAAGGAACCTGTGCCCCGGCAGAATTGAAATGAAACAATCTTCGCTCGGCGCACCTAGCGCAATGCTCGGCACGAAAGAAACAAAAGAATTCACAACGCTCATCGAAACAACCATGAGCACCACCGGCAACCCTCCTCCCGCCGCAAAAGAAACCGCAAGCAGGGCGAGCGTGTTTGTGTGAACGCCGGGGATTGCACCCGCAAAAGCCCCGAGCAGGCAGCCGAGGAGTACGCAAAAAATTATTTCGGCAATCAAAAAAACCACCAAAAGCCAAACCGCGGTTGGTTTAGTTTACAGTTTTAACTTCGCTTACCTCTACCTCAATCGCGCCGTTGTATTTTTTCACAATGCCAGTGATTTCAACATTGCGCCCTTTTGCGAGAATTGCCTGCTCCCTTTCATCCGGGTTCATCACGACAGCGGCAACCCCCTGCCCCGCGCCTATCTGCAGCATCAGCACACCCTTCGACATCCTTGCCCATTTCACAATGCCTGTTGTTGAAACCTCCTTGCCCAGCATGTTTTCATCTATCTGCCATGCTTCTACCTTTTCCACGCCCGCTGTTTCCCCGAGAATAAGTATTGCCGCAAGCCCCGCAAAGGAGGCAACAAGCGCGATTTTCCTTATCGCAAAATCATCAAGCAACAGTTCCATGCATAATTATGCGCACGAAACCGTTATTAATTAGTTCGTCAATTGACGAATAATTAGGGAAACCGCAAACCCCCTAAAAAACCCGTTATTTCCGCGCGAATTTGGTTTTTGTTCACCCAAGAACCCTGTATTTCCTTGAAAACGGGATTTTTTTCAGTTTTACTTCCGCGCCCTTTGCGTATTTCCTCTCCGCGTGCACAATGTGCCTGCCGGCATTTGTGAAAGAGAGCAGGTCATACCGCGTTTCAACAACAGCAAGTTCGCCGTCGCTTAACAGCACCTTTGCAGGCACATATTTCCTGCCGAAAACCATGCGGAAGCATACCACGAACACAAGCAGGAGCGCGAGCAGCAGGGCGAATTGGTAATATCCCGCTTCCCCCTCCCCGAAAATGCCCTGCATTATCCAAGCAGCCTGCACAAACACAAGCATGCCGAGGAAGAATATCGCGTACTGCGTGAACTCCTTTGCAAATTCATCCCTGACCTGCGCAAACACAATGTAGAGGTAAAGCGCGCTTAACAGCACTTCCCCCGCAGGCACCAGCCATCCGAATTCCGAAAAGCGCGCGAAAAGCAGGAGCACCATCAGCACAAGCAGCGCCTGCAGCTGGATTATTATGAACGAGCGCCAGCTGAAGCCCTCGAAATTTTCCTGAAGAAATTCGCGCAGCAAGGGAATCACGGCCCTGTTATCGGGGCAACTTGGATTGTGCATAGGTATTTTCCCAGGACATCCTTCTCGCCGTCAAAATTTATGCTCACCGCATTTTTGAATACAGTGGCATCCATGATGTCTTTGCACACATCGTCAAGCGTTGTGTTGTCTTTCAAGTATGCCACCTCATCCTTGCCGAACTTCGGGTCGCCGTAAATCTGCATGCTGAGCGATTTGCCAGCCTCCCCGACCTGGTAATCAATCCTCTTTATCGCGTGCTGCTTATCCAACGTTCCGAGTTCGGCAATGGTTGCCGCCTTCAGTTTTGCAACCGCGTAAGTAGTGTCGTGCACCTGAAAGTACTGCCCCGCAGCCAGGAACGTTAGCAGAAATATAAGCACAACAAGGATTGCAACCTCGAAACTCAGCTGGCCCCTTTGGTTCATAAGGACCACATATTACCCTACTGTTATCTTCCCCGCTTCTTTTTGGACTGGGATGTCATACATCAGCCCCGATATGCTGCCGCTAATTGGGCAAATATTGTTATTGTACGTATTAACGGTTATTCCGCTCATGAAATTAATTTTGACAGTGCATTTTGTGTAGCATTTTCCGTCAGTTCCGGCGGTGGCTGTGGTGCAAACCAAGTTCCCCGCACTATCTTTGATTTTTCCGCATATGGTGCCGTTGTTCTCCTTTTGAACGTTTACCTGGTACTCGAACACCGTTATTCCCTCGGAATCGCACCTCAGTTCCGCGCCCTTAGGCACGAAAACCGAAATGGTTTCCTTCGCCTCGCCGCTGCTCGAGCCGACGTAATTCACTGCATTCACAATTTTCTCCGCGGCAAACCTCGCCTCCCCCAGCCCAATTACCCCCCGTGCAGCGCCCCTGCCGATGTCTATCTCGGGCAAAATCAGCGTCTGTATGTAAAGCAGCATGAGTATTATGAGCAGTATGAACTCTATGGATGCCTGCCCATTCACGCCCCGAAAAAAAGAACGTTCCATAGCAAATCCCCGGCAACCTGCAGCACCAGATATGCGATGAGCACTGCGGGCACGAAAGGCGCGCTCCTGCTCACAACAATGCGGTCCTCAAGCCTTTTTTCCTTCACAAGCCCCCGAAGCTCTTCCAGCTGCTCCGTGCTCACACCCGCGGCCCTGTGCGGGCCTGCAATGACCCTGCCCTGCGGCGCAAGCATGTGCAGCAAATCTTCTAACCTATTACCCATTATGTACTTAATAACTTTTTGCATTTGGATGCCCTCGAGCCTTTCCGCCTTTCCGCCATTTTCAACTATGGTTTCGGCGACAATATCCCCTTCCTGCAGTGCGGTTATTTTCACCTCCTGCCTAAGCACCTTTGTCCTGCTCATTGTGACGAGTTTTATGGTTGCATAGAGCACAAACAGTCCGAGCGCAATTCCCCCTGCGCCGTAAGCCGCGTTCACAGGGTTCTGCAGCAGAGCGAACAAAAACGCGGCGGCAACAATCACATACTGCGCGGTTCCCTTAACCAGCCCGAGCGCAATCAAAACAGGCAGCAGCAGTATTGCGGGCAGGCTCAGGTATGTGAGCACCGCGGAAACGCCCGCAACCGCAAGCCCCGCAATCAGCGCCTGCCTGCCCCTAACCCTGAACTCACGCATCATCTCCGCGCGCAGTTCCTTCCTTTTTGCAAGTGCATTGATGCTTATTAGCGCTGCGTATGGCGCCATTGAAAAAATGCTGAAAAGGAAAAGGGTAAGCGGAAAAATCGGCTGGGTTATTGTGCCAGCGAGCGGCAGCTGCAACCCTAAAATGCCCTGAACCATTGCATAGTTCACGGGGTTAAGTGCGGCAAGCCCCGTCATTAATTTGACATCTCCCCCAGCCCAGACGCCCAGCCTCCACAACAAATATGACGCCCCGAATGTTACCGCGGTTACAGCCGCAACAACCGCAAAGTGCTCCATTCCCGCCCCGAGCGCGGAATAAAGCAGCTGCAGCGCCAGCCCGCCGAAAATCAGGGAGTAGGTCAATCGGTTCGGTATTATCCTTGAGCGCAAATCGCTCCATGTGGCGTATGCGAGCGCGGCGAGCGAAATGCAGAAGAAAATCAGCGGGAACATAAGCAACCCCCCGCCGCCTGCCCGCGCAAAAAGAAAATCAGGGGGGGCAAAAATAACCCCTCCCCTATAAGCCCGCTGAAAAAGAAAATTGGCGGGGGCAAGTAAGCACCCTCAGGAGGATTGCATAAGGCTTGAAATCGTGCCGTCCCGCTCCGTAATCATCATTTCCTTTGCCTTTCCCGAGACAATCTGCAGGTTAAATGCTATAACTGTTGCCGCCATAACCATTATGACGGCAAACAGCACCATCAGCAAATACTCGAACGATACCTGCCCCTTGCTGTCCATGGGAATCACTGTTACATGCTCGGGCTTTTCGACTTATGTGGTTCCGGCGTGCGTCTTCATATTGCCTATGCCGTGGGTCACAAGTTCGTTTACCTCGTTGCCCGTCGAGTGCCCAAGCCCCAGTATCAGCACTATCACAACCACCGCAACAAGCACCGCCCCCCCTATGAGCAGCAGGTATTCAAGTGCGCCTTGTCCTTTCTCATCCATTTTTGCAACCTCCTTAGGTTTATTACCATTACATGTTTTCAATATTTAAACCTTTTTACGCGCTTTTTAACCCCGCTAGCCGAACTTACCCGCGGTGTTTTGCGCAAGTTCGTTAGCCTCGGGCGCAATCTGCTCCCTGACCATTGTTTTCAGCAGCCACATGATAACGAAAGCGAAAAGTATTATCCCCGCAAGCAGCAGAAGCAGTTCCATGCTTGTCTGCCCCCTCTCATCAAGACCGCGCATCATGCACCCACGCCCCCCACCATAAGCCCCGAAACAACCTGCGACAGCATGTAAACCACATATGCTATTAGCAATAGTATTGGGAAGTATATAATGCTTTTGTTCATATTGCCCTCGCGCATGAGCGACATCATAATGCTCGTGGCAACTATCTCTATGAATATGTAAATCTGTATTGCCGAGGCAATTGTGCCCGCCGCCTTCTTCGCGGCATCCGCCCTCGCAACCTCAACAGCCCCTGCGGACGCATTTATTAGCACGTTCAATATAGTCCCCACAAACCCGAAAATCATCGGTGCGACAATCGCCCCCGCCGCAACCATAAACAGCACCTGCATCATTGTCCTGCTTTTCCTCTCCCTGCCTATCCTGTGCATTGCCCTCACATCCTCTGAAATCTGGTCGAGGATATCCGCAAGCCCCGCTCCCGAGTGCACGGCATCCGTAATTATTGTCACAGTCCTCCTCACAAGCTGCGAGTTCACGTTATCGCTCAAAGTCCTCAGGGAGTTCTCGAAATTCTCCCCCTCCTCAAGCTTCCTCAAAACAGTGTCCATCTCTTTCTTCAGCGCCCCGTATTCCGACATCGCAACCTCGCGCAGCGCATACTCGTAGGTGCCGCCCGCCTTCAGGGTGTCGGCCATCTGCTTCAGCGCATCCGGCAGCGTTTCCTCTATTGCCGAAACCCTCTGCATCGCCATCAGGTAAGGGTAGCCGAGCATTACATCAAGCACGACAATGGAAAACACCGCGGCAATATGCGGCAGTTCCGGGAAGAACACAAAACACCCGAACCCCGCAACAGCGGAAACAACAAGCGAAATCAATATCCAGAGCGTTGCGTCAACAGCGAACCCCGACTGCTCAAGGTTATCGGAGTACGACCTCACGGCCTTTATCCCGTTCAGCACGGGAATTTTCCTTGCAAGTCTCCACTGCATTTTCACACCTTCGGCTGCGAAACCATGAGGTAAAGGATGAGATATCCCAGCACCATAGGCATCACAAGTACATAAATAATCATTATAAGCAGCGGGTCAAGCTTCATTCCCCCGAACCCGACAGGCGCGTTCGTAATCCCGCCGATTATCGCGATGAACACCGGCGCAACAATCGCGCCGACAATGAAAATCACCCCGAAGAAGTTTATCTTCTCCCCGAAATCACGGACCTTCATCCTGAGTTCGAAAGAAACATCCTCCGCAATCGTGCCCATTATTGTCGAGAGGTTCCCGCCAGTTGTCATCGCCCTTATGGTGTGCATCAGTGCGCTCCTCAGCGCCTTGGACTGCGTGCGGTTCGCAAAGTTCCTCAATGCGTCCTTTGTGTCAACGCCCTCCTCTATTTCATTTATGGTGCGCGCAAACTCCTCGCTCAAAATCCCGTAATCCGAAGTCGCAACAGCCTGCAGCGTCTTGTAAAGCCCTATTCCCGCGCGCAACTCGCTCGCCATATGCCTCAGCGCAAAGGGCAGTTCCGCGCTTACCGCATCTCCCCTCCTGTTTGCAGCGCTCTTCGGCAGGAGCAGCATGCCTATTTCCGCGAATATGAAAACCGCAATTCCCCCCGGCAGCGCTATGATTATAGGCACATTCGCAAAAAGCGCTATTGCCGCGAAAAACACCGCGCCAAGGACAAAAGCAATAAGCCCCACAACCGCGGTTATGGCAAGATACTGCCCTGTGCTGAACTTCATGTTCGCGCTGTAAAGGTAATACCCCAGCTGCTGCGTAACCGGAAACTTCTTCAGCAGCACGGTTATCGGTTTCGTTATTCCCTGCAGCGCAAGGTAAATTTTCCCCAGCCGCTGCACCAGGGGGTTCTTGAACTCCGCAAGCTCCTCGACGCCCTGCACACTCACCTTTGCGGTTTCCCCCTCCGCAATCATCCCCCTTAAATCCCTTAACTTTCCGCCGACCTGCTCAAACTCCACGCCCTGCTCCACGTACTTCTTCTTCATCTTGCTTACTATGCGCTCCACTTCCTCGACATCAACAGCCTCATCCTGCTTTGCCTCCGGTTTCTGGAAAGCCTTTGCCCCGGCCTTCTTCTTTTCCTCAACCCTTTTCCTTATCTGGTCAAGACCTGGCATTTTGCTTCCCCCTTCCGTCCAGGAACGCCTGGCACGCGAGCGAAACTTCGCCCATTGAATGCACATTATTATTGACGAGGTTCTTCAAAAACTTTTCCCTTGCGGCAATTTCCGCCTCAATCTGCTTTTTCCCCGTTCCTGTGCGTTTCATAATCTCGTTAAGGTATGAAACAGGCGCGGCGCCCCTCTTCATCGTGTCTGTTGCGGGTTCCCATTCATAAACCGTCTGCGTTGAAACCTTGCCCTCAAGCGCCCCCCCCACTTCGGCAATTTCCGTAATCCTCCTTATTGTGCCCTTCCTCTTGTCGTGCAGCCTGTGTTCTATGATTATGAAATCAAGCCCGCTGAGCATCACTTCGGGCACGTTCATCGGAGGAGATGTAACCCTCACAACGGTTTCCTGCGGCGAGTTCGCGTGCACCGTGCCAAGAGAGTTGCCCACAATGGCGGATTCCGCGACAAAATTGTGCGGTTTCATGCCGCTCCTTTCCTTTTCGCTTACAGTCAAATCGTAAACAAATCCACTGTAATCGAATTCATGTATGTGCGTAATTCGGTCCCAGAATATTTCGCTTTCCGCAAGCCGTCCGAGCGCATCGGCATTGATGCCCACGGCCTTAAATGCATTGGCAAGCTTTTTCACGCTCTCCCTTGACGGCATCCTTTCGCCGAGCCTGAAAAAACGCAGAAGCCCCTGGCTTATTCCCGCCTTTCTCGCAATTGCCCTCTCGCTTGTGCCCACTTCCCTGGCCTCCGCAATCTTTTCACGGATAAGCGTATTGCACGGGATAACGTCAACATTCGTGTTTGCCTTTACTTTCCCCGAAATCAGTGCCTCAAGCTTTTTTATTTTTTCGGGATATTTCAGCGGAAACGCAGAGTAAAACTTGCGCACATTTTCAATGCCGTAAACATAAAGCCTGAACCACTTGCTGTTCGCAGCCCTTGACTCGTATTTCCGTGAAACTATCCCCTCAGTAAGCAGGGCATAGCGCATAAAGTCTATGTAATGCTCGTTGCCGCAGGTGAAAACGAGCGCATTATTCTCAAGGTCGACATAGCCCTCAGCATCAAAGAAGCCCGCAACAAACTCGTTAAGCGAGGAGCAGAAATGGGCGTTTGACATTTTTACATTGCTTCTCGAGCCAGCGGGAATGGCAAACATTTGCTGAGCCCGCCTCGCCCTGCCTATGCCGCTTACCCTCGCCTCAAAGCAATTCTTTTCAGGTGACGCAGCCCTTACCCCGACATGGGCGTTGCCAAACTCTTTTTTCATGAATTCCGAGAACTGCGGAACTATGCGTTCGTCTTCCGTGAAAAGGCTGATTCTTCCTTCATTGCATTCGTAGCATTTGCCGTTCTTTTCGCGCAGCCGCTTTGTATCCAATATGTGCCCATCACCGTGCAGCAGGCCGCTCCAATATTCCACTTCAGCCCTGCCCGCGCCCGCATCGCAGTGCAGCCTTGCCGGGGTTGCAACAAACGTCGCTTCCTCAAGATTTTCTGCAGGAACCTGCCCCACGTTTCCGCATAGGGTGTAAAAAGGGTGATTGGGCGTAACAATTATTTCAGAGCCGCTTGCAAGCCTTATGTGCCTGACCTTTCCCGAATAAGGCTTTCTCCTTGCCTCGACAACCTTTTCGCGCTGCATCTTTCCGCTGTCGTTGAGCGAATTTATTTCCCTGCCTTCTGCATCGGCAACTTCCCATTCGCCTTCGTGCCTGACGCCGCCTTTTTCAATCAGGCTGTCAACAAAGGAACCTATCTCTTCAATGCCGTCAACAAAAGGAATCTTTGTGCCAAAAGTAAGGCAGCCGTCGTGCCCGGTATTCATCGCCGTGAAAAGCGTGAACGCCTCCGCGTGCCTTACCTCCCCGACAATAACCCTGTCAGGCCTCATCCTGAGCGAGTTCTTCGTGAGTATGTCGAGCGTTAACTCCCCCGTGCCTTCAATGCCCGGCGGCCTTGCCTCAAGCCTTATCCAGTGCTTCAATGGGAGATTAAGTTCCGCGGTGTCCTCTATGGAAACAATCCTCTCATTTGCGGGAATGAACGCTGCAAGCACGTTCAGGGTTGTGGTTTTTCCGCTTCCCGTTCCGCCTGAAATAAGTATGTTTGCAGGCTTCACTCCCAAGCCTTCAACAGCAAGCCAGAGGAACGCCGCAACCTCCGTGCTCAAAGTGCCCATGTTTATCAAATCAACTATCGAGTAAGGGTCCTCCCTGAACTTCCTTATTGTAAGCGAGGAGCCGCTCACGGATGCGGGCGGCATTGTTGCGTTAACCCTGCTGCCGTCCGGCAGCCTTGCATCAAGCAGCGGGGAGCTCATGTCCATGCGCCTCCCGACCTGCCTTGCGATCCTGTTTATCAGGTCCTGCACCTCTTTCTCGGAATAGAATTCTATATTGCTCTTCATCATCTCATATTCCCTGTGGAAAACATAAACAGGTTTGTTCGGCCCTATCACCATTATTTCCTCCAGCTTGTCGTCCTTTATCAGCGGGTCTATTAGCCCGTAACCGACCATCTCCCTCACAACAGACTGCGCGTAAAATTCCATCTTGCCTTTCGGAATCTGCATCTCCGTGCTCTCGCGCATTATCTCCATGACTTTTTGGTAGTAAACATTCTCCCTCTCCTCGAGGTCGCGGATTTTGTACGGGGTTATGCTTATGAGCCTTGTTGCCGCCTCCTTAAGTGTGTTGATTATGCTCTTCTCCGCGCCGCGCGCCCTCGGCACGGGCGTCCAGTAATAAAGCAGCGGCTCCCCCGCAACCCTGTAAATTTTCGTGTTTCCGTAAGAGGCAATCTCGGTTTTCTTTGCGCCCTCGAGTTCCTGCTCTATTGTTGACGCGCCCCCCTCTTCAGGCGAGTAAGCCTCGGCCTCCGCAGCGGGTTCCGCGGTTTCTTCCCCTGCGCCTCCCCGCATTGTGCCCGCCTCTTCCACCTCATCCTCTTCGGGCACGGTTCTGCTTTCGACAGGCCGCGGTTCGGGCGCCCTCATCTTCGGCGCGCCGACAGCTGACTTCATCTGCTTAAGTATCTCGCTTTTCATTCCAGTGGTGTCTGCCACCCTGGGTGCGGAAACAGGCACATGCCTCGGCGCAGGATAAGCAGCAGCCCTTTGCGCAGGTGCAGCAGTAACCCTTGGTGCGGCCGCAACCGCAGCCCTGGCGGGCTGAACAACCGCCTTCCTCTGCAGCATCTCCCTTGGCCTCGGTGCCGCGCTTTCCGCAATTTCCGCCCCCCCGCTCACTGAGGAACCCTCCTTTTTCTTCTTCACGCGGCTGATAAGGTCCTTGAGGTAGTCCGCCATCTAACCACGCTATACAGAACGCACTTCCCTTATTTAAAAGTTTCTTTTGGGTTTTGCGGAAACTGCAAAAACCAAAAAACAAACGGCCCGGTTTGAAGCTTCGCTTCAAACGGGCGCATTCGGCTCCCTATTTGGCTTTTGCCAAATGGGCGCATTCGGGCTCACGCCCGAATAGCGCAAGCCGAATAGCGTTGCCAAATGGGCGCAATTTGGCTTCGCCAAATTCGCGAGCCAAAACGGGCGCAATTGGCTGCCGCCAATTAGCGCGGTTTGCGTTTGCAACCAGTTTCAGCAGCGCCTTCCTCGGAACCGCGCAGAACCCGTACTGGCGTTTTTTATTTTTGTTTTTCGCCCGCGCTCACTTCTTTTCCGCGATTTCCTTCCTAAGCCCCGAGATAAAATCCGCAACCTTTACATTGTCCGCAAGCTTCCCTTTCCTGTCCCTCACTGCAAGCGTTTTCTTTTTCTGTTCCTCTTCCCCGACAACAACAATGTAATTGATTTTCTTCACCTGTGCGTCCCTGACCTTATACCCCACGCTCTCCTGCCTTACATCAAACTCCGCCCTTATTCCGTTCCCGAGCAGTTCGGAAGTGACATCCAGCGCGTAATCATTGAACCTGTCCGCCACAGCAATAACCTTTGCCTGCACAGGGCTCAGCCATAGCGGGAACGCGCCGGCATAATGCTCGGTCAATATCCCCACGAACCTTTCAAGCGACCCAAGAATTGCGCGGTGTATCATAACTGGCACGTGCTCCTTGTCGTCCTTTCCCCAGTAAATTAGCCCGAACTTCTCGGGCATGGAGAAATCAAGCTGTATTGTGCTAAGCTGCCACTTCCTTCCCAAAGAATCCTTGATATGGAAATCTATCTTCGGCCCGTAGAACGCCCCTCCCCCCTCATTCACGCTGAACTTCATCCTCTTCTTTTCCATTGCGGCAATAAGCGCCCTCTCCGCCTTTCCCCAAACCTCGTCACTGCCCATGGAATTCTCGGGCTTTGTGCTAAGCTCTATTTCATAATTCTTAAACCCGAAAGCCGAGAAAACATCCCCCGCAAGGTCTATGAGCGCCATGACCTCCTGCTCAATCTGCTCCTCGAGCAGGAAGATGTGCGCATCGTCCTGCGTGAACTTCCTCACGCGGAACATCCCGTTCAGCACCCCGCTCAGTTCGTTCCTGTGTACGACCCCGAACTCGGCAAGCCTTATGGGAAAATCCCTGTATGAATGCCTCCTGTTTTTGAAAATCAATATCGCACCCGGGCAGTTCATGGGCTTAAGGGCAAATTCGCCCTCATCATTGTGCACGAAATACATATTGTCCTTGTAGTGCTCCCAGTGCCCGCTCCGCACCCACAGCTCCTTCCTCAGCAGCTGCGGCGTGCTCACCTCCCCGTAGCCGCGCCTCATTAATTCCGAGCGCATGAACGAGGATATTTCATTCATAAGCACCATTCCGTTCGCGTGCCAGAATATTGCGCCCGGAGATTCGCGCTGCATTGAAAACAAATCAAGTTCCTTCCCCAATTTTATGTGGTTCCTCTGCTCCGCTTCCTCGCGCATTTTCAAAAATTCCGCAAGCATCTTCTCCTGCGGGAAAGCGATTCCGTAAATGCGCTGCAGCATCCTGTTCTTCTCGCTGCCGCGCCAGTATGCCCCCGCTGTCTTTAGCAGCTTCACGGCCTTTATCGGTTCCGCGCTCCGGAGGTGCGGCCCCCTGCACAAATCCTCGAACCCGCCGTGCTTGTACAGGGTTATTTTCCCCGGCCCTAGCTCGTGTATGAGTTCCTGCTTGTATTTATTGTTCCTGAAAACCGCAATCGCCTCGTTTTTGCTCACTTCGCGCCTTGTAAAAACCTGCGCCTTCTTCAAAAGTTCCTTCATCTTGCCCTCGATTTTTTCCATGTCCGCGGGGGTGAATGGCTTATCCACCTCAAAATCGTAATAGAACCCCTCCTCGATTGCGGGCCCTATGGTCGCCTGCGCCTTCGGAAAGAGCGCAAGCACTGCCTCAGCCATAACATGTGAGGCGCTGTGCCACAGGGTTTCCTTCCCCGCGTTGCTCTCCCAGGTGAGCACCTCGAACTTCGCGTCCTCATTTATCGGCGTGTTCAGGTCCGCGGCGGTTCCGTTAACCTTAACAGCAAGCGCGTCCTTCGCCAGCCTCGCGCCTATGCCCTTCGCGATTTCCGCACCCGTAACCCCGCGCGCGAACCCCTTCGCGGAACCGTCCGGGAATGTTATTTTTACCTTTTCCTTTCCGCCCACATCAATCACCGCAATTCGGCAAACCCGCGCCGTGAAGGGAACAATAATGCCCCCATCTCATATTTTAATGTTTCAGCCCCCCATTTCCCCCGCAATCAACGGGCAGGCAGAAGCAGAATCGGCAGAAGCCATGGTGCTGGTGCACGTTCGCGAGCCTAAACGACTGTTTGAAACCGCCTTCTTTTCATGTGAACCAACTACATATATATGTTGGAGGTTTATTTAAACCTTATTAAGGGGGGCGTTAACCACGCCGCGCACCGGAAACCCGCCCTCATAACCTTTTTAACCCCGCTTTGCGCATGTTTATTATGGGCATGCACATCTCCCCCTGGCTCTGCCTCAGGTGCAAAGGGCGCCTGTTCTGCGGCGAGCGTTCCTGCCGTGTGCTTGACAAATACGCGCGCATGCGCGAAACAACCTCGAAGATGCACGGCACCTCCTTCTCCGGCTCCTCGCCTCCGAGCATTTTCGTTTCCTGGCATTCCTACCCCAAAATAACCCTCTCCCCCCTTTCCCCTCCCGAGATTATGGATTTCTCACGCGCCGAGTTTTTGGACAATCCGGAGAAATGGTTCGGCCTTCCCTCGCAGCAGATTGTTTCATACCGCGAGCAATTGATACGCGGGAGTAAGCCATTCGATGCCTCCGATGCTTCCAACCCTAACCGCGCGCTTGCCGAGGTGCAAGAATTGGCAATGAGCGCCTCGCCTGTTGATATTGATGTCGAGCTTTCCCGCCGCCCGGAGGCAAAGCTTTCGTTCAGCGATTCCTCCCCGCCCATGGGCCCGAGCGCGCCTCTGAAAAGCCTCGTGCTTTCAGGCACCCCCGATGTTCCCACAAAAGTGGATTACCTTGTGGGGGACACCGATGCAAAATCCGCAACAGCAATGCTCGAACTCTACGGGCATAACCTGCCAGTGCACTACCTTTACAAAATTTTAAGCGCCGGCCTCCTTGGGGTTAAAAAAAACCGAAAATTGGTCCCGACAAGGTGGGCGATAACAGCGGCAGACTCGAACATCTCTAACGTGCTTGTGGAGCGCATCCGCTCCTGCCAGCAGCTGCAGGAAATACGGCTGTTCCGCTCCTCCTACCTGGATAACCACTTCTTCGTGCTTTTGGTTCCAGGCGCCTGGGCATTCGAGCAATTGGAAGCATGGTCTCCCGGGAGCAGCTGGGCAGGGGAGGCGAAAGACGTGATGATTTCAGCGGACCACGAATTTTACAGGGGCCGAACAACATACGCGGACAATGTAACGGGCGCCTATTATTCCGCACGCCTTGCAGTTGCCGAGTATCTGGAAAAAAGCCGCAGGCAGGCTTCATGCATAGTTTTCCGCGAGATAGGGGGGAAGTATGACGTTCCTTTGGGTGTGTGGGTCATAAGGCAGACAATGCGCGACGCAATGGGAAAAAAGCCGCTTGCTTTCTCAGACATCAACCTCGCGCTCGCTTACATTTCAACAAAACTCTCGGTGCCGATGGGCGCATACAAAAAGAAAAGCGCCCTGCTGGACTCGATAAAGAACCAGAAAAGAATTGTTGAATGGTTTTAACCATGCGGGATTTTTTTATTTCTTTTTCTCCCCGTACTTCATAAACTGCGCAACCAGCGCCTCGAGCTGAATCCTGTCGTTCGCACCCTCCGTTATGCGGAAATTATACTCCCCTATTTTATCAATCAAATCAACCTTAACCCTGCTGGGCATCTGCTTCTCCTCCGCATTCACAACCTCGCGGTAAAGCTGCAGCACAATGTCCTCGCCGCTCATCCCGTAATCGTGGAGTAGGACATCAAGCTTTTCCCTCGCCCCCTTGAAGTTCCCCTCCAGCGCAAGGGTGATGAGTTCCTTAATCTCCTTCGGCTCCGCCCTGCTGCTCACCCCATAAACGGTTTTCTCCTCCACCTTTCCGCCGAGCGATGCGGAAGCCTCAAGGATATTAATCGCCTTCCTGCAGTCCCCCTCCGAAACATAAACCAGCGCATCCATCGCGCCCGCTGAAACATTTGCCTTCTCTATTTTCGCAATCTCGCCGAGCCTGTTCTTTATCTCCTCCGCAGCAAGCGGCCTGAACCTGAAAACCACGCAGCGCGATTGTATGGGCTCGATTATTTTGCTCGAATAATTGCAGCTCATAATGAACCTGCATGTTTTGGTGTACCTTTCCATAGTCCTCCTCAGCGCCTGCTGCGCGTCGGAAGTGAGTGAATCGGATTCGTCCAAAAAAATTATTTTAAAATTCGCGTCAAAGGCAAGCGTGCGCGCGAAATCCTTTATGGTTTTCCTCACTACATCAATGCCCCTTTCATCCGAGGCGTTCAGTTCAAGGAAATTCTGCCCGAAACTCTTCCCGTAAAGTTCCTTAGCAAGCGCCACAGCACAGCTTGTTTTCCCCACGCCCGCGGAACCCGAAAACATCATATTGGGAACGTTCCTGTTCCTCACGTACCCCTGCAGCCTCTCGGTTACGTGCCTCTGCCCTGCGACATCCGCAAGCTTAACAGGCCTGTATTTCTCGACCCAAGGGAGAGCAATGTCCATATAAACCATATAAAATAATAGTGGTTATAAATGCATATTTGTAGTTGTTTGTAGTTGTGGTGCATGCGCATGGACAGAAACCGTTACGCAAAGGTGCTTTTCCTCTTCGCCCTTACATACGTGATTATCTACGTGCTTTCCGTCCTCACGCCCATGCGCGACTGGGGGCCTGTTAAAAGCATCTTCCAGTTCGATTACATGTTCTACCTTCTGCCAGTTGTGGGGTTTGGGTTCCTCTATATGCTCCCCCCCTGGTTCAACGGCTATTTCGGGACAAAGTTTGCAAGTTCCCCGTTTTTCCCGCTCGCGTATGCGGCAATCGCGGTTGCGGCATATTACGTTTCCATGTCATGGTACATGGGCAACATTGCCCAGCTTTCGGGCGTTGCCAGCATACCTTTCGACATAGTTAAGGAACTGCTCAATTCCGCGTACCTTGTGTTCGTGCTTGCAGGCCTCGGCGGCTGGGTTAGCAGGGTTGTTATCGAGCGCATGGAGCCCGCTGGCAAAAGCGAAACAACCGCTGCCTAAGCCTGCGTGCAGGGCTGCGGCGCGCGCAGTTTAACCGCGCCTGTTTAATTCGTTTTCCCCCAAACCTTTTCTATGCCGAAATTTTACCTGGAGGGCTACGGCTGCTCCCTTAACCGCGCGGACACGGAGGCAATAAGCGGCTTCCTGCGCGCGCACGGTTTCAGCCGCTGCAAAAAACCCGCTTCCGCGGATTTCATAATAATGAACACCTGCGCGGTTAAGGAGCCCACTGAATACAGGATGCTGAACAGGATAGGCAAGCTATGGGCCCTTCGCCCATCGGGCGCCAGCCTCATCGTCTTCGGCTGCCTCCCTAAAATAAGCCCGAAGAAGGTTTCTGAAATTTCCAGTGAAATAGTGCTGCTCGGCACCGACCTTGGGAAATTGGCGGAATTCATGTGCCTCCCTCCCGAGCATTTCTCCCCCGCTGTCCCGCAGGAGCGCGATAACAAATTTATTTCAATTCTCCCCATCTCCCGCGGCTGCCTCGGCTCCTGTACTTATTGCGCCACAAAAAACGCCCGCGGAAAACTGCGCAGTTATTCCCCCGAGGAATTGAACGCCGCGTTCCGTGCCGCCCTCTCATCGGGCGCGAAAGAAATCTGGCTGACTGCGCAGGACACGGGCTGTTACGGCGCCGACCTGCGGTGCGCCGGGGGCAAACCGCGCAGGCACGGCGCAGCCGACCGAAGCGCAAGCCTGCCCGAACTCCTCGAACTGCTCCTCTCGAATGAGGGCGATTACAGGGTGAGGATAGGCATGATGAACCCCAATCACCTGAAGGCTTTTTTCGGGCGCTATGTGAAGCTCCTGAAAAACAAAAAAATGTACCGCTTCATCCACATCCCGCTCCAGTCGGGTTCGGAGCGCATCCTCAGGCTGATGAAGCGCCCCTACACCGCACGCGCATTCCTCGCGCTTGCAAAGCGCCTGCGCCGCGAACTGCCCGATGTTACAATTTCAACGGACATAATTGTGGGCTTCCCCACGGAAACCGATTCGGATTTCCGCAAAACTGTTTCCCTTCTGAAAAAATTCACGCCAGACATAGTGAACATTTCCCGCTTCGGCGCAAGGCCGGACACCGAGGCAGCGGAAATGAAAGGGCAGTTGCGGGGGAGCGCGAAAAAGGCGCGCAGCCGCGAATTGAGCGCCCTGTGCAGGGAATTTTCCCTCGCGCGCAACCGCAGGATGCTCGGCAAAACCTGCGCAGTTTTGGTTTGCGAAAAAGGCAGCAAGGGCGGGCTGATAGGGCGAACTGAGAACTACAAGCCAGCCCTGCTTAATGGCAATTTCCTCGGCAAATACGTAAAAATGCGCATAACCGCCGCTTACGGCACCTATCTTGAGGCTGTTCCAATCGCGCCAAAAGCCCGCAAAAAATGAACCTTTTTAATAACTTTTGTAGGCTAATCCTTAAGGGTGGTTGGGGTGTACCTTACAGACTCGCTTAAGCTCTACCTTGAGAACTTTCCAACGGCACTTGCCTTCGCGCTCCTGCTCGTTTTCGTCGCAATCTTCGGCCAGGTGCACGGCTTTTTCATAACCTCGGGCAGCATCTTCCTCGGCTACGGGCTTGTGAAACTGAACACAATCGACGCGGCAATTTTGCTCGGCTCAATGCTCCTTTTCATGTTCTTCCTCTCTGTTTTCATTTCCCTGATGATTTTCGCCGTGAGGCGCGAACTCAGCAAGGTCCGCCTGCAGTACTACCTTTCGGAGCGCATAAACAAGTTCGCGTTCAAGCTGTTCTTTTTCCTCTCGGCCTTTACCCTTGTGCTTGCGTTCATAAACGCGCTGCTGATACAGTTCGGCATTTCCGCGCTCCCCGTAAATATAGTGATGCTCGTGCTTGCCGTAGCGTTCCTCTTCGTGCCGCAGGCCATTGTTATAGATGAGGAAAGCCTGGGCAGTTCAGTTACCTGGAACTTCGAGTACATGCTCTCGCACCTTGGCGCGGTTTTCCACGTGCTTGCAACGGGCTTCATACTCCTGCTTGCAATGCCGCTTATCGAGTACGCAATAGACATGCTCACGCTTTCCCTGAATATCGTGCCCCTGACGGGAAATTTCGTTTCCCTTTTCCTCACGCTTGTTTTCGTCGTGCCTTACCTCGAAGTGCTGAAAACCGAGTTCTACATGCACAAGTTCGAGCTTGTGAAGCACGCACACAAAACAATAGACAGGCGCAGGACCGAAAGATGGTAAATTCGGCAGCGGATTTTCCCGGCCAAGCGCCATTCGGGATGCGCACAAACCCGCAGTGAGCAACGCCTTATTGGCTCCTCACGGGCGTTTGGTCTTCCCCGTGTTCACAATAAGCATTTTCTTCCCTTTTGGAAGTACGTGCTTCATCTGCAGCATGAGCGCAAGCCCCGCAATCCCCGAGGGCTCGCAGCCGATGCCCTGCCTCTCCGCGATTTTCACCGCGCTTTCAAGGAAGTGCTCCTTTATCGGGTGCACGTTGGATTCAGGGCCGCAGAAGCCCGCATGCCTGTACAGCCGTATCCACTGCTCGCCGTAATGCACGAAAGGCAGGTGCGGGGAATAAAGCTTGTCCGCCTTTGATGCGGGATTGTTCGTAGTAGCGCCGAGGAAGTTGCATTTCCTCAGCAATTCAACCCTGCCCCTGAACCTTGGGTCGTGGTGCTGCGTGGAAACCTCCCGCTTATTTATGTTCAGGATGTTTTCGTAAAGGTTGCCCGTGCCGAACGGAATGAAGCAGTAATCGGGCGAACTGTTCAGTATCTCGTAACTCATCCAGTCGTAGAACCGCGTTGTCGGGTCCAGTGCATCGCTTGAGGTTATGTCGAATCCCTGCGGGTTGTGTGTGAGCGCGAGTATCTGCTCCCACCTGAACGGCTTTTTCCCGAGGTCGGTTTCATAAACCTCGCAGCCGATTTTTTTCAGCGCCCTGCACGTTCTTCTGTCTGTCCTGAAATCCGCAAGAACCTTAAGGTTGGGCAGCCCATATTTCCTGAGCTGCGCCTGTATTGCAATCGCAGCGGAACCGGATGAGATTATGGACATCCGCGGCACCACGCCCTTTACCTGCCCCCTTTTTTTCGCAAGCAGGAAATCCCTGTATGTGACAACAATCTCCCACGCCATCCTGTCCTTGTGCGTGCCTGTCGGGTTCTTGCTCTCGTCCTTGAGCCACACGTCAGTGAACCCCGAAACCTCTATCTTATATGTCGGGGTTGCGGGAAATTTCGGGCTGTCGGGAGGAAATTCCGGCCTGTGCGGGTCGTTCTCGGAAGCAACGACAATGCTCTTCAGGATTTTCTCCTCTTTCTTGGACAGCGGCATGATTATCCCTTTTGTGTTGTTGTAAATATAATGGTTATGTTGCGCGCTGGCTGCGAACCAATTGAGCCATAAAGGACTAAATATCAATAAAATATGTATATTTTGTCCTTTATAGGTAGGTTTTTAACCATTTGGGCGCCAATCGTATTATGGCCTCCAAACTCGATGTTTTTCTGGCAGTGTGCCTTTACCCCGGGCTTTCCGCCGCGGGGATAGTAAAAAAAATAGGCAAGCCCCATGCCTCCTACAATTCGGCATATCGCCTTCTCCGCGAACTGAAAGCCGAAGGGCTGGCTTCCGAGGAAAATGGCCTCTTCAGCGCTTCAAAAACAAAAAATGCCCGCACCCTCGCAAGCCTCGTCTACTTCTGCTTCAAGAACGGAATAGATTACAACAAGGCTGTTTCGAAAAAAACAGCAGAGTTCGTGAAGGTTGGGCTGGAGAAAGGCAAAATAAGCGGCATGCCTTTCGATGCGAAAACCGTCAGGAGGATTATGGGCCAGCTTTCAAGGGGCGGCTTCGCAATAGTGGAATCAAGGAAGCCGTTTTCATGCAGGATAGTGCCCTCGCACTTCACGCGCCTGCTTGCCGAATATTTTTTCGGCAAAATAAAAGTAAGGTGCCCCTCGCTGCCGGACTGCCTTGATGAGGCGCTTGTGGATTCGGCGCTCGAAAAGCAGTTTTCCGCATACAAGCGCCTCGAGAAGGAAAAATTCGCGTTCGACGAAACAGGGTTCATTTACGTAAGCCTCTCCCTCGAGGGAAACACCCTGACCCTTTCCGAAACCGAGAAAATAATAAGGCAGAACATCGCCCCCGCATCAAAGCCTTTCAGGGATGCGCAGCAGGTGCTCGATTACAAGAAAGCGCTCGACGGGTTTGTTTTTTCCGCGGATGCAATCACGCGCGAATCCGTACTTGAATTCCACAAGGTTGCGATGGGCTCCCTTGCCGCGGGTGCGGGCAAATTCAGGGCCGGGAATGTCAGGATAAAAGGCAACCCGGAATTCAAAACCCCCGATTGGAGGGAACTCCCCGCGCGGCTCGGCGATTTTTTCAGCGGCGCAAATGCCCCGCAGGGGAAAAAGGCTTCGGCTGCGGCAATCGTGGCGCGCGCGGCATTTTTGCACAACGAATTCCAGCGCATACACCCTTTCATAGACGGGAACAGCAGGACTGCAAGGGCAATCTTCCTCAAGGCGCTGGCAATGAACGGCTTCCCGCCAATAAAACTGCAGGTCGGCTTTTCAGACCAATATATGGCTCTCACAAAACTCAGCAAGGAGAGGGACGACAAAAAATTCGCCCTCCTGATGAAGCAGATTGCTCTGGAAAACCTGAAGCATCTCGCGAGGAAGATGGAATACGGGTTCTAAGCGGCAGTTTTTTTGGCGGGGCACTTATCCAATCTCACGCCCCGCTCACAACCATCCCCACTCCCTTTTCAAGCAGTTCCCCTGCGGTGCGCATGTTTTGCGCGCCAAGGGTGAAATTGTAGCGCTCCCTGATAATTTTGCTCCCGAGGAACTTTTCCCTTTCTTCCGCGCCCAAAGCATGGAACTCGTATCCGTGCTTCCTCTTATTCTGCGCATTGAACCTTATTATCCCGCGGTCGTTGCAGAATTCGCATATTTCCCATTCGGGAAGCGCATCCGCGATTTCCTGCAGGGCTTTTTCGGCAAGCCTCGCGCTTTTGCCCTTTGCAAGCATCTCGCACGACTCAAAAAACCCAAACAAACCGAGTACGGGTTTAAGTTCTTCATGGTTAATTCCCGCCTTTTTCAGTGCCGAGTTTCCCTGCAGGATTTTCCCCTTCAGTTCCCCCAGCTCGTGCAGAACCTTGAGCCTTTCCCCGAGCGAGGAGAGGAAGCGCTGCCCGTCCTTTGCCTCGAGCGCAAGTTTCGGCATGTTAATGCCTGCAAGCATGCTTATCCCGCGCCCGGAGCGCAAAAACAAACCCCCATTAAGCGCGGCTGGTTTTGTTTCCCCGTAGTTAAGGAAGGAAATGTTCCGCTCCCCAAGCACCTTGCGCTCAAGCAGGCCGAGCTTGTATTTTGTGTCAAGCAGAATGCAGAAGCGCAGGGCAGCGGCGGATTCGCGCACAAGCGAATTCGCGAATTCAATCGCGCTTTCGGAATGCGCCCCGTACTTCTCAAGTTCGCCCTCCAAATAAAGGGTTGCGCTGTGCGCAGGCAGTTCGCACGCGGGCAGTTCCTTGCACTGCACACATTTCATCTGCAGGAAGAACAGCCGAGCGATTTCCGCAAATCTCTTTCTCTGCATTTTTTCAAGGAGAGGGGAAAGGGAGGCGTTCACCGAATCCGCGCAGACAGGGAGGGTAATAAGGCGGTTCAGCCATGCAATTTCCGCAGCAAGCAGGGCGAGTGCCTCCTCAGCGCTCCCGCACTCTGCGGGCGGGGCAAAGAACTTCGCATATGCGTAAGGCTTCGAGGCAAAATCGTGCACGGCGCAAATGTGCATGTCTCCTGAAAAATGCAGTTCCCTCGCGGGGGAGGGGATTACTTTCGCCCATGCGTATTCCCGCATTGCTTCGCGCCCGAATTTTTCCGCGGCATCATGTGCACTGCCTGCCGCGGAATTTTCCGCGCCCTGCGAAACCGCAGCCGCAATATCGTGCACCGGCACACCTAACCTCGCATAATTGCAGTACGCATCTTCATAACCGAGCGCGAGCAGTTTTGCATTAACCAGATTGCGTATGAGCGCGGTATTCAGGTATTTTATCTTCATCTCCTTGAGCTCGTCCTCCACCTCGTTGCTTATCCTCTCCGCCAAGCTCCTGCTCAGCGCGGTTTCCTTGAGCAGCGATTTCGTTATGTTTCCGCGGTCGAAACCCTCCAAGGTTTCCGCGCTGGTGTGCACGCGCATCTCCCCGAACCTTGCGAACTCCCTTGCAGCTTCAGGGTTTGACTTGCGCAGCTCCTCGAGTGCAAGGGAGCGCATTTCCGCGATTGAAAGCGCCCCCGTCCCCGCAGCCTCGCGCCCGCCGGAAACTTGAGTGCCCTCTGCAGATGACAGCACCTTGACAACGCGCATCACTTCCCATTTTGTTGCGCCCGCCTTTGTGCACTCCGCGGCAACCTTTTCAACGGACGATTTCAGGGGCTTCTGGCTTTCGGAAGGCATAATTAAACTTCCCCCCGAAAAACGTTAATAAGGTTCGTGGACGGTTTAAAAACCGAAAAACCCCATTTGGCTGCCCGATTTTGCCTTGCGGCAAAATGGGCGCAATTGGGCTCAAGCCGAATAGCGCCGCTTTAGAAAAGCGAACTTTTTATATATGGTTTGTTAAATATATGAAGATATGGCGGATGTAACCCTTGATAAAATCGACCATAAGATAATCCGCGTTTTGCTTGAAGATGGCAGGGCGCCTTTCAGCCAGATTGCGAAGGAAGTAGCGCTAACGGACGTGGCGATAAAAAAGCGCCTCGACAGGCTGAAGCGCAAGGGCGTCGTGAATTCAATCACCGCGGACCTGAACCTCAAGGTGCTCGGGTATGAAAACCCGATATATGTGCAGATACGCTCCGAAATCGGGAAGAACAAGGACCTTGTAAAGCGCCTGCACGAGATGGATTTTGTTGTTGAATTGAACCAGGTGCTCGGGGAGTACAACCTTTTCGCGAAACTGGTTGTGCCCGATTTGGAAAGCGCGGAAAAGTTCATTGAAAAGCTCGGCGTCCTTGATGGCGTGCTGGACATAAAAACCTCCATGGTTTTGCGCGAACTGAAGAAGTCTAACGCGCTTCCCACGCACTCGCTGCAGAAGACGCTCTGAATACGCTTGGGCTTGGTGCGGAGGCAAAGCCTGATTTTGCGTGTAGGTTTAACGTTTTCTGATAATTTTAGGGGCTATTTTTCTGATTAGATTTCGGCGATTTTGCTCATATTGCTTGAGTTTGTTTGCGTAACCCTCCCAAGGGTTTGCAGTTGGGTGGAAGCCACTCCACATAAGCGGCAAATATGAACCGCGCACGAAAACGTTTCCCTCCCCGAGTATTTCCTTAATTTTCATGTATGCGGGCTCGTTTATTCTCTTGTAGCACCCCTCTGCCGCACCGCCAAAAGACATAACCTTCACTTTTTCGCCTTTGCCCAGTTTTTTCTTTAGCAGGGAAATTTTCTCGGAAAACGCCTTGTCGTAACCGCCAAAGTCAGTAAATTCATTGTCAACTGGCCCCAGCGCAATTAGCCTCTTGAACCCGGCCAATTCTTTCGCAAGGGGCCCGAATAAACGCTTCATCAGGGAACCTTTTTTTGACGGGGCGTATACAGAAAAATAAATTACATACAGTTTCTCCTTCCCCCTACACTGCAATTTTAAAAATTTCTGCATCTCGCCAGCACTGGCATAATCCGGGTGTATTGCCAATATTAGCTTCATAAAGCAATCAGTAATGCGAACTTTATTTTAATGTAATTTGTTTATTGCGCCAAATTGAGGCAAACCATAGGTTATTTATTTGTTCAACGCCCTGATGTTGTTCTTATGAAGTTGATAGTTGCCGAGAAGGCAATTGCAGGCAGGCGCATTTCGGCAATCCTCGCTGAACGGGAAGTGCCGCAGTCCTCTATTGAAGGGAGCCCCGCATTCGAATTCGAGCGCGCGGGAGAGGGCAATGTAATGGTTCCTTTGCGCGGGCATATAATGGATGTCGAATTTCCAAGCATTTACCGCTACTGGCAGGGCACTGACCTTAAAAAACTCACAAAGGCCGAAGTGCTTTACATAGACACCGAGAAGCGCATAATTGCCGCGCTCAAAAAGGCGGCAAAGGGCGCGACAGAACTCATCGTGGCAACAGATGCCGACAGGGAGGGGGAAAGCATAGGCGCGGAGGCGATAAGGTTCGTAAAGGGCGTGAACCCGAAAATAAAAATAAGGCGCGCGTATTTTTCGGCAATAACCCCGAAGGACATCGAAGCCTCGTTCTCCGCCCTTGAGGAGGTTGATTACAACCTTGCCGATTCAGCAGACTGCAGGCGGGAAATAGACCTTATATGGGGCGCCGTGCTCACGCGCTTCCTCTCGCTTGTTAGCGGCCAGATGGGGAAAGAATTCCTGAGCGCGGGAAGGGTGCAGACGCCCGTGCTTGCGATAATTGTAGATAGGGAAAAGGAGCGCATGAAATTCATCTCAAAAAAATACTGGGTCCTCAATGCGATTTTTGAAAAGGACGGCCAGAGGTTCCTTGCGGAGCACAAGGAAGGCAGGTTCTGGGAGAAGGGGGAGGCGGACAAGGCTCTTGCAAGGCGCTCCGATAAGGGCAAAGTAGTTTCGGTAGAGCGCAAAAGGCGCATACTCAGCAGGCCGCTGCCTTTTAACACCACAAGCTTCCTGCGCGCTGCAACACACCTTGGCTTCAGCGCAGGGCAGGCGATGAACGTCGCGGAATCCCTTTACCAGGCAGGCTACACCTCATACCCGCGCACCGATAACACAGTTTACCCTAAGAACACGGACATGCAAGGCATACTGCAGGAGATTGCAAAAAATGCCGAGTTCGAGCCGCTTGTTAAAAAAATACTCGCAAAGGGCGCCCTTGACCCTTCGCGCGGCAAGGCTACAAAGGACCACCCCCCCATACACCCAGTCAGTGCCGCACCCAAGCACAAGCTGGATGCGCGCTCGTGGAAAATTTACGAACTCATTGTAAGGCGCTTCCTCGCAACCCTCGCCGATGACGCGGAAACAGAGAACCTTGCGGTAACGATAGACCTGAACAAGGAACCCTACATAGCGCGCGGCCAGCTGATAGTGAGGAAGGGCTGGAAGGAATTCTACCATTACTCGGAACTAAAGGAAGTGATACTGCCGAACCTCGAGCGCGGGGATACAGTGCTCCTTATCGACCTCGAAATGCTCGAGAAGGAAACTTTGCCCCCCGCGTCCTACTCCCAGGCAGCGCTCATAAAACTCATGGATGAAAAGGGCATCGGCACAAAAAGCACGCGCCACGAAATAATCCAGAAACTTTACGCGCGCCATTATATTTCGGGCACAAAGGCGATTGTGCCGAACAAAATCGCGTTTTCGGTAATAGATGCGCTTGAAAAGTATGCCGCAAAGGTAACCGAACCCAAAATGACGGCAGAACTTGAGCAGGAAATGGACTCGATTGCCGCGGGGAAGAAAACAAAGGAACTTGTTGTCGAGGAATCGCGGGAAATGCTTTCATTAATCCTCGCGGAACTGCTCGAGCAGAAGGACAAAATAGGCGCGGAGTTGCGCTCCGCGGTAAGGGACGACGCAATCCTCGGCAAGTGCGACAAGTGTAACGAGGGGATGCTCAGGAAACTGAAAAGCAGGAACAACAAGTTTTTCCTCGCGTGCAACAAATACCCGAAATGCATGAACACCTATCCTTTGCCGCAGAAAGGCAGGATTATTCCCCTTGAGAAGCCCTGCCCCTCGTGCGGCAAGCCGATGATAAAGGTCGCGGGAGGGCGTTTCACCTATTCAATGTGCATAGACCCCGCATGCCCGTCAAAGGCGGACTGGGGAAAGAAGAAGGAAGAGCGCGAAGCGGAGAAGGCGAAAGCCGCCGCAGCAGCGTCCGGGCAGGCGGAGGCGGGGCACGCTGCTCCGGGAGCCGCGCAGGCGAAAGCCGGGCCAGCGCCCGCTGCAAAATCGGCGGCAAAAACCTTGCCGAAAGCCGCGCAGGCGGAACCTGCACCTTCCAAACCCGCAGTGCCGAAGAAAAGGGGCCGCCAGAAAGCCAAACCTGCATAAGCGGCCGCAAAGGCGAAACTCAGGGCGCGTTTTTCAGGGAGTGGGGCCGAATATTTTCTTATGACAAATAGTCTGGTGAGCCCGGCCCCTTCCCCAAGTCTTCACTTCTTAGGATTGGATCCCCCATTATTTGCATATATATTACAGCCTAGCCTTTATTTAATAATTCAGATATTTTTGGTGTGCCAAAAGGGCACAATGTTTTTATTATGATGGCATGGCATAATATTTGGGATTGGGTTGGCATCCGCAATAAAGCTTGACGACGAGATACGCCTCAACATACTTGACGCGCTCCTGAAGAAGAACTCTGTCGTGCCCAGCATAAAGCAGATAAAGAAGCGCACAGGCTACCACAAGGCCACGATAAAGTCGTCCCTTGATTTCCTCGGGGAGCAGGGCGTTCTCGAGGGTTTCGGCCCGAAATTCAACTTCCGCGGCCTCGGGCAGGGGCTCGAGGTTTTCACGCTTTTCGAGGCAGACCTCTCTGACAAGGCTGCCGTTAAAAAGGTCCTCGCCGCAATAGAAAAGGACCCCAACCTCTACAGGCTTTCAGCAATAATCGGCGCGGGCAACTGGAACATGGTTGCGCACCACATATACGGGGATGTGGAGAGCTACCACGCAGGCATAAGCAGGAAATACTACGAAGCCGTGCCCGAAATATACAAGGTCATACGCAACAGGCAGATATTTTACCTTGCGGAGCCGATGTACAAAAACGTTTCGCGCACAAAATCCGTTATTGAGATAATAAGGCGGCAGAAGGGCATGGTTTAAGGGTCGGTTTGCATGAAAGTCAAGATTTCCCTCGCGAAAACCCTGCAGGAAAATGCCGCCGCATACTTCGACGCAGCTAAAAAGGCGCGCAGGAAACTCACAGGGCTCGAGGCAGCGATTTCGGAAGCCGAAAAGAAGGTTGCGGAGGGCACCGAGAATGCGCGGTCGCGGCAGGAAAAGGTGCACGCAAAAAAAAGGAAGCGCGAATGGTACGAGAAATTCCGCTGGTTTTTCACAAGCACCGGAATGCTTGTTATCGCGGGCAGGGACGCGAAAAGCAACGAGGAGGCAGTGAAAAAGCAAATGTCGCAGGAGGACCTTTACTTCCACGCTGATGTGCACGGCGCGCCTCACACGATTTTGAAAACGGACGGAAAGGAAATAACCCCCGAAACAAAGCGCGAGGCGGCGCAGTTCGCAGCCTCGTTCTCAAGCGCGTGGAAAAGCGGAGTCCCTTTTGCGGACGTTTACTGCGTGAAGCCCGAGCAGGTTTCCAAAAGCGCGCCGAGCGGGGAGAGCATGGGCACAGGCGCAATGATGATTTACGGGGAAAGGGAGTGGTTCAGGAAAACGAAGCTCGAGCTTGCAATAGGGCTCCCGGACAAGGGCAGCTCCGCTGTTGTGATTTCAGGCCCTCCCCCGGCGATAAAAAAGCAAACAAAAATTTTCGTTCTGGTTAGGCAGGGTTCCGAGTCAAAGGGAGTTATTGCCAAGAAGATAAAGAAAATACTGGAGCACGCCTCAGGGGAGGGCGCTCTTGCGGACATCGACGAAATAATCTCCATGCTCCCCGCGGGAGAATTCGGAATTGCGAAATAACGGCATTCCGCAGGCAGGTTCGGAATTGCGAAATAAGAAACCTTATTATTCCCTACCAGCCAATTAGTTTACGGTGTGAATTTGGCCGGCGAAAGGAGGAAGGAAGCGATACTCCGCGTGCAGGACCCTGATCCAAGCCACGTGGGCAGGAACATAATAACCCTCGACAGGCAGACAAAGGAAGCGCTTGATGTAACCTCGGGGGACATTGTCGAAATAGAGGGCGCAAAGAAAACCGCAGCGGTTATCTGGCCCGCGCGCACCGAGGACGAGGGCAAGGGCATTGTGCGCATGGACAACCTCATAAGGCACAACTGCGGCGTCGGGCTCGGCGAAAAGGTAACCGTGCGCAGGGCTGAATACACCGACGCAAAGAAGATTGTCCTTGCCCCTACGCAGGAAGTGCGCATAATCGCAAGCGGCTACGACCGCATACTGAAAAAGAACTTCATCGGCAGGCCTATGGCAAAGGGCGACAGCGTCTGGATTTCGGTTTTCGGCTCGGGCTTTGTTTATTCGGTTGTAGAAACCCAGCCGCGCGGCGTTGTGAAGGTAACCGATTTAACGCAATTAATCCTTCGCGAGGAGCCCGTGAAAGAGGAACTTGCGGGAATACAAAAAGTTTCGTATGATAACATAGGCGGTCTTGAGGAAGCAATACCAAAAGTCAAAGAACTTATTGAATTGCCTATGCGTCATCCTGAGCTTTTCCGCAAACTCGGCATTAATCCGCCAAAGGGCGTGCTCCTGCACGGCCCGCCTGGAACAGGAAAAACCCTGCTCGCAAAAGCCGTGGCAAACGAAACACAGGCGCACTTCATAAACGTGAACAGTCCGGGCATAATGTCAAGGTATGTTGGGGCAGCGGAAGAGAACATACTGAATTATTTCAAAGAAGCCAAAAAGAACGCGCCGAGCATAATTTTCTTCGACGAAATCGACAGCATCGCCCCGAAGCGCGACGAATTTGTGGGGGAGGTTGAGAGGCGTGTTGTTGCTCAGCTTCTCTCGGCAATGGATGGCATGGAAGCGAGGGGTGACATCGTTGTTATTGCGGCAACTAACCGAATTAATTCCCTGGATGAGGCCTTGCGCAGGCCTGGTAGGTTTGACCGCGAAATTGAAATTGGCGTGCCCGACAGGAACGGCAGGATGAAAATACTGCAGATACATACGCGCGACATGCCACTTGCCAAAGACGTTAATCTCGAGCATTATGCCAACATCACGCACGGCTTTGTAGGTGCTGACCTGGAGGTGCTTGCAAAGGAATCGGCAATGAAGGCACTGCGCAGGTATCTTCCAAAAATAAGCCTCGAGGATGAAAACATTCCCGCCGAGATTCTTGAAAAAATGGAGGTTAATAAAGATGATTTCGATAATGCCCTGAAGGACATACAGCCTTCCGCCCTCCGCGAGGTTGCGGTTGAAATCCCGAATGTCAAATGGGATGATGTTGGCGGGCTTGAGGAGGTAAAGCGCGAGCTTAAGGAGGTTGTAGAATGGCCACTTAAGCACCCAGATTCCTTTAAAAAAATGGGCATCAGGCCCCCACGGGGCATACTTCTTTATGGGCCGCCGGGGGTGGGAAAAACACTTCTTGGAAAAGCGATCGGCACCGAGAGCGGGGAGAACTTCATTTCCGTAAAATGTCCGCAATTAGTTTCAATGTGGCTTGGTGAGAGCGAGAAGGGCATAAGAAACATTTTCAAGCGCGCACGCCAGGTAAGTCCCGTAATTGTTTTCTTCGACGAAATTGACAGCATTGCTTCAATGCGGGGCGGAAGTTTTGACTCGGGTGGCACAAGAGATAAAATAGTGAACCAATTGTTGACGGAACTCGATGGCATTGAATCGCTTAAGGACGTCATTTTCATTGCGGCAACCAACCGCCCCGACCTTATAGACCCAGGCCTCCTGCGCTCGGGCAGAATTGACAAAATCATAAAGGTTCCCGCACCTGATGAAAAGTCACGCCTCTCAATTCTCAAGATCCACACAAAGGGCGTGCCCCTTGCAAAGGAAATTTCCCTCGACGCCCTTGCAAAGAAAACCGATGGCTACAGTGGTGCGGATTTGGAGGGGGTTGTGAGGGAGGCGGCGCTCATTAGCCTTGAGGAAAATAAAATGAAAGCATTACCCCTCAACAAAAAACACTTTGACGAGGCAATGCAGAAAATACTGCCCACCCTTTCAAAAGGGGCAAACGACGCCTACGAGGAATTCAGGAAGCAGCACGGGACTGTGAAACTGAGTTACGTCGGCTGACTGCGGAAGCGCTGCAGGCGCCACGCCTTACTCGAACACTTCCCTCTTCAGTATTATCTTGTTCGTCAGCCCGTAGCCGTGCTTCTCAAGCACGCCCTTTGCCTCAAGCCTTTTCACTGCCCTGTGCACCTGCACCTTGCCTAAGCCGGTTTCCTTTGCAAGTTTGGCCTGCGTCATTTCATAGTTTGCGCCCTTAAGCGCATCTATCACCTTCCTTTCATCGGGCAGCAGCAGGTTGTTTGCCGTTTCAAGCTTTATCTGCTTTATTTCCTTCTCCCTTATAAGGCTCCATATAGCAAACCCCGCAAATATCGAAACAAGCCCGCCGATAAGCCAGTAAAGCGACACTGGGGAGAGCAGAAGTGCGAGAGGCTCGGGGCGCGGGAAACTTGTTTTCCTTGCTGAGACAAGTTCGGTTTCCGTGCAGGGCGTCGACCCCAATGCATGGAAGGAAACATCCAACCTTACCCTTGCCTCGGGAAGGTTCCTGACGCCCAGCGATGCGGGCGGAATTGTCATAGGCGACAGGATTGCGAACAGCATGTTCAAGCAGCCGATTACCCTCGGCAGGCGCATAACGATACAGAGCAGCGACGGCACCGAAGCAAGGCCGTTTGTTGTTGTGGGAATACTTGCGGCATCCGGCACAGGCGGCTTAGGCGGCGGGGGAGGGGATTCGACGGTTTACCTGACACAGGACAGCGCGTGGCAGATAACCGACGTTAATGCAGGGGAGTTTTCATCCATACAGGCAAAGGCAATCGGTGCAGAAGCAGTCGAGGAAACGACAACACAGCTGACCGAGGCGCTCCTAATTTCCAGGAGGGTTACCGCGCAGAACCAGGACTTCACAATAACCTCCGCCCAGGCAATGCAGGCGCAGGTAAGCAGCGTAACCGATACCCTGACGCTGTTCCTCGGCGCAATCGCCGCCGTCTCCCTTGTTGTCGGCGCAATAGGCGTTGCGAACAGCATGTTCACATCCGTGCTTGAGAAAACCCGGGAAATAGGGATACTGAAAGCGCTGGGCTCCACAAACCGCGAAATCCTCGCGCTGTTCATAATCGAGTCGGGCATGTTCGGCCTTATCGGCGGCATTATCGGAGTTGCACTTGGCGCGCTTGTTTCATTCGGCCTCGGTTCTCTGGGGATAATTTCCCTGCCGATGGTGCGCGGCGGCTCCTCAACGCTTGTTACGCCGCAGCTCGTCATAGTTGCAGTCCTGCTGTCCACTGTGATAGGCATAGTTGCGGGCGTGCTTCCCGCAAGGGTTGCAGCAAAGCTTAACCCTGTGGATGCGCTGCGTTACGAGTAGGGCGCTTGAGGCATGCAGGCTTGCGCTAAGCCGCTACGCCAAAAAACGCAAGAATTGCCCTGAAAAAGAAAACCCCTATTCCTGCCGTTGCAAACATCACGCCCCATATCCAGGGCTCCCAGAGCATCACCTTCTTGCCGTCAAGCGGGCCGACAGGCAGGAGATTAAATAGCGCGAGGAAGAAATTTATCTGCGCAATGAACATGAAAATTGTGCCAAGCGTCTGGTTCCATGAAAACAGCACCGTGAGCAGCATGAAAACGAAGGCCACAACGATGTTTGTCGCCGGCCCCGCTGCTGAAATAATCCCGTTCTGCCTCCTCGTTATGTGCGGCCCGTATATGTAAACCGCCCCGGGCGCGGCAAAAAGGAAGCCGAAAAATGCGGAAACAAGCGCGAACATCAGCCCGAGGCTCCACGCCCTGTATTCGGCGTGCGCCTTGAACATCCTCGCAACCTGCCTGTGCGCAAGCTCGTGGAAAACGAAGCCCGTGCCGACGGCAATAAGCGATACCGGGAGCAGCACGATAGTTGACGCGATGTTGAACAGCCCGTCCCCGAACAGGAACGAGAATGCGATGCTTATCGTGAGCCAACTAACTATCAAATCTACTTTTTCATTTTTTCCGAGCAGTGGCATTCCATCACGCACAAATCCTGATGCAAAAACCATAAAAACAAGCAACCCTTGTCGCGGGTTTGCAAAAATGCCGCAAAAATGCCCGCGAAGCGCAAAAAAACGCCCTGCGCATTACTTCGTCAATCAACGAAATATTTAACTAACCCTGCGAACAGGTTATTTTTGGTTTTTATGCACAGGCGCGGGATTTTCACATTCGTCCTTGTCCTTCTCTTTATCCAGTCCGCCGCGGTAATGTCCGGCATTGCCGCGGAACAGCAGCGCTCCATTTCCGATGCGCGCAGCCTTGCCCTGCAGATGGAGCGCGCAAGGCTTGTTAGGGAGGAGGTAGAGGTTGCGGTTGACCGCACGATTGGGCAAACAATGCTCGCTGAAATTTCCTCAGGCAACAAAAACCCCGCGGCAATCCGCGCAAAAATCGCGGAAAACCTTGTTTCGGTTTTCGGGCAGTTCGAGGATGCATACCCCGAAAACCCGAAGGTTGATTTTTTTGCCGGAAATTATTACGGGGGAGGGTACCTGCGCCTCCTGGGCACGGAAGGGGGCAAGCCGAAGGCGCGTGAACTGGAAAATTATTTCAGGGTTCTTGTATTGCATGCCGGCAGTAAGGCATATGCAGCGGAATTCACATACACGGGCGGGGAAATGAAAAGCAGGGTTCTTTATGCAAAGATAAGCACGGAGAGCTTCTCGCAGGTTTTCGTTATCCCCATCGGGTACAAGATTGCAATTAACGGAGTTGTGCCCTGATGACGCTCGAGGCAATGCTTTCCTTCGCGCTCTTCCTCGCGCTCCTCGGAGCTTTTGCGGGAATAGAGGCGATGCAGTCCGCGAAGGCTTCCGAAGCCGCGTACAAATTCTCCGCGGAACTCGAGAGCTGCAGGTGCGCGCTTGTTATAGATTCCTTCTATGCGAATTCCGGCGGCGCGCTGCAGGGCTTCGGTTCCTCGTGCTATATGAAAGGCACAAATTCTGTTGCCGCGCAGGTGCGCGGCTTCGAGAAGGAGAGCGCAATCCTCAACTCAGGCACCAAATTAATTCAGACTCCGCGCGGCACGCGGATGGAGGTGCAAGTGAATGAGCATTACAGGTAGGCGCGGCATCGTGTTCTCCTTCGACCTTCTAATCGCGTTCATAGTTATGTGCCTCATCCTTTGCCTCATCCTCGTGAACATGAACCTGCGCGCGGATTCCGCGGTTTCCGCGCAGCGCTCTTTCGCGCTGCAGCATGCCGCGCTCTCCGTTGCCGACACGCTTGTGCAGAACGCCGACCTGAACAATCCCGCGCTCGGTTCCGCATATTTCGGCGAGGATAAGCGCAGGGTTTTCGGGAATGTTATTGACGGCACGCTGCTTGCAAAGGCGGACTTCGCAGGCATTAGCCTTGGCAAAGGCATTTTTCTGAAGGAAGTTTCACTGCGCTACAAAAGCGGGGAGTACGGGCAAATTCACCGTTCCCCTTTGCCCGCGGGGAGTTGCACCGCTGCGGAGCGGTTCGTTGTTGTGAAAGGCGCGGCAATTGCAAAAGGCGCTACGGAGGAAAAGGCGATTCTCACGGTTGTCGCCTGCGAGGGGGGCATCTGATGAACGCAAGCGCCTTCCACCTGGGCATTGAGGCTGTGTTCAGCCTCCTCGTGCTCGCACTGCTCCTGTCCGCACCTGTTCCTGCAGCTGACTCCTCCCTCTCGCGCCTCCAGCTCCTGCAGAAACAGCAGGATTTGCTTGCAGTATGGGTTGCCTTCGGGAACCCTGATGCGGAAACCATGCGTGCGGATTTTGTTTTTGTTTTCCCCGGGAGGGCCGGCATTATCGGATTTGCGGGGGATAAATTTGAAATCAATTTGCCTCCCGAGGGTTGCACGCGCAGCACTGCAAGTGCCCGCTATCTCGACGGCACGCTTCGCCTGCGGGAAATAACCCTGACCGTATTTTGCTGATGTTCCGCGCGCCTACCCGAATTTTGCCAGGATTTTACCCGAACTTTTCACAAGCGCGATTTTGAATTTCCTTTCCATTGTTTTCGCGCCGCCGCTGAAAATTATTTCGACAGGCATCTCCGCGGAAAGTTCCTTTCGCTTGCCGAGTTCTTCGCTTTCAACAGCAACGAAAATTTCCCTCCCTCTTGCCGAAATTTCCCACTTTCCCAAAGGTTCCGCCTCTAACCCCCTTGACGACCCTTCCCCGAAGTTCTGCAGTTCTCCGGCCGCGGCCTCCGCCTTCCAGAGGAAAAGTTCCGCAGCCCTTGCATCCATCGCGAAAATCCCTGCGGCATAAACCCCGCCTAATGAGGGCAGGATGAAAGCAAGGAACGAGAAAAAAACCGCGAGTACGAGGAGATACTCTATGCTCGCCTGCCCGCGAACCCGCGGCGCGCTCATATGTCGTCTATCTCCTTGAATATGTCGCCTGTTTTCTTCTCGATTACCTGCGAGCCTTTCGCCGTCGTTTTCTGCAGCTGCGTCACGAGGAGAAGCACTATTGCAACAACAGCGGCAAGCACTATTATGAGTTCAACTGAAATCTGGGCTTTTTCTTCATTAAGCATGCAGATAATTGACCGCGAACCTTATTTAAATATTTCGTCAATTGACGAACTAATCAGGAACGAGTTTTTTGCAGTATTTTATAAGCGCATTTATGTCCTGCAAAGTGAAGTTCCTGTCAATCGCAGAAGCCGCACTTTCTATGGCTGAGCAGTCATCCTCTGTAAACAGCCTTCCGCCTATGGTTCCTGTGCCCTCAGCAATGCCAGTTGCAATGCCGCCTTCGGTTGCAGAGCCGCCCGCGTCCGGCACTGTTTCCCCCTTTCCCCCGCCCTGCACGACTTCGCTTGTTTCCTCCGCCTCCCTGTTGCCCGCGCCCTTTTCCGCGGCAGCAGGCACGGCAAATGCAGGTTCGGTTCCGCCAGCATCCGTGAGGGCAGGGCCCTGTGCTGCGGGAATCCCCTGCATGCCCATATTCGAGAACATTATCGCCATAATCCCCACAAGCGCTACAAGCGTTGCGCCAAGGACAATCAGTATATGCGTCTGGTTCTGCTCCGCATCAGCTATGCCTATTCCCTTGCCAGTGAGCGCGTAATATTTCCACTTCCTTCCTTCGTCCACGCGCTCTATGAAGCCCTTGTCCTGCAGCATCTGCAGGTGCTGTTTCGCGCTCGGCGCGGCAATCCCCATTTTAGCGGAAATCTCGCTAAGGGTATGCCTGCGTTCCTTAAGCAGTTTGAGTATCTTTACGCGCGCGTCCGAACTGAGCGCCTTAAACTCTCCGGATGAAATAGTTATGTCCGCCATTGCAACAACCCGCGCCTAAAATACTATTATAAGCAAAATAAGCAGCGCAAAAACCGCGAGCGCAAACGCCCTGCTGTAATACGCCATCAGCCCGAGCACTGCAGGCGCGATGAGCAGCCATACGCCGAGCTCGTGCTGCCTCGCGGTTATAACCGAGCCGTAAACCGCCCCTGCGGAAAACAGCAGGAAAAGGAAAGCCACAAAGCTGCTTATCTGCTTGGTTACGTATTCGAGGACCTTCTCGACCCAGCCGTCGACCCTGCCCTTGCCCGAAGCCTTGCCTTCCGCGGCATGCGCATCCCCGTGAGCCTCTGCAGCGTGTTCAGACATATGCCTTACCCATCTAATCGCGGATGTGAAACATTAAAAACCTTTCATTTTTGGAAGGGCAAGCCCTGCTGCGCATAGCCAGGCTGTGCTGCAAAGCCTGCGCGCGTCATTTCAGCCCTGTGTAATATTTCTGCATAAGCAGTGCATCCCCCTCCAGATTCGGGCTCTCGCATATCACAACGCCCGAAACCCCGAAACCTTTCAGCGCGGAAAGCATTGCCTTGTATTTGAAATCCGAATCCTCGAGGTTCAAATGGTTCCTTTCCCCCTTTTGCGAATAGTTTATTCCCGAAACATGCATCTGCAGGTTTTGGAGGAATTTTTTGTCCGCGGAAGCGATGTTCTGCAAAACATGCTCAAAATCTTTTTCGGTTTTCATGCATCCGTTGCCCCGCGCATGCAGATGCGCGAAATCTATCATAGGCTCCAAACCCTTCACGCGTTCGCAAAGTTCCAGCGTTTCCTCCAATGAACCCAACTGCGAACCCTTTCCCGTTGTTTCAGGGGCGAGCGTTATTTTTATTTTTTCCTTGCGCATTTCCTCGATTATTTCCTCTAGCGCCCGCACAACGTTGCCAAGCGCCTCCCCCTTCTCCATGCCTCCGTAAAACGCGGGGTGAAATGTTACCTTCCTTGCGCCCGCGAGCGCGCCAATGCGCGCGCTGTCGAGTATGCGCTTCTTGCTTGCCTCTATCTTTGCCTTTTCCTTAGAATTCAAATTTATATAATAAGGCGCGTGCACGCTGAGCACGATGTTGTTTTTCTCCGCCGCCCTGCGCACCTCTTCCGCCGCAGCCTTCCCCATGTGCACGCCGTAAACGAACTCAAGTTCCATTGCACCCAGCCCGAGCGAGCGCACCCGCGCTATCGCCTCGGCAGAACCCCTGCCTTTCGCGCTGTGCGGAGCGCCCGCCGTGCCGAACAGTATTTTTCCAGGCATGCGAATATGCAATGCACCAAAAGCCTTTAATCCCCTTTCGCGCACCTAATTGATATGCCAAAGAACATCTTCTCCCGCACCAGCAGGGAGAGGCACATATTCCGCAACGAGCAGTATCTCGCGCCGGAATTCCTGCCCGAAAAACTGCCGCACAGGGATTCCGAAATCGACACTATGGTTTACGCATTCAATCCTGTCCTGCGGGGCTCGAAGCCGCAGAACCTTTTTGTTTTCGGCCCCCCTGGGACGGGAAAAACCGCTTCCGTGAAATTCGTCCTCGCGCAGCTGGAGGAGCACTCCGACCGCGCAAAAATGCTCTACATAAATTGCTTCCAGCACGAGAGCAGGCATTCGGTTCTTGCCAAACTCACGAATTTTCTGGGAATGCCTGTGCCAAGGCGCGGCCTGGCAACGGATGAAACCTACTCTAAAATGGTGGAGGCAATGCGCAAGGCATCCTTTGCACCAATAATCATCCTTGACGAGGTGGACAATATCGCTGGCGCGGAGGAGCAGAGCCGCCTCCTGTATGACCTGCTGCGCGTTGCGGAGCAGGAAAAGAAGCAGCTCGGCTTAGTGCTTGTTTCAAATGACGCCGCATTCACAGCGCGCCTCGATGCGCGCGTGAAAAGTTCGCTCGCTGCCGAGAACCTTGCCTTCGAGCCCTACTCGCCGCAGCAACTGAAGGACATTCTGCGCGAGAGGGCGGGGTACGCGTTTGAACAGCGTGTTCTCGAGGATGATGTAATTAACGTTGCCGCAGCGCACGCTGCAAAGCTCGGCGGCGATGCGCGCATCGCAATAGAGTGCCTCCTGAAGGCGGGAAGGAATGCCGAGCGTGATAACGCGGCAAGCGTAACCATCGCGCACCTGAAGCGTGCCTTCGAAAGCATTGATTCCCTCCCTACCCTCAAAAAAATCCGCGGCCTGAACGAAAACGAAAAAAACCTGCTAAGGGTTATTGTGCAGGCGCAGGAGGAAAGCATACTTTCAGGCGACCTTTACAAAAAGTACAATTCATCGGTTCCCAAGGGTTCAAAAGCGCTGACCGAGCGCAGGGTGCGCGACTTCCTGAACAACCTTGAAAAGCAGGGTCTTGTTGAGATAAGCGCGGTTGATTTGGGCAACAAGGGCAAGACCCGCAGCATACGCCTGAGGGTTGCGAAGCAGCTTGCACTGCGGGAACTTGGGAACTGAACACGCAAAACATACCTTTTTATACTACATTGTGCACATTGTATTACATATGGTGCTTGTCGTTAAGGATTCAATGGTGCTAATCCACCTTGCTAAAATAAGCCTGCTTGAAAGCAGCTGCGATTATTTCGGCAAAGTAATTATTCCGCAGGCGGTTTTCGAAGAAACGGTCGATGCTGGCAAGAGTAAGGGGTCCGAGGACGCATTCCTGATTGAGGCGGTTATCGGTAGGGGAAATATCCGCGTTAAAAAGGTGCTGAAGAAGCAGTTCATGGAGAAGGCAAACCAATTGAATATTTTCGGCGGGGAAGCGGAGGCAGTGGCATTGTATTGGCAGGAAAGTGCGGAATTCTTGGCCACGGATGACGACAATGTGAGGGCAAAAAAGGATGTTCTTGGCGCCAAACTTATAGGGACGCCGGCAATAATATTGGCGCTGCACAAAAAAAAATTTATCGGCTCCGAAAAAACAAAAGAAGCGCTGAGCAGGCTGAGGAAAATAGGCTGGTTCAGTTCGGAAATAATCGACAGGGCGCTTATGGAGGTGAGTTAAGATGAATGCGCGCACAGTGCAGGCAGTCGGCATAAGGCTGGATAGCAAAATGCTGGGCAAGCTTGAAACTCTCGGCAAGGAAGAAAATATGGACCGTTCAACCGTAGCCCGGATGCTCCTTGATGAAGGGCTTAAGAACTATGTGAAACGGAAGGCTGCAGAAAATTACAAGGCAGGCAGGACAACCATTAGCGGTGCGGCGAAAAAAGCAGGCATTACGATTTGGGAGATGGAGCAATATCTGGTAAGCAATGGTTACAGGTCGCAGTATTCCACGGAAGAGCTACAGGAAGAATTCAGGCTGCTGGTGAAACAGAAATGATGCAGGTGCAAAAAACCGAGGAAAATGGCGTTCATTTCCCGACCCTCAACACGGTTATCATGGTCGAGAACACGCTCAGGAAACTGAACGAAAGCATCGTCACTGTGGCGGAACTCAAGAGAAAATTGCCGAAGCAGGTGAACCACAACACGCTGATGGTTATCCTGCGCTATCTTGAGGAAAGCAACAAAATAGCGGTCAGCCTTCGCGGAATTACGTGGATTTACAACCCGAACCTGCGGGCAGCAGTGGCAAGGGGCGTAGAGTTATAACAAGTATCTTTGCAACCCGCCACAGATGATTTTCCCGCGCACTCAGTTCTTCAGCTGTATCTTCACGACATCGTTGTTCTGCAGTTCGTGCTCCTTCCCAAGTTTCTTCCCGCTCCTGCAATCTACAGCCGCAATGAACCTCGGCCCGAAATCCGTGTGCACGGCAACGGCAAGGTCGTATGCGTTCGAGCCTTTCGGAAGAAGGTATGCATCCGGCAGAACATTCCCCTTTGCCGAGCACCATTTGTTCGCGTCCTGCACCGGGTAAACCACAATGAGATTCAGCAGTTCGAACGCCGTCCTGTTTATTGCCTCCTGAACTCCCGTTGAACCATATGCATCGAGAACCTTTTTTTGTATGAACCCGAGCGCGTTTTTTTGTTTTTCCCCGAGCGTGCCTTCGTTTGCAACCTCGAACTTCCCCTCCCCTGGCACGTATTTTATTGCCCCTCCCCTCTCCGCCTTCCTCAGCGCGAGTTCAGCCTCGCTGCACGTGGGGACAATTATCCTGTCGGGGAATTTTTGCTTAAGTTTTTCATAATTCTCCTTAGCGCCAGGCACATCAATCTTGTTCGCGACAATAACAATCGGCTTCGACTTTGCGCGCACGGCTTTGCTGAACTCAAGTATTTCCTCCTCGCCCCACATATCTGGCCTTTCCGAGAATTCGCCCTCCTTGAGCACGTGCTTCGCTTCGGCCTCGGTTATCCCTAGCCCCGATAACTGCTCCGCAAGCGCCGCCGCCGGGCCGCGTGCATCGAGCCCGGCCTTCTTGCTCAGGCTGCGCCAGTTTTTCTCCAGAATTCCCTTAATCCACCACGCGATTTCATTCTCAAGGAATTCGACGTAATCGCAAGGGTCGGCAGAGCCCCTTTCGACAACATTCCCTTCCAAATCCACGGAGCCGCTGGCATCCAGCACATGAATAAGCGCTTTCGCCTGCATTAAATCCGAGAGGAACTGGTTTCCGAGCCCCCTGCCTTCATGTGCCCCCCTGACAAGCCCCGCAACATCTATAAGTTCAATCGGCACCAGCCTCCACCCGTCCATACATTTGCTGTTCACGGGCTGGCACTTAACTCCCTTCTCATCATGTATGCACTTCGTCTTTACCCAGCTTACCGCGCGGTTCGGCTTAATTGTCGTGAACGGCCTGTTTGCAATAGGCACATCGACAAGCGACGCCGCGCTGAAGAACGTGCTCTTGCCCGTGTTCGGGAAGCCTACGATCCCTATGAGCATTCAGTTCGCCCCCGCTTTTTTCTTCCCCGCTTTCCGCGGAATTTCTATGTAATAAATTTTCTCCCTACCGTCCTTTCCAATGACTTCTATCTTTTGCCATTTTCTAAGGTTATCGTAGTGCCTGCCTTTTATAGTTCCAGAATATTTCTTCATGCCATTTCTGCCCTTCCCCTTGTACTTCATGCCGATTTTTTCGAAAAATTTTCCCGTCCCGCGTTTTGCGGTTTTAAGGGTGTGCCCGTAAATCGTTCTTGTGCCTTTTGCGCCAAGTTTGCCCATTTGTGCAGCCCAATTCGGCATCTGCAGTTTCAGAAGTATGCGGCTGCCTAAACCACGCTGCCCCAGCTCCCCCCTGAACTTCCTGTATATCTCCCTGTGGTGCATTTCTGGTTCAAACTGGCCGACCGATTTCTTTTCAACCCCGCCTTCTAACTCATAAACAATGAGTGTGTGTGATGTCCACCTCCTTATTGTAAACAGCCTGCCGCCGAGTTCATAAACGCCATTCAGGCTGCCCTGTGCATTCTCGAGGGGTATTTCGCGAATTTGCCCGCTGGCAGTTTTCAGGGCGATGCATCCCCTGTTTCTTGCCTCAAGGTTCTCCTTGTGCGCCAGCGCAAGCGGCTTGAATTTCTCCCTTGGCTTGCTTCGTAACCCTGCCATTACAGCCCCCAACCCATTTAAATCGGTTTTTGTTTTTAACCATATGTATGGCTGCACGCGCACACGAACCTGCCCCAATCTGGACCGAAAAATTCCGCCCTTCCTCGTTTGCCGAGTTCATAGGAAACCCGCAGGCAGCGGAGCAGGCGCAGAAGTGGGCGCAGGAGTGGGTGAGTAGGGGAAGAACCGGCGGGGGCGCCGAAGGGGCAAGCCGCGGCGAGGGTGGGAATAAGCCGAAGCCACTACTCCTCTTTGGGCAGAGCGGCTCTGGAAAGACAGCCCTTGCCTACTTACTCGCGCGCTCGCAGGGCTGGGATGTTTTCGAACTCAATGCTTCCGATTTCAGGAACGAGGAAATGATCGAGCGCCTTGCGGGCGCGGCGTCGCAGGGCGCATCCTTCTCGGGGAAACCGCGCCTCGTCCTCCTTGACGAGGTTGACGGTCTTCAGGCAGTTGACCGCGGCGGCGCAGCGGCAATGGTGAAAATAATCCGCGAGGCGCAGAACCCCGTAATCCTCACCGCAAACGACATTTACTCGAACAGGAAACTCGCGCCAATGCGCACGGAATGTACGCTTGTCGAATTCAAGAAGATAAATTACCTTTCAATAGCAAAGCGCCTGCGCGAAATTTGCGTTGCGGAAGGAATCAAGTTCGATGACGAGGCGATAGCCCTCCTCGCGAAAAATTCCTCGGGAGATTTCAGGGCGGCGCTGCTTGACCTCCAATCTCTTGCGCAGAAAGGGAGCATTGAAAAGGAGGACGTGGAAACCCTCGGCACAAGGGAACGCACGGAGAAAATCTTCACTGTGCTTGACAAGATTTTCAAGGGCAAAACCCTGAAGGAAATACGCAGTGCGCGCATGGGCTCCGAAATAAGCGGCGAAATGGTGATGAACTGGGTGGATGAGAACATACCTCTCGCGTTTCCTTTGCCTGAAGATACTGCTGGCGCATATGAAAGCCTCAGCCGCGCTGATGTTTTCAACGGCAGGATAATGAAAAGGCAGAACTGGGGTTTCCTGAGGTATAGCAGCGAACTCGCAACAAGCGGGGTTTCCATAGGGAGAAAGAACGCACCACACGGATTTATTATGTATAAGTTCCCCTCTATGATAAGCAGGATGGGCAGGAGCAAGGGCGTGCGTGCAACGAAAAAAAACATCGCGCTCAAGGTGGGGAAGCAAACTCATTCCGGCGTGAAGAGCGTGATTAAGGATGACTTGCCTTACCTCCGGGCTATTTTTGAAAACAAGCCGCGCGCAGCGGAATTAACCGCGCAGTTCTGCTTCGACGAGAATGAAGTCGCGTTCCTCATGGGCACGAAGCCCGAAACTAAAAAAGTGCAGAAGGTTTTGGAGGAGGCGGAAGTGCTGCGCACGCAGAGGGTTGCTGAAAAAAGGAAGGTTAAGGGTGCATTCGCGGCTGTTTCGGAGGAGGATGCAACCGCCGAAATTCCCGAGAAAAAGGAAACCGAAATTCCCGCGCCGCCGCATGACCATGCCGACAGCAGCCAAACAAAGCTGTTCTGATAACTTTGAAATGAGTGTTAAATTGGGGGCGTATTTTTGGCCGGCAAATTTGCATTAAAAAAGCCAAATGGTGTTCTTAACAGGGCGCTTACTGTTAAAGGCGCCGCTGTTAGTGCGGTTTCTTACGGGCGGTCTGTAAAAACTCTTGGCGGCGGCTGGGAAGCCAAAGTGTGGAAACGAGACGGCAATCTTGCGTATGTTGTTGCCAGCGGACCGAAAGGCGAAAAGCGATATTATCTTGCCGTCCTTGATGTGCTTGGCAATTTTCGCAGCATAAGAAAAACGAAAGTGCCGGCCGATTAAATCTCCATCTCAAGCACGGCAACAGGCATCTCCAGCCCGAAATTCTTCAGGGTTTCCTTATTTAATTCCCCGATTATTCCGCGCTTGTTTCCCGCGTGGATTTCCGCCGACCTGCCCTTCTCAAGGAAAGGCTCAGCGCGCTCCTTGAGTGAATATTTCCTCCCCATTGCTTTGCACACCGCGTCAAGGTGCGATTTTATTTTCGTGAAATCCGCATCCTTTCCGCAGAGCACTATGCACAGGTGCTCCTGCTCGTCAACCCCTGTTTCAGAAGCATTGTCAAGCAGAACCGCCTTCCCAACCTCGAAAATATCCTGTGGGTAAGCATACCTCTTGTTCCTGTTCAGGAACTCCAGAAGTTCGGGAAGTATGCGCCTCCTGAAAATCTGGTAACTGAGGCTCATGTAATTCTCTATTTCCGCAAACTCCTCCCCGTGCAGGCCGAGCATTTTCCCCTGCTTCTCTTTGGAAGTCATTGTGAACGTCAGCACTTCCTGCAATCCGAGGCCTATGCACGCCTCCCTCGCCATGTCGTTTATCGCCCCCTGCGCAAGAGCGGAGCCGCGCACGGGCATCTTTATTTCCGTGGGCTCGATTTTATTGTAGCCGCATGAAATAACAACATCCTCGGCAATGTCCGCGGCGTGCAGCACATCGTTCCTGTATGCGGGATAATAAACCTCCATTTCCCCGCCCTTAATGTGGGGTTCGCAGCGCGCACTTTTCAGGAGTTCCTTTATTTCCGCGGCACTGAACTGCATGCCCGCAATCTTCCGCACGTAATCAATTCCAACGGAAATCTTCTTCGGCCTGAAATCAGGGGTGTGCCAGCTTTTTCCCCCTGCGTAAGAAACCTCGATAGTTTCCAGCCTTGCACCGCGCTCGGCAAGCGCTGCAGCCATTACATTAAGCGCTGTGATAACATTTTCGGGCTTCATTCCCGTTACCTCGACAAACAGGTTGCGCGTTCCCGTGCCGACCTTCCCAGTTGCTTCCGAATTTATCACGGGAGGCATGCTCGCAACAGTGCCCGCGCTGTCGATTACAATCGGATATTCCTTCGCCCCCTTGAGCAAGTTTGCGTATTCCTTCCCCTTCGGGTGCAGTTCCAAAATTTCATCCAAATCCATTTCCTGCCTGAATTCAAGCGGGACAAATTTCAGTTCCCTCGGCTTGCATGCGCGGTAATAAATCGGCGGCTTCATTTTATCGAAATCGTAAATCCCTATTGCAACCTCAGCCCTGCGCCTGCCGAAGTTCTCGCCCACCTTCTCCTGCAACTGTATCATCTGCACGAGGAAATTTTCGGTGACCTTCACATTGCGCGCGACACATGCTGCAATCAGCGGCCTGACATCCTTCACGCTTCTCTCCACGAACAGTTTCGTTTTCCCGCGGCTTACGCGGATTTTCGGCAGGCCCCTCTCTATGCCGAGCCTTGCGCGAAGCTCGCGCGCAATTCCCTCCGCAGACCACAGGTCGGGCCTGTTCGTGTCTTTCACATCAATCCTCAGCGCATCCCCCTCGCAGGCGTCAAGTTCGGACTTTGAATAGAGCAATGCGTCCTCCAGCTGCGCCCTGTTTAGCCTGCGCCCTACGAGGGCTTGCAAATCCTTAAGCGATGCGTCAACAGTCGGCATGTCACTCAGCCCCCCCGCACGAAGCCTGCGCTTTGCACAATTCCCGCCGGCATCATTCAACCCCCAGCAGCGGCGCATTCCTCAGCCAGTTGATATCGTCGCTGAACAAATGCCTTATGTCCTTTATCCCGAGCTTGAACATAGCAAGCCTGTCAATCCCCATTCCCCATGCAATAACTGGTTCTTTTATTCCGAGGTTCTCCGTTATCTCGGGCCTGAAAATTCCCGCGCCCGCAAACTCAATCCAGCCCATCTCGGGGTGCAGTGCCGACAACTGCACCGAGGGTTCCGTGAATGGATAATAATCGGGCAGGAATTTCACCTTCTCCGCCCCAGCAACCTCGAGAGCGAACTGCTTCAGCACGCCGAGAAGGGAGCGGAAGTTTAATCCTTCCCCGGCAATGAAACCGTCGCACTGGTTGAACTCCACAAGGTGCGTAGCATCAACAACATCGGGCCTGTAACAGCGGTTAATAACGAAATATTTTCCCGGTATTTCAATGCCCTGCGCCATCTGCCTTGCGTCAGCGGTTGTGCCGTGCGCGTTTGGCATAAGCCTTGAAGCGATTTTCTCGCTCCACTCATATCCCCAGCCTTTGCTTTTGCTCAAGCCGCCGTTCTCGTGCGCCTTCCTTATTGCATCAACCGTCTTTTTCGCGGGAAGCGTGCCTGCCTTTGGCTGCTTCATTGTATAACTATCCGTCCACGCCCTTGCAGGATGGTTCTGCGGCTGGAACAAAACGTCGAAGTTGTAAAACTCCTGCACAATCAGCCTTTCCCTCATTTCCTTGAAGCCGAGTTCAACCATGTTCCGCCTTATCCTGTTCAGGAACTGCACATACGGCTGCCTCTTTCCTGCGAAAATTTCGGGCACAGGGGCGTGGATATCGTACGCGCGCGTAGCCGGGGCTGAAGCAATTGCCTTTTCAACTTCCGCTAGTGCCAGTTGCCCTTTTTGACCAATCATTTTTGCTGATTTAATCAGCCCGCGCTCCAAAAAATCCTCAGCGATAAGTTTTTGTTCCTCAGCCAGCCCATCTTTTTTTAGCGGCTTGTGCCGCATTCCCCTCAAGAATTCTTCAGGAGCGTAAGGTTTTTCGAGCGCTTCTTTTTCTAATCCAGTAAACTCCAAAATCAAACCGTTGTCGTCTTTGTGTATCGAAACCCATGCTTTCTTTTTTGCGCGCCCTAGCGTAATATTCAGTTCAGCATCGTCCGCCTTAAGGTCTTGCTTAAGTTCTTCAAGGGCTGCCCTGCCTCCTGACTGCTTAAGCAGGCGGAGCAGTCTAAGTTCTGGCAATCCTTTGCGCGCAACTTCTTCACCTTTCGGGGTAATGTAATATTCGTCGCTAAATGTTCTTTCCACCTTAATTAACCCCTTCTCATGCAGCCACTCGAAAGCGCGCCTTGCCGAATCAGTGTTCATATGCACTCTCTCGGCAATTTCCTCAACTGTAAGCCACACCTTTAGGTCATTCCCGAACGCACCGAGCGCCTGCCTCTCTATAGCGCTCAGCGCCGCAACAGTGCGCTTCATATCCCCGTCCATATGATTAAAGTAATTAATTGAAGAGATTATTAAAGGTTTGCAGATGCCGAAAAAGCAGAAAACAGGCGAACAGGGGAAAACCCTGCTCCTTGATTCAAGCGCAATACTTAATGATTTCAGTTTTGAATTCACGCCCGGCGTGAAATATTTCATGGTTCCCGAAGCGGTTTCTGAAATTCGTGACCTTCGTTCCCGCGCACTTTTGGAGAACGGCTTTGCACAGCGCGCACTTTCGGTAAGGGAGCCCTCGGCAGGCGCGCTCGAAAAGGCGCAGGAGAAAGCACGCTCTTTGGGCGTTCGCCTGAGCAGTGCAGACCTTGCGCTTGTTGCGCTTGCAATAGATTTCAGGGAAGCAAAGGAGCGCTTCGAGGCTGTTACGGATGATTACTCCCTCCAGAACGTCCTCAAAGCCCTAAATCTGCCCTTTTCAGGCATAATCCACGGGGAAATAAAGGCTGTAAAGAACTTCAAGGAACAGTATGAAAAAGCCCGTAAGAGGGCGGAAAACGGGCAAAAAACCGATTAATTTCACGATTTTCAGTTAAATAGTTATCCTTTTAAACCCCGCAAGAGCCAATTATTACATGACTGCGTATTCCTGCAGCGCACAGCCGGAGGCATGGAAATGCTGATGAATGCACTTAGCCACCTGCTTGCCCTTGACATAGCCTGGTTCATAGGGCTGATTGCAGGGAACTGGGTCATGTTTTTTGCGCTCCTTGCTTTCGCCCATTACTTCTCCCCAAAGCGCTGGCTTGCCTTTTTCGCGCTGTTCGTGCTCATACTGTGGGGCTGGATGGATGTTGCAACGCTCACAGGCTGGGCGTTCCTCATTGCTGGCTTTATCCTGCTGAACTACCTCTGGAAGGTTGTGCTTGTGGGCTATATAGAGAGCACATCCCTGCCTTCGAACTACATAGTCATAATAAACGAGCTTTCGGTCACGGCGATGTGGGTACTGTACGGCATGTTTGTCATAGGTGGTGCATGATGGGCTTCCTGAAAATACTTTCAACAGCATGTTTCGTGTTCTTTGTGACTTACTCAATCATGCTTGCCGGCTTCCACATATTCCCGCGCCCGGAGTTCATCTCCCAGGCGGGCATGGTTGCGGTGTTCGTGTTCCTTATTTTCGAGATAGCGTTCGTGACTTTCAAATAGGCGATGCACATGATGCTTGAAGTGCTGCAGGCGTTCATTTCCCTTGACATCGCATATTTCCTGCACATGATAGAGGCGAACCTTTTCTGGATTTTCGGCCTTGCGGCAGGCGCATATTACCTCAGCAACGGCAAGGGCATATGGCGCGACTTCGCGCTCATAAGCATAATAATTTTCGGCAGCCTTGCTATACAGGAATATTTCGATGTTTCCATTTACATTGCGGAAGTGCTGCTGTTCATGTACATCTCGAGGGTTGTTGCGCTGCTGCTCCTTGAGAACACCCCCGGCTGGAGCAAATATATACCGCACGCGTGGGTATTCACATGGTGGGCAACATGGATTGGGTATAACCTTTTCATGAAGTGATTTTACGGCATGGGCAAAAACGGTTTCATGAAGTGATTTTATGGTCTGGCTAAAAAGAATTTTCTGGTCAGTGGCGCTTTCCGCGCTTGTTTATGCAATCGCGCTCTTTGCCGGAGGAAGCGGCCTGCACGCATTCCCGCACGTAATATTTTCGCCTGCGGTGATAATTGCGATGTTGCTGACGAACTTGGCATCGGTGGCAATGATAATAAAATAGCGCGCGAAAATAGGGAACCACGGCGCGAAAATGTGGGCTGAACCGCGCATCAGGCAGGCGCGCTCACGCCTCCAGCTCCATCTCTTCCGGCTCCCTGTGCTCTATCTCCGAGTGCTCGATTATGTAGCCCTCGATTCTCTCGCCTATCTGTTTCCTGTAAAACACAACCAGTGCAAGCACGGCAACAATTGGCACAAGCACAACCGCATTTCCGGGCACGGAAAGGAAATCCATAACCGCCTCGGCATAGCCCGGCCCCGCGGTTATGGGCGGCTTAGGTATCTTGTAGCGCAGGTTTATGAAATTCGTGGAAATGCCGCCGAGGCTTATCACGTTGCCCGTGACTTTCACGTCGGGCGAAATCTGCCCTGCAACAACCTCCGCGTTCGGCGGCAGGGTTATCTCTATTGACGTGCCTTTCGGCACCACTATCAGGCTGCCCTGCCTGAACTCGAGCAGCTCGCGGTCCGGGATTTCCCAGAGCGTTGCGCGAGGCTCATCGCTTATCACGGTTGCGAAAGGGGTGAGCAGTTCGTATGAAAGCGTCAGTACGCCGAGTTCGCTGTCAAAGCTCACCGAACTCCTCTTCAGGTTGCCCCTTCCGAAGTGCGGGTAAAAGAAATTGTAATCCACCGCCCAGACATCGAGCGACGAGCCGTTCTTTGCGGCATCCGCGGCGAACTCATCCTGCTCGAACCCGTGCGCGAACTTGAGGTAATACTTCTCCTCGAATGCAGCGTACCCGTCCTTTGCGACATTTATGCTTACCGCGTACTGCGAAACTCCCAGCGCGGAGGCATGCGCGGCAAAAATCAGCAACGCAAGCGCCGCAAAAGCACGTTTCATGCTACAATATGCGCCCTCCCTGATTATATATTTTTTGATTGGTTCCCCGAAAAGCCGGAAACAAAATCTTTTCCAGCGGTTATGCCGAAAAAGAGCCGTTGGAAAGGTTTAAATTCAGCGGAAACTTATCTAGTATGCCCTTTGCCTTTGGTGTATAAAATGGAACTTCAATTTCTAGGCCACTCATTTTTCAGGGTTGCGGGGGAAGGCACCACAGTGCTGTTCGACCCTCTCCTGAATTTCAGGCCGAGGGCGGACGGTTTGAAGCCCTCGCTGAAACAGCAGGCGCAGAAATCCAAACTGCTCGACGATGTTTCCCTTCTTGTAATTTCCCATGAACATACGGACCATTTCGACAAGGCGGCGATAGAGGAGGCGGCATCAAAAAACAACGCATGCATTGTGGCGCACGATTCCGTGCTCTCGCAGTTAAGCCTGCCGAAGCCCATGCTGCGCGCCGTTTCCGCGGGGGACAAAATAAGCCTGCGCGGCTGCGAAATTGAGGCAATACCCGCGCACCATCCGCAGGCTTTTTATCCCTTGAGTTTCCTGCTCACCCTCGGCGGCAAAAGAATATTTTTCGCGGGCGACACGGACCTTACAGACACGCTCACGCGGGTAAAGGCGGACGTTGCACTGCTCCCCATAGGCGGCACTTACACGATGGATTTGGTGGACGCGGTGCGCGCGACAAAGGCAATAAAGCCGCAGTACGCGATACCCATGCACTACAACACATACCCCGAGATAAAGGCGGACCCGCACGAGTTCAGGCAGAGGATTGAGAAGAGCATACTGAAAACAAAGGCAGTTGTGCTTGAGCAGGGGGAATGTTTCAAGTTTTAGCCTTACAGCATCTTTCACGGCAGTTCGCTTTCGTTCGCCTTTTTCAGGTCATCCAAATCGCCGATATCAATGCACGCCCCTGCGTAATGCACAACAGCAACTTTCCCCCCCGCGCGCATGAGGATTTTTATGCTGTCCACGATCTCGAACTCCCCGCGCGCGCTTTTTTTTGTTTTCCCTATCGCGCCGAATATCTTCTGGTTGAACCTGTAAATGCCGGCGTTTATCAGGTTGCCGGGCTCCTCCCCATAGTTCGGCTTCTCGACGATATCCCTGAGGGTGCCGCCCTCCTCCACAAGCACGCCGTAGCGCCAGGGGTCATCAACTGTTCTTCCCACAACTTTGACATCAAAATCATCAAACTCGTCAATGGTTGCGAGTTCGCGGAACAGCGCGCTTTCGACAAGCACGTCCGCGTTCACAACTAAAAAATTCCCTTTCACGCGCCCGCGCGCGAGCGCAATTGCGTGCGCGGTGCCCAGCTGCTCCGCCTGGAAAAGGTAATTTACCGGCACGCCGGCAAAGCTTTTGCCGAAGTGCTTTTCAATTTCCTCGCGCCTGTATCCCACGACAATCTCAAACCCGCCAATCCCCGCTTCCGCAAGCCGCGCAAGAACGTGCTCGAGCAATGGCTTGCCCTTTACCTTGACCATCACTTTTGGGATTTTTTCAGTGAGCGGCCTGAGCCTGACTCCCCTGCCCGCCGCAAGAATAACCGCTTTCATATCCAAGCCCCGAAAACAAAAAAACAAAACGCGCGCTAATTGGCTGTTGCCAATTGCGCCCATTTTGGCGCAAGCCAAAATAGGGCGGTTACGCGGCGGGTTCGCAAACCGCGCGGCAAACCTGCCGCGGCTCCACAAACCCCGCAAACCGCGTTTTGTTTTTATTTTTCTGCGTTCACAAATCAATCTCCATCAAATCATCAGCAACTGTAACGTCCCCGAACTCCCTTCTTGCCTCGTGCTCTATCGCCTTCGCGTCCTTGTGCCTCGGCGAAATGTGCATGAGCACAAGCCTCTTCGCGCCTGTAAGTGCGGCGGCCTTTCCCGCTTCAAGCGCCGTGCTGTGTTTCGTCTCCAGGGCGCGCCCCCCCAACTTGTCCATGAACGAGCACTCGTGTATCAAAAGGTCGGAGCCCTTAATCACATTGTGGTATGATTTGTTCGGCAGCGTGTCCCACACTATGGAAACCTTTTTGCCGCTGCGCGCTTTCGAGTAATCCATAACCTGCTCGGGCTTAAACGTTTTCATTTTACCTTTTACCTTAACTTTCACGCTCTCCCCCTTCTGCAGTTTTCCCCACACGGGGCCTTCCGGAATGCCGAGTTCCAGTGCCTTCGCGCGCTGGAACTCCCCGCTCTTCCCCTGCTCCTCGAACACATATCCGTGGCAGGGCACATCGTGGTCGAGCGGGAACGCGTGCACCGCGAAATCCTTGCCCTCCAGAACCTGCCCCTTCCCCTGCACTTCCTTGCACCTCACTTCAAAATTCACGCGCAGCATGCTCATCTCTATCGCCTTCTTCACCCATGACGCAATTCCGCGCGGGCCGTAAATGAAAAGCGGATAATCGCGCCCGTGCATGCTCATTGTCGCAAGCAATCCGGGGAGGCCGAGAAAGTGGTCCCCGTGAAAGTGCGAAATGAAAATATGCGAAATGCGCATGTAGGAAACGCCGGCCTTCATCATCTGCCTCTGCGTTCCCTCGGGGCAGTCGAAGAGCAGCCACTCCCCGCCCTCTCGTATCGCCACGCTGCTCAGGTTCCTCTCCTTTGTAGGGGTACTGCAGCTCGTGCCGAGGAATATTATTTTCAGGTGTGCCATAAAAACCACGTTCGCAATTGCACAATTGCCTGCACAACTATTTAACTAATATCTTGTATTTAAAACGAACTACCTGTTGTTTTTTGGGGGGTTTTTTGGGTACGCGTTTGTGTTTTTGGTTATTTAATCCGCAAACCGCGTTTTTGTTTTTTTATTTTTCGGGGTGCGCATTCCGCACTTCCCCCCTGTAAAACAATCAGCCTTTTAACTCTTATTATAGTGAATAATCATCATGCCCTCCCCTAAGAAAAAACCCAAGCCGCAGGCGGATGAAGCCAAGGCACAGCCCGCGGGCGCGGATTTCAGTTACAAATCAACCGCCGAGATAAGGGTGCCGGAAAAACTCATTGACCAGGTCGTGGGGCAGGAGAACTGCGTGGAATTAATCCGCAAGGCTGCCGCGCAGAAGAGGAATGTCCTGCTTATCGGAATCCCCGGCACGGGCAAATCAATGCTCGCGCAGGCAATGGCGGAGATAATGCCCGTGAGCAGGCTTTACGACATAATGATTTACCACAATGATGAGGACCCCAACAACCCGAAGGTGCAGGCTGTTGCAGCGGGCGAAGGGAAAAAAATCACCGAGCAGGCGCGCATAGAGAGCAAGGCACAGGATGACAACATGCGCCTTGTGGGCCTCGTGCTTCCCATAGGGTGGTCGATACTTTGCTGGGCGCTCTGGCAGTTCGGCTTCCTGCCCGATGTTGTTTATGCGGCAAGCCTCATACTCAGCGGCTTCCTTATCATAGGGTTTTCACTCGGCTCGCAGATGCGCGTCAGGATGGGCGGCACAGCGCCGAAATTGCTGATAAATAACGCCGGCAAGAAGATTGCGCCCTTTGTGGAGGGCACGGGCGCAAGGGCTGGCGCTTTGCTCGGCGACGTTCGCCATGACCCGCTGCAGAGCGGCGGACTGGGGACGCCCGCACACCTGCGCGTTGAGCCGGGCATGATACACCGCGCTTCGGGCGGGGTTTTGTTTCTGGATGAGATAGCAACCCTCGGCCCGAAAAGCCAGCAGGAACTCCTGACAGCAATGCAGGAAAAGAAATATTCAATCACGGGCCAGAGCGAAATGTCCAGCGGCGCAATGACGCGCACTGACCCCGTGCCCTGCGATTTCGTGCTTGTTGCCTCGGGCAATTATGACGACCTCAGGCGCGTTCATCCCGCATTGAGGTCGCGCATAAGGGGCTATGGCTACGAGGTTTACATGAACATGGACACGCCCGACACGGAAGAAAACAGGAACAAGCTCGTGCAGTTCGTTGCGCAGGAAGTGAAGAAGGACGGAAGCATACCGCACTTCGCAAAGGACGCGGTTGATGTGCTGATCTTCGAGGCGCGCAGGCGCGCGGACAGGAAAAACCGCCTCACCCTCAAGCTGCGCGATTTGGGCGGCCTGATACGCGCCGCGGGCGACATTGCAAAAGCCAAAGGCCATGCGCTTGTTGACGCGCAGGACGTTTACGAGGCAAGGCTGAGCGCACGCACCCTGGAACAGCAGATGGTGAACAAGATGCTTGAGGAAAAGAAGGATTACGACGTTTATCTGTTCAAGGGCACGGCAATAGGCAGGGTCAACGGCCTTGCAGTGAGCGCCGACGGGGATGCGGGGCTTATCCTGCCCATCGAGGCCGAGGTTGCGCCTGCGCAGAGCTCAGCGGAGGGAAAGCTGATTGCCACAGGAAAACTCGGGGAAATCGCAAAGGAGGCAGTGCAGAACGTTTCCGCGATAATAAAGCGCCTCTCGGGAAAGGACATAAGCAGGCACGATTTGCACATACAGTTCCTGCAGAGTTACTCGGGAGTGGAGGGGGACAGTGCAAGCGTTTCTGTTGCAACTGCCGTGGTTTCCGCGCTTGAGGGCATACCCGTAAAGCAGTCCCTTGCTATGACGGGCTCCCTCAGCGTGAGGGGCGAGGTTCTGCCTGTCGGCGGCGTCAGCGCAAAGGTTTCCGCCGCAATAACCGCGGGCTTCGAGGAAGTTATAGTGCCGAGGGCGAATGTCGACGACATAGTCATAAAGGCCGACCGCCTTGCGAAAATAAAGATAATACCTGTTTCAACCATTGCCGATGTGCTGGAGCACGCCTTTGTTGCGGGGAGCGCGAAATCCAAACTCCTCGCCAACCTTAAGAAAATCCTGCATGCGGGCGTTCAGTCGGATGAAAAAATCCCGCTTGCGGAGAAGCCCGTTCCTGAAAAGGCGGCGTGCTAGTTGATTGGCTGCTGCTCAGGGCTCCATGCACATTCTCTTCATTACATCTTCCCTGTCGGGTATTTTCCCGCAGAGCGATTTGTCGCCGTGGTGCGGCCCGGTCCCGACTACAAGGAAGTAATAGCAGCTCCCTTTCCCCGAGGAGCTGTCGCTCATCAAATCGCACTCTGCGGCATTCCGTTCGGTTATTGCCTTGTTGAAATGTAACTGGTCCTTGCACTTCTGCTTATAGCCCGCATCGGATATCTTCCCGCACTCCGCCATATCTTCTTTTGAAATTGCATTCGAATAAATTTCCTTGTCTTCCGTGCTCTGGTTCCTCCCGAGCAGGCTTTCGGTACAGTCCTGCCTTCCCTCTGCGCTTTCTATCTTATTGCACATTGCCAAGTTATACCGTTGCACGCACCCTTCTCTGAACTGCTGCGAACTTATGTTGTTGCACATCGTAACATCTCCTTCCTTAACCGCAATTGTTATGAAACAATTTGCCTGGCCGGATTCTCCAAGCACGGTGCTTGTGTCCATCTTCCTGCAGAGCCCTTCATCATTGCCCCTTTCCGCAATGTCGTTGTAGCAGGTGTTCCTCGAATGTGCCATTGTTTGGATGGTGCTCTCTTTTGGCAGGGCTTCGCAGTATGAACTATCCCCCGTTGCCAGGGCTTTGCAGTGATTTCTCGCGTCCTCATCAGAAACCCATTTGCAGAGGCTGCCGTCCCCCGACTCGGAGGCAACATCGTAATAGCAGCTTTCTGCCCACCCATAGCCGCTGTCATCAGATAGGAGGTCGCAGATTGCGGGGTCTTTTTTCGCATTTGCAACGTCCCTTATGCAGCTGTTCCTGTACGTGCTTTCACTTAATTCCTTGTCAAATTCTATCTTTTCGCATATGGATGCATCAAGCATTGCAACAGCCCGGGCAGTGAAAACCTCCTTTTTGCAGAAATCCGACTTGCTTTTCCCCATTTCTTTCATATATCCCTCGCCCTGGTATGCCTTATCCTTCAATATCCTTTCGCAGATTTCCTCGTCCAGTTCCGCAACGGCAATTGCGCTTACACAGTTGTCCCTCTTTGAGTTATCGCTGAGCTGTTCGCACATTGCCGGGTCGCGCGCGGCAAGCGCCTTTTCAGGGATGCCTGTATCCTTTGCCTCCCAGACTGCCTCATAGCAGTGCTGCTTTTTCACCGCGTCTTCAGGGGCGCTGACTGCAATTTCGTTGCAGATTGCCGTGTCTTTCGCTGCAACAGCCCTTGCCGTTATTTTCTCCTCGTCAGTCATTTGTGCGCTTCCGCCCGCGGGGCTGCCGGTGCCCCGCCCTCCCTGCTGCTGCCCCGCAAGTTCCTGCGGCTGCGGGCAGCCTGAAAGCAGGATAATTGCGGCAAGCGCGGCAAAAAAAAGCAAAGCACAATTTCCCTTCATAAAATCACCCCACTACAAGCACGCGCCCTTCGCGCAGCACGAACTGCTTCTTCTTCAGCGCAATGACATCCTTGCTCTTGATGTCCCTGTAATCTATCGTGTTCTTTGCGGGCGCGACATTCTCCACTTTGCCGAGCCATGTCCCGTCGCGGTTGTAAACCGGAAGCCCTATGAGGAGTTTAGTCACCTTCTTTCTCACGTCAAGCACTCCAGAAACGTAATATGCCGCAAGCGCGAAAACGAAAGCGAACAGCACATTGGTGCTGAACCAGATGAGGTCCGCGTGCGCCTCCCCTGCAATAACCTGCCTTCCCGAATCCACGATGAACCACAGCACCAGCGCCGCAACCGCGTACATGAAATACCTGCGCAGGTAGAACGCCTTCTTGAAGTGCAGTGCGTCTATTGCGCGCCCGATAATGAATGCGAGGGCGGCAATGGTTGCGAAATCTATTGCCTGCCTCGAGGCGGCGCCGGCCTGCGTGAAAATATTCAGGTTCTCCCCGCTCATCACTTCCCCCACGGCGGAAAGAACGCCGAAAATAAGGAGCAGCAGTGCGGCAAGGTATGCGGGAAAGCTTACGCGCTGCAGGGAGAATGAGCGCGTCGCGGATTTTATCCCGCCGGCAATAATTTCCTCAAGCCCCGTTCCCCTGAGCACGAGGTAAATGCCGACAACAAAAAGTATGGCCTGGAACAGCACGACCTCCATATCCAGTATTGAGAGCACGCCCCAGAGCAGCACAACAACGCCCGGCATGAGGAAAACAATCCGCGCTATTGCGGGATCCTTGAGCGCCTCCTTTATCGTGTAATAAGTGCTTTCAACCTCCTTCGCCTGCTTCACAATCACGAGTTCCTTTGAAATTATCCGCACCCTGCCCTGGAGTATGGGTATTGTGGAATCGTCCTCCGCGCCGTCGGTAACAAGGATTATCCCGTCCGCAGGAAACTTCTCAAGCACTGCATCCAGCTGCTCGTTAATCATCCTGTCGCTCTCGAAGCCCTTCTTGCTGTGCCCTGTAAGCGTAACGACCTCGACATTCGCAAAGTGCCCCTTTACCTCGTCATACTTCTTGACCGCGGCGAAAATGCTGTTTGCGTCGCTCTCGCCGGGGTCCGCAAGTGCCAATTTTGCGGCAATATTGAGGTTCTTTTGCCTCCCCACTATGGGGCCCTGTACATTTATCTTCCTGCCCAGATCGTTGTCCCTGTCTACGCAAACAATCAGGGCGCTTTTTACTTCCCTCATTTCGTACACCTGCGGGCGATTGTAAAGGTATTTATACTTACTTATATGGATATTCTTATATATAAACCATAACCGAAACGCCGTAAATCGGCGTTTTCAGGGTGTTTGTTATGCTCGCCGAAACCTTGAAACAGCTGGTTTTCATAGCGGTAATTGCGTTCATTGTCTTCATACTTTTCGCCATGGTACAGTACCAGGATTTCATAACCCGCAACGCGCTCTGGATTATTGCCGCGGGAGTGCTGCTCTTCGCCGTATGGAAATACGACTTCATAATAATGATGAAGGAATACGAGCGCGCCGTGATTTTCCGTTTCGGCAAGGTTATCCGCGTCGGCGGCCCCGGCTGGGCGGTGGTTTTGCCGCCGATAGAGGGCTACACAAAGGTGGACCTGCGCACGCACACAATCGATGTGCCGAAGCAGGACGTCATAACCAGGGACGGCATCCAGCTGAGTATTGACGCGATTGTCTACCTCAAGGTAAGGAGCGACGACCGGTGCGTGATAAATTCCGTTGTTGAGGTCGAGGACTACGAGCGCGCGGTAATGCTGTACGTTGTGGCGACAATCCGCGACCTGATAGGCAGCATGACGCTCGACGAGGTCATTTCCAAGACAGAGGTGCTGAGCGAAACCCTGAAGAAGGAGACCGAGGAAATCTCGAAGGAGTGGGGGGTGCAGGTGGAAACTGTGGAACTGAAAGACGTCGACATCCCCCCCAAAGTCATAGAGGCGATGCACGAGCAGAAGGCGGCCGTGCAGAGGAAGCTTGCAAGGATGGAGGAGGCGGAAGCGCACAGGGTTGAAATCGACGCGGTGAAATCCGCGGCGGAACAGCTCAGCGACAAGGCGCTGTCATACTATTACATCCGCGCGCTCGAGCGCATAGGCGACGGCAAGGCCACGAAAATAATTTTCCCGCTGGAGTTCAGCAGCCTGCTTGGGGCAATTGCAGGCAGGCAGGCGATAAACAAAACCCCGCAGGGCATAGAGGTAAAGGGGGAAGCGATAAAGGAATATGCCCCGCTGATTGCGGAATACCTGCGCATGGAGAAGGAGAACAGGGAGCGGGAAGGCGCGGGAGAGAAGGCGGGAAAGGAGAGCAGGGGCAAGGGCAAAGACGAGAAATCCGATAAGGGGCGCGGAAAAAAGGAATAGTCCTGATTCATCCCCCGACTATTAACCACGCCTCTATAAGCGCGCCGAACGCAAGCACCGCATAAGCCAGAAGAACAAGCACCGCGGCATCCTTCGTTATAATCCAGAACTCCTTTGTGTGGAATCTCCTCTTCGTCACCTCTACCGAGATAACGCCGCCCGCAATCGCCCCGATGAAATACCCCATAATCTCGGGTATGCCGTGCGGCAGGTATCCTATCGCCCTTGCAAGCCCCGCAAATACATGCACGTTAAGCATCTCCTTCCCTATGAAAACCCCTATTACCGAGGCGTTCCAGCCTATGAGGAAAATCGCCCCCGCGCCGTATATGAAAGAAAGCAAAATTGCAAGCCCTAGCACAATCGCGTTGTTGTTGAAAATCAGGCCGAAGCATCCGCCCAAGCTTCGCGTTTCAGGGTCCTTGCACTCGGTAACCCCCACGCCCCCTGTGCTTGCAGCGGCATCCCCTGTTGTTGCGGTCGCCTTGCCGGTTATCGTGGAAAATGTTTTCTCCTGCTCGGCAAACACCGAGTCCCTTGCGGGAATAATGCACTCAATCTCTGAGGAGCCGCCTGTGCAGTATGTGGGCGTCTCCGCAGGCAGCACAACATACCATAAACTGAAACTCGCGACCAGCCCTATTGTGAGCCATGCATAAACCCTGACAATGCAGAAATGCCTTGCAAGGAACCCTATTGCCCAGCCGGGCTTTGACGCCTCCTCCTGGGTTTCCATGCAGAGCAGCTTGTTTATAAGCGGCGCAACCCCTATTGTCACGAATGCAATCGCGAGCACGCTTGTGTGTGCGGGAAAAATATAGTGTACCGTCCATATCCCGACCGTGGAAAGGAGCACGCCCTCAAGGAACATGAGGAAACTGTGCTTTTTTGCAAGCCCCACTCCCGGCAGGTTTTCAAGGACCATCCAAACCATCTCGCCCCGCGGTTTTGTGCCTGCGCGTTCCCGCAGCTGCCCTGCAGAGGTGCGGGGTTTGTTGTGCGCGCCCCGCACTCTCCCTAACCCTCTGTAACCATAACGATACGATGGTTTAAATAGATTTCTTTGTTAAGTTTCCTTTGTAAACGCGCTATTCGGCTTGTGCCGAATGCGCCCATTTTGGCTGAAAGCCAAAATAGGGCGTTTTTTGGGGCGTATTTTTATGGCTAAAGAAAAGGATAGCATTGTTTTCCCCGGCTCTTTCCTGAGCGCCGAGGAGGAATTCAGCGCGGGCAGGAACGCCTTTGCCAGCGGCGGCACCGTGCTTTCCGAATGCACGGGGGTTTGCGAACTGGATAAGGCGGCGCGCGAAGCGAATGTTTCCTGCAACCGCAGGGTTGCCGCGCCTCTTGACATGGGTTCGGTTGTTGTAGGGGTAGTTGCAATGGTAAAGGAAAATGCCGCGGTTATAGAGATGATGCAGGCAAGCAACAGGGGCGAGCCGCGCGTGATACTTGCCTCGTACGCAAGCCTGCCGATATTCAATATAAGCAACGATTATGTCGAGCAGATACGCGACGCCGTGAAAATAGGCGATGTTGTAAAGGCGGTTGCGGTGAAAGTCCTGCCGCACGGAGTCGACCTCTCGATAAAGGACCCCGAGTTCGGGGTTGTGAAAGCGTTCTGCGCAAAGTGCAGGCAGCCGATGCAGCTCTTCGGGCAGAAGCTCATGTGCTCCGCCTGCGGGCGCACGGAGGCAAGGAAAATTTCCAGGGATTACAGGCTTAAATAGTTCGCGCGGTTCACAAGGCAGGCGCAGTTCACGGAGGAATTCAAATGGAGCTTGAAGTCACGAAAAAAGAATCCAATTATCTCGAGTTCACCATAAAGGGCGAGAGGCACACTTTCCCGAACCTTCTCAAGGCAGCGCTCCTCAACCAGGACGGGATTGAATTCATTTCATACGTGCTCGACCACCCTTTGGGCAACAACGCCAAGTTCGTGCTGCGCACAAAGGGCAAAAGCCCCGAGAAGGCCTTGTCATCCGCGTGCACCGAGATAGAGAAGAACATTGCCGATTTCCAGAAAGCCGTGAAGAAGGCGCTGAAGTAGGGGCAAGTTGCGTTTGCGAAGGCTGTGCACGGAAGGCGGAAAATGCACCGAAGCGGGTTTGCAGCGCCGCTGCAGAGGCAGCAAACCGCTGCGGGCAGTGAGAAGGCTGTGAAACCAATGCTCTCCAAACTCCGCAAAAACCTGAAATGGCTCGACCCGTTCACATATGTGGACCTTTTTGTGATGCCGCGCCTGAACCCGAAAGACAACGAATACCTTGGCTGGGCAATTTACATATTCTTTGCCTTTGTTTTTGCGCTCGCTTTTTACACGCTCCTCGGCCTTGCCCTGAACACAAATTCCCCGCTGATGATTGTGGTTTCCGCCTCGATGGAGCCCGTGCTCTACCGCGGCGATGTCGTGCTTTTGCAGGGCGTTCCCCCGCAGAGCCTGAACGCGCCGCTTGTTGAACTTGATGCGCAAACCCTGCGCAACACAGCGCTTATTGATTTCGCGCAAATCGGATATGAACTCGGCGATGACGGCGTGCTCAGGTCGAAAATCCTGGATTTCGGAAACGGCAAAAAAACCGAGATAACAACAAACGGCGATATTGTGGTTTATTTCTCGGAACTGCGCAACGAGCCGATAATCCACCGCGCCGTGGCAAAGCTGCACGCAAAGGACGGATATTACATAATCACAAAGGGCGACAATTACACGAAAAACACGACCGTCGACCAGGACTGCGGAAAGGTTTTCAGCGGCATGCCCTCAAAGCCCTGCATAAACCTCTATCCCCAGCCAGCCGAGAAACTCGACGGGAGAATGATTCTCAAAATCCCCTTCCTCGGCTGCGCAAAGCTCTGGCTTATGGATGATTTGGCAACACTGCTCACGCAGGGGAAACTGCCCGCGAACTTCGGCGGGGTTTGCTGAAGGCGCGTCAAAACGAACAGCGGACTTTTGGTTTATGTCGTGGCGATTAATAATCCAAGGCACACAAATCAAAAAAGCCGAATCCCGAGATTTAACAGCCATTTGGCAAACTCGCCCTCTACTTTCCCATTCATTTCTGTCAATTTAACATCGACTATGTATGGCTTGCCGATGTCTTCTTTTACAACAACGAGCCATTCACGACCTGTGAAAGTAATGCCATGTTTTTTGGCAATCTCAGTCTCCCTCCCTATTTTTTCTTCAATTTCCTGATAGTTGCTTAGCCTTTTAATTTCAGGGTTTTCCTGATAGGACTCCAAATTATGCTCAATGACCTTAAGACTGCCGCCACGGGAAAGGTCTGTCATTATTTGCCTCGAATCAGAAACTGTTTTGTGCTGGGCGGATTTTTCCACAGCAAGCCATGCTATCGGAATTACGCTCAGTTTGAGTTCCTTTAATTTGTTCAGGATAAAAACATTTCTTGGCTTGTAGGTGCTCTCTTGGATAATTTTCTCCGCCATGTTCAGCGCCCTTTTGCCGAACACAACTTTTATTTTTTTTGCCGAACCGTGTGCCCCTTCGCCTAAATGCCCTTCATGCCCCCCCAAAGTCGCTAAAAATGGTTTTTTGCCGTATCTGTGGAATTCGTATTTTGGCGCCATATTTTAGTTACGGCTTCGGGGTATTTATTGGTTTCTGCACGTGGTTTCGGCGGGTTTGGTTCGCCGCAGAAACAAACCAAACCAGCCAAACCAACCCGCCCAACCAAACCAACCCGCCCGAACCCGCGCGCGTTCGGTTTTTTTGTAAATCACTTTAAAAACAATACCCAACAGAAACCATACTATGCTTTCGATGGTTTTGGACGACGCGGTTTCTTTCAGGAAGTGCATCGACGCGCTCTCAGTTCTCATAGATGAGGCGGAGTTCGTCGCGGATTCCTCGGGGCTTGTGCTGAAGGCCACGGACCCTTCGCAGATTTCCATGGTCGATTTCAGGATGCCGAAAAAGGCGTTCAGGGAAATGAATGTTGATGAAACCCAGAAGTTCGGCATCGACCTTTCATACCTTTCGCAGGTTATGTCGCGCGCGCAGGCAAAGGACAGGCTGAAAATGGAGATTGCGAAGGACAAGGCGCATCTCATAGTGACTTTCGAGGGTTCGGCAAAGCGCAGTTTTTCAATACCCCTCCTCGACCTCACAACAGCGGAACTCCCCACGCCAAAGATTGAGTTCGACGCGGAACTGAAGGTTATCGCCTCCGAACTCCAGGGCGGGTTCAAGGATGCCGCGCTCATAAGTTCGCACCTCACTTTGGGGGTTGACGCTGAAAAATTCTTCATGCGCGCGAACTCCTCAAAGGGCACGTTCAGCCACGAGTTAACAAAGAAGGACGCCGCGCTCTCGGAACTGAAGGCAAAGAACGAGGCGAAAAGCATTTTCCCGCTTGATTACCTTGCCAACATGCTGAAAGGCGCACCCTCCGACACGCAGGTAAAGCTTTTCCTGAAAAAGGACGCGCCGATAAAGGTCGAATACTCAATCTGCGGTGCTGACCTTGTTTACTTCCTCGCCCCGCGCATAGAAGGCGATTAAACTCGCGCCAAGGATAGAACACGGCTAACTTGCGCCAATGGCATGCTGTGCAATAACACTTACCCCATCGCTCCCTGCGATTCAATCTTGCTTATTCTCCTCAGGTGCCTTTCCTCGTTGCAGAAACCTGTTGCGAGGAAGGCGAGCATTATTTTTTCCGCCTCATTTGCTTTGAGCACGCGCGCACCCAGGCAGAGCACGTTCGCATTGTTGTGCTCCCTTGCGATTTTCGCTATCTTCACGTTCCAGCACGCCGCAGCGCGAACGCCCCTGCACCTGTTCGCGGAAATGCACATTCCTATGCCACTGCCGCATATGAGTATTCCGGCAATATTTCTGCCCTTTGCAACCCATCCCGCCGCCTTCTGCGCGTAATCCGGGTAATCAACATCTTCCTTGCCCTGCGTTCCCAAATCTTCGAATTCTATGCCCGCCTTTGAAAGCGCCCTCTTGAGGCGCTCCTTAAGCGCAAAGCCCGCGTGGTCGCACGCAATAACGACCTTCTCGAAAGCCAGAACCCTTGCCATGTATGCCAAACCCCAGCAAATTGGGCGCAAAACAGTTTTAATAACATATTCATACTACTGATTATAGTGCGTTGCCCCGGGTTCGGGGTAAACCACGGCAATGCCCGAACTGCGGGCGTTTGTGGGTTTGTTTGGGGAATTGTTCGGAACCGTTGTTTCGTGTGTGGGGGTTTTTGGCATGATATCTCTCAAGAACGTCGAGCATTGGAAAAGGGGCGTCGATGCGATAGCATCGTTCATTTCCGAGGGGAATTTCCGCTTCAACGATGCGGGCGTGCACTTCCGCGCAATGGACCCGAGCCAGATTGTTCTCGTGGACCTTGCGATTGAAAAGAGCGCATTCGACGGATTTGAAATCGAGCCCACTTTCGCGGGCGTTGACATTGTGGAACTCAGCAAGATAATGTCCCGCGCCCTGCCCAACGACAGCATGTCAATGGACCTTTCCGATTCCGAAATAATGGTTAAATTCCACGGGGAAATGAACCGCGCATTCAGGCTGCCGCTCATTGATGTGAGCGAGGACGAGGTTTCCCTGCCGAACCACAAGTTCGATGCAACGGTTCAGATAACCGGGCGCCTGTTAAAGGAAGCATTGAAGGACGCCTCGCTCTTCGGCAGTTCCGTTATCCTGAAAGTAAAGGACGGCAAGTTCATGATTGAGGCACGCGGCTCGCAGGGCGGCCTGAACACGGACGCGGCGAAAACAAAGGGCATAGACGTGCAGGGGAGCAAGGAGGTTGTCAGCAAATACTCCCTGAACTTCCTCTCGAACATTGTGAAGGAAGCAACGCCCGACCAGAAAGTCACGCTGAACCTGAAAACGGACGCGCCGATGAAGGTTTCTTACAAGATAGGGGGCAGTGAAATTCAGTATTACCTCGCGCACATGCTGCTGTGACTGCGCAAAGTGGCGCGTTTTCACCTAAACTTCATTAATCCCCCTGCGCATGAGTATTGTGTTGCACCTTGCGTGAAGATTGCCAATGTTGTTCAACACCACATCGGTTTCCCGTACGTCGGCAATATCTTTCCTTTCCATTTTCCCGTCAACAATATCTGTTTTGCTTATTATTTCCTCCCTTGCCCTGCCAAACGCTTCCAGTTGTTTCTTCAGACGTTCTAACGGCTCGGTTGGCAGTTTGTCTTTGAGAGCCTCTTCGCCAGGCAATGATTCGGCCAGCAGTGCATCCCTGAGGGCGACCATTTCCCGTTTATTTGGCATGTCTGGCCCCATCGACCTGAACACTTCCTCGATTAAATACTTTTTAGCCAGTTCCGATGCTTTAATTTTTTGCCCATTAAAATTAATTGCGTCCGCCGACTTCATTGTCCCGTATCTCTTCTTCAAAAACCGCGTCAGCCTTATGAGCCTGTTTGCCATCAGGTTTTCCTTATTTATGGGGTCAAGATAGCCGTATTTGAGCGGCTTTTTTCTTTTTATGCGCATCAATGTTTTGTAGTATTTAATCTTGGCATAGTCTGCCAATTGCCACATTGTAAATTTCTTAGGCATACTAACCGGAATAAACACGCACTTCCGCCTTTTAATCATTTACCCGCCCTTAAACGCAGAATTACCTGGCACTTGATTTTATCGCCCAGCCCCCTTATTGCGATTTCACCGCTAATTCCGCCGGCACCCATCATTCTTTTTGCGTCGCGCTCGAATGGCTTAAACAAATTAAGGGCAGTTTTCAGGGTTTTTGTTGAAACTTCATTTCCGCTCGGCATATATTCGCTTTCGGAGAACATCCTGCGCAGGTTTTCAAGCTCCCGCCCGGATATTTGGCCCTTCATGGAGCCCATAATTCGGTTTGCAAAAAACCTGCGTGCCGCTTCCGCCGCGGCAATTTTCTTTTTCGTCCCCCCTACTTTGTGGAAACTGGCGGTTGCATTGTGCTTTTCCCTCAGGTTTTTGAGGAACCTCTCAAGCGTAACTTTCTTCGGCATTGCAGTCAAAAACAATATGCCGTTCCCGCTTTTAACCATTTCCCCGCAAGGTTAATTTATGCCCCCTTATGAGGACGCAGGATTGAAGCGCGCGCAGAAATACCCCTATTCCGAGGTTGCGAAGGCGATTGTAAGGAAGCGCGATTTCAGCCTTGATGAGGTGCCGGAGGAAATAATGGGGAGGGCAAAGGCAATGGTGCTGAGCGCAATGAAGAACAAGCCCTACGCGCCGCAGTTGCATGGTTCCGGACTGCTCATGAACGAAGTTCTTGCCTATCCCCTCGCGCGCGTGCTCATATCATGCACGCGCAACCAAGAATTCATAAGGCGCTTTGCCCTCATGTTCCGCAAGGGCGCCGAGGAAACCCTGAAAAAGGAGGAGGGGGACGAGCTTCTTTCCCTTGCAGCGGAGTTTGGCGTTGTCCTGCCGAAGGGCACCGATGGCTTTCCAGTTGCCCTCCCCATTGCGGATTACCTTTCCGCAGGCCTGCAAGGGGAAAGGATGAAGCTCGTGAACAGGCGCCTCGGGAAAGGAATGGTGAAACTCACGAAAACGGATTTCGCGGAATTCCTTTCCGCAATCGCATATGCGCGCGTCCTTTCGGGAATGCCCCTGCCAACGCAGAACGTGACGCGCGGGATAAAAGCGGTTGCAGCTGAGCTCGAACAGCAGTGGAAGCCGATTCAGCAGAAATACGATTTCAAGGCAATGGGCGAGGTGAAGCCCGAACTGTTCCCGCCCTGCATGGCCGCGATTTACGCATCCATGCTGGAAAGCAAAAACCTTTCGCACCTCGAAAGGTTTGACATTGCAACCTTTTTGGTTGCAGTTGGGATGGATAAGGAGCAAATAATTTCGCTCTTCCGCACGCTGCCCAACTTTAAGGAAGGCATAACCCGCTACCAGATTGAGAGGATTTCAAAAAGCAAGTATTCCTCCCCCAGCTGCGTAAAGATAAAATCCCACAGGTTCTGCACCTCCGACTGCGGGGTTAAGCACCCCATGCAGGTTTACAGGCGCGGGTTAAGGAGGGAAGGGGCGGGCGCGAAAGCGGGAGCCGCAAATGCAGGCACAGGAAAGGGTGCTGCGCAAAGGCAGGCTTCGCAGCCGGCCCCGGGGCGCTAGGCCGAAGCGCGCGCGGCGCGCTTTCCCATGAAACCCGCGTACGCATTGTGCGCATAAGGCACCGCGAGCGCAACCGCCGAGAGCGCGAACACAACAGCCCAGTCAAACGGGGAAAGCGCAACAGTGCGGAAAACCCCCTGCAGCCAGTGCACATGCACCACCGCAACCTGCAGCAGCAGCGATGCAAGCACGGCGACAACAAGGTACCTGTTCGTGAGCGGGCTCTCCTCAAGCACGCCTTTGCCCTCGAACCTGCAGCCGAAAACGAGCAGCAGCTCGAAGATGATAACCGTGCAGAAAACCATCGTCCTTGCATAGCTCGCCGCGCCGAGGTCGTGCGCGTCTATGCCCCGCACTTCGTCGATTCCGAGGCCGTAGAAATACGCAGCCATTGTCGCCCCCAGCCCGAGCACGGTTGCGATAATCAGGAACGGCAGGATAGGCCTTATTATGCCCTCCTTCGGGTTCCGCGGCGGCTTGCCCATTATTCCCTTTTCCGCCCTCTCCGTGCCGAGCGCGAGCGCGGGCAGCGAATCGGTAACAATGTTCATCCACAATATCTGCAGTGGAAGCATGGCAAGGGGGAGATGCGCGATTGTCGTTGCGGCGATTATGGCAATCTCGTTCAGGTTCGCGCTGAGCAGGTATTTTACGAAATTCCTTATGTTCGAGTAAACGCGCCTGCCCTCCTTCACAGCCACGACGATTGTGCCGAAATCGTCGTCCTTGAGCACTATGTCCGATGCCTCCTTTGCAACGTCCGTGCCCTTTATCCCCATTGCGATGCCGACGTTCGCCTTCTTCAGCGCGGGCGCGTCATTAACCCCGTCGCCCGTAGCGGCAACAACCTCGCCCTGCGCAATAAGCTCCGAGACAATCATGTACTTGTGCTTCGGGTTCACACGCGCGAAAACAGCGCGCTCCCTAACGGTCTTTGCGAACTCCCTTTTGCCCATTGCGTCAAGTTCGTTTCCCGTCACCGCACTCCCGTCAAGCCCTATCTTTTTCGCAATCGCTGCCGCGGTGAGTGCATTGTCCCCCGTAATTATCTTCACCTTTATCCCCGCGCTCCTGCAAATTTCTATCGCCTTTTTAACGCCCTCCCTCGGCGGGTCGCGCATCGCCGCAATCCCCGCGAAAACCATCTTCTCCTCCGCAGCCTCATCCCGCTTAAGTTCGCGGTATGCAAACCCGAGCACCCTGTATGCCTCGGATGCGAAGCGGTTCGCGGTTTCAAGCAGTTCCCTCCTGCGCTTTGCAGTAAGCGCGGCCTCCTTCCCGTTCTCGAAAACATAATCGCACGCCCCGAGCACCTGCTCGATGCCGCCTTTCGTGTACGCGATTTTCGCGCCCTTCGAGCGGTGCACGGTGGTCATCATCTTCCTCTCCGAGCTGAAAGGTATTTCATCCACCCTCTCCTCGGAAGCCTTTATCCCCGCCTTCATTGCCGCGCACACCAATGCCCCTTCCGTGGGGTCGCCTATCACGCCGTAAGTGTCGCCGTCCCTCTGCAGCGTTGCGTTGCTGCAGTGCGCGGAAATCCTCAGCACCGTCGCGAGCGCGCTCCCGCCCGCGGGCACGGCCTTATTGCCGCCTATCGTGAATTCCCCTTTTGGTTCGTATCCCTTCCCGCTCACCTCCGCAACCTCGCCGTCAGCGAAAATCCTCTCCACAACCATCTCGTTTCTGGTTATGGTGCCTGTCTTGTCCGAGCATATCACCGTGGCGCTTCCCAATGCCTCTATGCTCGGCATTTTTCTCACGAGTGCGTTCCTCCTCGCCATCGCAATTATCCCTATCCCGAGGGTTATGGTTATTATCGCGGGCAGTCCTTCGGGTATCGCCGCCACGCCCAGGCTTACCGCAACCATGAACATCTCGAACATGCCCGTGCCGCGCATAACGCCGAGCGCGAAAAGCACGGCGATTACGGCAACAACCGCAATCCCCAGCTGCCTTGCAAGCTCCTCCAGCCTGCGCTTGAGCGGCGTCTGCTCCTCCCTTATCTCCTGCACCATCCCCGCGACCCTGCCGAACTCCGTGTTCATGCCTGTCGAAACAACCGCCCCCGCGCCGTGGCCGTAAGTCACAATAGTGTTCGCGAAAGCCATGTTGCTGCGCTCCGCAACAGGCGCGCGCTCCGCAACCCCCAAAGTCTGCTTCTTTGCCGGGTTGCTTTCGCCCGTTAGAACGGCCTCGTCTATCTGAAGGTTCACCGCCTCTATAAGGCGCAAATCCGCCGGCACTTTCGTGCCCGCCTCGAGCAGGACTATGTCGCCGGGCACGACCTCCTCGGCATCGACCATTACCCTCGCGCCCTGCCTCACAACAACCGCCCTGAGGGCGGTCATTTTCCTCAGCGCGTCCATGGCGCTTTCCGCCTTATACTCCTGGAAGAAGCCGAGCGCGGCATTTATGAATATTATCGCGAATATCGCCGCGGCATCCAGCGGGTCGCCGAACATGTACGAAATGGCGCCCGCAAAAACCAGTATCAGCACGAGGAAGCTCGTGAACTGGTTCAGCGCGAGCTTCAGCATGCGGAACTCCCTGCGTTTCGCAAGCGCGTTCCTGCCGTGCTTCTCAAGCCTCGCCCTTGCCTCGGCATCGCTTATGCCCGCACGTGTCGTGCCCAGCCCTTTCATAACGCTTTCCTCGGAAAGCGCGTGGTAATTTTCGGCCATTTTGCCCCCTAATATAACTGCAACGCCTTATTAATAATTTCCGACAAATATGGTTTTTATGCTGCCCGAGGAATTCCTCCGCGCCAAATTCCGCGATTATTACCTTAAACATGAGGTTGCCCAGCCCCCCGCCCCCGAACAGAGGGAGTTCGGCTTTGGGACATTTGGGAGAAAAATCGCGGACAGGCACCTCGAGTTCGCAAGCCACGAAAGCGTGAACAAGTTCCTGCGCGCGGAAGTGCCTTTTTACCTTTCCTATTCCGCGGCATATTACAAATTCCCCTCCAGAAAGCCGATGCAGGCAAAGGAATACCTTGGCGGGGATTTGGTTTATGAGTTCGATGCTGACGATTTGAAAACCGAGTGCAAGGTCAGGCACGACACCTGGGCGTGCAAATGCGGCGCCTCGGGGCGCGGCAACCCTGAGCGCTGCACCGAGTGCGGCGAGGGCGTTTCAGTAAGGCAGTGGGTCTGCCCCGAATGCCTGTATGAGGTGAAACTGCAGGTTTTCGAACTTCTGAAATTCCTGCAGGACGATTTCGGCTTCACGGAGGGGATTTCCGTGAACTTTTCGGGGCACAAGGGTTACCACGTGCATGTGCGCTCCGAAGCCGTTCGCGCGCTTTCCCCGCGCGCGCGCATCGAGCTTGTGGATTACATAACAGGGCACGAGCTCGACCTCAGGGCGCTGGGGTTTTACAGCGACGGGAAAAGGATGTTCTGCCCGCCTCCTGCAGAAGCGGCAGGCTGGGGAGAAAAACTGCTGAACGGGCTCGAAGCGCTCTTCGACCGCGCGGACGCGGATGAAATAGCGACAGCGGGCGGCATCCCCTCGGGAACGCTTGCAAAATCCCTCGCCTCGGAAGGGAAGGGCATAATTGCGGAGATGCGCAACGGCATCCTGCGCCAGCTGCCAAGGGTTTCCGCAAAGAAAACCGAAAGTTTCTGGAACCACGCGCTTTCCCACCTCGCGGAAAAACTGCGCCTCGATATAGACAGGCAGACCTCTGTAGATGTCGCGAAAATTGTCCGCGTGCCCGAAACAATACACGGGGGCACCGGCCTTGTGGCGAAATCGGTTGAAATAGGGGCGCTGCGCGATTTCCTCCCGCTCGAGGATACGCTGGCTTTCGGCAGCGCACCAGTTAAGGTTATAACCAATTCCGTGCCAAAATTCTCGATAGGCGGGGCGGAATTCGGGCCGCTTGAACAGGGCGTGCATGAACTGCCCGAGTTCGCGGCAATATACCTCCTCGCGCGCGGCGATGCAACGGGGCCCGGGAAGTGAGATGTGAAGGCTGCTGCGGAAAACTTGGCGAACTTGCCCGCGGAAAAAATCCGCGGCGCAAAGTAACCGAACCCGCCGCGGCGATTGTGTTGGTGTTTGTTGTGGAACTGAATTACGACGAGATAAGGCGGATACACAGGCTCGAGAAAAGCTCCTCGCGCCTTGTGGAACTTGAGGCCGAATTCTACACGGAACTCAACGCTTTCCTGCAGAAGGAAAAAAAGGAATACCTCGAATCCCTGAAATCCTTCTCGGTTTCAAAGGCGCGCAATTTCACCAATCTCAGGAAAATGGTGGAGGAAATTTTCCTTATGCGCGAGAAGAAAATCGTGGCAAAGGCGCTTGCCGCAAGCAGGTCGGGCGAGGCGCAGCAGGAAGGCATGCCCCTGCCCGAACAGAAGCTTTTCGCGGGCATATCATCCGTGCTGGCAAAGCACGGCACGCTCCTTGAAGGGGCGTTCTCGGAACACGCATCGAAGGGCGCAAAGGGCGCCGCAAAGGGGCAGGAAACAGTGAAAATGAAAATAAGCGACGACATCCCCGCTTTCGTGGGCACGGACATGAACGAGTACGGCCCTTACGCAGCAAAGCAGACAGTGGAGCTTCCGCAGAACATAGCAAGCCTTTTGAGCGCGAGAAATCTCGGGGTTATACTTAAGGGGTGAATTGCAAAAGCGCCGAACCATCGGGTAAATTGCGGGAACCGCGGAACCATGCAAATTGGCGAATGCGGACCGCGGGTTATTTTTTGTTTAAGGGGTGATTTGGAATGCAGAAAACAAGCACCGTGCCTAACATAAGGACAAAGTTCCTGCGCGTGAAGTGCCCTTCCTGCGGCAACGAGCAGGTTATATTCAGCGCCGCTGCCAGCAGGGTTTTGTGCCTTGCGTGCAACAGCGCGCTTGCGGAGAGCACCGCCTCAAAAATCAGGCTCAATGCGAAGTTGGTTAAAATATACGAATGAGCGCCGGCGCCGGGGCAATGCAAAGTTAGTTAAAATATACGAATGAGAATTCAGTTGTGCGCCGCACTGCGGAAACGCCGCGGCACGTTGTTTTTCAGGGATTGGTGGGCAGAATGACCGAACTTCCGGAACCGGGCGACGTTGTCGTCTGCAAGATAATAAAGGTGCTCGATTACGGCGTATTCGTGGAAATGCCCGAGTACGAGGGAATACAGGGCTTTGTGCACATCTCCCAGGTAAGCAGCAGCTGGGTAAAGAACATCCGCAACTTCGTCAAGGAGGGGCAGATGCGCGCGGCAAAGGTAGTGCACATAGACAGGGGCAAGGGGCAGATAGACCTCTCTTTCAACAAGGTGACGCCGCGCTTGCAGCGCACGAAAATAAACGACTGGAAGCAGTTCAAGAGGAGCCAGAAGCTTATCGAGGTGCTTGCAAAGGAAAAGAACATCGACGCGGAAACCGCGTGGTCGGAAATTGCGGAACCTTTGCTTGAAAATTACGAAAGCCTTGTCGAGGCATTCCAGCAAATCCTTGTGCAGGGCGAACCCGCGGCAAAGGGCGTGCCGCAAAAATGGGTAAAGCCGCTGATTGAAATGGTGAAGAAGAACATAGAGGTTCCGCAGAAAACCATAAAGGGCACGCTCGCGGTCTCCAGCATGGAACCTGACGGGGTCGAACTCATAAAAAACGCGCTCATTTCCGGCAAAGGCCTTGCAAAGGGCGCGGAAGTGCAGATACTTTACACGGGCTCGGGAAAATACGTGCTCACCTCGACCTCCCACGATTATGTGACCGCCGAACGCGCGGTGAAAATGCTTGTCGATTCCGTAACCGCGTCCATGAAGGGCAAAGGGGATGTCGAGTTCGGGAAGAAGGAGGCGTCATAATGGCAACGCAGGTCAAGTTTTTCAAGGAAATGAAATTCGACAACGCAACCCTTTTCACCGGACTGCCGGGCATCGGCCTTGTGGGCAAAATCTGCGTGGATTACATGCTTAAGCAGTTCAAGGCGCAGAAGGTTGCTGAAATTACCTCCGATTCTTTCCCGCCGAGCGTGCACACGGTGAAGGGCGTAATCGAACTCATAAAGGACGACCTTTATTATTTCCCCTACAAGGACAGGGATTATTTGTTCCTTGCGGGCCCTGTGCAGCCCTCGCTTGACGTTCGCGTCGGCGGGGTGCACGAACACTACGAGTTTGCGCAGGCAATCGTGAACAAGCTTGCCGACTGCGGGGTTAAGGAAATTGTTACGCTTGCGGGAATAAACATCGGGGAGAAGCGCATGGTTTCCGAGCCAAAGGTTGTCGCTGCCGGAACCAGAAAGGAAATAATCGCCGACTGGAGGAAGATAGGCGCAATAGAGGACAGGCCCGAGGGCCTGATAAGCGGCGCGGCAGGCCTGCTGCTGGGGCTTGCAAAGGAGCGCGGACTGCAGGGCGTGTGCCTGATGGGCCAGACAAACGCGCGCCTTGTTTACGGGGACCACGGCGCTGCAAAGGAAGTGCTGAAACTCATAGTTAAAAAATACAAATTCAGGCTGAACATGGACAGCATAGAGAACGAGGCAAAGCAGATTGAGATTGCGTTCACAAAGCTCGCGAAGCAGTTCGAGGAAAGGGACGAAAAGCCGCCCTCGGATTTGAGCTATGTGCGCTAGCGGCTAGTTAACTTATATTGGGGTGGTTATCTTGGCATGGGGCACTAATATACGGAACGTAAGTGATAGTTGCAGAAGTCACCCGCACCATTTCGAACTTATGAAGTGGACTTGCGTATCTGGCGCTTTTGTTTGCGAAATAGCCGTTGTCGAAGATTGTCATTATGTCCCTGAATGGAACGAAGAAGCGCCGCACCTTAATGTACGGGTAAATGTCGACCACTTAGCCGACGGAACTAGGATTCCGAAACAAAAGTGGTGGCCATTGCCGTCTACTCTGACTCAAAAACACTACCGCGAAAATGAACTGCAGAGAATTGTTGCTGAGTTGTTTAATAATGGTGAATTCAAAAAATTCTGCATAAATTGATTTCCGCCTGCATGTTGCTTCTTCTTTATATTAATATATACTATATTGCGACCCTGCTTTTCCAGAAAATTTATAAAGAACTTCGCCGTAGTATTTGGTTATCAAGTCCCCAGTATGGCCCCGCGAGCAATCGCGGGGTAATGCTGGGAAAATCTAATTGTGATTTTTGTGGCCGACAAGGCAATAGGCTTTATTGACGGCAATAACTTTTACCACAATGCAAAACGCAACAACCTTGCATATGATAAAGCCGATTTTTCAAGGATAATAAAATTCGCCTGCAAGCGGGAAGGCTGGGAATATGGCGGGTTCTATTACTATAATTCCGCCCCGAGAATAGACGATAACAAAGAGGCATATTACAAGCAAATGGCATATTTTGACAGGGTCAGAAAAATGGAAGGAAATCTGGGGGTAATCACCAGGAAACTCAGGTACAGTTCTGCCAATGAATTGCTTGAAAAATATCGCCGGCGCCAGGAAGTATTAAATGCATTAAACCTGTGCGGCAATTGCAGGCCGAAAGTGGAGCCCGCCTGCTTCAACTGCGTTATGGAAAAGAGCAGGCGGGAAAAAGGCATAGATGTCGCAATCGCGATAGATATTATACAGAAGGCATTGCTTGGGGAGTATGCTGTTTGCATCCTGTTCTCGGGAGATGCCGATTTTGTCCCCGCCCTCCAATTGATTCAAAAGCACAAGAAGAAAGCATTCAGTTTATTTATGCACTGTAAAGGCTATTCCTGGGAATTGCGGCAAAACACAAATTACTTCGCCATAATGAAAGATGAATTCAGCCAGTTTTTGCTTTCCCCGTAACGCACGGCCCCCCGCATCAAAAATCCCCAAGCGTCCTCTGCCCCCTCGCGGGATTTTTTTTCTTAAGCCCCTGCTCGGCCTCTTTCCTGCGCCTTTCCAAATCCCCGGGCGAATCGCCTATAACCGGCGTGCCGTATTTCCCCCCGCCCCCAGGGATGTAAAAAACCCACCCTTTACGGAACGCGTTTATTTTTTTTGCGGCATCCGCATTCACTTCCGCAAGCTCCTCCACCGGCGCATCTATAAGCGCGCTTATTTCGTTCCCGAACCTTTCCACAAAATCCTTCCACAGGCCCTGGACCTTCGCGGTGTTGACGCCCTCCACATGCAGCGCAATCTGGATTATTTCGGCGAGCGGAATGGTGTGCATATAGGGCGGCCTGAATTCAGGGTGTTCCGCCTTTCCGTTCCCGAACCTTTCCGAAAGCTCCGCAATAAGGTCGTGCGCCCCCTTCTTTATCGCCCCCCCGCACGCAAGGCATTTCCAGTTCAGTTCCGCGGCGCGCTTTGCGGAATACTGCGCAAAGCAGGCGTTGCACGCCGTCATGTGGTACTTGCCCTCGCAGGGGTCAAGGCCGACGTTCAGGGTTATGCGCTTCTCCTCCCGCTCCTTAAGCGCATCCGCAAGTTCGGCAAAGCACGGCTCCTTCATCCTTATTCTGTTGAACTCCCTCCCTATCCTGTAAGGCCACGGGGAATGCGAATCCGAATTCGTGCAGAACGCGTAATTCCTGTTGTCCGGAATCATGTCCGCAATGTCCGTATCCGCGCTCAGGCCGAGTTCCATGAAATATATTTTTTTTGCGAGGGAGCCATAGCACTTTTCAACGCTCTCATGGTGCGAGTAAATCGAGAAATAAGGCGTGAACGCGTGCGCAGGCCCGCAGATGCCGCCCACTTCGTCAACCGCGGCGGCAATCTCCTCCCCGTTCAGGCGCACGCGCGGCCTGCCGCAGCCCCACGAATCGAAGTTCGCCTTCCCCCTCCACTTCTCCTTCAAATTTGCGGCGCTGGCAAAATCGGGGAAGTAGAGCAAATGATGGACGCGCGCGCGGTCCTCTATCTCCGTGCCGGGGATGAAATTAATTTCCCCGCTTTTCTTGTCCGCGAAAATTCCGTTGCCCTGCTCGGTTATGCTTTCTTTCACATGCTCCAGCCATTTCGCGTGCAAAATGTCCGCGGTGCTGATGACGTGCAGGCCCTTGAGGCGCGCCTGCTCCGCGATAACGGGGATAAGCATGTTCTTGCTTACGCCGCCCGAGTAAGGCCCATGGAAGTGCAAATCGCAGTTGTACTCGCGCATTAGGGCGCCTCCAACCCGTGCTTTTGTTTTTGCGAAGCAAAAACCTTCTTTTCGCCAGCCTTTTGGAAGCGGGGTTGCGTACAACCCCGCGCTCCGAAAAGGCTGTTGTATTCGCGCATTCAGGCTCCGCCCCCGGGCATATCGCACATGAGCATATCTATTATATATTAAGAAATCTAATTATATGGGTTGCATATGTACGCGCAGCAGGAGCAAACGGAACAAAAACAAAAAACCCGCGGCGCGGGTTTTGCGGGGTTCGGGGCGCAGGGGGAAAACCAAAAAACGCCCGCGCAGGGTTTGCTTGAGGCGCGCTTCTTTGAAAAACAAAAAAACAAGTCAGTGGCTTGCCGTGCATGCAACCGCAACTGCAAAATCGCGGAGGGCGCCGCCGGATTTTGCAGGGTTCGCAAGAACGTTGGCGGAACCCTGCGCTCGCTTGTGTACGGCAAAACCCTGACCCTCACAATCGACCCCATAGAAAAAAAGCCGCTGTTCAATTTCCGCCCCGCAACGCAGTGCGTGGGGGTGAGCACGTTCGGGTGCAACTTCGCCTGCCTGCACTGCCAGAACTGGCACATCTCGCAGGACTGGACAGCGGAAGCGCTTGGGGGCGTTCCCTTCACAAGCCCGGAGGAAATTGTGGCGCGCACCCTCGGGAACGGCGTGGAGGGCATTGCATACACATACAACGAACCCACGGTTTTCGCCGAGTATGCGCTGGACACGATGAAAATTGCGCGCGAAAGCGGCCTGTATAACGTGTGGGTAAGCAACGGCTATATGTCGCGGGAGGTTGCGGATGCAATTGCCCCCTTCCTTGATGCGATAAACATAGACCTGAAAGGCGATGCGCGGTTTTACAGGGAGGTTTGCGGCGCGGCGGAAATTAAGCATGTGCGCGAGAACATAAAACTATTCCACAAAAACAAGGTTCATGTGGAAGTTACGAACCTGATTGTGCCAGGTTACAACGACAAGGATGCGCAGCTGCGCGAAGTTGCGGATTTTGTTTTTTCAGTTTCCCCCGAAATGCCCCTGCACCTTTCCGCATTTTGCCCGCAGTGGAAACTGGATTACGTTCCCGCCACTCCCGCCGCAACAATCGCACGCGCTAAGGAAATCGCCGAAAAGGCGGGGCTGAAGTATGTTTATGTCGGGAACCTGCAGGCGGACATAAACACCACGCGCTGCAAAAAGTGCGGCTCGGCGCTGATACGGAGGCAGGGATATTTCACGGACATGGTGGGGCTGAAGGAAGGCGGAAAAGGCAATAAATGCGCGAAGTGCGGGGTGGAAAACAACATAATTGTGTGAACTGGGGCGGCAAAATGAGATGCACTAATTCAGGGGTTTCATAGATGGCGCAGAACAAGCAGGTTCGCAGGTTTTACCCTTACAAAATAGCCAGAATTGCGGCGCTCGCATCAAGGGGCGCGGGTGTTGACGAGATTGTTTCCTTCCTGCAGAAGCGCTATTACCCGAAACTGAGCGGCGAGGAGGTTTACAAAATTTATTTCGGAATGCCGCGGGGGGGTGGAAGGGTTAACATACAAAAACTGTTTATAGGAAAAACTCCTGATGAAATAAAGCGCAATCTTGAAGACTGGTACCAAAAACGAAAGGCATTTGATGAAAAAATATCTGCAGCCCATAGCGGAAAAATCACACCTCTCGAAACAAGGGAAAAAATATCTGCAGCCCTCCAAGGCAGGCCGCGCTACGACCTCCGCGGCAGGATTTTCACCGATGCGCACCGCGCCAACATCTCCGCCGCCAAAAAGGGCGTGCCTAACATAAAACTCCGCGGCAGGTCCCTGCTTGAAGAAACAAAAGCAAAAATCTCCGCAGCACATGAGGGCAAAACAATTCCTGAAGAAACAAGAGCCAAAATATCAGCCACCTTGGCTGGCAGGCCGCGCTACGACCTCCGCGGCAGAGTTGTTTCTGATGAAACCAGGGCTAAGATTTCTGCCGCTCTTAGGGCGAAGCCATCCTTTCTCGGCAAGAAGCATACTGATGAAGCAAAAGCAAAAATGTCCGCTGCCGCAACTGGCAGGACGCATACCGACAAGGCAAAAGCAAAAATCTCCGCTTCCCGAAAAGGCAAGCCACTTTCCGAGGAACACAAGCGCAAACTCTCTGAGGTCCTGATGGGCAGAGAGGTGCCTTGGTCGGTCGGGAAAACATTCACTCCGGAACACAGGGCGAAAATCTCTGCCGGCCTTCGGCGGTATTGGGGGAAAATCAGGGGCACGATTGCTTTGGAACTGGAGGAGGCGGGGCTTGCGCCCGGTCGGGAGTACAGGGGGGCTGAGATGGCAGAAAGAATCGTTGCGGATAAAGGTCTCGAAAGAGAACTACTTGAAAGGAACAGAAACAGAATAGTGGCAGAAACATTGGCATCTTTGCCCCCCTTGCAAAGGGCGATTGTCTATTTTAAGTTCGGTTTCGGCGGTGAAGAGTTCAGGATTTCCAAAATCGCGGCCGTGTTGGGGGTTAATCTCAAAGATGCTAAAACAGAATACAAAAAAGCGCTCAGAACCCTCTCAAAAAACCGCGCGCTGATGGAACTAATCGCGCCCGAGCGCTAAAACTCAAATAGGTTTTGCCCCCCGCGCCCTAAATCGCAACCCCCAAGAACTTCAGCATCAGCATAACCCCCACTCCCGCAAGCCCGAAAACCACGCTCACGGCAAGGCTGATGAGGAAGTCCATCTTAACCCCGAGGATGTAATATGCGAAACCCCAGGCAACAAGCCCGAGCACGGAGTTAACTATTATCTTCCCTATATTCTTGATGAATATAAACACCAGCACAGCGGCAATCACAAGAACAAGCCCTATAAGCAGCCATGTGAGGTTGCCCTGCACTGCGCCGAGGGCGCTTTCCCCTGCGGAAACTACCGTATTCGCGTCAACCATAAAAACCACAACAAAAACACGCGCAAACGAACCGCGCGCAATAGTTTGTTGCCTGGTTGTTATTAAATTGGTTTTGGCTTGAGGTAATTATGTGAATTTTATGCCAATTGAGGATTTCGAGGCTGCGGAAAGGCTCGCGCAGAAAAGCCTGCTAACTAAGAAGGATGCAGAACGTCTCGCATCAAAGGTTAACCGCGCGGCGGGCAAGCACGCAAAGGCGTGCATGAAGTAGCGCAGGATTTCGGGCTGTTTTAATAGTGTGCTTATGCAGGCACTGGCGCGGCTAACGCAGGTTAACCCTCACCCTTTTCCCCACATCCGCGCCGCCGGTATGTCTAACGACCCTGCAACGAACCACTCAACGCGCCTCAGCGTGTTCACTACTGCGCCCCCGCCAAAAAAACCAACCGCGAACCGCGGTTATTTGTTGCGTTTCCCTTTATTTAAAGGTTCTGTTTAAATGGTTTTCCGCCTCCAAACCCTTCATGGCACCCGACTCAGCAACCACCGAGGTCCAGAAGCAGATTGCAGCGCTCCTTTTCAACGAACCAAAGACAATAGAGGAACTGCACAAGAAACTCGGCATTTCCGAGGGTGAAATTATGGGCCACCTCAAGGCAATGCTCAGGCTTGGGGTTGTGGAAAAGCAGGACGGCTTTCCCGTGAAATACGGGCTTATAAGCCAGATTTCCGATTCCGTGAGGAAGCGCAAGGAAATAGGGGAAACCGACGCATATAAACTGCGCATAAAGGCTGTAATAGAGGTACAGGCGCTTGAGGAAACCCTGCTTAAAAAGGCCCTTGGGGATATAGAGGCGGCACTGCGCAAAGAAAAGGACTTTACTGTTTACGATGTGCTGGTTGCGGAACCTGTTGAAGACGGGGAGCATTTCTCCTCTTACATGGAGGTAAACCTCTCCCTGAGGAACTTCCGCGCGCTTGTGAAGTTCATGTATTTCTACGGCCCAAGCTCTGTGGAGGTTATAAAGCCCGCAAAGTTTGAAATCCTGCTGCATGACCTGCAGGACGGCCTCATGGACATGGCGGAGATGATTCAGTCATACAACCGCTATGTGCTTAACCTCATGTCCAAGAAAGAACTTGAGGAACTGAGCAGGAAGCTGTATGATAAGCGGCCCTGATTTGTAAGTGGCAGTGATTCCAAAAAACCAGGCAAAAAGTTCGTCATGCGCCAAAGAAAACAGCATGGACTTCAGCAAGCCGCCAAAATTATTGGTACGTTCATCAACGTATGGGGCATCAACAAAAGCAGTAATTTTGCCTTGATTTGGCAAATAAGCCCTTTAAATTGCCTTTCCGAAACCGAAAGGTATTTAAATACCTTTAGGGATAAGGATTAGAGCCTAGCTAGGTAATGTCTTCACGCATTACTCACGCACTTATAGACGTGTGTCGATGTAGGGAAGGCATGTTAGGCTATTTTTTCAATAAGATTCGTGAGGTGAAACAAAACATGAAAGGACTAAGCATAAAAAGACTTGCTGCGGTTGCTACAGGTGCGGCAATGGTCGGGGCAGCGCTGGCGCCATTGGCGGCGGCGATGGACCTGACTAAGTCCGACATCTACGGCGCAGACGGCTCACCAAAGGTGAATATTGTGGTGGGAAGCGGCGCAATGATAAGCGACGCTGTCTGGGCAGGCAACATAGCGGCTAAGATCGCCGAAAAGGCGGTAACAGACGGGACAGTATCTGTCTCGGGCGAAGCAGGGGACTCCTCGACAGCTACCGTGGATAACCTGAAGGTCGAACTCTCAATCGGGGGAAGCAAAACCTACGAGGGCGCAAAGACCTACAAGAGCGGAGAGACCACAAACACAAACGACACAAACTCCTATTCGGGTGCAACCGAATTCCCAAAGGTGATTCTCTCGCACTCACACCTGCCTAATCTCTACTACAGTTCAAAGACAATCAAGTGGGCAGGGTCCTCATACACAAGGACAATGCAGGAGTACATCAACGTAACGGGCGACGTCAGGTTCAACTACGATAACGACGGAGGCACGTCCGACCTTGAGATGCAGTTGGCTGGCGAAGGGGACTTCAACTACACAATCTCGCTCGGCACGGGAATTCCGGTGTACGAATCAGCCACCACTACAAAGTTCACCGACGGCACGAACGACAACATAAGGATACCGTTCTTCGGTGAGGAATACCTTGTCAGGGAAGTCGACACAAGCGGGACAAACTACTACGTCAAACTGATAAAAGAGGAAAAGATCACTACCTACAACGAGGGCGAAGTAATTACGGGGCTGAAAGGCAAAGGCGAATACGCAGGCCAGGAAGTCAGCGTAAAGCTCGTTGAGATAGTGCAGACAGGTCCTGCAACCGCGGCATACCAGGCAACCTTCGAGTTGTACGACGCGGAAGGGAACAAGATAGACCGCAGGACGGCAAGTTCAAGCGAGTCACTGGAAACACTGTTCGTAGACCCTAACGGAGACTACGCGCTCGACACAATCGTGTACATCGAGGCGCTGAACATAGGGTCCACAACCGCAAAAGGCACGGCACAGGTCACGCTGGGCACAAATATGGTCGAGCTCTACGACACAAAGGGCTACCCATACAGCAGCACAGACACCTCCAACATCTACGACTACAAGGTGGATATAGACCTTGGCAGCGCCTCGGGCGGGACCGACAAGAACTTTGTCAGGACAATAAGCATCATAAACTCGAAGCAGAAGTGGAGCAACTCCGCCAGCACAAACGGGCCTCTCTACGCGCCTTCGGCACAGGCACTAACCGAGACCGGGAAGGCGGGCAAGCACGAGGTTTCGTTCCTTGAGGGCTCGGGAGAGCAGGGCGAAGGCTACGCAAAAGTGGAATTCGCAGGATTCGAGGACGACGAAGCCCTGACAACAATCGCCCTGAAGGACAACCTGATAACATTCACGGGCACAAGCGACGAGAAGCACGATATACCGCTCTACCTGCAGCTGGATAAGTCCACGAGCAGCTCGAACTTCAGTTTCGACGGCAAGACAATCTACTACGCGACGGACACAAACCAGGCGAACGGCAAGTGGGTAAAACTCAGCGGCAGTTCGACAGCCACACTGAACGGCGTTAACTGGCTTGTGGACACCAACCACATCGAAACGCAGGGCAACGACTCCAACGCGACAATCAACGGCAAAGACATGAACATAGGCGGCAGCTACGACTTTAACGGTCTTGTGCTGACGCTGAAGGATGTCAACGTTGGCGGAGACAACAATGTTGCATGGGTAACCGCGGACATGAACTTCACAATGGCGACAACCTCGGTCACAACCAGCAGCAGCGCCGCAGACGTAACATACCTCGAACCGTTCAGCTCTGCGACAAACAAGACAATGTACCTGAGCGACGGAAACAACAGCTACGGCACATACACCGCAAAAAACTGGGTAGGCGGAACCGTCTGGATGGGGAGCCAAATATCACTGAAGGGCAACAACGACGTGGTATTCAAATACACACCCTATTCGGACAGCTCAACAGACTCCGGCTACATCTGGCTGCTGTTGTCCTCAGCGACGGACTTCACGCCGCAGTACAACAAGGACATAAACTTCCTTGGAACGGATGTCAACGAAGGAGTTAACGCGTTGGAAGGGTACGCAAGAGGGTTGCCGAATCTGCCCTTCTATTGGAGGGACGACACCAAGTTCGGCGGAGGCGCTGACCAGGAATACTACGTTGCGTGGGTCGGGGTCGACACAAACGAGGACTCAGGAACCGCAGTGCGCGGCTACGACATCATAGCGTACTACGACACCTACGACAACAAGCTGCTCTCGCTGCCGAACACGCAGTTGAGCACCTACACGGCTGATGTGAACTTCCACGGCAGGGAAGGGAGCAACACCGTCAGGTTCCTCATGGACGAGCGCAGCGACACGCCTGGGCAGCCTGACAAAGCCTACGACGACTTCGGAACCAAGTATGTGCTCTCGGGCAGGGAACTCACAATATCCATACCTGAGAACATAACAAGGTCCGTAATGGTCGTAAAGGGCGAGTCGGTTGTCGAGTCCTTCACAGGCGGAGAAGAGCTGACTCTCGCGAAGGGCGAGACAGGCACCACCGACAGCGGAACCAAGATAACCGTTTCGGACGTCACCTATGACGCCAAGTGCGGAGCAGGGAGCGCGGGCACATGCGTTGCTACCCCGTCAACCTACAAGACTTCGGCAGGCGTGGGCGTACCAATAGTGTACCTCGACAGGGACGCACCGTTCGGAACAAACGTAATCGTAGGCGGGCCGATAGTTAACCAGCTTGCCGCATCGGTTACGGGCTTGGCAGACGAGCTGACCTCACCGGGCCAGTACGTCGCTAAGGTGGACAGCGCCACAGGCAATGTCGTTGTCGCGGGTTACCTCGCTGCGGACACAGGAAAGGCCGCACAGGAACTCATCGACGCGATAGACGCCCTCAGTTAAAATCGCGAAATTAGGCCGAAAGGCCTAATTTCTTTCTTTTTCTTTTTATTTTTTCATTCCGCAGCCGAAAGGCTGCGGGCAGCATTTTCTTTTTATTTTTTTTGAACCCTGCCGCAAGGCCGCCTGCCATGGCTGCCATGCAGCGCCCCCGCGGCAATGCCCCGCATTTCCCCTGCGGGAGAACCTGCGGCCGAAAGGCTTTTGCCGCCGCGAACCCGTTAAACTGCATCCCGAAACCGTGCAAGGCGAAGGGCTTATTTTTTGCTCTCATTTTTATTTGTTTTGCTGCATTTTCTTGGCATGGACAGGCGCATGCTTATCGCAACCGCAGCAGTTATCGTGCTGATTGCGGCATCGCTCGCGGTAATTTACTCCGACCTTACTGGTTCGCACTATGATTATTCGGTAACCTCCGAAGGCGTGGAGTTCCTCTCCAACGGCATGCCGCCCGCGGATTACATCTCATCCTTTTCCGAAGGGGATTATTTCATAGTTTCCCCCGAATTTAAGGGGGAGCGCGCAGGCCAGCAGATGGTGGATGCGCTCACGCTTTTCAGCACTGTGTTGAGGGCAAACCGGAAGAATGTTGCGATTGTTGCAAGGGTCGTGGACTCGGCAGGCAATCTGACAAAGTGCCAGACAAACCGCGGAGACCTTAAAACAAGCGAGGAAATAACAAGTGAAGAATGTGCGGGCATGCTCTCCGATGCAGGCTATGTGGTGATTTACATAGGCGTGCCCGATGCCTCGCTCCCGAACACAAGGGCAGTGTTTTCCGAAGGGAAGATTGAGATATTCCCCAAGGAGGGTTCGGATGCCCCGCACGCTTCCCTTGCGGTGCTGAAGTCGATGTTCGGCAATGCCGAAGAGGTTATTTCAAAATCCAATGACCTGTTTGGCAGGCTTACCGGTTAGGGGCTTGCATATGCGCGGACAAGTCGCGGCTTTTTCTGCAGGTAAAGGGGGCGCTTGCTATTGAACCCATACCTTAAAAAATCGCTTTTCTCCCTTTTCCTGGTTTTTGCCCTTTTGGCCGCACTCCTGGGGCTGACAAAGGCATATTCCGCCCTTGCTGAAATTAACCTTTATTTCTTAATCTTAGCCTGCATTTTTTTCATAATCTCGGTGCTTATATGGCTCATTTCATGGGCATACCTGATAAAAAAACACGCGAAAATACCCTACAAAAACCTGGTTCTTGCGGGTTTTGCCTCTTTTTACGGCTCGATAACCCCTGTCCAGCTTGGGGCGGATGCCCTGCGCTCAATAATGCTCAAGGATTCTTTTGGGGTGCGGTATTCCCAGTCTATTTCGGCGTCCATGGTTGTAAAGGGCGCGAAGTTCCTAATACTTGCGGTTGCCGGCGTGCTCGTGCTTCTGCCGTTTATTTTCATGCCCGCGGAAGGCATATTCTCCGCGGCATTGCTGAGCGGCTTTCTTGTTGTGCTGCTTGCATCCTTCATTTTCCTCGCCCCCCTGAGCAGGCAATTGGGGGGAAAGGTTGCTGAAATTTTCCGCAGGCTTGCCCGCGTGCTTCCCTTCCTTAAGGCGCTCGCGGATTTCTTCGACGGCTATTCCTCGTACCTGCAGAAGAAGGGCAAGAGGGACCTTGCTGTTGTGCTTGCCCTTTCCTTCCTCTCCTGGGTTTTTGAGTTCCTTGCGCTCTGGTTCAGTTTCCTCTCGCTGGGCGTTAACCTTGAGCCGCACTCGCTGCTGATTTTCATGGCGCTTGTTGCCGTGCTCGAGCGCACGCCCTTCCTGCCCCGCGGCATAGGCGTTGTCGAGTTCGTTGGATACCAGTTCCTCGCTTTCCCCGAACTTGCCGCCGGCTCCCCCATGTCCGTGGCGCAGATTGGCGCGGTGCTTATAGTTTACGATGTTGTGAGGCTCATAGTGCCCACGCTGCTTAGTATATGTGTAAACATTTTATTGCCGAAAAAACCGTTAAATAAGCGTTCCTGAAATCAGCGGCACCGCCGTGCAGTTCAGCCAAGTACGCCAGCGAAAAACAAAACCGCCGTGCAGTTTAGCGCCACAACGCACCAGATTATCGCCACAATCTGCCGCTCTTTCATGGGCCCGAAGATGCGCATAAGCATCTTTGCAAAATCATACCTCGCCTTTCCGTCGGCGTACCGCGGAATCTCAAGCCTGCCGTCGCCCCTGACTTTGTAGGGCGCAGCCTTTGCCTGTGTAAGGTCCCCGCGCGCAGTGGGCAGCTTAAGCAGGAAAAAATCAACCATGTGCGGAATGAAAAAAAGGGTGCACACGGACATCAGCATTATATTTCCCGTGAGCACGAAAAGCCCGGCAATTGCCGAGCCTATCAGCATTGTCCCGCTGTCGCCGGGGAAAACCTTTGCAGGGTACAGGTTGAGCAGGAGCAGGCCGAAAACCGCGCCGGCAAGGATAACCGCCGCGCCGAAGTAGGGCGTGCCCCAAAGCAGTGCCGCGGATGCCACGGAAATTATAAACCCGCTCCCTACTTCCCAGCCGTTGAGCCCGGCAAAAGTGTTCTGGAAAGATGCAAGCCCCGCAATGAAAAGCGCGACAGGAATTACCCAGAAAGCAGGGGCAGGGGCGTAAACATACGCGAACATGGTTGAAATAAGCGCAATCGGCAGGGCCCTTACCTTCCACGGCATTTCCTTTTTCACGAACTTTGTTTTCATGTCGTCCGCAAACCCTATCACCGCAAACACGCTGAGCAGAAGGCCCCACATCACAACCTCGCCGTTGAACCCCGCCATCATGCCTGTTGCAAAAATCCCCGCCCATATCGGCACAAGCAGGGCAATTCCCGCGGATTCCGCAATCCTCGGCTTGCCGCGCTTGTTTATGTCTATTCCTATTACTATTTTCCTCTTCTCATTTTCCCGCCTGTAAATGTCAACCGCGACGAAAGATGCCGCAACGGCAGATGCGAAAACCAAAAGATAGTAAAGTTCCATATGCCAAAACACCGCACTTATTTGTTGCGCGAGGGTTTTTTAAGGGTGGTTTTTATGCCTTCACCAATTTCCCAAAACCATCATTCGCCCTTCATCAATTCTCGCAGAACCGTGGTTGCGTAGTTTCCTTTGGTTAGCCCGAATGAGACAGTTGCCTTGAGTTTTCCCCCGTTCAGTTCGTCATCCCCGATTGCGAGCAGTTTCATATCCCGCGGCACGAGGGCAATAGCCTTCTTCGCGCCCTTTGAACTTACCTCGGGCATCTCCTTTACCTTGAAATTTGCGAGCGTTATGCCCTCCTCCTCCAGCACCATCCTTTCGATTTTTCCAGTGCGCCCCTCGGAAAATATGGTTTCAAACCCGAACAGCGGAGCTGTGGGTACGCCATCAACCAAAACATCTTCACCCATCTTCGCAAGCCCTATCCCGCCTTCGATCCTCTTGTTTATGACCTTGTTGAAAAGGTATGATTGGTATGCGTGCGTGAAGAGGTAGCAAAGCGCCCTCGGCAGTTTCCTGAATGCGCCTGCGAAATCGTGCGGGCATCTGCAGAGGTGGTGTATTATCGCCCTTTCGTACCTGTATTTCACCGGGAATTTTTTGCTCGCCTCGGAAAAATTGCGCGTTTTCGCGAGTTCCATCCTTGCCTGCTTTATTTCATCTTCCTCCCCCGGGGCAATTGCGGTGAGGTAAAGCATTACCCCGTCCTCTATATTGCCCTTCACAAACTCCTTTCCCACGAGGTGCGTTATCGCGCGTATCCCCCCGAACCTCTGCTCCCCGAAATAATTGGCGATGCCATTTTCCATTTCGAGGAAGCATTCCTTAATCCTGCGTTCGCACTCCTTTTTGTCGGCCCCTATATCCCTTATAGTTATTTCAAATTCATTTCCCAGCAGGCCGCCGATTTCAATGCGTTCATCTTTCCACTCGGGATCGCGCAGGCAAATATAGCGCGATTTGAAACTTTTCACGAGTTCGTAATCTGGTTTCCAGAGCGAAATTTTCTGGGAGGTTATCGCGCGCTTGTCCTTCATTCCCGCATAGCCCAGGCGCTTCTTGCTGGTGCGCAGCACCCGCGTTATTGTCCTTATGGCATCATTTACATCAAGGTTGAATTTCTCCATTGTGAGTATTAGCTGCTCGCCCTGCCCGCGGGGCATGCCCCCGGGCTGTTCAGGCCACCGCACTTCGCACTCGATTTTATCGGAATCGGAAAAGCACTTTATTCCGCACACTTCCCCCTGCGGGGTTATCTCCCTTACCCTGAAATCAGAAATCCTTCTCTTTATGGTTCCCCCGATGCCGGGGGTTTTTGTTGAGAAGTGCTCAATTCCTGCAAGAGACAAAAACCACACCAACCCGAATAACCCGAATTCGGGTTATTTTTTGTTTTATTTATACCTCAGCATCGCGCCTATTCCCCCGAAGGTTGTGAGGAACTGCTCGCCCTCGGGCGTTTCGGTCGAGATTACCTTAAGTTCCGCATTTATGTTCCGCGCCTTCTCAAGCATCCAGTCTATGTAATCGACCTCTTCCATTAGTTCGAGCTCGTGCCCGCACTTCCCGCACTTTTCCGAGTTCGGGTTATAATTAAGCGGCTGTTTCACGATCTTCTCGAATGTTGTTTCGCAGGAATTGCAGCTGAACTTATACACAATCCACTCGATTCCCTCGGAAAGCAAAAGCACGCTCACCTTCCCCACTGCAAGCGCATCCATGACCTGCGTTTCCCCGTATGTGGCAAGGTTGTCCTTTGCCACTTCCTCCATGAACTTGTTTATTGTCACGCGCTCCTTCATCATGTCCGTGTCCTTAAGGAGTTCCTCCGAGCGCTGCACAATCTCCCTTATTCCCGATTCATCGGTGTATGATGTGTCGATTTGCCCTATGATTTTCCCCCTGAGCCTGTGGTCTATCAGCCCGCGGTTCAGGAAGTAGTTCTTCGTTATCCCCGGCCCCCCCACAATAATGCCCTTCAGCTTTTCCCCCTGCGGAAGGAATGCGGTGTTTATTTTCTCGCTGACCTTTTTGTAGAACTCCTGCGCAGCTTCCTCGCGCAGGTGTTCAAACCTTTTTGCGCTCTGTCCCCCTGCCCTGCTCTTTCCGGCAACCTGGCTCGTGAAATGCCCGATTACCTCGTACTTCTTCCCCATGAGAAGCGCGATTGTCGCCTCGTTCTTGTCTATTGTTATGAGAGCATATGCCTCGCTGGGCAGCATCATCTCTTTCAGGGGGGCAAGGTGAAATTTATCGTCGCACCAGTAAAGCTTTGTCTTGAGGTTTTTCACGGGCCTTACAGTGAAAAGCCTTATGTCGCCCCTGCCTTCCTGCTCGGAAACATTTCCCGCGAAAACAACCAAGCCGCGCGGAGGTATTTTGAAGTCTATTTGTTTCAGAAACCCTATTATCTTCCTCAGCGCACCCTGCACGTTCTTGCGCGTTGACGGGCTTTTTATGTTCCCGCTCTGCGAAACCTCGGTGCTTAACTGCCCCATAACATTCCCGCGGTCCGCGTCTTCCGGAATGTACTGGCTTATGAGTTCAGTGCCCCTGCCCTTGTGCTTCTCGAGCTTCGCCAGCTTTTTCCTGAAAACGGCAAGCTCCGCTGCGGAAACCTCTTCTATATGCGGTTTCATCAAATCACCAAATGCTTTTAATCGCCAAACGCTGCCGGTTACCGAACGTTGCCAAATTCGCCGAATTAACCCGGCGCCATCAAACCAGTGTGTGCAAATCACCGAATGCTTATTAATTCTAATACTATAACCATTTTATAGTTGTGGTTTTCAGCCGGCGGTTTTTTGCCGCGCGGCTGTGCGTTCTTGCGGGCGGTTTGGGCATGCAAAAAAAGAAGGTTTTCGTGGTTTCAGTGGGGGGTTCCCTTGTCTGCGGATTCAAGCCCAATGCCGAAAAAATGAAAAAAATCGCCTCCTCGATAAGCAAACTCTCGCGCGCTGGGTTCGGTTTTGCAATTGTTGTCGGGGGAGGGAAAGTTGCGCGCGCCTATGTTAATGCAGCGCGCTCCCTCGGCTCGGAAAACAGGGAACTGGACATGCTCGGGATTTCGATAACCCGCGCAAATGCGATGCTTTTTATACAGGCACTCAGGAAAACGCACCAGCATGCGGAAAGCGGCGTTCACCAGCAGGTTCTCACAGAGCCCCTGCAGGTGCACAGCGTCATAGACAGCGGAAAAATAGCGGTTTTCGGGGGAATAAAGCCGGGCATCACAACCGACGGGGTCGGCGCCCTTGTCGCGGAGCAATTGGGGCGGGGCACTGCTTTCATAAACCTTACAAATGTTGACGGCGTTTACACAGCGGACCCGCGCAGGGAGAAGGGCGCGAAACTCATCAAAAGCCTCGGCTACGACGAACTAATCCGCATCGTCAGTTCCTCTGCCGAGCACAAGCCTGGCCAGAACTTCGTTCTTGACCTGCCGTGCTGCCAAACCCTCAAGCGCGCGAAAATCCGCGCAATGGTGCTGAACGGCAACAAGCTTGCGAATTTCGAAAGCGCAGTCCGAGGGGAAAAGTTCAGGGGAACGGTAATTGAAGGCTGATTCCTGTTTTTTGCTTCAGCCCAGCGCATCAAATGCGTAATCCCCCGCCTTCCTCTTGCCAAGCAGTATTTCAAGTTCCCGCACAGTGAGCACAGGCTTCTTCCAGTGCAGCCCGTCCTCCGGCGCTATGCGCGGGCAGGCGGTGCTTACGAAGCAATCAATCCCCATCCCCGTGAAATATTCCTCGCGCACGAAGGAGGAGGCAAGCAGCACAGCCTCCCTGCCCTTTGCCTCTATAATGCGCTTCGCCCTCATCGCTTCCCCCTCCCTCATCTGCCCTTTCTTCGTGCCCATAATTATCCCGAACACCTTCGCGTCCTTTGCGCGCGCTATTGCGCCGAAGCGCCGCCTTATGAATTTTTCCCGCTCCGCAGCGGAATCAAAAACCAAAACCGAAACAGGGTTCGTTTTCGGGTTAGCCATGATTATCGGTTTTTTTGTGCAGTAAGAAACCGCAATCGGGTGGAACATCCCATCCCCCGCGAAAACAACCGCATCCGCCTTTTTTTCCACGGCGCGCACGGAGGAGCAGTCGCAGCCCAAAACCTGCCCCTCCTCCGCAATCCTCGCACCGCCCTTTCCTATAAATGCGGTTACGCCCATTTTTTCGAGTTCTTTTTTGAGCGCGGGCAGGAACTGCGCGTACTGTATTGTGGAGCACAACCCCGCTTTTTTGAACCCTGTTTTTTTTATTTTCTCCGCGGTTTCCTGCGCCGCCTTTGCGCCTATTTCATAATGCAGCGGGACAAAAACAGTAAGCACGCCTGTTTTAAGGTTAGGTATTTTCGCGTGCCCTATATGCAGAACCAAATCCGCGCCGAGGGCTTTTGCAGCATCATCAGCAATGTCGCACGCGCCGTAGCAGGGCTCTGCCGAGAGCACTGTTGCAGCGCCAGTTCCGCGCTCAATCATGCGCGCAATTTCAGTGCCCTTTCCCTTCAGCCCCTCGGGCAGCTGGACAAGCACAATTTTCGCGCGCATCTTCCTTATTTCCCGCAGCGCGTTTTCGAGTTCAAAATCAGCATGCAAATGAAGCACACCTTCACCCTACGCCCTGCGGCCAGATTTCCCCTTCCACAGGCGGGCTCTCCGCCCCGCCTTCCGGCGCAGCCCAGCCCGCCTCTTCTGGTGCGGAATGGATTTCCTCTTCCTCGCCCCCGCTTTGGGCAGCCTCCGCGGATTCCCCGCCCTGCGTTCCTGCAGCGGGCGCCTCCGCAATGCGCTCGAGCAGGACCTCAAGGCCTTCCATAACAACGGCCTTCCTCATCTTCGCAACTGCATCAATGTTCGCGCTAACCGAACTTATGCCGAAGCGCACAAGCAGCCTCACCATGTCCTTGTTGCTCCCCGCCTGGCCGCATATGCTTGTTTCAACGCCCCGCTCCCTGCATTTCACAATCACATACTGCAATTGCCTTAATATCGCGGGGTGAAGCTCGGTAAACCATTTTTGTATCCTCTCGTTGTTCCTGTCTATCCCGAGCGTTAACTGGGTCAAATCGTTCGTTCCGAAAGACGCGAAGTCAATGCCTTCGGCAAGCATCTCGTCTATGCTCCACACAGCTGCGGGGGTTTCAACCATAATCCCGAACTGAACCCCGCCTGCCCCTGGCTTAAGCCCGCACTCCCCCGCAATCTTCTTCGCAATGCGCAGTTCCTCTGCGCTCTGCACGAAGGGCAGCATAACTCCGACATTGTCATAGCCCTCATCAACAAGCTCCCTTATTGCGCAGAACTGCGCCCTCAGCATTTCAGGCTCGTCCAAATCCCTCCTTATGCCGTGCCAGCCCAGCATGGGGTTGTCTTCCTTCGGCTCCTTCCCCCCGCCCTCCATATTCCTGAATTCATCCGTGCGCGCATCGAATGTCCTGTACCAGACAGGCTTTCCGCTGAAAAGCCCTGCAACTTTCCCGACGCCAGCCTTTGCAACCTTAACCAATTCAGCGCCTTCCCCGCGCCTTATGAATTCAGCGGGATGTTTCCCCGAGGACGTAATCATATGCTCCGCCCTGAGTAAGCCGACACCGTCCGCGCCTGTTTTTGATGCGTTTTCCGCGGCATCCGTGAGCGCTACATTGACCTTTACCTTCGGGCACACCGAGTGCAAAACTCCCGCAATGCGCGCAACAGCCTCCTCGTTCCCCTTCGCCCCGCGCTTTCCCTCGCTGTTGAGTTCCGCTGCAAGTTCCTTTGCCTCGCCGAAAGAATCCCCGAGCAAATCCGTTGCATTCCCCGCCTTCACGATTACCGCGAGCTTTGATGCCATTTCATCAAGTTCCGCATCCGTAACAGCAGGCCCCGCCTTCTTCGCTTTCGCGTCTAACTTTGCCGCGCCCTCGTAAACCTTCCCCTCGTAACCATCAACTGTAATTTCCTGCCCGTCCCTGATTATTGCGGTTGCGTTCACAGTTCCCACGATGCAGGGTATGCCGAGCTCCCTGCTTACAATTGCCGCGTGGCAGGTCGTTCCCCCCTCATCGGTTATAATCGCTATGCTCTTCTCCATTGCAGGAACCCAGTCGGGGCTTGTCATTTTTGTCACGATTATGTCGCCCTTCTCGACCCTCCCTATCTCCCCCACGTAAGGGATTACCCTTGCCTTTCCCGCGGCAACTCCCGGCGATGCGGAGAGGCCGTGAATAAGTTCCCTTGCCCCTCCCTTGACTGCCGCGGCCCTCTTCGCTCCGCGCTCCTTTTCCTTCTCCTTCATTCCCTTTATTGTTGTTATGGCCCTTGCCTGCACTATGTAGGTTTTCTTAGCCTCGACAGCCCACTCTATATCCTGCGGGGAGCCATAATGTTGCTCTATCCTCCTCCCTATTTCCGCAAGCTTCACTATTTCCTCGTCCGAAATTTTCTGCAGGCTCCTTTTCTTTTGAGGCACATCCGCCTTCTTGCTCCCCCTTCCCGCCCTTTCAAGCATCCACTCCTGCTCGCTCATTTTCTTCTGCGCTATTGCGAGGGTTTTTTTGTCAACCCTGTATGTGTCGGGCGTTACCGCGCCCGAAACAACAACCTCCCCAAGGCCGTAAGCAGCCTCTATAACAATAACATCATCCTCCCCGCTTGCGGGATCCGCGGTGAACATCACCCCTGCGGTTTCGCTGTTAACCATTTTCTGCACAACGACGGCAATTCCGACCTGGCTTGTTTCGAAGCCCTGCCTTTTCCTGTAATATGTGGCCCTTGCAGTGAAAAGCGATGCCCAGCACATTTTGACTTTCTCAACAAGGTCCTTTCCGCCGAGCACATTCAGGTATGTTTCCTGCTGTCCCGCGAACGAGGCGCTTGGCAGGTCCTCCGCTGTTGCTGATGAGCGCACAGCAACATATTCGTCCTCGCTGCTTGTAAGCCCCAGCCCCAGCCTGCGCGAGCACATCTTTGCATATGCCTTCCTTATTTCAATATCCAGCGCCTCGGGCATTTTTGAGGCGAGAATAAGCTGCCTTATTTTTTCGGTTGTGCCGTTAAGTTGTTCCGTGTTTTCAACGTCTATCGCACCTATTTCCTTGTTTATAGTGTCCCTTATATTCGCCTCGTCAAGGAACGAAAAATAGGCCTGCGATGTGACTATGAACGCGGGCGGCACTGGAAAGCCCGCATTGACAAGCTCGCCGAGGTTTGCTCCCTTTCCCCCGACAATGCCCACATCGCCCTTGCGTATTTCTTCCAGCCAGGCAATATCCTTCTTCATTTGCACCGTATTATAAAAGTGCAACTATATTTATATGTTCTTGCCTGCCCCTGCCCGGCATAACCCGCTGCCGAACCCTGAAAACCGAAGAATTAGCGTTTGTTGTTTTTATTGCCGGCAAACCAAAAAACTGGCGTTTGTTTTTGTTTGTTTTGCCGTTTTGTTTAATTTCCCTTCTTGCCGCTGCGCTGCTTACTTCTTCCCCTTTCCCGTGTCTTTCCCTTCGGGCTTCTTTCCTTTGTCCTCGCCCTTCTTTTCCTCGCCCTTGCCGCCCTTTCCCTCGGCCTTCGCGTCCTTGCCCTTCGCGGCATCGGCGCCTTCCTTGCCCTTGTCGGCCTCGCCCTTCGCCTCCGCGCCCTCTTTGCCTTCCCCTTCCTCCTCTTTCTTCTCTTCCTTCTCCTCGAGCTTGACCTTCCTCGGCAGGGTTCCTATGGACTTTATGTCCGTGCCGACGCGCACGCTAACCTTGCATGGCAGCCTTGCATTCGCGCGCAGGAGTATTTTCTTTGCGGCCTCGACATGCTCTTCAGCAACAAGCACGCTGAGTATTTTCAGCCCTTTCCTCGCCTGTATCGCCCTTCCTATAGGCCTGCCGAAAGGGTGAGACATCCCTTTCTGTATCCTGTCCGCATGCGCCCCCTGCGCCTGCTTGTTCTCGCGCAGCACGTGGTAAGGGTAAATCCTTATCTTCATGAAGAACGCGTCTTTCCCAAGCGCCTTTGTCAGGCCGCGGGTTACAAGTATCCTCACGCTCTCGATTGCGTTGTCCCTTATCTGCACAGCTTCCTCTACTTTGAGGTCAAGGATGTGCGTGTATTTCCCCAGGGGGTTGCCCATATTGAACTGCCTGGTTTTCATTCCCGGGGTTGCGCCTATGTAGTTCTTCCTCGGCACGACATCCGCAAAGCGCGTGTATGCGCGCTTTATCCGCCTATAGCACTTTCCAGGCCTGAGACCCATAAAAAACACCGTGCAATGAACCGCTGTATGCCCGTTATATCCAATCCTTTGCCTATCGCAAATCAGGGAATTATTACAAATTCTGCCATGGAACGGCTTTTAAAGGTTTGCTGGCGGCTGCGGTTTGGGTTGGCGAGCCCTTCTTCGCGTCAACATAACTTCTTTAAATATTTGGGCAGGTTGCGGCGCACGGCAGCCGAGCAATCAGCCGCCCTCGCCGGGCACTCCCTCCTCAAGGCACCTCTTTACAGTATCCAACAGTTCCTTTTTCCCGAACGGCTTTGTAACATACGCGCAGAGCCCCTGCTTTTTGAACGCCTCAATCTGCTCGTTTGGCGCGAACATCACGGTAAGGAACATTATGGGCGTCTTCTTGTCCCTCTCCCTTATGCGCTGGAACACGTCCCAGCCCGACATGCCGGGCATCATTATGTCTAGGATAACCAAATCAACCTTCTCCCTTGCGAGCTTTTCAAGGCAGTCGTCGCCGGAATATGCGGGCAAAACCTCGTAGCCCTCGTTCTCGAGCATTATCTTCACCATCTGCACGATTGCCTTCTCGTTGTCAACAACCATTATTTTGGCCATTTTGAAGCCCCCCTGTTTTTTTCTTTTCGCCCGCATTTTTTATCCAATAAATCCCGAAGCGGTTAAAAAACTTTCCCGCCGTTCGGCGTCATGTTTTCGCGCCAAGCGGCAGGGAAAAATAAAACGCCGAGCCCTTCCCCGGCCTTGATTCCGCCCATATATTTCCGCCGTGCGCCTCCACGATTCCTTTCGAAATCGCAAGCCCCAAGCCGAGCCCCTCGGCAGGGCGCTTTGCCGAGCGGTCCGCCTGGTAAAATTTCGTGAAGAGCCTGTGCATGTCATTTTCAGCAATCCCTATTCCAGTGTCGCTTACAGCAACAACAATGTCGTTCCCCCTTCTCTCCGCCAACACCTCGGCCTTCCCCCCGCAGGGGGTGAATTTTACCGCATTCTTTATAAGGTTGCCCAGCACCTGCACAACCCTTGTGTTGTCCGCGGTTATGTTCGGCATGCCTCCGCATTCGCGCGCGACCAGCGCTACTTTTTTCTTGCATGCAAAGGGATCCATTTCCATAACCGCGCTTTCAATAGCCTTGCACACGCTCATTTCGCCCTTGTCGAGCCTCAGCCTTCCCGAATTTATCCTGCTGAAATCCAGGACATCGTTTATCAGCCTGCCGAGCCTTTCCGAACTCTCGGTTATTATCGCTATTGCCTCCCTCTGCTTCGGCGTGAGCGTTCCGCCTTTTTCTTCGTTGAGGATGTCGGCATAGCCCCTTATCGGCACAAGCGGCGTCACAAGCTCGTGCGAAACTATGTTGAAGAACTCGTCCTTCTCCCTATCAAGGCTTTTTAGCCCCTCATTTGCCTTTGCAAGCTCCGCTGTCCTCTCCCTCACTTTGTTTTCCAGTTCGTCGCGCGCTTTGAGCAGCGCATCCTCGATGGTTTTCCTCTCGAGCGCCACAGCAGCCTGATTTATGAACGTCTCCGTAGCCTCCCTGTCTGCAAGGCTTTTTCCCCTGCGCATTATTATTGCCGCATTCCCCAGCAGCCTGCCCTTTCTCCTGAGCCCCATCGCATAGATGTCGCCGATGTTGAACAGCCTTTCGATCGCGCCGCACGCAGCCTTTGGCACCTGCCCGAACATCAGCCTGTAAATCCCCCCTTCAATCTTTTCAAGCCTGCCGCCCGTCATTCCCCTTATGGCTTCCTCGTCCGCAACGAACTTCATCTCGGGCAGTTTTTTTCCGAGCAGCCTGTCAAGCTTTTTCGCGTTGCCCCCGAGCCCCGCAATCGCGCGCAGGCGGGTGCACTTTTCCTCGTGGCTGAACGAGTTAACGCAGACAATCGCGTCCCCCGTGAGTTCCCCAAGCCTTTCCGCTATGTGCAGGTAAATGTCCCCTTCCTGCGGGAACTCGACGAATTCCATGGCGGTTTTTGACAGGAACCGCAGGCTGCGCAGGTGTTCCCCGCTGCCGCCATTTTCCTCCGCTGCGGCTCGCCCGCCAATTTCCAGCCCGGCAGCCTTCCCGCTTTTCCGTGTGCGCATGCCGATAATATGCCTTTTCGGTTAATAAACCTTTTTGCAGGTGCTTCGCCGCAAGTTCCCCGCGCATCAGCAGACCTTTATCTCAATCCGCGAATATGCGGGCTTCGCATATATCGCCTGCTTCACGCGCTCAAGCACAACCATGCCCCGCAGTTTTAAGTATGTGATGTCCCTGCTTATTGCCTCCTGCTTCCTGCCCAATCCGGAGGCGACCTGCGAAACCGATTCGGGTTTTTCATCCGCGTGCGTTTGCATGAGGTAGCGGAGCAAATCCATCCTTTTCGGGGAAAGCAGTTCGTCAAGCTGCGCGTATGTGTCGAGGTAAAGCGCGTTCTTGGGCTGCTTTATTTCGCTGAGCGGCTTGTCCGAGAAAAGTTCGTCATAATCGGCCTCTATGTCCCGCCCTATGAATATTGTCAGCGTTTGTTCTTTCTGTTTTTTCCCCATGTTTCTCACCAGTTTGAAGTGTGATGTGATAACATATATGTTATATAACGTGCGTGTTAATAAACCTTTTGCATTGCCTTTTGCCTTCATTTGGAAAGCCTGTTCATGAAATATGCCTCTTTGTACCTTTCCCAGTTGTTTTTTATGTCCGCCCTGCACTCCCTGAAAGCCCGCATCGATATTTCGCCGTCAAGGCATCTTTCGTGCTTTTGCCCAAGCCCCCTGTAAAAACGGTGCACATGGCAGTATCCGTGTGCGGTATCGAACATTATTATTTTGTGCACGCCGCTGCCTGTCTCGCATACCTGCATAACCGTGAATGCGGCAACGCGTTTCTTTCCGCCGCTGAGCGTGATGCTTGTAAACATGAAGTCGCCCGCACCCATCCCAAGAGGGTGCCTTTTTTCATAGACTTCCGCATCCATGCCCATCCTAAATACTTCGGAAAATCTGGCTTATAAATATGCGCAGGGTTCATTTCCACTGCGCGGACGTGCGCCCTGAACTTCAGCACGCTTTTTTGCAGGCGCAATCAGCGCCTGTGAAACAGCCTTTTAAAGAATCCTTTTTTTGGTGCAGGTTTTGGCGGCGTTATTGCTAATTCAGGGGGCGCTATGACCTCCGCGGAATATTTGCCGGTCATTTTGATGTTTCCGCGCCTGAGCCACGCTTTCTCCATCCTTTTGCCAAAATCAGTCAATGCCATCCTTTTTGGAGTAGGTTCATACCACGTAACTTTTGTTGCTTTGTGCTTTTTTAGTGCCTGATTTATCAATTCTGCCCCCAATGATATCTTGTGTTTCCTCGCAAACATTAAATTCCCGCGCCAGTGCTTGTTTACCCATATATACTTGATTTTTATTGAAGCATTTGCCCCATAAATCCCCTTTACCTTATATGTTATAAAACCGTGGAGGGTATTTTTGTCTACTATTGCTACGAGGTGGTGCCCCTTCTCCTTCGTTATTCCATTGTCTAGCATAAGTTTTACTCCGTAGCTTATATTGGGGAGTTTCCGGGCAGTATGCTTCGGCTTTATAAAAACAACCTTGAACTGTTCATCACTTCCCTCGTTCATACTTGCCACTTTCCCAGAAATAGGAAAGCTGGGCAAGGGAGTCGAACCCTTCTCTCCCGGTCTGCAGCCGGGTGCATAGCCACTCTGCCAGCCCAGCACGCGGTTGCGCCCGCGTGTGACGCGTGCTGCCTGCGGCAGCACTAGCCTGCACGCCCTAATTCCCGAAACCGCGCCGCTGATATACTATTTAACGCTTTGCATTTAAAGGTTTGTTATGCCCCCCGAAGCCGAGTCCGAGTGCTGTATTCTGGTTAAAACAGCGCCCGAAATCTCCCTTAAAACCCATTACGTGCGCAGGTATTTCATGGGCAAATTGGCGAAGAACATGAAGGCGGCGTTCCGTGCGAAAGGCCTCAGCGGGAACCGTATGGTTAAGGGGAGGGGGCGCATCTTCCTGTACGCGCCGGAGGCGAAGGCGAAGAAACTTGCAAAGGTTCTTCCCTACATTTTCGGCATCCATTCCTTCGCCCTTGCCGAGGCGCACAAAACCACGGAGCTGAACGAGATTGCGGATTTTGTTGTTGTTTTTGCGCGCAAACTTATAAAACAAAACAACACATTCGCAATCCGCGGCAGGGTTGCGGCGGAAAAGAAATACTCCTCGAAAGACCTCGAAATCGCGCTCGGTTCCGCGGTTCTCGAAAGCCTGAAAGAAAAAAAACCTAAAGTGAACCTCTCGAACCCGAAGCGCGAGATTTTTGTCGAGGTGCAGGGACGGGAAACTTTCGTTTATGCGTGGCAGGAGAAAGGCGCAGGGGGGCTTCCCCTCGGCTGCGAGGGCACGGTTGCCGTGCTCTTCGAGGGCAAGAAGGACGAGGCGCTCGCCGCATTCCTCGTCATGAGGCGCGGGTGCAATGTTTTCCCTCTCGTGAAAAGCAAAACCGCGAAGGTTCTCGCAAACATAAAAAAACTGGTCCCGTGGAATTCGTGGCGCAAGTTCAAGCCAACCCCGATGCGCGAACTCGGCGTTTTGGTTTCGAAGCCCGATATCTCGGCAAAGGCGCTGGTGCTTGCGGACGCGAAGCCGAGGAAGCAGGCGCTTTCCCGCGGAATGCCCGGAAAGTTTGACGCAAAGGTGCCTCTGCTTTACCCCCTCGCGTTTTACCCCAAGGAACTGAAAAATGAAAAAATGCGCGCGATTGCCGGAGGCGCCTGAAATGATAAGCGCATTGATTTTCGACCTTGACGGCGTTCTTGCCGACACCCCGGGCGTTTATTTCACGCTTATCCGCGATTTCCTGAAAAGCAAGGGCTTCACATACACCGAGGAGCAGTTCTCGGAGCAGATAGGCGTGCCCTTCAGGATAAAGGCCGCATCGCTGAACAAAAAGTTCGGCGCGGACATACCTTATGAGGAATACCAGCGCGCGGTAAAGGCAAAATCCCTGGAGATTTTCGGGCGCAGCCTCAAGCCCGCGCCGGGGCTTCTCGACTTGCTCAAAATGCTGAAAAAAAATTCAATCAGGGTTGCTGTCGCAACAAACAACAGCGAGGAATCGACAACGAAAATCCTGAATATTCTCGGCTTGCGCGGTTCGTTCGAAGCTGTAATTCACTTCGGCATGGTTTCGAAGCCGAAGCCGGAACCGGATGTTTACCTTGCCGCAGCGAAAGCCCTCGGCCTTCCCGCAGGGGAATGCTGCGCCGTCGAGGACACCGCGCTCGGCATAAAGGCAGCGAAAGCCGCGGGAATGAGGTGCATAGCAATCCCCTCCCCCCTCGACCTGCACGGCGATTTCAGCATTGCCGATGCGAAGGTTTCAAAACTCTCGGAGATAAATATGAAATTGCTAAACCGTTTGGGTGAGAACTGAATGCGCATAGCAGTATTCTCCGACCTGCACCTCGGCTTCAGCACATCCGAGAGGGGGGATGAAAGTTTCAATGCAGCGCGCTCGGCATTCGAACTTGCCCTCGCCAACGGTGTCGAACTCGTGCTACTTGCAGGGGACATTTTCGACGCCGCAATCCCCTCGCAGGAAACCCTGCTCGGCGCATTTGTTATTTTTTCAGAATTTGCGGAAAAGATGAAAGCCAAAGACAACGCACTTGAACTAACCCGCACCCCCCGCGAAGGGGGCAAGGCAGAACTGCTTGCCCTCCCCCCGATAATCTCAATCCACGGCACGCACGAGTTCAGGGGGAAGGATTACGCGAACGTCCTGCAGTTGCTTGAGCACGCGGGCTTCCTTATTTACCTGCACACGCAGAAAATAGCGGTGAAAAAGGGCGGCGAAACAGTTGTTGTGCAGGGCATGGGCGGCGTGCCTGAAAAAAAGGCGCTCGACGCTTTGCACGCGCTCGCCCCCGAACCCGAAAAGGGAGCCGTGAACATTTTCCTACTCCACCAGTCAATAAAGGAATTCCTCCCTTTCGAGGATGACATGGTCGCAACGCTCTCGCTTTCAAGCCTGCCGCAGGGCTTCGACATCGTAATCAACGGCCACCTGCACTGGCATAGCACCGAGCGCCTGCAGCAGGGCGGAACCCTGCTCATGCCTGGTTCAACCATAACCACTCAGATGAAAAAACTCGAGAGCGAGAAGGGGAAGGGGATTTTCATTTTCGATACGGGGGAAGGGGCAAAGGCGGAGGCTGAAAGCGGCAAAGGGGCAAAGGAAAGAACCGCGCGCTTCCTCCCCCTCCCTAACCAGCGCAGGTTTTTTTATCACAAGGTTGAGTTTACGAACTCGGCCGCGGAGGATGTTTTGCAAAAGGCAAACGCACTCGTGGAAAAAGACCTTGCGCACGTGGCTGGCGCTTCCTCCCCTACTCTTCCCCCGCTCATACGCCTCAAACTCTGCGGAACCCTCGCCTCGGGGGTTTCGAATTCGGATGTGCAGCTTGGCGCGCTCGATGAAACTTTCAGGGGCAGGGCAATCCTTTCAATCAGCCGCGAGTTCGAAACAGCTGGCTTCAAAAAGAAAATCGCGGAACTGCGCGAGATGCAGCACTCGAAGAAATCAGTTGCGGCGATGGGCATCGAAATCCTCGAAAAAAACCTTTCCGAAACAGGGTTCAACAACGCTTTCGACGCGCGCCGCATCTTCACGCTTCTTGCCGAAGGGGAAACGGAAAAGGTCGCGGAACTGCTGAGCGGGAAAGGTAAAGATAATCCATAGTTTTTGCAAACCTATCCGATAACTCTGCTGACAATTACTACGATTAGAAATGCAACAATGGCGAGTAAAACCTTAACTGCCAGGTCATTAATTGTGGCAATTACACCATATGCAGTTAGGAAAATAATAACAAACGTCAAAATAATAATCCATTTTGTTAGGCGTTCCATTTCCCAGGAACTGATTAGCGTTAATCCATTTGGCCCAAGATTATAATATTTCTTATTTTTGCCTCTAACAAACGAGTCTTCCATTAGCAAAAAGCCATTCTTTACCAAAAGATTCCTATCCTCTTCCGTGACAATTATGTTGTGCACTCTCTCTTCAGGCAGTCTTCCGTCAGGGTAATCCTTGTATAATGCCGTGAATAACTCTTTTGTTTTTTTGTCCATGATTTCACTTATCCACATAGTAATCCACAAGCGCCGCGAGCGCCCGCGCGCAGTCGAAAGGGCTCATAAATGTGCTTATTCCCTTCTTCTCTAAGTGCATCCTCTGCCTCTCGCTGTAAACGCCCCCCGCGCTCATCACAACAACGGGCTTCTTCCTGTTCTTCAGCACCTTGTAAACGCTTTCCACAATCCCCTTCTCAAGGGTAGGGACCTGGAACAGCAGGATGAGAAGCAGCATATCGACATTCTTGTCCGCGAGCACTGCATTCACGGCAACCTCGTACCTCTTGTTGTCCGCATCCCCTGTGAGGTCTATGGGGTTTGCAATCACGGCATATGCGGGGGATTTGCTTTTTATCAGCATTTTTGTTTTCCCGCTTATCTCCGCCATCTCGAGGCCGTTCTGCACCAGTGCGTCCGTGCCCAGCACCCCGTAGCCGCCGCCGTCGGTTATTACCTGAACCCTTTTTCCGCGCGGCGCTGGCTCTGTTGAAAAGACGCGCGCGAAGTCGAAGACTTCCTCCATCGTGTGTGCGTGAACAATGTTCGCCTGCCTGAAAACCGCTTTGTAAACCTCCGCGGAACCCGCAAGGCTGCCTGTGTGGGAATGTGCGGCCTTCGCCCCCCCTTCCGTCATGCCGCCCTTTATCGCAATTATGGGCTTTTTGAAGCCCATCTTTTTCGCAACGCTGAAGAATTTCCTGCCCTCCCTCACGCCCTCGACATAAACCACAACAACCTTCGTGCTCTTGTCGTGCGCAAGGTACTCTATCAAATCAGCCTCATCCACATCCATCGCGTTCCCGTAAGAAACAAACTTGTTCACCCCGTAGCCCTTCATCGCGTCCCAATCTAAAATTGCCGAGCCCAGTGCACCTGACTGCGAAATGAAACTCACAACCCCTTTCCCCGGCCTCCCCATCCTCGAGCGCGGCAGGAAAAGCATGTCCACGCCAGAAGCGGTGTCGAGCACGCCCAAGCAATTAGGCCCTACAACGCGCATCTTGTTTTTGTATTTGTGCATGATTGCGGCGAGTTCGGCAGTAAGGCCCTTCTCCCCAATCTCCCCGAAACCCGCGCTTATGATTGTTACCGCCTTAACCCCCTTCTTCCCGCACTCTTTCAAAACCATCGGGACGAATTTCGACGGCACAACCACTACAGCGGCATCGACAGCGTGCGGAATTTCCTTCACGCTCGCATAGCACGCCTTCCCCATTATTTTTTTGTGGTTCGGGTTCACCGCGTACACTTTCCCCCCGAACCCTCCCGAAATAAAGTTTTCCAGCACAGCCTTCCCTATGCTGCGTTCCTGTTGGGACGCGCCTATTACGGCAATGCTTTTAGGGCTGAAGAAATATTCCATCAGTTTCGCGCGCGGGTTCATCTTGTTTCCCCCCGAACCAAAGCCAACCCGAATTCCGCAGGGTTCATTGCGTTTCCCCCTCTACCCATTTCAGGTATTCATCGCTCCCTTCCGCAACATCGTAAAACAAAATCGCGGGGTTCTCGTAACTGTGCATTCCCTTCACGACCTCTGTAATTTTTTTCGCGTGCTTTTTCATGGTTTTCGCGAAAATGAGTGCCTCCTTCTCCTCGTGGATTTTCCCGTTCCACCTGTAAACAGAATCTACCTCGTGCACCATGTTCGCGCATGCAACAAGCTTTTTCTCCACAAGGGCGAAGGATATCTTTCTGGCTTCCTCCGCGTCCCTGCAGGTTATGTAGACACAAACAAAGCCTTTGCTCACCATTCTGCCGCCCCCATTCCGCAGCACCGCCAGCATGCCCATGCAACAGTCACCACTCCACCGCCTCGCACAGTTTCCCCGCCCTGAGAAGTTTCCATTCCGCGTTCACAATCTTCTGTATGTGCGCAATCTGCCCCTTTGTCAGGTGCGAGAACCTCTTCTGCATCATAAGCGCCTTCCCCAATGGTTCCATGGAAGGCTCAACCGTTATGCGCATCCTCTTCCCCTCAACCTCATAAACAGGCCAGAGCCCGGACATAACCATGCGCTTGCCGCACTCTATCCATTCCCCTTCCTTGAGCCCCCAGCCTGCGCATGCGCACAGCAGTTCTATGTATTTGAAGCCGCGGATTTTCGACGCCTTCTTAAGTTTCTGCATGAAATCCAGCGGGAACGCGGTTGATGCAGTGGCAGCGTAAGGTATGTTGTGCGCGACCATTATTTTCATCATGTCCTTGCGGAAGTGCAGGTTGCCCGGCAGTTTTTTCACAGCGGGGGTCGTGCTTGTGCTTGCGTAAAGCGGGGTTGCCGCGGTCTGCTCGAACCCCGTGTTTGCGAATGTTTCATTGTTGTAGCAAATATAAATGATATCATCATTCCTGCTCGCAGCTCCGCTCAGGCTCTGGAACCCTATGTCATACGTTGCCCCGTCCCCGGCAAAAGGAACCACGTTAATGCCCTTCGCCTTTCCCTTCGCTTTCAGCCCCATCCCTATTCCCGCAGCGGTTGCAGCTGCGTTCTCTATCGCGTTATGCACCCACGGTATTTTGTACGCAGTGTAAGGGTATGTTGCCGTGAGGGTCATGCAGCCCGAAGGATTAACCATTATCGTATTTTTCCCCAGCGCCTTCAGCGCAAGCTTTATCCCGAGCACGGCGTTGCAGGAAGGGCATGCGAACGTGCCGCCGGTAATAAGCCAGCCCTCCTCCATTTTTTTTATGTCAAGCGTTTTTTCCGGCATTGCAACACACCCGCCAATTCCGTCTCCCTTCCGCATCCCCGCCTTTTCCATTTCCCTTCCGCCCTTATCGGCACACCTACATTACCCATCTCCTTAGTTCCTTTCCCGCGTTTCTTATCTGCCTGAAAATTTCCGCGTAATCCTTAACCTCGACCCATCTCCCGCCAAGCCCGGCAATGTACGACGAAACCTTTGCGCCGCTCCCCGCAAGCGCGGCCCTGACCTCGGGGTAAAGTATTCCCCCCGCGCCCGGCGCAACCGACTGGTCCACAACCGCAACTTTCTTCACGCCGCGCAGCGCAGCGGCAATCTCATCGCGCGGGAAAGGCCTCAATACGCGCAGCCGGAGTAAGCCAACCTTCTTTCCTTTCGCCCTCAGTTCGTCAACCGCGGTTTTCGCTGTGAGCGCATTCGAGCCGATAATGATAATCGCCTCTTTCGCATCCGCGAGTTTGTAGCGTTCGACAACATCATACTTCCTTCCCGTGAGTTTCGCCCACCCCGCATACGCCCTCTTCATTTCCCCCAGCGCATCCAACTGCGCGCGGTGCATTTGCGCCCTGAAATCCATGTACTGCGGCATTGCTGGCGTGCCAAGGCTCATCGGATTCCGCGGGTCGAGAATTGTCTGCGGCTTATATTTCGGCAGGAACCTGTCAACGGTTTTCTGCGAGGGAATCTCCACTTCGTAGCGGGTATAACTCTGCACAAACCCGTCCATGTTTACAATGGAAGGGAGCATTATTTTTTTGCTCTCCCCCACGCGGAATGAAATTATCACATTATCCAGAAGTTCCTGGTTGTTTTCGCTCACTGTTATAAGCCAGCCGCTGTCCCTTGTTGCCATAAGGTCGTTGTGGTCGCACCACAGGGTTATGGGTGCGCTTACCGCCCTGCTGCCGTTAACCATTACTACGGGCATCCTCGTGCCAGAGGCAATGTACAATTCCTCAAGCATGAGCAGCAAGCCCTGCGAGGATGTTGATGTGAAAGTCCTCGCGCCAGCCATTTCCGCGCCTATTGCAGCGCTCATTGCGGAATGCTCGCTGTCCATTACCTTAAACTGCGCCTTAAACCTGCCCTCCGCCTTCCACTCGCTGAGGACGTGAATCATCTCGGTCTGCGGGGTTATGGGGAAGCATGGCATGCACTCAACGCGGGAGAGTACGGCGGCATGTGCGGCGGCGGTGTTCCCATCAAGAAGTTCAACCACTTTCTTCCCGCCCTTTGCCATCACAATCCCCTTCCTTTTGCCTCTCCGTTCCCGCATCCTTGCGCCCCTATCCTTTGTGCCTCTCCATTGTTATGCACTTTGTAGGGCACACGCTTGCGCATGTTCCGCAGCCCTTGCATGCGCCATAATCGCACCTTGTCGTGCCGTCCTTGTTCAGCTTTATCGCCGTGTCGGGGCAGTAAATCCAGCACAGGTGGCACTTTATGCACTTGCTCCTGTCGAACTTCGGAACGTGCGTCGCCCACGAGCCCATCTTCGGTATGTGCTTTCCCGCGTGCGCGTGCGGCACGCCGTTAACGCCCGCGTTTTTTATTTTTGCCTCATCAACAAACTTGCCCATGTCCGCACCGCCGCAAATTTTCCCGCGCCTTCATTTGCCCCCGACAATTTCGTAGCACTTCCTTGCCGCCTTCAGGTTCTTCTCAACAACCTCGCGCTTCAGTTTTTTGCCCATTTCAATCTTAACTGCCTTCTCGAACTCGCGCCATTTTACGGGCGCGAAAAGTTTCACAAGCGCGCCAAGCATTGCGACGTTAGCGACATTCCTCCCCACCAAATCCACGGCGATGTTCGTTGCATCAATCGCGCTGCACTTCCCCCTCACGTGCCCGCAAATTCCCGTGCGGTATGAGTTAAGCAGCACAACGGTTTTCGCGGAAATCCCCGCGCTCCACTGCTTATCCCCTATTGTGGTGTCGAGCACGACAACCGCATCGGGCTCCTCGATGTAGCCCGTAATTTGAATCGGCTTTTTGTCCATGCGCACAAAGCTTGTCAGCGGCGCCCCCTCCCTCTCCGCCCCATAGATTGCGAAATCCTGCGTGTGGAAGCCGGAAAGGTAAGCGGCGCGCGCGAAAATCTGCGCCGCCTTTTTAACGCCCTGCCCGCCCCTGCCGTGGAACCTTATGCCGTACATCCAAGCGCCCCGCATATTCCTGCTGCCAATGTTTGCGCAGCGGTAATTAGAGGGGGGAAGAGATATTAATAGTTTGCGCTGGCACAGGAAACCCGCCCTCGTTAAATTTATTAACGCCAATGTACACATATTTATCGGTTAGGCGCCTCTGCCTTAACCGGCAACTCTGGTGGATTCATGGAACGCAAATTTTCGGCGGTTGTTTCGAAAGAGGGAAAGTGGCACGTTTCCTACTGCCCCGAACTCGGGGTTTCATCGCAGGGGCGGACAAAGAAGTCCGCGCTTGCAAACCTTAAGGAAGCGGTGGAGCTTTACCTTGAGCACGACCCTGTATGCCTCCCCGAGAAAAGGGAAGTTGTTGAGTTCAGGGCAAAGGTAATGGCGCATGCCTAAAACTGTTTCAGGCATCGAGGCTGTCAAGTTCCTCTGCAGGCACGGCTTTGACATCTACAGCAGGAAAGGCTCGCACGTGAAGCTTGTTTCCCTCGAAAGGCATGCCAAAGCCATAGTGCCGATGCACAGGGAACTTTCAAGGGGAACGCTCAACAGCATCCTGCGGCAGGCAAAGCTGAGTGATGGGGAAATTTCCGAACTGCTCGGCGGGCGATAGGATTATATCCTACCTTGCGTATTCTTATTTCATGGCGAAAAAGGCAAAGGTAACGCGGAAGCAGATTGACGAGATGATTGAAACCTGCATAGGAGCTGTTAGAGATGGCGTAAGGATGCCTCGTGAAACGAACATATATTTCTTGAGGATGTTGAAATCTCTGCGGGGCAAAAGGCGCTCTGTTCAATCTGCCAGTTATGTGCCCCCCGCGTTGAATTATTTGCTTGAGGCGCGTAACCTGGGGCTGATTAAGGATAAAACACAACTGCGTTTTGTGAGAGCCGCAAACCAAGTCAGGAACACGCAAGTGATATTTCATCGTTTAACATATGCCGGGGCGGAGGGGCACATTATTAGGCCCGAATATATTGAGCTTTTCGGCGACAGCCTTTATTATGTGCCGCTCCAGGAAAAAATCGATATGATAAATCGGGTTCGTAGCCATGGCGGCTTCCGTGAATTGATTGCCTTGGGGCGCGAGCTGGAATATCGCAGTAGGCGGGATGTTCCATTGGAAGGTATCCTGCAAAAAGTGCGCGAAAAAGTTGACCATATTTTGGCAAATAGGTCGCCCGTTAAACCGCGCAAATTGCCGATACAAAGAAAAAGGAAATAAAACCCGCTACGGCAAAAAGTCCCTGTTCTTTATCTTCTCGGGCAGGTATGTTTTCGCAACAAAGTCAAGCGACCTGTGCGCAAGCGCCTGCTGCTCTATCCTGACCTTTTCCGTGAGCGCCTTCTTCAGCTGGTGCTGCCAGTCCTTGTTCTGGAACCACGGGTAATCTAACATCTCCTTCGCGCGCTTTATGTCCCCTTCCTTCATTTTTTCGGTCACGTTCTGCAATTTGTAGGTTTCTATGTCATTAAGGTTCATCCCTATGTATTTCGCGTCCGGCACTGCCATGTAGTGCGAGTGCGCCGCGAGCGCCATTGAGCCCTGCTTTATCACGCTGTAAATGTACCAGCCATAGGGGTCTCCATCGCAAAAAACGTAAACAGGCAGTTTCTTCTCCGTGTGCAGCCTGTTCACAAGCCTTCTTGTCCCGCGCGCGGCCTGCCCCCCGGTGCTCACAAGTATGGCCTTGTTCTTCTGCGCGAACATTTCCTCGACAAGCCTCTCGTACATCGCCTCTGTTTCAATCACAAGCACGTATTTCGCGTCGACATCCCTTATCTCGATTTCCTCGGGTTCCATGCGCGACATTACGCTCCATCCCCCCCTTCCGAGCTTTGCGCAGTTGAAGGTGTCGTTGTTGTGCATCCTGTCCCTCAGGGTTATGTCGCCGTAAAGCGTCCCCTTCGGGTTTGCGTGAAGGTTAAGCTTCTCCCTGATTGTGTCGACAGCGTGCTCAAGGTCGACAAGCACGCCGTCCGACTCGCCCTGGTCCTCGAATGTGTTCTCCTTGCTGTCCCCCACTGTGTGCTTGAGTTCGTAATAAACCTCACGGATTGAGGCGGTTTTGTTGTGCGTGAGATAATCGTGCGTTTTGGCCGTGACCAGCATTGTCTGCATGAACTTCCTTGCGTGCCCTATGTTCAGAAAACCCCTTGTCGTGCTCTTGTCCCCTAACTCAATAATCCTCTTGTCCTCGCTGAACTCCACGTTCCCGCGGCCGCGCTGCATTGTCACGAACTTCGGCTCCTTTTTCTTCATTATGTCGTTTGCAATCCCCTCCGCCATGGAGTGCAGGCGCTTTGCAATAATCTGCGGCGTCTCCTTTTCCCCGCCGCGCGTGCCGCGTATGCCTGTTTTCCCTGTGCCCTTAGCCTTGTCCTTTGACATAATCAACCACCTTCAAGCCCTGCAGTAATTTTCCCAATCTCCCTCTCCCCGCCTTCCCGTATTTCACCTACGCCTTTCCCTTCCCCGCTTTTGCCCCTTCCTTCGCTGCAGCATCCTTCGCCTTCTTTGCCGCGACATCCGCAGCATCCTGCTTCCTCTTCAGGTTCTTCTTTGTAGCCTTCTCCGTCTCGTCCACTTCCTCCTTCAGTTCCGCAGCCTCCTGCGCATCCTCCAATTTCAATTTCTCCAGCACCAAATCCTCAAGGTTCTTCTTGAGCGCCTTTTCGGAAGCCTTTGTAACCGCGCTCAGCGCCATCACAACCTCGGGTATGTACTTGTAAAACATCTCCCTTTTCTGCTGTTTCTGCTTGTCCCTGATTTTGTGCACTATGTATTTTCCCGTGTGCCTGCCCCCCTCCATCAGCGCAAGCCGCAGTTCCTCAAGAACCTCGGGTTCCTCCGCAATCGCCTGCTTCCCCGCGCCTGTGTACGGGACGTGCACCGAGATGAAATTAACAAACACGCTTATGGGCGCGTTCTCCATATCTTTTATTCCATAGCGCTTCCAGTCCACGCTGTTCACGGCCTTTGTTATCGCGCACCCCCCGCCGTCAAACAGCAGCGGCGCGCGGTTTGCGAACCTCATTACCTCGATCTTCCTTTCCTGCGCCCCGTCCTCGTTTGTCCCCATAACCCTGCCCGCGTCTCCCCCGTAAGCAAGCGCAACCTCTATCTGGAAAGGGAACCCGCCCGAATATACCTGCGGCTTTCTCGTGATAACCGACATGAATTCGGGCTTCACAATCCCTTCCAAACTTTTCCTTATGCGCTCCTCCCCTATAGGCCTCAATCCATCCGTGCGCGGCGCGATGAAATCAATCTTCTTGAACGCGTTTATAATCTCCAGCGCCTCGTCCCACGTAACCTGTTTCGGGTCCTTGTTCATATCGAACGAAACCTTTGCCTGCATGTCCGAAACAGCCTTGTCCCCCATCCTGTCGAACTCCGCCTTAAGGAAGGATGAAACTTTCCTTGCGTCCGTGGTTTTGCTGTAGGTCATTATTTCATCTACAGTAATTCCCTTGGGGTGCGGCTTCATCTCCAGCGGCTTCTCGGGGATGTATTTCATAGTGCGCTCGAAAATCGTCGTCTCGTTCGCGGGATCGGTAAACCTTATCTTTGCGTGCGGGTTCGCAATCGCAGTCCTGCGCAAATACTCCAGCGGAGCCTGGTCGCTGTTTATGTATTTCACCCCGCGGAACCTTGCCTTTACCGCGGTTCCCTTGAATTCGCTCTTAAGTTCCTGCAGGTTTGTGACCTTAGCCTCGTTCTTTTTCGTGTCGATTGTGACCTCAAGGCTTATCGGGTGCCCCTTGCCGCTGCCGGTTATGATTTTCGTCGGCTGGCCCGTCGTCATCTGCGCAAGCATTGTGCATCCCGCACACCCGATGCCCTGCTGGCCGCGCATCTGCATCATCCTGTGGAACTTCGTTCCCGCGAGCAGCTGCCCGAACGCCTTTCCCACGGTTTCCTTTGTAAGCCCCGGCCCGTTGTCCTTTACCGTGACCTCGTAATACTCGTTCCCGAGTTCCTCTATTTTTATGTCTATATCCGGAAGGATGCGCGCCTCCTCGCACGCGTCAAGCGAATTGCTGACATACTCGTGTATAATGGTTGTAAGCGTCCTTATCTTGCCCACAAGGCCGAGCATCTGCTTGTTCTTCTTGAAGAATTCCGCAACGCTGTGCTCCTTGAACTCCTTTGCAAGGTCCTCGGCGCTCACGGTGCGCGAGGTTTCCTGGCCCGCTTGCGATCGGGCATGCCGCGTGCTGCCTCGCGATTCTGCCCTCGGCAGAATGCGCGCATTCGGCTCAAGCCGAATAGCGTCGGCAGCACTAGCCTGCACGCCGCCTTTGCCCTCTTCCGCAGCCTTTGCTGCGGCTTTCTCAGAACCCTTTCCCTTATCCGAACCCATCAAAACACCGTTTGAAATTGTTATTTTTTGTTTTCCCCTGCCCGTCCGCAATTTTCTTTCCCCGCCTTTTCCCTGCGCCCCGACTTTCCCTTTCCCCCCGCGCACTCACAGCTCGAACTTTTCCCTTCCCGATTTCTTCAGTTCCCTTTCTACAGTATTGTGCGCCGCGCCGCCGAGCAGCATCTCGACTGCACGCTTCGCCTTTGAAACATCGTCATATTTCCCTATTACCGAAATTGTTTTCCCGTAAACCGAAACATAACATCCTGTTTCGTCCTCGATTTTTTCCCTTGTTCTCCCCTCACTTCCTATCACGCGGCCGCGCTTCTGTTCCGCGGCGTTTGAGGATTTTCCCGCATACTGCCCTATATCGATTACCTCAAGGCTGTAACCCTCCTGCAGCAGGGCAAGCGCGTGCTCGGGTGAAAAGCCGCGGGCAATCGCCCTCACAATCTCCAATGCCTTGTAGCCCTTGAGCGCATCCCCCCTTTCTTCAATGCTCACTTCCCCGCTCCTGCTGTCGAGGGTTATCCTGGTGTTTGTTTCCTTCTCTATTTCCTTCTTTGTCCTGCCTGCGGAGCCTATAATCACGGCAACGCGGTCAAGAGGCACCCTGATATATTCCACAGCCATCGCTCACCCGCGGGATAATGTGATTTGAAGACCTATATAATATTTATTATTAATATATATAATAGAGCCCAAGAGTGTTTAAAAACCTAACCCGCAAACTTGCGGGTTTTTGAGGTGTTTTTTTGGATGTTTTTGCAGGGTTTTATTTGCCGTGTTTTTTTGGGTTTTTTCCGGCAGTTGATTTTGCAGGCTGTTTTTCATACTCCTTCGCCCTTTCCTTTGCCTCGGCATACAGCGCCTCAAAATCCGTCTCAAACCCCAGCTTCTGCAGGCAGTTCGCCATGTTCTGCACGTCGCGCCTGAAAAATTCCCCCGCATTGGGGTGGTCGAGGAGCACCGCCTGCCCGCAGTCTATGAGCACAAGTTCGCCGCTCTGCTGGTTCACAAGGATGTTGTACTCGCTCATATCCGCATGCACCAATTCCGCGTTTGCGTAAAGTCGCGCCAGCCAATCAACCGTTGTTTCGTGCAGTTTTTGCACGTCCGTGAATTTCTGGCCCATATCCTTCAATGTGGGCGCCGCCTCCCCAGCAGGCGTGCCTATGAACTCCATAACCAGCACGTTCTCCCTGAAACCGAGAGGCATCGGAACCCTTACGCCAGCCTCCCTCGCACGCTCGAGGTTCCTGTGCTCCTTTTTTGTCCACGCATAAACAAGTTCGCGCTTGCCCTTTTTTATATCTCTGAACCTTTCGTCCCCTGTTACATATTTCTCCATGTGCCTGAATGCGGATGTTTCGATTTTGTAAATTTTCACCGCCCTGAAATTGCCGGAGGCATCAACAGCGCGGAAAACATGCGCCTCCTTTCCCGTGCTTATCACGAATTCAAGAACCTGGAATAATCCGCGCTCAGCAAGCTTGTGTATCGAGGTAATTGTGCGCGCGTCGAACACCTGCGCGAAAACTCTCCTTGCCTCCTCCTGCTTAATGTAGGAGCGCAGGTTCAGCGCGAACTTCGCGTCGTCCTTCTTTTCCTCTGCCGTGCGGGCCATAACCTGAATATGTGCTGTTTTTTGTTATTAACCTTTCTGTGGCGGTTTCCGCGCCCCTATTCCCGCGCTAAATGGCGGAATGAGTTTCTGTGTATTAGTGGCGACCCTGCCTACTTTGAAGGCACCGGCATTGCAATCTTTTCATACGCGCCCGAGCCGCTTCCGATATTCTGCAGGCAGTTCTGCTTCTGCACGCCGTCCGTTATCTTCTCGCAGTAGGAGGAATTCCTCAGGCGCTGCGCCATGTTTAAATAGCAGCTGTCCTTCTGGTAAGAAGTCTGTATCTTGTCGCAGAGCGCGGGGTCCGAACTCTGGTATGAGAAGCTTGAATAGCAGCTGTCCCTCTGGGCAATGTCCGACATCTTGTCGCAGAGCGCGGCATCCTTCAGCTGGTTGGCGAGGGACGAGTAGCAGCTGTCCTTTGCGCTGACATCCGCTATTTTCCCGCACACAGAACTTTCCTTCTTGTCCGAAGCATACGTCTGGTAGCACTGCTCCTTCAGGAACTCGGCATCTGCGCAGGCATTGGGGTCGCCCTTTGCCTCGGCAACAAGCGCATAGCACATTGTCCGCCTGTCCTGCGATACCTTCCTGCAAAGGGAACCGTCCTTGTGCTTTGCGGAAACCCCGATTATGCAGAAGTCCTCAAACGAGCCCTGCTGCAATACAGGCATGCCCGAGCATACGCCCAGTTCCTCGTCTGTTGTAAGCTGCCTCGCTGGCGCCGCGCCAGCAGTCATAGGGCACTGCGCCTTGTCGCTGACTGTGCTCCCGTCGGCGCAGACGTACATTACAGCGGCTCCGCCGCTTGGCACTTGCTGAGGGCAGCCGAAAAGGAATACAAAGCCGACCAATATTATGGCAATTGCCTGTTTGTGCATATTCATAATTTCATTAAATAGTCAGCATTCTTATATATAATTCTGCTGTTTTGGGTTTCAGGCATGCCTTGGCACCCAGGCCGAAACGGAACATCAAATGAACCCAAGGTGCACGGTTCCCGAATCTCAGCTTGTTTTGTAGCCGAATTTCCTGTCGTAATTCTTGTGGTCGAGGACTTCAAGGACGATTGAAATTACCTCAATCTCCGTGCCCCTGATTGCGTATATCATTCTCCAGAACGAGCCCAGGTCGAGTTTCCAGAGGTTTTCGACCCCGTACTTTTCCCTGTATTCCTTCGGGATTTTTTCCCTGGAAATGTGGTCGCCGTACTTGTAATCGTATTTTAATTTCTCTATTCCCTTGTCGATGATTTCCCTTGTCGATGATTTTCAGCATCTGGACGCTCTCGCCGTTCCCCTCTTTTGCCCGTTCCCTGAGCTTTTCGAGTTCCTTCCCGAATTCTTCCGAGGCGATAACCCTGAACATCAGAGTTCCCTCCCTTTCTTTGCCAGCCTGTCAAGTTTCGGGTTCGAGGCAATCCATGCTATCTTATTGTCTTTCGTAAAGGTTATCTTGTTGGATTTTTCCAGGTATTCGAGTATTACGTTCAGCGTCTGGTACTGCACCTGCTTCGGCAGGCCCCTCCAGAGCGCGTTTTTTGTGGGGTATTCTTTCGAGCCCCTTATTGCCTCCTCCACCATCATCACGGTGTCAAGTCTGGGGTAGTGCAGGACAGTGGTTGTAATCGCCCTCATGGTTTCACCTGTTGTATAAGTTTGTATATGTATAGATTTATAAATAGCGCCCAGGCAACCCTGCGAAATGCTTATATTCCTGCGAACCGTTAGTTCTAATGCCGAGGCTTTGCAGATGGCGCGACTAAATGAGCCGAAAATTCTTCTTATCAGCGGGACACATAAAAACGAAGAATTTTCGGATTATGTCGCCAGACTTGCTGAAAAAATAATAAAAAAAAGCGGCTACAATGCAGAGTTCCACGAGATTCCCATTAAAGACACAATACTTGGAGTTGCGCTATTGGCTGATGAAAAAAAGGCAAACCTTGTTTTTGAATTCCATTGCACTAACGAGACCGCGGATTACTGGACGAATGAAGTCTGGGAAAAAGAAGGGAAAAAAAATCAGGTTGTCGCTCACCACCGACCAGAGCAAGGAGCTCAGCAGCGAATTCGCAAAAAGCGGGGCGAGGCTAGTTTCCGAGTACAATGTGGACTTCCGTATGTTCCCTGTGAATTCGGTTTTGCCGCGCGGCACCCCTTATTATGTAATCGAAATAAAGTCCGCATACAGGGATTTTCCGCGGCAGCTCCGGCATAGGGCAATTGAGAGGGCGCCCAAGGACATCAATCGGGAGTATGTGGAGTCGGGTACCTCGATAAAGGAAAACATTAGCCGCCTTGGCATACTGCCTGAAACTATGGCAAAAGCGATTGCAGGGCAGATAAAAGCGCAGGTTCAGTTGTATAAAGCAGGCAAGCCTCCGACGTGGGTATCGGGAAAAGTGAAAAAGGTGCCGCAGGAATATATGCCTGCCAAATCCCGCAAGGAACTTTTGGAATCGGGCGGCGGGGAATTGAAACGGCTGGAATTACAAAAAAGATGGAAATTAAGGAAACAGAAAATTAAGGAAAGCTTTAAGCGGAACCTCGGCAAGGCATTCATGCCGAAGAGAAAACTCGTATGAAAAATCGGCGTGCGGAAAGAATTACGCGTGCCTTCCCAATTTTTCCAAATAGCCCTTCTTCCTAAGGTGCTCCGCCTGAACGCCCGTGTAGCGCCACGTAACGTCCCCTTTTATCGGCTGGAAGTCCCAGAGCCTCACTATAACAACGTCGTTCTCCCTTATCCACACCCTTTTGCGCATCTTGCCCGGGATGCGTATCATGCGCTCCGTTCCGTCCTCGCACTGAACCTTTATCTGGTCCGAGCCGTGCAGTCTTGTCACAATGCCCAGCTGCTCGAGTTCGTCCCTGTGCGGCAGCCGTATCCTGCGTATCTCTTCCTGCTCCCTTGCCTGCCTTTCCTCGAGTTCCTTCCTGCTAAGCAACAGCCCACTTCCCTTGAAAATTCAAAAAACGCCTAAATTGCTCAAATCCTGAATATCTGCACGTGCGGAACCCCCGCAATCCTAATTATGTCCCGCCCGTTTATTAAACCTTCCCCGAGAGCAACGGCAACTGCCTTCTCCCCGAAGAGGTTAACGCTCCCTGCGGATGCGAGCAGCCTTTTCAGTTCCTTTGCATCCGTTGGCTTTCCCCCGTAAAAATCCCTGTTAATCGTAACTGCGTGCTTTCCGTCCTTCAGGCTTTTTCCGAGGAGTTTTTTGTCGCAGCAGGCAAGCACTGTTATGCCGCGCGCACTGTGGATTTTCGCATACATAATAAGCACCAAAACTTCGGGCGCAACGCGGTTTGCGGGGTTCGCTTCCCGCGTACCTGCGCAGCAAAGCGCCGGTTTCCGCGCGCTTTTTCCCGCCCGCGCCCCCCGCACTACAGCTTCGGAAGCGGCGAAACCGCGCCGCACGCCTCGCACTTTATCGTCTTTACTCCCTGGTGGTCTATGAACTTCGTGTCGGGCCTGCCGCACTCGCTGCAGAGCACAAACCTCTTCATGTATGCGTTGAACATCTTTTCAATCTCAATCTGCGAAAATTTGCTGTTGAGCACAAGCTTCCCGTCCCCCACTGTCGCGGAGGTTGCGGTTTCCTTTGTCAGGAACTTCAGGACGTGCTTCTGCTCCCTGTGTATGGCATTGACAATCTGGTTGAAATTCCTCACTAATGTTTTGTTGCCCTGTATGTAGGAATCGGGCCTCGGCATCTCGAACCTCACGCGCTCCTTTGTCTTCTCGGGGAGGTTCTTGTACGCCCTTTCGAGCATATTTTCGTAATCCGCATCACTGCCTGCCATGCAAAAATTGGGGGGCGGTTTGTTTAAAAAGAAAACCTTTGCGCGGGCTTCAAAATCCGCCGATATGCCTTCACGTTCAACCGTCGGTTTTTTATTCAAGTTCGGGGAAAAGTATTGTGTGGTAAAATGGAAAGAAAATTCAAGATAGTCGTGGAGAAGGGCATTGACGGCTATTTCATAGGCGAGGCGCCCGAACTGCCGGGCTGTTATTCGCAGGGAAAAACACTCGGCGAACTCATGGACAACATGAGGGAGGCGATAGAGCTTTACATGGAATCCGCGGAGCAGACAGGCGTGCCGCGGGAAATAAGGTTTATTGCGATAAAAGAAGTTGTGGTAAATGCCTAAACTCAAGCCCCTTTCTCCGCAAAATCTGGCAAAAATCGCAGGCAAGCTCGGCTTCAGGCCCCTGAGGCGGAAAGGCAGCCATGCAACATTCGCGAATAGCGAAGGCAGGATTCTCGTAATCCCTATGCATTCGGGCACGAAGATTGACCGCGGGCTTCTGCTGAAAATAATAAAAAAGGATTTCGGGATTACGAGGGAGGAGTTTGAGAAGCTGCTGTAAGCCTCGGAGCCAAATTCCGCAAACCGCTTGCCCGGTTCATGCCGCGCTCCTTCCTGCAAGCAGCCCTTCGCGTTTCGCCTTCTCAGGTTGCGCGCCTCCCGTGCAGCAAGCCGCGCAGTTCAAGTTCTTTTCTCGCGCCATCAATAAGTTCATTTATCTGTTTGACTTCCCCTTCTTTTCCGTCCAGTTCCGCAGCCTGCGTGAAGAGCATTTCATGCCAGTTCACCTTCCCGTTTGTTTTCTCCTGATGTTCGACAAATTTCCTGTAGTGAACTCCGGGCGGCGCTGGAACGCAGCCGAAAACCGAAATAGGAATGTGGTATTTTTCTGCGACAAGGAAAAGGAATTTTCCGCTTTCGAGCATGTTGCGCAGCGGCTCTATTTTCCCTTTCCCATTAACATTCCCGAAAACAAAAAACGCCTCTGGCTGGAAATTCGGCAGGGAAAGATAGCCTGCATTGTTCATTTCCTCTAGCAATTGCACAACCATTTCAACGCTGTGCGGCTTCCTTATGTAATTCCGTAGTGTGTCGTCGGAGCCGGACTCAACAGGTATCGCAAAGCGCACAAGGATTCCTTCCTTTGCCAGCTCGCCGAGGCAGTGCAGCGCTTTGCAGCCATCGGCCAGCAGCGAGGAAATCGTAAGCCCGTTCGGGAACTGGATGCACCTGAAGCCCTGCTCCCTGCAGAACCCGAGTATTTTTATTCCGTCCTCCCTGTGTTCGGGCATGAAACCGAAAAAATTGTCGTCTTCGAAACTTATTGTATTGTAACGCTCGCTCCTGATTTTTGAAATTTCCTCGAAAATCTTCGGCATTGGCAGCCTGTCCCAGAATTTGGCTGTTTTGCCGTGGCTGCCGCATAATTGCTCATGAAACTCTTTGATGTGGCAGAACTCGCAATTGAAAGGGCAGCCGTTGCTGGTTGATATTTCCGTTGCAGGAGGGAACGGCGTAGGGCCCGCGTGCGGGTTGTTGAGTTCGCTGTACGCGTCAGGGGCACTTCCATTTGCGCGCTTCAGGAACTGCCTGTTGTACGAATACTTGTAATTCCTTAGGTCGAGCGCAGGCAGGGGTGTTTGAACAAACGCGCCGTTTTCGCCAACATATGCAATCCCGCGGATTCTTGAAAGCGCCCCGAAATATTCCACCTCCGCAAGCACTCCCTTTTTTGGCAGCAAATTTGCAAGTGCAACTGTCGTTTCCTCAGCAAGCCCTATGCCCCTGCCAAGCACGATAATATCAACGCCCTCTATTTTTTCGCTCTCCGTGCCGAAGCCGAGGATGCCGCGCGCATTGCAGGATGCAGCAACCCCGCCCATTATAACAGGCACGTGCGGAAGCGCAGCCTTAATCATGTGCACGAGTTCAGCCTTTATCCCCTGCTCGGCAAGAAGGGTGTGTGTAATTCCTATGGTATCTGGCTTCTCTGCAATAATTTGTTTCAGCAGTTCCCCGTTGCCAAAGCCGTACTCACGTAAGCCCGCGATTTTGCCCTCCACCTTTCTCCTTGCAAAGGGCGCCTCTATGAAGCCGTCAATAATCTTAACTTCGTGCCCGTTTTTGCACAGCGCATCAGCAGCCAGCATAAGCCCGAGCGGAGCCTGCCCGCGCGGCTTTTCACCAGGAATGAGTTTTGCTGTCTCGACAAGAACTATCTTCGCCATCTTACTTCGCCCTATTTTTGGAGTCCGCATGCACAATCTTCGGCATGATTTCCTCCCCCTCTTCCAGAAGCGCGAACGCGGCAATTATAACCAAGTCCCCCTTCTTCGCGCGGTGCGCTGCTGCGCCGTTCACTATTACTTCTCCAGAGCCGCGCACTGCAGGAACAGCGTAGGTTTCAAACCTTTTCCCATTCGAAACGTTCCACACCTCTACCTTCTCGTGCTGAATTATTCCCGCAGCCTCCATAAGCGCCCCGTCAATTGTTATGCTCCCTTCGTAATCCAAATCCGCGCCCGTAACCGTGGCACGGTGGATTTTGGATTTCAGCATTATTAATTGCATCCTACTCACTTCCGCGCGAGGAAAACATCGTAATTTTTTTCCCCTGCAATATCCACATATGTTTCGATGTCTTTGAATCCCGCCTCTTTCATGAATTCAAGCAGTTCGGAGTGGCGCATGTGGTATGCCCTGCAGAGCAGTTTCACCCTTTCGGTTTGCTCCGTGCCGCCGTTGCATTCCGCCCTCACGATTGCCTCAGGCTCCCATGTGCGCACATGCCTTACCAAATCGTGCGTAATCTTCCATTTCAGTTCGACATCCTCGCCGCTTATTTTCTTCCTGCCGAAGTTTTCATTAAATATGGTCTGCTTCGGCGTGAAGCTCTCGCGTGGGGAGCAGTCTACGTAGCAGAGCCCGCCAGGAGCCAGCACGCTGTAGAATGCCTTTATTGAACGTGCGATTTCATCTTTCGCGCGGGAGCAATCAACTTCCTCCCTCCCCCATGAAACCGCATAAGGCAGGGAATTTCCCCTGCACATCACAGCATCGAATTCCTCCCCGAACTGCTTCGGCAGTTCGCGCCACCTTGCGTGCAGCGCCCTTATCTTCACGCCCTCCTTTGCGCAGTTGCGCCTGAACTGTGCAAGCATCTGCCTGCTGCCGTCGGTGCACACTAAATCGTAGCCGAGTTTTTTCAGTTCTATCGCCGGATATCCTACGCCGCAGGAGCCGTCAAGTATTTTGCGTATTTTCCCGCCCCTGAACAGCGCATCCAGAGATTTCACATATGTGCCATTATACATGAAATGCAGGCTCGTTTCCCAGAGCCACACCAAGTCCCTTTTCGCCATAAGACTCGCCTACATAACTGCACCCTGCCAAACTAATATAATTTTCCAGAAAATATTAAGCCAAAATGATAACTTTATATACAATTTTATCCATATACTAAAATATGGCGGAATGGCTTAATCCCTTCAAGGAACTTGGCCTTGACAGCAGGGACAGGAAGATAATGTACGAACTTGATGTGAACGCGCGCCAGAGCAGCGCGCAGATAGCGAAAAAGCTGAGGCTCGATAAGGCTGTGGTGAATTACAGGATAAAAAAACTCCTTGACGCTGAAGTAATCCTCGGCTTCTACACGATAATCGACACAACAAAGCTCGGCTATGAGGGCTACAGGCTTTACCTTAAATTCCAGAACCTCGACGCAAAGAAGGAGGGCGAGATAACTTCATTCATAGTTAAAAGCCCGCTTACGTGGTGGGTCGGCTCGATAGACGGGAACTGGGATATGGGCGTTTTGCTCTGGGTGCGCAACGTATATGAACTCAAGAAATTCTGGTGCGAGTTCATGGAAAAATACGGCGAATATGTGCAGGACGAGGTAATTTCAGTTTACGCAAACCTTTACCATTTCAGCTATGCTTTCATTTACCCGGGAAAAGTTGCCGAGCCCGCAATGCAGGAGGTAGGAAGCGCGGAAAAGGTGCAGGCAACAGAAAACGAGGAGAAGGTCCTGCGCGTGCTCGCCGAGAACGCCCGCATGCCGACTGTTGAAATCGCGGAAAAAACAGGATTAACCCCGATGGTTGTTAAATATGCGATAAAAAAAATGTCCGAGAACGGGGTGATAAAAGGATTCAGGGTTATGTTCAACCTCGGCCTGCTGAATTACACTTACTATAAGGTGGATGTGAACATCTCGGACTTCTCGCGTTATTCCGCGTTGTTCGATTTCGCAAGGGCGCAGCCGAACGTAATTTACATTGACAGGACAATAGGCGCAGGGGACCTTGAAATGAACCTGCTTGTTGAAACGCACGAGCAGTTCCACGACATAATGCGCGAACTTAAGGCGAAGTTCCCCGGGGTTGTAAGGGATTACAGTTACATGATTTATTCGAAGATACACAAGATTGCCTATTACCAGCACTGAAAAGAAAACCCTTTTATAACAGGTCGGACATTCTAATTGCCGAACCGCGCGTGGTTTTATGCTCGAAGGGCTTCAGGTTTTTCTGGAACAGTTAATCGCGAACTACGGCCTGCTCGGGCTTTTCATTGCCTCGATAATAGGCAATGCCACGATTTTCCTCCCCCTGCCTGTGGACTTGCTTGTTTTCGCCCTCGGCGCGCTTGTGCCCAACCTCTGGACGGCATTTGTAATCGGCGTTGTCGCGGGCCTTGGCGCCGCTATAGGCGAGATGAGCGGATACATGCTCGGCCTTGCCGGAATAAGCGCTGCGGAGAAGGCGAAGCACAGCGAGTTCAGGCTCCTCGGCGATGTTAGGGAAAGGGTGGAGCGCTGGGGTTTCCCTTTCATTGCGCTTGCATCATTCATACCTTTCCCTTTCGACCTTGTAGGGGTTGCGGCGGGAGTTGCAAAATACCCCGTGAAAAAGTTCTTCATCGCAACCCTGATAGGCAAGGTTCCGAAGTTCGTGCTTTTCGCATTCGCGGGCTTCCTCGGCTGGGCTGCAATAAAGAGCTTTTTCGCGCTTGGGTAGGCGAAAATAAAAAAACCAAAACCGCGATGCGGTTTGTCTTTTGGTTTTTATTTTGGGCGGTTATGGTTGCCGCAGTGCAGCGCTTTCAGAGCCCGGCAAATGAAACCGCGAGCCAAACCAAAACCATCAGCACAGTCTGCGGCGGCAGCGCGGGAAGAACCCTGCCTTCCTTCCTCGAGCAGTAATCTATCGTCCACAACAGCCCCGTGAGGGAGGCAAGGAGAATCAGCACAGGGCCCACGAGGAATAGCGGGAACGCCATTGCGTTTTTCCCCGCAGCCATAACCGAAACCGCGAACATAAGCGGCATAACCATATCCCCCGTGCCCAGTTCAAATGTATGTTCCGGCGTCGGCATCGCATATGTGAATGAAAGGTTCTTTTTCGTCACGGCCTTCGCAAGCGTAACCATGTGCTTGGTTTTGAATACCGCAATAAAGTCATAGAGCGCAAGCAGGATAAGGAAAACAAGCACGGGCAGGATGCCGAGTGAAACTCCCAAAAGTGCACCAGCGCCCGCTGTAGCGAGTACGCTCGTGACATTCCTGAGCATCAAATTTTTGGAATAAATATTCCTCAGGGCAACAAGCCCCGCAGCGGGCAGGACAACCAACAAATTATTGAAAAAAGACGCGAAAACAAGAGTGCTCGTCCCGAAAATTGCAAGGCTCTCGAAAGCCTTGAGCAGTATGTAAAGCAGCCTCTCGCGCAGGTATTTTATCGCAACAAGCAGAATTGCAGTGAACCCGAGTATGTACCCGAAAAGCCAGGCGCTGTTTTCCACTTCCTCAGGCCCCTTGCCCGGGGCAATCGTTGCGCGCACCTCCTCCTTTATGAGCGTGTTCGCGGTCCACAATCCGAGAGCCTGCGTTATGAGGAAAAGCGCAATCAGCTGCAAAAAAAGGCCGCGCCTTGTTTTGGAATCCATGCACTGAAATATGGCGCAAGTTTTTATAAAGCAGTGTTTGCTGGAAAATTTTGGCGCCAAAATTGTGCGGTGATAATTATATATATGCGGTTGCAGTTATAGTTTCAGTTAGAATTATGAAAAACACCCGCCTAATTGGAACCCGCGGGCAGGCAAGCCCGCTGGTTGTCCTTGCTCTTTTGTTTGCAATAGCGGTCGCCCTTTCCGCGCAGGACAGCAGGGCGCCCTCGGGCATGGCATCCCTCTTCTTTCAGGAGAGCACGGCAACAAGCGAGCAGATAACATGCTATTTCACGGGCTCCTTCGCAGCATCCCCTCAGAACTGCTACACCGCGGACGGAAAATTTTCATGCTCGGGCACGGGAACATGCATGGTTGCTGTTGAAGGCTCGAGCGGCTATAAAGTGGACTGGAAAAGCAGCTGCGGGGGGTATGCAACAACCGTAATCGACGGCACAGGCGAAAGCATAACTTTCAATTGCGAGCCATCCCAGCAGCCGGCAGCGACATCGGCTGACATAAAGGAGCAGGTAACCTGCAAATTTTTAAACTCGGGTTCCCCGCAGAAATGCCGCACCACCAACGGAAAATTCTCGTGCGACGGCACTGGAACCTGCACAGCGGAAGTTTACGGCGCAAGCGGCACAAAATTCGAATGGGACAGCACCTGCAGCGGTTATGCCTCGACAACGGTTGACGGGATTAACAAAACAATAACCTTCGAATGCCCGCAGGCTTCAGGCACACCAACGGAAACTCAAACACAGTCAACTTCGCCATACTCCTGCCCGTCAAACTGCGTATGCCTGGCTGAGGCGGACGGAAAGAACCTTGGCTACTCTTTTTGCGGAGGCACGCCCACGGTTTGCAGCTACGACCAGTATAAGGTGCCCAAGTATTGTTATTATGCAGGGCAAAAGGCGGAACCGCGGGCAAATACTTACCCGTCCGCAACCCAGCAACAGCTGACAACCCAAGACCTAACCCTGATGGCGGTCCTGTATGCTTACTACACGGAAAATTGCGGGCAGGCATGCGAGGATGCGAGAAAGTTCTTGGCGGAAATGAAGGCGAAATATTCCCCGAATTTTATTTACAGCGAGGGAGTTCTCCACGCTTCCGATATCCGCTCCGAAAACGACCAAAAAATTCTTGATGTTCTGGGCATGACTATAAAGGATACCACTCCGACAATTGCCATTGGCAGCAAACTATTGCACAAGCTTGATACTGAACAGATAGAGCAAACAATAAAGGAATGCATCGATAACCCCGGGTCGTGCGGTCCCGTGCCGTCTGTCCTGGAACCTTTTGCGGCATCCCCGCCGAAGATGTATGTTGCGGGGCAGCCGCAAACAAGCCGGCAGCAAAATCAGGTTCCCCCTTCGGGCCCGTGCAAAGAGGGCTCAACGGCATATTACACCTGCCCCGCGAACAGGGTCGGGGAGCAGCCGCAGATGCCCTGGTGCGTGTGCAAAATAGATGCGTGGCAGTGCGACCCCCGCCCTGAAAGCGCCTGTCCGCCCGTTGATGCCTGCCCTGCAAAAATAGATATGGAGCTTGACAAGAAAGTTTATTACCCCGGCGATGCTGCCAAACTCAGCGTGAAGATTTATGATTCCTCGGGAAAACCTCTCCCGAACCAGGCTTTTTACCAGCATACTTACAGCCCATCCGGCGCGTTCAAGCCGCAAAGTACAAATTTCGCCATGAGGGTTGGCAAAGACGGCACTTACACATCCGAAGGCAGGATTCCAAGCGACCTGCCGCCGGGCAGGGTTATTACAGGCGCTTACACAATGGGCTATGAGGCGTGGTGCGCCTCTGTCAATGATAATTTTGAATTTGAAATCGCCGACAGCGCGGCTTTGCAGCCTGTGTGCGGCAACGGAGTATGCGAGCCCGGCGAGGGGCAGACATGCACTGTTGCAGCAGTAGCCTGCAAGCCGGATACAGTATGCGAGATTCCGAAGCCGAGCTGCAGCGTTCCCTGTCCGCAGGACTGCTATAGCAAGCCGACGGTGCAGAGTACAACCCTGCACGCCGCCGAGAATAAGTTCAAGCTTTCAATTAACCAGACCGTCAGCTTCGGTGAGCCGAATAATCTTTCGCTTACGCTCGTCAATGTAATTGTCCCGCAGTGCAAAGAACTCAGGGCGGAGCAGCCAAAATCCGTGCTCGAGACAGAGCAGCCAAGACCGGCGCTTGAGAGGCCTGCAGTTCCCGTACCGGAAGAAAAACCGCCTGCAACAGCCCCAGCCGGGCAAACCATGGAAAAGGCAAGGGACAAGGTCAAACTGTATTTGTTTTACTGGGATGAGTGCAAGCTCTGCGGCGCTGTGAAAGATTTCCTTGCGCAGTTAAAGCAGCGCGACCCCAGGATAGATTATGAGCTTTATAATGCCAAAGCCCAGGAGGGGGCATATCAGCTGAGGATTGTTTCATACCTGAAAGAGGGCGCCCCCACTGTTTTCCTTGATGACAGGGCATGGACAGGCTATAACGATTCCATTGTAGCGGAAATCGAGAAAAAGATAAGCGACTGCTTCAATGAGGGCTGCGCTTTGGGGCCCACTGTGCAGCCTGACTACTCAGCAATTTCCGCAGCAACAGGGCAGGTTGTTGCCGCAACCCCTGCCTCTGCAGCTGCATCAGGCGGTGGAGTAATTTCCACACAGAGCACAGTCGAGGCATGCTCAGGCAGGCCGTATGCAATTGTAAAGGTTCTTAGCTCCGGCAGGGAAAGCGAGATGAAGCTCGCGCTCGGGGAAAAGAGGACTATAGCGGGCGTGGAAAGCATGAACATAATCTTTTTGGATTATGACCGTGGTTCAGGCACAGGCGTGTTTGTTGTTGAGAATGCGCAGGCTTCGCCGATGCCGAGCTGCCCGCAAAACTGCAGTTGCGATGCTTACGGAAAGCCGATTGAGTGCAGGAGCGCGCAGGAAAAGTGCCCAGCAGGCACAATCCTCTGCCCGGACGGAAGCTGCGGGCAGAGCTGCACAATAACCGATGCTGTAAAGGGCTGCAGTTCAGGCTGCATCTATGCTGACAAGTGCCTGCCCTTTGGCATGAGGGTCGAGGGGAAATACTGCTCCATTAAAGGCGACCTGCTGAAGCAGCTCGGCGGGGATGATGCCGCCTGCGAAAACAACTTTGAATGCTCGACAAACTTGTGCGTCGGCGAAAAATGCGTCAGCCAGGGCTTTATTGAAATGGTAATCGACTGGTTCAAGAAATTGTTCGGGCTCGGGTGAACTACCGCTTGCTCACCGGATTAACAAACCCGTGCCTCGGCTCGTAAATATCCCCCGCGCGCTTCAATTTGCTCAGCATGTCCCTGACCTTTTCCGAATCCATCCCCTTTGTTTTGGATTCCTCAATCACGTCCTCTATGGGCACCATGTCGAGTTCCCGCGATTTCTCGCGGATTATGTTCAGCACAGCCATGAGGTGCTCGCGCTGGCTCTGCGTCTGCCCTGTTGTGATTAAGTCAATGTCAATCCTCCCCGTTTCCTGGTCAGTTACCAGATCCTGCAGCGAGGTGCGGAAAATCCTCATTGCAAGGTCAACATCCTGCTTCTCGACCTCCTCGCTAAGCCTTACCCTTGCGGAAGCCTCGCTAAGCCTCACTAATGCCTCCAGCTGCCTGTGCGTCGCCGCATAACTTCCCGCCTTCTTTCCCTGCTCCCTGAGGTTCACGTAAAAATCGCTCAGTTCCTTTATCCTCTCGTCCCCCAGCACGGGGAAAATATTCTGCCTCGCGTATGAAATATATTTCTTCAGCATCTCGACCTCTATTGCAGGGGTTATTGCCCTTTCCATCTCCTCCATAGCCTCGTTCTTCGCAATCCCCTTGCGTTTCGACATCAGGAGCATTTCCCCTACCTGGTGCGTGCGCAGTATGTGGTTCGCGATTTCCTCGTCCTTCTTCCTGTCAAGCACGTCCTTTATCATGAAGAACAAATCGAACCTTGAAATCAGCGTCGGGGGCAAATCAAGCTGCTCGAGATAGTTCTTGTACGGGTCGAACCTGCTGTATTTCGGGTTCGCCGCCGCAAGTATCGAAGTGTCGCTCTTGAACCTTGTTACTATCCCCGCCTTTGCAACGCTTATGCTGCTCTGCTCCATGGATTCGTGCAGTGCGCTCCTGTCCTCATCAGCCATCTTGTCCATTTCATCGACCATGCACATTCCGCCGCTCGCAAGCACAAGCGCACCAGCCTTCAGCGTCCATCCCCCTTCCCCGAATTCATCCTTCACCGCTGTGGCGGAAAGCCCCGCGCCTGTCGTTGTCTTTCCCGCGACATAAATTCCCTTGGGCGCAATCTTGTTCACAGCCTGCAGCATTGCGCTCTTCGCCATTCCCGGTTCTCCTACAAGCAGCACGTGTATGTTGCCGCGTATTTTCTGGTCGCCGGGGAGCACCTTTTTCACCCCTCCGAACAACTGCAGCACTATGCTCTCCTTTACAATCTCGTGCCCGTAAATCGCGGGGGCAATGCTCTGCACAAGCAAATGGTAAATGTCCGGCTTTGCGGCAAGTTTCCTTATCTCCTTTTCCTCGTCCTTTGTTACCTCTATCTTTTCGAACTCCTTTGCGGTTTCCTCCGTGTGCACCGCCTCAAGGTAACGCCCGTAAACAACGTTCTTGTCCTTCGGCGGCCTAAGCCTGAGTATTCCGACAATCCTTGTCCTGTCCCCGGGAACGACCCTGTTGACCATGTCATCATTCACGTAAACATCTATTGTTGTGGCCTGCTCTGAGCTCCTTATGAGTTCCAGCGGCTCCTGTATCATTACTTTCTGGTAATCCTCGAAATCGCTGTCCTCGGATTTAAGGGTAAATTCCTTATGCTTGCAGTTCCCGCAAATCCAGGGCTGCCTTATGTTCTGCTCCTTCTGCACGTCCTTATACGTGCTTCCGCAGCGCCTGCATTCCCACACCGCGGTCTTCAGTTTCGGCAGGACGTCCGTCATCTGCCTGATGACGCCCTCCACTGAAATTAATTTTCCGAGGTCATCCGAGGAAATGTTGCGCAGTATTGTCTCGCTGTCCTTGGGCAGGTTGAAAATCCGCACGTGCGGCTTAAATTCCGAGGCATCAAGGCTCGGCACGTCCATTTCCGCAACCGCGCTTTTCGCGGCATCAAGCACGTAATCCGGATTGGCAAGCAGTTCATCGGCAAGCTCGTAATCGAAATGCTCTATCTCCCTGAAATCCACGTAAAGCGAGCGCTTCTCGGGATAATCCGAAACAAGCCCTTCTATCTCCTTCTTATACTGGCTCTTGAGGAACGCTTCCCATTTGGAAACGAAAGGGTTGTCGCTGCCCCCCTCGATTATTTCGGTTTCCTGCCCTCCGGAAGCCTCAACAGCAGCCAAGCCAGACACCATCCCACTAACAAACTTGCCTTCGCGGGTTTATAAACCCGCGCAGGGCTCGTTTCCGGTGCGGGAGGAAACCCCCGCAAGGGAGAATTCGTATTGGGAGTTATTTTGCGGAACAAAAACAAAAAACAACGGCAAAATTCCGCAGGTTCGGCGTTTCTGCCTTGCCGATATATGGAAGCGGCAAAAAGTATTATTCATATTGGGTTAGGAATCCGAACCTGCATTTGCGGGCAGTCAATCAAATATCTTCGCCCACTCCCTTTTAGGCCTCTTCTTCCATTCGCCCTTGTGGTACGCATCGCTTATTATAAGCGGCAGCACGGAGGTCGCCTCCGCATACACCATCTGCTCGTAGCTCACATCCACCTTTCCCCAGGACTGCGCCTCCTTTAGCGTGGAACTCGAGCACGCCCCGTCCCTCATGTCCGCAACCGTTATCTGCACCGCGTACTTGTGCATGGGCACGTCTTTTCCCAGAATCTCGGCGCATATCACGGTGTCCTGCGCGAAGTTTTTTGGAACGCCCCCGCCTATCATGAAAAGCCCGCTTGTTTTCCCGCGCATCTTTATTTCCGTTAGTTCGCGGAAATCCTTCACGGAATCTATCGAGAGGTGCTTTTTCGGGTTCTCGTGCTGGTGCATAACAAGCCCGAAGCCCGCGCTGCTGTCGGAAAACGCTGGGCAGAATATAGGCACGTTATTTTCATACGCAGCCTGCACAAGCGAATCCTTTTTCTTCGAGTTCTTCACAAGGTATTTTCCCATTTCCTTTATGAATTCCCTCGATGAGTACGGCCTCGGCTCCAGCGTGTCGGCGATTTTTTTCACAGTTGCATCGCACGCCTGCAGTTCTTCTTCATCTATAAATGTGTCATATATCCTGTCTATGTAAAGCTTGCGCAGTTCCGTGTCGTTCACATTCGGCGTCCCTATGTAATGCTTGAACCCCAGCGCCTCGAAGAAATCCATATCCGCAATTGTTGCCCCAGTTGCAACTATTGCATCAACCATGTTGTTCTTCACCATGTCAACATAAACCTGCATGCACCCCCCCGCGCTCGTGCTGCCCGCGATGCACAGCATGATTGTGCAATCTTTATCCGCGAGCATCATGTTCAGTATTTCCGCAGCCCTCGCGGTGTCCCTTGCTGTGAAAGACATTCCTTTCATCGCCCCGATAATCTGCGTTGCGTCGAAAGACTTCACGTCGATGTGCTTCACGGTTTCCTTCATGTATTTTTTGGTGCTCATTTTTTCCCTCCGCTTCCCGCGCGGAAATTTGGGGCGCGGCAAATTCCGTGCGCCCTCATTTCCCTCCGCGGAATTTTTGGCTTAAAATCTGGTAAACAAGCTTTGCCGCCGTGAAATTCGGCGCCCTGTTGTGTTGAGTAGGGCAAAGTTCGACAACATCAAACCCCACAACCTCGCGCTCCGCGGTTGCCTTTTGCAGGAGTTCCATTACCTCATACCATCCCAACCCCCCAGGTTCGGGCGTGCCAGTCGAGGGCATGATTGAAGGGTCGAAAACGTCGAGGTCGATTGTGATGTAGACCTTCTCAGCGAGTAGGGCAACAACCTTTTCCTGCCAGCCGCCCTTCCCGGCAATGTCCTTCGCGAAAAAAACATTTCCCTTTCCCCCGCCCTTCCCATTCGCCAAAAATTCCTTCTCCTCCTCGGCCATGCTGCGTATCCCTGCCTGCACAATCGGGCAAATCTCGCGTGCGCGTGCCATTGCGCATGCGTGGCTGTATTTTGAACCCTCATATTCCTGCCTTAAGTCCGTGTGCGCATCCAATTGCAGCACGCACATTCCCCTGTATTTCTCAGCGTGCGCCTTTATCGCCCCCACGCTTACCGAATGCTCCCCGCCGAGGGTAACAACAAACTTGCCTTTGCCCAAATGCCCGGCAACCTTTTTCTCAACTTCCCCAACCATTTTTTCTGGTTTCATTTTTGTTCCCGCACAAATGGGCTTATCCGTAAAAATCCCGCGCTCGCAAACCTGCGAATCCGTATCTATGTCGTAAAGTTCCATGTTCGCGGAAGCCTCAAGTATCGCTTTGGGGCCCTTGTCCGCGCCCTTTATCCATGTGCTCGTGCCGTCATAGGGGACAGGCAGAACAACAATTTCCGCCTTTTCATACCCTGAAAATTCCTTCGGCAAACCGCCGAAGTTTGGCGTGCCTTTCCCCTTCATTGCCCTGCCCCCGAAACCCTTGGCGTTCCTTTGCCTTTCATCCCTTAGCCCCCGAAACCCCGCCGCGTTTTGCCTTACTCACCTGCTACCTATAGGAGGGAAAACCATAAAAACAATATTAATAATAACCCCCGCGGCGTTGGTTATTATATGGAGAGAAAGGGAGTTCCGCCAAAGAGGCGGCTTGTTAGACCGGATGAAACATCAGGAGCCGTAAATAAGCACCTTTTAACCCTCTACAAGAAACTGACGGCTCTTGCGAGAGGCTATTATGAAACCGGGAGAATAAAGGATTACGATAAATTCTCAGCCCTGCAAAAACCAATATTGCAGGAATTCCGTAACCTGCAGGAATATGCGAGGCAGAGAAATGTTTTCATCAAGAGAGTAGAAAAAATCGGGTCGAATTCTTCGATAGGAACTATGTTTTTTCCCATGCAAGAATTTGAACAGAGCGTGGCTTTATTCTCGCAAAACCAAACAAACGCGGGCAAGTTTATGGGTGCCTTGGGCGAGCACGGCAGGCGGGAACTGCATTCACTGTTTCTGCCGACCGACATTCCTGACATGAAGGCGCGCACGCAATGGAAGTTGCCGGCACCTCTTCCTGCCTCTGTTTTTCAGGTTAAGACAAAGAGAACCACTGCGAACTTCTTTTCGCGCCCGGTTATGTTATTTGGTGGGCCGGCCCCGTACAGTCATAAGGCTATCAGCGCAGCCAGATTTGTTTCATCGGTGGGTCCTGTAGATGCGGCCGGATTCCTGAACAAGTTTGGGAATATGCGGAAGGCGGGCGATTTGATAAATACCGTTCTCCAGAAGTTCGATGAGGAGATTAATTCTAGTTCTGAAACCCACAAACACTGGATGCCGATTCTTCAAAAAGTAAGCCCTGGCGCGGTGAGTAGGGACCCCGTGCTGATTTTATTATGCAATCTCACAAAAGAACAGCCCGCATCCTTGCCACTGCTAAGGCGCTTCAGGTCTTACGATGGGGTGAGCAGAATTCTTATGGACAATTACGGAAAGCCCACGAGCCAAATTTTACGCCTTCTTGCCGAGGCGCAGGCGAAGCAAAAGAAGAGAAACTGGTAAATACCTTTAAATATTCCTCCAGACAACCTTTTTCCATGGTTGCAAAGGCAAAGAAGTTTTACATAACAACAGCCATAGACTACCCGAGCGGCTCGCCTCATCTGGGGCACGCCTATGAAAAGGTGTGCGCGGACGCGATTGCGCGCTGGCACCGCCTTTTGGGGGAAGACGTGTTTTTCCTCACGGGAACCGATGAGCACGGGCTGAAAATTCAGCGCGCCGCGGAACGCGCGGGGATGAAGCCCAAAGAATTCGTGGATATGCAGGTAAAGGCGTTCCAGAAACTCTGCGCCGCGTGGAACATTTCCAACAGCCGCTTTATCCGCACAACCGATGCGGACCACGAAAAAACAGCGCAGGATTTGTTCTCACGCGTTGTGAAAAAGGGCGACATTTACAGGGGCGAATATGAGGGCCTTTACTGCGCGGAGTGCGAGAACTTTTACCTCACGCGCGAGTTGGAGGAAGGGAACTGCCCCGTGCACAAGAAGAAGTGCGAGGTTGTGAGGGAGGAGAGTTACTTTTTTAAGATGGGGAATTATTATCCGCAGCTACTGGAACTTTACAAAAAAAACAAAACCTTCGTGCTCCCTGCGGGCAAAAAGTTAGAGATGGAAAACAGGCTCAAGGAGGGTTTGAAGGACCTGAGCGTTTCCCGCTCCTCGCTCAAATGGGGCGTGCCCCTTCCGAACGACAAAAAACACACGATGTATGTGTGGTTCGATGCGCTGACGAATTACGTTTCAGGCGCGAGGGTAGGGGCAAAGGCGGGCGCAAAGGGCAAGAACGGCGGAAAGGCAAAGAATTACTGGCCCGCCGATATTCACATAATCGGCAAGGACATTTTGTGGTTCCACTCCGTGATATGGCCGACGATGCTTTTTGCAGGCGGAATCGAGCCCCCGAAAATGGTTTTCGTCCACGGCTTCATAAACACCGAGAGCGGGGAGAAAATGAGCAAGAGCGGGGGAACAGTTATCGACCCCCTCGCGCTCGCGGAAAAGTATCCTGTCGATGCCCTGCGCTATTTCCTCCTCCGTGAACTCCCCTTCGGCGAGGACGGCAACTTCTCGGAGGCGGAACTTGCGAAGCGCATAAACAACGAGCTCGCAAACGAACTCGGCAACCTGCTGAACCGCACATTGGTTATGCTCGGGAAATACCGCGGGGGAAAGGTGCCGAAAGGAAGCACAGATGCGGGTTTGCAGAAGGAACTGGAACTCGCCAAAATAGAGGCGCACATGCAGGCACTCGAACTTCACCTTGCCCTCGGGGAAATTTTCGCGTTCGTGAAGTCGTGCAACGCATTCATAAATGAGAAAGAGCCCTGGAAACTCGCGGGCAAGGATGAGAATGCTCTGGACAACGTGCTCTACTCCCTCGCTGATTCGCTGCGCATAATTTCAATCCTGCTTTCCGCGTTCATGCCGGAAGCAAGCGAGAAAATAAATTCTCAGCTGGGGGTTAAGGCAGGCACGCTCGCTGACTGCAAATTCGGCCTGCTTAAGGCGGGAACGAAAGTGAAAAAGGGAGCGGTGCTTTTCGCAAAAATAGCCTGAACTCATTCCGCGTAAATCAGCACTTCGGTCATGTTAGTTATCCTGATGTCCCCTGTCGGAACCTCGGGCCTGTAGGCAAGCGAAAGCCCGCATGCGCGGAACATGCATTCGTCGGATTTTCCGTCGCCGACAGCAATGCACTCCTCGGGCTTCACCTTGAGCCTCCTCATCAGTTCCTTTGCCGCGTCTGATTTGCATATTATCTTGTCGCAACACGCCGAGTTGTACCTTGTTTTAGCGATAACCTCCCCGGTATACCTGCCGTTCTTGTCCGCCACAAGCACGGGGCATATCACGTTTTCCCCGCTTATGTCAAGCATTTCCGCAAAGAACTCGACAACAGGGGAAAATGCGATGGAAATTATGCCGAGTTCGTACTGCCTCTTCTTCAGCCACTCCACGACCTGCGGCATGTTCTTTGTCAGGCGCATCTGCCTGCATGCCCTCTCGAAATCCCTCTTTGTCCTGCCCTTCATCAGCCGCGCCATTTCAAGCGTTATGTTGTAGTCCTTTATCTTCCCCGCCTTATAGTCCGCGCGCAATTCCCCAAGTTCCTTCTCCAGCCCGAACTCCCTTGCAACAATCTCTATGCTGCTGTCACTTATTATCGTCTTGTCGAAATCGAACACTATCAGCTTGTGCTTGTTCGCTATTATCCCTATCTCCGAAAGTATGGACTTAATGACCTGTTCAGACATCACGGTAAGGTTCTCTATGGGCTGTTTCTTGTGCACAAGCGCCCCTATGTCCACTTCCGAAATCCTCACGCCCTTCTTTACCATCTGGAAAAGTATCTGTATATCCACGCCCCACTTGTCGTCTATTTTCAGTTCGCCGACAAGTTCCCTCTTTATCGCGAACTGCCCGCTCAGCGGCTGGCTGAAGTTCATGAACGGGAACACCACATGCAGGAGCGGCTTAACCACAAGCTCTGTTACGCGCCCCCTCGCCCTTGAGAACGACGCCTTTACGAAATCCGCCTCGTCCTCCCTTATGGGCTGTATCATCGCGGTTATCTTTTTCGGGGTTATGGAATACAGGTCCGCGTCAAGGAAAAGTATCACGTCGCCGGTTGACTGCGCAAAGCCTGTTTTTATCGCCGCACCCTTTCCCTTATTTGTGCCGTGCCTTACTACTTTCACTCTCTCCGCCTTCGCCCTCTGCGCGGTGCGGTCGGTGCTGCCGTCGTCGACAACTATGATTTCATCTATGCTTTTTACCTTTTTGACGCTGCGCAGCACGCCCCTTATCGTGGACTCTTCATTGAATGCAGGAATGACACAACTTATTTTCATCAGAGTGTTTATGTACGGCAAGCCTTTATAACTCTTGCCGGAACCTGGGGCAAAAACGAATTTTCGGGGATTTTTTGCGGAAAAACCGCGGGTTCGCGCGCCACCTGCGCGGCAGAACCCGTGCAGCTCCTATTTCTTCCTGATTACCTTTATCTTGTCCCCGTACTGGTGGTACTCGACTTCTGAGCCGGAGGCAAGCCCGCTTATGTCCGCCGGCTTAGGGAGGTTGTAAGTGGCGTAATTCTCCATATCCATTATCTGCAGCGTGTCGCCCATTACCGCAACAACCTGGCCGCTGCCCTTCTTTATTATCGGCACCTCCACATCGTCCCCGGTGGGCTTGAGGATGGTTTTCTTTCCCTCCCCGAAAATCCCGATTGCGGTGATGCGCACCTTTGCAGCGCCGTGCTTTCCCGGCTTTGATTTTTCAATCATCCTTATCTGGCAGACAGCGCCGTCCGCAAGGACATATCCGCCCTCCTTTACCTGCCCCGCCTTGACAAACTTCTTCTCTATTTCAGCCATTCTCCCACGCCCCCATGAAAATCAAAAGAAACCTGAAATAAGAAAGTGGCTTGTGTTTTTATTTGTTGCGGCGCGGAGGGATCCGCGCGTGATCCGGGCTGCTTCGCCTTGGGGCTCAGCAGGCCTAGCCTGCGGACCTGCAGAATGGCAGGTTTATTAAGGCGCGGGGCGTTTTTATTTCATGCGCGTTAAGGAAATCCCGTGGAAACTGAAATCCGCCGTTAATCTTTTTAAGAGCCCTGTGTGGGATTTTGATTCCAAGGGAACAAAGCGCAGATATGTCGCAAAGGTGCTTTACAGGAGAGGCCTGCGCAACCTTGGCATAAGGAAGAAAGGCCTCTTCAAATTCAAGCCTCTCATGAAAATAAACGGCAGGCAGATAAAGCTCTGGCTCAGGGACAACGGGCATGACCTGGAGGTTGCGAACGAGATTTTCGGCAGGAAGCAGTACAAAATCAGGCGAGGAATCGGCATAAAATCCGCCCTTGACCTGGGCGCAAACTTTGGCGGTTCGGCGCTGTTTTTTGCATCGGAATTTCCTAGTGCAAGGCTTGAACTCTGCGAGCCCGTTGCCGCAAACCGCGAGCTGGCTGAGCGCAACCTCAGGGCAAACAACGTAAGTGCGGAAATTCACGAATTCGCCACAGGAAGCAAAAACGGCACAGGCCTGCTTTACCTCGGGGAAAACCCGGGTTCGCATTCAATTTACAAAAACAAAGAGACTAAGCGCGGCACCGAACGCGTGCACATGGCAACCCTGGACTCTCTTGGCAAAAAATTCGATTTAATAAAGTTCGACATCGAGGGCGCGGAGTACGACCTCATAAAGGGCGGCGCAAAAACGCTCATGAATGCCAAATGCCTTGCAGGGGAGATTCACTGGGACGTGCTCGGCCAAAAGAAAGCGGGGGAAGTGCTGATGTGGCTGTCCGAAAGGTTCGATGTTGAAATCCGCACAGGCCCGCCGCTGGTTAATTTCGTCGCCTACAACAAGGACCTTAAAGTCATGGCGCGCTAGGTGCTTTTTTGTTTCTTTCCGAACCGCCGTTCTTCTCAGCCTTCGCAAGCAGCGCATCAGCCAAATCCAGAAACTTCCTCGCGTCCTTTATGGCCTCTTCCGCGTCCTCTTTCGAGCAGCCAGCCCCCGAGTATTGGATTGCATGCCTTGATATGCGGTATGCATCAAGCGCCTCAATAAGCCTTGCCAGTTCCTTTTCCTTTCCGTATATTTCCTTCAGCGCAATCACAACCGCCTTATGGCTACGCTCCTTGCAGCCGTTTTTGAAAAGCAGCGCCCTCGCAGCATGGAACATCGACTGGTATGCAAGGCTCAGGGCAATGTCATAATATTCGATTTTCTCGTTTCCTTTTGCCTTTTCCAGAAACCGCTCCGAGAGTGCGAGCGAACCGTCTATTTCCCGCCTTCCGGGCAGGCACCTGATTAAATGCCCCTTTTCGACAAGTTCCGAAATTTTCATAGAGGCTCACCAGCAAGCATTATGCTGTTTCCGATAACCGCAAACGCAAAGTGGTCGTTTTTTTCAAGCAGCCTTTTCCATTCGGCAAGGGTGAAAACCTGAATAGCCGCCTCCTTGCCTGTTTTTTCCTCGAGCCTTTGCAGCGCCTTCAGCCCCGGCTTTTTGTCCTGGCTTATTGCTATAAGGTCTATGTCGCTTTTCATATCATAGGTTCCCTTCGCATGGCTGCCGTAAAGCGCCAGCTTTGCCGTGTGAGGGTTCTCCTTCAGGAATTCCGCCGCAAAATTGCCGATTTTCGATATGAACAGGGCTTTCCTCAGTTCGAGCGAGAGCGGGCTCTCCCTTAGCCTGTAGCCCATTGTGTTTGCGGTTTTTTCCCTTTCCAGCATTCCCTGCCTTTCGTACTCGGTCAGGTATGTCTGCGCCGTTCCCGGGCTTATTTTGAGTTTTTTCGCCAGCCCGTTCACATGAATCCTTGTGCCGTTTTCGAGGAAGAACTCCAGCACAAGCCAGCCCTTGAACCTTTTCCAGTTGCTGAACATATGATATATAAAATAATCATTCAATATATAAAATAATCGTTCGTTTTATTGAATGGTTGCAACCCCAAAAAAACCAACGCCGCGCGCGTTGTTTTTGTTTTTGGTTTTTTGCGCCCCGCATTTGCCCGCGGCCGCAAACCCGCAAAAACGCCCGCCCGCGCTAACTTAATATACTTTTGCAGTAACTATATGTGTTAATATGCCCCCCGTGAACGTTATAGACAGGGTTAAGGAAACCATTGCAAAGGCATCCAAGCCGAAGCCGAAGCACAACATTGCCGTGTTCATAGACGGCCCGAACATACTGCGCAAGGAGCTCGGCATCGACCTTAAAGAAGTAAAGGAACTCATAGGAAAGTTCGGCACAATAAAAATAGGCAAGGTTTTCCTGAACCAGTACGCGAACAACAAGCTGATTGAGGCGGTTGTCAACCAGGGTTTTGAAAGCATCATAACCGTGGGGGACATAGATGTAAGCATGGCCGCCGACGCTGTGGAGGCGGTTTACAACCCCTCGATAAACGCAATCGCTTTCGTAACAAGGGACAGCGATTTTTTGCCCGCAATCGTGAAGGCGAAGCGCGCGGGGAAGGAAACGATTGTCGTGCTTGCCGAGGAGGCAAGTTCCGCTGCGCTGAAGAACAATGCGGACCACGTGATTGTGCTTAAATGATTAATTGTGACGTGATAGTTATGAACCTGCCCGTCGGGGAGCCTGTTGCGGAGGAAGTGAGCCTGCGCGAGTTTGACGCGGCAGGAATAATAAACTCACTTTTCGAGCGCGCCTTCTCGGGCTATGTCGTGGTTACAATAGACGGCTTCGACGGCATGGAGGAGGGCGTGCTCATATTCAGGAAGGGCATGCTTGTCGCGTCCTTTTACGAATACCTGAACTACGACATCACGGTTTTCGGCGAGCCAGCGCTTGTGCAGGCGTTCAACGCATTTGCCGCGGATTTCGGCGCGGTGGACATTTACAACCTCAGCAACCAGCAGATTGAGCTCGTGACGGCGTTCAACGACAAGATTGCCCTGCCAAAGCCGCTGCTGAAGAACGAGGCAGGCAGGATGTACGTAAAGGAGTTCACCGGCCAGTACGCGAAGCAGGTGCTTTCCGAAGTGCTGAAAACGCACGAAAGCCGTGAATCGGTGTTCAAGAAGTTCGGCCTCAGCGGCCTGGGGTAATGCTTTAAATTCTGAACCGCACTAGAATGTTTTAAGGGATTGGGTTTTAGTTTTCGGTTCGGGTGGAGATTGCGGAAAATAGGGTTTTAGGCAAGGGTTGGGGCACAATGGCGGGAACCATTGCGGCAGTTGTGTGTATTTTTGTATGGCGGCAATGGCATGGCTAAAATGAGGCGCGTAAGGAGACTGCTCCAGAGGCTCGTGAACGGCATACTTGCATATGACGAAACCACTGTCCCCAAGGAGCAGCTGGATTTCCTCTACAATTACACCTCGAAGTTCGATTTTAACGCCGAGGTAAAGGAGCTCAACGCCCTTGTGAAAACGCTGAAGAAAAAGCACATGGTGGACAGCATCTGCGTCTCATACGGCAACGGCACCTGCCTTATCTCGAGCAACGGCAACGGCATGAACGAGGCCGTTACCGGCACGGCGCTCTTCAATTACATCTCCTCGGAAATACCGAGGAGCGAGGCAGTGCTGATAAAGGGCGAGGATGACTGGTACATGATAATGCCCTTCAGGGACAAGATTTACATAATCCGCGCGGGCTCGAACCTTGCTTCCGTTGAGATGAAGGCCATTGCAAAGGATGTCGAGATTTTCCTCGATTCAAGGAATAGCGCAAAGCTGGCGGGGGACGTGCAATAATGCCCGGTACCGCGGGCGGAAGTAAAGCTTATTAACATGTAACGCCCCCATTATAATGAATTCCAATTCAGTGAACCTTAAGTTCCCGTTTTGGTGGTTTTTTTGGGAAGGGTAATAACGCTTCTTTCTGGCAAGGGCGGTGTGGGAAAAACAAGCATCACCGCCAACCTCGGGATTGCGCTTGCAAAGCGCAACCTAAAGGTCTGCGTTGTAGACGCGGACATAGCCATGGCAAACCTTTCCCTGCTTTTGAATATGCAGTCCTCGCCCATAACCCTGCACGACGTTTTTCTTGGCGAAGCGACAATACAGGACGCGATTTACGACGGCCCCGCGGGCGTGAAGGTCGTTCCCTCCGGGCTGAGCATAGATACCTACAGGCGCGTGGATGCGGAAAGGATACAGAGCATTGTGGAAAGCATTTCAAGGCAGTTCGATTTCGTGCTTCTTGACGCCCCTGCGGGGATTGAGAAGAACGTCCTTGCCGCAATAAGCGCTGCCGAGGAAGTCCTGCTTATAACAACGCCGGATGCGCCGAGCATTGCGGATGTGCTCAAGGCAAAGATAACCGCCCAGCGTTTGGGGGTTAGGCCAATAGGGGTTGTTGTTAACTTCATGCGCGGCGAGCGCGGGGAAATATCGCCGGACGACATAATGAAGATGCTGGAACTTCCGATTTACGGCCTTATCCCCTACGATCCGGAAATAAGGTACAGTTTTATGCAGTCCAGGGTTTCGCCCGTGATTGTCAGGACACCGGGGAGCAAGGGCTCGATTGCGATACAGAAACTTGCGGCAAAGCTTGCGGGCATTCCCGTTAAGTTTGATGCCCCCGAATCCGCGCCCGCGGAGCGCAAGGGCATTTTCTCGGGTTTCATAGGGAAGATTAAGGGGATTTTTGGCGGGAAAAACCGGCAAGAGGCTCAGTAATAGGAGGTAATTCAATGACAAACAGGCCATTCGATCTGCTGAACGACTCCATAGGCAAGGATGTTTTAGTCCTGCTTAAGGGAAAAATGAACATCCGCGGAACCCTGAAGGCGTTCGACGTGCACATGAACCTTGTGCTTGAAAATGCGGAGCACCTCGAGGATGGCGTTCCCAAAACAAAGTACGGAAAGCTGATACTGCGCGGGGACAATGTTCTTTTAATCTCGCCGTAGTGCGCGGGTTTATTTCTGCCCCGCCCTTCTGTCGGGTTTCTGGCTTCCGCCCTTAATGAGATATGTTTTCGCTCGTGTAAATGAGGTATCCCCGGGTTTGAGATCGGGCATGCCCGCGCCGAGCCTTGTTGTATTCTTCCGCCTGTCTAACCTGAACAGTTTCCCCGCCTTCGAGCCCCTTATTTTTCCGATTATTCTTACAATCCCCATATTATCCGCTAGTTTATATGCAAACCGCAAATTTAAAGCTTTCGCCCCCCATTTCTTTGTCTGTAATGGGCCCGTAGTGTAGTGGTAACATACGCCCTTGGCAGCGCGGTTTTCCATGCGCCAAACTGGGCGAGACCGCGGGTTCGATTCCCGCCGGGTCCATCCCGCCCTTTTCTTTCTTTTCGAAGAAAGAAAAGTGCAGGTTGCCCAAAAGAAAGAAAGAGTTCGCGCCCTGCGCGAACAACATGGCAGCCCTCTACAAAAACCCTTTTATACATGATACGTTATTCTATAAGGGTTCAGTTATGCCAGTTGATAAGCGCACTATTCTAAAGGAATCCGTAAGGAAGCTCCTTGCGCTCAAGGTTACGGACGACGAGGTTGTTTCGAACCTCCGCGACATCGGCGTGTCCCCTAGGGAGGCAAGGCTGCTCCTTAATGAAACCAAGCGCGAGCTTGCAGCCTCGGGGGTTCCGGAGGCAGCACCCGCGACCGCGGAGGAAGAGGAACCCGCGGAAGAGGAGCCCGACCTCGAGGCTGAGGCAGAACCTTTGCCGCGTTCCTCATCCCAGCCCTCGCGTGCAGCTCCCGCGTCAAAATCATTTTTGGAAAGCGCGGGAATCGGCATGCGCTCTCCCCAGCCCGACCGCGACATTGCGGAACTCTGGGAAAAGGGCATTCTTGCGACAGTCGACGCAAAGCTCGAGCAGATGGAACGCCTCAAGAGGGACATGGACAAGAAAATAAGCGACAAGACTGCCGCTGCCGTGGACCGCGAGATAAAGAAAATGCAGGTTATTTTCGGCAGCCAGCGCACTTTGATGATTGAGAAAATAAACTCGCAGCTGGACGCGCGCGGCAATGAAGTGCTGCAGTCGGTTAAGGACAAGATGTCCGAACTGAAGAAAATCGACGAGCTTGCCCGCACCTCAATGGCAAAAATAGAGTCGCAGAGGGCGGAAAATGCCGCGCTCCTTTCCGATGTGGAGGCAAAGGTCGCCTCGCTGGATAAATTGAAATCCTCCCTCATAAGCGAAATGAACTCCTCCATTATAAAATCAAAATCAGAAATAGAGTCATTCATTGAGACCTCCAAGAAGCAGCGCGACGACATGCAGATGCGCATAAACCGCGCAATCGAGCTCGAATCCAAAATCAGGGAAGGGCTTATGGAGGACGCGAAGGTAAAAATCGACAAGATGGCGCTGGAGAAGAGCGACACCCTTACCCATGAAATACAGAAGAGGATAAAGGAACTCGACGACATGAAGGGCAAACTTGACCCCGAGGGCATCAAGGCGGCGCTCGTGGAAATGCGCGCACTGAGGAAGCAGTTCACGGACAAGCCGCGCGAGATTGAAAACGCGTTCGAGCGCTCGAAGGCGGAATTCTCGCGCCTGAACGACCGCAGGCTGGAGGAAATGAAGAAGGAATCATCCGCGCAGGTCAGGGCGCTGCTCGAGGCCGAGCGCGCAGTGTGGGACAAGGCGATAAAGGCGAAAGCCGAGGACATGGACGAACTTGTTAAGGAGCTGGACGTGGATAAAATAATGGCATCCATGGAGGAGTTCCGCGCATTCAGGCAGCAGTTTGTTAATGTGATAAAGAAGAATGTGGACGGCTTCAACGCGGCAAAGAAGGAACTCACCGCCGAACTGGAGCGCAGGCAGAAAACCTTTGACGCGCACATTGCGCAGATAGACGGCAAGTTAAAGGAACTCGACGATTTCGAGAGGAACTTCGCGAAGGAAATGGGCATTGCGCTGGACAAGCTGACGGAGAGGGAAAAGGGCAAGAGCGGCAAGAAGAAGGGGAAATAGGCGCTGCAATTGGCATGCGCCCAATATGAAAACTTTATATTTCCCGCAGCCTTTATTATTCCATGAAAGCCAATCCGTTTACTGCCGCCCGCAATCCGGCAAAAATTAAGGTCGTCAAGAAACTTCCCCTACATTTCGCCGAAGAGGCGCGCAAATTTTTGGAATTTCATCCCGAGGGCCCCAAGTCCAAGGATCATTTTAGGGAAATAGTGCGCTCTGCCGAAGGGCTGCTGCGCCGCAGGTTCCCGAAGAAAAGCAGAATGATTTTTGTCGGGCAGGGCATGCACCATTTGTTCAGGGCGTTTGTGACGCTTAACAAATACTATGCGAAGCGCCCCCCGGGGTTTGCCAGGTATTTTGTGACCCCGTCCAGGGATGGGCGAGAAAAAGCAACGTTAATAGGAGCAGAGGAACTAATCGCAAAAAAATTACGCGGGTTGGGAATTGTTTCCGGCGGCGTAGAGAATTATTATATTGCTGATGTGTCAAGCAGCGGAAGGACATATGATGCGACAAAGGCCGCGATATTGCGGCTGAACCCGGATGCAAAAGTGTCCCTTTTAAGCGGCTCGGGCATCACGTCGTCCGACCTGATGGAGCGCCACGCGGTAAAAGATTCCGAAGGCAGGCTTAAGCGGAGCAATAACCAGTTTTCAATAGCGCAGAGCCTTGCGTTCAGGCTCTATCTGGAGGAATATCTTGCCGCAAGGGAGCCGAAAATAGGCCTGCTTGCGCGCATGTTTAACCGGTTCGGGAAATAGCCGCGCCTCACCCTCTGCAGGGCGGAATGAAACATTAAAATACTTTCCAGCCCCTACTCCTTATGGTCCACGGGCCCGTGGTCTAGCGGTTATGACGCCACCTTGACATGGTGGAAATCGGCGGTTCGATCCCGCCCGGGCCCATTCGGCCTTTTCTTGGAAAGAAAAGGCTGGCGAAAAGAACACAAGGCACTGCCGGCGAAAGAAACACAAGGCACGACTTGCAAAAATGGCAGTTCGCCCTTTGGGGGCGAACAACTGTTGCGGTGGCAAATAAGATGAAAAAAATCGACCCAAAACTTTATTCTTTGGCGAACTTTAAGCGGAGCAGGTACCCGCCTTTCAGGAAACATTCCGAACGGGCGGTTCTCGGGGTTCTGCCTTCGGCTGACTGGTCGGATAATAAGGAACGGTATACTTTTGCCGTGAAGGAAGGCCTTGTTGACAGAAAGAATGTTCTTGATTTGTGCTGTGGCATAGGTTACGGTTCAGAGATATTGGCCAAAAGAGCCTCGAAAGTAACCGGGGTTGATGTATCTCCGAAAGCGATTGAATTTGCGAAAGAAAATTACAAACGGAAAAATCTTGAGTTCAAGAAGATGGATGCTGGCGGGCTGGAAATGAAAAACGATTCCGTTGATGTAATATGCGCCTTTGAAGCGCTGGAGCACGTAACAAATCCGGACGGCATGCTGAGTGAAATGAAAAGGGTTCTAAAAAAAGGCGGCACTGCGATTATTTCAACCCCTAATAGGTATTTTGCAAGCCCTTTTGTAAAGAAACCCTTCAATCCCCATCACGTGAAGGAATACTTGCCTGATGAATTTTTGGGCGCCCTTGGAAAACATTTCAAGGTTGAGGGCTTGTATGGCCAGATGATATTTTCGTCAAAGCAGGCATATCGGCACGCAAGGCTTAAGAGGCTGCTTAGTTATTCCGGCATTCTTGGCCCTCTTGCCCGTTTCCGCAACCTGCTTACTGGGAGAAAATCTGCCAAGCAGGGTGGCAATCTGCAGGATGCTGCAGTAAAAAAACTAAAAATAAATGGCAGCCATCAGCCGACGTATATGGTTGCAGTCTGCAGGAAGGAATGAAAAGGCACAGTCACTTCATCTTCCCCAACTGCACGCAGGTTCCGCACATTGCCCCGCTTGAGGGTCCGCCGCACTTTTCGCACTCTTGAACTTGCGCGCGCTTTCCCGATTTTGCAAGCGCGGGCTTAATCTGCGAAAAGGATTTTAGGATTTTGAACTTCGTGCCCGGGAATTTTTCCTCCGCATCCTCCAGCATCTCGCGGAAAAAATTGCGTTTCGCCTGCCATTTGAAGGGGCAGCATTTTTCATGCGAGTAGTGAGCAATTCCGCTGTGCGCTGCGAAGAGTTCGATTTCCTCCTCAGGGCATTCGTACAAAGGCTTGATGCGCGGCACGAAACCCCTGCGCAGGGTTGCGTTTATGGGGCCCAAGCGGGACATGCGCTGCATGTCATTGTCAAAAAGGTTCATAACAATGCTCTGGGTTTCGTCATCAAGGTTATGCCCTGTTGCGACCTTTTTCGCCCCTGCGGAAAGCGCGAGTTTGTTGATTAGGTTCCTGCGCAGAACCCCGCAAAATGCGCACGTGCTTCCCAAAACCTTTTTTGCGGTGGTTTTTTTTGCCACGTCAACCATTGTAAAGCCGTACTCATCCGCAAATTTCGCCTCTGCAAATTCAACACCCCACTTTTTGCAGTTCTTTTTCGCGATTTTCAGCGCGCTGTCCCTGTAACCCTGTATGCCCTCATCAACCATAACCGCAACCACCTGGTTGCGGTTTTTGAGAATTTTGTTGAGGAGGAAAAGCGTTGTGCCCGAATCCTTGCCTCCCGAATAAGCAACAGCAACCTTCTCGCCCTTGCGCACGAGGCTGTTCATGCGCACGGTTCTCCTAACCCTGCGCTCGAAGAATTCGAGGAAATGTTTTTTGCAGTAGGCATCGGGGCCGTACTTGATGTTTACAACAGCCTTCTTGCCGCAGCGCGTGCATTTCATAAGCCCGCCCCTAATTGCCGCCTTCCCGGAGCGCCATATAAAAACCCGCTTCCCCAATAGTTTTAAAACCCTTGCATGGGTTAATTCCTATCGGATTAACCCGTATTTTGCGGTTTTTGGCGGTCGATATGGCAACTGCATCGGATTACGTAAGGGAGACATTCCAGAAGGAATTCGCCAAGGAGAAGGGCGAGGGTTACGATTATGGTGCGCTTTACAGGCAGCGCATGATTGAGTTCAGGAAGGAGAAGGAATCTGTTGTCAGGGTCGAGAAGCCGCAGAACCTCCCCCGCGCGCGCTCTCTCGGTTACAGGGCGAAACAGGGTTTTGTTGTCGTGCGCGTTCGCGTTCGCAGGGGTTCGGGAATGCACACAAGGCCGAAACGTGGGCGCAGGCCCAAGCGCATGGGCGTGAACAAATTAACGCGCAGGATTTCGATTAAGGCTATTGCCGAGCAGCGCGCAGGAACAAAATACCCGAACTGCGAGGTGCTGAATTCCTACTGGGTCGGGGAGGACGGAATGAGCAAGTATTTCGAGGTTATTCTGGTTGATGTTTCACATCCCGCGATAGTTAACGACAAGAAGATTGGCTGGATTGCGGAAAGGGAGCACTCAGGAAGGGCGGACCGCGGCCTGACAAGCGCGGGCAAGAAGATGCGCGGCCTGCGCAGGCGGGGGAAGGGAGCGGAGAAAGTGCGCCCATCACTGCGCGCGCACGACAGGATGGCGAAGTAAGCCGCCTTTTTCGTTTAATTCCTTAAGGGCGCATGCCCATGATTGATATTGTTTTTTCCGCGGATTTTAAGGAACTCAAAAAGGCGGCGGAAGCGCTGGGCATTTACCCTGCCGAAATAGCAATCGCCTCTAATTTCCCCTCGCGCGCGGAAGCGGATGCCGCCCATGCTGCGGGCTTCAAATCCTGCAAAATAATTTCAAAGCGCGACAGCAACGAGATAAAGCGCTGGCACGCGTGGGCCGATTATGTTGCCGTTTTCGGGGGAACGCCGGAACTGAACAAGTTCGGCGTTTCAAAGGGAATTGATTTCCTACTTAGCCCCTGCGGCACGGGGAGGCTGCCTTTCGACACCGCGCTTGCGCAGAGCGCCCACGACAGCGGGACAACGGTTGCGGTTTTGTTTTCGGATTTCCTTGGCGCTGACAGGCAGGCACGTTCTTTCCTCCTCAGGAACTGGTCGATGGTTTCAAAAATATGCAAAAACAGGAAAGCGGAGTTCGGGATTTTCTCTGGCGCAAGGAACGCGCTGGAGATGCGCTCCCCGCAGAACCTCGGGGAACTGCGGGAATTTTTGTGAGGGCGCGCACGGTCACTTAAGCCTGCGCGATTTAACGATTTCCGTCATAATCTCGTCAAGTTCTTTCATGTACTCATTATAAACTTCCACGGGCGCAGTATGTAGCGCCAGCCCGACATCCTGCCAGACCATCTTCAGGTGCTCCATTGTAAGTTCCTCGAACTTTTTCGGAAGTTTTTTCGTCCTCAGCCTTGCTATTATCCTGCTTCGGGGAGTTTTGCCGGACCCCATATTGGCCCGCCTTAGGACTCCATAGAACCTGCCCTGCAAAGGTGCCACGGGCTCCAGAAGCATGGGCCCCATATACTTTATTTCCGGATTAATCCTGTAAGTTCTCCCGATGCTTCTTTTAATCGGGATTTTCCAGAAAAGGCCCCTCTCGGGTTTTGGGTCTGGCGGCGGCTGGTAGTATTTGTAAGGGTTTACGTCCTGAGTTGCAGGCACGTTCCTGTTTGAATCTGTGCTTTGCTGTTTGCCCCTATTTCGCCAAAAGCTGGGTTTGAAATAATTCAGCACTTTTTTGAATTTCCACACCATGATATACCAACGCAGTCCGCAAATAAAAAACTAACTCCTGCAAAACCCGCCGAACCCTCGCGCGTTTTTGGATAGGTTCCAAAAACCGCGGTGCACGGTTTTTGGCACAGTTCAAATCGTAGATTTGAATGTGCACCTGAACGCCTGACGTTCAGGTTGCAGTTGCGAATTCCGCAGGCTTCGAACTGCGGCATTTGCGGAATTCGCAAGATTTAAAAGAACCGCCCCAGCCATTTTGTTTCATACGCCTATCAGCGGAACGTGTGCAATCGGAGGGTGGAAAGATGAACCTGCCTACTCGCAAGGAATGCGAAAAAATGCTGCGCAAAGCCGGCAACCCGGAGAACATAATACAGCACTCGGAAAAGGTCAACGAAATCGCGAACAGGCTCGCAAATATGCTTGCCGATGCGGGCGTCGAAATCGACACCGAGGCGGTTGACAGGGCATCGCTCCTGCACGACATTGCAAAGGCGCAGTCGCTGGAGGACGAGGAAGTCAGGCACGGCGAGGAGGGCTTCAAAATGATTAAGCAGGCGGGCTATCCCGCGCTCGCGAAAATCGTCAGGAAGCACGCGCTCGATGAAATCCTCACGGGGGGCGTGAAAACCTGGGAGGAAAAGGTTGTTTATTACGCGGACAAGCGCGTGAACGGCAGCAAGGTAGTGACGCTTGCTGAAAGGTTCAACTACCTCAGGACGCGCTACGGAAAATCAAGCATGGGCATACTCATGCTGATAAACACCTGCGAACCCGCGGTTTACAGGCTTGAGAAGGAAATTTTCAACAAGATAGGCGGAAATGTGAGGATTGCATAATTGCGCAAGGCCAGATTATGAATGCGGATAACAAAAGCCTGAAGAAAAAGACAAAACCGATTCCCCCTACCCTGAGGGGAAAGAAGCGCTATATTTCATTCGAACTTGCCTGCGCAACAAGGCTGCAGGAATCCGCTGTTTCAAAGGCGCTCTGGGAAACCATGCTCTCGCTTTACGGTTCCGTGGGCACTGCAAGGCAGAAGTTCACGCTTTTCAAGTGGTCTCCCGCGCAGAACCGCGGCGCTGTAAGGTGTGCCTTGGGCCACGAGGCGGATGTAAAGGCGGGCATACTCGCGGTTAAAGAGGTCGGAGGCACGCCCGTGCTGCCGAAAACCATCAAAACCAGCGGGAGCGTTTGCAAGGTTTGATTATTGGAGGGATAATCTATGGGAATGACTGAGAGGCAATATTTTGATGAAGCCCGTGAATTGATTTTTGATTTTTTTGTTTCGCCTATTATTGTTTTGGTCAGCATGTTTGTCGTCGGTTCCTTTATTGATAGTTTTTTAAATGCTCAAAATACTTTTTCATTAATTTTTACGGCAGTGGGTGGGCTTCTCCTTGTTGTCAGATATTATAAGAAAAAACTAAAGAAAGCTGGATTCTAACCGTCAATGTATTTTCCCCAGATGCCGTCCTCTTTATTGCCCCAAACCTGCATCAGCGCCTTCTGGGAAAGCGCGGCCAGCGGGTAATCTTTCTCCGTGTTCTTTCTTTTGTTCATAATTCTCACTCTGAATCAGCCGTTTTTTTCCGCGAGGGTTTTGTTCAGGCCCTTAATCGCCATTGAAAGTTCCTGGGAAACGCCTACTGCCTCTCTGGAAGCGCCCGTTGCTTCCCTGGAAATTCCCGCCAGTTCACGGCATGCGTTAACCAGTTCCTTGTAAACATCCACTCCCTTGTATATCTGGTCGAATGTGAGCGAGTGGCTGAAAAGGCCGATGTCAAGGACAAGAAGGCTGCCGTTAAACTCCAGTTTGCTTACCTTAACGCCGGGGTTCCCAAGTTTCTTTTTCAGTCCTTCCTTGTTTTCTGAAGCATTAATCAGCCAGCTGTATAAATTCTCCTTTATCGCCTTGTGCGTTTCTATAAGCCGTTCCCTGTCCCCTTCCAGCACAACCTCGACCCTCCCGTCCGGCAGGTTGAATGCCCCTCCTTTCGTGAACCCCATGTGGATGAGTTCCTTTGTGATAATAATCCTGCAGCCCGTGTGCTGCACAGGCACGTTTTTCCCTTCTATGTAAAAGAGCGCTTTAGCCATGGTTTGTTCACCAGACTTCGGTTCATATCTATAACTGCGTTTTCCTTTATAAACCTGCGGAGGGTGCGTTTCCGCTGCAGCCTTTTCGGAGCGCGGGGTTGTGCGCAACCCCGCTTCCAAAAGCCTGGGGAAAACTGCAAGTGCCCGCCTTGAGGCGGGCGGTTCCGCTGCGGGCTAAGCCGTAACCATGTCGTAGAAATACGGCCTGCTTTTGCCCTTGTATTTCACATATCTTATCTCAGCGAACCAGCCGAGGGCGCCCGATATATTTTGGGGCGCCCTGCCGATGATGTGCTCGGCAAGGCGGCCGATGTTCTTGTCGCCTATTGCTGAATTGAGGGATTTGCTGTCTGCAGGGCTGAGCCTGCCGCCTTTGAACCTAAAGGATTTCTTTATGCTCAGCAGCCAAAAAACTCCGTCTTGTGCCTTGCTTGCATCATTGGAAAAGTCGTAGCCAGTCCATGCCTTGCCATCCCTGGATTTTGCCAGGGTGATGGTGCCGTATTGCGCTATATCTTCCCTGCGCCCGACCCTCTGAACAATATATGGGCGATTCCAAAAATCATGCCTGTGTTGAAAGTCTATGTCCTCCAGAACATCCCGTGGATGTTTGCAGGCATACTTCCCGCCATATTCTGCCCTGCTTTCCGCGGTCCTGATTATTATGCGCTTGCAGTTTTCATATTCATTCAGGTTCGGCTTTTCGTTGTGTCCATATTCTCTCGCACGTTCAAAATTAACCCCGAGCGCATCGCATATCCTTTGCAGTTCCATGGTTCCGCTGATTTTGTCTATTTTCAGCGGGAGCTTGGTTTTCGCCATTTTTGCCAGCAAATGCATTCGCCTTATGCCTGCAAGTTTTTCATTCCTGCGCGCCATTTCATTTAGAAGCCTAGTGTGCAGGGTTTGCCGTTGCCCGCGTGCCACTCCCGTGCGCAGGGTCTGCCCGCCGCGCCCTGCAGTGCGGCGTCTGTTTCCCCGCACAAATGCCCCTGAAACCGCGCTTCCGCCCCGCTTCCGCATAACCGATAAACGCCTGCGGAATATAAAAAATTAGCGGGGCGGTTCTGCACCCCGCCCGCCAAACCAATAACCCGCAAAAACCCGAAAAACCCGCACGGGGTTTGTGTTTTTGCGTTTTAGGCAAAGCCCCGAAAACCAAAACCCGCCCCCAGCATCCCTTTATATAATTTACTATGATTAAAACATATTGAAAAAGAGGCAAAAAAGGGAGTGAAGGGTCATGTACCCTGTTTCTTCGCAGAGTGCGGCATATGACCGCGTGGCAACAATGTTCAGCCCCGACGGCAGGCTGTACCAGGTCGAATATGCGAGCAAAATAGTAAGCCAGGGCACGATAGGCGCCGCCTTGAAATACGCGGACGGCGTGCTTTTAGGCGCGGACAAGAAAGTCGGGTCAAGGCTGATGCTTCCCGATTCAATTGAAAAGATGTTCAAGATCGACAACCATATTGCGGCGGTTTCCGCAGGCCTTGTGGGGGACGCAAGAAGGCTTGTGCAGATAGCGAGGCAGAAAGCGCAGGAAAACATAATGTACTACGAGGAGCCCATACAGGTTGAAACTTTGGTGAAAGAGATAAGCAATGTGAAGCAGATTTTCACCCAGTACGGCGGAATGCGCCCGTTCGGGATTTCGTTCATAATTGGCGGCGTGGACCAGACAGGGAAAAGGCTTTTCGAGACAGAACCCTCCGGAGCGCTGGCGGAATACAACGCGATTGCGATAGGAAAGAACCGCAGCAAGGCGATGCAGGTTTTCGAGAAGGACTGGAAGGAGAACATGGACTACGATGCCGCGTTATTGCTGCTCCTAAAGGTGCTGACCAAGAGCCTTGACGAGAAGGAGAAGATGGATTACAAACGGATTGAGGTTGCGTTTATAGACGGCTCGCGGGAATTCAAAAAGGTTCCCAACGAGAAACTCAAGCCTTATTTAGGGAAAGTATAATTGCAAAATGGCACAAGGTGCCGTTTCCCATGGCGGGATGAAAAAATGGTGAAGTTAGAGGATGCGGTTATCGCAAGGCTGGAGCGTTCGGGCGAAAAGTTCGAGGTTTTGGTAGACCCGAACCTTGCAACTGACGTTAAGGGCGGAAAGGACGTGAACATCGGCGACCTTCTTGCGATTGACACGGTTTTCAAGGACGCGCGAAAAGGAGAGGAAAAGGGCGAGGAAAGCATAAAGAAGGTTTTCGGGACAACGAACCTCAAGGAAGTGGTATGGAAGATAATTCTGGAAGGGGATGTGCAGTTAACGACGCAGCAAAGGCGCGACATGCACGAGAGGAAGCGCAAGGAAATAGTCGCCTTCATCGCGCGCAACGCAATAAACCCGCAGGCAAATGCCCCCCACCCGCCGCAGCGCATTGAGAACGCGATGGAGGAGGCAAAGATAAAGGTGGACATAAACAGGCCTGTTAGGGACCAGCTGCCGGACATAATAAAGGAACTGAAAAAGCTTCTCCCCATTTCGATGGAAAAACTCGAGGTTGCAATTAAGATTCCCGCGGAATTCTCGGGAAAGGGTTCCGCAATGATAAGGAAATACGAGATAAAAAAGGAGGGCTGGCAGAACGACGGTTCATTCATTGCCGTGCTTGAAATTCCCGCGGGCACGAAAAATGATTTGTTCAACGAACTGAACCATCTCACGCACGGCTCCGTGGAAACCAAGATTATAGCGAAGTGAATTTGGCAAAGTAATTTTATCCGAGGAGAGAGGAAGGTGATGTGAATGGGCAAGACAAATGTTGTGCCTTGTGTTTCTTTCGCCAGCCTTTCTTTCCCAAAGAAAGGCTGAAGGAAGGTGATGTGATGGGAAAGAGAATTGTTGTGCCCGGCGAGCTCATAACCGAGCAGAGGAAGCGCCTTGGGCAGCACGTGTACATTAGGGACGGGAAGATTTATTCCGACGTTCTGGGGATTGCGAGCGAGCAGGAGGACGTCGCTTCGGTCGTTCCCCTGAAAGGGAAGTACATTCCCGAGAACGACGACCTGATTGTCGGGGTCGTTTCCTCGGAGAAATTTTCCGGGTATGTTGTGGACATAAATTCGATTTATCCCTCCTTCGTGAAGAGGGACGAGTTCCGCGAGGAACTCAAGCGCGGCTCGATAATTTCGGCAAAGGTCGCGTTCGTCAACGAACTGAACGAGGCGGAACTTACCGGGGCGAGGGTTTTCTACAGCGGGGAAGTGGTGCAGGCAGCGCCGGTGAAAGTGCCGCGCATAATCGGGAGGAACGGCTCGATGCTCGAAGTGCTGAAGAAAGGCACCGGATGTTCGCTGCTTGTGGGCAGGAACGGCTGGATATGGGTAAAGGGCGGAAACCAGGCGTTGCTTGCAAAGGCGCTGGATAAGATAGACAAGGAGGCGCACCTCGAGAACCTTACAAATAGCGTTGCGGAATTCCTCGGGGCAGGGGAAAAGGCGGCCGCGCAGAATAACGCTAACCAATCGAAAATGAACGAAGAACCGGGCTGGTCTGCGGGAATCGAAGAAAACGCAGGGCCCACGGAGTGAAGGTGAGACTGATGGCTAAAAAGGAAAAGGCAAAGGAAAAAATTTCATATTTCGACAAATCGGGAAAAAGGCTTGATGGGAGAAAGTTCGACGAGCTCAGGCCCGTGAAGATAGAGGCCGGCGTAATCCCGCGCGCGGACGGCTCGGCATACCTCGAGTGGGGGCAGAACAAGGTTTTGGTCGGGGTTTACGGGCCGAGGGAATGCGTGCCCAAGCACAAGGCAAACCCCTACAGGGCGGTTGTGCAGTTCACTTACCGCATGGCCAGTTTCTCGGTGCCGGACAGGAAGAACCCCAGGCCGGGAAGGCGCGAGATAGAGATAGGGAAGGTCTGCGGAGAGGCGCTTGAAAGGGCAATCTTCGTGGAGAGGTTTCCCAACACAAAAATCGACGTGAACGTTGAAATCCTCGACAGCAATGCGGGAACGCGCGTTGCAGGGCTTGTTGCCGCTGCAGTCGCAGTTGCCGATGCAGGCATACCGATGCGCGATTTGGTTTCCTCATGCAGTGTCGGGAAATTCGGCGGAAAGGTTGCGGTAGACCTCAACAAGGACGAGGAGGACGCGGATGACGCCGTCGACATACCTATGGCAATACTCCCTTCTTCAGGCGAGGTAGTGCTCCTGCAGCTGGACGGAATGGTTAAAAAGGAAGAATGGAACGAAGCTGTGAAGCTCGGCATGGAGGCATGCAATAAAATAAACGAGCTCCAGAAAGAGGCGCTCAGGCGCAGGTACGAGAAGGCTGAGAAGGAGGCATCTAAATGAAGCGCGGATGCATGGGAGAGGCAAGCTTGACGGAGGAATCTAAATGATGGAGGCTGTTTGGGATTTGCGTTCCGAAAAGGTCGCCGCCGAACTGAAAGAGGGCAGGCGCCTTGACGCAAGGAAGGTAGACGAATACAGGAAAATAGAGATAGTCAGGGAGATAAGCAAGAACGCCGAGGGCTCGGCAAGGGTAAGGCTTGGCAGCACCGAAGTTGTTGCCGGCGTGAAAATTTTCCCCGACAAGCCATATCCGGACGCTCCCGACAAGGGAACTATCTCGGTCGGGATGGAGCTTCTTGCCCTGGCTTCCCCGTCATTCGAATCGGGGCCCCCGCGCGATGATTCGATCGAACTCGCAAGGGTTGTTGACCGCGGAATAAGGGAGAGCCAGGCAGTAGATTTCAAGAACCTCTGCATAAGGGAGGGGGAGCTTTGCTGGATAGTGTTCATAGACATGTATGCGCTGAACGACGGCGGCAACCTCTTGGATACCTGTTCAATGGCGGCGCTCGCCGCACTGGTTGACGCAAAGATGCCGAAACTTGAGGATGACAAGATCGTGAAGGGCGAACACTCTGGAAAATTAAAGATAGGATGCAAGCCTTTGCTAAACACCTTTGCGAAAATCGGCAGCACAGTTGTGCTCGACCCCGACACCGCGGAGGAAAACGCAATGAGCGCAAGGTTCAGCCTTGCAACTGTCGATGAGGAGTACATTTCCGCGTTCCAGAAGGGAAAGGGCGGCTCGTTCACAGTTGCGGAACTCGATATGTGCATTGAAACCGCGTTCAAGAGGGGAAAGGAGCTGAGGAAACTCTTCTAGCCTTTTGCGGTTCGCAGGGTGATAACTCGTGGGAAAGACAAAAAAGGTTGGAAGGGCAGGCAGGTTCGGGGCGCGCTACGGGCGCAGCATAAAGAAGCGCGTGCTTGATGTCGAAATAAGGCAGAAGCGGAAGCACGCCTGCCCGAAGTGCGGCTTCATGCGCGTCAAAAGGATAAACCGCGGCATATTCACCTGCAAAAAGTGCGGCAACGAATTTGCCGGGGGAGCATACCTGCCTAAAACAATGGCCGGGGGCATAATCGACAAGATGGTTTCCCAGAGGAAGTTCGTGCCAGCGGAACTCGAGGCCCTGAAGGAAGGTGCGGAGGAAACGGAGGCGCCCGCAGCCGAAGGCAAAAAGCCGAAAAAGAAGGGCAGGGCAAAAGAAGAGAAAGAGGCCGAGGAAGCTGCCCCGGAAGAAGAAACTGCGGAGGAAGATTAGCCTTAACCAAGGGGTGTTCATATGAGCTACAAATGCATAAAATGCGGGGATGTTTTCGACAGCCTCCCTAAGGGAGTAATACGCTGCCCGAAGTGCGCCTATAAGGTGCTGCTGAAGGCAAGGGAACCGGTAACGAAGATAGTGCAGGCGAGGTAGTTTTTCCCGGTGCATCGGTGCGGGGGAAGGCGGCGGGATAGTTGCGCAACGGGCGTATTCGTGCGGCAAAGGCGATGAAGGTGGGCAGGTTGCAGAAGGGTGTTTATTCCCTCTCCCTGGCGCTTCATTTCCCCTCTTCGGGGCTTGCCCGAAGCGTGCGGGATGCGATCCTTCCCGAAATGGGGGGAAAGCACGAAAGGCGCTCGGAAGCGCGCATGAATATTAATAAAAATGTTCTTTCATTAACAGTTAATGCGTATGACATCACGGCGCTTAAGGCTTCGGTAAATTCGCACATGAAACTCATAATCCTTGCTGAAGGGCTTGCAAACCTTGATGCTTAATGGAGGTAATCCGTATGGACGAAAAAGAAATGCAGCAGACCGTGGCGGAATTCGAGAGGGGCAGGGCACAGCTCATGAACGTTTCCGCGCAGAAGCAGCAGTTGCAGCTCCAGTCCGCGGCAATTAACGCTTCGCTGGAGGAGCTCGGAAAGACAAAGGAAAAGAAGGTTTACAAGGCCGCAGGGAGCATCCTTGTGCTGAAGGATATTGCGGATGCGAAAAAGGAACTTGCGGACCAGAAGGAATCCACGGAACTGAGGCTCAAGACAGTGCAGAAGCAGGAGGACGCGCTCCTCGACAAGCTGAATAAATTGAGGTCCAAGATAGAGGGGGCGCGGAAGCCAGAGGCAAATGCCGAAGGCAAGAAAGAAGAGAAGGGGAAGAAGTGAATTTCCCGCGGGGCTTTGCAGCGGCAGGCGCGAGGTTTCCCGTGCCGGGAAATTCCGCAAGGGGGCTTTAGTTGGAGCAGAAAAAACCCTATGCCGCCGGCGTAAGGTTCCTTTCCTCCCTCAAAAACAAGAAACTTCTTTTGGTTACGCACTCTGGCGCGGATGTCGACGCGTTCGGCAGCGCCGCGGCCTTTTATTTCGCCTTCGGCAAAACCTGCAAGGGCATAACCCTTCTTGTGCCGGAGCACATAAACCTCAATGCAAAGGCGCTCGCGGAAAAAATGCGCGTGCCTTATGTTCACAGGCTCGGCGCAGGCACCCATATTTCTGATTTCGACTGCGTAATAGTGCTGGACCTGAACTCCGCGGACATGCTCGGTTCATTCGCGGCCTCGCTGGGCGGATTCAAAAAACCGGTGCTTCTTCTCGACCACCACACGCGTGCGGGAGAACTGCCCGCGCACAAGGTTTCGGCAATAATCGACAGGGGCGCGGTTTCAACCTCCGAAATAGTTTACGCGCTTTTCACAGCGGCAAAGGTTAAGGTAACGCCCAAAATTGCGGCATGCCTTGCCGCAGGCATCATAACCGATTCCGCCGGCTTCCTTGTTGCCGATAAGGGAACGTTCCGCATAATGGCGGAACTCATGGAAAAGGCCGAAATGCCTTACGCGGAACTCGCATCCCTCTTCAAGCTGAAAATGGATATTTCGGAAAAGATAGCAAAACTCAAATCGGCAAGGCGCTGCCGCATATTCGGCAGCGGCGGCTTCCTTGTTGTTTCAACTGAGGTTAGTTCCTTCGAGGCAAGCGCCGCCTCCGCTCTCGTGAGGCTCGGTGCAGATATCGCGTTTGCCGGCGCAGCTGAAAAGGGCGAAACAAGGATAAGCGCCCGCGCAAACAACCATTTCACGCTTTCAACCGGATTTGATTTTGTGCGCGACATTTTCATTCCGCTCTCCCGCGAATTTCCAGGCAACGGCGGGGGGCATGCAGCAGCTGCAGGCTTCAACGGCACTGGCAGCAACATCCAGCCACTTCTTGAGCGCTGTGTTGCCCTATCCAACGATTTCATCTCAAACAAGGTTCCAAAAAGCGCGAGGAAGCATTTGGGCGCGGATGTTCCGGGCGCTTCCGGTTTTAAGGAATACAAATAGCCGCCGCGCACGGAAATTTACCCTTCAAAATAAACAGTTGTCCCTCCCCTCTTCACCTTTTCGCGCGCAGCATATTTAACCAGGTAATGCGCAGTGCTTTTCGGTATCCCTGTTTTCTCCTCTATTTCCCTGTATGTCATATCATCGTGGTGCATGTCCGCAATATCCCCTATCCTCCCTAACCCGATGCCAAGCGCCCTGCCCGCGTGCCTTTCCGTGCGCACTTCAATTCCGCTTTCGTGCAGGAGCTTCTTCGCCTTTGCACCGAGCCTTGCTGCGCATGACCCGCTCATAGTGACCCTGCGCAAAGTGCCCCTTGCAATAAGCCTTTTCAGGGTTTCCATGCGCACAGGCCTTACAAGGTGCAATGCGTCCGCATCAGCTGGAATTGCCTGCAGTTTTGTTTCCGGGGAGATAGGGTATTTCATACTTCCGCCTTCCGCTTCCTCATCACTATTATAATCCTTTTCAAGTATTATAATCGTTGTGGTGCCCCCTCATGCCTGTTAAATTCAATTCAATAAAGGATGCCCTGAAAGCCCTGAAAAAGGGCGGCTTTGCTGTCCTCACGGACGATGAAGGCAGGGAGAACGAGGGCGACCTTGTGCTTGCGGCAAGGCACGCAACCCCCGCGAAAATAAACTTCATTCTGCGGGAAGGCAGGGGCCTCCTCTGCGTTCCCATAACGCGTGAAAAGGCCGAGCGCCTTTCCCTCGGCAGGATGGCGCAGGGCAGGGACAAGTTTGACACGCCTTTCACTGTTTCCGTCGATGCCGCGCACGGCGTTCACACAGGGATGAGCGCGGAGGACAGGTGCAAAACAGTGAAGGTTATCGCATCCGCGGGTTCGGAACCCGCCGATTTGCAGCGCCCTGGGCATGTTTTTCCTCTTGTTGCAAGGGACGGCGGAGTGCTGGAAAGGGCAGGCCACACCGAGGGCTCCATCGACCTGCTGAAACTTGCAAAGCTCCCCCCGGCTGCGGTGATATGTGAAATAATGAACCTTGACGGCACAATGGCAAAACTGCCGCAGCTAATGCGCTTTGCCAAAAAGCACCGCCTGCCGATTGTGAGTGTGAGGGACCTGATAAGGGAGCGCGTCCGCACGGAGTCGCTTGTCAAGCGCATCGCGGAGGCAAGCCTCCCGACGGAATTCGGCGAATTCCGCGCCCTCGGTTACACCGATGTTGTTCACGGGCAGGAATATGTCGCGCTTGTGAAAGGCCGCGTGAAGGGGAAAAAGAATGTCCTTGTGCGCGTGCACAGCGCCTGCCTTACCGGGGACGTGCTTCACTCCCTGCGCTGCGACTGCGGTGAGCAGCTGCACTCGAGCATGCGCATGATATCCCAAGCAGGCTGCGGAGCCCTGCTCTACATACCCCATCATGAGGGCAGGGGCATAGGCCTGCTGAACAAGCTGAAAACATACTCGCTCCAGGACAAGGGCAAGGACACTGTCGAGGCAAACCTCGCGCTCGGCTTCGATGCCGACCTGCGCGATTACGGAATAGGCGCGCAGATACTGCGCGATTTGGGCTTAAGTTCGATAAAACTTATAACAAACAACCCGCGCAAGATTGTCGGCCTTGAGGGTTACGGCCTCAAGGTTACCGGCAGGGTTCCGATGAAAACAAAGCCCAATTCGCACAATAAAAAATACCTGCGCACAAAAAAGAGGCGGATGGGGCACCTGTTGTAAGGCGCCGCGCCCTGCGCAAAGAAGCGCAGGTTAGGGCATTTGCTCCGAAGCCGGCTCCTCATTTTTCCCCTGCTGCTCCTCAGCCCCGCGCCTGTGCAGGAGTTTATCCTTTATCTTTCCCCCGCCCTTCACAACCCTTTCCTTAATCTTTCCGCCGCCGCTGACAACGCCTTGCCTTATCCTGCCCCCTCCCCCCGCAAACTTACCTTTTATTTTTTCGCCGAGGTGCGCGTCAGCAACCCTTTTCCTTAATTTTCCGCCCCCCTCCTTTATTTTTGCGCCTATGCCTTTCCCCGGCACCTTCAGCACAGTCTCCTTTATTTTCCCGCCGATTTTCCCCTTTGTAACGGTTTTCCTCGTGGCATACCTTAAGCCGCGGACAATCTCCATCCTCCTCAGAGGGTCGTCGACCTTTTCATAAACCCCTTTCCTTATCTCCCTCACAAGCGGGCCGCTCCATATCACGTTGCCCCTGTGCCGGAGTTCCTCGAGGAAAGAGGCATTGTCAATCGCATCGCGCTGGCACCTGAGTTTCAGTATCCCTGTGCCAACGCGGTCGGCGCTGTGCGCATCGCTCCCTGCAACAACAAACCTCGCCTTGTCCCCGAGTTCTATGGCATTGGCGCACCTTTTTATTATGTCAAAGCTCTGCTCGTCCACCTTCCTCTTCACGCTGCCGGTAATCTTCCCTATGAATACCTTCCTCGCAACCCTGTTCTTCTCCATGAAATCCAGGAAACCCCTCGGGGCGTTTATCCACTTGGAATCGTAAATGAAATTGCTCAGGTTGCCTATCATTCCGTTGTAAACCTCGACACCTATATGCTCCCTTATCACAAGGTTCTCGACGTTCTTCAGGCCGTAAAGGTAGCCTGCGCTGTCGTAGTTGAAGCCCCAGGGATGTGAGAGCGCAATCAGCACATCGCCCCTCCTGCTCGCCGCAATTATTGTTTCAAGGCTCACCTTTTCCCCGAGCAGTTCCGCGCGCTCGAACATTTCCGCATCTTTTCCGTAAGCAAGCATATGCCCGTATTCGGTGTTCATCTCTATTCCGGGGATAAGCAGGACGCCCTCCGGCTTTGTTTCAAGAAGTTTCCTGTAGGATTCCGCGGGGTTCAAATCCGCGTGCTCCGTTATTGCCACGCCGTCAAGCCCCACGCTTTTTACCCGCTCCCAGAATTTTTCGGGCTTAACCTTCTGCTCCGCAATGTGCGTGTGCAGGTCGAATGTGAATACGCGCGCCATAGTAGACTTAACCATGCTCCGCCTTATAAATTTTTTCGCGTGCGGTTTTGGCATGTTTATAAGCAAATTCTGGCATGCCAGCGTGAAATCCGAAACCTTTATAAATAACCTGAGCATTTCTCTTCACAGTATGGATGGGAATTCTGCCTATGCAGAAAGTCCCGCTTCCCAAGCCTTATCTGCCAAGGAGAGGGAAATCTACGGGATAGTGTTGGAGAGCTGGCCTACCAGCGCGCTCGGCGTAGCGGAGCATTTCCGCGTTCCGATGCACACGCGCGAGGCAAAGAAGCAGGCATCGACAAAATACGCCTACTATCTTCACAAGCTCGTCGCGCGCAGGCTGCTGGTTTCGAAGCGCATAGGCAACGCGCTAGTTGTCTGGCCGCTGCACACCGAAAAATACCGCACAATACACAGCATACTTAAGGAGTGATTCTTGGAAACAAAAAACAGGTTCAAATAAAATAAACAAAAACCGGGTTTGCATGGTTTTTGCCAAGAGGCCGTGCAAAGCCGAAGCCGGCAGTGTGCCGGAGAAATTCACGAGGAGGGATATGTAAAAGATGCTCAACAACTTTTTCTTACAAAGAAAAGGCTGGCGAAAAGAACAGTCCGCTTGCGCGGACAGGGTTGGTGTTGCACCTGCTTAACACCTTCTATGACAAATTCATCTTCACGGGCGGCCTGAAGTACGCGCACAACAACAGCCTTTTCGGAGCGCGGGGTTGTGCGCAACCCCGCTTCCAAAAGCCTGGGGAAAACCGCACTAAAAATTCACGTGCGGGAGGTGCCGCGCTTGCTTAATACATTTTATGACAAATTCATCTTCACGGGCGGGCTAAAATACGCGCATAACAACTTCTACCTAATGAACCTGCCTTTCCTGATAATGCCGCTCGAGCTCCTTTCAGGGCTTGCTGCAAGGCAGGACCAGCACCTGGACCTTGAAATTTATTACTGCTCGAAGTATTCGACCCTGAGCGGCCTGCTTAAGCAGTTCGACCTCGATTTCGGCCTGCACGACGAAAAGGCGCTGCAGGTTGTCGAGGAATTCTTCACCGCCTCGGGCTGGGGGCTTATCGAGCACCTCGACAGGGACGACGCGAACAAGCGCGCGATAGTTGTTGTGAAGGATTCGCCGATTGCGCACGCCCTGCACGGCAAGGTGAAATTTCCCGTCGACCATTTCCTGCGCGGCGTTTTCGCAGGCCTGTTCTCGCAGGTCTTCAAGGCGGATATGGAGTGCGTCGAAAGCAAGTGCCTAGCGCTCAATGAGGAGAGCTGCCACTTCGTGGTAAAGCAGGCGAACGAGTTTGATTTTTCAAAGAAGGAAGTGAGGAGGCAGCTGCGCGTGGATTGAGTGGCATAACCTGTGTCCGCGGGCTAGAGTGCGGGTGCCTGCTGTTCTGGCCTTGCGCGCACATCTTTCCAGAGTGACACCGCAATGCAGGACAGCACGTAAATGTAAACCACTGCCGCCAAAATTGTGGAAATGCTGATTTTCCACGTCAATACAATAAGCGGAAATGCTATTATGTAAAAAATCACCATTGCCGCCGCAATCGCGATTATGCGCAGCGGCAGCCACGCCTGTGTGAAGTGCGTGCCGAGCATTGCCGCCACGACGAACAAAACCGCGCAAATTGCAGAAATCGCAAACATTGCCAAAACTTTCCCCCACGTTATCCTGAAGAACCCCCAAACATCGGCCCAGCCCCTCTCCTGTTTTGAATTGATAAACAATCCTGCAGCAAGGCTCATGAACGAAATGAAGCCCCAGTGCAGCAGGAAGAACATTTCCGTTTCAAATGAAGCCAAGCCCGCAAACCTTACTTCATCCATGTCGATGCCCGGGTGCCAGAATGAGATTACTGCGCGTTCATTTGCAATCATGGGCAAGAAAAGGATTGCAAGCCCCGCAATTATCAGGATTTGCCTTATTGAGATGAATTTCCTTATTTTCAGTTTCGGGTAAATGAGCAATACTGCGGCAAACAGCACGGCAAACCAGCCTGCGGGACCGAGTATCGGCGCGATTGCGCTTCCCGCGCTCGGCGTTATGCCTTTTATGTGGCAAACTCCAGTTGGCCCGAATGCGTAAAGCAAAAAGCCCGCGGAGAAAACAAGCCTTATTATCGGCCCGTTCATCCTGCCCAGCACGTAACCCGATGCGATTGCGGCAAAAATAATTGCGGCAATTATAATTAATTCCTGCATTAAATATCCTGTTGTTCCGCAGGATAACTGCCTTTTGGTTCAATTCCGAAACGGCAAGCTCCCTGCCGGCGCACGCCGAACCCTGCCTGCGCTCCCAAGTGCGGACAGGCGCTCCTGCGAACTTTGCACCGAAAACTAATTATTGGCGGCGAACCACGGTATTGTTTGCGTTGTTTTTTCTCGGGTTTTGCTTATGGTCTTCACTTTATTCCACGCCGGCTTTGTTATCCCTCTCCGGCTGAAATTCAGGCGCCTTTCTCTCCCCGCGCTCCTCGCGGGCGCGATGCTTCCCGATTTGGAAATCCCTTTCATCTGGCTCCTCACGCACGGCGCAACCGACCGCATGGTTCTGCATTCGCTCTTCGGCGCGCTTGTTATCGGCGTTCCCCTAACTCTGCTTTTCGTTTATCTCGCACTGCCGAAATTCCGCGCGCTCCTGCCTGAAAAGGTTCTCGGCATGCATACCGCCCCCTTCACAGTTCCGCCTTCCTCCTTCCTCCCCGCCTCCCTCTCCTCCCTTATCGGCATCTGTAGCCACGTTCTCGTTGATTCTTTCAATTACCACGCATACAACGCCTCCCCTCTCCTGTGGCCGTTCTCGCAGCGCACATTCATTTTCCCGCTCTTCGGAAACGGGCAGTTCTCGGCGATATTCTGGCTCCTCTTAGCGGCAACCCTGACCCTGCTCTCCTTTCGGGCGCTGAACAGGGATGCGCGGCGCAGCCCAATTTCCCGATAAAAGTGCCATTTATTCGTTATTTATATATGTTTCTACTTTTTTAGAAACCTTTATAAATAAAATGTGCAGCTTGGGCTGAAATACGCGCAGTTCAGGAAAAAGAAACGGGAATTGCTTGAGAAGATAAAGAAATTGCGCTGAACGGGGGCGCGGAAAATCAACCAAACGGTTGATTTTTATTCAACCAAAGGTATTTATTCCCTGCCAACCAGAGATATTAGTTATGGTTTCGTCAAAAGCCTTTGCAGTTCCCCTGCTTTTTGCCATGCTTCTGCCCGCGCTGCCGCTTTTGCAGTTTTCCGCCGGCGGGGCACAGGATGCTCCGGTCCAGCACCTTGCCGCTGTGCCAGTTGTAGTGGTTTCCGAACCGCAGGCAGCCGCGGTGCCAAGCGTTGTAATCCCCCCTGTTGTTCCCCTCCCCGGCGATAACGGAATTCTTTTTCCATTGCCCGACGGCAACGGCATACTTTTCCCCGTGCCTGAAATACCTCCTTTGAAGCCAATTCCCGACCTGTTCATATGCAGGGATTCCGACGGAGGTAAGAACTATTTCCGGTTCGGCATGGCAAACGGCCGAGACCCTGCAAACCGCCAGTATGTCGGCACCTTCGACTTCAACGATTTCTGCGCCGATGCAAACACACTGAACGAATATTTCTGTGTCGCGGATTGGGTGCACTCTGAAAGGGTTGGATGCGCGAAAGGGTGCAGGGCAGGCGCATGCCTTGGTGAGCCGGGGCCTGATGCGAACTACTGCTGCCCTGCGGGGCAGGGCTGCGTTATTGCGGGCGTGTGCGAACCCGACGGCACGATAAAATGCACAATGCGCGCGGGGCAGAACATGCTCATCCGCGACTTCAACAGCGCATGCAATATCACGCTCGATGTGGAGAACGGCGGGGCGATGGGCTGGCTGAGGCTGGAGAACGACAGGATTCTCGGCGGCCAAAATTTCTCGGTTAATACTGGCAACATATTTACGGCAGGTGGCAAGAATATCGGGGTTATTCTTTTGAATTGTGAAAACACGCATGTCAGAGCTGGCAACATCCTTACTCAAGGCGAAAGTTCGAACGGAGTATTTCTTGGGGATTCCAGCAACAATAATCTGAGTTTTGGCAGCATAGTTACGCGGGGGCTTTATTCAGACGGCATTACGTTTCTCTCATTTTGCCTCAATAATTATGTTGTATCAGGAGCCATACAAACAAATGGCGGGGGAGACGGCATAAGCATAATGGCAGATTCCAACAGCAACAGCATATTTGCGGGAAATATAACTGCTTGGAAGTCGCGCGGCATAAATTTTGATGGCGGCGTGAGCAACAATGCCGTGCATGCCGGTAACATACAAGCAATCGGAGAAAAAGCCGAAGGGGTTAAATTCGGGGGCGCCCTGAACAACACGGTTCTGGCAAAAGACGTAAATGCAGGGGGGTGGGGGATAGTTTCATCTGCCTACATGTTCGAATCTTTGGGCAACCTTGTGTGTGCAAATGAAGTTAGCGCCTCTGAGGGTGCATGTGTACTTTATGGTGCCGCCACCCTCACCGGCTGCGAGAACGGCACCCCAATCCCTAACTGCGCAAACTCCGACCGCAACTGCAGCGAGTGCGGCGCGGGCACTTCCTGCAGCCGAACCTGAATTAAACATTGCTCATCATAATGAGCAATAATGCCCGATATTGCTCAATATAATGGGCGCCAAAGGCAGCCCGATTCCCGCCTTCCCGCGCGCGGGCAGCGGCAGAAGCCAGCCGTTAATCTTACTTGCACTGCACCACGGGTAATTTTAAATCACTCAATAATTTGCCACCCTTTGGCCCTGAGTTTGCCTAAGTCAACGGCGTCTTCCGAGTTATAATTAATCTCAAATTTGAATTTATGGAGAGAATAAAGGAGGAACACGCTGTTTGGCGCTTCTGGCATTTGGCCTATTTCATCTATTATGCCGAACATTTTCGCCGTAGCTTTTGCCGAAAAATTCCTGCTTTCTTCTGCCGTTTCCAGGACGAATTCAATGTCTTCTTTTATTTTTTCGTATTTGCCAAAAAATCCGTCCAGCGAGCCGAAAATCGATTCGAGAACGCCTTCGTCAACGCTTCTTAAGTAGAAGCACAGCTTCAGTTTCGGGACTAAAAACGCCCCATACCAGCCCATTCCTGCCACCTTGTGATATTATAAGCGATAATCTTTAAATATTATTAAATAATGCCAAGTTAATATCCGGGTTTCTTTCCGCACTTTTGCAGCATCGCTCCAAAATAACAGTATTGTTATGCACCTGTGACGGAACAAATTCACATCCGCACTTTCGCTTCCTTCAGCACAAGTTTTGCCGCAATCCCGTAATCCACGGGACTCGGGGTGAGCGCGCTTATTTCCCTTTTCCATATTTTCTCCAGCCTTGCAACCCTCTTCCCGAACTCGGCATAAGAGAATTTCAGCCCGTAGTATTCGAGCTTCCTGTTGACTGCAGCCGTTGTTATGTGCGCCCCGCCATGGAAAAGGAAATAGAGGTCGAACAAATCCCTTGCGGAATTCCTTGTGAGTATTGCGCGCATCTTCTCCGCGGCAATTTCATCCTTTTCCATCGCCATTACGGAATAGGGCAGCATGTCCGGGTAAGGCGGCGTCACAATCACGGCGCGCGCCTTCAGCATTGCCGTCTCCCTCTTGCTGAATTCCATTATTATGCTGCCTTCGCTTATTTCCGAGCCGTTGTAAAGGGGGCCGCGGAAGCGCAGTTTTGCGCTGCCTGAAATTTCCGTGCTTTCCTTTTTCCACCTCATGCCCGATAATCCCGCCGAGGAGAGGTATGCGGAAATAGCCTCGAAGTCGGGCTCATCCGCCCCGTTAAGGGTGAAATCCAAATCCTCGGAGTAACGGGGAAGCCCGAACGCTTTCTGCAGGCACGTTCCCCCCTTGAAAACGCCCCCGAAGCCCGACTGGGAAAGGAATGAAAGCACCCAGTGCTGCACATAATCCTTTTCCTTCTGCGCAAGGTGGAATCCCGGCGGGCCATACCTTGCAAGTTCATTCCTGCTTAGCATGTTTCAGGACCCTCCTTAACCGTTTTTCCGCTGCTGCGCCTTCCAGAAAACCTTTTGCCTGCGCAATGTCGATTTTTTTTGCAGCCTCGGTCAGCACAATATCGGGGCAGGTGCGCGGCAGCATTATGGAATCCGCGAACGCCTTTTCAGGCTGTGCGAGGAGTATGCCATCCTTCCTCAGGAATCCCGCAAATTGCCCTTTTTTTATCTTGTATTCCTTTGCCTCCATGCCGAAGATGCGGTATTTCTTTGTCTTTCTCGTGACTGCGAGCTGTATATTCCTCGGCGCCTGCGTTGTCAGCCCGTGCAGGAATAGCGCGGAGTGGAACGAAACATAGCACGGCTTCGATATTTCGCACGCCGCGGCTTCAGGTATTGCATCAGGGAACGCCCACCAGCCGTTTTTTACTGGAACTATTTCGCCCCTCACATTCAGGCGGTGCAGGGCAAGGCGCGCATAGCCCTTCTTCCCGAGCATTGCCGCGTACTCCCTTGTCCTGAATGCCGCCCTTCCAGCCTTTTTCATTTTCTGCAAAATATCATTCATTTGCACCACTTTGTTATCAAATATGATAACAAAAAATATAAAAAGGTATCTTTTTCCCCTACCTGATGAAAATATTGAACTCCGCGGGCGACAGCAGCCTTTTCCTTATTTTTGCCTCCCCGCCGCCCAAAAGCAGCGCTTCGGCATCAAAGTCGGCCTTCCTCTCAATTCTCGCCCTGACAAAGCCGAGTTTCCTGCGGCTCATGGCTTTATACTCCGCGAAAATGACCTTCCTGCCGAGTTTGGGGAATACGTCCCTCGCCTCGCTCAGCCATTCCGTGCATTCGTCCATATTGGCAACCTCCTTAATGGCGCCCGCTGTTTTTTCCGCGCCTCAGCCGAATTCCGCGCCCGCATCTTCCTTCAGGAAACTCTTTTCCTCCGCGCTCAGTTCCTTCTTTTCCGCCAGTTTTCTTGCGATTGCCCTGTATTTCTCGAGCCTGCCATTCAGGTTATCTGCCGCTGCTTCCGATGCGTATGCCCTGCTTTTCATAATGCCCAGTGCGATTCCGAAATTGCCCATACAACCCCCGGCCTGCCGATTAACAATTAATGGCGTTCATTCTTTAACGGTTTTCATCCACCCCGCCTTCGGAACGCGCGGCAAATTCGGTTGGTGAAAATGAAAAAAACCAAAAACTCGGAAGCGGTTGGCTTTGCCGCTTTTGCGGGCGGCGTAAACCAAACAGCAAAGCATCAGCCGCTTTTGTCGGGAAACCTTTGTTTGCCGCCCATTGCAACTCATAACCCGCAGATTATGTAGCACCTCCCGCGCGGAAAGGTTTTTATATAACCGCACCGTCTATATTTCAGCCAATAAAAACACTGCCAAGAGGTTTTTGTACGGCTGACAAAATTATCCGGGTGAAAACCGGAATAGAGGGCCTTGATAAGGCGCTGAAGGGCGGAATTCCCAAGGGCAATATCGTCCTTGTCAGCGGCGGCGCGGGAACAGGAAAGAGCACGCTCTGCATGCAATATTTATACAACGGCGCCAAATTGTTCGGGGAGAAGGGGCTTTACGTTTCCACCGAGCAGGGCATCAAGGAACTGAAAAAGGCCGCCGAAACTTACGGCTGGAACCTTGAGGAACTGGAGAAAAAGGGCCTGGTTAAGCTTGTTTATTTTGACGCGGTCGAGAGCGACAACTTCCTTGAGAAGATTTACGACCTTTACGCCTCTTTCACGCCCAAGCGCATTGCAATAGACTCGCTCACAACCCTCGCGGATTCCCTTATGATTTCCGGTGACCAGTCGAACTCCGCGTTCTCCCTTGCAAAGGTCGCGGAGAGCGTTTCCCCCATCCCCAAAAGCGAGAGGATTATACAGAAGAGTTTGCTGTATCACCTTATGAAAAAGCTGAGGCTGTTTGATGCGACGATTTTGATGACGAGCGAGTTGCTGGAGGGCGAGTCAGGACTAAGTGCCGACCAGATTAGCGAGTTTATCTGCGACGGAGTAATAGTTTTGAAGTCTTTGACGGTCGGCGAAATCCTGAATAGGACAATTGAAATAAGGAAAATGCGCTATTCGCCTATGGATGGCGGAATAAAGAGTTATGAAATTGGCCCCCAAGGGTTGCTGGTAGCATAGCTAATCTGGGTGGCAGCACATGGACATTCAGGACAAGGTTGTGCGGTTTTATGTCCAGAATTATGTAATGCCCCGTGCCCTTATTTTCAATAAGCCTGGTTTTGTCGATTTTAAAATATCGGGGAAAACGAATATTTTTGCGAGGCAATTGCTGGTCCCCGAATCGTTTTTTGCCAATCTTGAAAAGGAATTGGTGGATTCCTTCGGGGAAAAAGGGAAGAAGGTAATGTATTCCCTCGGGAAACGGTTCGGCTACAGGTTTGCCCAGCTTGGTCGGTTTGAAAATATTTCTGACCATCCCGGAGACGCAGTGAAGCAATGGGTGACCATTGCAAGCAAGTTTGTCGAAGGGACCTATGCGTCCGAGATTTCGCAGGATGCCGACATCAAAACCAAAACCGTCAATTACTTTCTGAGGAATTTCGCGGTCTGCAGGGTTCTGGGGTACGACTATTTTTTGGCGACCGGCGGCGCGGCGGGTGTCATAGCCTGGATATTGCAGGAGCCGAAAATAGAGGGTCGCCTGTACGACAGCAAATTCGAGGGCACCGAGCACACATGCAGGGTCAAATGCGCGGTTCCCGAAATACTGTCCCGCGATTTTTCGTCAGAAGTTTTTACCGAAACCAATCTCGGCGACCTTAAGCCCGACTTCAATAATTACATGAAATTCAATGAAGAGGTAAAAATACGGTACACAAAATCATTCCAGAGTTTTCTCGATTCCAATGTTTTCAAGTACAGCCGCGGGATAATAACATACGGCTCCGAAAGGTTTTTCCTGATGGAAGTGAGCGCCACATACCTGCTCGAGCTGTCGATGCCGGATAAGAAGATGAAAGAGAAAATATTTCAGACCGCCTTTTCAACAGGCAAGAATTTGTTTCCGTCTTTGGGCGCTAATGACCTGCAAAGTCTGGTCGAAATGCTTTCCGCCCTCGGCTGGGGGGAGGTAGTTGCGCTGCCAGGCCCCAAGAAACAAGTAATTATAAACCATTTCCCGTGGACTAAATTTTATAAGGATATTGACTATTTAATGATAGGGGGGCTGTTAAGCGGCATAGTCAGCCATGTTTTTGGCAAAAATATACGGTTTGGAAAACCCTCCATAGACCTTTCGCACGGGCACCTTGCATTGATTTTCTCAGAGAGTTGAATCGGATGAAATTGGGTCATATCGAAAAAGGCATTTATGCGCTCAGGGCGGAGCACCCGTTAGTCATACCCCAGCTTGACCCTGAAAAATACGACGAGCACGACCTCCAAACGGTTCTGAAAGAACTTGGCGAAATCGGCGTGTCTCATGTTGCCGTCGGGGGTACCATAGTGGATGCCGCCAAAATGCAGGCTGTGCTTGATATCGTGGCTAAGGACTTCGGGTTCGTTACGCTGAGCTATATCACGAATAATTCGCTTGGTCTTCTGAACGGCATTAAAGGTAAAACCGCGGTCTACTGGATGAGCGTATTGAATGCCGAGAACCTTTACTTCCTCAGAGATAACCTGATAATGAATTCGATAGCGATGAGCAAGAAGAATTTCGAACTGCTCCCTACTGCTTATGTTTTTGATGAACGGGGCTCCTGCAGTTCCTCGAACTGGCTGGCGAGGTCGACCCCTATACCGCGGAACAAGGCCGAACTTAGCCTTGCCATTGCGCTGGCTGCGCAATATCTGGGCATGCGCTTTTACATAATGGCAGGAGGTTCGGGGGCGCCATATCCCCCACCGGTCGAGCACGTCAAGTTAATCAGCAAAAAAACGGATTTGTTCCTGATTCCCACAAGCGGAATAAATCAGGTCGGGCAGGCCAAGAGGCTTTTCGCAAATGGCGCCGACGCCATACATGTCGGCAAGGCAATTGAACTCAAGAACGGGCTGAAAATGCTGAGGGACATGGTAAAAATCTCTAAAAAGCACGATGGCAAAGAATTCTCATAGCATGAACCGTAATTATGAAAAAATTTCGGAAGGAGTTTTAATAAAAAAAGGCCGCTCCTTATCCGATTTAACCCGCAGGCTGGGCGATGCCGAGTACGCCTTCTTCGACCTGGACGGAACCATTTACCCCTCCCTCTTTATTCTGGATGTGGCAGATAAGGTTTTTTCCGCGGGGTGCGCCGCTGGCGAAAAAAAGCATATTGAAAAAAAACGCGCCCTTGATACCCTGGTTTCAGTAAGCAGGCAGTCGGACTTCCGCGAGTTGTATGAAAAGTTCATAGTCCTTCTGGAAGGTGAGAGATGTGATACGTTCTCTTCCTGCGCCAAACAATTTGCAAAAAACCTTTGCCCGGGGGCGAAGGATTTCGTCAGCCTTCTGCACGGCAGGGGCATCAAATGCATCCTTGTTTCCCTGACTCCCGAGTTTATTGCGGAAATCGTAAAAGCCGAGATTGGTTTTGACGGTTTTTGGAGCATGAAGTACGGCGTTTCCGTTGTTAAAAGCAGAAAAATGTTTGCAGGCAATTATGTCTTGGATTACCCAAATTTCAGCGATTTTAAAAAAGCGGCATTGGGAAAATACGGCCTTGGCGCCAAAGACAAGGCAAGAATCATTTTTTCGGGCAATGGTGCCGAGGATTTGGGGCTGTTTGATTCCGCAGGGCTGACAATTGCCGTTAATCCCCACAATGCCCTGCTGAAGCGGAAAAGTTTCGATATTATTCTTGATGATTTTAAGAACGCACCATGGGCACGCCTAACCGAACTTTTCGGCGGCAGCCCCTGAAAAAATTTGGGCAACCCGACTCATGTGCGGCATCTCGGCCGATTCCTGTGTAGTTCCATTAATCAGGCTGTTCAGGCATCCGCCGATGTCCTGTGCGGCGTATTTTTTGTTTTTAAAAGTTATTGCATTTTTGCCCGCCAGTTTATCCGTTTCAAGCGCCACTTCCTCAATCCCGACCCCGCTCCACTCCGCCAACTCAACCCCATTCAGCGGCCCGCGCCTGTGCAGCGTAACAAGGATGCGTGCAGCCTCCTCGGAAATGATGCCCCGCTCGGCAAGGCGGTAACAGCACAACTCGATTAAATTCACGATTTCCACCCCCGCAAAAAGCGGGCAAATTTCCAACCCAACCAAGCAAAGGATAAATGGACGGTGCGCCCCCACGGCGCCTTACAGGGGGCGCACCTATGCCGGCCCATTCCCGCAGGAATGAGCCTAAGCCTCTGCCTGAATAACCTGCTGTTTCCTGCCTTAATATAGGTTTGGTTGAATAAAAATCAACCATTTGGTTGATTTCCCCCAACGCAGGGCGTTAAAGTAATTCAACAGAACCCATATAAACAACCCCGCACACATTGCTTTTATGTTCAGGCTCGTGATTTTCGACCTTGACGGCACGCTTGCCGACACCAAGGAGGGGATTGCCAAAACATTCAACAAGGTACTTGCCGAGCGCGGAATTCCTGCTGTGCCTGCGGAGCGGATTTACAACACCGTGGGCTTGAGCGTGGAGGAGCTTTTTGATGAACTGGTGGAAAGCGGGAGGCGCGGCAGGGCGGAAATGGTTAATAGGTATCTTGAGATTTACAAGGAGGATGCGCTTGGAAAGGGCAGGCTATTCCCGGGCGCAAAGGAAGCCCTGTTTGCATTAAAGCGCGCGGGATTGACACTTGCGATTGCAACAGGCAAGAGGCACGAAAGCGCGGAACTTATGCTGGAAAAGCTGGGAATAAGGAAACTCTTTGCCGCGGTTGTCGCGGTTGATGACGTGGAGAACGGCAAGCCCGCACCGGACATCGCGGAAAGGGTGCTTGAACTTACGGGAATGCGAAAGGAGGATGCACTGATAGTAGGGGATACTGTCCACGATATCGAGATGGGAAAAAGCGCGGGCATAAAAACCTGCGCCGTGACCTATGGCGTGCATTCAAGGGCGGCGCTTGAAAAGGCGGAACCTGATTTTATGGCGGATAAAGCGGGGGAGATAATAACAATAGCAGGATGCGGGAAATGAAAAATCAACCGTTTTGTTGATTTTTCCCAATATGAATCACTTGTAAAAAACAAACTTCTTGCAGAGTTCCCGCACCTCTTTTTTCGTGTGCTCAACTAAGTGCGCATCGTCGGGTTTTTCTATTATCGCGGAAATCCAGTGTGCAATCTGCGCCATTTCGCCTTCCTTCATGCCGCGTGTTGTCGCAAGCGGCGTGCCAAGGCGTATCCCAGAAGGATTCATCGGCGTTCCCTTGTCGAAGGGAATTGTGTTCATGTTCACGATTATCCCTGCCCTGTCCAGCTGTGAAACAATTTCCTTCGCAGGCGCTTTTCTGCCCGAAACGTCCAAAAGGAGCAGGTGGTTGTCAGTGCCGCTGCTCACAACGCGAATACCGAGTTTCTGGAATTCCATAGCCATTACCTGTGCGTTCTTCACGACCTGCTTCGCATAATTTTTGAATTCTGGCTTCGCAGCCTCCCCAAGAGCAACCGCTATTGCCGCCGTTGTGTTATCGTGCGGTCCGCCCTGCATACCGGGGAATACCGCGCGGTCTATTTTTTCCGCGAGCGCGCTTTTGCACATTATAATCGCCCCCCTCGGGCCACGCAGGGTTTTATGGGTCGTTGTTGTAACAACATCCATATACGGGAAAGGGGAAGGATGCACGCCCGCGGCAACCAAGCCCGCAATGTGCGCGATGTCCGCCATTGCATAAGCGCCTATGCCGTGCGCAATTTCGCTAAACCTCTTGAAATCGATTATATGTGAGTATGCAGTGTAGCCACATACAATAAGCTTTGGCCTCTCCTTTTTAGCAAGCATCTCGATTGCATCGTAATCAAGCATTTCAGTTTTGGCATCAACGCCATAGTGCACCCAGTTGTAAGCCTTACCAGTAATGGAAACCTTGTGCCCATGTGATAGGTGCCCGCCATGAGCGAGCGCCATACCCATTGCCTTGTCCCCGAACCTGATGAGTGCGGTATAAACAGCCATATTTGCCGGTGAGCCCGAAAGCGGCTGCACATTAACGTACTCGGCATTGAAAAGTTCCTTTGCACGAGAAACCGCGAGCGTTTCGATTTCATCTATGATTTCATTGCCGGCGTAATAGCGCCTCCCAGCGTAGCCCTCTGAATATTTGTTTGTGAGGATTGAACCCATTGCCTCAAGAACAGCGGGCGAGGATAAATTTTCAGAGGCAATAAGTTCGATCCCTTGCTCCTGCCTATTCTTTTCAGCCCCAATCAGTTTGAATACTGCGCAATCGGTTTTTTCAAGCATCTGGCGCACCACACAAGACAGAATTGATTAGATATTCATGCTCAGTCAACTCTCTTTTTTATCAGATAATCACCCATGGCAAGGTAATCTATATCGGTTTTTAAGAAGGTATTTAGTGCGTCTTGAGGGGAACACACAATAGGTTCCTGATTATTGAACGAAGTATTTAGCAATAGCGGCACCCCGGTTAACTCCCTAAACTCTTGTATTAATTTGTGATACTTGGGATTTATTTTCTTAGAAACAACCTGTATTCTGCTCGTGCCGTCTTTGTGGACAACTGCAGGGATGTTGTTGCGAAGCGCAGGATAGGTAATTAGCATCATCTGTCCAGGTTCTTTTGCCTCGGCATTTTTTGGGATGCCAAACCAATTTTCCGCTTCTTCCTCCAGCACGCTGGGGGCAAACGGCCTGAACTCTTCCCTGTGTTTAATTTTCATATTTATAATATCTTTCATATCAGCACGCCTAGGGTCTGCCAGAAGGGAACGGTTCCCAAGGGCTCTGGGGCCGATTTCCATCCTCCCCTGGAACCACCCGACAATTTGGCCATTGCTTAATATCTTAGCGGTTTCCCGCTCAATGTTTTCAATTTTTGCGTATGTGACTTTTTTTTCTTTACCCAATACTTTCCAAATCTCCGCATTAGAGAACTTCGGACCGAGGTAAGGGCTGCGCATGTGAAATCTCTTTTTGTTTTTTAACAAAATATTCCAAATGTAAAGGGCAGACCCTATGGCGGTGCCAGCGTCATTCGCTGCAGGTTGGATGTAGATTCTCTTAAATCCGCTCTCCGATTGAATCCTAAAATTTGCCAAGCAATTTAATGCCACCCCCCCACCGAGGCAAAGGTTTTCGCTATTTGTTTCCTCCTTCAAGAATTCACACATATGGAGCATGATTTCTTCGGTAGCTTTTTGGAGTGAACTGGCAATATCGGCATGCCTCCCCCCTATTTCGCCATTTTTGCCCCTTCTTTTTATCCCAAACAATCTTTTGAGTTCACCATAATCCTCTGTCCTGAACTTCAATATGTCATTATTTACTGCAAAGTGCCCCCTTTCACCTTTTGTTATTATTTGGTCGAATTCCTCTTTGCAGGTGGGGGAACCATATGCCGACAACCCCATTACCTTGTACACGTCATATTCGGAAAAACCAAGGAATTTCGAGAGTTTCTCCCACAAAAAACCCAGCGAATTTGGGTAGCATATCTCAGCTAGCCCCTCAATTTCGTTTCCCCTTCCCCTGCCAAGATAAGAAGTGGTATTTTCCCCTATGCCATCTACCGAAAGTATAGCTGATTCCGCAAACGGAGACGGCAAATAAGCCGAAGCAGCATGGCAGAGGTGGTGCTCTAGCCAAATAAATTTCTTGCTTATGCCTGAGCCGGCTAAGTGGCTTAAGTTCCCTGGCACCTGAACAATTTTTTTGTAAAACAATTCCTCGCCTGCTTGGTTCCCCCAACCCACAGTTTCAAGTTTATCACACATCCTCATCTTGTCAAGCCTTTTTTCGGGCAACAAAGAGTAGCCAATGTAATCGACATCCCTCAACTTCATCTTCGCCTCGCTCAAGCAAAATGAAATTGCATCCAGGGGAAGCATGTCGGGATTATCTACTCTGGATTCCTTTGAATGTTTTATTCTGTTGAATCTTTCTTCTTCAGCCGCCGCTACTATTTCGCCATCTTTGACAAGGCATGCCGCCAGTTCATGGTAGGGGCCATTTATACCAAGGATTGCAGTCATGCTATCACCTCCTCGCAACAACATTTCATATGTGGGTCATTTTCATTTGGCGCAGCGCCAGCTTACATGTTTATTACATCTACAACTTCCCTTAGCCAGCCCGACCTGCAACTGCAGTTGAGGCTGTATAATTCTTCCGCACTCTGCGTTTCATTAAATCTCTCGATAGCGCTGCAAAGTTTTTCCCTGCATTTTTCACAGCTACCTGTGAGTCTGTCCTTTGAAAGATTCTCGTCGCTGAGGCCCACGAAAATGCAACCCCTGCCAGCAAGCCTTTTCACAACCTCTATGACTGACCAGAGATTTGGCACTTTGTATTCGTTCCTGAAGTATAATTGCTCTATGGGGGCGTTCTCTGGAATGAATACTGGCTCAAGTGACACCCTTGCATTAACCCCCTGCCTCTTCGCAGTATCAAAAATAAAGTTTGCTGAGTTAACTGCATCAAGGATTGCATACTTCTCGCTCACATAAGGGGGCTTTATCAGGATATATGCCATAAAGTCCAGCCCAGTCTCTGCACACAGCCCAAGGCAGTTTTCAAGGGCATTTCTTGAAAGCCCTTTTTTTATTATCGAATTCCTTATGTAGTCGTCCGAACTTTCAAGGCCTATGCTGAATTCCAGGATTTTGTCCCCCAACAATTCCTTGCTCTTTTGCAGTTTTTCCTTCGTCACGTATTCTGCCCGTGATTCAATGACTACTTTTTTTATTCGCGGCAACCTTGAAATCTCTCTCATTGCAAAATCCCTGAACTCAGGGGAAATCTCGCGGTCGTTGTAAAAAGAGCCGAGCGTGAGCAAATCGAGCTGATTTATGTTCTTGTCTTCGGAAAGTACCCCTTCGATGGCCCACCATAGCTGTGCCTTCATTTCATCATCGCTGACATTCTTGCACGAACTATTTTTGAAGCCACACATTGTGCAGCCCCCACCGGGGGATTTTGCATATTCGCAGCCGTTAGTCCTAAGGACAAGCATCAATCGCCTTCCCTTTATGCCATTTATGTTTACCTGCGTAACTCTCCAGAATGCTGGCTCAATCTTTTTTGATTGACTCATAGGCATTGCCTATGGACCCCTGTTTCCTCCCTTAATATATCTTCGGTTGAATAAAAATCAACCAAATGGTTGATTTTGTTTGCCGCCTAAGGCAGCCCCTCCAGCCTTGTTTCATTTTCTCCATACGCCCTGCTCAGTTCCGCGCTGAACTTGTGCATGCTTTCAAGCCATTCAGGACTTATCCTGTAATGCCTGCCCCGCTTTTCAATTACGCCCGACGAGTGCAGTTTCTTGATTGCCTTGTAAACGCCCTGCTGTGAGACATCCTGCATGTGCCGCTCCCTTATGCGGTTAAGCATGCCTTTTGCCGAGAGCGGCCACTCGCTCGCGAGCAGCATGATTATCAGTTCCGATATTGTTTTCTCACCCTCACCTGAAAAAGGGAACCTGATTGTTGCGTCCAGAATTCTCATCAGTTAATAGGGCTTTTCGGGAATTAATATATCTTCGGTTGAAAATTAATCAACCAAATGGTTGATTTCCCATTCCGCGGAAAAAGCAGTGCGCAGGCGCTAAATCCTGATAATTTTGTTCACAAGGGCGCCGAGGATTTTGTTTATGTCCTTTGTTTCTATTTCAATTGTCTTTTCGGGCGGACCGAGGGAATAGATGAACTTCTCATGCATGAATATCCCGGAATCAACAATTATCCCAATCTCCTTCCCGAACCCGAAAGGGATTGCGCAGTACGGCTCGCAGCCTGTCTTTTCCTTCAGTTCCTCCTGCCCTGCCACGGAAACCTTTGAGCCGAGCAGTTCCTTCAGTTTTTCAAAATCCGCGCGCTTTCCCTCAATTGTCACAAGCATGAAATACCCGCCGCCCTTTGCCTTGAGGAAGAGGTTCTTGCTTTCTACTCCCGTAAGCCCGAACTTTTGCCTGACCTTTGCCGCTGCCTCATAACTCAGCACAGGTTCGTGCGTGCATTCCCTGAAATTTATGTTCAGGCTTTTGAGGAGTTTGATGTTTGCATCATAGAGTGTTTGCAGGTTCATGGTTTCATCTCTTGAAATAAGCAAATGTCTGCTTCCTGATTTCCTCCGCAATATGCGAATCCTGATAAACCACTACCTTAACTTTTGCTTCCTTTTCGAATATTTCCTCGAAAAGTTTGTCAACCTTAAGTTCGTCAAGCTTCTTTATTTTCCCATATATTTCATCCCAGCGCTTTTTTATTTCAAAGGAATAGTGGATTTCAACAACAGTATCGCCGATAACAAGCAAATCAATTGTCGCGGCAACATCTGCGCCGGTTATCTGCCTCACACCCTGCCTGCGCCAGAATTCCGCGCACCATTCATCAACAATGGTATCGCCGCGGCAGAGAGAATAGAACTCAAAGTTCTCTGCAAGTTTCGCTATCTGCGCATATTCCTCCCGTGAAACAAAGAGTGGAGTGTAAAGGTGGCACCAGTGCAGGCAGACAACAGGCTTTTTGCCATCTACTGCCTGCATTTTCATCAATTTCACAAAAAGCCTGTCTGTTTCGTTTACCGAATCTAAAACAAAAACCTTGCCATGCAGTGCTGTTTCCTTCGGGCCATTTTCGTACGAAGATTCCAAGTTGCCGGATATTGCCTTTAACTGCTTTATCCAATCACGATTGAGTTGGTAGCCGCCATCTTGTTTTTCCATTATGCTGTCCTCTTCCATTTGCTGCAGAGTTTTGTGCACAGCCTGATAAGAAACCCCGCCGTTCATGCGGTTTATTTCCGAGTGAATCTGCTTCACGCTCAGTGGCCAGCGCTCGGAGAGCAAATTGATTACCTCGTCACGCGTGGATTTTGGCTTTGAACTGGGCAGGGTTATTGCCTGAGCCATTTTTTCCACCTCCGAAATGTGCCAAAACCTGATTCCTGAGAACCGAAGCCATGTGCGGGTTTTTTGATATTTTTACGTCTATTTGGACCTTATTCTTCTTAATCGCATTCTTCAGGAAATATTCATTAAATAAGTCAAGCAGATTTGAGTTCCTGCCGTAAATTTCATCAATGAACTCCCTGCTTTCTTCGGAATATTTTATTTCATAAATGCCGTCTCCTTGAACTATTGTGTCGCCCTCCATGCTCCCAAGAGGCACGCCTGTTTTAAGGCCGCCGAAGCCTCCAGCATAGTACTGTTTTGTTATCCACTTGTCCAGCGGGGAATTGTTCTCCACAAGTGCATATGTGGAATCTTGGGCGGCAACCATCCTCCTGAACAGTTCATAATCCAGAAAGTTGAACCTCATGGGCCAGAGCAGGTGCCTGAATAATCCAGTGCCAATGTTGGGGCCGTTGCCGACTGCGACCTTCCTCCTCAACTGCTCGGCAGTTGAAACCACAAAAATGCTGTAATCGTTGTAAGTCAGATGCACCTCTCCCTTGAAATTCGGGTCAACATCGTATTTGCTGCCGTTTTTGAAATATGCCTCCTTCAGCCCGTCGGAGAAATTGCCGAGGTTTGTTATCCATGTTTCGCTTAGTTGATAATTCCTGTCCTGCTGCGTTATAACGCCAGCTTCCGCAAGTTCTGACATGTTCTTGTGTACAGCCTGATAGCTGACTTCCAGCGCGTACTCTCTCTTAATTTGAGTGCAGGCTTCCCTGGCAGTCAGCGGCCACTTTCTGGAGAGGATTGCAACAATCGCATCCTTTGTCGAGGCAGGCTTGCCCCAAGCGTTGAGCATTGTGAGGTTTATTGGCATTATTTCGCCTCCTTAAAAAGTGCAATTGTCTCTTCTCTTATCTGGTCTGTAACCTCGGGGTCACGGTGGATGTCTATTCTGAATTTTTCAGTTTTTCCCTTGAACAGCCTCCCAAACAGTTTCCCGAGTTTAAGTTGTGCGAATGTTCTGGCTATTGTGCTTATTCTGTACCAGTCCCTTTTCAGGCGTGCGGGTAAATAAACATAGCCGACATAATCCCCATAGACAACGACCTCGGGACTGAACGACGACTCCACGCCCAGTTTTATCTTTGCCCCCAAATCAGCATAGTTGCTTGCAATCATCCTGTCAACTGCAGTGTTGTTTCTTGCAACCAGATAGAATTTTGTCCTCTTTATGTTTTTCCTTGCCTGGATGTAATCCTCCTCTGAGAAGGGGAAAGTCGGCCATGCGCTCCACCATCTGCATACCCCGGGCTTGTTTTTTGGGTTTGGAGCATTGTGAAAGCGGTATACTATAAATCTGGAAAAATCTGAAAGGCAGTCAAAACTGAGGCTCGCGCTTTCTTTTTCCCAGATGTTGTCAAAATTGTTCTTCCCGTTATTGAGGTAAGCATCTTCCAGCCCTGTGCTGAATTTCTTAAGGTTTTTTATCCAGTCGATGCCTAACGAGTATTTTTTATCCGCAAGCGAGAGCATGCCTTCTTCTTCCATCTGGCTTAGCAGCTTATGTACTGCCTGATAGGATATTTCCGAACTATGCTGGCGCATCAGGCGCCCGTGGATTTCCTTTGCTGAGAGCGGGAACTCTTTGGCAAGAATCGAAACAACAACTTCTTTTGTCGACCCGCCGGTGCCGTTAAAGTTCATCATGGTGCCTCCCTGTAAATCTGTATCAGCCGCCCGCGCGTCAGTTCCGCGAGTTCCCTGTTTTTTGTGAATGTTACATCAACACTTGCCTTTTGCTTTGACAGCTTTTGGCTAACAAATTCCTTAAACAGGCTTGATATGCCATCTATTCTTTCATAAACATCATCAATCAGTTTCTTTGTTTCATCAGAAAGCCTGCATTGGGTTATGGTATCGCCCTGCACCAAGATGTCATCTGCTATATCCTTAACCTCGCCGATTATTTTTGTATTTGGGACGCCCGCCCTTATGTATTGTTTCCTTATCCACCTGTCAAAAGGAGTGTCCTTTTGCAGCATCGCATAATTGTCAAGCCCGTTTCTTGCCATTCTTGCGAGCAGGCTGAAATCCATAAACTTGAAGTTCAGTGGAAACCAGCCATGCCTCAGAATTGCTATGCCGTGTTTTGGCCCGGAACCTACCAGAACATTGCTGGCCATTATTTCCGCCATTCTTACATAGAAAATGCTCAAATCGCTGAAATGCATCCTTATGGGCTCCTTGAAATCGGGCTTTATGGCATATTTCCCGCCGTTTTCGGAGCATGTGTTTTTCAGGTTGCCGAAGAATTCGTGCGATTGTGAAATCCAATCTTTGTTCAACTCAAAATTATTTCCGGTTTTGCATATGATGTTGCCTTCCTCAAGCTGCGCCAGCGTCTTGTGGACTGCCTGATAGCTGACATTCATGCCGCGCTCCCTCTCCAAGGAATTGCAAATCTCGCGCGCAGTGAGGGGCCATCTTTCGGACAGGATGGAAATAACCGCGTCTTTGGTGGAGGTTTCTTTTGTGGTGAAATTTGGAATAGTGACTGTTATCGGCATCATTTCACCCCCTTGAAATGCTCAAGCGCCTGCTTCCTTATCTGGTCCGCGAGCCCCGGGTTCCTGTAAGTTACAACATTAATTTTCCCGCAGTTGTTGTGCATAAAGTCAAACCATGCCTTCAGGTCGAACTGGTTGATTTTTTTCACATTATTTGCGCTTGACAGCCAGCCGTTCATGAGTACGGGGGGCCAGTGGACCTCCGCAAAGTAATCCCCGTTTATTAGGGTATCAAAGCTGTCTATAGAATCGACACCAAGCTTCATCTTGAAGCCGACTTTGCCAAGTATCTGGCCAAATAGCCGGTCAAGTATTGTGTTGCCCTTTACCAGCGCGTAATATGGGGTGTTAATGCAGGCATCCAAAAGTATTTTCATGTCCTTTTCCGAAAGGCCGATTAGCGGATATGAGCGCCTTGCGAGGATTATCCCCGGCTTCTTATCGGGGTTGAGCTTTTGGTTGTGCAGATACGGGATGAGAAATTCTGCAAGCCTTATTGGCGAGTCAAATGTCATGTTCGCATGTTCGAACATTTGCAGTTCCTCTGCGACTTTTCTCTCTTGATTTAGGTATGCCTCGGCAAGGTTGGCGCTGAACTTCTCGACATCCGAAACCCAGCTGCGGCTGAGGCAGTATTCTTTACCCGCCTTATCCACTATTCCTTCCTGTTCCATCTCCTGCAATATTTTGTGGGCGCCCTGATACGATATTTCCTTGCTATGTTCCCTTGCCAACCTTGCATGTATGCTTTTGCCCGTAAGCGGAAACTCCCTGCCGAGCAATTGGATTATGCATTCCTTCGTGTTCTGGCTGTTTGAAAGGAGGACGGTTTTCATTTCATCGCCCCCCTGAAATGCTCCATCGTCTGCCTGCGTATCTGCTCCGCAACCGCGGAATTTTTTATAATAACCAGATTCACGTCAACATTAGTTTCAAATGTTAACTTATACAATTCCGAAGGGTTAACCGCCCTCACCTTTTCTATCTGTTTGCAGAGTTTGTCCCATTCCTTTACAGCCTCGCCGAAATAGATATAGCTGATGTAATCCCCGCCGACCATTACGTCGTGGTCAAATCTGAATTCATGGCTTACCTTTACCTTGCAGCCAAATTGCTTGAACGACTCGATTGACATTCTGTCTATGAGATTATCGAAACCTGTCAGGGCGTATGCGCCCTTTTCGCTTATGAACTTTTTTGTAGCCGCATATTCCTCCTCCGACACGGTAATTATCGGCCACATGTGGCGCCAGTGCATGACCTTCGGGCATTTATGCTGGCCGGGATATTTAAAGATATAATTCACTACGAATTTCCCCATGGACATCATAGATGGAAATGTGAGGTTTACAATGTCTCTTTTCGCCAGTTCCGCAAGATTGTATTTTTCGTCCAGATATGCCGCACCGAATTCCTTTACCCCGTTTACCCATTCAGGGTTCAGCACGTATTCCATGCCCTCCTTTTTCAGCACGCCGTCATCCGCCGCCTGCACAACGGCCTTATGCATCGCCTGATACGTCCCCTCAAAAGCGTGTTCGCGCTTTACGGCATTGTAAATTTCCTTTATCGTAAGGGGCTTTTTCTCCAGAAGCAAGGAGATAATCTTGTCCCTCGTTGATTTGAGGTTCGGGTTCGGGAAAATGCTGTCTGTGCGCGTCATTTTTTGTTCACCCCAAACTCCGCAAGGGTGCGCCTGCGTATCTCCTCCGCAACCTTCGCATTCTTCACAACCACCACATTCACCTCAATCTCGCTTTCAAGCATGACCTTGTAGAATTCAACCAAATCGATATCCTCCGCGGTTTTTATTTTGCCGCAGATATCGTCCCACAATTTAACCGCATCCCCGAAATAGATGTAAGCCACATAATCGCCGTAAACCATGACATCCGGGTCGAACCTGAACACAGGGTTCACCTTTATTTTGCAGTTATATTTCTTGAACGCCTCCGTAGAAAGGTTGTCGAGAGGGTTGTCGAAACATGTCAGGGTATATCCGCCAAACTTCTCGCAGAACTCCTTCGTTGTCACGTATTCTTCTTTTGACAGGGTAATTAATGGCCACATGTGCCTCCAGTGTATTATCATGGGCTGATTTTTTGGGTTCGGGTAACGAGTGTAATAATTTATTATAAACCTTGCCATCGATATAAGGTATTTGAAAGTGATGTTGGCAACATCCTTTTCCACGAGCTCGGCAAGGTTGTATTCCTTTTTCAGGTATGTTGATTCCAAGTCTGCTCCGTAGTTTTTGATGGAACTTATCCAGTGCTCGCTCAGCATGTAGCCTTTTCCGTCGCGTACAACAACACCCTCCGCAAGCGCCTGCATAATCGCCTTATGCGCTGCTTGGTATGTGCCCTCAAAACCGTGCTCCCTACTCAAGCGTCCGCATATTTCCTTTGCGTTCATGGGCCACTTTTCCGAGAGCAATGATATGATTGAATCGCGCGTTGATTTTGTGCCGCCGTTTATTTTAGGGATTGAAACGGTTTGCATTTATTTCACCCCCTTCCTTTCGTATGCCGCCTTTGCCTCGCGCCTGAACTTTTCCGCGAGTGCGGGGTTTTTGACTATGAGCGCGTGCACATCAACTTTCGGCTTTAGCACTGTGTCAAAGTATTCATTCATGTCAATGTCGTCCGCGCACTTTATTTTTTTGTAGAGCGCATCCATACTATTCTTAAATTCAGGCGGAACGAAAACAAACATTATGAAATCGCCCTGTATAAAGGTGTCGTTACCGGCAGAATAGTTGTAGCCGGTTACACACTTCTTTCCGAGCCTGCTGACGTAATCGGAACACCAGCGGTCCATAAATGTATCGTTTCTGCAGAGCCCGTAATGGAGCTCCTGGGCAAATAGTTTCTTGAGGTTTTCGTGCTCCTCGTTGGTTGCACCAATTATTGAATAAGCATGCTCCCATATGCAGATGCAGTTCTTTTTCTCAGGGTTAGGAAATTTCATGGAGTATTCGTTCACCAGCCATTTCGTGAACTCGAGAAAATTGTCGAATTTCAGGTGCGCGCTCCCCTCGAAATTGTTCGGGTCGATTTTGTTTCCGTTCCCGCTGTAGTTTGAATCAAGGTCGCTCCCCATCTGCTTTACCTTTCCTATCCACTCCCTGCTCAGCGCGTAACCTTTCCCCTCGCGCGAAAGCACGCCCTCCTGCAGCGCCTGTGAAACAGCCTTGTGCACCGCCTGGTAAGTTCCCTCGAATGCGTATGTGCGCTTCAGGCGGGAAAAAATTTCCTTCGTACCCAAAGGCCACTCCGAACCCAGGAGTGAAACAACCAGTTCCCTTGTGCCCCTGCCGTTCGCAACTGGCAGAGGCAGAGTCAGTTCGCTCATCTTGGCACTAACTATATTTATCTGCAGGGAAATGGTTATAAAGTAAATTTTTTTGGCAAGAATGGATAAATACTTAACTTTTTAATGGTTTTTGTGCATAATTGGTTTAAAAAATAACCAAAAAACCATTAATTTGGAGATTATTTAGCCGAGGAAAGCAGGGTTATGTAGTAAGTTTTTGCACGGGCACAGGAATTTTTTGCACCGGGTGCGGCAATTTTTTGCGCAGGAAGGCTGAAAGCCGGGCACGGTAATTTTTTTCACAGGGGGATGCGGGAATGAACAAAAACACCGCTGTACAGCTGGATGAAGCGGACATAAAAATCCTGAACGCGATGCTCGCAATGCGCGAGACTGGCTACACTGCGATAGGGAAAAATCTCGGCCTCACCCCGGCGGCGGTGCAGAAGCGCGTGAAGAGGATGCGTGCGCGCGGAATTTTCCTCGGCACCGTGCCCGTGCTCGACCTTGCGAAAATCGGCTACGGCCTTACCGCAATAATAAAGGTCTCGGTTTCGCAGGGAAAGCTTGTGGAGGAGGCGCAGCGCTGGACCCAAAAGCGCAACACATGCTCGGTTTACAGGATTACCGGGGATTACGACATCATAGTGATAGGCAAGTTCAAGGACATGGACGAGCTGAACGACTTCACCACGGAGATGAACAGGGAGGGCTGGGTTACAAAAACAAACACGAGCCTGACCTTCCAGATTGCGCAGGAATCCGTGAACCCGAAGGTTATTTACTGAGCGCGGGAATACGCGGGCTGGAATGCGGCCTGCCTGGCGCGCGGAAGCCCGTAACCGGAACGCGGTTTTCAGGCGTATGCGGAATGCCTCCGAAAAGCTTTCTATTATAGTGGAAAGGTTTTTAAACAAAACATGCTATTATAGTGTTATGGATTTTGACACCATAATCAGGGAACAGCGGGAAGAGCTCGAGCGCATAGGGAAACAGGAAATCCTGGTGCCGAGGGAAAAGCTCGGGGATGCGGAAAGGGCGCTGAAATTCCCGAACATCCTGGCTGTTCTCGGCGTCAGGAGGTGCGGCAAGTCGATTTTTTCGTATCTGCTGGCGAAAGGCGGGGCTTTCGGCTATGTGAACTTTGATGACGAACGCCTTCTGGGCGCAAAGGCGGAGGATTTGAACCTGATTCTGGAATCCTTCTATAGGCTCTACGGCGATGTCGAATTTGTTGTCCTGGACGAGGCGCAAAATGTCAGGGGCTGGGAACTGTTTGCAAACAGGCTGAGGCGGACCAAAAAGGTAATATTGACGGGCAGCAACTCAAACCTCCTGTCGGGGGAACTGGCAACGCACCTTACGGGCAGGCATTCCGATGCGGTTCTTTTCCCATTTTCTTTCAGGGAGTTCATTAAACTGAAAAAGTTCGGGGAGAGCGCGGCATACACCACGAAGGAAAAGGCAATGCTGCTCAGGCTTCTTGAGGAATATCTCCGGGACGGCGGCTTTCCGGAAGTACAGAAATTCGGCGGCAGGACGGCTTCGCTTATATACGAGGACATTCTGGCGAAAGACATCCTGCTGAGGCACAAAATAAAAAAGATTGAGGAGATGAGGAAGCTTGCCAGATACCTCGTAACAAACTCCGCGAAAGAGTTCAGTTATGCGAAAACCGCAAAACTGCTTTCAATAAAGCACGTTGCGACAATGTCAAAATGGACTGGCTATCTTGAGGAAGCCTTTCTGGTGTTCAGGGTGGAGAGGTTCGACTTCAAGCTGAAGCGCCAATTCCTGGCGCCGAAAAAAATATACTGCATCGATACGGGCATGATGGGCGCCGCGGGCTTCAGGGTTTCGGAAAACAGGGGCGTGCTGATTGAGAATGCCGTAGCTGTAGAGCTGAGGAGAAGGGCTCAGTGGAACGAGGAAATATACTACTGGAAAGACTACCAGCATAGCGAGGTGGATTTTGTGGTGAAGGCGGGGGAAAAAATCAGGCAGCTGATTCAGGCAAGCTATGCAAACTCCAGGGAAGATATACGGGAGCGCGAGCCGAACGCATTAATAAAGGCAAGCAGGGCGCTGCGGTGCAGGGACCTCCTGATAATCACATGGGGCTACGAGGGCACAATCGCCGCAAAGGGGCACAGGATAAAATGCACCCCGCTCTGGAAATGGCTGCTGGCGGGGCGATAAACGTTCCGGTTTTGGCGCGGGAGCCAACGAACCCGCCGGCGGTTTGCCTGATGCATTGTTTACTTTTTGTGAACATAATGTTCATTAAAAATAAACGCTTTTGCGCCCACTGCGGCCTTGCTGCACGAATTCATCGGAAATACTTTCCAACGGCATTAACCCCGAAATCGGTCGCGGATGCGACATTCAGCGATTTGCCGTGGAACGAAACAAACCCCCACTTTCTGAGCCTCAGGAGCAGTTTCTTTATCGTTATGCGTGAGTCGTATTTTGCCCTGAGTTCATCAAGCCTTATCTTGGATGCGATGGTTTCGACAGGCTTGTAGTTGTTCCTTATTATGCGCCTGTCGACCATCCTGAAAAGTGCGTGGATTTCAATCGAAGGGAATTCGGGTTCGTCCTGCATTAAGGCATTGTGCGGCAAAGCCAATATAAATTTACGTTTATTGACGATATTACTTATAACTAAACAAGTGATACTTGTAAGCATATGTTTAAATTCATTGCGCGCCGCAGTATTTGCATGGCAACTGAAACCGTAACGCGGCGCGGCCCCATGGAGATAGCGCAATCCATAGGTGCGTTGCTCGGCAAAAGCAGGGGCACGGTGCTGAGTGCAACGCTTATCGCCCGCAAAACAGGGCTTAACTACAACTCCTGCAAGGAATACCTGGGTCTGATTAAATATGCGCAGGGCCTGCCCGATATTGAGGAAGTGAGGACAGTGAGGGGCAGGGCGTTCATGCTGCCGCTTTCCGCCTATCCCGAGGCGGAAAGGCATAGGATTTTCAAGGAGGAGTTCGGGGTCAGGTTCACGGATGCGGACAGGCTTTACATAGGCCTGCTTGAAAAGGGTGCGGTATGTGCGGCAAAGGCGGCCACGCTCGAAAAAACAGCGCTCGTGAGGCGCGGGCTGAAGATGGAGCACCTTAAGGAAGCGCGCGGCAAGGTATACCTTTCCGACCTTGGCATTTTGGTAGCGCAGGGCGCGAAGAGGATTTTTAATTGCTGATTTTTCCCGTGGCATCACGGAAAAAAGCGGGCGTTCCCTGTGCGATTCCTGAAAAACTCCGGAAAAAAGCGGGCGGTTGGTGTATCGGCAGCACGCAGTCCCGATGCGGCTGAGGCGGCAGGTTCAATTCCTGCACCGCCCATGTTTTTTGGCGCTAAAGGCTCCTGCCGCCTTCTTGCCAACAGGCAGTTTCGGCGTTTCCATAACTGTGGCAAGTATAATGCCGGTGATACTTTTTCTTTTTCGGGCCTAACTGGCTCTGCGAGAACGGCATTTCAACCTCGACCTGCTCAACTCGGACAGAAACTGCAGCGAGTGCGGCTTTGGTTTGAAGTGCGGGGCGGTCAATAATTAGAACAATCCCACTCAATACTAATAATTATAAATCCCCATTGCATTAGTATTACCTGATGCCGCAAACCAAAAACAACAGCGCGCAGGGTTCGATGGAATACCTCCTTCTCATAGGCGGAGTTGTGCTTGTTGCCGTCGTTGTGATACTGTTACTCCTGCAAACCTCGCAAAGTGCGGGGAGCGAGGTTAATGCAACTGCAGAGGGAGGGGTTGCAAGGATGAAGGAAGAAGCAGGCATTGCACTTGGCGAGCTGGACACAGTTGTTAAGTTGGATTCTGGAAAAATTGGCGCCCCAACAGGGGCTGCAAACCTAAGCGGGTTTGCTACTGGAATCCTCAAGCCGCCCTCTGGTAACGGCGGCTCGGAGGGAGGGGGAATCGATGGCGGAGAGGACGGCGGCAGTGTGGGTGCGTTATTCACTTTCAATCAGGGAGGGGGAAACATCCAGCGAGATTTGCCCGAGGTGAAAGAACAATGAACCGCTGTGCGCTCGCGCTCTTGGCATTCTTCCTTGTCTTTTCAGGCTCAGCATTCGCTGAACAGGTTGTAGCCTACAAGGGTGAGGTGCAGGCGCTGAACACGCACGACTTGTTTTACTCTGTAGGGCTGAAAGAGAATACTCCAAACAGGATTGACGCCTGCGGGGAAACCCCCGCATACTTGATTTATTTCTCTAACGAAACAGGCAGGGTTTATGGCTGGAACCTGAAAGAAAAGCGCTGGGAGCAGGCGCTGATTTCCGAACTTTATTCACAGCTTGAAGGCAACCCAATAGACGCCTTTGCCTATGTCGCATCCCTTGGCATATTTGAAATAACGTCCGGCAATAAGGCCTGGGTAATAAAGGATGGCAAAATCAGCGACACGCCATATAACATAAGCGAAATTGCGGCGGCGCAGTGCGCAGGGCTTGCAAAGTGCCCGGACCGTGCCGATGCGATAGCATTTTACAAAGATGCCGAGGGCAAAGACCAGTTCGTCTGGACTGTGAACAACGGCGCAAGCCTTGACATATGGTTTTCAAAAGGCGGGGCGCTGCACTACAACAGCGCGGCATTCGATAAATTGGGCTTCTTCAACGGCAATCTTATGCGCATTGACGCAATCTGCACCCTCCCTCCCGGCAATCTGCTAGTGTTCGGGGAGGGAGGATACACTGGCGGAAGCGCAGGCGAGATTGGAGAGAACACAAAACTACTGAGCAAATATTCGGATAAGGAAGTTTTCCTTGTTTCCGACAGGGACTGGCGCGAGGTTCTGCCGCTTGTGCCTGTTACTACGTGGACTGAGAAAAACGGCGAGGTGAGGAAGTATCCGACATTGATTTGGCACGAGGAGGGTGGAGATATAAGCAAACTATACCTCTCCACGGACCATTCCGACAGCGAACATTATGTGGGGTTCAGATTAGGTCTTGAAGGGGGAAGCGGCTCCTACGGAGAGAAGCAAAAATTCAGCAAAACCTATAATTTGCAGCCTGGTGAGGAGTTGATTCTTTATTACACTCTCCGGACATATTACGACACCACAGTTACGAATATTGAAATAACCGAAAAACCGGATTTTATTGAGTTTGTCGACCCGGCAGACGGAAAAATTGATAATATAAACCGCCAAATGCCTGACGGCGAAACCTTCGAATTCCGGCTCAGGGTCAAGGAAGATGCTGATACGGGGACAGAGGCAGCCGGGTTCGATGCGGATTCGGTGCTTTATTTCATGCAGCAGTACGGCGCCCAAAAAGCGACTGTTGTTGGGCAAACCCCGCAGGAGCTTGACGATTTAATTCCTGCCGAAGCGCAAAGGATTTATGCAGGGGATTACCTCTCATACTGGGAGAAATTCGACATGGTTGTTTATGTGGCGGACAATTACGAACTCGCATTGCTGGCTTCCACCTACGCATCGCTCTTAAATGCCCCCATGGTTATTGAAGGCACTGCTGAGGATTCCCGAAATGTGTTTGCGGGCAGGAATGTTATCTGTGTCGGGAACCCAAGCGGCGCTACCTGCGATAGGCAATTTAGTCTTGAGGATTTGCAGAGGGAGTATGTTAAAATCACAAATACGGACAAAATAATGCTGGTCAATCCGGATGATTTGGGTGATAAAGTGGAGGAGAAATTTCAGCCGGAAAAGTCGGCAAGCCCTATTTATGAGCTTTACGGAAAAACCTCGTTGGTTGCGCCAATATTGGCTTCCGCAAAGCATGAATTGATTATAACAACCAATAACCGGGGGTATGGGGAAGTAGACTCTGATTTTACAGGAAGGTTTTTGGGGCTGTTTGGTTTTGACGAGGACAGCTTTAATACAAAAGAATGCAAAACAGGAGACTCCTGTTCAGGCGGGTGGGGCACGTATGGTTTGGAGGTAAAAGAGTCAACAGGGGACAGCATTAATTATAAATTCGATGTTGGGGATATTAACCTTGCCGATATCGAATATATAGGTTTAGAGAAGCTGCTTGTAAAGGTGTCCTGTATCATGGAAGCAGAACCATCTTACATTATCTACGTTAATGGCCAAATGCATGCGCAGTCAGATGGTTTCGGCTTTAGGTGGGATAGTCTGCTTGAGGGATATATATCGCCTGCATTACATAGTGGCAACTTATCGGGAACCCCTCTTGAAAGTCCCAAGCTGGATGTTACCGTTCAAATCCCCGACTGTAAGATTATTAGAAGACTTGATAGAGGTGACAAGATTCTTGGGGTGACTTTGAGTGACAGTAGCAAGGAGTATTCGTTCCTTGAAGAAACAGGCGTAACAGAAAAAACAATAGGGATTAAAGGAATTGAAGCAGGGCAGGAGGCATATTTTGATTTTAGTGGTTTGGACAATGCGCTGGATTACAGGATTCTCTTGTATTTTGCCGGGAGCCAAAGCCCAAGGGCCTGTGGAGAATCTGAATGCAAAGGGCCGTATTTCAATGGCAGAGAAACAGCAATAATAAACGGAAATGAGATATCCAATGGGCAAGCCAGAATAATTGTTAAAGCCAATTCCGAATTAGAATATGGCATTTTGCCTTTAGCCTCAGTAAAGTTAATTCCATTGCTGCCAAAGGATTTCTACCTGACAATAATGTCCTCGCCGGATGCTATTCAGATGAGCTCTGAGCCAAACGGGCAACTTAGACTTAGAGGTGCGCTTGATTTTTATTATTCTACATTAAATAGAAATTATTACCCCGAAGAAGGACGGATACCCGAGCTCGGTTTTTTAACTAAATTATACACGGGCAGGATTTTTGGCATTAGCCCGTCAGATACTTCTGCTTATACGGCAAGAGACTTATTTTTTGGTCAAATTGAGAAGGATAGGTCCGGGTCATTTATTCTGCGCGGCGACAGCCAAGAGTACGGTGCAGAAGACACAAAAGAGTTGATGAACATAGACTGGTACTGGGGCAAAGACGGTTCGGACATTTACAGCAAGTTTCCTGATGGGGTTTATGTCTGCTACAGCTATAATGATGAGGATGTCGGTTGCGATACTCACAGTGAAGATACAAAAAACAGTTATTATAATTCATATTTCACGCTGTATAAAGACCACGGCAATACGGAATGGGCATTTGTTAGCAGTTATGATTTAGCCAACCGTTATATGCAGCCAAAAACAAACATTATTTCTGCATGCGATACCTGTGATTTTGCGCAGTCAGAGGAAGACAATCGGACAGGGAGTTTATTTTGCATGCAAAACCTGAGGAGGGGGGCATTGAGCTATATTGGAACGCAATCTATCGCGTTGCAGTCCTCAGACTATATCGTCCCTATGATCCCCCTCCTGGTTTTGGACAAGATGACTATTGGGAAAGCATTTCATATGTATAGTGATACGACTAGCTGGGGCTGGCCCATATATTATCTTTTAATTGGCGACCCAACCTTAACGCCAATATACTGGAATGGTCAAAATGACGCAAAATAAAACCAAAATGATTTTTTTCCTTATTTTAATTAGCCTAATTACTGCCCCGTTGGGTTCAGCCCAGTCAATTTCCAAATTAGAGTTAAATAAGGCTATTTATTCCTTAAACGATAGCTTGGTAGCCAATATAACCATAGAAAATCCATCAGACAGCGACCTCTCATTGCAGTCTCTGATGCTCCACTCAGAGCAGGCAGTACCTACGGTTTCCAGGACGTATGAAATGCCGAGGGGGGAGACAAAAAGCATAACGCTCTATAATTTCAAAATAGATGAAACATATGAAAACGGAGAATACTTAATTATTGCAAGGCTGGTTGACCCCCAAAATCCGGACAATGTTTTGGATTCAAGAGAGCTCGCTTTTTCAATCACTGGCTTGCCCGAGAAATTTGTTTTTGATTTAGAAAGTTGCAGGGACAGGGGCTGCGCAGAAAAATCAAAGATATTTGTAAAGGGGGAAATTATTTATCTGAATTTTGAGTCAGGGATTGAGGGGCCGGAAATAAGCGCCATGTTGATTTTCCCCGGCAAAACAACGCAGCAAATTTTACTGCCATACTCATTAAAGGCAGAACAACTCGGCTCTTACAGGCTGGAGGCAACAGCCTCAGCGGAAGGCTGCAAGACAATGCAAAAAACATTCCAGTTTGTCGTAATCGAAAAGCACGCCGAGATTCCCTCGGCATCGCGGTGCAACGGCAACCATGTGTGCGACGCAGGGGAAAATGCGCAGAACTGCCCGCAGGATTGCCCTGGCCAAGGTGCGGGTATTGTAAATGTGCCTATGCAGCCTGCAGAGCCGCCAGCAGGCTTTGATTGGTTGCCAGTTATCGGTGTTGTTGTGCTGATTGCAGTGCTGGCTGTTGCATATTTCAAGGTGTTTAAGCCGCGCCAATAAACAAAAACTAGTGTGCCCCTAATCCGCCACAACCCTCGCATCCACGGCAACAACCCCTTCGGGCGTCGCAAACAGCGGGTTCAGGTCGAGCTCCTGAACATGCTTCTCCTTTTGCATCAGTTTGCCGACGGCAAGAATAGCATCCTCAATCGAGCGCAAATCCGCGGGCTTTGCCCCCCTGAACCCCGTGAGTAACTTGTACCCTTTCACGCCCTTAATCATGCGCTTCGCATCCTTGCGTGAAAGCGGGCAAACCCCCAATGAGAAATCCCTGAAAACCTCGACAAAAATCCCCCCTGTGCCAAAAAGAACCGTGGGGCCGAACTGCGGGTCGCGCTTTCCGCCTATGATGATTTCAGTGCCCTGCGCCATCTCCTGAACAAAGACGCCCTCAAAACCCCGTAATTTGGACATCCTGTGCAGGGTTTGCATTGCCTCCTTTTCGTTGCGCACGTTCAGCGCAACCCCCCCAACCTCCGTCTTGTGGGTTAATTCCGCGCTGACAAGCTTGATTGCGCAGGGGAAGCCCACTGTTTTGAGGGCTTTTGCAAGTTCAAGCGGGCTTTTGGCGTGCTTCGCGCGGGCAAACCTTATGCCGTACCTTTGAACCAGGCGCGAACTTTCGGCAATGTCGAGGGTTGGCATGTAGGTATTAGGCACAGCCGATATTTAAACGTTCGTATGTTCTCCGATGCCGTATGCCTTTACCCTGCGGTAGGCGTCCCTGAAGGGCACGCCTTTCGCCGCGAGTTCGTGCGCCCTCTCCGCTGCATAGAGTCCGGGGCCCATCGCCTTTTCAAGCGCCTCCCTGTTCACGCCGAGGGTTTTCACCGCAATTTCCGCAACAGCAAGGCATTCATGCATTGTTTCAATCCCCGAGATAAGCGGCCCCTTTGTCAGCTGCAAATCGCGGCTGTACCCCGAAGGCAGGTTCTGCATAACCGCCAGCGCCTGAAACAACTGCGCGTTCACGAGGTTCGTTTTCGCGCGCAGCATTTCAATCGCATCGGGATTCCTCTTCTGCGGCATCATGGAACTGCCCGTGCAGAGCGATTCGTGCACCGTGAAAAAGCCGAACTCCTGCGCCGAGAACAGCATCACGTCAGTTGCAAACTTGTTCAGCGTGAGCGCAATCTGCGAGAGCGCGCAGAGCGAGAGCGCCTCGAACTTCCCCCGTGAGTTCGCGCAGTAAATAGGGTTCTGCTGAACCTTTTTGAAACCGAGGGTTTTTGCCGTGAGTGTGCGGTCAATATCGGGCGCAGGCACGCCATACCCCGCGCCGCTGCCGAGAGGGTTCTGGTCGATTATTTCAAGCGCGCAATCAAGCACTTTGATGTCATCATCGAGCGAATCCGCAAATGCCCCCGCCCAGAGCGAAACCGAGGATGGCATGGCTTTCTGCATGTGCGTGTAGCCGGGCATGGGTACGCCGTTGTTCTCCTTTGCGAACTCCCCGAATGCGGAGGCTAATTTTTTTGCGCTTTCTTTTATTCCTGAAAGTTCGCTTTTCATGTAAAGCCTCAGCGCTGCAAGAACCTGGTCGTTCCGCGAGCGGGAAGTGTGTATTTTTTTTCCGAGCGCGCCAAGATTTTCCGTGAGGTGGTTCTCTATTTTCGTGTGCATGTCCTCGTCGGAGGGGGAAATTGAGAAATTCCCGCTTTTTGCAAGCGCGATTATTTCGGCAATCCCCTTTTTGAGCGCGCCGCATTCAGCGTGCGAAAGCACGCCTGCTTTTTCAAGCGCCTCCGCGTGCGCTGCAGAGGCGAGGCAGTCGTACTGCACGAGCTTTTCGTCGAGAGGTGCGTCGTCTCCCGCGAGAAAATCCTCGATTTCCCTGCAGCCTTTATGCGGTGCACTTTTGCTTTGCCAGAGCTTCATTCCCGTCCACCTTTTGCAGTTTCTGTTTTGCCTTCAGCCTGCCTGCAATCCTGCCCTGCAATGACCAGAGTTCTATGAAGCCGGCTGACGCCGACTGGTTGAAGAGGCTGCCGCCATCCTCGTAGGAGTCGAGCTCCATGTCATACAGGGAGTTCTCCGAACTGCGCGCAACAACCGTGCAGTTGCCCCCTGAAAGTTTAAGTTTCACCGTGCCGTGGACCTTGCTGTTCACGCTGTCAATGAATGCATTCAGGCCGTGCATGAGCGGCTCGTACCAGAGCCCGGCGTAAACATTGTAAGCCCACTTCTGGTCAACTGCGGGCTTGAAATGGTTCTCGTGTATTGTGCACACAAGTTTCTCAAGTTCCCTGTGCGCCTCTATTATGCATACCGCTGCCGGGCACTCGTAAACGTAGCGCGTCTTTATCCCCACTATCTTGTCTTCGACCATGTCTATCGCCCCTACACCGCGCTCCCCCGCTATTGCGTTCAGTTCGGCAACCAGCTCGTGCAGCGGCATCGGCCTGCCGTTGAGCGCAAAGGGCACGCCCGATGAGAACTCGAGTTCGGCATATGCGGGTTCCGCCGCCTTTCCGCCCGCGTTCCCGGCCCCGGTCCAGAGGAAAACATCATCCTTTGGCTCGGCAGAGGCGTCCTCAAGCGCCCCCCCTCCTACGGCCCTGCCCCACAGGTTTTCGTCGATGCTGTACGGCTTTTCCGTGCTCACGCTTACAGGGATGCCGTGCTTTTCCGCGTATGCAATCTCCTCCCCGCGGCAGAGCGCCCACTTCCTCACGGGCGCGATTATTTTCATTTCCGGGTTCAGCGTGAGGATGCCCGCATCGAGCCTTACCTGGTCGTTGCCCTTGCCCGTACATCCGTGCGCAATCGCGTCAGCGCCCTCCTTTTCCGCGGTTTCAACCGCAATCTTCGCAATCAGCGGCCTGCCCAATGCGGTGTGCAGGGGATATTTGCCCTCGTAAAGCGCGTTTGCCTTTATCGCCTTTGAAATATAATCCGCACAGAATTCCTCCTTTGCGTCTATAACAACCGCCTTCTCCGCGCCGAGCGCGAGCGCCTTTTCCTTTGCCGCGGAAAAATCGTCGGGCTGCCCCAAATCGACGGTAAGCGTGATGACGCCCGCATTGTACTTATCCCGAATCATTTTCAGGAGCACGGAAGTGTCGAGCCCGCCGGAGTAGAGGAGCAGGACCTTTTCCGCCTCTCCCGGCTCCGCCTCGTAACCTGTGCCCTTCATTTTGCCCACCAGACTTCGCCGGGCTCGGCCGCATAACATGTGCCTTTCATTCCGCCCACCGGCAGGAATACCTGCCCCGCCGCGGTTAAAATAGTTTTTGCCCCAAATAGGACAAATCGGACAAAGATGTCCCAAACAGAACATTTTTATTCCTTTGGCAGGGATGCTTGCTTATGAACACAACAAAGGCAACCGAGGAATACATCCGCGGGCACCCGATAATAAAGGAGTGCCTTGCAAAGGGGCTCGTGAATTACTCCGCCCTTGCACGGCTGATTGCGGACGACCTGAAAACCGGCAAGCAGAGCAGTTTCGACGCAATCCTTGTGGCGTGCAGGAGGTATGCGGAAAAGGCGGGCACCGAGAAGGGCCTCGAGGGCAGGATAACAAAAATACTGAAAAACAGCAGGTTCAAGATGAAGAACAAGGTCGTGGTTGTAATATTCAGCGGCAAGATTCCCCTTGGGAAACTGATGGAGTTTGCAGCGGGCATAAGTGAGGCCGGGGAGCAGTTCCACATCATCCAGGGTTCGGACACGGTTACGGTAGTGACTGCCGAGTATTTTATGCAGGAGGCAAAGCGCAGGTTCGCCCCATATATAGAGTCCTCGCGCAGCGGCCTTGTCGAGATAATGCTCAAGACCGGGAAGGAGATTGAAACAACCCCCGGGGTTGTGGCATGCATAATTTCGCCCCTTGCGGAGCACGGCATAAACATACTGGAAATGGCGAGCTCCTGGACCGACACGCTCATTGTTATCGAGGAAAAGGATGCCGCAAAGGCGATGGAATTGCTGAAATTCTGAGGCGGGGCAGGGCGGCTGAATCCATATATAAACCTGTTGTTTTCCAATTATTTTATAGGTCAAACAATCACTGCAAATAACGGCGAGCACATGGTTAAAATCAGGTTTCTTGGCGGCTCCTCCGAGGTCGGAAGGAGCGCATTTCTCGTTGATTCCGGGGATAAAATCCTCATGGATTACGGGGTCAAACTGAGTACCGGGGAGACCGAATACCCGCTGCCTGTTGAAACCAACCTCAATGCAGCGATAATTTCCCATGCGCACCTTGACCACTCGGGAAACCTGCCGCACCTTTTCCAGCGCGCGAACGCAATGACATACATGACCCCCCCTACCCTGGACATTGCCAAAATGCTCTGGTTCGACAGCCTGAAGATTGCGGGCCTTGAGGGAATGGATGCGCAGTTCTCGCGCGAGGAAATCGCGAAGACGGAGAAATACACCTTCCCGATAGATTACGGGAAGCGGATGATTATAAGCGAAACTTCGGAGATGGAATTTTTTGATGCCGGGCACATTTTGGGCTCCGCAATAACCAAGCTCTGGCTCAAGGATAAAACACTTATTTACACAGGGGATTTCAAGGCGGAGGAAACAAGGCTGCACACCGGTGCGGACATGAAACTCGGCAAGTGCGACTGCCTGATGATTGAAAGCACTTACGGAAACAGGAACCACCCGCCAAGAAAGGAGAGCGAGAAGCTGTTTGTGGAAGCGGTGCAGGACACCATAGATGCGGGAGGGCACGCGCTGATTGCCGCGTTTGCAGTGGGGCGTTCCCAGGAAGTTGTGGATATCCTTGGCGAATACAAGATAAACGCCGACATTTACCTTGACGGAATGTGCCAGAAGGCGTCGCGCATTTACATGGACTGGCCGAAATACCAGAAAAACCCCGCGTTCCTGAAAAAGGCGCTCATGAACGTGCGCTGGGTAAGGAACATGGGCATGCGCAGGAAAGCCCTCGCAAAGCCGAGCGTTATTGTCTGCACATCAGGGATGCTGCAGGGCGGTCCCGTGCACGCATACCTGCCCGAACTTTACAAGGACAAGAATTCAAGGCTTATGCTTACCGGCTACCAGGTAAAGGGAACGCCCGGAAGAATCCTGCTCGAGACAGGGAAGATAAACCTCGACGGCATAACCGTGGAGCCGAAGATGCATGTTGAGCGCTATGACTTCTCAGCGCACGCGTCGCACGATGAATTGATGCGCGAGATAGAAAGGCTGAGCCCGAAGAAAGTGATATGCGTGCACGGCGATACCGAAGTGATGCAGGAGTTCGCGCAGGAGATAAGGGGCAAGGGGATTGAGGCGTTCACCCCTAAGGTTGGGGACGAGCTGGATATTTGAATTTTTTCCGCAAAAATCAGGGAGAAAGTTATGAACCGTTTCTGCCACGGTTGCGGCAGTGGTGAGTGAGCGCATGAACAGGTTCTGCCCGAGGTGCGGAAAGGAAGGCACGCCCGAAAATTTCGTGCGCGGGTTCTGCAGCGCCTGCTACTCAATGGAGCACGCGATTGTTTCAGTGCCGCGCGTTATTCCTGTCGAGCACTGCAAGCGCTGCGGAAAGGTCAGGCTGCACGGCAGCTGGGAGGAGCAGGAGGAGGAAGCGCTGCGCGCACTTGCAGCTGCAAGCGTGAAGTCAAAGGACCTTTCGGAGCCGAGGATAGGGGTTGAGCTGGAGCCCTCCGAGCAAGGGGCGACTGTTGCCCGTGTTTCCATTTCAGGAAAAATCGACGGTTCCGATGTAAATGTCGAAAAGGAAATCCTGCTCAGGCCGCAGGGCGCGCTCTGCGACGCGTGCATGAAGCTTGCCTCCGATTATTATGAGGCCACTATACAGCTGCGTTTCGAGGGCAGGCCGCTGCAGGCGGAGATAAAGGAAAGGCTGCAGGAGCTTGAGGATGCGCTGCGCCCGATACTTAGGGAGGACGCGCTCGCGGTTGTTGTTGCGGTGAAGAAAGTACAGCGCGGGATTGACGTGCTCATAGGGAGCAAGCGCGCTGCAAAGCTCGCCGCGGAGGCGCTTGCGAAAAAGACGGGGGGAAAGGCAAAGCGCTCATACAGCCTTGTGGGAGTGGACAAGAGCGGCAAGCCGAAAACAAGGCAGACTTATTGCGTAAGGTTCGGCTGAGAAAAAGCGATTCCGGGAAAAAACAATTAGCGGGAAAAAGCGAAATTCAGCTTTCGAGCGATTTCAGTGCGGCAATTATTTCCTCAATCGGCTTTGTTGTTGTGAGCAGAGGTATTTTTTCCGCTTCGGCGATTTTTACCGCAACAGGGTCCACCTTGTCTATTCCGTGCAGCACGACAATGCTCGGCCTCATGTCCGTGGAGAACCTGCCGACCTTAACGGCAATCATCGGCGAGCGCCCCGATTCCACCTGCTGGAAAATAAGCGCGCGCTCGGGCGTCTTGCCGTACATCGTCATGTACTCGTGCACGGGCACGTCAAGGATAACCTTGAGTGAATCTATTATGGTGTAGCCGTAAACCCTGATGTCCTTGAGTTTTGCCGGGTTTGCGACAATTGTCGCGTCTATCTTCTCCGCGAACTTCCTGCCCTCGATTGCCGAGCCGAATTCGTGCACATCGAACACTTCCTCCTTGGGCGTAAAGTCCTTTTCCAGCTGCTTCCTGATCTTGCTGCCCCTGCTCTTGTCTATTTCAACAAGCGAGAAAACAAGCCTCTTTATCACGCCTATGCCCGGGCTCTGCCTTCTCCCGCCCTCATAATCGGAAATGGTCGAGGAGGAAACCTTGAGGTATTTCGCAAGCTCGGTCTGCGAGACGCCGAAAATCTCGCGCCATTTCTTCATGCTCTGCCCCGGGCTTTTCGAAAGGGTTATCTCGCCCGCAATCGTTGTCTCAAGCTGGTCCATCAAAAATCCCCTGCAGTTTGCTTATACCCTATAATAGCGCGTTCCTGCTTTAAAATGTTTTCGGCAATAGGCGAAGTTACCATTCGGCAACAGAAACAGCGGCTGCTTGATTTTCGCGAAGCGAAAATCCTTTTTTGGGCAACCTGCCCTTTTTTATAAAAAAAGGGCGGACGGACGGGGAGGGATTTGAACCCTCGACCTTCTGCTTTCCCCATGGAATGTAGGAGGCAGATGCCCTATCCAGGCTAGGCTACCCGTCCATGCTACGGAACAGTTGCTGAAAATAATTTAAAATAGGTTGATTTAAAAGGGGGTGTTTTAACCCCTCGCCCCACAGCCATGGTTCAGGAACGCCCTTTCCTGATGAGTTCCAGCGAAGCCCTGAGGTTATTGGAATTGCTGAAAACCCTGCTCAAGGCGCGCAGTTTTGGGGTTTTGGCCTTGCCGAGGAGTTTTGCCTCCCTTGCAAGCAGCGGCAAAGCGCGGCACACATTGTCCACAATTGTTATGTGCGCCTTTTTTGCAGTGCGCGAGAGCGGGTTCAAATCCACTGCAATAACCCGCTTGCCAATGGCGCGCAATGCTTCCGTGCGGTCCCCGTCCTCGAGCATTACAAGCACCGTGTCGGCAAGCGCAATCCCGCGCTTATCAACAACCCTGCGCGCGGAATCCAAACCCGCGATTTTTGTTTGGTTTTTCTTGTCCGCGCCGAGAATTTTCTCCCCCATGCCGGCAAACAGGCGCGCTATCTTTTCTTCCCTCCCCCTTGTGCGGTAGAAAAGGTTCACTTCAATTGCCGAGTTTGGCAGCGCCTTCCTGAGCGCGATTATTTCACGGGCGCAGAGCGCTGCGCAGTTTCCGTTAACTGAAATTATCGGGCGTTCCGCAAGCAGCAGTTCCGCTGCTGCTGCACGTATTGCCCGCTTCGCAACTCCGCTTGTTTTCTCCCCTAACAAATAATCCAGCGCCTCCCCTCTCCCATGGGCAATCAGGCCTGCGGGGGCAACAATGCCCTTGCGCATGCCCTCCTCTATTGCATGGCGCTGCATGAGGGAGAGGTAGCGTGGATGCGATTTGGGTATTTTCACGCCCGTAATGTGTAAGCCCCCCTTTTCGCTATCCTGCTTATGAAAACCCTGCGCGTGAATTTTTTCATTTTTTTTGCAGCCTCGCGCGGGCTGTTCGTAAGCACAAAAGCCGTTTCCCCAAGCATTGCCTGCGAAGCCTGCGGCATCTCCGCCATCACCGCGCGCAGGCGCGGCGTTGCGAGGCCTGTCTCGAGCGAGAACGCCCTTGCGCAGTGCACCATTGCGCGCTCCGACTTTTCCCCATCCATCCTGCTCATGCACCACGAACCCGCCTTGTTTATTTTCGATTTCCACGTGCCGCTCCTGATTACGCCCTTTGTTTTTATTGGCGCGAAAAAACCAACCACGGCAAACCCGTGGTTTGTTTTTATTTTTTTCACGGTACGCGACGGGTAAGGCTTATTCCCGAGCATCACGCCCGCGTGCATCTCCGCGACAACATCCCCGAGGCCTGTGCCGCATTCAATCTCCGCGCGCTTGGCAATCTGCATGCACAAATTCCTGGACAAGTTTGTGCCGAGCGCGCTGTTAAGGGCGAGCGCAAGCGAAAGCGCCCCCGCGCCGCTCACCCCCAAACCGTAGCCGATTGGGAGTTTTGTTTTGTGCAGCGCCGAAATTGCCCACTTGCCCTTCGCCCGCTTCAGAAATTCCCTAACAACCGCGCGCGATGTCGGCGCGGGAACGGATTTCCCGTTTATTTTTATTTTTACCTTTCCCTTCGCATTAACCGATTTTGCCTGCACGTTTGTTACAACGCCCTCCTCAAGGTTGACGCCCGCTCCCGTGGAGCCGTGCGGATATATTTTGAAGAACGCGGTTATGTGCGAGGGGGAGTAGGCGGAAGCGGTTTTGGCGCGGGCTTTCCCTGCGCCCTTTCGTGCGGGCAAAGCCATTTTTGCCTTCCCCCTACTTCCTCCTGCAGAAAACCATCTCGTGGAACTTATCATATGGCGCGAGGCTTACGCGCTGCAGGATGCCGAACTCCTTCTTCAGTTTCTCGGTTTCGCCGTCGAAAATTTTCCTCGCGCTGCCCGCGGAACTTATCGAGCGCGCCTTTATTGCAAGCATCCCCATTCCCCCCGCCTTTAGGTACTGCCTCGCGTTCCTCAGGAATATCTCCGCCTGGTTGCGCTGCGAGATGTCCTGGTAAAGCAGGTCCGCCTTGAACGCGCCCAGTTCATCCTTGTAGGAAAGCGGCTGTGCCGCGTCCCCCATTATCGGCAGCAAATTCTGCCTCTTCTCGCAGAGGAACAGGAACCTGCGCATAGTCCTTGCGGAAATGTCTATGCCCACAACAATCCCCTTCTCCCCAACGATATCGGAAATATGCGAAACCGTGGTCCCCTCCGCGGCGCCGAGGTAAAGCACATGCATTCCAGCGTGTATTTCAAATTTCTCCAGGCCGTTTTTTATCGCCGCGGCAAGCTTGCTCCTCTCGGGGCTCCACACCCTGTACTCGGTGCCGTTAAAATTCACAAGCTGTTCGCCGTAAACTTTCTGCCCGGGCACGAGGTTTTTCGTGAGAAGCAGTTTCCCCAGGGCATAAATGCCGGGAAATTTCTCCGCAAGGTTATCGCTTTCTGCCATAAAACCGCCTTCCCACAACAATGCCACTACACCATTATCGGTTCGCCCTGCCTGTTATAATGCCTTGTTATCCCGAAATACCACTGCACCTCAAGGATTTTTTCCCCATTTTTTGGGCCGTCAATTGTCCTGCACATTCCTTCCCTGCCGGCAAAGGTTCCCTTGTGGTATTCCGTCTTGTCCCACAGTTTGGCAACCTCCCTCCTGCTCAGCAGGTTCAGCGATATTCTAAGGCGGCGCAGTATTTCCCCTGTCTTTGGCATCTGCCTCCCGCCGACCTTTCCTCCTGTTTCGGCGTCAAGCAGGGCGCTTCCGCCAATGAGGTGCTTCTGCAGGATGTTGCGCTTGCTTACCCTTTCTTTTTCCCCGTGGGGCTTTTCCTTCTTGTATATGGTTCCGAAGATGTTAGTGTAATCTCCGCCCTTTTTCTCCCTCTTTCTTATGCAATACTTTCTTATCGGGTGTGCCGTGCCTCTCACCCCCGCTATGAGGTTTTCCCTGCCCGCCGAATCCGCGCTGTGCGGAGTGCCCGCCGCGCATTGCTATTCCGCCGTGCCTTCCCCTTGCATAGCCGCCTGCTCCGTGCCCTGCGCCCCTGTTCTGTTCGCCGAATTCGCGCGGCGCTGTGTGCCCCTCAGGCTTGCCCCCCCTTTCCTGCCCGCCGAATCCGCGAGGTGCCGCAGAACCATCAGGCCTTTTGTTCCTGCCCCGCCAGCCAAAGCCCCCTTGCCTCGGGCGCCCGTAATTTCCGCCCCCCCTGTGCTGCCCGCGCGGTTCATATCGTGTTGGCTTCCCTTTCCGGCCCGTGCCTCCGCGCCCCTCTATTCTCGGGCGCGGCCGCCAGCCCCCGCCATCGTCCCTTCCCCTGCTTTCGTTGCCGCCTTCCTGCTCGGGCAGCATTTCCTTTCCTCCCGCAATTCCCTGCGCACGGTACGCGCGCCTCTTCGGCTTGCGTGAATCAAGCTCCTTTGCCCTGTCCTCAAGGCCCTTCTCCGTCTCTTTCAACTGGGGAGATTCATTCTTAATGAAATAATCCCTGCGCGCGGCAATAGCAAGCTTTCCCGAAAGCGTGCGCGCCATCTTCCCCTTGTTCCAGGGCTTTGCTGCCTTGAGCATGGGGTGCGCGTAAAGCAGCCCGTACTTAGGGCCGCGGGCGCCCTTGTGCAGGTGCATGAACAGCGCCTTCTCAGCGCCGAGGACCTGGATTGTCGAGGCAGGCATGAGGGCAAGTTTTTTCATGCTCCCCGCTTTTGAAAGCAGCCTTGCGCCGAGAACCCCGCCCGCAAGCGCCGAAAAGTTCGGCATCTCCTTTGACATCGCGCTCTCGACATAGCGGTCGAGGCACTTCCTTTCCTCGCGGATGTTAAGCGCGTTCAGCGCAAGCAATTTTATTTCATCAAGGTCAAGCTTATCTATATCCGAACCAATTGATGCCTTGGCTTTTTCCGCTACCTGCCTCACGCCCTCTTCATTATCGTAAAACTCGCCTATCTTCTTGTGCCCCACGCTCCCGAACTCGAACCTCCCCCCTATCTCATAAATCAGGCGCAAATAACGCTCATTATCCTTCACAATTTCGGCAAGTTCGGGAAAGTGGAAGGAGTACCATTCCCTTATCTGCTCGGCAAGAAGATTGAATGTTGAATCAAGGTCATCGAGCAAATTCACGGCCTTGATTATGTGCACGTCCCTTTTTGTATACTCCTCCCTGACCTGTTCCTTTGCCTTTTTGAGGAGTTTTTTCCTTAGCGCTTCGAGGCCGTCCATAGGTTAATTAGAGGGGGGCATTCTTTTAAAAATGAATATAAGGCGCCAAACAAGCCAGAACCCAATCTCTATCAAAAACCCTGGGATGCGGGTTTGTGCCTGAAAGCTAGCTGATTATTTTTTTGAATAATTACCATCCAGAATTCTCTCAATAAGTGGCTCCTGAATGCCTTTCCTTAATTTTTTTACAGAATATTTGCCACCGCCCATATCGTTTACACCATACATAATCCAACGGGTGTTTAGATCAGCGTTTTCTTTGTGTGCAACTATTGTGTGTTTATATCCCTTAACACTATTCTTCGCCATTTGTATAGCCCAGCTGCGGAACGACCCCTGCGTTTTCCCGCTGTGTAGCATCCCATTGATAGCGCCGGACAGGGTTATCGGACCTTTAAAAAAGTTCTTCGCTGCATAGGCTTTAGTTCTGAGCCTCGCGCTAGTTCCTAACTTAAGTCTCTTTTTAAAAAACATAAGATGCCTCCTCAATAGCACTATCTGCTTCCTGGTATTTAAATACTACCTATGCCTCCCGAAAACTTAACCCCCCGCAAAAAAACAAAAACGCGGGTTTTCGCGTTTTTGGGTTTTGTTTCTTTCCCAAAAACGCTTATAAACCTGTTCAGCCATATCATTTCCATGCCCGAACTCGAGAACGACCTGATGAACCTTGCGCTCAGGCGCTCGCTTTTCTACCCCTCCGCTGAAATTTACCCGTCAGCGCCTTCGGGCTTCTGGGAGTTCGCGATGGAAGGCGCCGCAATACGCAGGAATATTGTTTCAATGTGGCGCCGCCTGCTTGTGAATGCCGAGGGCATGATTGAAATTTTCGGTTCGCAAATCCTGCCAAAGGAGGCTTTTGAGGCTTCCGGGCACCTTGCGAATTTCAACGACCCACTTTCCCAGTGCACAAAATGCCGCGCGCTCTGGCGCGTCGACACGCTGCTTGCGGAGCACGTGAACGTGAACTTTCCCGAGGGAATGCCTGCCTCAAAATTCGACGAACTTATAAAAAAGCACAAACTGAAATGCAAAAAGTGCGGCTCGGAGTTAGGGGCGACAAAGCGCTTCAACCTTATGATGGGCATGGAAATCGGCGCAACAGGCGCGCAGAAAGGTTACTTGCGCCCTGAAACAGCGCAGAACATTTTCCTTGATTTCGCGCGCATTTACAGGAGCGGGCGCGTCAACCTGCCGTTCGGAATCGCACAGGCGGGCCAGTCCTTCCGCAATGAAATCGCCCCGCGCAATTCGCTGCTCCGCGCCCGCGAATTCGGCCAGATGGAGTGCGAAATTTTCTTTAATCCCGAAAAAATAAATGAAGTGGAAAGGTTTGAGGAAGTGAAGGGTTACAAACTCAACCTGCTTCTCCTCAAAAGCAAATCCGTCCAGAAAATTTCCTGCTCCGACGCTGTGGGCAAAAAAATAGTTTCAGGAAAGCTCGTTGCGTATTACCTCGCCCGCACACAGCAGTTATATGAAAAATTCGGCCTGCCCGAAAAGATTATGCGCTTCCGCGAACTCGACAGCGATGAGCGTGCTTTTTACGCAAAGGAAACATGGGATTTCGAGGTTGAAACGCCCAACGGCTGGGTCGAGCTTGTTGCATGCAATTACCGCACGGATTACGACCTCAAGGCGCACGCGGAAAAAAGCAAAAAGGAAATCACGGTAACAGAGGACGGCAAAAGGTTCGTGCCGCATGTTTTCGAGCTTTCCGCGGGCGTTGACAGGACGCTCTTTGCCGTGCTCGGCACCCTGATGAAAAAGGAAAAGCGCGGCCCCGAGGAGCGCATTTATCTGGGCATTCCCGCGCGCCTTGCCCCTTCGCAGTGCGCGGTTTTCCCGCTCGTGAAAAAGGACGGCCTCTACGAAAAGGCGATGGAAATTTACCGCGAACTCGGTGCGCACGGCTTCGACGTTTTGTTCGATGAAAAGGGCTCCATAGGAAAGAGATATGCCCGCGTGGACGAGGTGGGCGTGCCGTATGCAATAACCGTGGATTACGAAACCCTCAGCGGAAAAACAAAGGGCACCGTGACTTTGCGCGAAAGGAACAGCATGGCCCAGAAGCGCGTAAAGGCTGCGGAACTCCCCCGGCACCTCTGGAAGCTGCTTTCTCAGGGGAAAACCGATGATTTAAAATAGTTGCTACGCCTAATTTCTTTTGCTTTGGGTTTAAGTTTTCCCCAGGCTTTTGGAAGCGGGATTGAGCCCAAGCGAAATCCCGCACTCCGAAAAGGCTGAGCGCCAGGGTAGCTCAATGGCAGAGCATTCGCCTCGTAATTCCATCGCGGGCAAGCGAAAGGTTGAGGGTTCAAGTCCCTCCTCTGGCTCTTACATCGAATTGCAAAGCCCAACCTTTGCCCTTTTATATACCAAAGAAAGGGGGTTGTATATGGCTAAGCAGGATTTGGATGTAATAGACATCCACGGTTTTCGGAGGCAGTTAGACCATGTAATAGAGCGGAAGGTCAAGTGCCTCAAGCACGGCAATGCGGAGCGGCTTCTCCGCTGGGAGGATGAATACCGCTTCAAGGGCAGGCCCGTCAGCCTTGCAAGAAAGGTCAAGTTCCTTTGGATAATGTGCAACGTCTCGGAGATAATCGATGCGCCATTGGAGCCATTTGCCGAGGCACAGATTGAGAAGGTAATGCGGGCGATAACAAAGCGGGATTACGGAACGCACACCCTGTGCGAGTTCTCGAAGGATGTCTCGGTTTGGGTTCGCTGGATAAGTCCGAAGAATAGTCACGACATACTCAAGGAATCCGAGAAGTGGCTCAAGATTGAGAACCCTTACAACGACAGCAGGCGCAGCCTTAAAATCAAGCAGCAGCTCATAACTCCCGATATGTTCCTCAAACTGCTCAATGCCGCGGAAGGGGACGAGCGCACAATCGCGGTCTTGTTTTACGGCTGCGGCTTCCGCCCGGGCGAGGTCGGGAGCATAAGGCGCAGCGGGGTCACATTCAACGCTGACGGCAGTTGCGACCTTGATACTCTCGGCAAGACAGGCTATCGCGGGCCCGTAAGGCTGCGCTCCGACTTGGCAGGCTATGTCAGGCAGACATATGAGAACGCAAAGCTCAAGGCACCAGATGCCCCGCTGCTGCTGAACAGCAGAGGCAAGCCGCTGAAATACGGGTGCATTGTTTTCACGCTGCAAAAGGTTTCAGTGATGGCAGGGCTTGGCAAGTGGGAATACCACGGCAACGGAAAAACAAAACACAAGGTCTATTCAGGCATACCAATCCGCCCAACGATTTTCAGGCAAACCCACACGACCTGGTGCCTGAAAAACATGAGCACCCAGATGGCTTGCAAGCGGATATGGGGTCGGGAGCACTCAAACATGATGCGCGTCTATTCGGGCATTACCTCCGAGGATGCGAACTCGGAGTATGACCAAGCTACTGGCAACAATCCTGTACAGGCGCCAAAGGATGACCTACTGAAAATGCGGGCTTGCTTCAAGTGCGGCAAGGTGTATGCTCCCACAAAAGAGGTTTGCGACATATGCAACATAGACCTGAACCCCGAGAAAATGATGGAAAAGGTCGAGAATGCTCAGCGGGCGGATACGATGCTTGCCATCATTCAGGAACTGAGCCAGAGGGTTAAATCACTTGAAGGGGGCATACCTGCGAGGGCTGGCGGAATATAATCCAAAACGGAGGCAGATGCAGTTAGATTTCTAACTGGAGGGCTTTTTGAAGGCACTTTTAGCCGAAACTGAGCCCTCTTCTGCCTTTTGGTTTCCGATGAATAAGCGCATTTTCCCTTGCGCACGCTAACTGCTTTTTGAACCCCAAACATAATTTTTGATTTCATCCTGTAGCCTTGCGGCTTCCTTTGCCTTGCTTTCATCAATCCCCAGACTTTCGTAAGTTTCACCATACTCCTCAGGCAGTGCACGTCCCATTTTGACAACGTTTGCTATGCCCGCCTTCCGTAGCCCGTCAGAATATTTATTAGCATCAAACCTCAAACTTGCCAATTCCTGCTGATGTTCAGGGCTCTGCTGCTTAAGCGCGTCATCAAGTGCAATCGGCAACAGCATAATCGAAATAACCGCAAACACAAGCAGCAGCGCAGCCGAACCTTTAATTATCCACCAAAAAACAACCAACGGATTCAAGTTGTAGCTCTTCTTCTGCACCTCAAGCAGTTTCTTGTTCGTGTCCCTCAAATCGTCAATTACGTGCTGCTGCGCTGCCAGCGCGGCTTCGTCACCCCACCGTTTCCTGATGTAATCGATGTCCTCATTCCCATGCCCGAGAATCCTGTGAGCAGTCCCAAGAACCTTCGCAGCAGCGTCCATGAACTTGTGTACAGCCTCATACTCGTTCCCGAAAAGCAGAAGGCTCCTCAATCTGTGAAAAACACCACTCGGCATATAAGATTTCTATTACAGCCATGGCGTTTATAAATGTCCCGAGGGTGCGTTTCCACTGCGCCGTTACCCTGCCAGCCCGATAACATTCATCTCTGCCTTAGCGCCAGCTGCAGATCCCAATTGTCCAAACTGACAATTTGTGCATGCGGGGTCAAGGTAATACCAATTTCCATCTACTTGAACATTAACGAGCGCGTGGTTTGGGGAGAATGCAACACCGCCGTTCACATAGTATGAAATGTCATGTTCTGTGTCCTGAATCACAATTCGAACTGGGAACCCTACAGACAACATCATAGATGCGAGCAGTACTGACTTGTCCGCGCAATTTCCCGCCTTAAACTTCAGCGTGGCAGAAGGCGACTGCACCTGCTGGTGCAGAACGAGCGGAGTTTGGACATATTTGATTTCATCTCTGGCATAAATAAAAATTGCATTTGCCTGCTGAATTGTTCGGTCCCCTTCATAAGCGGCTGCACGCTGCGCCGCAATACTTCTCACATTCGGGTCGATAGGGTTGATTGGTTTAAGCAAATCGCTATACTCATAAATTGTCGTAAACATTTGGCTACCGCTGAACTCAAACTCTACATCTGGCACACCCTTCTCAATAAGGCCCTCCAGTTTTTCAAGCGCCTCAATTCTTGGGTATAATGTGGCGCACCCCCCGAAACTCAAGTTAATCAATTTTGAAGCCTCTGGTTTTTCAAGCACAAACGTTTTGCAGTCAGCCGCATCCTTTTGGAGCGCCACCCTGACATTTTTAATAATATAAAGTTTTGGCTCTAATGCCCGAATGGTCTTTATGTCACTTCCCTCGTCGATATGCGGCACTATCTCCGTCTGCAGAGTGCAAAGCGAACTCGCATCCCTTAGCAGTATGTCGGTTACTTCTTTGCCATCTTTGAAGTTGCCTAGCATATTTTCAGAATAAGTCGGGTAGAATCCTGCAAATGCATTTGGTGCCTTCTCTTTCAACTCGTTTAACGCAACATCTGCCTCTGTAACTTCGGGTATTATTTCGACGAACCCCGCGTTAAATTTAGATATGTATTCCATCGCCTTGCATGGGTCATTGCTCTGTGCACCGGGTACTTGTGCCTCGACACTTATAACTGCAGCATCTACGGCTGTGTTGCCAATTTTGCGCATTGCGTTGCCCGTAAGCTCGGAATTTTCGACCCATTCCCTATTCGCTTGCCTTATTTCTTTAGGAAGCAAAGCAACATAATGCTCAACCATACCATTTTCCTTTAAGTATGTCGCAAATCCCTCTAAAATTGTGGCGCACCTGTCAATCTCCGCCTTTTTCATTTCAGCTTGTTTGTCGGTTTCTTGGAGTGTCGGGACCCATCCACGGACTACAAGGCTATCTGGGCAACTTGCCCACCCCGCACTGAATTCAGCAAACTTTTTGTTGAATTGCTCTGTCTGCGCAGAATCATACGCAAGAAAAGCCAATCCACAAAGAACTATGCCGACCACTACTGCGCCAATAATGAGGATGGTTTTACGTTGCATACCTATTATGTGAAAGACAAGAATTTTAATGTTTGCTGCCCCAGCGAAACCTTTTTACGCATGCCTCCGCGCCCTCATCACCTCCCCCAAAAGAATTTTTTCATTACGGCTTGTTTTCCTCGGCTTAAGCCTTTCCCCTGTGGGGTCGGCTCCGCTGCGCTCCGCCTAAAGGCATAATGCCTCCTGAAAACCCACAGCCTCCATGAAAAAATTCACTTTTGGAGGTGATGAGTAATGGCTGCATATCATGCGGATACGCAGGTTTCGCAAAGGGGAAACCCTTTCGACACAGCCGATGACTGCAACTTCTTCGGCAGGAAAACAAACGGGAGGTGCTCGCCGTGAATGTCAAGGAACTTACAGTTTCCGTTTCCCAGAAGGTCAATCTGGGAAATTTCCAATCTAAGGGCATAGGGCTCGGCATAACAGTCGAACTCAACGATAAAGACGACCTCTTCAAAACCAAACAGCAGTGCGCCGACAAACTCAACCAGATGCTGGACTTTGAAATAAGGAAAATAAAAGTCCAGAACGGAAAGGGGGCGGAATAATGTCCGCCCCTCTCAAATGCATAGATATGGAAAAACTGAAACAAATCTACGGCGAACCAATCAGCGTTTACACCGAGGAGCAGGGGCTCAAGGACGGCGTTCTGCATTTCTTCGGCAGGGGCGCGGGAAACCGCCGCCTGCTTTTCACCGACAGCGTGATGGGCGCATTGGCGGAGGGCGGAAACGCGGAGAAGCGCCCGAACCTCGAAAGGCTAACCGACCTGTTCCTCGAGGGCTTCGAGGCGCTGCGCGAACCCGATGAAGAGGACAGCGAATACATGAAACTGCGCAAAATCCAGCGCGGGAGGTTCTGGGTTATCGAGGAACTCGGAAAAATAACCCTCATGCTGCCAAGCGACTATTAGGGGGCATCGCCCCCTTGGCAGGGATGCGCCGAACTTGGCAGAGGCGCGGCGCGCGCGGGTTCAAATCCCGCCCCCGCCTTCGGGCGCCGCTTAGTTGGGCAGAGGCGGGCGGCGCCCTTTATTTACGTATGCAGGCGTGTCGTTAACTATATTAATTGTTTTTGGGAGAAGGCTATATTGTCCTATGGCTCTCAAAAAAACTATCAAATATTTCATGTGGGGTTTCCAGCACCATTTCTGCGGAGGTTTAGAAGTTGAGGCTGGCTTGTTGTTTGAGCGCCTATCCCCAAAACTGAACCCCAAGGTATTCTTAATAGGCGTACTTGAAGATGAAGGCGTTGAAGGACATCCTGTATGTGTTGAACCCGAAGATTGCGGAATATCTGTTGATGCGTTTGCTAATATTAAGGAACGTGCATCTGCGCTTTATGAATCGCATCCGAACAAAAATATGTGGCACTCGGTTGAGCACGCCCATAAAATCTTTCATGCACAACTTCAGGATGAATGTTTTTCGAATGCAGTTCAAGAAATATTAGATAAACACTTCGGGAAGGCGGGCATCTCCAGTTTTTTATCTCACCCAATTGTTATTTTAGGTTATAAAGTAATTGTTGTGCTTCAATTTAAAAAAATTATTTTGGGCAGCCTTTGTTTCCTCAGCAAGGACAAACATTTGTTGGGGGGCTCAAAACATCACGAAATAAACCTTTCAAGGTCTTTACTTGAATCAGTAATACACGTATTCCTTCGAGAAAGTTTCTTGGCCTTGCGCAGCCCAATGCCGGGGCAATACTTACAAATCATGGAGCGAGATTATGATGAAATAATCAGAGATGGAGGCGTTAATTTTATGACCTCTATTGCGCTTCGCTCTTCTGATGAAGGCTATTCTGCCACAAGGTTATTCCCAATGTTTCATTCTGTTTCTGCGTTGAACTACGAAGGGCGTGCAGGCTCAGGGCGATTAATAATCTCAAAGAAAGGGCACCCAAATGTAAAAACGGTATTGTTATTTAAGCATGAAATACGTCTCAGTAATTCTAGGGGAATAAGAGCCTTGCTAGAGTTGACTACTCACGAATCATACTTATTAACAAATGGCGAAGCCGCTTATGGTGTAGGAGAACTTCAAGGCACATATGGCCCTGATAATGAAGACCTATTTGTTGTAGAATTCGAGGGACACTACAATTGGAAAGTCCTGCATAACCACAAGACAGTTATGGTTGTTAAGGCTGGCTACCCTAGCGTATCTAGGCCCCCTATTGACACGGAAAAATTTAAGTCAGACTTGCAGAGGATATTTACTAAGTTTAACACTGGTGACATTGAGTTGTTATGGGAGTTATCTACGGCTGCAAGTCACCAGAAACATGGCGCACTTCTTATAATTTCAGATGGAGCTGCTGAAGAGGCTGTGCGCTTATCTGGCAGCGGAACACTTATAGCCCCTATAAAAGTAACCTCTGGATTAATAGGCCAGATTACTTCGATAGATGGGGCAATATTACTTGACAAACATTGCACATGCTATGCTGTCGGGGCGATTTTGGATGGCGATGCGACTTCTAAGGGTAAAACTACAAGGGGGTCAAGGTATAATTCTGCAATTAGATATGTAGAGCATATTTCGCCTAAATATAAGTCATTAGCGATAATAGTGTCCTCGGATGGCACAGTAGATATATACCCCGATTTATTGCCCCAAATTTCAAAAGTAGAACTCGAGAAACATGTCGACACATTGAAAGAGCAAGCGGAGTTGGAATCTGTAGCGTATGAAAATATTCGTGAATCCATAGTATGGCTAAACGACCATCGGTCATATTTAACAAAAAAATATTGTGATGAGGCAAATACTGCTTATTCAAAAATTAAGCCCAAACTGAAATATGAAGGGCTGATGATCGTGTTAAATATCTTGCGACCAAATGAAGAAATAGACGACTCTTATTTTATAGAATCAAACGAATCGCCTAGTTGAGTGATACCGCTATTTGCTGGCTCCGCCAGTTTCATCTGCCCCTTCCTCTTCCTCTCCAGATGTGCCAGCACCCTCGCAGTCTCCGCCATCTCCGCAACGCGCCTGTCCTTCAGCATCTCAAAAGTTTCTTTTATATCCCCGACGAAATAATCACCGCCCTCTGCGCGGCGCCCTGCAATGCCCGCGTCGAACAAATCCGTAAGGCACTGCTTAACCCTGCTGGGCCTGAGCCGCGCCTCTGCGGAAATCTCCTCCACGGTCTTCGGCGAAGAGGCGAGGAGCGCGTTGAAAACCCGCGCATGGTCAACCCCGAACCCGAGGCCGAAAGTTTCGAACAGCTCCCCCGCAACAGTAACCTCACAGCCGTCCTGCCGCTTCATGCCCTAAGCCCCCGAGGGAATTTTCCCCGTTTAATAAATATTAGAACCCTCACTAAAATCCCCCTCTCTACGCCGCCCCCAGCGCTACCTGTGAACCATCCACGGCTTCAAAGTCCGCTCGTGCGCCCTGTCCAGCAGAACCCTGAAAACCCTGTCAGTCTCCTGCTTCGCCTCGAGTATCTCCTGCTCCTTAACCAGCGCGCGGTTGTTGAAAAAAACCCTGCCGTCCCGCGGGCTGAGAATTATCCCGCCGCTCCCCGAACCCGCCTGCCTGATAATCCGCGAGAACAGCGCCGCACTGCTCCTTATCTCCTGCATCTCCCGCGCGGCAAGCCGCTTGTATTTCGTAATAGGGTCCTCCGCGAAATAAAGCGCTGGGTGCGTGTGGTTTTTCGCAACAAGGCCGTTCTCAACCAAATCTTTCAGCGCCGTATAGAACAGCGGCTCGTTCGTTATCCCAATTTCCTTCATTATCTGCCCGCCTGTCTTAGGCTCCTTCGAAAGCAGGCAGCGGTATATCTTAGCGTGGTTCTCGCCGAACCGCGAAATGAAACGCGAGAAAGTCCGCTTTATCACGGATATGTCGCTCTCTTCCACCCCGACCACCGCGCCCCCGGGAGGGGGGCGATCCAATCCTAATCCTCTGCCAAGATGTTCTGTATTTCTGCCTATACATAACGCTGTCTCGGCGATTAATATACCTTTGGTTGAATAAAAATCAACCAAACGGTTGATTTCCTCCCCGCTCA
>JAZDEL010000003.1:0-83236 GCA_043808785.1 Candidatus Iainarchaeum sp.
ATTCCTTTTTTTGAAGCCATAAAAAATCACAGCCGAACCATCCGCAAACCCGTGCGTTTGTTTTTGTTTTTTCTTTTCGCCTTTCCTTCCCCCCTTACCTGATGAATTTCGCCTCGCTTATTTTCCCCGTCTTCAGTTCAATCCTTGCCGCAATTCCCGGCGTCGGAATATGCCCCTGCGCAAGCTGGAAGTCCGTCTGCCCCTGCCAGCAGCCGGAATTTATTATCGTGCAGCCCCTGTACAAATCATAGCCGTAATGGTGCATATCCCCGCCTATGTACATGTCCGGCTCATCCCTTATCAGCATGAAATCCTTTTTCTCGGGAACATAAGGCTGCCTCATGCCGTACGTTGTCATCAAATCCCTGCGTATCAGCAGTTCGCGCATAGCCTTTTGCGGCTCCTTCATGCTGAGGAAATTCACCATGGTTATCAAATCGTGCAGCGAAGCCCCGTGGTAAACCATGCATTTCAGCCCCTCAATCTCAACCCAGCCCGGGCTCCCTATCAAATGAACATTCTTCATTTCCGCAAGCTTTCCCGCGTACTCCTTCGGCACCGCCGGCTGGGGGTCAGCGCGCCTCACAGCATCGTGCTGCCCCGGGCACATGAATATTTCTATATGCTCGGGTATCTGCGCGATCAGGCCTGAAAGTTTCTCGTACTGCATGTACACGTCCTTAATCGCAAGCTCGTCATACTGGTTGGGGTATATCCCCACCCCGTCAACATTATCCCCCGCAATGAAAAGGTATTTTATTTTCCCCACGGCTTCCGCCTCTGCAGCGCTGTCCACATTGCCGTTAATCCATGCGAGGAATTTCCCGTACTCCTTTTCAAGGAACAGCTTGCTCCCCACATGCATGTCGGAAATTACCGCCGCACTCAAATCCCTCTCCGACCTCCTTGCCTGCCTCTGCGGCAAATCAGGCCAGGTAATTTCCTTTATTATCGCCATGCCGTCGCTTATTTTCCTGCCCTTTATCGCGACAACATCGTCCATCAGCACGTGTTCCGAAATCTCAAACATCTTTTTGTCGTCCTTGAGCGCGATTGCAATAAGTTCGTCCTCCAAATCCTCCAATAGCAGAGTGAGGTTGCCGTTCTTGCTGACCCACTTTTTTCTCACCATGCCGACAACGCACGCCTCGGCATTCCTCGGCAGGCCTTTCAATGAGGATATTTCCTTTGCGCTCACCCCCGGGCGCTTCTTCAGCAGGGTGGAAAGGAACTCGAACTTATCCCTGAAAAATTCGAGGAAAGCCTTTGCCCCGCTCTGCCCCGCGCTCTGTCCCGTTACATCGTACTCCTTCATTATCCGCATTTCCGCGTCGAGTTCAGCAGCAGCAGCCCTGAAAGTGGGGCGCTTCACAATCACCTCCTCCTTTATGGAAGAAACCTTCGCCCTGCCCTCGGCAAGTTTGCCCTCGACCGCCCCCGCCCCTATCATGAACGTCCCTGTGGAGGAAAGCGCGCCTATAATCTCCCTGAAATTGTGCGCCTTTGAAAGGAGTGCAACAGCCTTCGGCTCAATCATCGCGCCCTTCTGCGCGGCATAATTGACAACATCCTGCTCGGTGGCGCCAGCTGCGGCACGCCCAGTGCCTGCCTGCGTTGCGCCTTCCCCCGCGCCGCCCTTTTCAGAAACAGCCTGCTTCGCTTCCTGCCCTTCCGCCATGCAACCATCACGCAAAAACCGCGGCGGTTAAACTGCTTGCGGAGGTTTCGGGATTTTCAGGTTCCGCAGGCGAACCCCGCGAACCGCGGGACGAACCCGCGGCGAACCGACGGCGTCGTGTTTATTTTTTCCTTTTTGTTTCTTTTTTTTTGTTTTTTATTTTTCGCCTTTGTTCCGCCTACTTGTTCCTCTCCCTTATGGACTCAAGCTCGGAAATTATCGTCCATATTTCCGTGCGCGTGTGCGACGGCATGTTGATGTCGTTGCTTATGTCGTCCAGTATGTAAAGTGCCGACGTTACCCCCACACTTACCTCTGCGCTCGAGCCTATCTTTTCCCTGGCTTCGTTTACAGCAGCGCGGATGTTTTTCGGCACGCTCGTGTCCTCTATTACCGCGTCCATCAGGCCGAAAACATATTCCCTTGCGTCGTCATTACCTTTTTTGTCCATGGTGCGCACCTCCGCATGGGTAAGGGAAACGCTCGCGCAAGGCAAAGATGCGCCCTGTGCCGCAGGAAACGGCGCCTAAGAACCGAGCCGTTGCTTACTTCCCCAAACCCCTTCCGCTGCAAAAAACAGCCATTTTCCAGAACCTCCGTAAGTAGTTCAACTTACTTATGCGGTTACTTGGTTATTTTATGGGGGGAACCATTTTAATGGTTATGGATGGGGGGTGGGGGTTAAGTGGGTTGCGGGGCTTGCAGGCTAAGCCGTTTTGCAGTACCGCCCCCCGTGCAAGGCGAACCATTTTTATATATTCTCCCGCCTTAATTAGTCATAAGATTGGTGAGTTCTTCGTGAGCCTTTGGGGGGCATTTTTACGGACCTTGAGAACACCCTTTACGGAAAGCACTACAAACTGTACATTCCGCTCCTTGTGGTTTTGCTTGGCGTGTGCCTGTTTGTTGCGTTCGTTTTCCCGGGCGTGAAACAGGGCATCGACCTTCGCGGCGGAACCATGCTTATTGTGCGCATGGACACGCCCATAGATGCTGACAGCCTTGAAACCCTGCTTAAGGATAAATTCCCGCTCACTGATGTAAGGGTAACCTCCACATCGGCACCGGGGGGGGTTTCGGGTGCCGTTATAGAGTTCACCGATAACACCGAACTTGCTATTGCGGAAGCCGCGCTTGCGGAGGCGAAAGCCCTGCTCGCTAAGGATAAGCAGGCTGCAGGGGAAAAAGCGAAGGAGGCGATCGCCGCAACTGCAAACTACGCCCCTCAGCCCCCGACTGCAGGCCTGCCCCCCGAAGATTTGGTCGAACTTGCGGGCATAATTGTGCCGAAAGCGGAGGAAGCATTCGACCTGCAACTGCAGGATTTTGTGAAAGCGGAATTTTCCCTCGGTGAGGAGGCCGCCTTCCAGAAGCGCGAGGTAGGGCCGATACTCGGAAAAACATTTTACGAGAGCGCCATAACTGTCGGAATAATAGGCTTCATACTCATAACCCTCGTGGTTTTCGCCTTCTTCCGCGAGTTCATACCCGCTGTTGCGATAATTTTCGCCGCAGTTTTCGACATGGCTGCAGCGCTCGCTGGAATGGCGGTGTTCAATATCTCCCTCTCCCTTTCCACAATTCCCGCGCTGCTGATGCTTATAGGTTACTCGGTTGACACGGACATCCTGCTCACAACAAGGCTCCTGAAAAGGGTGGAGGGCACGCCAAAAGGGCGCGCAATATCCGCGATGAAAACAGGCCTTACAATGACCGCAACCGCGCTTGCAGCGCTTGTTGTGATGCTTTTCTTCTCCTACATCTGGCAGATAATGGTTATGTTCGAGATTTCAGCGGTCATACTCTTCGGCTTGCTCGGGGACATAATCGTAACCTGGTCAATGAACGCCGCAGTACTGCTCTGGTATGTTGAAAGGAAGGGGGGCAAATAATGCCCGCTGGTTTTTGTGCAGGAGGGGCAAATAATGCCTGAGGATCTGTTCGGGCGCAGGTTCGGGCGCAGGGGGAACAGAGCGGTTTTTTCCGCCGCCCCGCACTGCCAGAAGATGCCCAGGTGGTTTATGGAATGCAGGGGGGCGAACTGAATGCGCGAACCCGCAGGGAACGGATGGTTCTGCCAACCCGCAGAACCCGCGGTTTGTTTTGCGTGTGCGGGGGGCTGGTGAAATGCGCGAACTCCTGAAGAACTGGAAAGTCATGCTTGTTTTCGTGCTGCTTTTCATATCCGCGCTGCTGATAAGCATAAACGGCCTGAAAATGGGCGTTGACTTCAGCGGGGGCACGCTTTTCCAGATACACCTCGCAGGCACTGTCGAGGACCCCTCGCAATTGGCAACCGTGCGTTCAATTGTCGAGCAGAGGATGGACAGTTTCGGATTAAGGGACACAACAGTAACCACCTGGGGCAAGGAATTCGTTATTGCCCAGATTGCGGAAACCGACCCCGAGGCAATAGCGAACCTCGAAACCCTGCTGCGCACGCAGGGAAAGTTCGAGGCAACGATAGACGGGAACGTTCTGTTCGAGGGCTCGGACATTTTGCAGATTGTGAAGGACCCGGGAAAGGGATACGGCTTCATTGAGGAAGAGGGGGGCATACGCTGGAACCTGCCTTTCGTGCTCAAGCAGAGCGCAGCGCGCAACTTCTCGCACATGGTTTTCCACAGGTGCACGGCAACAGGGATTGATTCAAAAGGCGCCAGCCAGTACGACTGCGACCTCACGTATTTCTTCATTGACAGGCCACGCGAATCCCTGCTCATAATTCCCGGGAAGGTTTATGCCGCGGACACCGAACTTTTGCTTAACGGCAGCCAGCAGGAGGACATAAGCCAGGGCACGCAGATAGAGGAACTCCTGCTGAACGCGGCAATGCCTTACTTTGTTGTGGATGAGAACTTATCCGAGGAGCAAACAGCGCAGATTTCCGCGCTTGTTCAGTCGCACCGCACAGCGCTCCTGCCGCCCGCAACACCGCAGGGCGTGAAGGACAAGCTTGCAGCGCTCGGGTTTAAGTTAAAGGAAATATCCGCTCCCGAATCCGTGCCCTGGACATGGCTTGCAACAGGCGCCCAGCAAACAATCGCCCTTACTTCGGGCATCACAGGCTGGGACCCTTACATTGCCACGGTTGATGAGCAGAAAATATTTTCCGAACTTTTCATAACAGGCGCTGCATCGGACATTGAAACAGCAAAAACCCATTTGCAATCCCTTACAATCCTGCTCGAAACAGGTTCCCTGCCAGTGGCAATAGACAACATTTCAAAGGAAACCATTTCCCCCCTGCTCGGGAAGGAGTTCCTGAATAACGTCATGGTAATGGGCGTTGCGGCGCTCATAGTGGTTTCACTTATCATTTTCCTGCGCTACAAAAAACTCACGCTAACAATCCCGATAGTGATAACCAGCATAAGCGAGGCAGTGCTTACCTTGGGTGTTGCTGCGCTTATCGGCTTTAATCTCGACCTTGCGGCAGTGGCAGGAATAATCGCGGCAATCGGCACGGGAGTGAACGACCAGATAATAATAACTGATGAACTCATGCAGAGCAGGGAGGCAACAAGCGGCTCCCTGCTCAACCGCGTAAAGCGCGCTTTCTTCATTGTGATGGCCGCGGCTTCCACGGTTATAGCAACAATGCTGCCCATAATAATCTTCGGCTTCGGTTTCGGCAAGCTTGTCGGGTTCGCGGTTACAACCATAATCTGCGTGCTCGTGGGCGTGCTGATAACGCGCCCCGCGTACGGCGAAGTGGCAAGGTATTTGCTTTCGAAGTACTGAGTGCGCGGCAAAAAACAGCTAACCGCGTTTTCGTGCGGCAAACCCGTGAACCGTGTTTTCGTTGGTTTTTTGGGTTTTGGCAGAGGCACTTACTTGAACGATTTGTACCATCTTTCATATTCCTTGTGGGTTTTGAAGCAGTGCAATATATAGCAGGCGTCCTCATCCATGTTGTAAACGATTCTCGCCTGCCTTGTGACCTCTTCAACATTGAATGGCAGCCCGAAACGCAGGTGCCTTTTCGGCGGCATTGAGGCGATTTTTTCCGCGTGCTTTGTGAAGATTTTCCTTAGGCCTTGGTCCGCGGAATCCAGCTCTTTCTCGGCTTTTTCGGAGAAGGTTATTTCCATCCGTTCACAGCCTGTATTTTTTCTTTATCTTGGCGAGGCTCTTGACCTTTATTTTTCCTTCCCTTATTTCGCGCATCTCGAGTTCGATGCCCCTGTTCACGAGCCTGACCTCCTCCTCATCCAGCTGCCGCTCGTAGTTGAGCAGTGCCTGCCTGATGACCTCCGTCTGGTTGCCTGCATAGCCCTTTTCAATAGCCTTATTCACTATCGCTTCATAAGGAATTCCGAGGTTCACATTCATAGAATCACCTGTATATTATATGCGCATTTAACTATATAAATATTACGCATTCAGCATATCATTGAATGCGCATGGTTTTTGGGGTCTGCCGCACCCAGCCAAACAGCAAGCATGGAAAAATCCAAAGTCCTGTCAAAAAGCACACTCATTAAGTTTTTCATTCTCCTTGTGCTGTCGCCGTTTTTGTTCATCGCGTTTTCTTGGGCTGCTATTTTCAGTTACAATGCCATGGAGCCGTTTATGCCCTGCTGCAAGGCAGCCATTCCGGCCCAGATAGCCATGTTTATGCCCGCTCTCCTGCTCACACTTGTGATTTCTTTTATAATCGCAGCCGCCTCTTTCCGTTTGAGGAAGGAGAAACTTTTCAGGAAACCCTTGCTAAACAGGGCCGCAGCGGCATTCGCGTTATGCATCGTGCTGTCGCTTGCCACCGTGCTGATTCTGAGTCTCCCGGTAAGCATACTTGTTGGTGCGGGCTGCACAGGGTTCTCGCAGCTGCCGATTAAGTCGCAGTACCTTAGCGGCACAGCTGTCGGATCCATATACACAATAATCTTCACAAACATGACCGGGCAAAACCTCACAAACGCATCGGTAACCGCAAGCTGCTGCCTTAATGGCACCGCTTCAATAGGGGACGTCCCTGCCAATGCAGGAAGGACTGCCGTTTTCACGCTTGATGCAGATGACACATTCGCCCCAAACAAAGAGAACTTGGTGCGCCTCATACTCACCTATACTGATGCCGAGGGCACAGAAAGAACTGCAAACGCAAGCTGCAAGCCTTTTTCGCCTAACTAAATCTCGGTCCGCGCTCAGAGCAGTTCCCTCAGTTCCTTCGTCCCCGCAATTTTCACGGTCAGGAAATGCCACAGCGCAAGCACGATTCCCGCCACGGCAAACCAGCTCGCAACGTGCACCGCTTCCGCCGCTCCCGCGCCCCAAATCACCGCGGCAAGAACCACGAGGTAAAGCCTCAGCAGGTTAAGCGGGAAAAGCACGGCAAACCCCGCGAGGAATATTTTGATTTTTTTCGCTGGTTCCGGCTTCCTCAGCGCGAAAACAATTGACGCGAGCACGACAACGCTGGCAAGCCCAGTGCAGGATTCGCTTATCCGCAGTTCCCCCCCTCCCGCGAAAATAATGTTTCCCGAATGCCGCAGCCCGAGCAGTCCCGCCTCGAAACCCGCAAGGGAATTGTTGAGAATGGAAAGGTCCGAGAAAACCAGCAGGGTTTCCAGCACGGCAAAAATAAGCAGGAACTTAACCACAAAAAAAACCGCGCGGTTCGTTGGTTTGTTTGCACCTGTTTTTTTTGCGGGTTTCACCACGGCACCTTCTTCAGTTTGAACTTGTACGCCATGAAGTTCGTAAACCTGTGTATTATGAGCGTGGCAACCGCGATTATTATTACCTCGTAAAACGATGGCATGTAAACCATGCTGCCGAACAGCATTCCCCCGAAAACGAAATCCAGCTGGTCCACAACGAAAACCTGCTCCCCCTGCGCTATGCCGCTCCTCCTCTTGAAAAAGCTCGCTGCAATATCGCCGAAAATCGCCCCCGCGGAAAGCAGGAACCCGAGAAGGAGGTAATCTCCTGAAACAAGCGCGGCAAGTTCCGGCGCCGCAATGAGGATTATCGCCGAAACGCCTGTGCCCACGGCAATCCCCATGAGCGTTCCCTTGAATGTCTTCCCGCTCCCCAGGATGGGCTTGCCATCGATGAATTTCCTTCCCAAATCCAGCGGCGTCTTCCCCCCGGGCAGCATTGCGGATGAATTCGCAAAATAGAGCGGCGCTATGTAAAGCAGCAGTTTAACGATAAAAAGGGTTGTTTCGTCCAAAGCCCCACCATTCCCTTAAAAGTGTTTCCACAGGCAATATCCATATCTCCCCAAAAAATTAAAATAGGCGGTTGTTTATGCCGGTTCCAAGGAAACAGTGCCTGAGGGAAAACCAGCGTGTGCCGGATTTGCGCGGCGCCCGGGTTAAGCCCGCATGGAAGAACCCGCTGGTTCTTGCGCTTGCCGCAATTTTCGCCGTGGCTGCGGTATTTTTCCTTCTTGTTTTTGCGATTTCACTGCTCTCCGGCTCGGCCTTTTACGGCAGCGTTGCGGTTATCCCGATAATCGGCGAAATTTCCTCGGATGAAAGCTCGCTCGGCTCGGGTGCGGTTCCTCCGGAAATAATCGGACTCATAGATGAGGCGGACAGCGACCCCTCTGTTTCCGCAATAGTTTTCACCATAAACAGCCCCGGGGGCGGGCTTGTTGCAACAAAACAGATTGTCGGCAGGATCCGCGAGATTGAGAAGCCCACTGTTTCATACATCGGCGAGGTAGGGGCGAGCGGGGGGTATTACATTGCAGCTTCCACTGATTACATCTTCGCGGATGCAGACTCACTCACGGGCAGCATAGGCGCATACTCGATGGTTCCGAATGTTGAAGGCTTGATGGAAAAACTTGGGGTAAAAATGAAGGTAATAAAGGAGGGCGAATACAAAACAATGGGCAGCCCTTTCGAGGAAATGAGCGCGGAAGAGGAGCGCATTATCCAGGGAATTATGCACGAGGCATTCGTTAATTTCAAGGCGGACATCCTGAAATTCAGGGAAGGAAAACTCAATGCGCTCGGCCTTAATGCCGTTGCCGACGGCAGGGTCCTTTCAGGAAGGCAGGCGTATGCGCGCAAACTCATTGACGCGCTCGGCACTGAAAAGGACGCACTGAACAAGGCTGCTGAATTTGCAGGCCTTTCCCCGAACCCGCAGGTTAAGCGCTATTCCTCGCGCGGGTTCAGCATTGCGGACTTATTCTTTTCAGCGGGCAGTTCATTTGCCTCCGGCTTCAAATCACAGCTCGCTTCGGAGAGCCCGACGATAAAGACATAGGGTGTGATTGCGGACAGCCCGGCGATAAGGGCATGATTGCGCTGTTTTCGGAAGCGCTCCGACCACCGAACCGCAACCTTGCAGCCTAAAGCAGCGCCGAACCCAGCATGAAAGCAGCCACAGCCCCGCAGGAGCTCGCGATGAAATTAACCCACGCGTTCGTGAGCATGCCTTTCCTTTCTAAAACAGCACCCAGCACGCTGTCAATAAAGGAGCCCAAAAACCCCGAAAAAAGGATTATGGGGAAAACAAGCTGGTTTCTGGCAAGGGTAAAATTCGCAGCCATCAGCGCGGGATTCTCGGCAAGAATCAAATACGCACAGCCGATTATTGCGGCCCCTGAAAATGCCGCTGCAAACCCAAGCACAGTAACCCCGCCGTCCGCCCCCACCTTTACCTTTTCAAGCGTGGTTATAAGCCTCGGCTTCGACCTCGAGAGCATGCCTATTTCCGATGATGCAGTATCCGCAAGCGCGGATGAAACAGCGCCGAAAAACGCAATCGGGCTGCCGAGAACAAGTGAAATCGCCGCAGCGCCGCCGTTCCCGAGTATGTTGGAATAAGTGCGTGCCTCGTGCTTCTCCCCTATCTTCGCGCGCGCATACTTTGTGCAGAACTCCGCAACCGCGAAGAAAACAAGCATCACAACAAAACTGCCCATTCCGCCGAGCAGGTAAATAGCGGCGCCAAGCGCGCACGCGGCAACAATCCCGTCAATGCTGAGCGACTTCTTCCTATGCGATATGTACGAAAAAAAAGCAAGCAGAAGCACCACAAACGCGGTTTCAATAACCGCGCCGTTGCCAAAACCCGCAGCAAAAAAAGCATCCATCACTTTCACTAGCCCCTGATTATCCTGGACTTCACGACTTCAACCCTCTTTATAGGCACAATCTTCCTTGCCTCGTTTGAAACAGTCCCCGCAATATTGCCGAACACAAGCGCATCTAGCGCCTTCTCTGGCTCCATCCCCTTTACAAATGCACCCATCTGTTCCTCCACAACCTTCCTTATCGCCGCCTCCTTTTCGCGCGCGCTCTTCCTCATTGTCAGGCAAACAGTCTTTACCCTGATGTGCCCTTTGCTGAGCGGGATATCCTGCACTACCTCTATCTTGCTTGTGCGCCTCCTTGTGAACCTGCGCATATAGCCCCCGCCTATGTCGTGCCCTTCCGCTTCCGTGTATGCCTTGTTGCCCTTCACATCGTTAATCCTGAAAAGAAGTTTCACGTGCGCCCTGCTTGCCTGGTTCGCAAGCTCCCTGCCGCTCACGCCTATAACCCTGCCAAGCAGGTGTTCCGGCTTTGTCGCAATTGTCTCCCCTATGGGCTTCCTTTCGAAGTGCGCTGGCGAGTATATCTCATACCACACCTTCTTCTTCCACTTGTCCACGGAGCGCTTTGCCGCCCTTTCCTTTCCCTTTTCAGCCATGGTTTCACTTTCCCCCGCGCCTTAATTTTCAATTTCCTTTTTCGTTTTTTTTCATTTTCCTTTCCAAAATTTTCATTCTCCCTTCCCGATTATCTCATTTATTTCCGCGAGGATTTGCTTCGGCTCTTTGTCCCCCGAAGCCTTGCCCATCCTCTTCACGAAATCATACCCCAGTTCGTACTTCATTTTTTCACCGCTACTTCACAAGCAGTGCCGCTGTTTCCGGCGTGTACCTCCACGCAACGGGCAGCTTGCCCTTCCTGTGGTAATAATTCACAAGCCTCCTTATCTTGCTCACCGTCAATTGGTATCCGCGCTTTGCTGTGAAATCCTTCTTGTTCGCCTTCATGTGCCTCTGCAGGGTTACGCTCCTCCTTATGAGGTTTAGCAGGTCCCTTGGCACCTCAGGCAAAAGGTTGTGCTTCCCTAGCACATCCTCGACAGTTACCCCGGCGACCTTTTTCAGTTTCGGTATCCCGTACTGGTCGCGCAGCATCATTCCTATCTGCGATGCTGTGTGCCCTGTGTTCGCCATGTTCACAATAGCCTGCTCAAGTTCTGCAGGCTTATAATCAACCCAGTCAAGCACCTGCTTCCCCGCAGGGCGCTTCCTCTCCTGCTTATCGGCCCAGTCGAAATCCCTGTCAGCGCCCTTCCTTTTCTTCGCGGGCTTTTTTTCCGTGCTCTCTTCCAAGGGTTCCGAAGATGCCTCGACGTCATGCTTTTTTTCGGCTGCTTTGTGTTCCTCTTTCTCCGCCTTATGCCCCGCCTTCTCAGCCTTCTTTGAGGCGGCTTTCTTGGGGGTCTTTTCCGCCTTCTTTGCAGCGCCTTCGGCAGCCTTATGGCTGGCTTTCCCATGCGCCTTTTCCTCGGCAGCCTCTTCCTTCTCGAGAGCCTTTTTCGCCATTTTAACACCTTCCCGCCCTGACGGAACGGGAGAGCCAAAACCAAAAATCAGTTCTGGTTAGAATAATTGGCGCCTGAAAGGTTTATAAAGCTTGGTTCGGGGGGTTTTGCGGGGCTCTGGCAACCCCCCACAAACCCGCTCTTTCGCGGGTTTTTTTGGCTGTTTTGAAAAGCCGTTCAGAAGTACGCCTTGTACCACTTTTCATACTCCTTATGGTTCCCGACAAAGTAGAACTTTACTTCTTCATGTTCGCCGAACACGCGGTAAATTATCCTGTGCCGGCCGATTTCATCGACAAAAAACCTTGCTCTCAGCCCCGGGTGCCCTTTCTTCGGGAACCCGAGAATTTTTTTTATTTTCTTCGCGGCCCGTTCCTTTGTTGCGTTGTCAAGGCAGTTGAAATATTTCTGCCAATCCTCGTCGTAAGTTGCCCTGTAAATAGCAATCACTTCAGGTACTTTGCATAGCTGCCGAGGGCTTCGTCCGAGTTAAGGAGCCTCCTTTTTCCGGCCTTTGTTTCCGCATCTATCCTGTCGAGCTTCCTGTTTACCATTTCAACCTCATCCAGATGGTGCTGCCCGAAATCGACAATCGCAAGCCTTACCGCTTCCGACTGTGAATTTGCATAGCCCTGCTTGACAAGGGTTTCAACTATTTCCTTGGTTCTGCCTCTCAGAATCACGTTCATTAAAAACCACCTGTAAACATTGTGCCTTGGATGATTTAAATATGTATTGTTTATGATTCAATATGGTGCATGTTAGCCATTCGCGTAGCCCCCTAATAAAACCGCAACCGTTAAAAGCGGCGGAACCCTAATATCTGCGGTGCTTTGGGTGAATAAAATCATTAAATTGGTTTTTGTTGCAGTGCTGTTGCTGATTGCGGTTGTGGTTTTGCTTAGCATCTTGAGCTGTTGTGCCATGCCAGTTACAGAGGTGCCCGGTAAGCAAGCTACAGGCGCCCTAAAGGATTGCGTAAACAATCTTAAACAGCCGCATAAAACCCGGCTTGTCACTTGGAATGCCGGAAGCGCCCTTTCTTCAAGAAGCATTGCGGAAAGTCTCGCTAACTTAATTTCAGAAGACCAATTATGCATCCTGCGTGGCGATTTCGCGCCTGACTCAAGGTTTGATTCAAAGGGCAAGGAAGGGGAGTTTCTGGAATACGTTGGCGCGGCACCAATTGAAACAAAACTGCTCGTTTTGTGCGACTATTTCGAGACACTTCAGGAAACCGCAGACGAGTATGGCTATGCATGGGCAAGCCAAATCGGCGAATGCAAGTGCGTGCATGGGTCGTCAGATGGCGTAAACGATAGGTGCTGCATAGTCGCGATTGTGCATAGTTAGCGCCGACAGGTGCGCTCAGTGATACCTCACCCTCCCCTCAACAGCCTCAACCTTCCTTTCAATCTCCCTGCCTTTCGGGTTCCCGCGCGCGTAGCCCTGCATTATCGCCTCCCATCCCTTCGGCATCAGTTCCCAGTGCGTGGCGGAAAAGGTTTTCTTGAACACAAGCAGGTCAACCGCAAAATCCTCGGTGCGCGAGCTCATGAAGCCGAGGCCGAAATCAACAAAAACCAAACCCGCTTTCGCGGTTTTTTTGGGTTTTTGGTTAGGCACAATGATGTTGCTTGTTGTGAGGTCGCCGTGAACCAAACCCCCGCGGTGCAGTTTTGCAACATTCCTGCCAACCTCGCTGCAGAACCCGAAGACGTTTTTTTTATTTTTACCTTTCTTCCGCATCACATCCCGCAGCTTCTCCCCATCCACAAACTCCATCACAATCTCTGTCCCAGCGCGGTCAACATTGTAAATCAGCGGCGCCCTCACCCCGCACTCCTTTGCCCTGTGCAGGAGCAGGCACTCCTCTTTAGTGCGAAGCCTGCGTATGCGCGCGTCAAGCGCGCTGTTCCTGTATTTTTTTGGAACCCTGCGCTTCACAAGCGCAGGCCTGCCGAGATAATCCGTGCGCCAGAGTTCCGCTTCCGCGCCCTTTGCGATAAGTCTCATCCCCTCACCACGCCCAAACCAACCGCGCGCCGGGTTTGCCGCGGGTTCCGCACCTTTGCCCCCCTAACCCGCACAATACGAATTTAATTTTTCGATAAAAATCTCCGCCCCGTCCCTCGCCCCTTCCGCGGAGCCGAAATATTCCCCCCCTTCCTCGATGCCAAGCTTTGCCGCCTGCGCAGGATAATCGCGCAAAAGGATATTCAGGTTCTCAAGCACCAACTCGGCCTTTGATTTCACAGTTGAGAACATCTCCTTCTCCTGAGCGATTTTCCCCCCCGCGGAGCAGTCGGGGTTTGCGAAATCCGTTTTCTTCATGAGTGCCGCAGCTTCCGAAATGTCCTGCTCAATATCCGCGAAAATCATCCTCGAATCCGTGAGCAGTTTCAGCGCCTTGTCGTCCGCGCCGTCCCCGAGCCCCGCCCCGAAATCCTTCAAAGCGGTGCGGTATTCGGAAATGCCCTTCGCATCCGCGGGAACCATTGCCCCGCCCTGCACGAACTTCGAGTTCATCGTGCCGAATTCAGCCGCTTTCCCCCCGAGGCCGCCCTGCGTGAACACATAAACAGCGCCCGCCGCTGCAAGAACCAGCAGCACAAGTAAAACCTTCTTCTTCAAGCCCATTGCAAAACCCGCAGATACAAATATGCGCAGTCTTATTTAATCGTTTTGATTGCCGTAAAACGTCCGTGCGCCTTAGAACTCAGCCCTTATCCCGACCCTGCTCTCCTGTTTCTCGTCCAGTTTAACCTCGAGCGCGAGAATGTTCATTGTTTTGCGTATCTCCTCCGCTGCCTGCGGGTTATCGAGAATTGCCTTTGTTTTCTTGTCCTTCGCGGTTACGGAAACTTTCTTCACTTCCGAATTAAGCGCAATGTTCCTCCGCGATTTCTCCTTTCTCGCCTCGCCTATAACCGCTGCCATCACTTTTCCAGTTTCCTCCGCCTCCGCGTTAATCCACTTTTCATCAACTGCAGGCCACTCCTCAAGGTGCACGCTTTTCATCTTCCCTTTGAAAATTTCCCTGTAAATTTCCTCCGTGATGTGCGGCATGAATGGAGCGAGCATTTTCACCGTGTCCGTGAAAGTTGTGCAGAGCACGTACTGCGCCGCCTTCTGGGAAGGGTTTTTTGCATCGTACACGCGCCACTTCGCCTCCTCAATGTAGAAATCCGCAAATTCGAGCCAGAAGAAATTCCTTATTGCATGCATTGCCCTGCTGAATTCATACTTCTCAAGCGCGCTTGTTGCGTCGCGCTTCACGGAATTCAGCCTGCTCATAATCCACAAATCCGAGGGCATGAATTTCAGCGAAGATGTTTTTGTTTTCTTCGCGTCGAACCCCGCCACATCCGCAACCTTATTCACAAACCCCGCCGCGTTGTATATTTTCGTCATGAACTTCTGCCCCGCCACCATCTCCTTCTCCTGGAAAGGGATGTCCTCCCCAAGCGTGCCTGCGCAGGACCAGTACCTCAAAACATCGGTGCTGTATTTGTTAATCATCTCCACAGGCTCGATAACATTCCCCGTGCTCTTGCCCATCTTCCTCCCTTTAGGGTCCAATGCATGCCCGCATATCATTATGTCTTTCCAAGGCACCTTTCCCTCGTGCATGTGTGCCTTCACGATGGTGTAAAACGCCCAGAGGTTTATGATGTCGTGCGCCTGCGGCCTCAGGCCCATGGGGAACAATTTCCTGAACCTTTTTTCATTATCCTTCCATGCGCAGGCAATTTCGGGCGTGAGGGAGGAGGTGAACCACGTGTCGAACACATCTTTTTCAGGCTCGAACTCCGCGCTTCCGCACTTGCACTTCCCCTTCGGCTTCTGCGCAAGCGGGTCCACAGGCAATTGTTCGGCATCAGCAAGCATTACCGCACCGCACTTTTTGCAGTACCAAACAGGAATCGGCACGCCGAAAAACCTCTGCCTTGAAATGCACCAGTCCCATTTCAAACCCTTAACCCAGTGGTTGTACCTCACGCGCATGTGCCCGGGGTGCCACTTAACCTGCTCCGCGCGCGCAAGCAGTTCATCCTTCAAATCAAGCAATTTGACAAACCACTGCCTGCTTGTGAGGATTTCAACAGGCGTCTTGCACCTCTCGTGCACGTTCAGCACGTTCCGTATTTTTTCGGTTTTTGCCAGGTGGCCTGCCTTTTGCAGCTCATCGACAATTTTCTTCCTTGCCTCGCTTACCCTCAGCCCTTTGAAAACCCCCGCCTTCCCGTTGAAAACACCGTCCCTTCCCATTATTTCAATCACAGGGATATTGAACGCCATTATCCATTCCACGTCATCCAAATCCCCGAAAGTGCAGTGGTACACAGCGCCAGTGCCGAAATCCATAGCAACCTTGGGGTTTGCCCAAACCTTCACAGCGCGGTTCATGAAAGGAATCTCGACCTCTTTCCCCACAAGGTTCTTGTACCGCTTATCCTCGGGGTGCACGTGTATTGCAACGCACGCAGGCATCAGCTCGGGGCGGGTTGTTGCAATTGTAACCTTTTCCTTTCCGCCCTTCACGTTAAAGGTTATGTAGAAGAAATCCGCCTCCTGCTCCTTATCCTCGAGTTCCGCCTGCGCAATCGCGGTTTCGCAGCGCGGGCACCACATTGTGGGAGCTTCGCGCCTGTACGCGCGCCCCTTTCCGTAAATATCCAGGAAAGAAAGCTGTGCAGCCCTGCGTGCCTTATCATCAATCGTCCTGTACACCTGCTTCCAGTCGCATGCAAGCCCGAGGGTGTAGAAATCAGAGCGCATGCCCTCTTCTACCTTCTTCGTCTCATCAAGGCAGACCTTTATGAACGCATCCCTGCCTATATCCTTCGCCCTCACATTCCTGTTCTTCTCAACAAGCCTCTCCGTTGCTAAGCCGTTATCATCCAAGCCGAAAGGGTAAAACACATTGAAGCCGCGCATCTTCTTGTATCGCGCGATAACATCCGCCTGCGTGTAAGAGAACGCATGCCCGAGGTGCATCTTTCCCGAAACAGTTGGGGGCGGGGTATCTATTGCATAAGCCTGCCCCTGCGCCTCATCCCTGTAATTGTAAATCCCCTGCTTTTCCCAGTATGCGCGCCACTTTTTCTCCATTTCCTGCAGGTTCAGCCTGCTGCCTCCCTTTTGCCCCCCCTGTTCCGCCTGCCCCTTTCCCGCGCCTTTTTGCCCGGCGCTTCCGCTTGGCTGTGCAGCCTTTGAACCGCCCGCGTTCCCCGAACTATTCGCGCTTTTGGTTTTATTTTTTTCCGCAGCCATCCTAACCACTCGTAATGCCCGCATTAGCCCGTTTAACCAATTTTAATAGAAAAAGGTTCTTAATAGTGCTGTTGTTTGGCGTTATCCGCCTATTTCCGAACCCTGTAAACCCCGCCGTGCCCCGGAATTATGAAGTCTGCGGAAGAAAGGACGCGCTTCCTGCTTTCCGCGAGTTTCCGCGCATCATTAGCGTACTCATCCCTCTGCGGAAAATCCTCCTTCCAGAAAACATCCCCGCAAACAGCAACAACCCCGCGCGCGGTTTTCACGAGAAGGGTTATGCCGTCGTCGCTGTGCCCGGGGGTGTTTATTATTTCGATTCCGCTGCTGAATTTGCGTTTCCAATCCTTAACCGTATCCTTGTCCCAAACCCCCCAAAAGTCCAGCACTTTGGCATTTTGAAAAAGCCCGAGGTTCCTGTAATGGTCGGTGTGCGCGTGCGTTATGCAAACCCAGCCAACGTCGCGCACGGTCAGTTTTTCTTTTTTCAGTTTTTTCAAAAGAACCCGCGGGTTCCTCAAAGTGCCCGGGTCCACAACCATAATAACCTTGCCGTCGCGCACGAGCGTTACGGTTGAACACGTGCGCCCTCCAGTGTCCGAGGAAACATAGCCTCTAATCAGGATTTTTACTTCCGCCATGTTTGCCACATTTTTCATTGCGTAGCGCGCGTTATTATTGCTTGTGCGATTCCATGCATCTCAGGACTGATTTTGCGATGGCATTTATCTCATCATTAGAAAGGGGCAGTTCTGCCTCGAACTCCGTGCCCTTGCGCGCCTCCTGCCCAAACCACCTGACAAAAGTGCGCACAATGTTTTCGCTTTCCTTCGCAGTGGTTTCCTTCATGCTCCCCGGCTTTTTCATTGATTTTAAACATGCTTCGGCAATGGTGTTGTAAAACTCCATCCTTTCAGGAGTTTTCTCCAGGGTGCCATGGAGTGCGGGATATATTTTCTTGAAGAGTTCGTGCCTCCTCTTTGCTTCAGTAGGGGACAATATCGCCCTTATCTTCGGCATATGCCAGATAATGGGTTGAACTCATTTAAAATGCTTCCTCACCCTTTCGAAGAAGCCCTCCCTCCCCGCCTTCACAGAATCGCCAGAGGCAAGCTCCTCGAACAGCTCGCGCTGCCTCTTGCCCAAATGCTCCGGCGTCTTCAAAATAACCTTTACATATTCGTCCCCTTTCCCTATCCCCCCGAGCTCCTCAATCCCCTGCCCCTTTAATTTGAAAACAGTCCCTGTCTGCGTTCCCGCCGGAATTTTCACATTCGCCTTCCCGCGGATGGTAGGGACGTCAACAGTTGTTCCCAGTGCGGCCTCGGCGAAACTCAATGGCATCTCAGCGAAAATATCCGCCCCGTCCCTTTTGAAAATTTCGTGAGGCTCCACAAAAATAATCACAAAAAGGTCGCCCACGCTTCCTCCAGCCTCCCCGAAATGACCCTCGCCCTTCAGCCTGAGATGGTTTCCCGTGTTCACGCCCGCGGGAATCTTTATTTTTATCCTGCGCCTGTTTCCGACAGCGCCCGAACCCGCGCACTTCGGGCATTTTTCCTTTGCCGTTTCCCCCCTTCCCCCGCACTTCCTGCACGTGCCCTGCGTTGCGAAAATTCCAAATGCGGTGCGCTGCTCATGCCTCTCAATGCCCGAACCGTGGCAAACAGGGCACCTTTCGACCTTTCCGCCCTTTGCCCCCGTGCCATTGCACGCCCCGCAAACTTCAGCGCGCTCTATTTCAACTTCCTTCACTGTGCCAAAAGCCGCCTCCAAAAAAGAAACCGAAAGCCTTGCAACAATATCCTGCCCTTTCGATGGGCCGCGTTTCCTCCCGCGCGCCCCCGCGCCGCGCCCCCCCATTGCGGAGAACAAATCCTCAAATCCCCTTGCGCCCCCAAAACTAAATCCGCCGAGGTTCTCAAACAGGTCGCCGAAATCGAATTCCATGTGCGAAAAGCCGGCACCCGGGCCGCCAAAGCCCGAGAAGCCGGAGAAGCGCTCGGCAGCATCCCCGAACCTGTCGTAATTCGCCCGCTTCTGCGGGTCGCCGAGCACGTGGTATGCCTCTAAAATTTCCTTGAACTTCGCCTCCGCGTTCGCCTCCCTGCTCACGTCGGGGTGGAACTTTTTCGCAAGGTTCTTGTACGCGGACTTTATCTCCGCATCGGTAGCGCTCTTCCCCACGCCGAGGGCGGCATAGTAGTCCTTCCCAGCCAAGTTTCCATCCCCTGCAGGATAATCCAGTGCCTTCCGGAACCGCCTAGGCGAGCTTCTTTATCACGTAATCCGAGGCAATAAGGATTGCAAACCCCGCAATGAGCGAAACCATGTAACTCAGCGGCGGGTTTTCAGGGAAGAGGTAAAGGTTCTCCAGCCCGAACATGCCGCGCCAGAACGAAACCATTGCAATGCCGATTATCACCGCAAAGATAAGTTGGTGCTGGACCTGCAGTTTTGCAAAATACCTGAGCATGCTTATCCCCCATATAACGGAAGGTAGGCTTTTTATTGCTTGCCCCGCACGCGTAGCTTTCCGTACCCCGGCCCGCGCAATTCGCGGCGCCCTTATTTGCCTTCATCCTCGACAGTGTAGTCCGCGTCTACAACCTTTCCTTTCTTTTTCCCTTTTTTGGTTTTGGGCGCTTCATCATCCGGCCCCCCGAAGCCATCGGCATCTCCGCCCGCGCCCTGCTGCCCCTTTGCAGCATCCTGCGCCGCGCGCCGGTAGAGTTCCGTCGAGGCTTCCTGCACCGCTGCATTGACTTCCTCAAGTTTCTGCTTCACCTTTGCCGCGTCCTTCTTCTCCGGCTTGAGCAGTTCCTTGAGTTCGCTTATGCCCGCCTTTATCTTCTCCTCCTTTCCCTTCTCGAACTTGCCCTCGTTTTCCTTGAGCATTTTCTCCGTGCCGTAGACCATGGCATCGGCCTGATTTATTGTTTCAACCTCTTCGCGCCTTTTCCGGTCTTCCGATGCGTGCGCCTCCGCTTCCTTCTTCATGCGCTCTATCTCCGCATCGTTTAGTTTCTGCGAGGCGACAATCTTTATGCTCTGCTCCCTGCCCGTCCCCAGATCCTTTGCGTTCACGTTCACAATTCCGTTTGCATCGATGTCGAACGTTACCTCTATCTGCGGCACGCCCCTCGGTGCGGGAGGAATCCCGACCAACTGGAACCTTCCAAGGGTTTTATTCCCCGCAACCATCGCCCTCTCCCCCTGCAGTACATGTATATCAACCGCGGGCTGGTTGTCCGAGGCTGTCGAGAACACCTGGGATTTCTTTGTCGGAATGGTTGTATTGCGTTCAATAAGTTTCGTGAAAACCCCGCCCAAGGTTTCAATGCCGAGCGAGAGCGGAGTGACATCAAGCAAAAGAACATCCTTCACTTCCCCCGCAAGCACGCCTCCCTGTATTGCCGCTCCCATTGCAACGCACTCCATCGGGTCGACGCCCCTCTCTACCTGCGTCCCGACAACCTTCTCCACAAACTTCTGCACAACAGGCATCCTTGTAGGGCCGCCTACCATTATTATCTTGTCAACATTCCCCGACTTCATCTTCGCGTCAGAGAGCGCCTGCGTTATCGGCTTCTCGCACTTCTTTATTATCGGCATCACGAGTTCCTCTAATTTCGCGCGGTTGATTTTCATGACCAAATGCTTGGGTCCCGAGGAATCCGCGGTTACGTAAGGCAGGTTAATCTCAGTTTCAAGGGTTGTGCTGAGTTCAATTTTCGCCTTCTCCGCCGCCTCCCTCAGCCTCTGCATCGCCATCTTGTCCTTGTTCAGGTCCGCGCCATCGGTGCGCTTGAATTCATTCACAATGTAATCCACAAGCACCGCGTCCATATCTGTTCCGCCCAATTGCGTGTCCCCGCTCGTGGATTTGACCTCAAACACCCCTTCCCCGAATTCCATTATTGTCACATCAAGGGTTCCGCCTCCGAAGTCGAAAACAAGTATCCTGTGGTCCTTGCCTTTCTTGTCAAGGCCATATGCAAGCGAAGCAGCGGTCGGCTCGTTAATTATCCTCACCACATCCAGCCCCGCGATTTTCCCCGCGTCCTTTGTTGCCTGCCTCTGGTTGTCATCAAAATACGCGGGCACGGTGATTACCGCCTTCTCCACTCTCTCCCCTAAAAATTCCTCCGCATCCTTCTTTATCTTTTGCAGGAGGAACGCGCTTATCTGCTGCGGCGTGTACTCCTTCCCGTGAACCTTGTACTTGTGGTTGGTTCCCATCTTGCGCTTTGCCGCGGTGATTGTGCCCTCGTGGTTGCTAACGGCCTGCCTGCGCGCAGGCTCCCCCACAAGCATCTGCCCGTCCTTTGTAAACGCAACAACGCTGGGGAACGCCTTTCCGTAAAGCGTCGCCCCCTCCGCGCTTGGTATTATTTTCGGCTTTCCCGCTTCCAGAAAAGCCGCCGCACTGTTCGAGGTGCCTAAATCTATCCCTATGATTTTCGCCATTTTCATCATCCTCCGTTCAAAAATAAATGCCCCAGTTAAGGGGCTATTCCTCCTCGCAGCCGCAGCATTCGCTGCAGCAGTTACTCCCCTTTTTCTCCGCTTTTTTCGCCTTTGCCTTCGCCATTTCACGACCTCCTTTTTTCCCAATGCCTGTCATGAAGCGTAATAAACCCCGCATCCCTGCTGTTCGGGATGCGCTGCCTCTTTCTTCTGCCCTTTTTTTTCTTCTCCGGATGTTTCAGGAACCATAACACGCATCGCCCCTTTTGCCCGCCTTGCCATCGCGCATTCACTCCCTCTTATTCACCTTTACCTTCGCGTGCCTCAGCACCTTTCCGTTAATCAAATAACCCTTCTGTATTTCCTCAATCACGATTGCGTCACCATTTTCCTTTTCGCACGCATGCGCTATGCAATCATGCAGCGCGGGGTCGAACTTCTTCCCGAGCGCGTGCATCTCCTCTGTCCCGAACCCCTTCAGCACCCTCATGAACTGGTTCCTTATTGGTTCAATCGCCTTTTTTTCCTCCGCCCCCGAATTTTTCATTGCACTATCCATCGTGTCCGCGAGCGGCAAAAACCTCGCAACCGTTGCAGCATTGCCGTAACCTATAATATTCACCATCTCCCTCTCCGCGCGCTTTTTGTAATTCTCGAACTCCGCCTGCAGCCTCTGGAGGGTTTCCACAAGTTCCTTTTTCTCGCGTTCCAGATGCGCGGCTTTTTCCCCACGCCCGTTTTTTTCGGCATCCTGCGGCTTTGCGGCTTTCGGAGGTGACGCATTTTTTTCAGCCGGCTTTGCGGACTTGCCGGCTTCCGCAGCTTTGCCCGCTGCCTTTTCCTCCACATCCTTCGCCTTCTCAGCCAAAAAACCACTGTCCAAATAATTTAATCATTTACATACCTCTTTGAACAACGTATTTATAAACCTTTCCAGCCAATTTTTTGCTATGGCAGTGCATAAGAAAGGCGATAAAGCCCAGCATACGGGTGCGGTTGCCGTTTCCCGTGTTTCGGGCCAGGCGCCCCAGCACCAGGGAATAAGGCACACATCTTTCAAAATTGTTGTCCGCAGGGTCGAGCGGCCTTTTTCAGGGCGCGCAACTGACGACCTTGACTGGATTTGCCAGTCTCTCGGGTTTTTCGAGCCGATTGACAAGGACAAAACCGCGAGCGCGGTTTTCAAGGAAATAGTGCAGAGCACGGACAAGGGGGAAGCGCTTACTTCAACAGCCCTCGCACAGCGCGTAAAGATGAGCCGCGGTTCCGTTATCAACCATCTCAACAACCTTCTCCGTGCAGGCCTCATAATAAGGCACGGGCGCTTCTATTCCGCGCGCTCCCCCTCCATGTTCCGCACAATCGAGGAAATAGAGGACGATATTGACAGGGTTTTCGAGCGCATGAAACAGCGCGCGCGCAACATAGACAGGCAGTTCGGGATTGTGGTTAGGGAATAGGCTGTGCAACCGCCCGCAAATTCCTGCGGCTTCTAAGGGTGCCGACTGCCGCCAAAAACCCGCCCAAGCAACATTTTTATACTACCTAGTGCATATTGCTTTTCATGCAAGCGTTCTACCAGTTATTTGCAAAGGCATCCTTCTTTTTCGCGCTCGGGGTTGTGCTGGCATCGCTCTTCATATGGTGCCTTCTGCAGGGCGGCCTTGCCCAATTTTCAGGCGACAGCACGCTTGCTTTCACATATTACTTTATCGGCTGCCTCTCCGGAATTGCGGCATTTGCATTGTACCTGCAGGCAAAAACACTTTTCTATTACGCAAAGATATCTAATATTTAGGGGCATAAATATGGAAGCATTTTAGCCAATTTTTTCTTTCTTGCTTCCGAGTTTATGTGCCTGCGCAGCTGCTGTTGGCAGCGCGCAAAGCAAAACCCTTTTATAGCCCAATTGCGTAGTAATTTGCATGGTTTCGGTCAAGGGCGCAGGGCGCGTGCTGGGTGAAAAAGCGCGCGAAAAGGCCGCGGGTGCGCGCAAAAAACTCCGCTCCGCAAAGGAGCGCCTCGGTGATGTTAAGGACAACTGGCGCATGAGCGGCAGGAAGGCTGTTGCGGATTACGCAAAGGAAAAGGTAAGCGAGGCACGCGCCGACAGGCGCTATGCCTCGATTTACGTTATTGAAATTGCGCTGATTGCGGTCATAGTTTTCTCAATCGCCGTTTTCATAGATGACGGGGCACAGCTGAACCTCTTCAGTTTCATGCCGCAGCAGGCAGGCGCCTGCACAGCGCTGAGCGGTTCCGCATCGGCAGGCTCCCCTGCCTGCGCATTCCTGCCCCCTCCTTATTCATACATTGTGTTCATCCTCGTGCTTGTTGTTGTTTTCCTCTTGTACAGGTACACTGAAGAATTCAGGAAATCAGAGTGAGGGTTCTGCAATGCGCCCCGCAGGCCAGCCAGTGAAGGAAGCGCACGGCCTGAAGCGCTCCGTAACCTTCCTTGAGGCGACGATTTACGGCATCGGCGTAATCTTCGGCGCGGGCATATATGCACTCATAGGCGAGGCAGCCGGAATTGCGGGCAACGCAATATGGCTTTCATTCGTTCTTGCGGCGTTCATTGCCGCGCTCACGGCGCTCAGTTATGCGGAACTCTCCTCCATCTTCCCGAAATCCGCGGCAGAATACGTTTACACGAAAAACGCCTTCCGCTCGAAGCGGTTTGCATTCCTCATAGGCTGGATAATGCTTGTGACAGGCATAACCGCGGTTTCAACCGTAGCCCTGGGCTTCGGCGGCTATTTCGCATCCCTCTCAGGCATGCCAGTGCTTCCCGTGGCGCTGGGGGTTATTGCCGCGCTTTCTTTCCTTAATTTCTGGGGCATAAAGGAATCCGCGCGCGCGAACATAATTTTCACGCTCATCGAATCCGCGGGCCTCGTGCTAGTGATTTTCATCGCGCTCCCGTACCTCGGCTCTGTGGATTATTTCGCGCTCCCCGCGGGGGCCGCCCCCGCAGTGCCCGGCATCCTCCAGTCCCTCTCCCCAGTTGCGCTTGCGGCATCGCTGATTTTCTTCGCATACCTCGGCTTCGAGGACATCGTTAACATTTCCGAGGAAGTAAAGGATGCAAGGAAGAACATTCCAATGGCGCTGCTCACTGCGCTCGCAATCTCGACCGTTGTTTACATCCTTGTCGCAATAAGCGTCGTGAGCGTTGTGCCTTATTCCGAACTCGCCGCCTCAAATGCGCCCCTGGCGCTCGTTGCGGAAAAGGCGCTCGGCTCCTCCGCAGGCTTCGCGCTGGCAATAATAGCCCTCTTCGCCACAGCGAACACCGTGCTTGTGATGCTGATTGCGGCATCGCGCAGGATTTACGGCATGGCAATGGAAAAGTCCCTGCCGCGGGCTTTTGCAAGCGTGCACGCGCTGCGCCGAACCCCGCACATCGCGGTGCTCGCATCATTCATAATCGCATCCCTGTTCGCAATAATCGCCTACTTTGTCCAGACAGCCTCGACCTCCGCGATTGAAACAATAGCGCTGATGACAAACATGGGGCTTTTCATACTGTTCATTTCGGTTAACGCAAGCGTAATCGCCCTGCGCAGAACGGTTCCCGACAGCGAGCGCGGGTTCAAGGTGCCGCTGAACGTGGGCAACGTGCCGCTGCCCGCTCTCTGCGGCATACTCATATGCCTCGCATTCCTAACGCAATTCTCCGCACCCGTAAACGTGCTGGGCATTGAAATGCCGGTTTTTATCCCCACGCTGGCGGTGTTCGCATTGGGCGTGCCTGTTTACCGGGTGCTGAACAGGTAAACGCCGTTGAATTCCGTTCCTGCGCCTGCGAAACCATTATAAATATCCCCGCACATTATTCCCTCGGTCTTCATGGTGCTTAACCTCTGGATACCGCTGCTTGCGCTTGCAATTGCCGTTTTCGCAATCGTAACCACGAAATGCAAAGAACTTCTCAAGCCCGCGGTTATTATGGGGCTTGCCCTTGTTGTGATTGATTTCATCGGCGAATACCTCGGCTCAGCCATGGGCCTTTGGCAGGTTAACCCCGAAACCTCACTCCTCATGCTCGGTCCCGCACCTGTGGAAGTGCTGCTCATTGCATTCTTCGCCGGCGCAACCTATTATTACATTCTCGCCCCGAAAACAGATTTCAAGCGCATGGTTTTTACCGCGCTGATGATTTCAACAGCGGGAATGGCCCTGGAAAACGAACTTGTTGCGGCAGGGCACATAATTTACAACCCTGCAGCAGGCACAGGCACTATCGAGGACATTTTCGCCAATCTCCTTGCAACAGGCACCTCATACCCCCGGCCATGGAACCCGGTTTACGCATTCATCTCTTACTTTGCGGTCTTCACTGCGCTCTTCTTCATGAAGGGCTTTATCCATAATACATTCGCTGGAAAAGCGGCACTGAAGTGCAGGTGCTTTGAGGGCGATTAGCGGTTAATTTCTTAAGTCTTCATCACTTCTCAGGAGGGATTGGATTTGAATATAGGCGTTCTCAGGGAGATAAAGGACAGGGAAAACAGGGTTGCATTAACCCCCGAAGGGGCAAAGAAACTGGCTGAAGCAGGGCACAAGGTTTTCTTCGAGCGCAAGTGCGGCGCTGGCTCCGGCATACACGACCACGAGTACGAGGCTGCAGGGGCGCAGAAAATAAGCACACCCAAGGAAGTGGTGAAGAAGTCGGACATTATTGTCAAGGTGAAGGAGCCCATAAACGACGAACCCGCATATTTCGACGAAAGCAAAATACTGTTCACATACCTGCATTACGCATCCTCGCGCGAACTCACGGAGGCGATGCTGAAGAGCGGCGCGGCAACAATCGCCTATGAAACCATCGAGGGCAAGGACGGCAGGCTGCCCCTGCTTGTTCCCATGAGCGAGGTTTCAGGGAGAATGTCGGCATACATAGGCGCATATTACCTCATGAAGCACAAGGGCGGCAAGGGCGTGCTTATGAGCGGAGTAACTGGCGTGGCTCCCGCAAAGGTCGTAATCCTCGGCGGAGGCACAGCTGGCAGCAACGCCGCAATGGTTGCCTGCGGCACCGGTGCGGATGTAACCATATTTGAAATCAACCCGAAACGCATAGAGGAACTGAAAAAGGAACTGCCGAAGGCAAAGGTTGTGCAGTCCTCGCAGGGCGCGGTTTCCGAGGCGATAAAGGGCGCGGATGTTTTGATAGGCGCGGTTCTCGTGCCAGGTGCAAAGGCCCCGAAAGTCGTTAGCACGGAAATGGTGCACTCCATGCAGAAGGGCTCGGTTATTGTTGATATCGCAATAGACCAGGGCGGGTGCATCGCAACTTCCCGCCCAACTTCGCACTCGGGCCCGATTTTCGAGGTTGCTGGCATCACGCACTACTGCGTGACAAACATGCCCGGCGCGTTCCCGCGCACCTCGACATATGCGCTCACGAACGTAACACTGCCTTACTTAATGAAACTCGCCGACAAGGGGCTTGCGGCATTGAAAGATGACCCCGGCTTAATGCTCGGCCTGAACACATATAAAGGAAAGGTCACATTCAAGGGCGTTGCGGAAGCGTTCGGGATGCAGTACACGGACCCGAAGACGATGGTGTGACACCCTGCGGGACGCATAGCTTAATCGCGCAGTTTTTTCTTGTGCATAATATACTCGTGCGTCTCCGTCCCTATGCCATTTTTCCTGTACGCCAGCGACTGCTTTGGAATAACTTCCGGCCATTTGTGCACCTCTACCCACCCGCGTTTGGGCAAATATCTTGCAGTAGTATCGGTACGGAGCATCGCGCCCAGTTCCCCAATGCCAGTCCGCCTTGCAGCGCTCTCGACAGCGTCTAATAGAACAAATGACAGTTTATTGTGCCTGTAATTGTAGGTTTTAGTTTTTGATTCTTCAAGCCGTTTGTCGATTCTTGCGAGAGTTTCCTTGTCCATCCATAGCCAGTCAGTCAAATCGTCAAAGCGCTGGCTGCCCCTCTTTTCCCCCGCCATCTTTTTTCTTATCTTTTTGATTTCTTCAATTTCACCCGGCTCTGCGGAATTTTTTAGGGTTTTCCGGTCCTGCGGGCTCAGGGATGTGTTCTTCCGCCTTACTCTTTCGGATATCGCGAGTGATGAAACATTTGGCCTTATCAGTTCCGGACGGAATGAAACCAAGCCAATAGTTGTTTCCTGGCCGTTCCATATTGTATTCAGCGAATATCCGCCGTAGGGGTTTTGCGCACCCCCCGTTTTTCTCAAAACAAGAACCCTTTCTTTCCTCACGGGGTCTTTAAGCACGAACAGTGCGTTCCCGTCTTCGGTTATTCGGGGTGTCTCAAAAATGTGCCCCGCGTGCTCTATCCTGAGAACCCTGTTGTTTGATTTGACCGCCCCTGCAGGGAGCAGCAGATGATTCCACTTCCCGCTTTTCGGAATTTCAAAGCCGCTTTCATAAGGCTTGAAATTCTGCAGATGTTTTTGCGTAATTCTTTTCGCGTTCGGAAACAGAACCGCATGCCCGAGCAATTTAATTGGTTTCCTTGGCCCTAGCAATTTAACATTGCGTTTTTCCATAGCAATCAACCCCGATTCGTACTCATGCCTTCGCAGCTAGCCACCCTCAGCCTGCAGGTTCAGCCTGTAAATCCTGTAGTTCCCGCTGAACTTTTTAGTGGGCACCCAGCCATACCTGTCAAAATACTTTTCCGTTGTGCTCGGGGTTAGCGCGCCTTCCAAAAACCTCAGCCCCGCCTTTTTTGCGGCATTCACGCTCAGGTCGTAGATTGCCCCGGAAAGCTTTTTGCTCCTGTAATCGTATCTCTTTATTTTTGCATCCTTGTCTCTGTATGCCCAATCATAGTATTTCCATTCCATTATGTCTATTTTACCCGGACCGAGGTTATGCTTCGTCCATTCTTTTTTGAATAATTCTTCATTAGGCTCAAACCCTACAATTTTTTCCCGTTTCCTGTGCTCCTCCAGGGCGTTTTCCAAGGCTAACTTCCTGTGCTTTGGGTTATTCCGCCTCTTTGACAACTCGATTGCCTCGCCCGCAGTAATCGAACTCGGCTTCCTCCTCACATCGCCGTAAATTTCAAGGTGCTTAATCCAGCCGCAGTTTTGCTCCGTAGGGTGCCGAACCATATACATCCCGCCTATGTACTGTTCATGCCCGTTCCAGAGCGAGGTCAGCAGGTACCTGCCGAACGGATCATTTGTTTCGCCCGACTTCCTCAGGAGCACAACCCGCCCCTTCCTTACCGGATCCTTCAATGCAAGCAGCACCGACCCGTAATTCGTTTTCAGCGGAGTTTCAAGAATCCGCCCTTCATGTTCAATCCTGAGTGCTGTGCGGCTTGCCTTCACAGCGCCCGAAGGAAGTCGCAGGTTCTGCAGTTCCTTTTTTTCCGGAATATTGAAATCGCTTCCATATGGCCGAAACTTTTGCAGGTGCTTTTGCGTAGTTTCTTTAGCTTTCGGGAACCGCACCATTCTTCCGATTTTTTCAACATTCACCGCCACTTCACCTCAACATCATCAGTCCTGAACCTCTGGTTCACGTGCGTGTCAGCAATGCGCTGCCTTCTTCCCGCTGCGTGCTCCAGCAAACCCTGCCACGCAATCATCGCGCCGTTATCCACCGCCAAATCCCGCGGCGTGGCGTAAAACTTCGCGCCCTGCCCCGCGCACATTTCGGAAAGCATTTCCTGCAATGCCTTGCTCGCCCCAACCCCGCCAGTTAGCAGAAGCTCCTTCTTGCCTGCATGAACCATCGCCCTTTCGCTCACCTCGGTGAGCATCGCAAATGCGGTGTGGAGTAAGGAATAAGCCAGCCGCTCCTTCTGCTCCCTGCCAACCTTACTCTCCGCTGCAGTGAGCAGCCCTGAAAAATTAAGGTCCATCCCTTTCACCGAGTAAGGCAGCTCCAGCAATTCCCTCCCCCCCTCGAAATACATCTTATCCAGCACAGGCCCCGCCGGAAACCCCAAACCAAGCGAACGCCCGAATGTGTCGAGCATATTCCCTATTCCCATATCGAGTGTTTCCCCGAAAACCCTGTACCTGCCCCCCTCATATGCGATAACCTGCGTGTTCGCGCCCGAGGCATAAACAACAAGCGGGTCCTTTGCACCGGTTTTCTTTTTTCCGATTTCGATGTGTGCAATGCAGTGGTTCACGCCGAGGATGGGTTTGTTATGTAGCAAAGAAAGTATTCGTGCGGAAGTTGCCCCTACTCTCAGGCAGGGCCCCAACCCCGGCCCCTGCGCAAATGAAAACAAATCAACATCACAGATTTCAATCCCGCCTTTCTCGAGCGCGCGTGAAATTACGCCCGCGGCATTTTCAAGGTGAGCATCCGCGGCATCCGCGGGCTTTATCCCCCCTTCATTTGTTGTGAACGCGCATTTCTCGTTCGCAAGAACGTTGCAGTGTTCATCCACAATTCCCGCGGAAAATGTGTGGGCAGTGCTCTCGATGCCGAGGCAAATCATTCCCATGCACCCCGCGCACGAAACGCGCAGCCTTTGCAGACCATTTCCCCGCCCCTTAAATGCCGCCGAGCGCGGCGGTTATTTTTTCCCTTCCCCCAGAACCCGCATTATCTCCGCCAGCGTAACCTCGCCCTGCCTGAGGATTTTCCTGTTCTTCACGTCGAAAATAGTTGTTGTCGGGCGCTCGGGAAGGTCGCCCGCGTCAAGTATGACATCCGCAATCCCGTTGAAAACCTCTATTGCATGCTCCCCGCTGTAGCACGGGTCGTAACCATAGAGGTTCGCACTAGTGGTTATTATCGGCTCGCCAAGCCCCGCACAGAGCGCGTTCGCAATTTTGTTGTTCGCAATCCTGAACCCTATGCCGTTGTTGCTGACCCATTCTGGAACCGTTTCCTTCCTCTTGACAACAATGCTCAATCTGCCGTGGTTAAAACGCTTCACAAGCCTGTCGGCATCCTCGTCCAGTACCGCATATTTCCCCGCCATTTCCCTGCCGGAAACATGCATAAGGAACGGCTTCCCGTTGCGCCTTGATTTGATGTCCTTTATTTTCTCGACAGCATCCCTTTCCTTTATGCTCGCGCCTATGCCGTAACTTGTTTCAGTGGGGTAAATAATTACCTTCCCCGCCTTAAGTTCCTTAACCGCAAGGCTTACCGCCTTCGCCCCCCCGATATCCTCAATCCTCAATATGATGGTCATTTTTATCACATAAGCCAGCCAATTGCCATGAAATTATACGCCATGTGGGCAAAAATACCCGGGATGATGTTCTTGTTCGCCCTGTACGCGTGCGCAAGCAAGGCACCAAGCACAAACGCACCCAAAATCTCGGCAATTGAGCCGTAACCAAAGTGCGCAAGGGCAAAAAACGCGGAAGAAACCCAGATTCCGGTTTTCTTTGCCAGAAAACCCCTGAAAAACACCTCCTCGCTAAAAACCCTGACTATAATCAGGTACCCAAATATATAAATGGGTTGGTTTTTCAGGAAGCCGAGCTTTTCCTGCACAAGGTTAAGGTCGTTCATTCCCGCGATGGTTAACAGCGTTGATAGCGCGGCGGAAACAAGAAAAAGCGCGCAGAAAAGCCACGCGGCATTTTTAATTTCGGTTTTCGGTTCGCGGAAAAACAGCCCGAGTCCGGAAAGAAGCTTCCCCCCGCCCTTAACCTTATCGATAAGCGCCAGGTAAATTAACGGCGCGGCAATAATGAGCCCGTCAAAAAAAACCTGCTCTAGCAAGGTCAATCATCGCCAGCCATGGTTCGGCAAGGGTGCAATGCGCGCAAACGCACTTTGCGCCCAAGCCACATTGGCGCACCCTGTGTGGCAATCATCCGCGCCTTTGCGCGCAAGCGCAGTCATGCCTTCGGCTTCCACTCCGTGAAGCCGCATCTCCCGCAGCTGTCCCTGTCCTTGTGCGAAGCAAGGAACACGCCCGAGCCGCACTTCGGGCACTGCTTCCTGCTCCTGCCTATTGCTCCCCCGTCCATAGTGTAGCACGAGCCCTTCCCCGTTTTTTTCTCCTTCGCTTTCGCCTTTCCCCCGCCAGCCTTTCCTTTTGCGTCATCCGCCATTTACACCACTCCCTGTTTTTGAAATTAATTTTATTTCGCTTCCGCTTTCTCCGCAGGCTTTTCCGCACCCGCCTTTGCAGCCTCTGCTTCGGCCTTTCCCCCGCCAGCGTGCCCAGGCTCGGCAGCCTTTGCCTTGCCTTCCTGCCCGTCATTCTTTGTTGCAGCCGGCGCTGCCGCTTTCTTCCCCCCTTTCTTCTGCCTGCCCCTGAGCCCGAGGGTGCGGTTTATTACGAACTTTTCCTCAACCGCCTCCATACTCTCCCTGGATGGGTAAACAGTTGCCCCGCCCGTAACCCTGTGCTCGCCGAACCTCTCGGTAATGCTCCCCAACGCAATGCTTTCCTCCTTCGCATTGCACAGCGCGGCAAGTTTTGCCCTTATCTCCTTCCTGCCGGGCGTCTTCACACAGTCCGAAACCTCGAACATGAGTTCCTCCCTGCCTATGAGCGGGTTCTTCACCCTGCCTGTTATTTCCAGTTTCATTTTTCACACCCCTTGTTTTGGTTTTAATTTTTCGCCGCACAGCGCCGCGCGCACGGCACCGCAGTTGCGGCAGCCGCTTCGGCCGCCGCAGCAATCCCTGCCTTTGCCTGCGCGCTTTTGCCCTCCCTTACCTGCTCAGGCGCAGCGCGTGCATCCCTATCGTATTTATCCCCATCTTCTGCGCAATCTCGCTTTTCTCGGGGTCGATTATTACAACATAGCCGCGCCAGAAGGTTGTGAAAGAGGTGCTTCCGCACACCGGGCACTTTTCCCCTGTTTCAATTACCTTCCTGCACTGCCTGCATGCCTTTCCTTTCTGCATAATTTATTCCTCCGTTTTAGGTTGCCGCGCCGCCTGCCTTATTTGCCGTGCGCACTTCCTTCTCGGTTTGCCGCGCAGTTATTGCGCGGGCGTTTCATTCCTTGCCCTTCGCCCCATTGCCTGCTTAGGCGGGAGCCTCCTTCCTCGCTGACTGCTTCCTGCTGTCAGCAGCGCCTTTCCTCTGCGCCTTTTCCTTAACCGCCTTTGCCTGCTGCCTCACATCCCTTTCCGCCCTGGTTACCTTTGTCTTTTCGTCTATCTTCTGCCATTCCTCTTTCCCAAGGCCGAGCTGCCTCATTGTAAGCCCTATTTTGGAACTTGCTATGCTGCCCTTCAGGCTTATTGTAACCACGCGCGCAAGCACGTTGTCGTTCAATTGCAGTTTCTTGGAAGTTTCCTTTCCCACAAAGCCCGGCAGCTTGGGGTCGTAGTTTATGTAATCGTCCATTATCTGGCTCACGTGCACCAAGCCTTCCACAGGCCCTGTGCGGACGAATGCCCCGAACTCGGTTACTTCGCTTACTGTGCCTTCAACAACTTCATGCATCCTCGGCTTGTAGAGCAGCATCTTTATTTCCGCGGAGTAATACACTCCGGCATCCCCCGGAACTACCCTGCCCTCGCCCACATTCTCTATCCCTATCACGCTCACGACAACACCCATGTCGTCGTCGAGCATGCCCTCGTAATCGCCCTGCGCGATTTTGAGGATTGTCTTCTTCAGGTCGCCGCCCAATTCAGCTGGCGGAACCCTCACCGTATCGTTAACGCTGTATATTGTGTACATTTTTCCACGCTCCGTTATTCAAGTTCCAGAAAGCTTTTTTTCCTTATTAACAGAACCTTTCCCCCGTTTTTTCTTGCCCTTGCCCTGAGTTCCTTGTCATTGGTTGCGATTATAAACCCTTTTCTTGAGAGTTCGAGCAGCGCCTCGTCCGCCCCCACTGCCCCCGTGCGGCCTGCGGCGGTTTTCAGCCCCGCGTCCCGCGGTTCCGCGCCGGTTCCTTTCCCGCGCCCTGCGGAAATAACCTTAACCCTTGTGCCCTCGCGCGCGAGTATTTTTTTCGCAACCTCAACAGCCTTATGCTCCTTTGCCCCCCTGTCCGCGAGCTTATCCAGTTCGGCAAGCACCTGTTCCGGCACCACAAACTCAACATTCCCGAACATGTTCCTGCCCCCCTCGAAAACATCGACGCCAAACTGCTCCGCGGCAGCCAGCATGTTCGTGTCTATCGCAACCATTGTAACCACGTTTTTTTTGTTTTTTCCGTTCCCCGCAACCATAGCAAAAAACCACTTTCTTTTTTACCCCTTACTTCGCGGTTCCATATGCAGCAAGCCTCCAGCCCGTGCTCTCCCTCTTGCTCACGGCAAGTTTCTGCCCCTTCTCGCAGACAACGTAATTCTTCAGCGTGATTTCCGCCTCGCTGCCCTTCTTTGCCGTAACGCTCCCAACGCCCATTGCGGTGCCCACGGAAACAACAACAATATCGCCCTTAATTATTTCCCTGCCTTCGCCCGTAAGCCTCTTGAGCGCTGTAAGTTCCACCTTAAGCATCTTAACCGCATCAGGCACCTTTCCCACGTGCCCGATTACCTGCCCCCTCATCTGGTCGTTGCGCGTTATGTTCGGGTCAAGTGAAGTTCCGACAGCAACAAGGCCGCCCGCAATCGCCTCTCCGAGCTTTCCCGTGCTTGTTGCAAGCTCTGCAACCTTTGTCTTCAGCACCTTCCCCTCAATCCCCGGTTTTATCTCAATCCCATCCCCCTTCTTAACGCTGCCCTGCACAATGCTTCCGCCGAACACGCCGCCCTTCAGTTTCTCTATTTCCGTGCCGGGCTTGTTCACATCGAAGCTCCTCACAACATACATCCTCAGTTCCTTTTTCAGGTCGCGTTTGGGCGTCGTTATCTCGGTTTCAATCGCCTCGAGGAGCGCGTCGACATTCGTCTGCGAGTGCGCCGCAGTCGGGATTATTTTCGCATCCGCATAACCGAACTCCGCAAGGAACTTTTTAATCTGCGCGTAATTTTTCATGGCCCCTTCCCTGTCAACCAAATCAACCTTGTTCTGCGCAACCACTATTTTTTTGGTTCCGCTTATGCTCAGCGCCATCAAATGTTCGGCAGTGCTCGGCTGGGGGCAGGGTTCGTTTGCGGCAATCACAAGTATGGCGCCGTCCATCAGCGCCGCGCCGCTGAGCATTGTGGCCATCAGCGTTTCGTGCCCCGGGGCATCGACAAAACTTATCCTCCTTTCGAGTTTTCCCTTTCCCGCGCAGTGTGCGCATTTTTCCTTTGTGCCGTAAGCGGAAGCGCCCTTGCATTTTTCGCATTTGTATATCGAAACATCCGCGTAACCCAACCTTATCGAAATCCCGCGCCTGAGCTCCTCGCTGTGCGTGTCCGTCCACTTGCCCGTCATTGCCTCGACAAGCGATGTCTTTCCGTGGTCGACGTGCCCTATTACCCCGATGTTTACTTCTGCCTGAATCGAAGGATGCCCCGCGGATTTACTTTCTTTATGTGGCGCAGCCTGCACAGGTTCGGCGCCAACAGCAACTTTGGCGGATTTGCCCTTCCCTTTCGCAGCACCCTTTATTTCAGACAGAACATATCACCTTTTCCTTTTTCGATTATTCCCGTGCCGCGGCAATTCTGCCGCGGCAGAGGATTTGCACATTCACTTATCACTTCTTTCCCGCGGCTTCCGCTGCGGCAAGCTCGCCCTTTGCCTTGAGCACAGCCTCCTCCTTTGCGCTGAGTTTCTTCTCCTCGGTTTCCTTGACTATGAGTTCGTCGAGCTTCTTCCCGCCGTATTTTGTCACTGCAAGGTTCAGCTGCTGCACTTCATCTGTAACCGTGTTGCCGCGCCTGTTGACGCGCATCCTCACTCCCTTCTTCACATCCGTTGTTATGTAAATCTTTCTCCTTGCGGTGCCCGGCAGGTCCCCTTTTATCGGGAAGCCCTGCTTGTCGCTGCCCCCTGTTATTTTCGCGCTGTAGCCCTCGAGCCCCACCGCGCTGAGGCTGACTTCCTCCCCAACTTTCTTCCCCATGAAGATTGCGGGGTTGTCTATTTTCTTCTTGTATCCTTTCGATGTTTTCGGGTCAGAAATAACGATGTGCATAGTTTTTCCTCCTAAAGATAATTTTCCGTTTTTTTAAATTAATCCTAAGCCCCCACCTCTACGGCGATTTCCGCCATTTTTTTAATTTCCAGCACAAGTTCCATCTCGCCCTCGCTCAGTGCGTCCCCCATTTCGCCAAGCCTCTCCAATTGCCTTGCTGGCAGGAAAGAATAAAGCTCGTCGTTCTCGAAAAGGTTCCTTCCGCAGGTTGCGCCCTTTATGCTTACAGCAACCTCCTGCCCCTGCTTTGCCTCATCTATGTCCTTTCCGTTGTCCTGCATCCCCTGCACCTTCCCTATTTTCTCCCCGCCCTTTTTCATCAGCTCCACGCCGTTCTTCAGCCTTCCTGCAAGAATCCTTACGCCGACAATTGCGGGTTTTGTGTTGTGGAATATGCACCCCGGCAAAACCTTCAGTTTCACAGGCATTACCGCGTGCTGCAGCTTCTCCTCCTTTGCGCTTTCCCTCTCAGCTGCAAGCCATTCATCATATCCCTCTATAAGCCTGTAAATTATTTTCTCGGAAAATACCTTCACACCGCTTTTTTTTGCCTCCGCCCCCGCTGCTGCATCAACCTTAACATTGAATGCAAAAACAATTCCCTTGAACCTGTCGCTCGACCTTACAGCCTCGGCCTCCATTACGTCCCTCTTGCTCACTTCCCCTATGTCGGCTTTCCTCACCTTTATCCCGTGCCCCTCAAGGAGCTTAACAACAGCCTCGAGCGAGCCGAGCGCATCAGCCTTAACAACAGGCCCCACTGCTTCGGTGTCAATCTTCGCGCCAAGCACTTCCTTCATTACCTCTTCCTCGCTTCCCGCGTATTTCACAAGGAGCGGAGAGCCTGCAAGAGCATCCTCAAGCATCGGCGCGGCAATCTTCACACCGCTCGCGGCAACAACGCCCTCAACCCCGCTGAATTTATCCTGCGGGTTCCTTATTTCCTGCAGGGGCTTGGGCACAAGCAGTGCGCGCACCTTTGTGCTTATCACCCCGTTCTTTCCCGCAAGCACGATTTCATCGCCAATCTTCAAAACGCCGTCATAAAGTATAACATCAACGGTTTTCCCGAGCCCCTTCTCTTCCTTTACCTCAAGAACAGTCCCGCGCCCCTTTGCGCTTTCCTCTATATGCAGCCTCTTGTCAAGGTATTTCTGCGAAAGCCCCGCAAGGAACATCAGAACCTCGGGAACCCCGTCCCCGCTCTTAGCGCACACAGGCACAATCGGAATCTCCTTTGTGAAATCCTTTACCCTGTCGAACCTCTCGCACCTGAACCCTTTCTTATGCATCGCGCCTATGAGTTCATATGTCTTTGTGTCGAGTTCCTCAAGGACATCATCCCTCTGTTTCTGCATGCTGTCGCTCACAGCGCCCCCGCTGTTTTGCCAGCCGCGGATTGTGTCTATTTTATTCTGCGCGATTATGAAGGGCGTTTTGTAACTTTTCAAAACCTCGATTGCCTCATTGGTCTGCTGCTGCAGCCCCTTGTTAACATCAACAACAAGCACGGCCAAATCCGCAATGCTCCCCCCGCGCTTCCTGAGGTTTGCGAAAGCCTCGTGCCCCGGCGTGTCAATGAACAGCAGGCCGGGTATGCCTATGTTGAATTTGTATTTCTCAATAAGCGCGCCGCTGAGTTTCCTTATGGTTCCTATCGGCACTTCCGTTGCGCCGATGTGCTGTGTTATGCCGCCCGCTTCCTTCTCCGCGATTGCCGTGCCGCGGATCGCATCAAGAATTTTCGTTTTGCCGGCATCTACGTGCCCAAGCACCACAATTATCGGCTGCCTTATCATAACACACACCTTTTGCCTTTTCGGGTTCACATTAAATCCCCGTAGAGCCAAATCCCCCCGCGTTCCTCGTGGTTCCGCCAAGTTCCTCCACAAACTCAAGTTCCGCTTCCTCCACCTTCGCGAACACAAGTTGCGCGATTTTTTTCCCTTTTTCGACCTTGTACTGGGCGCCGCTGTGGTTCATGAGGATAACCCCCACTTCCCCGCGGTAGCACGAATCAACCGTGCCCGGCGTATTCAGCACGGTTATGCCGTGCTTCAGCGCAAGCCCGCTCTTCGGCCTCACCTGCGCCTCGTAGCCTTTAGGGAGCGCTATCTTAATTCCAGTGCCCACGAGTTTCCTTTCCCCAGCGTTCACTGTAACATCCTCGCGCGCGTAAAGGTCTATGCCCGAGTCACCTTCATGCTCGTACGCAAGTTTGGGTAAGCCGTCCCACAGCTTCTGGACTCTGACAGTTAATTTGCTCATTTATTTTCATCCTCCGCGCGGCAAACCCGCGAACCATCGCGCGAACCCACGCATTTCATTTATTTTCATCCTCCGAATACATCCACCTTGCGGAACATTTCTCGTACTCATGCAGTTCCCCCGCTTTGAAGAACCTCTTTATTTCCTTCTCCGCCGTTTCTTTGCTGTCCGAAGCGTGCACCAAATTCGCCTGCGTGCTCACGGAGAAATCACCGCGGATTGTTCCCGCCTCCGCGTTCCTTCCGTTCGTCGCTCCGCACATTTTCCTCACTACATCTGCCGCATCCTTGCCCTCGAGTGCGAGGAAAATGCAGGGCGCCCCTGACATGAACTTCACAAGCCCCGGAAAAAACGGCTTCTCCCTGTGGTGCGCGTAGTGCTCGCCCAGCATTTCCTTTCCCAGCGTTTCCATTTTAATTCCCGCGATTTTGAGGCCCTTTGCCTCGAACCTCGCGATTATTTTTCCCGCAAGGTCGCGGTTCATTGCGTCGGGCTTGATTATTACCAGAGTGCGCTCCACAGAATCACCTCTTTTTCCCCTTGCCCGCTTGCGATCGGGCATGCCGCGTGCCGCTTCGCGATTCTGCCTCTGGCAGAATGCGCGCATTCGGCTCAAGCCGAATAGCGTCAGCGGCACTAGCCTGCACTGCACTCATTTCTTACCCCTCTTTTTCCCCTTGCTTTCCTCTCCGCCTTCCGCGTGCTTCTTCCCCTGCGCCTTCAGCGCCACGGCCTTTGCGGTCCACCTTGTCCTTGCGGGCGAGCGCCCGAGCTTCAGCAGGTTCTTGTTGCACTTGTTCGAGCAGAAGTAGAACGCGGTGCCGTCCTTCTTCACATATATCCTGCCGCTGCCGTGCGGTATTTCCAGGTCACAGAACGAACATTTCACCATTTTTATCACGCCCTTTTTATTTTGGTTTGCAGCAGCCCTCGCTGCGGCAAACCCAACCATCGCACGTTTTTGTTTTTATTTCCGTGCGCCCTTTACCTCGCCTTAATCTCCTTCGCCTCCCTCTCCGTGCTGAGCAGGATTATAACGTCCCCTTTCTTCACCTTGCCCTTCACGTTCCTCCTCTTTACCCTGCCCTGTTCCGGGCCCTCGAGTATTTTGCACAGCACCTGCACGATTTCCCCGTACACGCCCGTGCGCTGGATTATGTCAACAACCTCTGCGGGAGTTCCCCTATCCATTTTTCATTCCCCCTAACCCCTCAGTTCCTTTATTTTCTTTGCGAGGTCGTCGAGTTCCTTTTTCGCGTCGCCCTCGTTCTCTATCGCGACAGCGCTTGTCCCCACTTTAAGCCCTGCGCTCGCGCCGAGGTCCTTCTTCGCCTGCACATACCCGTAAGGAACCTTTTTCTCGTCGCAGAGCAAAGGCAGGTGCATAACAACCTCGGGCGGGGTAACATCCTGCGCAATTACCACAAGCTTAGCGTTCCCGCGCTCGATTGCCTTTGTGACCTCGTTGCTCCCTATGCGTATCTTTCCGCCCTTCCTCGCTTTCTCCAGCAGCGCAAGCTGCCTGTCCGCAAGTTCCTTGGGCATCTCGAACTTCACGTAGTCTGCCATCAATCACACCTCCGGTTAAAACCTCCAACCTCCTTTTCCCGCGCATTTCGCGCAGGATAAGTCATAGATTGTCATCGGCAAAATAAGCCCGACAACAACGGTTGTACGGCAATTCTACAATAAAAAACTGCCCCAGAAAGGTTTAAAAACCCCCTTTCGCGGGGGTTTTTGGCTGCCGCGGTTTGCGGGTTTTTGTTTCTGCGGCTGTCGCCTTGCCGCTGCAAGCCCTAACCGCCATAAGGCAGCCCGCAATATGAGGGTGCGCACGTGTCATTGTCGCCGTCCTGCTTCGCCAAATCGCAGCGGCAGACAAAGTCCTTGTAGAGCTGTCCCTCGTTGCAGGCGTAGTATTTGCTCGCGTTCTTGCCTGCGCTGCAATACTGCTCGACGATTTTTTTGCAGGTTCCGTAGCACTTATCCTGCAGGCACTGCCCGGGTTCCTTGTTTTCGGGAGGCGGGCAAGCGCCCGTCATGCCCCCGCTGTAAGCGTCGCAAAAGTCGTCTATTGCATAATACTCCTTGCCCGGAATGGTCTGGGCTGCGGTGTTCTTCCCCACATATACGGTACCTGCCACCTTGGCTTGCGTGAAATCCCCGCCGCCGTCGGTGTCGTAGCAGTTAACGCACTTTTTAGTTCCAAGGTCGCACACCATCCCTTTCGAAACGCAGTCCTCGTGCTTTGTGCATTCGCTTCCGCCTGTGCCCGACTTTTTGCACTGCCCTCCGTTGGCCGTATTCTCGCAGCCGTATGTGCAGCTGTAATTATGGAACATCCAGTCATAATCCCTGCAATAATATTCCATTAACCCGCCGGTTGCCTGGCATTCGTCCGTCTTCTCAAGCAGTTTGTCCTGCCCTTTTCTGGAGTAGGTTACCTTTCCCGCAACATATTGCCGGTCCCCCCCGTCGGTGTCCTCGCAGAACTGGCAGTATGCGCCCTTGCCGTCGCAGAGCCTGAGCGTGCCGCTGTTCAGCCCCGCACTTATTCCGTTAGTGAGTTCCGCAAGCGCGATGTCGAGCTTCGCCTTGTCCGCAAGGTCGGCATCTGTCCAGCCCCTGCTTGACAGGTACGCATTCTTAACCTCGACCCAGCCGTAGCAGTAACCCCTGTAGCAAACCCCGTAATGGTTTCCCCACTCGGCAGGGACAGGTGCCGCAGCCCGCGCATATGCAGCGCGCACCGCGGGAATCTGGAAAACTTTCACGAATTCAACAACACGCGCAGGGTCGGCAATTCCGCGCGCCTGCAGGAAAACGTTCTGCGTTCCCGCCGTAGGCTTCAGCGCCTGCCCGATATTCCCGCCCGAAAGCGCGAAATAGCCCGCCACGATAACAACAACCACTAAAACAAAAATCAGCGCGTTCTTGGCGTTCATTTTAATGTTGAGTTTTGTCGGCTTTTTTTGGCCAGCTTGTTTTGCATGCTTTTTTGGCATAAAACCACGACTAATTAATGGCGCAATGTTGTATATTAACCTTAACCTTCTTCCCTCACCTGTGCGCAAAATAGCAGTGAACAAAGTGCTTGTCTATAGCATCCACGCGCGCGAAACCCAGCCTGTCAAGGTTCAAAATATCCCCCACATTTACCTCAACAGCATCCATCATTCCGTAAACCTTTGAATTGTCCCCGAGTGTAACTTCCGCATCCCTCCCGTCCCCTTCCGTAAGCCAGGGCATTATGTCATCCTCCTTTTTTGTCGTCCCCACAAATTCGCCCATAACCTGCAGCGCGTCCTTATGTGTTATCTTCACATTGTACGCGTCCTTGAGCCTTATCACTTCCCCCTCAAGATATCTTTCAAGCAATTTCTTGGGCACAAGGAACTGCTGGGTGCCCTCGTTCAAGGTTACAACCCCGCCCTCCCTTTCGACTTCGGTTTCGTGCGCGAACTGCACATCAAGCCTCAAAGGGTCCTCAATGAATGAAACATGCCTGCTTGCTTCACCTACGTATTTCCTGTTCAGGTCGAAGAGCATGTTCATTTCAACAGTTGCATCGGAAGGCTTAACGCCCAAATGAATTATCACCTCCCTTATTGCCTTGCTCGAAAAGCCGCGCCTTCTCAGCGCCCTTATGGTTCCCAAGCGCGGGTCGTCCCAGCCCTCATACTCGCCCTTTTCAATTCCTTCCTTTATTTTGGAGGTGCTCAGCACCATCCCTTCAAGGCTTATCCTTCCGAAATGGAACGCGTGCGGATATTTCCATCCGAAATATTTGTACAAAAACTCCTGCTTTGTCCGGTTCTGCGCGTGCTCCTGCCCGCGCAGGATGAGCGTCACGCCCATCAGATGGTCGTCCACAGCTGACTGAAACATATAACTCGGCCAAACATGATACTTATCCCCCACGCGCGCGTGCCGGGGCTCATCAACAATGCGCGCAATCCACCAGTCCCTTATGCTAGGGTCGGGGTCCTCAAGGTTGGTTTTGATGCGCAGCACTGCGCTGCCTTCCTTGAGTTCGTGCTCCATCATTTTCTCGAACTGCTTCAGCACTTCCTTCGGCTTCTTCTCCCTGCACTTGCAGCCTTTTTTCTCCCGTATGAGTTCGCGCCATTTCTCCGCATTGCAAGTGCAAACATAAGCCCCACCCTTTTTTATGAGTTCGAGCATGTGTTCATAGTAAATGCCCATCCTGTCGCTTGCGAAGTAAGTTTCATCAGGCCTGCACCCTAACCAATCCAAATCCTCGCGGAAAACTTCTTCAGCATCAGCCATCGGCTTCTTAACTTTCGGGTCGGTGTCCTCGAACCTCAGTATGAATTTCCCGCCGTATTTCGCCGCATATTCATAACTCAAAATCGCGGCGCGCGCATTTCCAAGGTGCAAAGGCCCGTTAGGGTTCGGGGCATAGCGCGTGACAACCTTCTCTTTTGCAGCCCACTCAAGTTCCTGCAAACCCTCCACCTTGTCCTTGGGCTTCAGTTCGTAACCCTCCTCCTCGAACTTCTTGTATTCCTTTTCGATTTCATCCGGCGGCATCCCGTTAACCCTGCGAACCGCCTCCTCGATTACGGGCATCGCCTTTTTCACGTCAAGCCCCTTCTCGAGCGCGAGCATTTTCCCCACAAGCGCCTTTATGTCCGCCTTGCCGCTGTGGAGGAAAGCGTTCTTTATTGCATATTTGTAGGCGTTGCGCCCGAGTTTCTCCATATCCATAAACACACCGTCGTGCACGCAATTGCTTCGGTTGGTTTGCAGGTTCAGATATAATTAGTCCTGCCGAATATATAAAATTAGGTTTTTGGTTCGGCAAAGCCGCGGAACAAAAAACCGCCGTTTTCCCTTCTGGAACAGAAAATTTCCTAAGGAAAGAGATTTTTTCCAATAATTTTGGTGCGTGAAGTGCTTTCCGCACACCAACCCGCTTGCGCCTTTATTTCCCCCTCTTCCAGCACTGCTCGAAATAGTTTGTCAGCGCTTCCGCGAGGGCTTTGTTCTCGGGCCAGATTGTGAAATGGTACTCGGGCTTCTCCTGCGCGAAATCGCTCAGCGCAAGTATCACTTTCTTTCCGTCAATAATGTAAGCGTGCATCCCGTGGTCGCAGTCCTTGAATTTCACTCCCGAATCCCCGAACTCCTTTGCGAGTTTTCCCGATTCCTCGGAAACCTTCGCAACAAGGCGCATTTCCACATTCCTTACTCCCGCGCCTTTTATGTTCTCCCTCAAAATTCCGTGCTCCTTCCCCAAATTAGTGAGTGCAACAACGCTCTCCTTTGCACCGTCTATCTCCTGCCCCAGGATGCGCATGAAATCCCCGCGGTCCTTTACCTTCATCACGCGCTCCCCTGTGAAATCGCCCGCCCCCGCACCGATGCCGAGCTTAACCTTCTCGGCCTGCCTCTCAAGTTCCTTGAGCAGTTCCCTTTTCTCCTCAATAAGTGTGCCGAACACTTTCTCCGCCTCGACAGCCCTGTATTTCTTCGGCCTTCCGTAAATAGCGATAATCAGCCCGCGCTTTGTAAGCCTTTCAAGTACGTCATAAACCCTTGTTTTGGGGACCTGCGCGCGCCTGCTTACCTCGGGCGCTTCCGCCTCGTGCAGATTGAACAGCGCATCGAGCGCCTTTGCCTCATACTCGGTAAGCCCCAACTGCCCGAGCAGTTTCCTTATCTCTCCGTTTGCCATTTTACCCGCGCCTTCGGTTTGCCGAAAATTCCGATAACTATACTTAATATATGCCCGAGAAACTATATAAATTTACCTTTTTACGGTTAACGAATGATTTTTCCGCCTTTTTTTTGCCTGCAGGTGCTTTTTAACGCCCCCTGAAGGCAATTGCGGCATACCCTACCACATTGCCGAAATCGCCGCTTTCTTCGGCGCTGGTGCCATATTTCAGTAGTTCGGCATGCTTAATTCCGCCTAGCCTGCACGCCTCCATTACAACGCATACGGGGGCATAGCCGCAAATGCTCATCCTTTTCCCCTCGACAAGGGCGTGGAATCCGCCGATATCCATCTTCTCAATCAGCGCTATCGCTTCCGCATCCCCCTTTCTCGCCCTTTCCTCGCTCTCGAAATGCGTGAAATCCGAGGAGGCAATGAACCCCGCATCCCTCCCGCGAGTTAGGTTATGTAGAATTGCACCAATTTTTTTCAGTTCCGCAAGCCTGTGCTCCGCGATTGTTATTGCGACAATCTTGAAGCGCGAGCCGCAGAGGTGCTGCAAAAAAGGCAGTTGCACCTCGAGGGAATGCTCCCCCGCGTGCGCGGTTTCATCGAACCCGCAGCCGAGCGCATCCGCAATCCCCCCGCTCAGCGCTGCATCGACTTCAACCCTTCCCAAAGGCGTTTCCCACTCCCCTTCGGGGTAAACCGAAACCGCCTCCCCTATTCCGGTGTGGTTGGGCGAAATTATAACATAAGTTTCCGCCTTCTTCAGCGCTGAAAAAGCGTGCGCCGCAACCTTGCCCGAATAAACATAACCCGCGTGCGGGCTTACAACAGCGGGCGCGTTGTTTGTTTTTTTTCCTGCTGCACGGAAGAAAGCATCAAGCTGCTTCTTCAGTTCCTTCTCCCGCGCGGAATAGAACTGCCCCGCGAAAACAGCGCTGCGCAAACTTCCAGCCATTGCCCGCATACCGCACACCTGCAGTTATTAACTTCTGCGGGAGTTTATATAAAATTAGGGTTTCGCGGGGCAATTTGGTAAAAACGCGAACCCGCCAAAAACTATATTTCTTCAACCCCAACCGGGGCACAAACTATTGAAAACTCGCCGTTCGCCTGGTTGAAATATATCCTTACCTTTTCACCTTCGTGGAAACTTGGCGAGCCTTCCACCCATTCGCCGATTGCCCCGACCATTCCGCCTGGCGTTACAATTTGAAGTTTATCTTCCGTAAACGGCGCCCCTTTGGCATAATTTTCAATTCTCATATCGGCATAGGTAAAAATAGAAGTTCCATCTTCATTCCGTTTGCTTTCCACTTTTTCAATAGTTCCTTCGATTATATAATCTGCTGTTTCGGTTATGTAAGATTTATTATCGCAGTCCCCTATCAATAGCCCACCTTCAGCCTTTACTATTATTTTGCCTTCTGGCAAAGGAGCCGCAGGTTTGCTTAAATCTTCACCATTTACCGGTATTTTGCCTTCCGGTAAGGGAGCCGCAGGTGTCACAGTTGTCGGAGTTGTCGTGCCACCGCCCGCCAAAACAACCAAGGCAGCGATGCAAACCGCAAGCGCAACCGCCGCAAATGCAACCAGCCAAAATTTCTTCATACTCGTGCTTCCTATTAAGATGTTCCATACATACAAAAGAATGGAAAGAAAAGTTTCATTGGCCCGTTACAGAGGCCAATACCTCTTCAAGCGGCAGTTTCTGGTATTGCTCCGGAACCTCGAGCCGCACAGCCTGATTGTCGCTTGTGATTGTGAATTTTCCGTGCTTCCAGCCCACAACGCTGTAATGCGCTCCGCCGTTGGTTGAGGTTTTATCAGAAGGGTCGTTTGTTGTGAGGAACAGCAGGACTTTTTCGCCGACTTCAAACTTAGCCGCGTCCTCAACATCCATTGAATGATCCCCGATTTTTCCCCCGAGGGTGCGGACAACAAGCCTTGACGGAACTGAACCTTTTGCCGTGCTGTCGACCTGAATAATCGCATCAGTATAGATTTGGGCATCGCTTGCCACATCTGCGGGTCGCCCCCCATCGGGAGTATCCCACTTGCTGGGGAGAATCTCCGTCACACGCCCGATAACCACGCTTTCCGAGTGTTTATTGAGGAAGGAAAGGTCCAATACTTCAGTGGACCACAGAGGGTAGATTGTCTTTGTCGTGGGCGATATTGATTGTGTCGCCGTTGTTGTGGGTGACATTGGCGGTGTCGCCGTTGTCGGGCCGCCGCCCGCCAAAACAACCAAAGCGGCAATGCCTACAACAAGCGCAGCCGCCGCAAATCCAGCCAGCCAAACTTTCTTCATATTTTTCATATATGTGCCTCCTGCTCAGGCCGTCCCATAAATATATTTAATGCCCGCTATGTCGTCGGAGTGTAATGTTCTCTTCTTTGTCTCGCCCGTGCTGATGTAACCATACATTGTCTTTTCGGTGTCGGACGAGCCGTAAAGGTCGTTCAATTTCAACCAGTGGCCAAACTCATGCGTGGCTGCGTTTTGAACATCATAATAACCGCTTTGGCCGGTTGTAGACCATGAAACGTTATAGCTGAAGTTTGTTAAAACCTTGTAAATTCTATAAGATTGTGCACTTATTAGTGTTTGGGCTATTTGCCCGGCAGGAAGGCTTGCCTTGCCTATGATGTCCAACGTCGTCGACCTTTTGGTAAAGGCAAATTTTGACCCGGCATTATTCCAGGCAGCGGCGGCACTATTTATGGAATTGTACCAACTTGCTGGTATTGAACCACTCCAATAATAGGGTACCCCCCATTTATCCGCACCGTAACTGTATGCACTGACAGGCGCCGATGCAATCACACAAAATAGCGCCAGTAATAACAGCGCGCCCGCGCCCCGCCCGATTTTTCTTCTATTCATGATTTCCTCCGAGTGGCTCATTTGCCCGTTACCGCACCTAATACCTCTTCAAGGGGCAATCTCTGGTATTGCTCCGGAACATTGGGCCTCACGGCAAAGCTGTCGTCCGTGATTGCGAATCTTCCGTGCATCCCGGCGACCACCCAGTAATGCGCCCCGCCATTGCTTGTGGTGTTATCGGACGGGTCGTTTGTCGTGAGGAACAGCAGCACCTTTTCGCCGACTTTAAACTCGGCCTCGCCCTCCGCAATCATGCCATCGTCCCCAACCTGCCCGCCAAGTGTGCGGACAACCACACTGGAGGGAACGGAGCCTTTCACGACCTTGTCAACCTGAATAATTATATCCGTATAGATGGAGGCATCGCTTGCCACATCTGTGGGCCGCCCCCCATCGGGAGTATCCCACTTGCTGGGGAGAATCTCCGTCACACGCCCGATAACCACGCTTTCCGAGTGTTTATTGAGGAAGGAAAGGTCCAATACTTCAGTGGACCACGTGGGTGAGATTGTCTTTGTCGTGGGCGATATTGATTGTGTCGCCGTTGTTGTGGGTGACATTGGCGGTGTCGCCGTTGTCGGGTCGCCACTTGTAAAAGCAAATAAAGCGGCAATGCCGACTACAAGCGCGGCCGCCGCAAATCCAGCCAGCCAAACTTTCTTCATATTTTTCATATATGTGCCTCCTGCTCAGGCCGTCCCATAAATATATTTAATGCCCGCTATGTCGTCGGAGTGTAATGTTCTCTTCTTTGTATTGCCCGTGCTGGTGTAACCATACATTGTCTTTTCGCTGTTAGACGAGCCGTAAAGGTCGTTCAATTTCAACCAGTGGCCAAACTCATGCGTGGCTTCGTTTTGAACATCATAATAACCGCTTTGGCCGGTTGTAGACCATTGGTAGTTAGAGTTGAACGTTATTTTAGCCTTGTAAATTCTATGATCTGTGTCTGCATACGTTGTTGACATGGCTACTGTCCCGGCAGGAAGGCTTTGCTTGTACAGAAAGTTCAACGTCGTCCCAGCTGTCGCAGATTTGACAAAGGCAAATTTTGACCCGGCATTATTCCAGGCAGCGGCGGCACTATTTATGGAATTGTACCAACTTGTTGGTATTGAACTATTCCAATAATATGATGCCCCCCATTTCCACCCACTGTAACTGTATGCACTAACAGGCACCGATGCAATTAAGCAAAATAGTGCCAATAATAGCAGTGCGCCCGTTTTCCTTCCGATGTTTCCATTTCCCATGAAACTCATCTATTTATGTAGTATGATTTGACATTTAAACTTATCTTTGAAAACGGCTTTGCGTATTTGTTTAAGAAGCAGCGGTTCTATGCCAGGCTTCAGGGCAAAAGATGCCCTTGCAGGGGCTACAGCCCCGACATCCATCTCCACGCCATGGTGCGAAAAACTAGTACCTCTCCCTTATTCCGCCTTCCCTGCGCCCGCCGCCGAACCTGCCCCCGCCCCTTGAGCCGAAACCCCTGTCGTCCCTGTCCCTGCCGAACCTTCCGCCTCTCCTGTCCCCGTCACGCCCCCTGCGCTCATGCCTCTCCATCGCTTCCTCCCTTTCCCCTTCCTTCATCTTGTACTCGAAATCCTCGAGGCTCTTTGTGAATTCCGCATCGGACTTTATGGTTCCGCGGTTCTTCAAATACTCCCTGGCAAGGAGCCAGTAAATAAGCGCAAGGCTTTTCCTCCCCTTGTTGTTCACGGGCACGGCCAAATCCGCGTTCCTTATCGAATTATTCGTGCTCGCAAGCACAACAACAGGAATCTTGACCCTTGTCGCTTCCGATATCGCCTGCTCGTCGGGCTCGGGTTCCGTAACAATAATCACGCCAGGCTCGATGAAGCCCTTTGCCCTCGGGTTCGTGAACAGCCCCGGCACGAACCTGCCAGTAACCGCCCTTGCCCCGATGGCTTCGGCAAACTGCCTTACAGGTTCCCTGCCGTAAAGCCTTTTTGAAACCGCAACAATCTTCGAGGGTTCGAACTGCGAAATAAAGTTGGCAGCTGCGCGCACCCTTGCATCAAGCACCTGCACATCAAGCACATTCAGGCCGTCCTTCCTTACCTTGTAAATGTACTTCCTCATGTCCCCCGCCTTGAACTTTGTGCCTATGTGGGCGCCAGTCTTCAGGTAGATGTCCACATCTACCAATGTGTCCTGCTTCTTTGCCTCAGCGGTTTCTTCAGCCATCGTAATCACTTTTCCCTCTCAGTTCCAAAAATCACGCTTCCCAAATCACACCTTGTATTTCGCAATCTCGTCCATCAAATCCACGTGCGCGAATATCGTGCGCCTGCAGCAGTATTTCTCGACCCCAAGTTCGCTCAGGACCTTGTCCGCACTCTCCTTTTTCTGTACCCTGCGTAGGTATTCCTCGTACTCCTGCGCCACTACCCTTCCGCATGAAAAGCACCTTACTGGAACAATCATTTTTCATCACCTCTCACAAAAAACCAAATATCCGGAATAAAAAACACAAAAAACAAAAATCGGGTTTTGTTGGTTTTTGGTTCGGTTTGCTTTTCGGCAAACCAAAAAACCAAACCATCCAACGGCGTTTTGTTTTTTATTTTTGTTTTCCAATCTTCACCTCTTGCTTTTTTGTTTTTTCTTCCTCGCTTTTGTTCCCAGCGGCTTCTTTGGTTCGGTCCTGCGCGAGTCATCCACAAGCAGGAGCCTGTCGTACTTAAGCATCGCAATCCTGAGTTTGTCGTTCTTCCTGAATTCAAGCAGCGCCTTCGCAATCGCGCCGCGTGCAGCCGCAGCCTGCGCCATCGAGCCCCCGCCCCTTGCCGTTACCGTAATATCCACCTCTTTCGGCAAAGGTTCCGCCATCTCCAGGGGTTCCATTATAAATTCCCTGATATATGCCGGCTCCACAATCGCAAGGCTGCGCTTGTTTATCCTCACCTTTCCCGTGCCCCTCTTTATGACCGCCCTCGCAACCGCGGTTTTCTTTTTCGCCTTTGTCGTTATCCCGCGCGCCCTGCTTTTTTTCTTTTCGGGCTTTTTCCCTTCCGCAGCGGGCTTCTCAACTGGCTTTTGCGCCTCCTTTCCCGCCGCTTTCTCGGTCTCCGCTGTCCGCGCCTTCTCGGCCTCTGCAGCCTGCGCCTTGGCAGCAGCTTCAACAGGCATAACATTTTCCTCATCCATCATCCTCACCGTTTCCGCCCATTTCCAAAATCAAAACTTCGCACCGAGAACCTTTGAAATTTCCCCGATTTCAAGGAACCTGTCCGAATTGTTCTGCGCAGGTTCAATTGTCTCGCCCTTGCCCTCGGGAACGAACGAAGGCTTCCCCATGTATGATTTCAGCCTCCTGAAAGCATTGATGCCCCTCTCTTTCTTGTGCGGAAGCATCCCGCGCACAGCGCGCCTGACAATCCTGTCCGGCATCCTGCTCATCTTCGGGCTGAAGTGCGGGTTGCCCTTCCTCCTGAGCGTGCGCCTCTTTGCGAACTTTGCAAGTATGAAATCCCTTCCCCCGACTATCACGGCTTTCTCCGCGTTGAAAATCGTTATGCTCTCCCCGTTCAGCAGCCTCTTTGCAACTGCCGAAGCCATGCGCCCGAGCACGAGGTTCTCGGCATCTATGAAAACTTCCCGCCCTTTCTCGGCGCCCTTTCTCGCCCCAGCGCCCTTTGCCTCCCCCCTTTCCGCTGCGCTCCTTGCAGCGCGCCTTTCCGTGCCCGCCCTGTGCTGAAGCCTGGCATCCTTGCCTAAAGGTTTCCTGAATTTCCTTCTCCTCGGGCCCATAACAAATCACTTCGCTATAAGTATCTCCGACTTCTTCACCTTTTCTTTCACAAGTTCGCCGAGCGAAACCGCTTTTCCCTTCGCCGCCTCTATTTTCTTCCTCGCGCTTTCCGAGAACTCCAGCGCGGCAACCCTCATTCCCTCCGCCGCGTCACCTGTCCCGAGCACCTTTCCCGGCACAACCATAAATTTTCCCGCAGCCTTTTTCGAGAGCTTGGAAAGTTCCCAGAGGTTCTTCGAGGCGCGCGCCCTGCTGCTGCACGAGAGCATTTCCGCAAGCGTGCGCCACACGTCCTCCTTCCTCTCCTTCCCGCACTTGTCAAGCGCAACTATGGTGTGCCTTGTGCTTTCCTTTGTAGGGCCTGTCCTCTTCATTCAAAATCACCGCAAATGCGCGCAGCAGCGCGCTGTTTCTTTTGCCAACTTTTCTTTTGTAAAGAAAAGTTGCAGGGGACAGGATTCGAACCTGCGAAGGCACTGAGCCACGGGATTTCCAAAAAATTTTTCATAACCATCGTTTTCCGCCCCTTTTTCCAGCAAAAAATTTCTCTTAAGTCCCGCCCGTTTAGCCGCTCCGGCACCCCTGCAGCCTTTTCGGAGCGTATTTCAAAACCTTTGGTTTTGAATTCACTTCCAAAAGCCTGGGGAAAACTTTAGCCTTTTCCATAACACTCCATCAAATCTTTCCTAACTCCTTCCTGAATTCCTTTGCCTTCTCCGCGAGGCTGTCAAGCGCGTCCTCAAGAATCTCCGAAACATCCATGTTGCCGTGGCTGTCTATTGTCATTGTGAAACTTCCCGAATCGTACTCCAGCGCAAGCACGCCCTTCTCGCACGCGTCCCTGCACTTGCCGCACAGGTCGCAGAGAGTGCCGTCCTTAAGCACAACCTTTCCGCCCTTTATTTCAAGCGCACCCTTTGCGCAGTTCTCCACGCACGCCTTGCACATGCTGCACCCTCTCCCAATCTCTATGCTCGGCAATTCCGCATACCCTATTGATGCGGGCTGCCATTTCACGTGCTCCTTTCCCGTGCCTGCAACAGCGGACAGTTCAAGCTTCACCTTTTGCCCCTTTGCAAGCTTCACTATCGGAATCTTCTTTGCAACAACCTCTATTTTCGGGTCAGTGCTCTTAATGTCCTTCGAGTAAACCGTGCACGGCCCCTCTTTCTCAAGCAAAAGTTTTGCCTTGTCCCCTTTCTTAAAATCCTTTGCACCGCTTTTCAGCGGAATAAGCCCGAGCCTGTGGCTCATGAATTCGTCGAAAAGGACCGATGAATTTTCGTAAATGGAAACATCCTCTATCGCAAGCACAGGCACATAGCCCATTGCCGCGCGCCTGAGCGAGTTTATCATTGCGGTGTCCGTGCCGGTAATCAGGAGTTTTGTTATGTTATTTTTCTCTGAAATTTTCTTCACTTCAACCATGTGCATTCCTCCTTTTCACGGGCCTCAGCTGCCCTTCTTGCTCCTGAACTTTTTCTTTCTCCTGCAGCCGTCGTGCGGCATAGGCGTGACGTTCTCTATGCTCCTCACCCTTAGGCCGTTCCTGTTCAGCGACATTATCGCCGCCTCCGCCCCAGCGCCAGGAGAGCGGCTCCTTATCCCGCCCTGGCCCCTTACCTTCACAAACACATCCGTAATCCCGCGCTCCCTTGCCTTGTCGGCGATGTTCTCTATTATTTTCATTGCCGCGTAAGGGCTGCCTTCCTTGTGCTGCGCCTTGACAATTATTCCGCCCGAGCACTTCGCTATTGTCTCCGCCCCTGTTACGTCCGTGAGCAGCACTATTGTGTTGTTCGGCGAAGCATATATATGCACGACACCTGTCTTGCCCATAATCACATCCCTGCCTTCCCTTCGTCGGTTTCATCCGCAGTTCCGGGGAAACCTATAATCTCTTCCTTCTCCGGCTTCGCGCCGGGAATGTCGGAAGGAACTGTTTCGTCCTCCGCGCTTGTTACTTTCGTGGCTTCCCCCGTGCCAGCTTCATCATCCGCACTCGCGGCCCCATCTGCAGCCTTCGCGCTTTCCTTCCCGCCGGCTTTAGCATCGGCCTTCCCTTCCTCAGCAGTGCCCGAGCCCCTGCCGCCCTCCGCAGCAATCGCCTCGGCTTCCGCAGCGCTCCCCGCATGGGCATTGAGGCCGTGCTTTCCCGCGTGCAGTTTCTTTATCAGCTTTGCATCTTCCTTTTTTTCAAGCTTTATTTTCATGGGCTTCCCGAAGTATGAAATCTTGCCCTCTTCGTCGCGCAGCACTATGTAACCCGGGCAGTTTACCTTTTTCCCGTTTATTGCAATGTGCCCGTGCGCTATGAATTGCCTCGCCTGCTCAATTGTGTTTGCGAGGTTCTTCCTCCACACCATTGTCTGCATCCTTCTCTCGAGCAGTTCCTTAACCGTAAGCCCCAGCACGTCGTCAAGCGTTGCGCCCTGCTTCAGCAGCCCCATCCTGTCAAGGCTGAGCATAAGGACACGCTGCCTTTCCTCGCGCTTCTCCGCGCCGAGCGCAAGCAGCTTCCTCGCGTTCTCCCTCTTCTTCCTGAGTATTGTCTCTATCCTGCGCAGTTCCCTCTTGTTCTTCAGGCCGTATTCCGTTAGCAGTACCCTTTCCCTCTCAAACCTGTTCTTGTCCCACCTCTTCCTCGGGACCGTGTACTGCTTCTTCAGCCTTCTTGAGCCAGCCATAAAAAACACACCCACTCCATCGGGTTCGCAGGGTTATTTCCCCTTCGCACCCTTCGAGGCATCGGGTTTCACTTCCCCTTGCCGCCCTCCTTCTTGTCCGCGCCTCCGCCCGCTGCGGCCTTTGTAACGTCCTTCTTTACAACGCCTACCGCGCCGCCCTTTCCGCGGTGCGTGCTCTTCGTCTTCTGCCCCCTGACAGGCAGGCCCCACATAAGCCTAAGGCCCCTGTATGATTTTATCTCGCTGAGCCTCTGCAAATCCTTCCTGAGTGAAAACTGCAAATCGTTCTCCACAAGGTGAACCGACTCTCCGCTTTCAAAATCATTCCTCCTGTTGAGGATCCATGAAGGCAGGCCGTGCTTTTCCGGATGCATTATAAGTTCCTCTATTTCCTTCTCCTTTCCCTCGGGGATTTCCCCGAGCCTTGAATCAGCGCCAATCCCCGTCTCCGCCTCGAAAACCCTTGCAAACGCGTCCGCGGTGCGGGTGCTTATTCCCTTGATGCCCGTGAGCGCGCGCCTTATGGGCTTGCTTCCGTTCAGGTCGCGGTTCGCAATCCTGACAATATACCTTATGTCCTTGCCGTCCTTTGGCTGCGCCATGAATTTTCCGAAATCGTGCCTCGGGTCTCTTGCGCGTTCCTTTCCCCCCGCGCCCTTCTGCGCGTCGTGCCCCGCGCCTTTCCTTGCACCATCCTGCCAGCCGCCCTTCTTATCCTGGCCCTGCTTGGGCGTGCCGCCCTTCTGCTTTCCCGCTTCATCCTTTCCTTCGCGCATAAAAACCATCACTCACTTGCCCTTCTGCCCCGGCATTCACTCCAGCGCTTTCACAATCTCCTCGTGCTTCGCCCCTTTTGAAACCTCGATCATGTCGTTCGTCGGCATGAGGTGCCTTATGTTGCACCTGCGCCTTTTCACTCCCTTCCCGTCTATTGTAACGAACTCCTTTTCCTTTCCCGCGCCTGCCTCGACAATAACAACCTTTGCCCCCGCTTCCCTTCCGCGGGTTTTTATGCAAACCCTCCCCACTTCCATTGCGGGCATTACTTACCCCCCCCGATTGAAGAGGTTACAAAACCGCGGAGTTTAACCCCCACAGCCTCGACCTTCTTAATCCCGCACTGCACCATTGTGCCCTCCTCGAAAACAAGCACCCTGCATTTCGTGCAGAGCACCCCCCCGAAAGGAACGCTGGGCCTGCGCCCGCTTTTTGAAAGTTTCTTTGTTGCGCACTTGCCCTTTCCGTGCGGAACACCGTGCAGCACCGAGCCGCACGCAGCGCAGCAGTGCTTCCCCGACTTTCCAGTGAAGTACTTTATGCGCTTCCCGCCCGGTGCGCGGAAGAACTTCCTTTCCCTTCCCCTCTCCGCGCGCGTGGGCATTACTTCACCTCCCTTGATTTTTTATAAATCCCCATCAATGAACTGAACACAAGGCTGAAAACAAGCGAGCAAAGTATATACCATCCAAGCCAGTTGGTTTCATTGTAAAGCATTATGAAACTCGTGCCCCCAAACCAGGGCACCGGCACAGGCAGGTTTATTGTCGCGCTCGAATATGCCGCGCCTATGAGCATAAACGCGGGAAGGAAAATAACCATGCTTATCACCATAACCTTCATGCTCCCGCCCATCATCTTGCTCATGCCTTCCATCATTTCCTTCTCGAGCCTTTCGAGCTCGGCCTTTGCCGAGCCGTCATTGCGCTTCACAAGTTCCTGCATCCTCTTCTGCCTTGCCTTCATTTCCTTCTGCGCCGCCAGCATCTCGTCGCGCCTGCCGAACTTAAGCTGGATGAACTGCGATACTATCGCAAGCAAAGCCGAAATGGCGACAATGTCTATCTGTGGGTTCACGAACATGCTTATCACTCAAAATGCCTCAAAAAGCGGAATTTGGGGGATTTCCGCACTTTTTCTGCACTTATAAACTTCCCCAGCAATAACCTTATTAAGGTTCATTTTGCGCCATTCCGTAGGCGCGCGAATTGGCTGCTGCCAATTGCGCCCGTTTTGGCCGCCCCAAAACAGGGCAATCCGGAATATGTGGGCTGTTTTCAACAGCCCGGTAATATTTTGTGTCAAATTTCCCGCCATTGCATTCACCCAAACAACTTGCCCAGCATGGGGTGCATATCCATAAGCTGCGCCCTTGCAAGTTCCTCATAAAGCCTGTAAACAATCCCCACTGTCAGAAGTATTCCAGTTCCCGAGCCCAATGCGCCAGTGAGGTCCGCGAACCCCGCAAGCAGGGCAACGAACGCGGAACCAAGAACACTTATCGGCGGTATGTACCTGTCGAGCACGCCCCTCACAATGCGCGGGTCGCGCCTGAACCCGGGGATATGCATGCCCGCCCTGTTCAGCTGGTTAGCAACAGCCTCGGAACCCTGGCCGCCCATCTCAACCCAGAACTTTCCGAACACAACACAGACAATAACAAGGATTATTATGTAAAGGAACGCGTGGATCAGGCTGCCGCCGATTCCTATGAAACTCAATGACACAATGCTCTGCGCCATTTCCCCGATTGTTGTCCCCGCGAATCCGATAATTCCCGAAAACCCGGCGCCAAGCGCGCTTCCGAACTGTATTATTATATTCTCGACGAGGCTGTAAGGCGGAATCACGATAGTCCCTATCTTATCCAGCACCGCGCCTACGATCGGCAAATCCTTGCCCAATGTCGCCCACATCCTCACGTTTGCGAAAAGTGCGACGGCAAGTATCACGGGAATGTTCGAAACATAAAGGAACTTGACCGGGAACCTGCCCCCTGTTCCGCGCCTGCCCATTGTTATCGGTATATTGACATGCATGCCTTCCGCAAAAACAACCACAAAGAAAACCACGAGAGTGAAGAAAACAGGGAGCAGGTAAATCATCGCATTAAGGAGGTTCTGCGTAACCTCGCTCATGAACAGCCAGAGCAGGCCCTGCCCGCCGAAAAACACGAGTTCCTGCGCTATATTGAACGGGTTGAACATGCGCCAGATCACGACTTCTGAAACCCCGCCCGCGATGAACAGCCCTATTCCCGAGCCTATGCCGTACTTGCTCACGACCTCATCCATGTACATGAGCACTATTGCCCCGAGCGCAACCTGAAGTATCACGAATGGCAGCATCCCCGCCTCCGCGCTCAGGAAGCCGCTCATAACGTAAACGCCCGCCTCGAAGAAGCAGAGCACTATTGCGAACAGTTTCTGCAGTGCGGTGAACCTTGCCTTGTCCTTCGGCTGCGAGAGGTCGATATTGAGTATTTTTCCCCCGACAAGCAATTGCAGTATGATCGAGGCAAGCACAATCGGGCCTATCCCTACTGTGAGTATCGTGCCTATCTTGCTTGCAAGTATTACCTGCAATTGTTCGAGCTGCCCCGCGGATGAGGCGTTAAGCCCTATTACCGCAATGTTCCCCATTATGAAGAACAGCATCAGCACAGCGCCGGTCCAGATAAGCCTGCGCTGCAAGGTAGGCTTTGTCTCCGGTACTTTCACTTCCGGAAGCAGTTTGTAGACGGGCTCGAAAATGTCAAGGACATTCATTCCTCTTCAGCCCCCGCATCCGTGCCCGCGGCGCTTGCCCCGTCTCCCGATTCCTCGGCCTCGAAATCATCATCTTCCGTGCTTCCCTTAGCGGATGTTTCGCCCGCCTCTCCTTCGGTGCCCTCTATCTTCCCCCCCGCCTTTTCGATCGCCTCGATTGCGCCCGCGCTCGCGGAAAGGTTCCTGAGCAATATCTTATCCTTCACCTTTCCCCTGCCGAGGATTTTCGCAATCCCCTGCTCCTTCCCGTCTATGACCACAAGCCCGCCTTCCCTGCGCAGGGTTTTTTTTGCGTTCATTTCCGCGATAATTTTCTCGAGTTCGGAAACATTAACCGCCTTGCCCCCCTTCTTCGCCTTGAGTATTCTCTTTGTGCCGTAAACAAGGTAGAACTTGCTGAACTTGTGCTTGTGCGAGCCCGCGTTTCCTCTCCCCCCTCTGCACCCCGCGCCGCGCCTGTTCTTCTTGTTCCCGCCGCCGTGGTGCCTCTGCCCGCGCGCCTTGATTTTCTTCCTGCCTCTCCTTACAACCATTTCAACACCAGCCCTTTCAGCAAAATCCAAACATGCAAAACGATTAAGCCATTTTCACTATCAGTTTATTTATTTCTTTTCCCCTGTATCCTAGCACGCCCCCCTCGGCGTAGCCCTTCTTTATCCCCGCCCTTTCGAAGCCCTTGCTTGGCGGGTTAAGCCTGAACACCGGTTTTATCCCGAAATCCGCAAGCTTCTTTTTCCCAGAGAGCACAAGTTTTGCGATTTCCTCCGCGCCCTTAACCTTGTGCTTTGCGTAAAATGCGGAGTCAAGCCTCTTATTCCCCACAACGCGCCCGCGTTTCGCTATCACGTGCGCAAGTGCAGCCTCGCCGATTTCGCCGTATGTCAGGTAATCCCTTGACTTCTTAATCATGCCTTTTGCCGTGCCGTTCTCGGGCAGGAGCACCATATGGTTTGCCCTGTGCAGCCTGAGCAGTTCGAGCGTGTCCCTGATTTCCCACTTCACGTCGACCTCTCCCCTGACCCTTATTGCAGCATACATCGTCATCACACCCTTTTGGTTAACAATTCAGCGCTTCTCCTCTGTAGCAATTCCCTTCATCCTCGTTGTCTGCGCAAGCGCGTCAATCGCCGCGGCAACGAAATCCAGCGTGCTCATCGTGTTGCCCTTTGTCTTCGACCACACGTCGCGCAATCCCGCAAACCTAAGCACGTCCTTTATGTTGTCCCCGACAACAAGCCCTGTTCCGCTGGGCGCGGGGAGGAGCAAAACCCTCACGCTCGAGGATTTGCCCTCCACTGTGAAAGGGACCGAATGTGCCGTGCCGCAGGTGCATTCCCACGAGCCGCAGCCGCGCCTTACCTGTACCATCGCAAGCTTCGCCTTTCTTGTAGCTTTCCTCACCGCTGGCCAGCGTTCCTTATCCGTGGCCATGCCCAAACCTATGTGCCCGTTCCCGTCCCCGACAAGGACAGAAACCCTGAACCTGAACATGCGCCCCGCGCGCCTGACCTTTGCAGTCTTCTTGAAATCGACCATTTTCTCCTGCAGGTCGGGCACAAGGTAATCTATAATCTCGGGCTCCATAACATGTGCGTTCTGCTCGAACAGCTGCGCAAGCGATGCAACCTCGCCCTTCTGCACCCTCCTGCCGAGGTCGGTTTTCGCAACCCAGCCCTCAAGTTCCTTGCGCTTCTGCTCCTCCGCATTGAACCTCGACTCTGCGCCGTCCCTGCCTCTCCTCGGGCCGCCTCTAGGCGCGCCCATACCCATTCTGCCCCCTAATTTAACACCCATCATTTACCACCATATTTTTTTTCTATCGCATCCTTAACCGCAATGAACTGCTTTGCCGCGTCCTCCGAAATATGCTTCCCCGAAAACCTGTCTGCCGAAGGGAAAACCTTTTCGTCGCACTTTATTTTCATCCCCGAATCTACCGCCCCCTTGAGCGCCGCAAACACCCTCGAGCCGTGCACCGGCGTGCTCAGCCCTATATCAAGTATCGCCTCCGCGGGCCCCTTTTTTCCGGCCTTTTTGCAGCAGAGGAACGCGGCAAGATATGCGGCAGGCAAATTGCCGCAGTGCATCTTCCAGCCGAACTCCTTCAATTCGCGGGAGTTTGCCGCGGAAACCATAACATCGCCCTTCTCCTCAAACCTCACAATCTGCACAATAGTGCTGTTGTTGGATTTCCTCACAACAAGCCTGTGCTTCCCCGACTTGAGCTGCGCAAGCCTCTTCGTGTAATCCGTCTTCTCCTCCCTTCTCCTCCTGAATGCCGGCTCGTATGTGGAAGTGTGGCTCATTTTCCGCCCCCCCTTACATATGCCTCAAGGTATTTCTTTCCCCTGAAATAATTTCCCTTAACCATCTTGTACACCGTGCTGTAGGGCTTCTCCATTTTTACCCCGCCCTTCTTCAGTTCCGCAAGCATCTTCCTCTGCGCCCTTACGTTCCTTACCCACACGGACTTGCTCTGCATTCTCGCCTTCTTCGTCCCTGCCCTCTTTCCGTAGCCGCGCTTCCTGCCCTTCTTCCTTTTGGTGTGCATTGCCTTTGCCCTGCCCCTGCTCATGCCGATGAGCCTTTTCTTTTTTATAAGCCCGTCGGCAATCAGCGCCCTTACGTCCTCCTTTGTCATGCACTCCGCAATCTTAACGCTCTCCGCGGGGTTGAACCGCACCCGCGTTTCCCCGACTTTAAGTATGCGTGCTGCAAGCCTTCTTACCTTGTACAGTTCCATAACATCACAACCTTCAACAACTTTTCAAACAACAAACAAACCCCGCAAACCGTCGTTCGCGTTTTTTGGTTTTTTCTTTTTTTGTTTTTTCAGCCTTCGGTTTCAGGGGTTAACAATTCTCAAACCGAGTTTCTGCGCCTCCTCGAGCATCATCCTTTTCTTTTTCCTGCCGATTTTCCCCGCAATCCTCACCGCCTTGTCCCTCCCCGCGGCCTTTATTTCCGCAAGGTTCCCCACAAGGACTTCCATATACCCCGAGGGGTGCATATGCCTTATTTTCACGGGCGTCCTGTAACCCGGCTGGGGCAGCATTCCGTCCTCCTGCCTGCAGTGCATGTCTATGCCGCGGGGCGCGCGCCACCTGTTCCACTTCGCCTTGCTCGGAACCCTGAGCCAGCGCTTGCCGAACCTTCCCCTGAATGCGGGCTTCCACTTTTCGCTTATCGCCTCCGCGTTCCTCTTCGCCTCCTCGCTCTTCGGCTGTTTCTTAATCTCAATCCTTCCGAATTTCTTCCTGCGTTCGGCGCGCCTTTTTTCGTTCTCCTCGCGCGTTTTTGCGGATTCCTTCCCCGCTGTTTTTTTCTTCTCCGCTTCAGCCGGCTTTTTCCCCGCTTCAGATGTTTTTTCCGCGGGCTTTCCGCCATCGGCCTTTTTCTCCGCCTGCTTTCCCGTGTGCGCATCCGCGGATTTTTTCTTCTCCGTTTCGGCGGGCTTTTTTTCAGCCACGGCGGGCTTCTTCTCTGCAGCGGTTTCCGCGCGCGTTTGCGCCCGCGCGTCACGCGTGCCGCTTGCAGCGGCACTAGCCTGCACTTCGGCTTCTTTGCCCGCGGGCTTGCCCTTCTTCCCTTCCGCGCCCTTGCCTAATTTTCTCCCGTAAACTTTTTCAGCCATAACCAAAGCCTTTTAACCTTCCTTTTCAGCCAAACCTTCAAAACCATTTTCGTTTTTTATTTTTCCCCTTCCGCCAAAAACCGTTTTTTATTTTTCCCTTCCCTTCCGCAAACCCCCAAACCCGTTTTTTTGTTTTTTTATTTTCCCGCCCTTTCACTTCCCCTTCACTATCAGCGTCTTCGGCTTCTGCACTATGTATATCCCGTCCTGGAAAATCCTTACGTCCTTGCCCTTCACCCTTGTCGCGCCCTCCAAATTTGCCGCGGTCTGCCCGGCAGCCTCCTTGTCGAACCCCCTGACCGTTATGTCCTTTCCCTTAATCTCCACCTTTGTCTGCCCCACTATTGCGGCTTTCCTCGGCTCCTTTGCCCCGGTGACATTGCTTATTTCAAGGTGGCTTCCCTTCAGCGTAACCGTCATGGGAAAGTGCGAATAAACAACCTCCAACTTATACTCGAACCCGTGCTCCAGCCCGTGAACCATATTGCGTATGTGCGCGGCGATTGTGTTTGTTGTCGAGGCGTTTTTCTTTTTCGCGTCCGCGGCCCTCACGATTATCGCCTGCCCATCCATGACTATCTTCACGCTCCTCGCCCTGAATTTTTTCACGGCCTCGGTGCCGCCTTTTTTAATCTTCACAACGAGCCCGCTTACCTCCGCGGTTATTCCCGCGGGAAGCGCGATTTTTTTCTCGTTTATTTTCTTCGCCATAAAAACCAACCCAAAGGCAAGAAGCGCGCGGCATTCAGTAAATGTACGCCAGCAGCCTCCCTCCGGTTGCTTCCCTTTTCGCGTCCGAGTGCGTCACTATTCCCTTCGGCGTGCTTATTATAAGCGCCCCTATGCCCCTTGAGGGCAGGTACCTCTTCTCGTATTTCTCGAACCCGTTTTTCCCGACCGCATACCTCGGCTTTATCGCCTTGCAGTCGTTTATCCTGCCTGTAAGGTTTATCCTGTACATCCCGTCCCTGCCGTCATCGACATACTCGTATGTTGAAATATAGCCCTGCTTCTGCATTACCTTGAGCACTTCCCCCAGCAGCTTCGAAGCAGGCCTTACAAGGCACTCCTTCTTCGAGGCAAGCTCGTGGTTCTTTATGTTTGCGAGCGCATCCGCCAGCGGGTCGGTCCTAACCATTTTTCACACCTCTTCCAAACATCCTCAGTCGTATTTCCTGAATCCTATTTTTTCCGCAATGTCCTTGAAGCATCTCCTGCAAATGAACAGGCTGTACTTGCTTATCAGCCCGCGCCTTGTGCCGCATCTCCTGCAGCCGCCCTTCTTGTCGAACTTCTTTTCCTCTTTCCCCTCGGAATTCATTTCACATCAGCCCCGAACTTTTGCTTTACAAAATCTATGGCATCACTTTTGGCTATCCTGTGCGCAACCGGTATTTTCTTTTTCGCCAGTTTCCTGCGCTTCAGCCTGTAGCCCGGCCTTTTGAGCGTTACAAGCACGTCAAATCCCCTTATTCCGAGCCTCGGGTCATATCTCACGTCCGGCATGTCAATGTACTCCTTTATCCCGAACCCGAAGTTCCCGCTGTTGTCGAAGTTCCTCGCCTGAAGCACGTTGTCCTTTGCCGAGAGCGCCCTCCTGAGAAAATCATCCGCCTTCTTTTTCCTGAGCGTAACCTTGAGCCCTATGTTCAGGCCCTCCCTTATGCCCCATGTGGGCTGCCTGACCCTGCATTTGGTGCGCATCGGCTTTGCGCCCGTAATGGTTTGCATTATCACAGCAGCCTTCTCAAGCTCTTCCCCAGGCTGCCCCACACCCATGTTCACCGTGACCTTCTCTATGGCAACATTGCGCATTGCATTTCCCGCTTCCATAACCATTCACCTTTTTTCAAAAAATTTCCCTTTACTCTGCACCCTTGCCCCGCCCCCGAATCATTCCTTCTTCACTGCCTCTCCGAGCTCTATTCCCGCCTGCTTCTCGCCTATTACGAAAACGTTCTTTTCCGCCGTGCCGAACTCCGAGCCCTTTGCCTCAAGGCTCACAAGTTTTCCCCTTGCCATTGTCCCCTCTACAACCTTTGTTATCTTCGCGATTACGCCAGTGTGTGTTCCGCCCGTTATGTATGCGGTATTCCCCTCCTTCATGGAGTAAATTCCCGAGATTTTGTTTTCCGGCATCTCGAGTTTTATGCTGTCCCCGACCTTTGCGTCGTGCTTTCCAGCGAGCAGGGTTATTCCGCTGCTCGTGTGCAGCTGCACCTTGCCGCCCTTTACATTGCCCTTGCCCGTGACCTTTGCAATTCCCTCGAGCTTTCCCTTTGCGTTGATTTCCCCGAGCACAATCCTCCTCTTCCCGTCGAACATCACCCTGTAGCGCTTGTTCGAGGATTTGAGTTCGACAATATCGAACAGCCCGACAGCGAAGCCGTGGCTCTTCCTGACCTTGCCGTTTATTTTCATCTCACCTTTGTTGAGTATCATCTTTGCCTCGCCCAGCGTCCTGCAAACCCCGAGAATTTCCCTGAGAACAAACCCTGCCGGCACGGAACTCGCCTTGCTGTGCGGCCCGGCCCTTACCCTTATCGCCCAGACCGAGGACTTCCTCGGCAGGAACCTTGCCTTCGCCACAGAGAGCCTCTTCTGCCCCTTGCTTTCCCCTTTTCTTGCCATTATTTCACCCTTGTGCTTTTGCCCTTATCTGCAGAACCCTTAACTTCCGCAGCCGTTGTGTTTTGGCTTTCGCCCTTTCCCCTAACCTCTCCCCTTCCCTTAACCCTCTTGTCGTCGCTCCTGTCAATCTCGACAATCATAACCTTGCTCGCGTTTATCGGTACCAGCCTCTCCGTGCCGTCGGCCTTTTTCCTCGCGAGCTTCTCTATGAACACGCGCTTCTTCTGGCTGTCGAACTTCGTTATCTTTCCGCCGAACCCCCTGTTCTTTCCGCGCATTACCTTAACCTTGTCCCCCTTCCTCAAAGTGAGCGAGCGCCTGCCCAGGGATTTGCGCAGTTCCTTCGAAAGGTTTGCGCTGAAATCCTTGCCGCGCGCGTGCATGGGCCTTGTGAAAAGCGCCTTCCTCTGCACCTTGGGTTTCTTGCTTTTCGTTTTCATTTTGGTTCACCATTAAACAACCGCGGAAGCGATGCCGGCAATCTTCGGCCACCTTTCCCCGACTTCCTTCGCAACAACTCCCTTCACTTCCGATGCCTTCGGCAGGCCCTTGTCATCGACAAGCACCGCGGCATTGTCCTCGAAGCACACGCGCATCCCGTTCGCGCGCCTGTATTCCTTCTTAATCCTCACTATAACCGCTTTCTCGACCTTTTTCCTTATCTCAGGTTTTCCCTTCTTCACCACGACAACAATCATGTCCGCAATCCCCGCCATGGGCCCCATCCTCTTCCTGCTTTTGTGGTGCAGCACGGCAATGAGCTCGAGCTCCTTCGCGCCGGAGTTGTCCGTGCAGAAGAGCCTGCTCTTCTTCGTGAGCACCCTGCATACTGAAGCGTTAATTGCCTTCATTATTCCGCCCCCTTCTGCGCTTTGCCCTCTTCCTTCGCGATCCCGAGCACGACAAAGCTCTTTGTCTTGCTTAGTTTCCTCGTCTCGCCTATTTTTACCATATCCCCTTCCTTTGCGTTCACGCACGCGGGGTTATGTGCGGCAACCCTCGAGCGGCTCTTGCTGTACCTCTCGTATTTCTGCACGTACTTGGTAAGCTTCCTCTCCACTGTAACCGTCCTGTCCCTCTTCGCGCTCACAACCCTGCCCGTGAGCACGTTTCCCCTGACCTTGACGTCGCCGTGCACGGCGCATTTCCTGTCATTGCATTCAGCCATAATCATTCCTCCGAATTTCCCGCGTTCCTTCAAAAAAATTTCCCTCATCTCTCCATTTTCCGGCTTCCCACGCATTCCCAGTTTTCCGCCAAATTTTTACCTGCGCTTCCTGCAGAACAGCTTTACCCTGTCCTCGGGCCTTGCGAGTAGTTCACTGCCCCGCACCCTTGCAATGCCGTCGGCGCATTCAAACTCAAACACCGCATCTTTTTTTGGTATTTTTTTATCCCCCTTCCTTGTTTCAATCACGACCAAATTTTTCGTTTCGTCCACAACCCTTCCCTCGGCCCCCAGCATTCCCCTGTCGCTGCATTCCTCGACCCGTGCATTGAGCCCTATGAGCTCGTGCGCGGGAAGGTTCCGCCTTGTCGCAATATTTTTTTTTCCATCCTCCATTCCAAAATTCCTCTTTTCATAATTTTTCTTTTTCAAAATTTTTCCCGCATCATGCGTCAATAAACTCTTCCTTATACCCTTCCTGCAGCAAAATCTTTTTCACATCCCTTTTATGGTCCCCCTGCAGTTCGATTCCGTTTTCCGTCACAGTGCCTCCGCACGCCAGCTTCCTTTTCAGGGCCTTTCCGAGTTCCTTCGCGTTTGCATCGCTGTCAAACCCCGAGACCGTGGTTACGAACTTGCCGAAGCGCCTCCTTATAACCTTCACCTTTATCTTCTGGCTCTCCTTAGCGATCTCGCCGCAGACGCACAGGTTCTTCGGCAGGCCGCATTTTTCGCACATGTCCATTTGCCGCTATTCACCCCTCCAAGTTTCCGTTTTTTTTATTTTCCCTTTTCCTTAGCCTGTTCCGCTTTCGCCGCTGTGTTTCCGCCCTTCTTCTTCACATTTATTCCCATCTTTTTTTCCTTCAATATCGTAAGTATCCTTGCGACCATCCTGCGCATGTTCCTGGCTTTTGCCGGCTTCTCCGCACGCGTGCCGGATGCCGCAAGCGCCCTCTCTTTCGCTATGTCCGCGCGAAGGCCAACGAGCCTTGCCTCGAGTTCCTCGCCCGCAAGGTCGCGCAGTTCGTCAATCTTCCTCGGCATTTCACTTCACCTTTTCCGCGGTTTCGGCCTTATCTTCCGCCTTTTCTTTTTCCGCAGCTTCCTTGCGCGTTTGCGCCCGCGCATGACGCATGCTGCCTCGCGATTCTGCCTTCCCGATTTGAAGCTTCGCTTCAAATGGGCGCAATCGGGCATTGCCCAATTCGCGCGGCAGAATGCGCGCATTCGGCTCAAGCCGAACAGCGGCGGCAGCACTAGCCTGCACGTTGTCCTTCCCCCCGTGCTTTTTCACGTTCTCCTTTTTTTTATCTGCCGAAGCGCCATCTTTTTTCTCCGCCTTCTTTTCGCCTGCGCCGTGCTTCTTTGCCGCCTTCTTGGCTTCCTTCTCCGCAGCCTCTTTGGCCTCTTCCTTTGCCTTCTTCGCTTCCTCGGCAGCGGTTTCCTCCGCCTCCTTGAGCGATGCGGCCTCGCTTGCCGCCTTTTCCGCGGCCTCCGCAGCGGCGGACTTCGCCTTCTCAACCGCCTCGTCCCTGTCGTTAAGGATTTTGATAACGTCAATCTTATCGGGGAACGCCGTGTCCGGCCTCACAATCCTGACCTTTATCCCTATCGCGCCGACTTTCGGGTAAGCCGCGCTCTTTGCATAATCCACAAGCCTTGTCTGCTCGCCGACCTTTTTCATATAGCCTTCCGCAATGCGCTGGCTTTTCTTCCTCCCGCCCTTGCCCGCGAGTTTCCCCGAAACAACAATCTCAACGCCCTGCGCACCCGCAGCCATTATATCCCTAACCGACCTGTAACCCACGCTCCTCCAGGAGAAGCCCCTCTCTATAAGCGCCTTCATCCTGTTCGCCATTGCCATTGCATCGAGTTCCGGCTTTGTTATTTCCTTAATCTCGATCTGCGGGTTCTCTATGCCGAAGCGCTTGTGTATTGTTTCCGTGAGCTGCTTTATGTTTGCGCCGCTCTTCCCTATCGCAAGCCCGGGCTTTGTGACGTTCACGATTATCCTCGTCACCATGGGCGTCTTCTCTATCTCGGATTTTGTGAACCCCGCGCGGTCGAGTTCGACCTTGAGGTACTCCTCGAGCTCCAGCCTTTTGAGGCCCTGTTCTATGAAATGCCTTTCTATCATCGTAAATCACTTCATTTCCCTTGCGAAAATCTCGAGGTGCGCGGATTTCCTCTTTCTCCTTTTCCCGGCAATCCTCCCCTGCTTCTGGTAGCTTGCCCTTGCGAAGCCCTGCGAGGCGAACGCGTGCGTTATTATAAGGTTCTTGCCGTCCATCCCCTTGTAATCCGCGTTAGCCTTCACGCTCTCCAGCAGGGTTATGAAAATCTCGACAGTTCCGTGCGCGTACTTTCCCGTTTTTGTCCCGCTCACAGCCCTCCCTTTCCTGTGCGGCATTTTCCTCACGTATTTCTTGAGAGGTATGTGCTCCTTGTGCTCGAGTATGTTCCTCATGAACTGCAGCGCCCTCTCGAGCCTCATGCCCTTTATCTCGCGCATCAACTCTACGGAGTATTTCAGCGAGGCGCGCTGGTTCGCCATGCGCGCGCTTGCGAGCTTATGCTTCCTCCTTGCCTCTATCTGGTAATCTCTCTTGACCATTTTTCATCCCTCGCTTTTGCCGCCTTTTCAGCCCCTCGCCGTGATTGCAGTGCTCGACTTTGTCGCGCCTATGCCCGCCTTTCCGTGCGTCAGCCTCTTCCTTGTGAGCGCGAACTCGCCGAGATAATGCCCTATCATGTTTTCCTTGACGTCAAGTATCTGGAACTCGTTCCCCTTGTGCACGGCAAACTGCAGCCCAATCATCTGCGGGATAACTATCAAATCGCGCCTGTGCGTCTTTATGGGCTTAACCCTTCCGCCCTTCTGCATCTGCACCCTTGCCATCTCCATTTTCTTCAGCACCTTCTTGTCGAAGCCGCGCAGCACGCTCCTCCTCCCGCGCGAGTCCAGCAGTTTAGCGAACCCCGCAAGGTCGAGCGTGAGCAGCTGCTCAAGCGCCTTTCCCCTGTATGAAAAATCTTTTTTTGCCATGACCAACCACAACCTGAAAAACTAAAACCGACCCGTGCAACAAAACCAACGTTTTTTGTTTTGGTTTTCTTCGCCGGTCAGTTCTTCTTCCTCCTTCCCGTCCTGCTGGACGCAATTGCCCCGACCTTCCTTCCTGGCGGCGCGTTCCTCGAGGTCGACTTGCTCTTCCCCGGGTGGTGCTGCGACCCGCCGAACGGGTGGTCCAGTGCGTTCATTGCAACACCGCGAACCCTCGGGTACATTCTCGTCCTTGCCTTCATGAAATGGAATTTTGCCCCCGCTTTCACGAAAGGCTTCTCCTTTCTTCCGCCGCCCGCAGCGCAGCCGATTGTCGCCCTGCACCCCGGGCTTATAATCAATGTCTTGCCCGAAGGCATCTTGATATGAACTTTATTTTTGTCCCTTGTTATTATAATCCCGTACATGCCCGAAGCCCTTGCAAACTCCCCCCCGTCCCCCGGGCTCCGCTCTATGTTGAACACAGGGCACCCTTCGTTCATTTCCCCGACCATGCCGATATTCCCGATTTCCATTTTCGCGCCCTTGCCGCACTCTATCCTCTGCCCGACGAAAACCCCCTCCGCAGCCATGATTGTTTCAACTTTTCCCGCGCCGAATGAAACCCTTGCGAGCACGCCCGTCCTTCCGGGGTCTGAAAGGAGCTGTACAACCTCGCCGTTAACCACGCCGTTCTTCTGCGCCTCGTCAAGCGCGGAATATGACATATCCGCAGTGCCGTTCTTTGTGGCAAGGAATGTCGGGCTCCCCTTCCCGCGCCTCTGGTGTATCAGTCTTTTTCCCATAAAAACACCTTTACAATTTCCCGCTTTCCTATTGCCCCCGAATTTACAATATCCCGAGCTTTGTGGCAACATCCCCCGCCTTGAAAGCCCTGTTGATTTTCACAATCGCCCTCTTCCTCGCCTTTGTGTCGTTCAGCACGTTCACCGCATCCACCTTAATTCCGTAAAGCGCCTCAACAGCCTTCTTTACCTCGCCCTTTGTCGCGGCCCTGCTGACTATGAACACAAGCTTGTTTTCCGCCTCTATCATGTTTACTGACTTTTCAGTTATGAGCGGGTGCTGTATAACGCCGTAAGCTGAAATCTGGTCGTCCTTTGTCACCTTGCGCGACTTCATTTCCTCCACGATTTTCTTCGCTGCCTCGGGGCTAATTTTTGCAACTTCCCCCCTGCCTTTTCCCGCGCCTTTTGCATCCTTCCCTTTCCCCGCTTTGCCTCCTTTCTTTCCGCCGAGCGGAAGCCTGTCTGTAATCGAACCAACAACGCCTTTCTTTTCCTGCGCCTTTTTCTCGCCCCCTTTCTCCCCTGCCTTGTGCACATCCTTCCCGCCTTTGCTATCGTGCTTCTCGCTTTCGCCCTTCTCCGCGCCCGAGCCCTTGCCGCCCTTTGCGGCCTCTGCAGTGCCGCTGGTTTTCTTTCCGTAATAATGCGCCATGCTCTCACTTCTCCCCGAGTTTTGTTATCGCGCTTTCCGTCCAGATTGTCAGCCTTCCCGGCATACACCCGGGCGCAAGCAGTTCGACGTTAAGGTTTCTTATCCCGCATACATCAACGCCCTCAAGGTTCCTTGCCGCCCTGAAAATATTCTCCGTGTTTCCCGCGACTATAAGTATGCTCTTCGCCTTCTTGTATTTCCTTCCGCGCCTCTTTCCCTTTCCGGCGCGGACGTGCTTCCTTGCCTTCGCCCTCTCCACATCGCTCCACAATTTGAGTTTCTGCAGAACCTCGACAACATCGCGGGTTTTCTGCAGGTTCTCAAGCGCTGTATCGACAACAACCGGAATCGCAACCCCCTCCCCAAACTTGTGCCCGCGCTTCCTCACAATCTTCTCGCTTGCTGTTGCGGCAATCGCGGATTCGACAGCCTTCCTTTTCTCCTTGCGGTTTATTTTTTCCTTCGTGATTGTTTCGGGCTTGAGCTTGTGCGCTTTTGGCCCGCCGACAACCTGCGGCACAAGCGCCGCATTTCCCCCGCCGATAAACCTGCGGTTCTTCATCCTCGGCAGCCTTGCCTTTTCTATGTTAATCGTCCTGTGCCTCTGCGGCTTTCTCCTTGCGCCGATGTACTCAGCGGTGTAATTCCTTCCAGCCCTCGGGTTCGGCCCTTTCGGCTGTATCCTCGCGGTCTGCACTGAAATCACCGCGCGCTTTATCAGGCCCGCGTCTATCTCCGCCTCGAACGCGGAGGGCAGGGAAATGCTCCTGAGCTTCTCCCCTTTTAGTGAAAATACGTCTGCTTTCATACAATCCCTGCCTCAAGCGAAGTTATGCCGCTTCCTCCCCCTCCGCTTCGCCCTCTGCGCGGGTTTCGTTCTTTCTCCCGCTGACCTTCAAATCAACAACCTTCCAGTTCTGCACCTGTGCCTTCCTCACGTTCCTGCGCATTGCAACCGCCCTTTTCGCAGGGCCGGGGACAGAGCCCGCAAGAAGCAAAAATTCATTCTCTATTTTCCCGTAATGCCTGAAACCCCCGACAGGGTTTATCGCGCTTGCATCGGCGCCCATCATTATAATGCGCTTGTTGATTTCAGTCCTGTTGTGGTAGCCCATCTGCCCCGCCCTTGCAACCGTGTACATCACTGTCGAGGGGTTCCACGGGCCTATGCTTCCCACAATCCTCTGGGTTTTCGATTTGGGCCTCTGTGTTTTCACCCCGAACCTTTTCACAGGCCCCTCGAATCCGTGCCCTTTGTTTACTGCCCTTACATCAACAAACTGCTTTTCCTCAAAAACATCCCCTACGCGCAGTTCCTGCCCGAGCTTCGATTTCGCATATTCAAGCTGTGAATTTACTCCGCCTGTCAGCGCGATTTCCGAGACATCGGGCCTTTTCTTTTCCCCGCCGGAAAGCCTTGGCTGTGTGTGAACAAGAAGCCTTATTTCAAGGATTTTATCCTTTGCCTTCTCCATATCCGCGAGAGCAGGCATTGCCTTTTCCGTGCCCTTCCCCCCCGCACCGGCGTTTACCACGGTTTCCCTTCCGCCTTTCCCTTCCTTCGCAAGTTCCGCACCCCTCCCGTGCCCCCTGCCCTTCTTTTTGAAGTTCCTGATTCTCCTTCTCAAATCCTTGTCCACATTATCCGCAAGCACATCCCCTAGCGCGTGCATCCCGTAAGTTCCCTCGACCTTGCCGTATGCGCGTATTCCGAAAACTTTCATGGGCGGGCATTCGATTGCGGTAGCGGGCACTATAATTTCCTGCCCGTAACTCACAGCGCGCTCGTGCCTGTCTGTGCCCATCAGTTGCAGCATCCCGACTTTGTAACCCATAAAGTTCAATGGTTTCGCCACATCCCCCTTTCCCGCCCACGCCTCCTTGGGGCCGAACGAGCGGAAGCTCGGCGTCTGCTTTTTCGCGCGAACGCGCGGGTAATAGCTTTTGCTTCCCGAATGTGGCTTGCTTTTTCTCGACATCTGATTTCCGCCTGTTAAATTCACGCAGCCCCGTGCGGGTGCGTGCAATCCACGCCTGCGCGCCTCCAGCGGGAAGCGCACACATGCACGAGCGCAGGCTTACGCCTTACGCACGCGCAAAGCGCGAGTATGGTACACAGGAAAGCCGATGCTTTCTGTTTTCGGGGGATTCCGAAAATCCAAATCCAAAAAAAAGCAAAATCGCTTTTTTTGCATTTATATCCGCGCGGGTTCCGCGCCGATATAGTGTACAACACTTACATATTTGCCCCGAGGAAAGTATATAAACCTTCTTGCGCGGGTTTCTGGACCTGCAGTGGGGAGCGGTTTCCCCGGGGTTTTTGCCGCTATGCCGCTAAAACCGCGTGCGGCTGTTTGCTATAAAAAATTAGCGAAGCCAAAAGACTTTTTCCTGAGTTTTGCAGTGTTTTTCGGGTTCGAAGGGGGCTTAATGCGTGTTGCCCGAGCCGCACGCCTTCGGTTCGCACTTATGTTTAGGCATTGAAACCCTTCTTCCCGAGGTTGCCCTGTAAACCATCCAGAGCATTGTGAGGATAAGCACAACAAGCCCGATATTGACCGCGTTCCCGTTCAGCACGGCGAATGCCGTCCCCGCAAGCCCTGTGAAGCTGGTTCCGTTCCCCGAACCCGCACCGGAACCCGCGTTGCTGTTTTGGTTCCCGCTTCCCGAACCATTATCGCCGTTGCCCGAACCCGAACCGTTATCCGAACCCGCGTTGCTGTTTTGGTTCCCGTTGCCGTAACCCGAACCGTTGTTGTTTTCGTTTTCATTCTCTTCCTCGGCAGGCCAGTAACCGTTCTCCCCTTCCACAACGCGCGTGTATTTTTCGATTATGGTTTCGCCGTTAACCTCTACCCTGTAAACAACAAACCCTGTTTCGCGCCCGAGGTTGCTTATCCTCACAACCTTTTCCGCGTAGGTTTGCCGTGGGATGTTGATGGTTTGGGGGAAAACATCAACACCCTCACCAGCAAGTGTAATTATGGCTGCGGAATCGAAAGGGTTGTCTATTTTCAGTTCAATGTAACCAATGCCGCCCCTTGAATTGTCTATCTCCGCCTGTTCGGGAAAATTAAAACCAAACCCTGCCGCGCTAAAGTTCGCGGCTGCGTTTGTTTTGTTATTTTTGCCCCCTTTCATGTAAACCTGCACAGCGTTGCTTTTTATTGCGCAGCTTATGCCCGAACTGAAATGCCCGTTTGCGGTTATGTAAATTGTTCCAGTGTCATCCGCCTTTGCCTCGTTTGCGTAAGTCCAGAACCCTGTGCGGGCGCGCTCGCCCTTGAGAACAACAGAATCCTTCACATATCCCGAAGCGGAGAACTCTGTTGCATATTCCTCAACCTGCACGGAATCAACATAAAAATTCAGCGCTGAATTATTTTTCAGGTAAATCTCCGCGTACGCGCTCTCCCCGGCATCGACGCTTACCCCCGCGCGGTTTTCGAAACCGAGTGAGTAGCAATTGCCTTTGGGAGTGTAGGTGCCGGTGCCGCTGCCTTTGCTCTGCGAAGCACCGGTGCTGTATTCGCCTGTACTCACACTCACATCCTTCCATGAATTATCGCCCGCGTTTTTGGGTTCGTATGAGGAAGCACTGTACGCGTACTCATAATCTCCGCTCTTCTCCGCAGGCTTATCCTTTGCCTTGCCGCTAACGTGTATCGTGAACTCCGCTGCCCTAATATCCCCGAGCGAGCAGTTTGTTCCGTCCGTGAACACGCCGCTTACCTTGACATTCGCGCTTATGTCCGCGCTCGACGCGGTGCCGATTGCCTCGAGCCTTACCTTGATTTCCCTCGTGCTTCCGCTCGGCACAAGTGAATCGTAATCCTTCCCTGTCTCGGTTACATCGAACCCTCCGATGTAAACCGAAACGTTCTTTATCGTGAAATTCTTTTTTGAATTATTTTTCACATAAACGGTTGCGTAACCCTTCTCCCCTGCCGTTATGTAGAAATCATCCGCACTCAGCGCCATCTCGGTGCAGTAAGCGCCCTGCGGATACTTGTAATCGTACCCTGTATATTCCCCGTAACCGACACTGCGCCCCGAACCATATCCTCCGCCGTAACTTACAGTGTATGTGGGGCCGTAATATGCCGTCCCGCCGCTGTATGCTCCGCTGTAATACCCCCTGTCCGCAGGCCAGTAGTATGCGTTCCCGTAATACACATACCCGTAATCGCCAACCCAGTTAGGGTAATAATTCCAGTTCCCGCCCCAGTAGTAATAATTTGGCGCGTAGTAGGGCGAGTAATAATATCCGTAACTCTCCCCGTACCAGTACCTCTGCCCGTAATAAACAGGCGTGTCCCTGTACCAGTACCTGTTCCCTCCGTAATACCAGCCCGGTTCGTAATTGTAATAATTGCCCGAGTAATAAACCCTGTAGGGTGTGTCAAAATAGTAATAATTTCCGTAGTGGTATGCGTAATACGGTTCCGAATACGCGCTCCAGTGCCCGCCCGAGAATACCTCTACAGACCAATCATTGTTGTAATATCCGAATGCCCATCCCGCGCTCACGCCTGTTGCAATGAAAAGCAGGGCCAGGCCTGCGAGCGCAATTTTGCAGAAAATCCCCCAATTGCGGTTCATATAATAACTTCTGCCGAACACCTATTTAAACCTTTCCTTTCTTCACGGTAATGAGTGAATTAGCCCTTCATTTTGCCTTTTCCGCGCGTTATAACCAGCACAGCGGCGATTATGAACAGCACAAAAGGCGCGGGTATTTCAGGTGCATCGAGCGGGTTATGGGCGTCCGCTATTGTGAAATAGGTTGTGGCTTCGTTGTTCCAGGTTTGCGGGTCCTGTTCGACGCGGGCGGCTGATGCGCCTGTACAGCCACCAGTATGTTCAGCCTCCCTTATTTCATCAATAAAAACCCTGAGCCTGTAGGTGCCTTCCCTGATTTTTATTTCGTTGTCTCCTGCAGATACTGCAGCGGGATTTAAGACCCTTATGCAAGGGCGGGGGATGCCGTTATTTTCAGGGAAACCCCTTTCTTCGCCAGTTTCGAAATATTCCTGCTTCATTTCCAATATTGTAAACCTTTCAGGCTGGAGGCCGGGCGGGGGCCCCCCCTCGCTGGCATGCGTTGCAGCATCTATGAGTTCCGCACTTATATCCGCGCATAAAGGCTTGCCTGACACATTTTTTATTTGCAGGTTTATATACATCCAGTCTCCGTAGAAAAAGATGCCGTCTTTATCCCCAAGCCCCCCGGTGCCGACACAATCAGGGAATGTGTCTCCATTGCCACCGCCGTCACTAAGCTCGAACTCAGTTATCGCAAGCAGGTCGGGAGGGTTGACGGCTGTTGCTGCGGTGGCCAGTGCAGGCAACAGCAGCATGCACACAAAAGCCAAACGCGGAAAATTGCCCATGGCAAAACACCGCATGAATAAGGGCTCGGGATTATTTAAGCCTTTTGTGCCTAAGGTGCGGCTGGTTTTTTGGGCTTTGTGGAGCGGCAGTGCCGCGCTTTGCGGGCTTATAAGCAGTTTGCAGCGCTGAAATTATTGCGCTACTTCCTCGCCTGGATGTAGAGAATCATCCCGACAAGGATTATTATGATCACAACAAGCCCGAGCACAACCGCATTCTCGGATAGCATTGCAAGCCCGGTTGCTATGAAGTCCTGCTGTGCAGGCTCCTCAATCGTGAGCGTGAGCGCCCTCTCGAGGTGCTTTCCCCCACCCTCCACAATCATTTTCCCAGTGAACGTGCCAGTTCCCTTGGGCTTGACGCTTGCGGACAGCGAAACACTGTCTCCCGCGGCAATGGTCTTGGTGCCGCCCGTTATTTCCCAATCCTCGGGGAAACCTTCAAGCGAGAACTTAACCTCGACGCTGCCTGCAGACTCGTTTGTAACCGTAACCGCGACATTTCCGCTGTCGCCTATGCTCATGCTTGTGGGGAAACTGCCAACGCTTATTTCAGTGGCTTCCTCCTCGTTGCCCTCCCCAGCACCCTGCCCGCTGTTGAATGTTATCTTGGTTGTCCTGTTGCCTATATTGCACCCTGAAATTTCCGTGCTGTAAATAACATATGCAACATCGCGGTCGGAAGTTATGTCAATGCTCTTCGTGGTTGTGCTGTTCCTCCCCACAGTGAAAGAATCCTGGCTTATTGTGAGCCCCGCCCCCGAAAGCGTTATCTCAGCTCCCTTATCCAGCGGGTTTGTCACAGTGAACTGTATTGTGCCCGAGTTTCCGCTGAACGCGACCTCGTTGGGTACGGTGAGCGTGAAATCCGTGCAATCGTTGCCTGTTCCGCTGCCGTTATCGCTGCCGCCGTTATCGTAGCGGTCCTTTACCTTAACGCCGAAGTCCTCGTAGAGGCCGCTGAAGTAGCAGTAATCCCCGTTGGAGAGCCTGCCGCTTACCTTGAGCCTTGCCTTCCCCGTGCTTGTCGAGGAAACGCCGCTTCCGAAGAACTTAACCCTTATCTCCTTCCTGTTTCCGCTGTAAATGTAATCCCCGCCGTAATCATCAACGCTCGGGTAAATATTCGCGCTGAAGGAGCCGTAGAGCTTCGCTATTTCAACATCACTTATCGTGAACCTGCTGCCAGAGTTGTTCCTCACATAGAAGCTTTCAATCGTGCTCCCGTCCTCGTAAACCTCGACTGTGTGAGTGTCAAGGTAAATGTTGTGGCAGTTCGCGCTTTCCGAGCTTGTGCCCGTGTTCATTACCTTTATGCTCGTGCTCTCGTAAATATCCCGGTAATTGCAGTATGCGTTGCCGCTGAAGTGCCCCCTTGCCCTGAGCGTGAGCGTGCCCCAGGTTGTCGAGGAAACGCTGTCCGCGTCTATTTCAACCTCGACCGTGATGTAATCGCCGTCATAGATTGTCCTGCCGGAATAATCCGAAGAATCCAAAACCCTTGCATCAAACTTAGAGCCGCTTGTTTCGTAGGCCTCAACGCCCTCAAGGTAGAATGTCCTGCCCGAGTTGTTCCCGAGGCGGTAAGTGAATGTGTCGGTTGTGCCTTCCTTGATTTCCTTTGTGCCCGTAACCCACTCTATCTGGTTGCACTCGCTGTTTGAATAATCATAATAATACTCATCATTTACCGTGAGAGTGAAACTCTCCGTGCCTATGTCGCCGTAATTGCAGCCCTTTCCGCTTTCCGTGAAATAGCCCGCAACCCTGACGTTAACAGTCCCTGATTCTGTTCCGCTTACGTTGTAAGTGTCCACGTTTACGTTGAAATATCCCGTTTCCCCGGCGCCTATGTACGTGTCGTACCCGCCCGCCGTAGCGTTAAAGTACGGGTTGCTTTCCGTAACCTCAATCCCCCTGACCCCGAACCCTTCGCCGCTGTTGTTCTTTATATAGAACTGCAGGGTTTCGTTGTCCCTGCTTTCCTCAAGTGTCCTGCCCCCTACCTGAATATCTATGTTGCCGCACTGCGGGTAGTCAGGATAGCTGGCTGTGTCATAGACGGTAACATAAAAGTACTTTGCGGGGATGCTGCCCGTGCAGTTTCCGCTGACATTAACCTTTGCGCGGCCTTTGCTTGTGCCGCTTACGGAATCTCCGCTTACCGTGACGTCAAACGATTTTGTGCTGCCTGCCGGCACGCTAAGCGTGCTGCCGTAGCCGGAGACCGAGAAGCTGCCGTACTCCCTCGAAACGCTTATGCCGGCATTGAACGCCTTGCTGCCGCTGTTGGTTATGCTGAACGTGCGCGACTGCGTGCTGCCCTCGTTTATGTAAAAATCCTGAGTCGAGACGCTTATGTCCCCGCAGCCGAGGTATGCCGGAGGCGCGCCCTTGTCCTTGGCCGTAACGCTGAATTTCGCGTATCCTATGTCCCTGTAATCGCAGATTACTCCCGCGCCGTCGAAGCGGCCCTTAACCATGGCATAGCTGTGGATTATGGTCTCGTTGTCCACATTGCCCGCGGTAACGTAAAAATCAACCGTTGTGTATCCGCCGTTTGCCGCAACCCTCTTGTTTGCCGCTGTCTTGTTGGTAAAACTGAGCGGTATAGTGCTGTCGTAATCGTATGCGTACGCATCCTCAATTATGAAATCATAGCCGTTGTTGTTCCTGATGCCGAAGTACACAGTCCTGCTCGTGCCCTCGTCCATTGAAAAGTCCCCGGGCGTGAGGCTTATGTCCGAGCATTTGGGCGTTGCGGGCTTCTGCTGCCCCTGCGCGACATTTGCCGTCAGTATCTTGTATTCGCTGCCGTAACTTACCTGGTTCGCAAACTTAAGGTATATAAAATCCGTGTAATACCCGAATTCCGAGCTTGCCGCACCGGGCAGGTCGATATTGAACTCCTGGCAACCGTTCACCTTAATGCTCGCGGAAGCCTCCCTGTAGCCGAAATCCTTTTTGGTTCCGTCGGGCCTTACGCCGTAGCTCTGCAGTTTTCCGTAAACCGTTTCGTAAAGGTTAGGGGTGCTGCCGTCGGAATCGACGCATACCCTCATTTCAATCGCTGCATAATCGCCGTCGCGGAAGGTTACTATGCTGCCTTTCTCGCCCGTGCTCTTGTTCACGAATTTCGCGTCATCGAGCCTTATGCTCAGCCCGCTCGCGGCGTTGGCAATGCCTGTAAAAACCAGAAGCGCCAGCGCAATAATCCCGAATGCAAAGAGTTTGTTGTTCACGTTATCACTCACAAGTGGTAATATTTTCACTATAACTAATTGCGCATCCTTTTCTTTATAAACCTTTCGTTTTGTTGAGTGAAGGAGTTAATTCGTCAAGTGACGGGGTTAATGCGCGTTTGCGCCATTGCGCCACGCCATTGCCCCCGCCAATAATACTATTGTGAGCAGTATGGTTGATTTTTCCGTATCCGCGAAATGTAGGCAAAAACAGCAATGACAAAGCAGATGCTGCAAAAAAGGTAAATCGCAAGCGGCGAAATTGCGCCATAGAATGGGTTGATTTCCAGAGGGTAAAATGGCTGCATATCAGGATAGAGCGGCGCATCCAGCAGAACATGGAGGTAAACGCCGAGTAGCGCAGAGGCGCACACCTTCAGCACCGAGGATTCCTGCCCAAGCCTGAAAAACGCCATTATTTGCCTGATTGGTTTCCTCAGCGCATACATAACCAAGCCCAGGGTCAGCCCCACAACCGTTGCACCTAGGAACGAATGAAAAAATCCGTGCAGAATGAAAGAGCCAGACATCAGGTTGAGAAGAGGCTCAATGTCAAGAATCACACCTGCAACCAAAAAAGCGGGTAAATCAATAAGCGAAAACAGCAACAGCCCGAACAGCAGGGAGGGGCCGAGGTGGAAGGGCGTGAGCGGCATGGCGCACCCGTTCAGCTAAGCTCCGATATCAAATTTACTTCAGCAACTTTTGTGGCACCTTGGAACACATCTTTTTTTACCGTTATTCTTTTTTCATAATCAATCCAAAAAACTTCTTTTTTAGTGGTTGTGCCATTTTCTATTATTTTATACTCTACTTTGAATGCTTTTCTCCCATTTATTAGAGGCGTTTCGACAACCTCAAAACGATCTTTATAATAGAACTCTTTGTCGCCAATCTTTGATTCTATAGGCCTCTCCATCTCAAAGTGGTCAGTTAATGAAAGCATCCACTGCCCAAAGAGAATACTCCCAATCTGCAAGTCAATATCGGCACTTCCACTGCCTTCTGTTATTGTTTTGCCACCCTGTATTCTTTTCAGGAAATAGCCAGTTTCAGTATCAAAGTAATATGTTGCCTGACGGCCCTCCGTCCTGGCATCGCCAGTTGGCGTTGTGTATTTAGCCTTGTAGTCCTCAGAGATGACATAATACTTCTTGCCCCTTATGCGCTCCATATCTTTAACGACAAACACTCTTGTTCCAGCCCCGCCCCAGCCAGGCATGGTTTCTTTGTATTCAAACTTATCACCTACTTTAAAAGAAGGCGACACATTCCCGTTTGGCGGCAAAACCTTAGTTGTTTCGAACTTAACTCCATTGCCACCTGATGGCGCATAATTTTCCACGTCTGCGCATCCGCTGATAAGTAACATTAAAGCTAAGAGAAAGCCTGCCAAGGTAGATTTCCCAGAAAGCATAGGACAACCCATACATATTACGAAAAAAATTTAATATTAACAGTCAGATAAGTGCCACTGTGCGACATTTATGGGCCAGTAGCCTTTGCCTATCATGTAATCTGTTGGCTCACTGTCTGGTTCTGGCCCTTCGGTGTCTATCGAACCGTCTGCCGAGGTATACCATCCTTGCCAGCGATACCCTTTTTCTATTGGTTTGCCAAAATCGCTCCCATAGTGTGGCATGTAGGAATACTCAAATGGAACGACATGGTAACCTTTATTCTCAAAATATGCTTCCGCTTGCGAGAGAGTTGAAAATGTCTTTGTATTATCTACCGAACTGTCTTTGTTTTCGCACCCCCACAGCCCGGCATAATAGCACAGGCCGATGCACGGGTTTGGCATATCGGGGCCTACGCCGCCATTATCGCCGCCTGTAGGTTCGACATAAAGCTTTGCTGTTGCGCTTTCCGATTTTGAACCGCTTGTCACATTCAGATAAACCGTTATGTTTCTCTGGCTTGAACTATCGTTAGTGCATGTGACACGATATTCATCGCCATAGTCGTTAGTTTCGCAGTCGCTATATGCGGAGAGGCTCCAGCCGTAGTCATACTGCCCAGATCCACCATATGCATACGCAGTAAATGTCTGGCTCTCGCCCGACCAAACAATAGCGCTTTCCGGCTCTATTGAAACGCTCAAATCCTGCCCGCTATTGCCTGGCTCGACATAAAGCTTTGCGCTTGCACTTCCCGATTTTGAGCCGCTTGTAACATTCAGGTAAATTGTCCTGTTCATTGTGCTTGAGCTTTCATTTGTGCACGTGACACGGAACTCACGGTCGTAGTCGTCTTTTTGGCAGTTATCATACGAGGACAGGCGCCAGTCATAGGAGTATCCGCCGTCGCCACCTGAAACATTCGCATAGAACTTTTGCTCTTCGCCCGATTCGACTGTGGCGCTCCCGGGCTCAATCGAAACATCTAATTCACCTGTGCTCCCGCCCTCAATCGTAAAAGTGCCGCTTTCGGCTGAAGAACACTGCCCGTCATCGTCGCAAACGAATGCATAATAGTTCTTAGTTCCAGAGTCGCCCGAAGAAGTTCCATAATCGCAATAACTTGGGCTGTAGCTTGAATAGCCGTCTGCGCTGCACCACGTGCCGCCCGAGCAGCCGCCGCTATCGTGGGAACTGGTTTTGCATATAAACATTTTTGTCCTGTCGTTGCCAGGCAGCGATGCATTGATATCCTGCGCAACTTGTGCAACAGGCGCAGCAACCGCCCCGACAAACTCGCGTACAAGCGGCAGTCCTATAACCACATTCCCTATTGCCTGCACTACGTTGCCTGCGGGGGCGGGCTGAACTGCCGAATATTCAGGGTCGGACCAGTGAACCTCGAAGTTCACGGAATCGCCGGGCTCGACAGGGTTTGGGTAAACATTGACATATTCAATATAAGGCTCGTTGTTACCGCCGCCCTCGTTTTGTACATACACCGTGAACTGCCTCTCACCGATATCGCCGTATGAGCAGTACTTTCCGCCATCGAAGCGCCCGCTCACTTTCACATACGCCGTTCCGCTCTCGTCACGATCGACAGAGTATGCCTCAACCCTAACCTCATAATTGCCGCTTCCATGTGAATTTATGCTCCCGTCATAGGAGCCTGTTCCGTTCGCTCCAAAGTAATTTCCGCCGCTTACCACTCCAACATCCACATTCTCGACATAAAACCTCTCGCCCGAATTGTTCCCGTAACTGAACTGGCGGTATTTTGTTTCGCCCTCGTTCAAGGTTACGTCATCAGCATTTATGTAAATGTCACCGCATCGCGGCTCTCCGGTGGAATTGCCGTCAACATAAATAGCCCTTGTTGTCTGGTCAGTCAGGCCGCCGCTGTCCATTACCGAGAGCCTTATTGTTTTGTTGCCGCCTGTGGAATAATAGTGTGCTTCGGCCTTATATTGCACATATTCAGTGTCCCAATAGCCATCGTCCTCCCAATCCCACCTTACTTGAAGTTGGTCGGCTGTATCTTCCGCATCATAAGAATTATTGGCATAAACCTCAAATCTCGTGCTTGTGTTTCCGGATGTCGGGTTAACGTCGAAAACCGCGTGAGGCTGCGTGTTTCCGCCGCTCCCGCCGGCAGCCACATATATTTTTGAAGTGTCTCTTGCAGTTCTCATGGGACCTTCAATCTCAGTTAGCCTGAATGTAATATCTAAAGCTAACTGATTTGAGGTCGGGTTGGTGCAAGTGAGGGTACAGCCTCTCAAGTCCGTGCAGAATTCAGCAGTGCAATAGTCATATGGCATAGTCCAATGTGGGGCGGCAAAAACCCCATCTATGGTTCCGGAAACTACGGCAAAAAAGTCCTGGCTCCCGCCAGATTCAATAAAAGTCTCTTCGGGGAAAAGCTGGACTGTTAATTCGCCGCTACCGCCCTGAACATTGATGCTTGCATCATCTATTGAGTAAAAATCTAATGTCCCTTGTTTTGCAACTCCTGCTGCAAAAACATACTGCCCGTTGGTGATTGGCGGGTGGTTGCTTGGGATCTCAAAAATCATGCCCACCGTGCCTTCGTCGTAAGGGGGAATGTACAAATTTGCAGGCAGAGTTGTGCGGATGTACTGGGGCGTATTTGTCCAACTAGGGTAGAAATAGAGGTCTTGCTCTGGCGAAAGCATTACTAGATAAAAATCAACTGGCCTCTCAGCTTCTGGATTTGTGAGTCCTATAAAGAGTCCAATCAATTCGTTTTGTTTATATGTGCCGCTATTTGTTGTAACTGTTACTGTCGGTCCCGCACGGGCAGGCAATTTCCGCATGTCCTTAAGCGTTATTGTTTTGTTGCTTGTCTTTACCTCGCCAGATAGCAAGTTATATGTGGTTTGCCCGCTGGCGGTCTTGGTCGTGGGTGGCATTACGGTTTCGATGTCCCGTGTAATTGCCCTTACAGTTCCTCCATCAGCCATCGGCGTGTATATCGCCACCGCACCTGTTCCTGTGATGTTCGTTGTAGCCTTGTTATCTTTTACGGGTTCGGGCACTTTTATCGGCTCATAAATTTTACTGGGGGCATTCACTTCCACAACCGCAGCCTTTGCAACCGCCGGTTGCGCCACCAATGCGCGGGGCTCGCTGTCGGCCACTGCCGGGACCTTATGCAGTGTTAGCTGCAGTGCGCCTGGTGCGGCGACAGCAAAAGAGAATGCCAGAAATGAAAGCAAAAAAAGTACGGAAAAAAGCGGCAATAAATGCCTCTTTCCTGCAGGCAAGGAAGCGCGCATATAGGACTTTCTCCATCAACTATTTTTATTGGTTTGGTTGAAAAAAGTTCAACCATTTGGTTGATTTTCATATTCGCTATTTTTCACCCCTTCACAACCCCCAGCGGCACATGCCTGCTTACCTTTTTGCCGATGCCGCTGAGCACAACGGATTCAACAACCTCGTCAATATCCTTGTACGCGCTGCTCGCCTCCTCGGCAAGCCCTTCCCATGAAGCCGAGCGGATAACCTCTCCCTTCGCCTCTAATTCACGTTTCACATCCTGCCCTTTCCTGCGCCTTATCGCCTCATTCCTTGACATTACCCTCCCCGCGCCGTGCGCAACGCTGCCGAAGGTTTCCTCCAGCCCTTTCTCCGTTCCGACACAAACATATGACGCCCTTCCCATGTCGCCGGGAATTAGGGCGGGATGTCCAGTCTTGGCGTAAGCGCGAGGGTTCTCTGCCCTACCCTCAGGCATTGCCCTTGTTGCCCCCTTGCGGTGCACGAGCAGTTTCATTTTTTTGCCGTTAACGTTGTGCTCCTCCTCCTTCGCAACGTTGTGGCAGATATCGTAAAGCAAATCCATCCCCAGCGCCTCGGCATCCTTGCCGAACGCGGTGCTGAACACTTCCCTTACCCAGTGCATTATAACCTGCCTGTTGCAGAACGCGTAATTCACAGCGCACTTCATTGCCGCCAAATAATCCTGCCCCTCTTTGCTCGTAATGGGCGCGCAGCACAACTGCCTGTCGGGCACCTGAATTTTATATTTGTCCATCGCCCCGAGCATTGTGTCCAGATAATCCGAAGCGACCTGGTGCCCGAACCCGCGGGAGCCGCAGTGAACCATGACCGTTATCTGCCCCTTCTCAAGCCCGAACGCCTTTGCCGTTTCCGCATCGAAAATCTCATCAACGCGCTGAATTTCCAGAAAATGGTTCCCGCTGCCGAGGGTTCCGAACTGCGGCATGCCGCGCTGCATCGCCTTTTGCGAAACCTTCGATGCGTCAGCGCCCTTCATGCACCCGTTCTCCTCCGTATGCTCCAGGTCCTTTTCCCAGCCGTAGCCCTTCCTAATCACCCATTTCGAGCCCTGCTCCAGCGCCGAGGAAAGTTCCGCATTGCTTAGCCTGAACTTGCTTTTTCCCCCAAGGCCTGCGGGTACGGAATTGAACATTCCGTCAACAAGTTCGTGCATTTTCGGTTTTACATCTTTTTCGGTGAGGTTGGTTTTTATCAGGCGGATTCCGCAATTTATGTCAAAACCAATTCCTCCAGGGCTGACAACGCCGCTTTCGTAATCGATTCCCGCAACTCCGCCTATGCAAAATCCGTAGCCCCAATGCAGGTCGGGGAGGCCTATTGCATGCTTCTGAATGCCCGGCAAATAAGCGGTATTAGTCAACTGCTGCAATGCCCCTTGCTCAATATTGTCGCGCAACTTTTCAGTAGCGTAAACCCGCGCAGGAACGCGCATCCCCGCTTCCTGCGGAATTTCCCACACCGCATCGGATATTTTTTTGAAGTTCATTTTCCCGCCCTGTTCCGCGCCAAATTTCGCCCGCGCGGTTCAGATATCAACAAGCACCTGCGCAACCCAGAGCGCGCCTTTCTTCTCAACCATGAACCTGTTCCACGTAACCGCCTTGATTTCCTTTTTCAGCAGGTGCCTTTCCGCGTCAATCTTCTCCCCGCGCAGTTCCGCCTCCATCATGAGCATGCCTGTCTTGAAATCCTTCCTCAGCGAGTTCACGCCGAAAAAGGAATAAAGCTTCTCCCTCGCGGTTATGCGGAACAAAATTTCCTCCAAAAACTTGTGCACAAGTTCCTCGAGGTCCTTTGCAGTAATGCTCACTGCCTCCCTCTCTGACGCCTTGACGCGCGAAAGGTCGTACATCACGTTCGCCATCGCCTCGGCGGAGTTGCTTATCATTTCCCTGTCGGTACGGCCGAAAGCGAGGAAAAGCGCGTCAGCGGTGTGCTCCAGATAGCGGTATTTTTCAAAGGTTTTTTTCGCCTGCATCTATGAAAACCCCTTTAAACCTTTACCTTTTTCTGCCATCCCATATGCCTCGTAGACATGCATCTATTCGTGCGTCGCGCTTAGCCGAGAGGGCCCCGGCGTGAGAGGCACACTATGTAAAGTCCGTATCGGGC
>JAZDEL010000004.1:0-200738 GCA_043808785.1 Candidatus Iainarchaeum sp.
GCATCTATGAAAACCCCTTTAAACCTTTACCTTTTTCTGCCATCCCATATGCCTCGTAGACATGCATCTATTCGTGCGTCGCGCTTAGCCGAGAGGGCCCCGGCGTGAGAGGCACACTATGTAAAGTCCGTATCGGGCAAGTTTCGGGCTGGCAAGAGGCACATTCATACTAACGCACGTGCTCATGGGAGCAGAGGTGCATGCCGGAGTCGTGCGTTGACCTAGCCCATCTCCTTACCTCCCGGAGAGTTCACACTTAATGTGCGCCACTCTCTCCTCTCGGTAAGCATGACATATAGGTAGCATAGCATTTTTCTCGCTATGCCCACTACCGCCTTGTTGGCTCCGAGCCTGCACTTGAGCTTCATGTACTTCTTCCTGAGGTGCGGGTCGGAAACAACTGCCTTGTGTGCGCACTGTATGAGTATCCAGCGCAGAAGCTTGTTGCCTTCCTTAGTGATGTGCCCCCTGCGCAGCGTGCGTGCAGACTGGTGCACGCTCGGCACAAGGCCCGCATATGCGCACAGCTTCTCGCTGTTGGGAAACCTCTTTATGTCTCCCACTTCGGTAGTGACGAACAGCGCGGAGTATTCCCCTATGCCGGGCATTGTAGTCAGCATTTTCACATCGGGATTGGCGTCGACAAGCGCCTTGATGCTCGCCGTAGTCACCTCTATCTTCCCGCTCATAGATGCGTGGATTGCGAGATAGTTGTCTACCGCCATCCTGCCGGCATACGGCAGGTCGAGGCGCTTCAGCCACTCTATGCCCGCCTTGCCGAACAGGTCGGAAAAGGGCTGCTTTATGCCGTGCCTGTGCAGCACAGAGTGCGTGCTGCGCCTGATGTTTGCCCTCTGCCTTGTGAGGGATGCCCTGTGCCTCACTATGCTCCGTATCTCCCTCACGTGCTTCGGCGGCACATAAGATTCGGGCAGCAGGTCGACGCGCTTGAGCTGCGCTATCGTCCTTGCGTCAATCACATCCGTCTTTATCTTCGCCGAGGCTATCGCCTTGACCTTCTTCGGGTGGCAGAGCGAGACGCTGCGCCCCCTGTCGTCTATCCAGTCATAGACCGGCTCGTAGAAGCCGCATGCCTCGAGCGCAAACTCAGTGTCTCCGCTCAGCCCCGAGATAAAGGCATCCAGCGCTTCGGGCGTGTTCATGAACTTCGCTTCCTTCACTATCTTTCCCCTGCTGTCCACGACAGCAGCGTTTATGTGCTCCTTATGGACATCGAGTCCCGCATAGAACGTCACTCAAACCACCTCCATAGTGTTGTGTATTGTTCCACTATTTCGGGGTTTTCATAACATTCATACAAATCAAAGAGTTTGAATGGTTTTTAAACCTTGCCCATGGCGGGTTAGGGCTTTGCGCATGAAAACCTGACTGGTTTTTATTGGTTTTCAGGGCACTATTCCCGTATGCAAACCCCAAAAAAGGCATTCATTCTCGCCGGCGGGAAGGGCGAGAGGCTGCGCCCATTGACGCTTGAGAAGCCGAAGCCCATGCTGCATGTTAAGGGAATGCCGATACTCGACTGGAATGTGCGCACGCTCGCGCATTTCGGCGTTAAGGAAATCGTGCTCGGCGTGAACTATATGCACGAGAAGATAAGGGGGCACTTCGGAAGCGGAAAGGACTGGGGCGTGAAAATTGTTTACAGCAAGGAGGAGGAATATTTGGGCACTGGCGGGGCGCTTAAATTTGCCGAGAAACTCCTTGGCAGGGGCAGGTTCGTGATGCTGAACGGCGACAATATGATGGATATTGATTATGAGGACATGCTGAAGGTGCACGAGCGCAACAACGCTTCGGGCACGCTTGCACTTGTTGAAATAGAAAACCCGAAAAAATTCGGGGTTGTTGAAATGGATGCGCGCAACAGCGAGCGCATAACCAAATTCACTGAAAAGCCAGGGCAGGAGATTGAAAAGGGGCTGATAAACGCGGGCGCATACATACTCGAGCCCTCGGTATTTGCGCTCCTGCCGCAGGGGTTTTCCCTGATTGAAAAAACCGCTTTCCCCGAGCTTGCGGGAAAGGGCAAACTATACGGGTTTCTGCACAAAGGGCAGTTCTTTGCCACGGACGATATGGAAAGGTACAGCCGCGCGTGCGAGAAATGGAAAGGGCATAAGTGCGTGCCGGAAGAGTGATGCATATGGCGCTGTCTGCTTCGGAGGAAAAAATACTGAAGTCCATAGTCGTGGCTTCGGAGAACAACCCGAAAAAGCCCGAATTCCCCCCTGGCGCGCCGAAGTTCCCCGCGACGCCGACATTAAAAATAAAGGTGCCGGGGTTTTCGGATGTCTGGCTGAAGGACGAAAGCGTCAATCCGACAGGAACGCACAAGGACAGGATGGCTTGGGAAATTGTGGTTACTTACCGAGATTTCCTGATGGCGAAGAAGCGCGGGCAGATAAGCGGGAAACTGCCGCAGATGTCGATAATTTCCTACGGTTCTGCAGCGGTCGCGATACAGAACATGCTCAAAAAATACAGGCTGCCGAACCTGAAGGTAATAGTGGACCTGCGCACAAGCGCGGCCGCAATGAAGGCAATGAAGGAAACGGGGTGCTGCATTTACTTCACCGACCTGGAGAAAAAGCCGTTCACATGGAGGGAAATACTCGAGATGACGGAAAACCAGGGCGGGTTCGACATAACATCCAACGAGGCATTCGACCCCACAACCCGCTTTTATGACTGGATGAGCTACGAGATACTGAACTGCTCCCCGGATTACTGCTTCATCCCTTTCGGCACAGGCAACCTTTATGAGAACGTGCTGAATGTGAACAAAAAGGAGGCCTTGTCGCAGAACCACGACCCGAGGTTTTCAGGAAATGCGGAGGCGCTGAGGAACTGCAACTTCATGGGCGCCACAACAGACAACCCGCGGTCGAGCGCAAACAAGCTCTACTCCCCGTATCTCCCGTTCGCACACTATAACGACCAGTGGATACGCCTGTACAGGGCATCGGGGTTCTGCGGGCCCGAATCCAACGTATATGTGGTAAGGGAGCATTTTTTGGATGAGGCGATGGCGCTTGCGGAATCGCAGGGAATAAACTGCGAACCCTCGGGGATTGCGGGGCTGGCACTGATGCTGCAGATGAAAAGGAAACTTCCGAAAGGAAAAAAAATGCTGATAGTAAACACGGGGAAGACGAAACTTCCCGAGGGGGAAAAAGAATGGACCTGAAGAAAAAAATACGCGAAATACCCGATTTCCCGAAGAAGGGAATTTTGTTCTATGATGTAACTACGCTGATGAAGGACGCCGGCGCGTTCAAATATGCCGTAGACCGCATGGTGGAGCACTATGCCGAAAAAAAAATAAAGGTGGACAAGGTCGTAAGCATGGAAAGCCGCGGGTTTATTTTGGGTTCGGTTCTTGCGTATGAACTCGGGGCCGGTTTCGTGCCGATAAGGAAACCGGGGAAACTTCCCGCAAAATGCCTGCGCGAGGAGTATGCGCTTGAATACGGCACGGATAAATTAGAGATGCATGAGGATGCCGTGGGGAAGGGGGAGAGGGTGCTGATTGTCGACGACCTTCTTGCCACAGGCGGGACCTGCGCGGCAACCGTGAAACTCGTCGAAAAGATGGGCGGGAATGTTGTCGGATGCGGCTTCCTGATTGAACTCACTTTTCTGAAGGGCAGGGAGAAATTAAAAGGGCACGATGTTTTTGCCCTGCTGAAATACGATAAGTGAGAATTCAGGCGCGGCGCAGTTCAATCCCGCTTATGCAGAGCCCTGTCTTTTCGATCTCAATCCGGATATCCGTGCCGAGCGAGCCCTCGTGCCTGAAGCGCGCGAGAGGGAGGGGCACAGATACGGTTTCCCACCCGCCTGTTGCCGCTGCACTAAATTCACCGATAAGTTCAGGGGCGTAGACAAAAAAATGCTTATCCGTGTCCGCGAAGAATTCAATTTCAAGGGAGTAGCCCGCGGGGCCAGCCAATGCAAAAGTGTCGGCGACACCGATATCAAGCGGGGCGAGGTAGTTTGCTATCCCCCCGCCTATGGGGGAAATTGTGCCTGTTGTGTTCGGTTTCGGGGAAACGCATTCCTTCCCCCCGTGGGTTTCAAAAAGCATTCCCTGCAGGTAAGGCACGGTTATTCCCGAGAACTGCGGATTCTTTCCGAGCGCTGCTGAAACAAAACCAACAGCGCGCAGTTTTGGCACTGGTTCGGGCGGAACCACGCCCTGCCTGAAATAATCCGAATATTTTTTCGTGAGTTCGATGTAAGCCCTGCCGTAGCGCGCGGTATCGCAAACTTCCGAACCCTCGTAAAGTTCGTTCCAGGTTTCAAGCGCGATTATTTTTTTGTTGTTTTGGAGCGCGTCCGAAATCGCGGAGCGCCAGGACTGCGCGTAAAAGAAACCATTCTCCCTGTCCCGCACAATGTTGCCCGCGTGTTTCGTGAAATCGTCATAACCTGGACCCACCTGGTTCACGCTTTCATATTGCGTGCCGAAGGGAGCGGCGCCCCAGACGAAGCCGAGGCCGGAACTGATGCCCGCGAACTCGCAATTGTTGCCTGTACAACCACGGGCAAGAACAACCAGCGGGGTTTCATTGAAATCCTGCGCAAAGCGCTGCGTGAAATAATCGAACCCTTCCTGCGTTGCCTTCATCCCGAAACCCGAGGAAAAAAACCACGTAATCGGTTTTCCATCTATGCGCGCCCAGTGCTCTTTCGGAACGCGCGAGTAGAAATTATAGATATGCCTGTAAAAGAACCGTTTCCCTTCCTCCGTTGACATGTCTTTCGGCACTGTGTCGGGGTATGTGTCGTAGATTGCATCAAAGAACATCGCCAACTTCGGCGGCTTCCCGCCTTCCGCAATCAGTTCCTCGCGCGCCTGCACAAGGTTCTGCAAGCCGATGTACGACCAATGTTCGGTTTCCTTATCCTTTCCCCACCAGCTCACGAGGGCAATATCAATGCCAGCATCCTCCATATCGGAAAGTTCGCGCTTGAACCATGCAACATCGGAGTAGCCGAACGGCTTTCCTTCTGGAGGTGCATCCCTCAATTCGCCCATTTCGGGAACAGGGTACCAGTAATAGAAATATGCCGCGACAAGTTTCTGTTCGCCTGTGAATGTTTCACCGAGCTTGTCTTTCGGCGGCTGTGCCTGCGTGCACCCGAAAAGCAGGATTGCGCATATTGCAAGGCACACAGGGAGCAACGGAAACGCGCGCATACATGAAGCATATTGAATGAATAAAATTAAAATAAGGTCCTCGCAATTTATTTTCTGGTTTTGGGGATGATTGCACAGGGAAAGCAGTACGTCACTGTCTGGCTCGAAGGGAGCACGGTGAAAATGATAAACCAGCTGCTGCTGCCGGAGAAGTTCGAGATTGCGGAGTTCACGGACTACGCGCAGACAGCAAAGGCAATCAAAACCATGGTTGTAAGGGGCGCGGGCGCGATTGGCGCAAGCGCGGGCTATGCGATGGCGCAGGCTTTTTTGGCGGGGGAGGATGCAAAGGAAGCGCGCAGGGTTATTGAGGCAACAAGGCCGACTGCGGTGGATTTGTTTGTAGCAACAAAAATGGTTTTTGACGCGGGGGAGAGGGGGGGTAAGGAAGCTGCTGTCCGTGCAGCCGAGAAATATGCGAGCGATAATGCCGAGGCAGGGAGAAAAATTGGCGAGCACGGCGCGCAGCTACTCAGGAACGGAACGCGCGTTCTGACGCACTGCAACGCGGGATGGCTTGCTTTCGTTGACTGGGGGAGCGCGCTTGCGCCTATTTATGTTGCGAAAAGAAAGGGGAAGAAAATTTTCGTGTGGGTTGATGAAACCCGCCCAAGGCTGCAGGGAGCGAGGTTAACCGCGTGGGAACTTGCGAACGAGGGCGTCGAACACGCGATTATTGCGGACAATGCAGCTGGGCATTTCATGCAGCGCGGGGAAGTTGATTTGTGCATTGTCGGCGCGGACAGGGTTGCCGCGAACGGCGATACCGCGAACAAGATAGGCACATATGAGAAAGCGGTGCTCGCGCACGAGAACGGAATTCCTTTTTATGTCGCGGTACCGACAACGACAATCGACATGAACACCGCAAGCGGCGGAAAAATAAAAATCGAGGAGCGGGGTGAAGAGGAAGTTCTGGATGTGCAGGGCATAAGGGTTGCAAACGCCTCCTCCCGCGCGCGGAATCCCGCGTTCGACGTCACGCCGGCGCGGTACATCACGGGATTCATAACTGAAAAGGGAATAGTTACTGCCGACATGCTGGAGAAAATTTCACGCTGACCCCGCGCATCCAGTTTGCTGGCGAATCCACATCAGGCACTACGTTGTTGCGAGCTTTGTCGCTATGTCGCTGGCTGCGGCCTTTACGCCCCTCACTTTAATCGAACCCGCGATTATTTTCAGCTTATCTTCAGTCAAAACGGAAAGGCGCTTCGCGCCAAAGTCGGGAGCGGAAAGGAAATCTGCAAATTCGCATATTTCCGCCTCTTTCACGCCGCACTGCCCGAGGGTTGCAACACACCTTTCACCGACAATTTTTCCCGCTGCGCCGAGGGTTTTTACGCTGCCCGGAGGCACGTAAGGCTTCCAGCCCTTTCTCTTTGGTGCGTTTCGTTGTTTCCCTGGCAAGCTAACCGCCAATTATAATAACGCACGCGGATATAAAAACATTTCCCGCGTTTGCCGGAAGGGGAAACAACGGTTTTTATTGGGTTCATGCATTGTTATTTGCTATGAAAAAGAAGGGTTCGGATTCTGCAGACGGGAGCTCGCTTGCGAAGTTCTCAACTATTTTTATGGGCGGCAGGGTTAGGGGCGCGGACATATATACTATACATATAAATGAACTAATACAGTGGGGCAGGGTGTTTGCCAGGGAGGGCCTGCTTGAGCACGGAAGGGAGGAGAAGGCGGGCAACCTTTCCTTCAGGGGGAGGGGAAGCATATTCATAACCGCTTCGGGCGCGGACCTTGCACGCCTGCACAAAAGCGATTTTACCGAAGTGCTTGGCTGGGGCAGCGGGAAGAAAGGCGATTTCGTTTTCGCCCGCGGCGCAAAGGAGCCGAGCAGCGAGAGCATAATGCACTTTGAAATTTACCGCGCGCGGAAAGATGCGAAATTCATTTTCCACGGGCACAGCATGGAGATTTTGCGGAGCGCGAAAAAACTCGGCATACCATGCACGAAAACAAAAAAACCCTACGGAACCACGGCGCTGGTTTGGGAAACAGTACGTGCGGTTGAAAAAAACAAAAAAAACGGGTTCGTGGTTCTCAAGGGGCACGGGTTTGTTTCCCTCGGAGGGAGCGCGAAAGAGGCTGGGGATTTGGCAATAAAAGTGCAAAAGTCCGCAGAGCGAGGGGTTAAATAATTTTTGCGGCTTATTCCAGGTGGTGGCAAAAGCATGATAGGCATAATCGGCGGATACGGAATCCTTGATGAAAAGGCGCTCAAGGGCGCGAAAAAGAAAAGCGTGAAAACAAAATGGGGAAAGCCGAGCGGCAGGATTACCGTGGGGAAGCTGCATGGCGTTGAAGTTGCATTCTTGCCCAGGCACGGGGAGAAGCACATACATAACCCGACAAATGTGCCTTACCGCGCGAATATTGCCGCGCTGAAAAAACTAGGCTGCGGGCACATTATTTCCGTGAATGCCGTTGGTTCATTGCGCGACGAGATAATGCCTGGAGAGGTTGTTTTCGTCGACCAGATGATTGACTTCACGCACAAGAGGCACAGGACTTTTTACGACGAGAAAAAGGTCGCGCACATCGGCGTTGCGGAGCCCTCGTGCAATGCTCTGAGGAAGGTGCTTATAAACGCGGCAAGGGAACTCGGCATAAGCCACAAGGAAATGGGCACATATGTCTGCATAGAGGGGCCGAGGTTTTCGACGCGCGCGGAATCAAGAATGTTCAGGGCGTGGGGCGGGGATGTGATAGGGATGACAATGGCACCCGAGGCCGTGCTCGCGCGCGAGGCGGAAATGTGCTACGCGAACATCGCAACTGTAACCGATTACGACACTTTCAGGGAAGAGGAAAGCGTGAGCACGGAACTCGTGCTTAAGACAATGGAAAAGAACACCGCGGACGTCAGGAGAATTCTCGCGCACGCCCTGCCGCGGATTGAAAAGGAAAGGAAATGCGTTTGCAGCAGCGCGCTGAAGGGCGCGTTTATCTGAGCGCGGCAAAAAAGCCGCGCCCATTAACACGCAATTTAACCGAACCCTTTACTCCGGCAGTATCGGCGGCCTTTCATCCGTGAGCAGGCAGTAATATGCGCTGAACTTCGCCTGATATTCCCAGTATTTCTGCATCAGCGACGTCATTACCCTTTTCCCGAGTACGAGGATTGTGAACAGGTTGACAACCCAGAGCACGCAGAATATTATGCTCAGGACTATCAGCACAATGTACAGCGGAATCCAGTACACGAGCCTTATAAGGAGTTCAATCCTGGATGCCTTCTCCGCGGATTTCACTGAAGTTGTTACGGTTTCCAAAGGAACACCTCCTGCGCTATTTGGAATTCCTTGAATAAAAGGGTTGCGGTGCGGGTTTATACATAACCAACACAGGCACACTTACCGCGCGCGCCTTTTTTTCATATGGTGCCGCAGGAATTCGAAGAGCGCGGGGAGCAGGGAGATTACTATTATTGCCACTATTAAAACCCCGAAGTTCTGCTTCACTACAGGAATGTTGCCGAAGAAGTAACCCGCAAAAAGGAAAAGCGAAACCCAGAGCAGGCCGCCGAGGATGTTGTACGCGAGGAAGCGCGGATAATTCATTTTCCCTATTCCCGCAACGAATGGCGTGAATGTCCGTATTATGGGGATGAAGCGGGCAAGGACTATTGTTTTTCCGCCGTGCTTTTCGTAAAATTTCTCCGCTTTCATGAGGTATTCATGGTTAAGGAACCTTGATTTTTCCCTGAACACGTGCGGCCCCATAATGCCGCCAATCCAGTAGTTCACGGAGTCGCCGATTATCGCCGCTGCGGAAAAAAGCAGGAAAAGTAGGGCTATGTCAAGCGCCCCGGCAGCGGAAAGCGCGCCTGCTGCGAAAAGAAGCGAATCCCCCGGAAGGAACGGGAATATGACCAGCCCTGTTTCGCAGAAAACCACGGCGAAAAGTATTATGTATGTGAAAATTCCGAACTGATTTATGAGCGCGGCAAGGTGCGTGTCGAGGTGCACGATGAATTCGATGAAAAATGAAACAGGGTCCATGCGAACAACACCTGAAAATGCGCGGAAATCACGCTTAATGTTATGTATAGGGGCTTGCTATTGTCTTTAAAAGATTTATATTGGGATAATGTATCAGCCAATAATAAATGAAATAAATTATCGGCTGAAACAGGGGGTTGGGTGGAACATATGGGTAAGTTTTTCGGAGCATTGGCACTGGTTTTATTGGTTTTCATGGCGGGTGCGGCGTGGGCTGCATTCGCGGACGGCAGTTGCACAGATTTTAAAGTGTATAAAGAAGGCGGCACAGAATACTACAAAAACGGAAATAATGTTGTCTTTGAAGCAACCTGCGATGCAGGCACGTACACAGTAGAGGCACGCGTCATTGAAATTGACAACCAAGCAACAGGCAGCAATGAATGGCAGAACCTAACCTATGACGGAGGCACAAGCAAATATTTGCTCACGCACCCGGTTTCTTCAGGTAACACCCTTGCAGACGGCTCGATAACGGCTCAATTCAGGGCGTGCGAAAGCGGTGCAGACTGCAATTGCAGCACTGTCACTTGCGACACCACGCCAACAGACACAATAACGCTCGATAACACCGCGCCGGCAACAACAGACGATTATGACGGCGCATGGAAAAACGCGGATGTAACGGTTATACTTACCCCCACGGACACGGGGTCTGACGTCAAGAGCACGAATTATCAGGTAGACAGCGGCGGGTATACAACAGGCACAAGCATCACAATCACAACCGACGGCAACCACACTGTCAACTATTACTCGCTGGACAACCTCGACAACATGGAAGCGACAAAGACAAAATATGTACTTCTCGACAAGACGGCGTGCAGCCAGATAACCAACCTGGACGCCTACGCAAGTTCGAACACTGGGAAAATCGACATGACCTGGAGCGCGCCAAGTTGTGCTGTTGCAGGGCTCAGCAAGTTTAAGCTGTACAGGTCCAACGGCGCAATCGACAACGGCAACAAAGGGAGCGCTACTGTTGTAAACGACAACATAAGTTCCGGGTCGACAAGCTACCAGGACACGCCCCCCTCCACAGGAACTACATACTATTACGCGATTACATCATTCGACGTTGCGGGAAACGAGTCATCGGTTTCAAACAACGACAACGCCCAGGCATCATCGGGAAGCAGCGGCGCAACCCCGGGCACGCCCGACATAAGGGGCGACTCGGAGCACTCGGATAACGCGTGGAGCAATGACACTTCGGTGACATTCTCCTGGGACAATGTTTCGAACGCAAACTGGTACGGCTGCAACTGGGGAACAAGCAACAGCAGCGAGCCATCAAGCGGCTATTCCAGCTGCAGCAGCGGCTACTCGCAGTCGGGCCTCAGCAACAACACAACATACTACCTCTGGGTCAAGGCTTGCGCGAGCAGCAACAGCAACTGCAGTTCCGCAGACAAATTCACGGTAAAGATAGACACCCAAAGGCCCGAACAGGTCACAGGCTTAACCGTTAAATTAACCGACGGCGAACCCGAACTCGACTGGGACGAACCTAACGACAGCGGCGGCTCGGGGATAGGCAATTACCGAATATACAGGAGCACCAAGTCGGGGTTCGACGCTGAAGACAGCGACGAGTACCAGTTCGACGCCACAGAGAGTTCGACAAATTACACCGACGATTCCTCGCTCGTGAACGGCAGGACATATTATTACAAGGTGCGCGCATATGACGATGCGGGAAACGGCAGCGAAGAAGCAAGCGCGCAGAAGTCGATAACCATGGGGGAAAGTTCATCCTCGGGAAACCTCAGGCTGAACATAGAGGCGGATGAATACGTGAAAGGGGATACGCTCGAGGCAAAGGTTACCGCATCCGGAGGCAGGATGTGGAACGCATACCTCAAAGTGTACCTGGACAATAAGTGGACTGTGCTCGTGAACGGGAAGGACGATATATCGGGCATGGAGGGCAGCATGCCAATAAAGGACGCATACCAGGGCAAGAGCGGCTATGTCTATGCGGTGGCGGAGGACGAGGACGGCGAAATATTTGACGAGCAGTTCAATTTCGTTGTCGACGGCAAGGCGCCGGAGGCAAGCTGGGAAACCGCCCCGACATGGGACGAGGCCGGCAAAAAGGTTGTTCTCAGCCTGAAGGTTGACGAAGAAGGCTCGGGAACCAAGGCAGTCACGTTCTTTTACCAGAAAGGCACGGAGTGGGTAAAGATAGCGGAAGTCACGGCGCCAAAGAACGGCGTGTATTCATACAACTGGAACACGGCCGGCCTTGAAGGAAGGTATGTGATAAAGGCAGTGGTTGCCGACAATGCGGGGAACAGCACGGAAACCGAGCCGACAAGCCTCATGTTCAAGGCAACGGTGCAGCAGGAAACTGCGGAACAGCCAACAACCCCTACAGGGGAGGGGACAGGCACCACTGAACAGCCTTCCGACATGACAGGGCTTATCTTCGTCGGCGGCGGGCTGCTTGCCGGGCTTGTTGTCCTGCTCGCAATAGTTGCCGTCTGGCTCGTTGTGAGCCAGGGGCGCGAGGACATGGGTTTGAACAGCGAACTCCTGAGGGCATCGGACAGGGCCGAAAGGGGCTCGTTCGTAAGGAACATGCTCAGCAGGGAGCCGAAGAAAGAGCCGAGGAAAAGGCCTTCGGGACAGGGAATATTCGCATACAAGGAATGAAACAGTTTCAAAAAATTCAGGGTGCGCGGGCGGATGCCCGCCACTTTAATTTTTTTCTTATTTAATTTTTTCTTTCATTGTTTTTATTTTTTATCTTTGTTTTTCACCGCAATTGAAAAATCGGGAACAATGTGCGCTTCCTCCCCGCGGTTAACTTTGGGAAAAGCCCTGTAAACGAAGTTCGGCGCGGAAATCTTCTGCGCGCGGACAAGATAAACCAGGAGCGCCGCAATCACGAGAACAAGCAGCGAAGCCAGGGTCGAGAAATAATCAATCCTTATCCCGAGCAGCTGGTTCTCGAGAAGCATGAGCAAAGGGAGAAAGCTTATTGACAGGACAAAGGAGAACACGAGGCGTTCCACGCCGTCCAAATCGCTTTTCCTCGGGAAAAACGCAAGCGTAAGGAAATAACCAGGCAGGGTCACGATTAGGGCAAACATAACCAAACCGTAAGCCAATTCCACAATCGCCATAGGTTAATTATGTGGGGAGGAATTATTTAAAACCATTGCATAAGGGCATTGCCCGCAACCTCGGCATGGCGGAATTATTTAAAATGGGTACAGTGATATAGATAAGGGTGCGCCGATATTCGGCGGGCGGATGCGGAGTTCTGGTGGAAAAATGAACAACATGGTTATTGTCGGCGGCGGCCCGATAGGGCTTTCCCTTGCGCTAAGGCTTAAGCAGGAGGGGTGGAAGCCGGTTGTAATAGAGGAGCATTCCGCCGTGGGGAAACCCGTGAACTGCACAGGGCTGATAAGCAGGAGCGGGGTCGAGGAACTTGGGCTTAAAATAGAGGGGTGCGAAGTTAACCGCGTCAGGGGCGCAAAGATTTATGCTCCCGATAACAGCATGCTTGAAATAAGGAGGCACGATTTCGTTGCGCATGTTATAGACAGGGAGGCGTTCGACCGCGGGTTCTACGATGCCGCGGTAAAGGCTGGCGTCGATGTAAGGCTGGGCACAAGGCTGCTTGACATAAGGAATGAAACGGTTTTTGTGGAACACGGGGGCAGGGGGGAACTTATAAAGGCACAGCTTGCAATAGGGGCTGATGGGGCTGTTTCGAAGATGCGCTCGCTGATGGGGCTGCACGTGCCGGCGGACAGGCTGATGCGCACATACCAGGTAGTTGCCAGAGGCTCCTTTGACAGGGAATTCGTTTCGCTTTACTTCGGCGGCAGCGCGAAAAACTTTTTCGGCTGGATTGTGCCCGAGAGCCACGAGCTTGCGAGGATAGGGATAGGCACAACGGCAGGAAACGCAAAGGAGGCGTTCGACGGATTCATTGCCGAGCGCGGAATACAGGCAGAAGCGGTATCGCAGAGCAGCTCCCTTATCCCCATAGGCGAGCCGCTGAAAAATCCCGCAACAGAGAGCATGATGCTTATAGGGGATGCGGCTTTCCAGACAAAGGCAACGACAGGAGGGGGCATAATTACAGGGCTGAATGCGGTGAATGCCGCCGCGGAAGTGATAGGCGCGAACATAAAGAAGCGCGTGCCGCTCAAGAACTACGGGAAGATGCTGGAGCCGCTGAACAAGGAGCTTGCAATGCACTGGAAAATACGCACATACATGAACTCGCTTACTGACGAGAAAATGAACAGGCTTTTTGCGAAGATGAAGAAGGCGGGAATTGAGGACTTCCTCTCTAAGGAAGGGGATATGGACAGGCCCTCGAAGTTTGTGGGGAAGATACTCACAAAGCCGAGGATGTGGGGGCTGATTCCTGAGGCGATGAGGATTTTGAGGTAAGCGCGCAGAAGGTTAAGGCGCTTAACGATATGCATCTTTCCTGTGCTCAATCTTTGCAATAAGTATTGTCGTTTCTTTTACCGAGAATACCACACGGTATTTGCCCACGTGCTCGCTGCGGTAATTTTTGAAAGCGTGCGAAAGCGGCTTTGCCAGTTCGGGATTTTCCGCCAGCCGCTCAAGGCGCTTTAGAATCTGCCTGCAAATAGGCTTGTCCAATTTTTGCAGTTGTTCAAACGCCAAGGGGGAATATTCCAGCGCATAGCGCATCTAGGCACCCAGCCTTTTCAGCACCTCGCGGTGGGAGAGGGTTTTCCCTTCCTTGAATTCCTTTTCTGCCGCGGCTATCGCCTTCAGGTCCTTGAGAAGTTCGGTATCGGTTATTTTTTCCTCGATTGCCTGCCGAGCAACCTCGCTCCACTTGAATTCGGGGTGCACCTTCATCTTTTCATAAAGCATGTCGGGGACCGCAAGGGTAATATTTGCCATTCAACCACCTCTATGTGCAATATGTGTATGCAAATAATTAAAAAGGCTCCGCTGCAGAGACAGGGGCGCAAATCAGGCACGCTCCTTAACGAGGGCCAATTTCTTTCCTCTTGGCCAGGATTTTATTTCAGCCTCCATTGACATTGCCGCGCTTCTGCTCTTCAGGCGCGCGGAATAAGCAAGTTTCACTGGCCTCCGCGACCTTGTGTACCTGCCGCCTTTGCCGGCGTTGTGCGCGCGCAGGCGCTTTTCCAAATCGTTTGTCCAGCCGCAGTAAAGTGTTTTGCCGCGGCATTTGAGGAGGTAGACAAAGAAAGGCATAACGCAGCACACTTCCGAAAAAAAGAAATAGCCCCGAGGAGATTCGAACTCCTGTCACCAGGTCCAGAGCCTGATATGCTTTCGGCAGAATTGAAGCATTCACCTCAAGTTCTTTGGCCGCTACACTACGGGGCTATTAGCGGTTAAATTCCCGACAATCCGCCCTAGGCGGGCTTTCTTGTCGGGATGCCTAAAACCAATAACCTGCGCAAACTTTAAAATATCATCCCCGCGCCTGAGGCGGTTACTTTGCACACAAGTTACTTCAGTTTCCTGGCAAATATATTCAGGAAGGTTCTTCTTGGGATGAGTTTATTGCGCATATTGCGCGTTTTATTTGCCCTCAAGGCAACTGCCTTTGCGCTTGCGGCTTTTGGGGGCGTTTCTTTCAGCACATCCGTGAATATTCCCGCGGCAGCCCACTCTTTTTTTATAGGGTCCCATTGCAAATGCCCGCAGTCATGCAGTCCCTCCTTAACGAAGTATTTCTCAAGCGGATAAAAAGCCTCCAGCACCTTTTTTCTGTATCCGGCGTCTTTCAGCGCCTCAGGTATGCCTGCATGGCATGCCCCATAGGGCACATATATTGTGGGCTTTCTGCCTTTGGATTTTGCCAGCATGGGCGCAATAAACGATTCCGCCTTTTCAGCCATTATGACATTCCTTACCTCAATCCATGGGTCGGGCCATATTGAAAATGTTTTGGCATAAAGCCACCTTTGCAGCCTTCTCTTTTTTATTTCGCCCGAACGCGCTAAAGGCAATGTGCCCCATAAATCACGAACCGTTGCAATTGCAAACAATTCAGCCATCAAAGCTGTGAAGCCCCTCCTGTTCATTTTTCTCCCCATCAGATTATGGGTAACCGCGCCTGCGGCTGCGCCTGACCCCCCTAAAATAAGCAGTGATTTTAACAGATTTTTCCGAACAGATGCAGCCCTTACTGATTTTTTAGGCTCGGCATCCGCCATAAAAATCGGAATCCCGTTCTTCTTGGCAAACGAGAAAACACTGGCACCATATGGCAGTATCTGCTCATGCGTTGCGAAGTGTAATATCCCGCTTTCCTGAGGGGGATATTCATATATTATTGCATCATAACGCGGGGCATTTTTAATTGCACTGAGATGGCTTCCCAATTCCAGGCGGTATTTTGCATTTTCGGTTTCAAAATCAAGGTAGCCCATAGAAGGAATAGGATTACCTTACTTAAATTAGTTTTGGTGCAGTGCAGCCGATTTCCGCAGGCAACAAAAGAAGTTACTTCCCGTATCTCCTGTCCCTTTCGTAAAAGTCCTTCACAGCGGCCTGCAGATCCGCTTCCTGAAGTTCGGGCCAGTATTTGGGCGTGAAATATAATTCTGAATACGCGGACTGGTATGTCAAAAACCCGCTAAGGCGCTGCGTTCCCGAGGTGCGTATTATGAGGTCCGGGTTCTGGAATGGGGAGTACAGGTAATTCGCGAATGCCTTTTCATTCAGGTGCGCGAGATTGACAATGCCCTCCTTATAGCCCTGCGCTATTTTTTTTGCGGCGTCGACAATTTCCTGCTGGCCGTTGTAGCCCAAAGCAAGGTTGATTGTGCGCTTTCCCCCGAAATCCGCGGTGTATTTTTCCGCAGCATCCATCTTTTCCTGCATTTTTTTCGGGAAGAGTTCGCGCCTGCCGACAAACTTAAGCGCGATTTTGTTCTCCGCAAGCACGGCCTTATCCTTAACGCTGTCGAGTTCGCGCCCGAAAATTTTGAAAAGAACGGAAAGTTCCGCGCGGTTGCGGGAAAGGTTCTCCATTGAAAGTGTGTAAAACGTGCCCACCTTTATCTGCGGGTATTTCACAAGCCACTCAAGGACATCCCAGGATTTCTGCGTGCCCAAAGAGTATGCCTGCAGCAGGTTCAGGCCGTTCAGGCGCGCGTAGCGCCTGTTGCCGTCGGGAATGAACGCTATTGAATTAAGTTCCATGAAATAACCACAGCCCTGAAAAAGGTTAAAAAGGAATAATGTTGCATTCCCCCGCAATTAGGAAACTGAAAAGGGTTAAAAAGGAATTGCGTCGGCGCGGTTTTTGCATGTGCGGGTTTTTGGTGCAATCGTCTAAGGTTTTTTGCCAAAAAAACCGAACATAACGCGTGGGAGAAGGGTTAAATATCACCTGAAACAAAGTCTATCGGGGAAAGGAAATGGCGTGGTTCGGGTTCAGGAAGAAGGGCACGCTTGGGAAGCGCCATGAGGGCGAGGCGCTGAGGCGGATGCACGGCGCGCTCTCGAACATGGGCGCGGATAAGGGCGAAAACATGGGGAGGCGCATCGAGGCGTGGAATAAAAAGCATGAGATAAAGGCAGCGCTCAGTGGCGCGCGGGGCGCAAACACTGATTCCATGCTGCACGATTACATGGATTACACGGCAAGGTCGGCGCTCGAGGAAACCAGGCGCGCACTGGAGGGCATTAAAGGCAGCATCCCGGAAGGCAGGAACCCGCGCAGGATAGAATTCGAGCACAAGATGGATGCTGTCGAGGAAATGCTTGAAAAGCCGGAGGGCAGCACGTGGACAAAGGGCGCGCTTGATGCGCTCGGGGAGTATGTCGGATTCCAGGACAAGAAATGGCTCTTCAAGGACAGGCACAAGATTGCGGTGCTGCGGGCGTTCATCGAAAGGGAAGGCGCTGCTGCGGAGAAAGCCGCGGAGAAGCTTGCCGAAGAAAAACGGAAGGATGCCGCACCCATGAAGAGGAAAATCCCGGAAAAGGAGGCGCGGGAGGCGGCAAAGAATGCGCTAATCGAGATAAGGAGGCAACTGATGGTCAAAGAGGGCACCGCCCCGTTTGGCAACATCAGGACGCTGACGCAGGCGATAAAAAGCGGAAAGCTCAACGCGGTTTCCGCGAGTTTCCTCAGGCTGCATATTGCGCGGCTTGAAAAAATGAACCGGCAAAATCCAGAGATAGAGGCGCTCAGGGAGTTCCTGAGGAAAGAAAGCCGCGTGCCTGAACAGCGCAGCAAACCTGGACACGGCGAACCTGCGCAGACAGGGAGGGAGTATGCGGTAGCCCTTCTTGAGAAGGCGATAAAGGGGACGGGCTCGATGAACTTTATGAAGGAGCTTGTCGAAGCCGCGGACGGCAGCAGCTGGGGGCCGCGCGCAAAAAACATAGTGCACATGCGCATAACGGAACTTAAAAGGAATGCGCCGAAATCCCGAGAACTGGCAGAACTGAAAAAGTTCGTGAAGGGCAGGGATTTCTCGGCATCGGAACAGCGCGCGCCTGATGCGCCGAAGGCAAAAAAGCAGGGCCCGCTGTCGAAGTTCTTTTCGGGCAAAGTGTTACGGCGGCCCCTGCCCAAGGAAATAACCGGCGCCCTTGTGCGGATGGGCCACGAGCCCCCGAAGGGCGGGAATCTTGATGAGAGTGCCGTGAAAGTTATAAAGTTGGAATACAATTTTCTCGTGAATGAACTGGCAAAAAACAACGTGGCTTTGGCAAAAACTAGCGACAAGGAAAAAGCCGGAATGCTGCTGAAGAAAAACAATGACATAAGGAGGGAATTGGAAATAATAGGGCCTTTCGCAAAGGTAAATGCCCGCAGAAGGTGAAGGGCATCCTTAAAAACAGGAAAGCGCATTATAATTCACGGGTAAAAAAGGTGTTTTTTATGCCTTCTGAAAAAATAACCATAGCGCAAAGGCAGAAGATGGGCAGGATTCTCGGCGAGATGGAAAGGAAATTGAAGGAACTCGACAGGCTGCGCGCGGATTTGAAGAAGGAGAAGTTCGGCAGGGTTTCGCCGCAGAAGTCCAAAGCCATGCTCGAGGAAATCAAGGTGCCGGCGCTGGAACTGATTAAGGACTAGTGCGCTTTTGTGTGGCAACGTTTATGCCGGGGTTACTGAACAAAACCAAAAAAAACACAATCGCGCGCGAGGTAAGGTTCGCGCGCACCTCTTTTGCGCGCGCGAAGGGGCTGATGTTCGAGCGCGCGGAAAATTTCAATTATGCGCTCGTGTTCGAACTTGAGGAGGAAACGCGCATCGGCGCGAGCGTGCACATGATGTTTGTTTTCTTTCCGATTGATATTGCGTATTTGAACCCGAAGCGCGAGGTTGTGGATTTGGTGCACGGGCTGAAGCCGTGGGCGCTGAACTACACGCCGAAAAAGGCGGCGAAGTATTTTGTGGAGATGCCTGCGGGGACCGCAAGGGGAAAAGGCATAACGCTTGGCGATACCCTGTCGTGGCAATAAAAATAAAAAAGGGGGATAAAGGGGGAAGGCCGTAAGCGGAATGCAGGACATTCCTCAGCCTTCCTCCTAGCCTTTTGTCTTCGTGTGCAGAATTCGGGGGTGATATTGTCCCTTATTCGCGTAATAAGTGTGCCCTATTCGGTTTAATGATTATGGTGTTCGGGAACCGAACCAGGCACTTACGGCGGAGTTAGGAAAGGGCGGGAATTGGATTGACATAATTTTTAAGGCTTCCGCAGTTATATTATTCCAGGGAGCAATGGCGTTTACCTGATTGTGCAAGGGGCGGGAAATTGGACCTATCACAGTACACCAAAAGGCAGCCGTCGCAGGGCGGCTACAGGCGCGGGATGGACCCGACAGCGGCGAAGATTCTCGGCGCGCCAAAATACTGCAGGAACTGCGGAAAGGAGCTGAACCAGGAAGGGAAGGATTACCTTTTTTACCAGAGGTTCTGCTCGGATTCGTGCAGGGAGAAGTACATTTACAGCCAGAAGTAATCGCGCGCAGGGGAAAAATTTTCCCTGCAGCGGCTCTTTTTGAAATGGTTTTCCGCCTAGCCTCTGCACAAAACCCTTAAAAAAGGTTCCGACCAATAGTTAGACAATTGACGTAATTCTGGTGTTTGGTTGGAAACTGTTAGGCGTGGGCAGGTTTCATTTGCGGGCGAGCCAGGGCATAACCCGCAGCAAAGTTGCGGAGCGGGAAGTGTTGAGGAAATACTCGGCTGGGGCATAAGCAGGATTGGGGAAGGCGCGGGGAGGGTGCTTAGGCAGGGTGGCAGGCATGCAATAATCCGCTGCAGGGGAGGGGAAAGGGTTTACTGCATCGAGGGTTTCCCGAACCTTACAAGGGGCGAGGCGCTTGCGATACGCGGGATAATGGAGAGGTTCAGGGAGCGGCAGGAACTTGAACAACATAAGTTTAACGCCAGTGCAATCGAAAAGGCGCTTAACGAATACTGCGCAAAGGAACTGCTCGAACTTGACAGCGACCAGCGCGAATATCTTCTCTCTGTACTGCACCGCATGGTTTTCGGCTTCGGCGTGCTTTCGGAACTGCTGGATGATGACGCAATAGAGGAGATTGCCGTAATCGGCCTCGGCAAGGAGAAGCCCGTGCATGTTTACGAGCGGAGTTTCGGCTGGCTGCGCACGAACATTTATTTCTCGAGCGAAACTGTTGTGAGGAATTTAGTGAACAGGATGGGGATGCAGATAGGGAGGAGGCTTGCGATGCAAACCCCGAGGATGAATGCCGTACTTCCCGACGGCAGCAGGCTGAACGCGTGCATAGAGCCTGTCGCTTTCTCCGGGCCGTGCGTGACGATAAGGAAGTTCAGGAAGAAGCCGTTCACGCCAGCGGAACTCGCTGCGAACCGCACGATAAGCGCGGAAGCGCTGGCGTTCCTCTGGATGGCGATGCAGACCGACGTGTCCGTGGTTATCTGCGGGAACACGGGCAGCGGTAAAACAACCACAATGAATGCGCTGTTTTCGTTCATTCCCGCTGCGGAGCGGATAATAGTTACGGAGGAAACGCCGGAGATAAGCCTGCCGCACGCGCATGTGGTGAAACTGAACACCGCGGAGAATCTGGGCATCGGGATGGATGCGCTGATAACGGATTCGCTGAGGATGAGGCCTGACAGGGTAATTGTAGGGGAGGTGAGGAACGGCGAGGAATTAGGGGCGTTCGTGAACACGATTCTCGCCGGGCAGGGCAAGGGTTCTTACGCGACTTTTCACGCGCAGTCCGCCGCGGAGTGCATCGCAAGGATGAGAAAACTTGGGGTAATGGAAATCGACCTCTCGGCAATAGACCTCATAGTTGTGCAGAAGCGCTGGAACAGGGTTTCAGCGCGCGGGAATTCGGAGGTGAGGAAGGTTGTGGAGATTGCTGAGGTAAGCGGGAGCGCGGGGAACGGGAAACTTGCGGGGGAAAGCGGGGACACGGGAAAGGCGAAACTGAACACGCTTTTTGCTTTTGATTATGCAAAGGATGCGCTTGTGAGGAAGAACCCGAGCGAGAAGGTTATGGAGAAGATGCTGCGCACCTACCCGGCAGGCAGGGCGGGCATTGAAAAGGAAATGCGCGGAAGGGAATTCCTGATAAGGTCGCTGGCGGGAAAGGAAATCGGCATGGGCGAATTCTTCACGCGGATAAATAAAGGCGGCGGGGCGGAATAATTGGCGAACAGCATCGACGCCGCGCTTGGCGCGCTGGAATCAAGCCTGAAAAAATCCGGCTCAAAAGAGGGGGCGCAGGATTATTTTTCGAAATGCGTTAAGTACGCGGCGCTTGCATTCGTGCTTTCCGTTTTCGCCTGCGCGCTTTTCAGCGAGGATTTTGCGTTCGCGCTGCTGGGAGGGTGCATTGTGTCTGGGGCGCTGTTTGCATTCCTACTCATGCGCCCTTCCATGCTCGCCTCGAAAAAGGCGCAGCTGATCGAGCGTGATTTGCCCTTCGCGCTGATGGCGATGAGCGTGGAACTGAACATAAAAGTGCCTTTTGAGAAGGTGCTTGAGAACGCAACAAGGGGCGGAGGCGTGCTTGCTTCTGAATTCCGCAGGGCTGTTGCCGATGTGAAGGAAGGGAGCGCCTCGATACAGGAAGCATTGTTCGCGCTCGGGGAGAGGGCCGATTCATTGATGCTGAGGAGGAGCATTTCGCAATTGAGCGGGATTTACGAGCACGGTTATGGAGGGGAGGCGGTGAGGAGGATTGCCGCGGAGCAATTGGCGAAACAGCGCGCGGTTTCGAAGGAATTTTCGGGCAAGCTTGTGCTGTTTTCGCTTATGTTCATTGCCGTTTCCGCGATTGTGCCCGCGCTGTTCCTTGCGTTCATTGCTGTGGGGAGCATGTTCATGGAAATGGATTTCACTGCACAGCAGGTTTTGCTTATTGCGGTGCTGGGCTTCCCTGCAGTGGACCTTGCAATGCTTGCCTGGATAAGGGGAAAGACGCCGATGTTTTTGAGGGAGGGGAACTGATGGGCATGCTCGGCTACTTTGTCAAGCCTGAAAAACTGCGCGGGTTCGAGGAAATGCTGCGCATGCAAAATCAGAAATCTGAATTGCGCACGTGGTTCAGGCGCAACATTGTTGTGGGGGCGGGGTGCTTCATAATCGCGCTCTGCGTTCTCATCTATGCGCAGGCTGGAGACTTCTACATAACCATGCTCCCGTTCTGCGCATTCGCCGCTCCCTTCATTGCCTCGTATTTCATCGCCGTTTACAAATTCGAGCGCAGGAAGCGCTCTATTGAAGCGCTCGTTCCTGACGTGCTGCTGCAGGCGAGCATTTTCCCCAAGGGGACGCCCGCTGGCAGGATTATCAAATACCTCGCGCGCGCGGATTACGGGCAACTTTCCGCGGAATTTGAAATCGCGCACAGGAAAATCGAGAACTCCGCTTCCGTGGAGGAGGCGCTCAATGACATGAAGCGCAGGAACCGCAGCAGGGTTCTTGTGCGCGCGCTCGACCTGCTGCTTGAAGGCTATAATTCAGGGGCGGATATGGGGCAGACATTCAAGGAGGCCGCTGAGGATTTGCTGGAAACAAACAGCATAATCCGCGAGCGGGTTTCAAGCATGGTTGTGGAGAAATACACCCTGCTTTTTGCGGGCGGCATCATTGTTCCGCTCGTGCTTGGGCTTATTGTCGGGCTTGTTTCCGGGCTTGACTTTGCGAATGTGGGGGAACTCGGAATAGGGATGGACGCCGCAAGAAGGGCGGAAATGATTTCCGCCTCCCTCCTTGCAAACCAGGTTTACATTGCGGAGTACGCGCTCATCGCCTCTCTCTTCGTCGCAAACCAGGAGGGGAATATGAAAAATGCGATTGTTTACGCGGCGCTGCTGCTGCCCTTGAGCGTGATTGTTTACAATTTGGCGCAGGCGCTGTGAGCGCATGCACGGGACCCTGAATGCGCGCACAGCATTGCCGCACGCATCCTGCACGCATGCCGCAAAAACCGCGCAGGCGAACCATGCCGCGCGCATTATTTTTTTGTTGCGCGGTTCGGTAACCCGCGGCAAAACAATTAAATACCCCTACTCCCATCTAATTAGCGCGGTGAAAAGGCATGGTGAAATTCGAGCACGAAATAAAGTTCGTCGAGTACAGGAAAAAGGACCTGAGCCAGTACACGCTTGTGGAGGGCTTCCCGGGCATGGGGCTTGTGGGGACAATTGCGGCGAAATACCTTATTGAGAAGCTCAAGCTCGAGCAGTACGGGTACATAGATTCCAACATATTCATGCCCATAATAAGGATTCACAAGGGCATTCCCATAAACCCTTCGCGGATTTACATTGACGAGGAAAGGAAACTGCTTGTCCTGCTTTCCGAACAGATAATTCCGCGCAAGTACACCGCATACATGGCGCGGGCGGTCGTGGAATGGATAAAGGAGAAGAAAATCAAGGAAGTGATTTCGCTTTCAGGCATACACTCGGACACGGGCACGGGGCAGAAGGATGCCGTTTATGGAATCGCATCAAACAGCGATGATGTGAAACTCCTGAAGAAGCACGAACTCGAAATTATAGAGGACGGGATAACGACCGGGATAACCGCGATTATGCTCCTGCAGTTGGGCAACGAGAAGATACAGGCTTTCTCGATAATGGGCAACGTGAAAATTGCCGCGGATTACGAGGCCGCGGCGGCGATAATAAAGAAACTCAACGAAATGCTGGGAATTGACGTTGAAATCGAGCCGCTTATGAAGGAAGCGAAGAAAACAGAGGAAGAACTTGTGGAGCAGTTAAAGAAAATGCAGCGCACAACGGACAGCACGCAGAAGTTCGAGGAAAAAACCCCTTCAATGTACGCGTAGGCGCGCGGGGCAAGCACGCTATTTTTTCGCAACACCCGAAAAGGGTTCGTGCGCCGCAGCCTATTTTTCCGCAATCCGCAAAAACAGTTCGTGTATCCTTTTGTCGTTTGCCAGTTCGGGATGGAAGGTTGTTGCAAGCAGTTTTCCGCTGCGGACCATTACGGGCTTGCCCTCGAATTCCGCAAGAATTTCAACCCCCGCGCCAACGCTTTCAATTATCGGCGCGCGTATGAAAATGCCGTGAAAGGGATTTGAAAAGCCCTTCACATCCAGTTCCGCCTCGAAGCTGTCCTGCTGCGTGCCGTATGCATTGCGGCTGACTGAAATATCGAGGATCGCAAGTGAATCCTGCCTGTGGGAGAGGATTCTTTTAGCGAGCACGATTGCCCCCGCGCACGAGCCGTAAATCGCCATGCCCTTTTTGAAGTGGTGCAGGATTGCGCCCTTCATGCTGCTGCGCTCCATCAGGCGCAGGATTGCCGTGCTTTCCCCGCCGGGAATAACAAAGCCGTGAAGGCCGCGCAAATCCGCGGGAAGCTTCACATGCGAAACCTGCGCGCCGCAGGAATTCAGCATTTCGTCATGCTCGCGAAAATCGCCCTGAAGGGAAAGAACGCCAATGCGCATATCTGCACCACCAATGCGGCAATTATGCCGCCTGTGCGCAAGCCGGAAGCACGGCTGCGCTTCCCCTTACCTTCCGCGCTCCTGCATTCTCGTACTCAGCAGGGCAATCTCAAGGCCCTTCATTGCCTCGCCTATTCCTTCGGAGGCTTTTGCCACGATTTTCGCATCGGAGAAATGCGTTGTGGCTTCGACAATCGCGTGCGCCCTTTTTTGCGGCTGCGATGATTTGAAAATTCCCGAACCCACGAAAACGCCGTCCACACCCAGCTGCATCATCATTGCCGCATCTGCGGGAGTTGCAATCCCGCCCGCGGCAAAGTTCACGACAGGCAGCCTGCCCAAACGGGCGGTTTCCTCCACAAGCGAAACCGGCACGCGGTAATGCCTCGATTTCTCGAGCATTCTCGCATGGCTGCCCTGCGCCGCCTTCAGTTCCTCAAGGCCGCGGAGCATCTGCCTCATGTGCCTTACCGCCTCGACAACATTTCCCGTGCCTGCCTCTCCCTTTGTGCGTATCATTGCCGCGCCCTCGTTAATCCTGCGCAGCGCCTCGCCCAAATCCCTTGCACCGCAGACAAATGGCACATTGAATTTGTACTTATCCACGTGCAGTTCCTCGTCCGCGGGGGTGAGCACTTCGCTTTCATCAATATAATCCACGCCCAGCGCCTCAAGAACCTGCGCCTCGGCAAAGTGCCCTATCCTAACCTTTGCCATGACAGGGATTGAAACAGCGCGCATTATTTCCTTTATTATAAGCGGGTCCGCCATGCGCGCAACCCCGCCCGCTGCACGTATGTCCGCGGGAACCCTTTCAAGAGCCATAACCGCAACCGCACCCGCGCGCTCCGCAATCTTCGCCTGCTTTGCATTGACGACGTCCATTATTACGCCGCCCTTGAGCATCTCCGCAAGGCCGCGCTTTAACTTGGGCGTGCCCTTCCCCGCCATGCCGTGCATTGCTGCATGAATGCCCGAGGTGCCCTTCCCCGCCATGCCGTGCACTGCCACGTGCTGCGCAGGGGCGCCCCTTGCCGCATCAGAACCCTTAGCCTGAACCATAAGAGAATGCACATGGGGAAATGGTTTAAATTCTTTGTTTTGCCCGACCAAAGGGAAAAGGCGGAACACGGCTCTGTAGAAATAATTTATAAACAAACCAAAACCGTGGTTTGCGGTTTCCGCAAACCGCGGAAACCCGCGCTATTCGGGCGCACTAATTGGGCATAGCCCAATTGTGCCCATTTGGCAGCAGCCAAATAGGGTGAGCCCGAATGCGCCCATTTTGCCGAGAGGCAAAATAGGGCGGTTTCGGCGGGTTTGTTTTTGGTTTTTTCACATTTCTACAGAACCGCGGAACACAAAAATCTTATTAATAAGAATGAACACTTCTTTATTATGAGAAAAACTTATATTGCGCTTGTTTTGGTTATTGCCGCCGCGGCGCTGGTAATTATTGCCGCAAACCAGCAGCAGGGTTCGGGCAGCGCGGGCGCGGGGGGAACCGAAAGCGGGGAGGAATACATAACCCTTCCCTCGGGGGATGAGATAGGCACAAAGGAGTACGAGACCGCGGGGGAAAGCGGGACAGGCGCGCCGGCGGGGCAGTACGTGCCCGCAAATGCGGATTACTGCACGGGCATGGAGGGATTTGAAAAGGATTCCTGCCTGACAACAACCGCTTCCGCTTTAGGCGATGCCGCACCTTGCGCATCCGTTGGGGCGTACGAGGAGAGGGGGCTCTGTTATATGGAGGCTGCGCTGAAGAGCGGAAATGCGGGGCTCTGCGGGCAGGCGGAGAGCTCCAAGGATGCGTGCTATGCAGAGGCTGCGGTTTCATCTAATGATTATTCGCTTTGCATGAAGGCGGGCGTGGAACAGGATTACTGCCTTTACACTGTCGGGACGAGTTCGCTAAATGCCGCGGCATGCGCAAACATAAGCCTGGCAGTACCCAAGGACAATTGCTATTTCATGGTTGCTTCGGGCAAGAATGACGTTTCCCTCTGCGGGAAGATGTCGCAGAGCGGGGATGTGTGCATAGCGGAAATCGCTTACAACACCGGCAACAGCGCGCTGTGCGAGCAGGCGAAGGACAAGGCCGAATGCTATGCCCAGCTCGAGGGGTGAGTGGCATGGCGAAACCCCCCAAACTTATCAAATACCCGCGAATTTACAACAGGGAGGGCGTTTTATGGCGCAAGCGCAGGAAAACTGGGCTGAATAAGGGCGTTGAAGAACACCTGCCAACTGAAAAGGCTGAAATCGACAAACACGTGGAACACCTAATTCACGAAGGCATTCCTCCGGCCGGGCCGCCGCACGGCGAGTCGCCGATTCCTTACGCTTTCGGGCTGATGGATGCAATAGCCTACAGGCAGGGGTTGCTGGAAGCGCGCAAGGGCGGTTTCGCGCTTTACAGGTCGGATACGAGGACGCCGCAGTCGCGCGAGAAATTCAGTACTGCGGGGGTCACGATGGGCCCGAGCGGCGGCGGCAAGTGGAAAAACCGGATTCGCGGCGAGAACGCAAGAAGGGAGGTGCCAAGCTGGAACGAGGCAAGAAAGGCAAGGAAAGAGATAAAACAGCTGCGCGAACAGTTCCTCTCCCTTTCGATAAAAAGCAGGATTCCGCCGCAGCAGCTTATTGATGAATACAACAAAAACCTGAACATAGGCGGAAGGGCGCGGCATGTCGCCACAGCAAAGAGGCAGTGGTACACACTTTTCCTTACCAAGAAAATAACCATCGAGAAAAAGCCATGGACCGATGTCGATATGCTCGGGGTAAGGCTGCAGCCAATTGAGGAAAAGCAAAGAACAGGCCAGATGTCTCCGGAAGATGTGAAAATGCTGGAAACAATGCGCAAGGGCCTTGAAGTTGAGGAGAAAAAGGCACACGACAATTTAGTGCAGATACGAAAGAAAAGAGCAGCCATTCCCGAGTTAAAAAATGCCGCGTAGGTTTTGCAGATGCATCATGCGCATGCCGCGGCAGCAGCCTATTCAGCAACGCTGCACCGCGTCCGCCTGCTTCTTACGGCAACCATCACGCCCAGCAATGAGAGCAGGAACAGCAGGAGCATTCCGGGCTCCTCAGGCAATGAAGGCAAATCAAGCAAATTGGGCGAGGTGCTCCCTAAGTTAAGGTTCAGCACATTGCCGCTTGCCGTGGATGTTACTTCCCCGTTCGGAGCGACCTTTGTGGCAATGCCGTCCCTGAAAGCCTCGAGCAGGGGCAGCAGCTGCGCGTTCTCCGCATACCAAAGCCCTTTCTCGGGGTCGTACCAGAAAGAGCCGTTCCTTCCCTGCGCGCTGAGCAGGGTTTCCGGCTTGTTGTCAAAGGAAACCTGCGGAATGCCGTCCTTTACCCCGAAATCGAGGGTGTGCTGCTGCCCATCCTGATCGGTGAACGATATTCCTGTCGGGGTTTGCTTGAGGTCGTTTATGGCATAATCCTCATACTTTCCAGTCGCCTTGTCTATAACCCGCAGGAAAGGCTGGCACTCGGGATAAGTGCCGCTGTAGAGCACATACCGTTTATCCTCTGTTTCGAAAATCTGGAAAGGCCCCATGCTCCCGAGGGATTTGTTGAATGCCTCTACTTTTGCCTTGGAATAATCGGATTCGTCGTTAGGCATTACCTCGAAATTAAGCGCGGGCTCAGGGCAGCCTGTTTCCGGGTTCACGGTGTCGGTGAGTTGTGTGCGCAGGCCCTGCGCGTCGTTCTGCCCGAGTATGCCTGCTGCATGGTGCCTGAGCCAGATGATTATGCAGCCGTCGGGCTTCACAACCATGGAGCCGTTAGCGAAGATTATGGATTTGAGGGTTCCGACATCAGTAATTCCGTCGCTGGATTTGGAGAGGTTCAGCTGGTTGTCCGCGGAGAGAATAACCTTTGCATCGCTCCCTTCCGCAGCCCTGCGCGGCACCCCCTCGGCAACTATGCTGTCCTGCATGGGTTTTATGTTCGGGTGCGTGGAGCTCACAACGGTTTCAACATTGCCGAAAGCCTGTGAGAGGTTTTCGCCCTCCAGAGGCAGGCCTGTCTGCGCAAGCACGCCGTCCTGTATACACTTCAGCAGCCCCTGGTCAAGCACGGTGGCTTCTCCCCTTGCGTTTATCTCCATCGCCTTGCTGCCGTAGGCAGGCAGGCATGACACGGTAAGCCTGCGCGGTATGCTCTGGAAAGGCCCGTTGGAATTGAAAACATCGGCCATCCTTGTGAAATCCGGGCTCTCAACAATAGGCTTTCCGTCCCTGAGCAATTTGTCCTGCGCGAAATCGAATGTAAGTTCCGTGCCTGTCTCGCTGTCCTTTGTAACGGCTTTTCCCTCGGTCTTGTATTCCGATGCGTGCATTTCGCATCCCGCGCCGCACCAGAAGTAGAACAGTTTCCTTCCCGTGACCTGGCCGCTGCTCCTCCCCTGCAAGGTTAGGGTTGCCTGCACAATGTCGCTGTCCGTGGCGTTATTTGCGAACTTGTCTATTTCCGCCCCGAGTTTCTCCGCAGCCTCCTTAGTGAGGTCGTTTTCCGTATCCTGCCCCGCAAACGCGGCCTTGAACTTCTCGTTCAGGCCCGCAACAAAGTCCTGAACCTTTTGAGTGGAGAGTTCGGCTGTTGTCTGTTCCCCCTCCTTGCCCGCGGCACCTTCCTTCTCGCGCACGGGCACGAAGTAGTGCACGTAATACCCCTCATCATAATCCACGCAGTCCTGCAATTTGGGCGCGATAAGGGTTTGTATCGCAACAGTGCTGAATATCCCGCCCCAGCTGAAAGTGAGGTAGGTTATCGCTTCCATCCCCGCCAGCAGCCCGCCTGAAGCGGAACCGAGCTTTGCAAACGCCTCATCGGGGACATCATAGAAAGGTATGCCTATCGGCGCGTCCTTGAAAAGCTTGCGCAGCGCGTCGCTGCATGTTGTTTCCTCCTGCTTTGCCTCGACCAAATCAATCTTGCCCCCGGCAACTGTATTGTCCCCCGAGGTTTCGCCCTTGAGGTTCGAGTGGTGCTCATATATAATTATTGTCTGCCCTTTCTCTTTCGCCTCGTCGGTGCGCGTGTCCTCGAGGATGTAATTGTTTACTGGCGCGTTAACCTGGAAAAACGGGGAGAAGTCCTGCAGCTTTGTTGTCTTGAGCGTGAGCGTGCAGCCCGCGCATTCCTCCGCTGTGGAGGAGTACAAAGCGAGGTCCTCTGTTGTGCTGCGCAGCTCGTTCTTGGTGAGCGATTGGTACATGTCGTTGAGCGGGTTGAATTTTCCCGACACTTCGTTCATAATCGCGGCCCAAGGCAAATAATTCAGCACCTGCACGAAGATGTCGCCCTGGTCCGAGCCCTCGTTTGCGAAGAAATCTATGTAAGCGTCGTCATAAACATCACCGTTGCCCTGGTATATGCTCAGTTCCTTCCAAGTGTCCGGCAGCTGGTACTGTGAAATGCTCTCGACACCGAACCCTTTCTTCACCCACCAGTAGCCGAAGGGGTATGCGGTCCACTTGATTCCGCCCTTGATGCTGAAATAGGATTTTATGAGTTCGTCCTCCTGCGCCATCAATTTGTCGAGGAAGGACCAGTAGCGCCTGCCTGCCCAGTTCCTTTCCTTCAGGGTGCCGAGTATCTGGTCCATGTTGCCGTTCATCACGCGTATGTTGTTCCTCACCCTTGCGTTTGTCAGCCTTGCGCTAAAGCTTTCTGGCGTGAGCGCCTCCGCCTGCGCCCAGCCCCCTTTGTAAACCTCGACCTCCCCGACGCCGGAATGCTTGACCATATCCGCCGTGCCCTGGTTGAGCCTCACCCACCCGTGCTGCGGCAGGTTAACCCAGACGTTCTCGTGCACCTGCGCGACCAGCTTGTCTACATCCGCCACGTGAACCTTGTACGCCAAGTCCGCCTTCGAAACGTCGAACTTGTAGAGCTGGATATAGCCCGTGTCTATGCCGTCCTTTACCACGGTTTCATACGTGCTCTGGTATTTGTAGGCTTCGTCCATGAACCCCTTCCAGTCCCCGTCATCCACAAACTTGTCCATTATCCTGCGGATGTGCCTCGGGTTCTCGTAGAGGTCTATCACCTCCCCCGAATTCATCTGCCTCACGCCGTAGTTGTAGAGCTGCGAATTGGGGTGCCGGACAAAAAAGAAGGGCGCATCCGGCCTTAGCGGCCCGTCGTCCATCTGGTTCAGCCAGCGCGCGAACTGCCTGCCGTAATCCACATATGCCTGCCTTGCCACGCCTGAATTCGGGCCGTAAGCCTTGACAGCCTCGGCATAAGCCCTCTCGGCCATTGCGCTGTTCGCCTCCCCCGCCCCTATATAGGTGCGGAAGTCCTTCACAATCTTCACGAATTCGTGCTTCCTCTCCAGCGAGTTTATGGAATCGAGGTATCCGCCCGGGGAGGACATCTTGTTCCACCATGCCTGGAAATCGTTTGTCATAAAAATCGGGGCATTTGCAGTGCCGCCGACGTCGTTTGTAAGCTCGTCGAAGAACTTCCTGAAGCCGAACTTGTCTATGTTTGCCTGCGCCCTGTCCATCCTGAAATTGCTTATGAACGAGCCCGGCGATTCGAACTTCCGCCTGAATTTGTCCAGGTAGTTCTCAATAGTGCCCTTGAGGAAGCTGCGCCTGCCCACCCAGCCGAAAAGCTTTTTGGACCTGTAGAGCAGCTCGGGCCCGAAGTTTGAGACTGTGAGTTCCGAACTCATCCACGAGTTGAAATATTTGTCGAACATGCTGTAAGTGGAGAGCACGCAGGCAGAGCTGGTGCAGTTCGTTGCGAGCTTTGCCTCGAAGCTCCCGCCCTTTACCCGGATGCTGTTTTTTATGAGGTCGCTCTGCAGGCGCTGGGCAACCTTCATATTGAAAGTTTCCTTGTCCTCGCCCTGGAACGCGGATTTCAGTATGTCGTTTTCCTCGTCCGTGAATGCGGAAATTTTCACGTCCCCCTCCCAGAGGTTCTGCATGCTTTTCCAAACATTAACAAAATCCGCCTTTATTCCCGCTCCTGAATTCCTGTATTTCAGGTTCGCGCCGGAAACCGAGCATTTAGGGTCGGAGAGCTCTTCACAGCGCGCTGTGCGCAGGCTGTCCTCGAGCACTATGCCGTAAGCGAACGCCCCTTTTATGCTGTTGTTAAGGAACTGCGAAATTTCCCATGCGTCGAATTTCTCGTTCGGCTGTTCGACAATCGCGGCCTGCGGCTTCTCCGTATCCGTGATTTCCTTTTTCACGTCGCCCAGTTCGCGGCCCGGGTCGGTAAGCACGATCTTGTTCTGCTCAAGCTTGTCGCGGTCGGTGTCCGCCTGCGCGCCGGAGCTTATCTCCCGCCCCACATACCCGTCCTTCAGGAGGTTCATTATGTTCTGCGATTCTTCGGGAGTGAGCGATTTGGTTTCGCAGGGCTTGCCTGTCCCTAAAGAGGGCATGCCTGCATCGGCGCCAGTGTCCCCGCCTATTGTTCCGTCGCCTGAAACAAAAGAGGGCTCGGTTGCATCAGTTGCATTTGCCTGCGCCTCGGTGCTACTAGGGGGGCTTGCCGTGAACGGGTCTGCAGGATTAGTGCCGCCGGAATCCGAACCGTCCTGAAAGAGCACGGGGTATGCGTAAACGCCCTGCACCATGAGCATTATCATGCAGAGCGAGAAGAGCCTGATTTCCCAGAGTTCAAAATATTTTCTTTGCCCCATAATCAAAACCTAAAATGCATAAAATATAAGATACAGGACCCCGAGCGGAACCCAGGGGAGCAGGAAAATCACCGCTGCGCAGGAGGCGAGAGTGACCGCGAGAACCGAAACATAAACCAGCGCATGGCGGTTCGCCTTTTTCCGGCGCTTTGAAAGTGCGTCAAACAAAACCGCGCCCAAAACCACGAGCGGCATTATTATGAGCGTTATCACGAACGCAACCGCGGCAACCCTGATAAGGGAAAGCGCGAACGCCGCCGCATTTTCCACGGGCGCGGGGGCAAGGCCGTCGGGATAGGCTGTTTGGGCGCCCTCGCCCATCGCCGCCAGCAGGGGGTAGAAATATGCCGCGGAAACCAGAACCAATACAAATAAATATGAGGTAATTGCACTTGATTTGAGCCAGCCGAATTTGTAGTGCCTGGCTATTGCCGAGCGCACGGGCATGGCCGGGGCAACGAGGATGAAGACGAGTATGGAGCAGATGACGCCGCCCTTTGCAAGGGTGAAGAGCGACATGGCTAACCCTGCAACAAAATCCGCGGGCATTATGAGTATAATTATAAACTAGTATAAATAACTTTAGTAAACGGGTTTACCGGCAAGGGGTTTGTTGGCAGAGGGTTTGCAAAGGATTTGGGAAAGGTTTGGCGGAACTTGTTTGGCTGTGTGGTTGTTTTGATTGCTTTGTTCGGGATCGTGCGGGAACGGGTGTGATCGCTTTGCTGTCCGTGTTCGGGGTTCTTCTGGATTTTGATTTCATTGTTGACGTGCTTTTCGCGCTCTGCCTCCTGCTCGGCTCCACGAGCGCGGGCTACCTTTTCCTGCGCGCGGGCTGGCCGAAGATAAGGGTGCTGGAGCACTCGTACAAAACAGGCTGGTCGGTAATTCTCGGCTCGCTTTTCACGGTTGCGGTTACGGGAAGCGCTTTCATTTTAGGGTTCCTCGGCATGCTTCCGATGCCCAGGCGGAATTACATGTTCATCGCGCTCATAGGCGCGTTCGCGCTTGCGCTTTCACTGCTGACCCTGAGGAGAAAATTCTTCGCAACAGGCAGTGTTGTGGTTTCCGTGCCGAAAAGGGTTGTCGGCACGAAAATAGTTTCGGAAAAGGTAATGGAAAAATTCGGCGTCGAGAAAGGGTTTGTCAGTGTCGGGACCCTGGGCGAGGAAAGGGTGAAGGAACTGAAGGGCGCGCTCGGCAAGGGCCCTGCGCAGGCAAGGCAATGGGGAAAGGCTTTTTCGCCGGCAGCAAAGGCGCCGGGTGCGGAAGCTAAGCCGGCAGCCGGGAAACCCGCGGGCGCGGAAGCAAAGCCCGCGGAGGAAAAACCGGCGGGCGGCGGGGCGAAGCCATCTGCAATAGGGGGCATTGCCGGGTTTTTCAAAAAAATCCCGCCGATAAAACTTTTCGGAAAGCCGAAGGATAAATCCGGGGAAGCCGCGGCGGCCGCGGAAAAAAAACCCGCGCCAGCGGCGGCACCAATTCCCGCGAAGCCGGAACAAAAAACCATCGGCCAGATATTAGGTTCCGCAAAGCCGAAGGGGAGGGAAGGGGAACAGGCACAAGCAAAGAAACAAAAGAATGCTCCCGCCGAGGATGAAACTGCGGAAGCCGAACCCGCGGAAGAAGAACCAGCTGAGGAACAGGGCGCCGGGGAAGAAGCCGCAGAAGATACGGGAACCGAAGAAGGTGCGGCTGCCGAAGAAACCGAGGAAGAAACCGATGAGGGCGCTGAGGAAGAGGGCGGAAAGAAAGAACCGGGGGAAACCGCGGAAACGGGGGGGGAAGATGCTGAAGGAGATGAGGCGCCGGAGGAAGAAGAGGGCGTAGAAGAGGAAACAAAAAAGGGGGCAGGAGAGGGCGCCGGAGAGGAACCTGAAGAGGGCACCGAAGGTGAGGATGAAGAGGCCGAGGGGGATGGGGAAACCGAGGGGGGCGAAGAAACAGAGGAAGATGAAACAGGGGAGCGCGGGGAAGAACCCGCGGATGAAGATGCGCAGAAGGAAAAGGTAAGGGATGCTGTGAAAAAATCGCTCATGCGGAAACTTGCGGCAATAAAGGGAACTGAAGGCGGGGAGGCTGAGGATGGAGATGGGGAACCCGCTGAGGAACCGAAGCCGAAGTTGCGGCAGGCTCCCGCCGTGCAGAAGCCGCGGCAGAAAGCCGCCGCAGCGCCAACCGGAAAAAAGGAGAAGCAGGAAAAAATAGACAAGGTGAAGAAGGACATACTTGAGAAGCTCAGGAAACTCGAAAAGGGGGGCGGAAAAAATGGCTGACCCCTTGCCTAGGAGGCTCAGGCGTTTCGCAAAGGGCGGCACCGAGCAGGGCGTGATGCCCGAGCCTGTGCAGGCGGAAACAGCGGCGCCTGCGGGCGAGCCTAGCGTGGCCCTGCACGGAAACAGGGAAAAAATAATCTCCGCAATAATCGCGCAGGCAAAGGAAAAGATGCAGGACAGGACGAATGCGCTTGCATCAAAGGAGATTGAAAATTTCAAGGAGAGGCACAACCGCTACCCGCAGACCGACGGCGAGTACGACGAGATAGCGGACAGCATATTCGGGCAGCTCAAGGATGAAATGGAAAAGAAGGAAATAAGGAAGCGCGGCAAGGTGCAGCAGAGCTTCCTCGAGGAGAGGATGAACAGGAGGAAGGCGGGCGCATCTGCGGAGGAAAAGGCTGAGGCAAAGCCAGCGTCGAAGAGAAGGCGCATGCAGGAAGAGGGCGCGGAGGAAGAGGGGAGAATACCCGCGGATTCGGAAGGCGCCGAAGTGGAAACGGGGGAAGGGGCTGCGGAAGGGGAAGAGGCGGGCGTTTTTGGCGAAGAAGGCGAGGATGCCGGGCAGGGAGGAGGCGCTGACGAGCTCGGCACGCAGGGCTTCAGCGAAGAGGAATCAGATTCGCTGGAGGAGGAACTCAAATCCCTTTCGCTTGACGACGATTCAGACCTTGTCACAAAGGAGTTCGATGCCGCAAGGAAAAAATGCCCGAACTGCAGGAACCCCGCAAGCGACATAATATACTGCCCGAACTGCGGCACGGGGTTCTGCGCGCACTGCGCCAAAGGGGCGGAAGTCCTGCAGGAGCAGATAAAATACACCTGCCCCAAATGCGGGTTCCAGTTCAAGGGAAGAAGGCTGGAATAGTTCCCGCGCGAGGGCGGAACCGCGCGCTCACTGATTTGCAGTATTGGTTTGCGGCACGCAATCAAGTTTCAAAATATCCTCTTCCGAAAGCGCGAGGAATTCCCCCGCCCCCATGCAGCACCATTCCGCGCTTTGCTTGTCGAAAACGCCCTTGAGGTCGGCCGCGGTCCAGATAATCAGGGTTGCCTCCGCCGCAGATGTGCTGAGCCCGCCCTTCGCGTCAAGTTCGGGCAGGCCTATTTTTGATGATGCCTGGTAGCTGCCGCCAAGCCTGCCCTTCAGTTTCTGCAGGGCATCGAAGAAGCCGGAATTAATTTTACCGAGGGCGCAGAAATAATCGATGTGCGCCGGGCTGCGTGCGGAAACCTGCAAATCTCTCCCGGAACCCGCAACGGCAAAGTTGCTTGTGTGCATAAACGCGAAAACAAAGTCAGTCTTGCCCTTGGAGATGTAGAATATGTAATCGAAGGAGTTCGAGAGCGGGCGCATCGCGGAACGCAGGCTTGAGGAAAGCGCTGCCGCGGCATCCACGCCTATAGAATGCCTGTCTGCGTAATCCTCCTTCACATACGCAAGGAGATAGTCTATTTCCGCTTCGCCGAAGTAAATCGACTGTTCGGGGGAGCGTGCAGTGGAGCTGTAGAGCATTGTCTTCAGCGCTGAGGTGGCGTAATCCGCATAATACTGGCTCTCTATCTGCTCCGCGGCGGAATTGCCGTAGCTGTTTGAAAATGCGAAAAGGAAAACGCAGAGCGCGCTCGCTATCATGAGGAAGTACATCGCGTCGGTTACAGCAGCCTGCCCCCGCGAGCCGATTGGCGGAAAAACACCCCGCAAACCGGGCGGCTTCGCGCGCGGCAAAACGCGCTGCGCATTGGTTCGCACCCAGTTGCGGGTTCCGCTCATCTCCAAGCAATCACCACCAGGTGCATGGGCTTGACAACCATGTTGTCTTCTACGGCTACGGGGTAAACCTTCACAACAACCGTTGCCTGAAGCGCGTTCTCCTTTGAAAATGGCTCCCCGGAGTTTGTGCATTCAAGCGCATCGCCGCCAAGGGAGAAAGGCGCCAGGCGGTAGATGTCAAGAATTTCGGGTTCGGCAGCGGCGGCAGTATGGGCATACACATCTGTTACAAACGCCCTGTACTTCATCCCCGAAATCCCAAGTGAGGCGCAACGCACGGAGAATTCCGCGGCACTTCCTATGTAGCCGTTCGCCTTGAGCGCGTGCGCAAGCTGCAGCGCCTTAAGGTCGTGCTGGAAGTCCCTGTCCCTTGCCTCGAAAACGCCGAAGGCGAAGGCGAATGTGGAAAAAAATACGACGAGCGCGAAGAGCAGGGGGATAAGGCTGGGCAAATCATCCCCTATCGGGCCGATAAAGCCGCGCGCGGTTTTCGGCAGCGGCAGGAATGAAACACGCCTTGCGGCGCTCGCCCCGCTCAGCACCTGAAACCGCCCTCCTCGTCGGGCAGGTTCTGCGCACGCACAAAATCCTTTCCCACGCGGTCCTTGTCGGCGGTGCACGTGCCCGAGTTGCAGGGGATTATGTAAACTATCGGCTGGCCGCCAACCACTTCCTTTACGAAAATTATTTCATTGGTGGGGACCGCTGCCTGCGGGTCGGCGAAAACCCCGTCAGTAACCTCGCCCCACACCCCGTCGGTCTCGCCGAACATCCTTATTGTTGCCGAAGTTATGAACGAATCAGCGGCTATTGCGTGGGCAGGGTCCTTCCTCCTGAAAATCTGGAACACGAGGTATTTCAGTTCCTTTTCCCCGGCGCCGCTTTCCGAAATATCGCTCGCGGAAATTTTCATGACATAAAACTGCTCCCCGCCGGAAACCGAGAGCGCGGGCGGGAGCGCGTAACGCACGCTGTCGCAGTAGGAGGGGGAATTGACAAGCGAATCCGCCATCCTCTTCGCCCTGTCGACGACTATCTGCGCCTCCTTATCTATGGTGACAAGGATGAAACTCGTTGTGAAATAGGAAACTATGGCAAATACCGCAACCACAAGGATTAGCAGGTTCATCTTGCTGAGTATGAAGCCGAGCATTGGAAACACCGCCTCGTGGTTCGCGCAGCAGCGCAAAGGCAATCATGCATCCCCCTCCGCACGGCGCGCACGGAAAGGCGCACGCACTCGCGCACGGAAAGGCACGCACTTACCCACTTACCCTCCTGTAAGGGCATACAATCGGGGCATCGGCATCGAGGCCGAAGGGGTTAAGCAATTTATACTGCCCCTCCCGTATGCTCTCGCTGCCCCAGTTTTCGAGAACCCAGCCCTCGCCCGGCTGTGCCGGGTCGCAGGGCGCATCCGCAAGGAAATTCGTCATGCTGCTTATCCTCAGGCACCTCACGGAGTGGTAGTTCGCGCTGGAGAACATGAGAAGATAGCAGCTTCTTGAGGAGCCGCCGCAGTAATGCGAGCACACGGTTTCGTCGTCCATGTGGCGTATGCAGAGCTTCGCCCCCTCGGGGTCGGATGAATAGCTGCAGCCCCTGTCCGTCGATGCCCTGAAGCACCCGGGAATTGTGAAGGAAACCGAGGCGTGCCCCTGGCTCTTTGCGACTGTTTCTATGGCGGTTTTCATGTTCTCGACGGAACTGTCCGCCTCGCCCTTGCATTTTTCCTGGTTCAGGTAGTTTATCGCGACAAGCCCCGCGCCTATCACGAAGGTCATCACTATCACGGCGACGAGCAGTTCGAAGGGCGCCGCCTCCTGCCCCGCACGGTTTAAAGTGCGCATGATAGGAAGAACTGCGAGGATGTATTTAAAGGTTAGCAGGGCGGGGAATTGCGGAAAAACAAAAGGCAAGCCGCGGACAAAAACAAAAAACAAACCCGCCCGAACGCGGGGTTTACTGCGTATGCACAAAAACAAAAAACCCGCGGTTTGTTTTTTTTTGAGGCGCTTATTTTTCAGCAACCCCGGGGTAGGTCTTGACGATGTCCTGCGAACTCTTGAACATCGGCTTAACCAGCGCGATAAGAAGCAGCGCCGCAATCGCGAAAATTATAATGAGGTATACGGAACTCCACTCGCTCTGCCCTTTATCGTCGAGCCCGAAAATATCCGTGCGCATGCGCACGCCCCTCAGTCCCTTACAATGGCGACTATGCAGCACTTGGTCGCCTCGCCGTCATAATTGAGCTTACACGGGCAGTCGCCCCACTGGCCGGCCCAGTCCACGTCGTATTCTGCCAGTGTCTCGTCCATCTTGTTGACATAATCGCAGAGCACGAAAAGCTTGGTGTTCATGCTGCCCTCGAAGGCATATTGTATCTTGGTGCCGCCGTTTCCCAGCCCGATGAAACTGCCGGAACTGTCGCCCTCCCCGAACTGCCCCGGCAGGACACATACCTGGTCCTCGGCAAGGGAGCCGGTGCCGTCCGCAATCGCCCTTGCGGAGAGTTCGCCCTTGTTCTGCCATGTAACCTCGCTGGTTATTTCCCTTGTGCCGAGCAGGGTTGTGTGGCTCTTTACAACCTCTACAGCCCTTTCGGTCGGGGACTGGCTGAACGGCTTCGGAATAAGGTTCATTATGTACATCAGTATTGTCAGTATCGCGACCGCGACAACCGCGGCAATCAGCAAATTGAAGACGCTGGATGCCTGACCTTTTTTGTTCAAGAATTTCGGTTTCATAAAGACCGCTAATAGTTTGCCTTAACCAATATTTAAAGGTTGCGTTGCGCTGCGCGGGCGGGTTTCGTGCCGCGGGCGGCGCAAAAAAAACCCGCGTGCGGGCAAAGAGCCGTTCTTTGCCCGTGCTTTCGGGAACGCGGGGCTGCCGCGGGGGCGGAAACCCCGCACCAGATAACTTTTTAAACGGGAAAGCGGTAATTAAGTAAAACAAAATTCAAAATAAAGTTAATCCAAAAGCAAAAACAAAAGGGGGTAAAAAAATGGACATGCAGAAAATCGGGAGCTGGGCATTCCTTCTCGGCGTGCTTATTGCGCTGGTGGCGGGAATAGCTACCGCATTCATGACCGTTGACGCGAGCATGACAATGTATGCCGGATTCGCAATGCTTGTGCTCGGCCTGATTATAGGGCTGCTCAATGTCACGGACAAGGAAACGGTTGCGTTCCTCGTTGCCGCTATAGCGCTTATTTCGACAAAGGCGGCGCTTGGCGCACTCGGTTCGCCTGTGCTGGAGGCAATAGTAGGCAACATAGCGGCACTAGCTGCGCCCGCGGCATTCGTCGTGGCGCTGAAGGCAGTCTGGACAATGTCAAGGCACGGGTAGAATAGAACTGCCTTTTTTTCTTTTTCTGTTTTCTTTTTATTTTTCCAGGGAAGCCGAAGGCACGGTTCCCGCGGGTGCGGCCGAACGGGTTCGTGCGGAACCGCTTTCAGGCTGCGGCAGGGCAAACGGCACGCTGCCGCGCCTCACTTAATGTCCTTCCCGAAAGAAACCGTGCACGAAACAGGGCAGCCGGCGGAACCAGTTTCACATTTCATGTAAACGTCCGCCTTTACGCGCTGCTTCACGGTTACGATGTTTAACCCGTCCTCGAATGCGCCTCCCTGAGACTGGACCAAAACGCATTCCCTGTCGATGCCCATTATCCCCCCAAGCGATGAAGCAGTGTATGCCGCGCCCTGCGGAAAGGTGACGCCGGAAATAAGCAGGGTGTCTGCGTTCGGCTGCCGCACAACCTTCCCGAGCCCGTCGATGAAGCGCTGGTTGCTTATCTCGATTTCGAGGTTGCTGAAATAGGTTATCGAGGTGACTATTATCAAGAGTATGAGGAGCGCGATTATCGCGCCTATCAGCATCCTGAAGATTTCAAACATGACATCACCCGCCCGTAAAGGTCCCTATGAGCGCGTTGGAAACGACAACTGAAAGCACGAAGACAATTATCGCAATCGGCAGGTTGCGGGCAAGGTTCATGCGCACAAGCAAATCGTTGTCCTCCTCTATCTTTGTGGTGAAGTAGCTCATTATCACCACGAGCTCGATTATGTAAATCGCGACTATGATTATGAATTGGGTGGGAGTGGCCATCGTGCTTATCGCCTCGGCATTTATGAACGAGGAGAGGTTGACGCCTGAAAAGGCGACGGAGGAGCCCGCGGCACCTAAAGCGGAAACATCGGGGCTTGCGGTTTCGAGCGTGCCCGAGGAAGCGATGGACGCAAGCGTGACTATCACGACCCTCTGCAGGCTGGTGGTTATGCCCAAAACAACGGGGGCTATGAACATCGTCATTGTCTTCATCATGCCCGTGATGTCGCTCACAAGCACCTTAAGGTTCTGCGCAACTTTCTGCGAATTGCTCAGTTGTATGCTGAGCGAAATCATTGTGCGCGCTGCGACATTCACGCCCAACTGCACGCTGTCAACAAGCAGGCGCATTGAGCCGCGTATTATTGAACTCGGGTTGTCGCGCAATGAGCCATAGTGCGGGTCGAAAACAGCTGCCTCGAGCGGCATTGCAAGCAGGGAAATGTTGTCGACCGTGCGCCCGAAAAGGCGGTCGGAAATTTTCAGCTTAGGCAGGAAGGTGCGCGTGTGCTTCAGCGCCTCTTCCACAGGCTTATTTTCCCCCATGCGCGAGGCAAGCACATACAGGGAGTCCTTGAACTCGTTCTCCATCACCATTACTTCCTCCTGCACGCGGCGCTTTGCCACGTTGGGGTAATGCAGCGCGATAAAGCCCATTATGCCGACGGTTATGAGCAGGCCGAATACAAGGTTGTACGGCGCCGCATCATGGTCCGCGTCCATGAAATAAAGCGAGCGCTCGAGCGCGAGCTTTTTCTTCGCCTTTTCCGCATCTCCCGACTGCCCGAGGAGTTCGCGGTAGCGTTCGCTGCTTTCGTCCGCATTGAAATATGATGCGCTCTTCCCGTCCGCACGCAGTATCTCCGCCTCGCTCCTGTCGTAATTAAGGAGCTGTGGCGTGCCCTCCTTGAGCACGGCGCGCGGGGGCATGCCCTGCATGGAGAGGAAAAGGGACGCCCCCGCGCCGGCAATAAGCACGAACGCCAGCACAACCGCCAGGTTCATGTTCATGCCGCCAAGGCGCATTGTTCCCCTTGGGGGAAGGCCGGGGAAATTGTTAGGAATTACCGGGGGCTCGTAAGTGGGGGGGCGCTGCCTCACAAGCCTCACAGCAAAAATAATTGTCACAAGCGGTATCGCCACATTGTAAATCAGCGCGAGGATAATCGGGTTTGCAAGCGGCGCCCCGGAAAATGAGGAACCTACAGGGAGGATTATTATGAGTATAAGCGGCAGCAGCACCCCTATGTAGAAAAGCATGGTGCTCGGCTGGGAGAGTTCGCGGGCGTACTGCTCCATCTTTGACTTTATGCTCTCAAGCACCTCGGCCATTGTCTTGTCAAGCAGGGCATAACGCTTTGCCTCGGTGTCCTCGATGACGGATGCCCTTACCATCATCAGGCCGCGCTTGAACTCCTCGCTGAATGTGCCCCACCTGTATGCAAGCGCGTCGAGCGCCTCGGAAAGGGTTGTGTACACGCCGACCTGAACCTGCCAGAGCAGGTTCTTCAGGTCCTCGGCGATTTTCCCGCGCCCGTGCCTTGCCGCAAACTCTATAGCCTTCTCGAGGTTGGGCACGAGCTTCATGGACATCACCATGTAGCCCAGAATTTCGGGGACATATGTAAGGGCGCGTATCTGCTCCGCCTTTGCCGTGTTTATCGGGTAGTTCTGGACATAATTCACGATGTAGAGCGCCGCAAGTATGAACGGCAGGAATATGTAAACAGGCACGAGGAAGGGCATGGGCCCTGCAATGGACGCGACTATATTTGCCACGGGCGAAAAATAAATGAGAAGGCTTATTGCGAAACCCGCAAGCAGCGAAACTATTAGCGCGAACTTCGATGCCGCCGCGAACTCCTCCGCTGTGAGGTCCCATGCGAGGAACGAAACAGCCTCGGCGTTCCGCTCATTAAACTTTCCCCCCTTGCCCAGGGAAGGCATCGAGCGGTGAATGCCGCGGCAGAACTTCACAAAAGGGTGAGTGGCTTTCCTCACAAGCCCCTGGTCAAGCACCTCGAACTCCCTTATGCGCGTCGGGATTGCACTGTAAAGCGCGCCTATGTCGGGCTCCTCATCGCGCGCCCTTGCTGCGGGCTTTCCATGGAAACGAGGCATAGTAAGCACAACCTTTAGCGGCTAACTCCCGATTCGGGCCAAATCACGCCAGGCAAACACATCATTCCTTCCCCGCCTTTTTCCCCGTGAGCGGCACAGTTATTCCTTCCCCGCCTTTTTCCTCGCAAGCAAACGCTTGACCTGGTAATTCCTGACCCAGTGCTTCCACTCCCCGAGCACCTCATTATAGTCTATGCTGCCGTGCTCCCTGAGCTGGCCTTCCTTTATGAGCACAAGTTTGTTGTTCGCAACAACCGAATTCTCCGCCTCGAGCAGCAACGGGAGCTTGAATTCGTTCTTCATCTGGACCATGAATTCCTTTGCGGATGCGTGCGTCCTTATGCTGTCCCACATCTGCTCCATATTCAATCCCGACATCCTGCTTATCTTCGGGAAAATTTCGGATTCCTTGAGGTTGTCCTCAAGCAGCTCTAACTTGTCCTTTTTTGCGGTGTAGTTCATCAAATCAAGCAGGCCCCCTTCTTTCTCGGGGTCCTCTGTCCAGTGCTTTTTCACTTCCGTAACCTGAACAACGCGCCTCTGCCTTTCGAGCGAGCCGTGGAAACGGATGGGGCGGGCAACAACCACAATATCCGTTGCCTTGAATGATGTGTTAGGCACGTCAAGGTCGTTCACAACCCTGTCCCATACGCTGTATGCGGAGTCGCCGTGGATTGTGCCCATCACAATGTTCCCCGCAGCGCCAATGCGCATCGCCTCATAGAGGACGCGCGCCTCCCTGCTCCTCACTTCCCCGATTACGAGCGCCGAGTCGCCTAACCTCAGGGCTGTGCGCAGTGATTCCGCGGGGGAAACTTCGGATGTCGCTGCCGAGCCCGCAATAGGCGAGCGCGTCTTGAGGCGCTGTATGTTGAAGCCGATGCTCTTCATGTAGGGAACGCCTATTTCCATTGTGTCCTCCTGCACTATTATGCGCGTGTTCTGGATTATCTCGAGCATGAGCGCGCCCATTAGCGAGGTTTTTCCAGAGCCCCTTGAGCCCGTGACAAGCATCGTCGCCTGCGAATCGATGAGGAAAGAAAGCAGGCCCGCGGCAAGGGGCGTGAGGAATTTCACATCGACAAACTGCGGCAGTGTCCAGGGGGTCATCTTGTGCAGGCGGAATGCAAACGCGACTCCGTCAGGTGCAAGAGGCGGCCCTATTACCGCAACCCTTGTCTCGAGGTCCTGCAAATCGAAATCAAGCACCGGATGCGCCTCATCGAAAGGCCTGCCCGACATCGCGCGCAGCTTGCTCACCATGGAGCTTGCCTCGTCCTCTGTGTAAACGATGTTTGTCTGGCACTGCCCGAAGTCGGAGTGCACGACATAGAGGGGCTTGAGCCCTATCGGGGAGTCGAGGTATATGTCCGTAAGCTTGCGGTCGGAGAGCAATATCTCGAGGATGCCGTAACCAACTGTGTACCTCGCAACAATTCCGCTGAGCTCTATTATTTCCGCATTGTCGATTTTTATTCCCGCTTCCCTTGCGATGTCCTTTATCGTCGACTGGTAAACCCTTTCAAAATAGCGCCTGCTCCTTGCAAGGTCGCTGAGGTTCGTCCGCCCGGGCCTGTATGACGCGACAAGTTCGCGGGTTTTTGAAAGTATGAAATATTTATCGGGCGGCAGGGAATACTCCGGCGGGTTTATGAAGTAAAGGCATTCCGCCCTGTTCGGGTGCCTGAAAATCTGCACCTGCGATTCCTTTACCTGGTATTCGTCAAGCAGTTCGAGTTTCTCCATGCCGCCGAACATAAGCCTCGAGCCTATGAAGCTCGGCTTAACATCCACCTCGAAAAAACTCCTGTATAACTGCGCAGTCTGCGGCATTTCCTTGAGGTTAAGCAGTATCGCCTTTGCCTTTGAAATGAGTTCGGTTTTCTCGAACTCCGATTGCAAGTAAAGCAGGGTTTTGAGGTAGACGCCCGAGTATGTTGCGGGGTCGCTCTTCTTTACCATCTCGCGCTCGCGCACAACGGCCTGAAGAAGCTCGACATATGCCGCGATGGGGTCGAACATTATCAGGTCGTGCGCCGCGCGCACAATCGTGTTATGCCTTTCCCCGAAATTTTTTTCCCCTTCCTTTGCCGCATCCCCGAGGTACTTGGAACCCCAGACGCTCTCGACCTCGAACTTCTGCGCTAACTGCGCAACCTCCATCAGCATCCTTGCCTGCTCCTCCCCATAAACGCGCTCGTAAACCTCCGCAAGCACAACCAAATCCGCTTCCGCCTCCTGCATTGCGCGCATCACGTGATACCTGCACGCCTTGTCGTCCGCAAGGTTCGAGCTGTATATGCAGCCGCGGCAGTCCATGATGAGGTGCCGCTTACCCCCCTCATCCTTAACTGCGTAAGGACCTACCTCGAAACCGCCGATTTTCAACTCAAAGCCCCCTTGAAATTCCGCCGATTTTCATTGCGAACGCCTGCCGATGGCTTGGATACAATTAGCGTTATCTTATTATTATACTTTACTTAATGCGCGCAGGGTTCATTTCCTTTGCCTTTCCTTTCCCCTGCGGAATGCCAAAATTGCCGCAGCGCCGAGCACAATAATTGCGGCAGCAACAACTACTGCAATCTGCTGCAGCCCTGCCGCGTCAGTTCCTTCCCCTGTCCCTGCAACAGCGGACGCGGTTGCCTGTACGCCCGCCTCTATGCATTTTCCCCCCATGCACCTGAAGCCTGCGCCGCACAATGTTCCGTCCCTGAGCACATCATAAACGCATTTTCCCTCCTTGCAGTAATCCGCGGTGCATGCGTCATAATCGTTGCAGAACACGCCCATGCACGCATCGCCGGCATCAAGCCCTACAAGCGCCACGGGAGCGCGCATCCTTCCGAACTTTGCCGGGGTAATTGAGCCCTCCACAGCGCTCCTGTTGAAATCGTAGGTTACGCTCTTTTCCCCTCCCGCGGGAATGTCGCCAAGCGTGAACCTGATTATCGGGTCCTCCTCGACAACGTGGAAAGGCGTGCCGCTTACAATCGTCTTCGCGCTCTTCGCTACTTCCTTTGGTATTTCCTCCACAATCTCGACACCATGCAGCGCTTCCCCACTCAGGTTCACAGCAGTGAGGGTTATTGAATTTGAGTGCTTGACAATCGTATTTTCCCCCCAGAGCGCCTCCACAACAAGCGACCTTTTGAACGACAAATCATCGCCTGTTGCAAGCCTTTTGCGTTCCGCTCCCGCACCCTCATCAAGGCTGCGTATGGGTATGCCGACCTCCGCGGCAAAACTGCCGGAGGTTTCAATCGACAGCACGCGCTCGGCCTTTATTATTTCGGGTTCGGGCGCGGTTCCCCCTCCGCCTCCGCGGTTAATGGGGGGAATAACTTCCTCGCTCTCGGGCACCGAGCCCGTGGCTCCGCTGTTCTGCAGAACCGCAACAGTAACAGCAACGCTTGCGTCATTGGAGTTCTCATCCGAAACATCGTGCGCGCGTGCATAGAAAATGTGCGCGCCGTTGGAAAGGCTTCCGAATGTGTAGGTAAGGTTCAGCGCATTGTCTACCCAGTCCTCGCTGTCCTTTTTCACATAATATTTGTCTATGCCGCTTGTTGAGCCTGCCGCTGAATATGTGATTGTTACCGAGCTCGAGGTTGTCGTGGAGCCGTTTGCGGGGGAGGTTATTGAAACTATGGGCGCGGAGAAGTTGTCGTCTATCTGCAGCTGCGCGTTCTGGTCGTCCGCAGTAAGGGAGCCTAACCAAACCACAACCGCGTACTGCCCCACAGTGTTCACATCCGCGACAAAGTCGATTCCCTCGTTCAAATCAACATTGTTTAGGCGCATCAAGGGGCGGGTGGAAGCGGTGTAGCTCGCGATTTCAAATGCGGGGCTGTAGCGGTTAGTGTCCCAGTTGTTGTGGTCGTTGTATATTCCGTTAGTGGAGATGTTGAAGTCCACGCGGTTGCCTGAGGCGGTTACCTTGTAGGCGCCTGTGTTGTAATCGAAGCCCTGCGAGGTGCCCGTTGCCATGAACAAATTGTCGGGGTTGCGGTAGTCGAGCATGTAATAATCCACGAGGTTTTCGTCGGGGGCGGACTGTATTGGATACATTACCTGACCGAATTGTTTGGTGTCGGAGAGAACAAGAAGGTAATTTAGGTAATCCATTTCCCCCGCGTCGAATTCCGAAGCCAGATCCCAATCAATCCAGCCCACATTCCCCTCAGTACCCCAATTTGTTGCAAAGTCAGTTGGCGCCCATCTCCCATCCCAAAATGTTTGGGAACTTTGCGGAGGATAACCAGTAATGAGCAGGGTGTTTGCGTCAAAGTCGGAGTTCAAATCATAGCGCTGCCTTGCGTGCCACCATGAAGGGTCGCCACTTGGGAATATGCCCGTGGCATTGTTATCCTGATAAGTATAAAGGATACCTGCAGGCGTTTGTGTCCTGTGAATCATAAAAGTAGAATTTGTTGCTGCGGAATTAGTATCCGTGAATTCCATATGGACCGCAGCCCTGAACCCACCAATTACGGGGTAAATTGTTGTTGTTTTGACATAATTCAGGTCATATATCTGCCCGCTTGTGCCTGAGATGCTTTGCCCCGCAGGGCCCCAGCGGGTTAATGCCCCGCTTGCGGTAATTTTTACCCTGCTGTTCAGGTCTTCGTTAAGGGTTAAGGCTGCCCCGTTATCATCGGACTCGCTCCTAGTAACAATGCCATCACTAATCTGCCAATTATCAAATACTGTGCTACCGCTGCCAGAGGATAGATTTTTCTTTGCGGAATCCCTGTTTAAGTCCACAATCGTTGAGAGGCAGCCACCTTCATACTGGTTAAAGAACATATTAAAATCACTCGTCCCCACCTCGAAATTCGCCCCTGTCGCGTTCACGTCGAGGTGGCGGATGGTAGGGGAAACAGTGGTAAGGGTAAAGGTAACCGTTGCAGTGGTCGAGTTATTGTCCGCATTGTCCTGCGCAATCACATACGCAGTATGCGAACCAGGCGCCAAGCCGAAGAAAGTGCGCGTTATGTTAACGTTGTTGTCAATCCAGCCAAGATTGTCCATCTGCACGTAATATTTCTTTATCCCGCTGTTCACATCTATTCCCCAGTATTTGACGTTCATTGAATTCGCCGCCGTGCTTGAGCCAACGGAGGGGGAGGTTATTGTTACGGCGGGGGCGTTCAAATCCTGCGCTATGGTGAACTGCGCGTTTTCATCGTTTCCAGTGAGCGCGCCGAGCCAGACAACGACGGCGTAATTGCCCAAATCGTTCACATCGGAAACATAATCCACGCCCGCGGTTTTCAGGACGCCGTTTATTTTCATCGCGGGCGCAGTGGGGGCGAGGTAATTATTAATCTGGAATGCGGGATAATACCTGTTAGTGTCCCAGTTGTTGTGGTCGTTGTATATTCCGTTTGTGCAGATGTTGAAATCCACCTTGTTGTTGTCCGCTGTGAGGAGGTATGCCGCGGTGTTGTAATCGAAGCCCTGTGTTGTTCCTTTTGACATGAATAAATTGTCGGGGTTCCTGTAATCTAGCATTATGTAATCGATTTTGTTTTCGTCGGGCAGGGCTTGCAGCCCCCAATTCACGGCACCAAGTTCGCCTGTGTTTGAGAAATAAAGCATATAGTTTACATAATCCATTTCCCCGGCTTGGAATTGCGGGCTAAAGCCACTACTATCATTCCACCCCGAATTTCCAGTCGTTGTCCAGATATACTGCGAGTCTGGATCCCACTTCTTGTTGTAAAAACTTGAGTCTGCGGCGCGCTTGGCGTAGCCGCTGGCAATTACTGAGTTTTTGTCATAATCTGAATTCAAATCTGTGCGCTGTATTGAATGCCACCAGTCGCTTCCCGCAGGGTTGCCAGTATTGTTGTCTGCATACCCGACCATCCCTGTGCTTTTCCCCACTACGAAGTGTGAAAATTGCCCATAGTTTGTCGCACCACTATTTGTATCAGTAAATTCCATATGAACTGCAGCCCGTATTCCGCCGATAGTCGGGTAGATTGTCGTTGTTTTATTGAAATTCAAGTCATACAGGGCATTATTTGTTAATGCACCATAGGTATGCACCTTAACCCTGCTTTGCAGTTGCTCATCAATATTGAGTATGGCGGCAGTATCGTTAACATCAGCCCTCCAAGTTGAACTAGAACTTGTCCACGACCAACTATCGGAAGACCTTTGCGGCCACGTTCTGTCGCCGCTACTAATGTCGGTTTTGCTGTCGGTATTCAAATCCCAAACACCATATATCGTTCCGCCCTTGTTCTGCTGGAAGAATATATTCCAATCCGCAGTCCCCACCTCGAAATTATCCCCTGTCGCGTTCACATCCAGCACATAATTCGCCGAGAGCGCGTTTCCGGCAAACGCCAGAAATGCGATTAACAAAAAAAGTGCGAAACACGCATTCCTCATTCCATGCATGGAAAACACCGCAAAAACCGAATAGAATAGGTTAATGTTATTATTATTCATTGCGGGCACGGGGTTTTTGGGCGCGCAGCGGGGCACGGGAATGCGGGCGCATGCCGCGGGTTCGGAAAGGCACACGCAAAGCTTTAAAACAGAAAGCGCGCATAATTAGGGCATGGGAAACTGGTACGCGTTTGATTCAATAGGCGAGGGCATTGCAAAGGCCCGCGGCCTGCTGCGCGGCCCCGGCCTGTTCGGGAAATGGATGAAGCTTGCTGTGCTTGTTTTCATAGTCAGCCTGCTCTCCGGGGGCTGGGGAGGGCTTGATTACAGGGCATCGGATAGCGACGCAACGCAGTTCGCCGGGGTATTGAACCAGGCAGCGGCGGTGCCTTCAGAAATAATAATAATCGCCATTATTGCCGCAATTGCCGCGGCACTTATTGTGGGGGCGATATTCGGGCTTGTGAGGAATGTTTTCTTCTTCGCAACCCTTGAATCCATAACAACGGGGCAGGCTAAAATTTTCGGCTATCTCGGGAAGTTCGCGGGGCTTGCGGTTTCGCTCACGCTTTTCGAGATTGTGCTTGCGTTAATCACGCTGCCTTTCGGCATCGCGTTCGCGCTTTCAATTGCGGGCATGCTGCTGATGTTCGGGCTCCTTCCCGCAGCGCTCACGTCCGCAATCTATGCCGTGCCAGTGCTTGGCGGAATTGCCACATTTGCATCGAACCCGCTGGCGATTGTGGCGATGGGAATTATCGGGGCTCTCGGAATTGCAATACTCGCGGCCGTGAATTACATAAAGGGGCAGTTCGCGGAATACATGATGTACATGCACGGCCACAGGGCATTCGATGCTTTTAAGCGCTCCGCGGGGCTTGTAAGGAGGAACCTTGCGCAGGTAATTATCCTTCTCTTCGCGCAGTTTTTGCTCCTCATTGCGATAGGGATTATTTCGGTAATATGCGCGGCAATATTCTTCGGGCCGCCCGTGATTGCGGGGCTGCTCATAGGCGGGGCGCTCGGAATTACGGGAATGCTTTCCAACCCGATAGTGGCCGTGCTTGCGGCGCTTGTTGCGGGGGCTGTTTTCCTAATCGCGGCGTTCCTGATGAACCTTGTGCTCACGCCCGTGAAAATTTTCACATACTTCTTCAACCTGGCAGTGCTCGAAAAAATGTCGGGCGGCGGGGCTGTGATAACGGTTGCAAAGGGGGCGAAGGGCTGGCCGAAAGGCGACCCGCGCTGAGCATTTCAAAATAGGGCGGCGAAAGCATGGCTCCTGCCGGAAATGGCGCCGAAAGTGCGGAACCTCCACGCGCGGAGGAACTGCCCGGCGGCGCGCTGAAAATTTCGGAACTTAAGGGCAAAAAAAACTTCTGGGAAAGCGCAAACTTCAGGGCGGAGGCCCTGCGCGGGCTGAAGTTCCTCGCGGGAACGGCAGTTGTTTTTGCGGCGCTGCATTTTTTGTTTTTGCTTGTTGTGCCGCTTGCGAACGTTGAACTTTTCTACGCGAACCTCGCGCTTTTTTTCGCGGGGTTTTTCGGGGTTAACGGAAATGTTCAGGCGTTCTCCGAACCCGTGCTTATTTTCGCGTGGGGCAAGGGGCTTACGTTTCCGATTTCGGTTTCATACCTCTGCACCGGGCTTCTTGAAATGCTGCTGCTCGTTGCCGCGGTTGCCGCATCATTCGGGATAGAAATCAGGAAGCGCGCGCTCGGCATTGCGGGCGCCGTTGCTGCAACCGTGCTCTTTAACCTGCTGCGCATAACCGCAAGCATCCTGCTCATTGTTTTTTACGGGCTCGGGATTGCGGAAATCGGGCACGAAATATTGTTCCGCCTGTTCCTGTTCGTGACTGTCGCGGGATATTACACGCTGTGGTTCTGGTGGGCTACGGGGCAGGCGCCAAAGGCGCTAAATAAGATTTTCCGCAAATCTTATTAATAAGGTAGGGCGTCATATTTATGGAGGTGTCGATTTTGGCAACTGTTGAAATGACCAAAATGAGTTCGAGAGGGCAGGTTGTTATTCCGCAGGACATAAGGGATAACATGAAACTGAAGGAGGGAGAATCGTTCGCCGTGGTGGCAAGCGGCGACACGCTGCTGCTCAAAAGGATTGCAACCCCTTCCAAGGAAGAGATACTGCGCGAATGGAAGAGGGCCGCAGCCAAGGGCAGGGAGGAGGCAAAAAAACTGGGCATAAGGCAGGGCGATGTGGAGAAACTGATCCATAAGGGCAGGGGAATCAGCGGATGATTAGGGCGGTTCCGGACACTAACGTGCCAGCATCAAATGGCAACAGTTAGTTTATAAAGACATTTTGCTCTTTAAAAATAGGAGTAGGCACAATACATACTGGTGATTATTTGGAGAAATCCGAGATAATAAAGGCTATCGAAGGCAGGGTAATGGCTGCCGAAAGCAAAAACTATTCTATTTGGACTGTTGGCATAACAAATAATCCAGGGCGGAGGAAAAACGAACATGAGAGTGAAAAAAATGTGCGACATTGGAATGATTGGAAGGCTGATAGCGAGAATGAGGCAAGAGATATTGAGAAATACTTCTTGGCAAAGGGAATGAAAGGGGAAGCAGGCGGTGGCGAAAACCCTACTTACGTATACATCTTTTAGGGTTCCCCGCAATTGTTGTTTTGCATATGAATTAGATTTTATGCGGAATATAGTTTAGATTTTCAAGAATGTTGCGTGATATAAAATGGATAGGGATTTATTGAAAAAAGAATTACAAACTTACGAAGACAAAAAGAAGGAATTAGTTTCGGAGCATCCTGGCAAGTATGTGCTAATCAAAGAAGATAAGATAATTGGTATTTTTGAGTTTCAAAAGGCAGCCATAAATAGCGGATTTGAAAAATTTGGCAATGTTCCTTTTTTGGTGAAAAAAATAGAACTTGTGGAACAAAAGCAAAATTTTACTTCGAACCTTATTATTACTGGTAACTAGTGGGATAGATATGTCCAGCATAACTCGCACAATGAACAATCTACAGAGAGAAGGCCCATTGTTAGACATTTATTTTTCTGTTCCTGCGGAATTGGAGAGAAAATTAAAAAAAGAAGGAAAGCAAGTTCCTGAGAGCATACATTGCAAGGCATTGATAGATACAGGAGCGAGCAATTGCGTAGTCCAAGCAAATATTCCCCAAGCACTTAAATTGAATCCAATCGGCGAAACCACAATGGCAACTCCGTCCTGCCAATCTTGCAAGTGCTATACTTATTTGCTAAGAATAACTATCCCCCAACAACAAATTGCTTACGAATGTGTTTTTACTTCGGCACCACTGCAGGGCCAAGAAATTAATTGCCTAATCGGCAGGGATATTCTTTCCCAATCCCACTTTACATATATAGGCTACATGAACCAATTTACATTTTCAATATAGCCGCGCACAGAGGCGGAAAATTCATTGCGGACCTTTTTTCAACAATTTTTTCCCTTTCTCAGTTGTCTTGTAATACCTGAAATTCGGCTGGGTAGGATTAATGCATACGACGAGTTTTTGCCTTTCCATTTCAAGAAGCGCCCTGCTTACGCTTTCCCTGTGCACGCCGATAATTTTTTTCAGGTCGGTCGCGGTTTTCGGCTCCTGCAGAAGCCTGAGCAACTGCGGCTTAATTTTGCTCCGCCTTAGCGAGGCTATTAGGTCGTAATCGGGCATAGAATCAGAAACGTAACCTCCAAATTAAAGACAGCGGAACATCAGCGTAACCTGTGAGTTTTTATGCTTTTTCCCCCACAAAAACTAATGATAAAAATGGGTTCAAGAACGGTTGAATTTGTACTTGGGCTTATCGGGGGAATCCTCGGCTTTTTTGCCGCGCTCTTGGCAATTTTAATAGGCGGTTTAGGTGCGGCAGTTGGGGAAGCTGTTGACAGCCAAGAAACAGCCTCGTCAGGCTCTCTTGTAATTTTGCTCGGATTTTCGGCAATTATTTTTTCCATTATCGGAATTGTCGGGGCGGCGTTGGTGAAGGGAAGGCCAAAACTCGGCGGGGGGCTGATGCTCGTTTCCGCTGTCGGCGGGCTGATTTCAATAAGTTTGTTTTACTCCCTTTCATTCGTATTGCTCTTTATAGGCGGGCTGATGGGCCTACTCAAAAAAGATAAAGAGGTTTCAGAATGAGCGGCAGGAAAACGGCATCGATTGCAGGATTAATTTTCATTTTGATAATAGTCGGGTTAAGCGGCTGCACAAGCAATAATTCCTCTTTAAGAAAGGATTTCGTTTCCGACGGCAGCCAGAATGCCGAGGTTGCGCAAAACGGCCAAGAGGCGCCAACGCAAACACGGGGCGCGAGCGATTCTGAATCTCAAAAAACGTATGAGTTCGATAAGGCGGTTGTGTTGGATAACCTGGAGTATAAATTTTCCAACGTTGCCGTAAGAAAACAATTGTTTCCAGAAAACTCTCGTTGCCGTAAGAAAACAATTGTTTCCAGAAAACTCTTTTAGTAGCCCCCAAGAAACTGAAGGCTATTTCGTAATTCTTGATGTCGCGGTAAAAAATGTAGGGCTGGATGCAATAAATGGCTATAATGCTGGCAACATAAAACTGATAGACAAGAAGACGAGGGTTTATGAAAGTTCTTCAATTGGCATAAATACGTTTGTCGGTTTTGAAAACGCAAAAGACTTTTTCTTGGAAAAAATCAACCCCGGCTTGTCGGAAAAGGGCACTTTATTTTTTGAAGTCCCGGAAGACTTCTTCTCGAAAGGCGCCGCGGGGGACTTTTCAGCAGAAGGATTTATTGCCGTAGAAAGTCTTGGCAAGTCAGAGTCTGTGTTCGTCAAATTCCCGGATAATTTGGATTTAGGAGCCGCCAACAATGTCGAAGCGAGCGCCAACGCCAACATAACAAGCATAGAATATACTTGGTACGGCTCATCTTCTGGCGGCTATATTAAAAAAATAAATTTTAAGATAACCAACACCGGCGGCACGGTAATTAATCTTGGCTTGAAATACAGGATAATAGATGTTTCGGTCAAAAGCAACGACCCGCCGCTGATAGCGGAGGGACAGGATAGTTGGTTCGACAGCAAATCGATGAATTCATGGGATGCCATCAAGCCGCAAGAGGAGAGCGAAGCGTATTTAGTTCAATGGTACCCAACTGTCAAGGCGGGGAAATACAAATTCGAATTAACGTTTTTTGATAAAACCAGCGGCAAGGAACTGACAAAAACAGAAAAGGAACAGCAGATACCGTGAGGATTGCACGCCCCCATTATTTTGCAATCACAGATTATGCACCTTTTTGTGCGCATCAACTACTTCAATTTCTATTTCCATATTTTCATAATCATCTGGCAAGCCATACGCTTTTTTTAATTCGGGGTTTTCCTTCACTTGGCGAATTGCATCAAGCAAGGATGCTTTTAAATATTCTCCAAAAGCACGATTTTTTAATTTAAGTTTTATTTTTTCCATTACCAAACCACCTCCATAGCTATTCTGCAAAGTTTCAGCGCATAGGGCGCGCGACCTTTTCAACAGCCTCTTTGTTCACTACTGCCCTTGGCGTCCTGCCCGCGAAAAAATCCACAAGGTTCTGCGCCGCAAGAACGGACATGGCGTCCCTTGCCTCCACGGTTGCACTCCCAAGGTGCGGCGCGAGGACAACGTTCTGCAGCGCGCGCAGCTCTTTCGGAATCTCGGGCTCGTTCTCGTAAACGTCCAGCGCTGCGCCGAAAATCGTGCCCTGCTTAAGCGCATTTATGAGCGCCTTTTCATCGACAACGGGCCCGCGGGCCATGTTTATGAGGCATGCGGTTTTCTTCATAATCGCGAGTTCGTGCCCCCCTACCATGTGCTTCGTTTTTTCGTTCAGGGGGACGTGCAGCGAAACAAAATCGCTGACCATAAGCAGCGTCTCGAGCGGCTTGTATTCTATGCCTAACTCGCGCTCCGCATCCTCCTGCCTTATAACGTCGGAATAGAACACGCGCATTCCGAAGCCCTTTGATGCGCGCTCCGCAACCGCTTTCCCTATCCTGCCAAGGCCCACGATGCCAAGGGTTTTTCCGTAAACATCAACGCCCAACATATACTCGGGTTCCCAGCCAGTGAAGTTGCCTGCGCGCGCAACCCTGTCCCCTTCCGAAATCCTGCGCGCAATGTCGAGCATCAGTGCGATTGTGCAGTCCGCTGTTGCCTCGTTCAGCACGTTCGGCGTGTTTGCCACAACAATGCCGCGCTTTGTCGCTTCGGGAACGTCTATGTTGTTGAACCCCACGCCGAAGTTCGACACTATTTTCAGTTTCGGCTCCGCGGAGAGGACGTCCGCGTCGATTTTGTCAGTAAGGATGCAGAGCAGCGCGTCCTTTCCCTTCACGCGCGCGATAAGTTCCTTTTTTGTGAGTACGCGCTTCTCGGCGTTTGCCTCCGCATCGAAATGCGCTTCAAGAAGCACTATTCCCTTTTTGGGAATCGGCTGCGAAACAAAAACCTTGGGCTTTGCCAAAAAAACCAATCTCCAATCCTTGTAAAAATCTCAACCGCATGGGGGCGCGGTTTACTTTAAACCATTAGGGCACCTTGTTTTTATTAACCTTGCGCAGGTTCGGGGGGAAAATTGATGTGAACGGCGTTAACTGCACAGCTTCGGGCGGCCAATTAACCGCTGCAGCGGAAAGCCGGTGCCCGGGAAAGCAAATGCGAAACCATTAATAACGGGTTTAACGTATAGGGTTAAGGATGCAATTAGGAAAATGCGCGCTTTTTGCGCCAGCGGTTTTGCTTATCGCCCTTGTTGCGGGCACGGTTTTGCTGAGCGGCTGCGCGCAGGCGCCGAGGGAGGGGATGTTCACCGCTTCCCTGCAGGGCGAGCCCGTAACCGTGACTTTCGGGCTGCGCTCCGCGGACACATTTACGGGCGGCTGGCTGGATACCTACGTAAGGTCAAACAATCCGGCGAAGAATTATTCAGGCAACAATTATTACTCGCTTGTGCAGGGAACAATCTTCCATTATGCAGTCAATTTGTCGTCCGGCATCCCGACGGGCGCGGACATAACCTCCGCCAAACTTTGCTCCTATGTCAGCAGTTCCATAAACTGCGGCTCGCCTTACTGGGAACTGCGGTCGCTTGGCAAGGAGGGCTTGGATATAACCAAGGACACATGGAACACGTATGACGGCGTTAACAGCTGGACAAACCAAAGCGGCGGGGCGGACGACGGCATTGCCCTGGGGCGGACATTGATTGCCACCGGGTTGAAAGGGCGGTATTGCGCCGATTTTGATGCACAAGGGGTGCAGTACCTTGAAGGCAGGGCTGCGGGCGGGCAGCCTGCAAGGTTCATGCTCCGCCAGCTTGCGGAGGGGACCGGGTGTGATGCCTGCAGCAACGGCGACTGCTCTGCGCGCACGATAAGGACTGCGGAAGACCCTGATGCAACGCGCCCCTATCTTGAAATTGCATACACACCGGGCGGTGGGGGGCAGTACTGCACGGACGGCACTGCTTACGGCGTTTGCTCAACTGCAAAGCCGAAGAAGTGCGTTAACGGAACGCTGGCTGACGTTTGTTCGCAGTGCGGCTGCGGCACAGGGTTAACATGCGACGCGAACGGCTCCTGCAAGGTTCAGCAGCAGGAATGCACGAACGGGCAGGCACAACAGTGCGGAACAACCGATGTCGGGGCGTGCGAATACGGAACGCAAACCTGCACGAACGGCTCGTGGGGCGCGTGCACAGGCGAAGTGAGCGCAGGCACGGAGATATGCGGCAACGGCATTGATGAAGATTGCGACGGCGCTGATTCGGAGTGCGGCGCTGGCGGGACTTATTACGTGTGCGGCACAGCAGAGGAATGCAACTCGGGAAAGGGCAGCGGCTGGGGCACGGGAAATGACTCTTACGCCTGCACCTCAAAGGCGCAGCCGTGCAAGACAGTCACCGGCGCGACAAAAAAAATGGCATCCGGCGACACGGCAATAATCGGCGATGGCATTTACACTGGGGAGGAAAACAGGGTGCTTTACAACATGATCCCGAACGGCAGCGCGGGCAGTTACACAGCCATCCGCGCTGAAAACCCGTTTTATGTAACCCTTGACGGAGGCTATTCACTGGCTTCTGCAGGGGATTACACGAGCATGCTTACCATCAAAGGCAATTCGTACGTGCATGTCGACGGCATATTGTTCTTCAGGGGCGGCGGCGGCGTGCACGGCTCGGACCACATAAAGGTCACGCGCTGCGGCTTCGGCGAGGCGTCATACATGAACTGCGTGTCATACGGCTTCATCATCGGGAGCACCTCAAGCCATATCCTTGTCGAGGACTCATTCGTCTTCGGCTCGGGCAGGTATCTGTTCGGGGTAAGCTCCACTGGCGGCTTCGGCTCGTCGCACGACATAGTTTTCAGGCGCTGCCTGGCAAGGGCTGATTATTATTACAACGACCCGAACAACGACAAATGCGGCATGATTTCTCACTTTTCAAACTACCAGCAGAAGGATGTTTCTTTCCAGAACTGCATTGCAATCGACGGGCTTGAATGGTATCCCGACGGCGGGGGCTCTTACCCGGGCTTTATGATTCCGAACGGATGCGTTTCGACATACATAGAAGGGAGCATTGTCCTGAATATTGTGGGGAATGGAATACTGTCCGAAAGCACCGCGCGTGAAGGCATCCACGTAAAGGACACTGTTATCTGGGACACGCGGAGGGGCAGGTCCAATTACCAGGGCGTGGTCCGCATAGGGGCGGATAACGGATTATCCACATTTGAATCCATGACAACAGGGCACACGGATGCGAACAGGGGCTGGGGCAAAAAAGAGGGCACGCAGAATTCGGACGTTAAAAACAGCATTCTTTACGGGTTTACTAATGTAAGGGCAGATTATGCCGCAAACGACACTTTTGACATTAACAACAGCAGTTTCTACAGCAACAGGCATGACGGCAAGACAGGCAACAACCCGATACTTGATGTGGACCCTATTTGGAGCCCGCAGAACCCCACGGGTTCGCTGAAATATTTGCCCAGGATTGAACCGGGTTCCGCGCTCTACACAGCGGGCCAGGACGGGGAGCCTGTCGGGGCGACAATCCTGAAAAAGATAGGGGTTACGGGAACGCTCGCCGGGGAAGAAGGCTGGAATTCCGTTACCAACGACAGCCTGTGGCCTCCCCCTTATGAAAACGAGTACAAAAGGATAATGTGCGACGAGCAGTATAATTTGCACAAGGGCGAGGTGGACAAGTCGGGAAACCCGGTGGTTTTCGGCGGCAGAGGGTTCTGTGCGAACGGGACAGGGCTCTACGGCGGGCCGGTTACATTGACTTCATACATCTGGGAATATCTGGGCAACGAATGCCCGCACGACAATCCGGGAGACCCGTGCTATTATGATGTCCTGCCATGCGGGCAGGGCGAGATAACAGGCAACTGCCTCTGCAGCGGGCAGGAGCACGGCAGCGGTTACTGCTGCTCGGGCAACTGGCAGCAGGGCGCGTGCATGCAGAACTGCGGGGAGGGGGCAATAACTGGAACGTGCAGGTGCGGCGGGGTTGAATACGGCAGCGGATATTGCTGTTCGGGCGTTTGGCAGGCTGGCGCGTGCACGCAGGGCTGCGAACAGCAGGGGAAGATTGAATGCAACGGCGTTTGCGTAACCCCGACATGCTCCTCTAACGAGGATTGCCCGCAGTGGAAGGAGTGCAGGAACGCGGGCACTTGCACTGCGAAGTGCGCAACCTCCCTGCCGGGGCTGGTTAACTACATAGGGCAGTGGAGGAGCGGCAGCCTTTCGCTGACGCAGATTGTGGCGAAGATTGCCGAGTGGAAGCAGGGCTGAGCACGCCGCAGTTACATGCCGCGCATCATTTCCGCGGTTTTATTTTTCAAATCGAGGAAGCATTTCTTTTTCACGAGTTTTCCGCTCGTGCCTTTGCTGCATGCCCCTACCGCGCTTATCCCGAGCGCGAGCACATCCTTGTGCCCCTGCCCTAGTTTTCCGCCTATGGCAACAGCGCGCTTGCCGTGCCTGCGCGCAAGGAGCGCAACGCGCGCCACGGCCTTTCCCCTGCAGGTTTGGGAATCGATGCATCCTTCCCCCGTGATTACGATGTCGCATTCCGCGAGTTTTTTTTCGAAGCCCGTGATTTCCATGACCAAATCCGCGCCGTGCTCGAATTCCGCGCCGAGGAACGCGAACAGCCCCGCGCCGAGGCCGCCGGCGGCGCCGGCGCCCTGCATGTCAATGACATCGATGCCTATGTCGCGCTTCAGCACCGCAGCATAGTTGCGCAGCGCCGCATCCATCTGCTTCACCATCTCGTGCGTTGCCCCTTTCTGCGGACCGTAAATAACGGAGGCGCCGTGCTCCCCGCACAGGGGGTTTGTAACATCGCACGCAACCGTGAATTTGCAGCGCGCAATGCGCGGGTCGATGCCGGAAGCGTCAATGCGCGCAAGGTTCTCAAGGGAAGCCGCGCAGTAACCTTCCTCCCTGCGCACGGAAATTTCCTTTCCCTTCCCATCGAAAAATTTAACCCCCAGAGCCTGCGCCATTCCCGCACCCCCGTCATTGGTTGCCGAGCCACCGATGCCGATTATGAAATTGGTACAGCCCGCATCGAGGGCGGCGAGGATTAACTGCCCAGTGCCAAAGGTTGTGGCAAGCAGGGGGCTGCGCTCGTTTTCCGGAACCAGCAACAAACCCGAGGCTTCCGCCATTTCAATTAGCGCGCGGTTTTCGGGGAGAACCAAAAATTTCGCTTTTGTTTTTTTTCCGAGCGGGTTGTGGACAATAACGGTGTGAACTTTCGCGCCTTTAGAGGCGGATGCGATTGCCTCCACAGTTCCCTCCCCGCCGTCGGCGATAGGGCACAATTCGACCTTTGCCTGCGGGAGAGCGGAGCGGACGCCCTGCGCAATCGCGTCAGCGGCTTCCGCCGCTGTTAACGTACCCTTGAAAGGTGCGGGGGAGACGAGCACACGCAGGCTTGAAGTTGAACCGCGCGGTTTCATAAGCGAGTGTTGGCGGAAAGGGGTTTTAAACCTGACGCGCGGGATTGCGGATTAATCGCCTAATTCCTTAACAAGTTCCGTTGTAGAATACACCCTTACTTTTTGCTGCTTTTTCAGCTTCGCATCCTGCGACCAGAGCGGGCATTCCAATTTCAGCGCAAGCGCGATATAAGGCGCGTCCTTTTTATCGGGGCTTATCCGCACCGCTTCCTCCAGAAATTCGGAATAATCCTCGGGCAGAGGCACGCTTATGCCCGCGGCATCGAAAAGCAGCGCGATTGCCTCCTCAATCTCGGCTTCCTTCACGCCGAGCCTCTTTGAGAACTCGCCCGAATATTTTGAAAGTCCCGCCCTTATGAATGCTGGCGCAAAAAACCGCGGCGCATTCCCGCCCAGCAGAATCTTCCGCGTGAGCGAATTTTTGAGCAGCGCGGAAACAATTATGTTCGCGTCTACGACAAGCCTCGGAAGCGCCAAGAAAACACCTCCCGCGTCACGAGCCCATGCCGTGCCTTCTCGCAATTCCCGCGTTTATTTTCCTGCCGAATTCGAGGGCGTCTTTCTCGGTCAGCTCGCTGTTCCTCGTGAGTTCGTCGAGTTTCTTCAGAACCCTGAGGCGCTTTACCCTGCCCTCAAGGAACTGCCGCGTTTCCTCGCTCCAGTTCACGCCCTTGACCTCGTTGAGTTCCCTTTTGAGTTTCTCTGGGATTGAAACAGTGAGGGTTGCATTAGCCATAAGGTTGCCTCCTTGGTGTTTGCACTAATATTAGTGTGATTAGTGTTTTTAATGGTTTCGCTGACGGGGGCGGGATTAACACCGATTCTGCAAAAAAGGCGCGGTTTTTGATGGTTTGGTGTTAATCGGTTTTCGTGGAAAATCGACTGGAATGGGAATTCACGCATGCATAACATCAAAAACCCGTGCGCGCATGAATTTCTCGGCATGGGTTTCCCGCAAGGATGGCTGGCGATAATATGGCGGAAAGCGCGAGGACGCTTGCGCAACCGGGGCAGACGAAACTGGACAGGAGCAGAATAAAGTAATGGCTACCATGGGTCGTTTAATTCCCGGATGCCCACTATGCTGCCGTAATCTTTTACATAATATTTAATTTTTCTTTCGGTTAAGCCGAACTCGTAAAGCTCTTTCAGGAGTTTTACATCATTATGGCAGTAATCTTTTACTCTTTGCATTTCTCCAGCAGCCCACATCTTAGGCACTAATTTGCCATCCTCAGTTTTCGCCAAACCAAGGTTCAGTTTCGCGAGGTCATTGAGGCTTGCATACTGGCGGGTTCTCCGTTTTATGGTCTGAAAAAAATCTAACGTTTTTTTACCAATCTTTTGCAGAACATTCAACGCATCATGCGGCTGCAAAACCAGATAATCAAAATCAACTATATTGTGCCCGACCACCATATCGAAACTGCCTAATTTTTCAAGCAGGGCCTTTTCTTCGGCTTCTTCATACTCATACTTCTCGCCGCTATCCGACAGCACGCAAGCGCAAGCCATGCCAAGTTTCGGGGTCAGTTTGCAACGAAGCAGTTCTTTCTGCGACCAGGAATAAGTCTGGTAATGAGGATCGACATCCTCAAACAGGCGTTTTGTTTCTATATCAAAAAAACCAATGTGACCCATCTAACCATACCCCATAAATTCCGATGTTGCGCCCGGGAAACATTTTTTCTTAAAGTTGCAATAAGTGCAGTCGCTTTCATTATCTGTTTTCGGAAACTTGCCTTCGGATGCGCTATTTTTAGTGCCCTCGTCAAGCATGGACTTCATCTGCGCAATGCTTTCCCGCATGTAGTTTTTTACCTGGGCAGCATCCGAATTTGAAAAAGTTTTCTCCTCAAAAAAGCCATCCTTAAGATATACTTTTTTCAGTTCAATTTGGGCAGGCGACAAATTTTCATTTTTTGAAAAGAACGGCAGGAAAATGTTGTTCTTCAAAACGGAATCCTCTTCGGCAGATTCGCCCCTTGCTGATGTCGTCCAGTCGTATAAAGTCAAATTTCCGCCGCTTAACACCCCGAACCTGAACATGGCAAAAACACGGGTGTCCTCAAAATAGAAGACGGGGAACCCCTTCGCATCGTAGTCCTTCGGAAAACGCCAGGTCTTAGGGTCTGAAGCCTTAATTTCCCTCAGAAGTTCCGAGTTAAGGAAGGCGGCGAGGCAGCTTTTGGCAAGTTCCAATTTTTCCTTAACAAAATCGTCATCCACAATCCGCGAATACTCGTGGTCCTGCAAGATAAGGCCTTTGGACCGATCCTTTTTCAAGGCACGGTTTTTTGACCCCTCAAGCCCCTCCCTAAATTGCCGCTCCAGCCCCGACAACAGCACGCCCCCTTCAACCTCGCGCCCCTTCTTTAATTCAACAAGAAAATAAGCAATCGAATTAGAAACGAGTTCCCCAACCCATAAGGGCACTGTTTTCAGCCCTTTAAGCCTGTATATCTCCCGCGCATCTTCAGGGCTGTCCCAGAAGCAGCCGCCCCAACCCCCATAATACTTATAATAGTACATTCTTTTGCATGTTTGGAAAGAATAATCGCGTGTAAAAGACCAAAAAAACTCATTTGGATAAGCCAAGGGACCACCAGTTATATTTGTAATGAGTAGATATATTTATATAGTGGTGTGCCACATATTTAAATCATGGCAAAAAAAACAAAAGACGAGATAATAAAGGAAGTCTTGCAGGCCTTGGACAAAAAGAAGAACACCATTAATGAAATAGCAACCGACATAGGCTCGAACTGGGCTACTGTAAGGAACACTCTTGCGTTTTTGGAAAAATATGGCCTAGTTGCGCACAACATCGAAAAAAACGCCAATGTTTATTTCAGGGTAACGAAAAATACCGAGGACAGAAATTACAACACTTATTTTAATTTGCCGATAACGGAAAAACAAAAACAAATGGCATATTCGCTGTTCGGAACGGTGCAGGAGGAATACAGGAAGGCTAAGGGAACAAATCCCGGCAGAATAATCGCGCAAAAAACAATTGAGGATGTGCAAGAGAAATATAACTTGGACATTCCGAGCGGCTGGTATTTGTTCGGGCGCACCACATTAGTCCAATATGACCCGTTAGTGCAATATCCCGTAAGTGACGGATTAATAACTGGCGAGATGCGGGAATGCATCATCGCCACGGCCAAAGAATATATGGAACGAAGAAGCGTTGAAGCCATGATGTTCCATCAGTACAAAAAATACAACAACAAACTCTATCTGACCAGGCTTAATTTATCAAAAATTTCATCCGATAAGGTCGACCTTCAGGACAGGGAAACAAAACAGGCGATTCAGGAATACCTGTCAAATTTTTTGCTATATCTCCCGAAAGGCAAAAACTCGGAAGAAGTGCAGGAAGTTGTGAGCAAATATGTGCTCACTATGAATAAGCTTCTCTTGGGCAATGAAAACCTGAATTCCATAAAAGCATACCTGAATGATGCATTTAGCGCGACTTGGAGATATGTTGCAACTTTCAATCTCTACAACGATTTGCAAAAATTTTACAGCCCCTTTGAACTGCTTAATGTTATGGAAAAATTAAATGCGGCAGGGCAGGATGCAATAGAACAGATAGAATTTATCTCGGAATATTATGCGCCGCCAAAAGAACCGCCGGCATTGAAACTCAACGCCCCTGAGGAGAAATCAATCAGGGACATTTTTATCGAGATGAGCAGGGAGCCCCTATGACAAAAACCGGGCAGATGATACTCAATGACGGGAAGATACTTTTTGGATATGGGAGTTATAGTCGGTTACATGGTTTACAGTGAGGGGCAGGAACCGCAGGTGGATATTTTTTCAACCGAATGCACAAAATTTTTGAAAAAAAATACGGGTGCCACCATGGTCAGTTGTTTTTCCATCACCGCCCACGAGATGCCAAAATTCATAAAAAGATGGAAAACAATGTCGGCGGAAATAAGGAAAAAATTAGGCAACGCGGACTATGAAATAAAAAAAGTAGGCAACCTTTATGACAGGGATGTCGGAAGGGCCAATAAAATTTATTCGTTAAGGGGGCGGCTTGGCGAGGAAGAGTTAAACAAGGTGTTGTTGAATTTGGAAACAATCGCCGAAATGCGGTTTGAATACTTGAGGGATAACATGTTAACCGAAATTGTCATTCCCCTTGATGAAATAGATGAGGATTTGCGGAGCCATTTCCAGGCGAAAACGGGCAATTACTCGGACTCGCGGGTAATAGCCAGCGCAATTCAATATGCGACCAAATATAGAGACACAATTCTTGTCACAACGGACAATAAGGATTACGACGGTTTGCCCCAATGTTTGAGAGAGCGCCAAAAATTTGACAATTATTGGGCCCCGAAAGTATTCGTCATAAAAGCCGCAAATTAGGGGGGCTAATTAGAGCCGAATGCTTTTGAGCAATACCACCGATTTCACCAGGGTTTCCCTGCCTTTTTTTGTTTTGCGGACGAGTTTCTCTTTTTCCAGCATCCGCACATAGTCTGCGCACTTTGTGTAGGCGAGGTTGGTTTCTTTTCTTAATTCGGTTACGCTCCTGGCTCCGCTTTGGGTCAACTCGAGAATACGGAAGCGGTTTTTGTTTGCCAGCACCCGAATTTTCCGGTACAATTCCTCATTCTCTAGCGAAACCCCGAACATACACTGAATTCGGGGTAAGATTTATAACATCATTGAACACCAAATTTGGTGTAGTGTTTTAGGTGGTAAAAATAGCCGCTTCGCTTATAGAAGAGCTTCCGAAAATCGTTTCACAGGGAAAAAAGGAAGCGCAAAAAATCCTTGACGGACTTTCAAAGCAGAATCGGATAACGCTGCAGACCAACGAGCTTGTTCTCCCGACAAAGGCAAAAAGCGGGCTTGCGGAACACTTCGGCCAGAGCGTCAAAGAAGTCGGCAAAAAAGAATGGTTCAACAGGATGATTTACGGCGACAACCTGCTCGCAATGCAGGCTTTGCTTGCGGGCGACCCGCAGACAGGCATGCCATCGATGCGCGGAAAAATAGATTTGATTTACATAGACCCGCCGTTTGACAGCAAGGCGGATTACAGGACGAAAATACACCTGCCGAATGCCGACATTGAACAGAAGCCGACGGTAATAGAGCAATTCGCTTATTCGGACACATGGAAGAACGGCACAAAGTCGTATTTGGAGATGATGATTCCGAGGCTTGTTTTGATGCGGGAATTGCTGAGCGAGAAGGGCTCTATTTACGTTCACATAGACTGGCATGTGGGGCATTATGTGAAAGTGATAATGGATGAGATTTTCGGGAAAGAAAATTTAGTAAATGAAATAATATGGTGTTACACTGGCCCCGGTTCTCCCGAAATGAGACAGTTCAATCGAAAACACGATATTATTTTCTGGTATTCGAAAAATAGTAAATGGATTTTTAACAAAGAAGATATACGAGCACCTTACAAAGACCCAAACCAATCGTTTAGGAAAGCCTTTGATTCTGGAGATGGGTGGACTGATGAAGATTTAAAGAAATTAAGAGAAAGAGGAAAAGTTTTAGAAGATTGGTGGTCGGATATCGCTATTGCCGCTCGGTCAAATCAGAATTTACACTTTCAAACTCAAAAACCAATCAAATTGATAGAGAGAATTATCAAGGCGTCTTCAAATGAAAATTCAATAGTTGCAGACTTCTTTGCAGGCTCGGGAACAACTGGAGCAGTTGCAGAAAAGTTAGGAAGAAAGTGGATAATGTCTGATTTGGGAAAGCCCGCTTGCATGATTGCCCGAAAGCGTTTGATTGACCAAAATGCAAAATCGTTTTTGTGTCAATCAATTGGTGATTACCAAAAGGAGCAGTTTGAGCAGTCGCAGTTCAGAAGCATCGGCGACCTGGCGCATGTTGTGATTAATCTGTATGGCGCACTGCCGTTCCCCGCAAACGAAAGCACTCCCTCAAATCTCGGCTACATTAAGCAGTCAAAGACTTTGGTGTTTGTCGATTCCCCCTCAAAAATGACCGGCTATAACACTCTCAAGAAGGCACAGGAATTGAGGGCTTCCTTTATGGGCGGCTGGAGCAAGGTTATCGTTTTGGGCTGGAACTTTGTCACGGACATCGGAAGGACAATCGAAACATTGAACGACAACAATCTGGAAGTTTTGGTTATTCCGCCAGACCTGCTTGACAGGCTGAAAACCAAAGCAAGCTACGAGCAACTGATAAAGTCGGGGAAAGTGCGGTTTTCTTCCCTGCAATATTTGACAATAAAGCCGATAGAAAAAAAAGAATACAACAAGGAAACTGAGCAGCTGACTGTTTCCCTGGACAACTACGTTTTGCTATCGCCCGATGCCTTGCCTTTGGATAAAGAAGATAAGGAAAAATTGGAAAAAATTATTGAAAAGGACCCATTAAGTTTGATTGAGTATTGGAGCATCGACCCCGATTATGACGGGGAAGTTTTCAGAAGCAGGTGGCAGGAATACAGGGAGAATAACGACAATTTGAAGATTAAAAGAACCGCAAAACTGCTTATCCCGAAATCGGGGGAAAAGAAAACGATTTGTGTAAAAGCTGTCGATGTTTTTGGATTTGAAAGTGCGGCAGTGAGAGAAGTGAGATAATGTCCGATTTGGCTTTTGCTATATTGAGCGCTGTTTTGACTATTTTTGGCGCGCTAATAATTTTTTTGCTCAAAGATGCAGTTGAAAATTTGTTTATTTTCCCAAAAAGGAACTTTAAGAAAAGCCTGGCAAAAACCAAGGCGAGCCTTCTTTTCTATAAAAACATATTAACAAACGAGTTCAAAAGAAGCGAAATAAATGATGCCTTCTTTGAAAAGATTTTACAGTGTCAGAAGGAACTAAGGGAAAATTGGGCTGAAATATCGGTCACATATCCGTTGGTGCAGAAAATTCCAGTTATTTCAAGGGAGCCATCTGACGACCAGATTAAAAAAATCCAGGAGAACTTGCTGTCACTATCCAACAGCACCTTGGTTTACCTTGAAGAAACCACCTCAAACAGCAAATTGGATGGTTGCGAATCTCGCCGGAAAAAAGTCGATGAAATTCTATCAATAATCAACAGGTGTCTTTAATGGTCTCCGCAAAATCACTCGGCACAGGCGGCACTCCGCTAAAGCTTGCGGAATTGATTTCAAAAATGGCGAACAAAGAGTGGAAAGAAGGGACTCTCATCGAAAAGGTCTCGCCCATAACTGCGGATTTGCTGCGCTTTTGGGCGCCTGACGGAAGTTTCGCGGATTCGAGGAATTTTAATTTTCACGAAGGTCAGTGGCAGGCAATACTGAACGCTATTTACACCCACGAGATTCTGAAAATAAAAGATGTGCACGATTTGTACATGTCTGTTCGCCCCGAATTGCTTGCGGAAATGGATTTGCTTGATTTGAAAAAGGACAAATACGGCCATCCGAAGTATTGCATCAAAATGGCTACGGGAACGGGGAAGACTTGGGTCATGTCCGCGCTCCTGATTTGGCAATACCTGAATTCGAAATATGAAGAAACGCCCTCGGGCAGGTTCTCGAAAAACTTTTTGCTTGTCGCGCCGGGCATAATCGTTTATGAACGGCTGCTGGATGCCTATCTGGGGAAAAGAAGGGAAGACAGTTCAAGGGACTTCGAAGAATCCGACTTTAAGAAATTTGAATCGTTGTTTATTCCGCCAGCATACAACGATGAACTTTTCGGGTTTATCCAGTCTTGTGTCGCCCAAAAAGATGAAATCGGCAGAAAAGTAACTGGTGACGGATTAATCGCAATTACAAACTGGCACCTGCTTGCAGGTGAGGAAGAAGATGGCGAAACAGGGAGCCCGCTTGATAACCCTTCCTTGAGCCTGAAGAAATTGCTGCCGATAACCCCGGGCACTTCGGCAGGCCATTCATTGGAAGAGCTTGACAATCAATACTTGCGCGGCAGGGAACTCGAGTTTTTGGCAGACTTATCTGATTTGGTTGTGTTCAACGATGAAGCACACCACTTAGGGGAATTCAAGAAAGCGGAAGAAACACTGGAGAAGAAATGGCAGGAAGCGCTGGATGAGATTTCAGAAAACAAGAAGGGCAAATTCATTCAGGTAGATTTTTCGGCAACCCCTTATACGGTGACAGGTTCGGGCCAGAAAAGGACAAGGCACTTTTTTCCGCACATAATAACAAACTTTGAGATAATAACCGCGATAAAGAGCGGTCTAGTCAAGACCGTGGTAATTGACAAACGAAAAGAGATTGCCACACTCCCTTTGGAATTCAAGGCGGAAAGGGACGGCAAAACAATCAGCCTGTCGGAAGGGCAAAGAGCGATGCTCAGGGCGGGGCTGACCAAATTAAGAATTCTTGAGGAGGGGTTTGTAAAATTTGATGCCCGCAAGAATCCGAAAATGCTTATTATTTGCGAGGATACGACAGTTGTCCCGTTAGTAAACCAATTTTTGAGGCAAGAAGGCTTGTCAGAAGAAGAGATAATGGAAATCCACTCGAACAAAAAGGGGGAAATAGGGCAGGGCGAATGGGAAAAAATCAAGCAAAGGCTTTTCAGCATCGACAAGGGCAAAAACCCGAAAGTAATTCTTTCGGTGCTGATGCTGCGGGAGGGGTTTGATGTAAACAACATCTGCGTGATTGTTCCTCTGCGCTCCAGTTCCTCATACATTCTTTTGGAGCAGACTATCGGCAGGGGATTAAGGCTGATGTGGCGGGAAGCCGTGTATGAAGACAGTAAAAGAGAAAATCGCGAAAAATTATTAATCAAAAAAGAGGAGCCAGAACACTATCTGGATGTTCTGAGCATTATCGAACACCCGGCATTTATTGAATTTTACGAAAAAGAATTAAGCGGGGCAATCGGGGAAACGAAAGTGTTGCCGAAGAAAGACCATGTTGTCGGAGACATAATCAGCGTAACATTGAAGGGAAATTACAAGGATTATGATTTTGCATGGCCGATAATAATTCACGACAAAGAGGAATATTTGCTGTCCGAGGAATTATCCCTCGGAAACCTGCAGCCGTTCCCGATAAAATTAGAGGATTTGCGACCATTAGTGCACAGAGAAGGGGACGTTTTTTATAGTGAGGAGCTCACGGTAAAAACGAAGTTCGGCGAATACACGGTGACCTCGGATATTTTCACGGCAAAAAGCTATAACTCGTTCATTCAAAAAATCGTGAACGCGGTCACTTCGGTCACGGTCAAAGTAAGCAAAAGGTCACCGAAAACATTCCCGATAATGCAGATAAACACCGCAATCGTCGCCAAACTGACCGATGACTACATAAGGCACAAGCTTTTCGGCGAGGAGTTCGACCCGCTCGAAAATAACAACTGGAGAATTCTGATACTCACACAGGAAAGAATAATCCAGCACATCGTGAAAAACCTGAGCCAGTCGATTTATGATTTGCAGAATAAACTGGATGTGACCGAAGCGAAAATTGTGAAGAAATATTTCTCGGAGATAAACGAAATGAAAATACGGGAAACCTGCTCGCTGGATGTTGCGAAAACAATTTACCCGAAAATCGCGTTCCCGTCGAACAAAGGCGGATTTGAAAAGGCATTCATAGAGTTTATCGATTCGGATTCAAAATTGAAAGCGTTTGTAAAAATAAACGAGCACTACCACGACTTTGCCAACGTCCTTTATATCAGGGAGGACGGCCTGCTGGCACATTACTTCCCGGACTTTATTGCCAGAATAGGCGACAAGGTTTACCTTGTCGAAACAAAAGCCGAGCGTGATTTAAGCAGCGTTAATGTAAAGCAAAAGAGGCTCGCCACTCTGGACTGGATTAGCAAAGTAAACGAGCTAAAGCCTGAAGACAGAATGGGCTGCACTTGGCACTATGTTCTTCTCGGCGAAAGCACCTTTTACGGCATGAGCGAAAAAGGCGCAACTACGCAGGAAATTCTTGAATATGCGAAACTCTCAAAGGCAAAGGTTGAAGGAAAATTAGAGGCATTCTTTTAAGCAGAAGAATAGGGCTCCGCACACCCATAACAACAAAAACCCTGCGTGCGATAATTCTTTCTGATAACATGCCCGCTGCGGAAGTGAAGGAAGAAATAGAAATCAACTCCGATTTCAAATCCGCGCTCGAACTCATAGATGCGGGGCGCAATGTGTTCGTCACAGGCAGGGCGGGCACTGGGAAATCCACTTTCCTTCAGCATTTCATCGCAGGCACGAAAAAGAAGGCTGTAGTGCTCGCCCCCACAGGGGTTGCTGCTGTGAATGTCGGCGGGCAGACAATACATTCCTTTTTTGCGCTGGCTCCGGGGGTTACAGCAAAGGAAGCGGGGGAGGAGGCAAGGGGCAGGAAGAATATCGAACTCTTCAAAAAAACCGAGGCGTTCGTGATTGACGAGGTTTCCATGGTGCGCGCGGATTTGATGGACTGCATCGATGTTTTCCTGAGAACAGCACTGCGCTCCGAAAAGCCGTTTGCTGGAAAGCAGATGGTTTTCATAGGCGACCTTTACCAGTTGCCGCCTGTGGTAACTGGCGAGGAGAAAAAGGCGTTCGGTACGCACAACAACGCGCATTACAAATCGCAGTATTTCTTCGACGCGGACGTCATGCAGGGGCTTGAATTCACGCTCATAGAATTCGGGAAGGTTTACAGGCAGAGCGACAGGAAATTCATAGAACTGCTCAACAGGATACGGAACAAAACCGCGGATGAGCCGGACCTCAAAATTCTCAATTCGCGCGCATTAAGGGGCGCGGGGGAGGAGGATGGGTGCATCCATCTCGTGACAACAAACAGGATGGCGGACGATATAAATTTCAGAAGGCTCTCGAAAATCAGGGCGCAGGAATACGGGTTCAGGGGGTTTGTCGAGGGGAAGTTCGGCATGGACGCACTGCCCGCGGAACTCCTGCTCAGGCTAAAGGCAGGGGCACAGGTAATGTTCCTTGCGAACGATCAGATGAAAAGGTGGGTAAACGGAACCATAGGAACCATAACCGCAATCGAGGGGGAGAAAATACGGGCAAGGCTTGCGGGAGGGAAGGAAGTCGAGGTAACGCCGCATGTGTGGGAACTTTTCAGGTACAGGTACGACCATTTCGCGGGGGCGATAGAGAAGGAATCCGTAGGCGCATTCACGCAGATGCCTTTGCGCCTTGCATGGGCAATCACAATCCACAAGAGCCAGGGGAAAACTTTTGATAATGCCGTGATTGATGTGGGGAGAGGAACGTTCACGCACGGGCAGATGTATGTCGCACTGAGCAGGTGCAGGGCGCTTGAAGGGCTAAGAATAAAAACCCCGATAAGGATGGATGACATAATGCTCGACTGGAGAATTGTGAAATTCCTCACGCGGTTTCAGTATGCGCAGGCGGAGAAGAACACGCCCGAAAAAAGGGAAATCCTGCACAGGGCGATAAAGAACGGGAGCAAACTGCGGATAGTTTACCTCAGGCCGAACGACGAAAAAAGCACGAGGGTAATAACGCCGTTGGCAATAAAACAGATGGAATATCTGGGGCACGAATTCGAGGGGCTGGAGGCTTACTGCCATACCAAGCGCGGAAGCGGGACGTTCAAGGTGGAAAGGATTCTGGAGATTGGGGAAGCGGGAGTCTGAGCACGCGCGGGGCAACGGTCATAAAATAATTTTATAAGGCGTTGCAGGCAGAAATGTGCGTATTGGGGGCGGCGGCATGGGCGGCGATTGTTCGGATTACCCTGAAGATGACATGGAAATCATAGAACTCGGGGATTCCACAGGCGTTTTCATAAACGGCTTCTCCTCGCACATACAGGAAATCGAAAAATTCCTGAAAGAGGACGCCCTCAAGCAGGCGAAAGAGGGAATCAACAGGACTTTCTTGTGGATGTCAAGAAGCGGGAAGCGGATAATCGGCTACATCACGATATGCGCGGATTCAATAAGCCTGGACAAGGTGCAGAAAGAGGAAATGATAAGGCGCGGCATAAACTACAAATCGCTTCCGGCACTGAAAATCGGCAGGATGGGGGTGCAGAAAGGATTCTGCAGGAGGGGCATCGGCACGAAAATGATTGCATTCGCGGTCAGGCGTGCGGTCATGGTGCACAAAATATCAGCCTGCAGGTTCATCACGCTTGACGCGAAAAACGAGGAGGAAATTCCAGAAAGCCTGAAGCCGATACATTTCTACAAGAGGATGGATTTTGAAATCCTGAAAACAAAGCAGAAGAGCAAAGTGGCGCACATGTACCGCGATTTGTTCGCGATTATCAGGGCGGAAGAAAACAAACATTAAGCCGAGGAAAACAACTTCTCGTTTTTGTGCATGACATCCAGGAGAATCCTGTCGGATTTGGTAAGCCTTGCTTCAGCTTCCTTTTTCTTCATCCTGTCCAGGAACCTTACTGCTTCGTCCCCTACAAGCGTCGGGGTTGCGCGTATGGGCTTTGCCATGGAAATCACCTGAATTATTATTAGGATAAGGAACTATTTAAAGGGGTGACATTTGGCCCCACAATGGCAGGAAGGCTGCAAACCCAAAACCTTAACCATTAATATATAACTTATGATTTAAATAATTACGATTGGGGATTAGTGGCTTTAACAGCAAGTGGTTCGCATGCCGAGGGACGACGAGGAAAAGCTGGAGTTCGGGGAAGAGGAGGATATCGGCGGGCCGGGGCTTGGGAGCGATGACGAATTTTCCGTGGCGGGGGATGAGGGGCTTGCGGGCGCGGGGGGCGCAGGCGGTGCCGGTGCAGGCGGGGGCACAGGCCTGCTCGGCGGAATCTACTCGAAAATAGAGGGCGCGTTCTTCGGAATCATGGATGCGCTGCAGAACCGCGGCATACCTGTCTATTCGGTAATTGAACCTTTGGAGAACCGCGGAATACCTTTTTTCCCCATGAGCATTGCGCTCGCGATTGTCGTGCTCTTCCTAGCATACGGCTTCTTTTTTGCACAGCCGCAGGAAGTAAGGCTGAACTTCACCATAATTGACGCGGCGGGGGAGCCGCTGGGCGGCGTGAGCGTGAACATTGCCGGCGGCGGAATATCCGAAAGGGGCGTGTTCAAGGACCAGCAGGTGCTGATACTTAAAGGCGCGCATCTGGGGACGGAACTTGAAATAAAGGCCACAAGGGCGGGCTATGCGGAATTCTCGAAAACCATGGTAGTGAGCGGAAGCGATAATGCGGTTTATGTGCAGATGAAAAAGGAAGCGGGCATAATAGTGGGGAAAATAAAACTTATAGACGCGGAAACCGACGACACCGTGGCGGCGGCGAACGTCACCGCGGAGTTCGCTGACGGGAGCACGGTGAACTGCAACTACGCGGGCAACGGCATTGTGGAATGCGCGGGCGTTGCCGAGGGGGAAAAGGCGCAATTGCACATAAGCACAAGCAATTACGAGGACAAGGATGCGGAAGTCGCGTTCTACGCGGACAGGGTGGACAGCATAAGCCTCGAGCCGAAGGGAGGGGCGAATGCGGGAACATCGAACCTTATTGTGAAGGTTACGGACGCGGACACAAAACTGCCGCTCAGCGGGGCGGGCATGCAGGTTTATGACGCGGCATCAAACGCGCTGATAAGCGAGGTTAAGTTTGACGCGGAATACGGCGAGGCAATTACAAAGGGGACTTCGGTAAGGATTGTTGTCAGCGCGGACGGGTATGAAACTTACGATTCGGGCGCCGCAGCGGCGGGGGGTTCGGGCGCTTCAGGCTCTGGCACTTCCGGCACGTCAGGCGGAACAAAAACAATGCGCAACGACGAGGAACCGTGGAATGTCGCGCTGCACAAGGGCGGAACAACCATGCACGTGACTGTGCAGGACGCCTCGGAAAGCGGGCTGCCGCTTTCGGGCGCGAAAGTTATGCTGTTCAATTCAAAGTCGGAACTATTGCAGGAATATGCGACAAAATTCGGCGGGGATGCGGAATTTGCAGGACTCGAGCCGCTGGCGGATTATTACGCTACGGCATACAAGGACGGCTATCTCCCCTCAAGAATCACGGCAAAGCCGAGCGAAAAAAAGGGCTACAAAATAGAGCTCGAGAAGGCCACAACCTCGAACTCCGGCCTGCTTGAAATTACGGCCGAGGATTCATTCGGAAATATAGGGAACGATACACTGCTGAACATATATGAAATCGTGGGGGGGAAGAACCTGCCGCTCGGAATTGCGCAGCAGAGGTGCGATTATTTCGGAAAGGCGAACATAACAATTGCTGACGGGAAAACGGTTTATGTTTCCGCATCAAAGGGCGTTGAAAGCGGGGAGGGAACTGCAACAATAACCGCAAACTCGGCAAACCAGATAGCGATAAAAATGAGGCGCCCCGCGGGGGTTGTCCTGCTTGTGCTGATGGAGGAAGGCACGGAAGTGAGCGACGGGAACGTGCTTGTGAAAACGGGGGCGGGGCAAACCCTGCTGAACGCACAGTACAAGACGGGGGGAATTGAATTTGTTGCGGGAACGAACAAATTCGTGAAACTCACATACACCTATCCCGACGGGAAAACGTTCAGGGAGGAGGTGAATGTTTCGGGAAAGGAGCGCGCGGAGGTGCAGGTCAGCAGGGAGGGCACGTCAGCATTCGCGCCAAAGCTGGAGTTTTTGGGGATTACCGATGCGTCCGGAAGGGAAGTGGAGGGCCTGGCAAAGGGCATGGATTATTACCTGAAATTCAGGCTTGAGATGCCGGAAGGGGAGTACAAGGGCGGAATGCACGTGCGTTTGGGGGAGGATAGCGTGAAATATGCGGATTCCATGGATGCGGGAATAATAGGGTTCAGTGCTGTCGGCGCGGGGCACACGTACGGCAGGACTTACTCGCCATTGCCCGAGCCGGGTTATGAGGGAATAGATTACATGAACAGGGGGCAAGAGGGCAAATACAACAAATGGCTTGAATTATATTTCAAGAGCGGCGGCTCGAAGAACGTAAAGGTCAGGGTTAAGGCAAAGGAGACCGCAACAAGCGATTCTATAGCCCTGCATTACAGGGCGTGGACCGAGGGCGGGGAGGGCGCATATTACAGGGAACCTGCTGATGAGGCGCTCGGGAATGAGAGGGCAAACAGTTTGCGCTCTTCCCTCTACGCGGAAACGAAAACCGCGGAGATAAAGATTTTCGACGAGTTCCCTAATTGCGAGAACGAACTCTGCACATCTTACAAATTCGTGAGGGAGGACGGCACGGAATATGAAACCGCGGATTTCAAGGCCGCGAAAGGCGGGCTGTACGCGCTTGAGATCGAGGTGAACCCCAGGGAGGCGGCAAACCTTGCAATAAAGGGCTCCACTGTGAAGGCAAGCCCGAAGATTGCTTTCCAGGGATATGCAATAAACAATTTCGCGGAATTCCCCGATACGAACAGCAGCGACACTTCGATAGAGGCAAAGGATATTGCGCTCACAAAGGACAAGGCAGTGAAGGTGAGGCTTTACTTCAAGGTTCTTGATATCGGGAACACGCACATAACCGTGCAGGCGCTCACGCAGAAAAGCGCGCTCACGGAGAATTTCTATTTCAATTCGTATGTGGAGAAGGGGCTTTCGGTTACCGTGCTGCCCGCGTTCGTTGCAACGGGCAAGGACTTCGAGGTCATTGTGAAGGGTGACGCGGGGGAGGGCGTTGAGAACGCGGTGCTGAAATTCAGGAACGCGTACAACGAACTGCTGCGCACGGTTTCGGGAGACGGAACGAAAGGGAACGGAATGAACGGGAGCTACACGATAAAGAATTCGTTCGATGCGGGAAAGATAGAACTTGAGGTCAGCGCCGACGGGTACAAGCCCGCAACAGTGGGGATTGAAATCGGCAAGGCGGGCGTGCTCGAACTGCCGGCGGAAGTGAGGATAATGATCCCCAAGGGGCAGGGGAGCGCGGAAACAAGGGTTGCGATAAAGAACAATTCCGCGAGCATAGTGCAGAACCTGACGTTTGAGGTGAAGCCGAAGGGGGGTGTGCCTGACGGAATGGAAATAAGCGTCGCTCCCGTGACTTACATTTCCGCGAACTCCGTGCATTACGTAACCTTCCGCGCGGAATACCGGGGCAGTGAAGAGAGGGTGCATGCCGGCGCCGAGGTAATTGCGCGCGGCACACTTGAGGGAAAATACCCCGTGAACGCGAGCACGAATGTTATTGCGGATTACAACCCCAAGCTTGACAGCGAGTGCCTTGAACTAAGCAAGGAGAAGCTTGTGGTTTACCTCGCGAGCGGAATAAGCCAGCAGCAGTATTACAGCGGCCTGTATAACTCGGGATATTACGCCACGCAGGATTACCTCACGAACGCGCAGGGATACAATAACCAGTATTACTCGCAGTACGGGCAGAGTTCATACAACCCCACGCAGGACCAGTATTACCAGTACAATGCGTACACCGAGCACTCGGAAGTGAAGGTGACTTTGAGGAACAAGTGCAATATCGCGCTCACAATTACGCCCGAGGCTGTTGCAGCGGAGAACGTGGACAGCGAGATAAAGATAGAACTGGATAAGGAAATAACGCTGGAGGCCGCGGGCAGCGAGAGCGGCGGGAGGAAACTTGACGAGAAGGAAATAACTGTCATTGTTACGGACAGCGTGATGAGGAATTATGACACAAGCCGGCAGTTCGATTATGAGATATTCTTCCGCTCGGACGCGCTGACAAAATCCCTGCCATTGGAGGTTTACATATGGAACCCGGCGTATGCGCTGCAGGCGAACAGGAACATAGAGCTGTGGCTTGCGGAGAGCGTGCCCGGGCAGCAGGCTACTGCCGCAACCCCTCTCCTTATCAGGAACGTGGGGCAGGCGGATATTGAGAATATAAATTTCCAGGTTGTGACCTCGGCAAGCGCCGGCTCCACAACGGCAAGCATAGAGCCAAGGTACGCGACAGCTGTTCTGCACGTGGGGGAAAGCATAACCCCTCCTCCTGTGCTGGTTGCGAAGGCGATAAGGGACCAGAAGGCAACACCGGGGGATGTTGTGAAGATAGACATAAAGGGAACCATAGGCGGAAGGTCGTATTATTTCGGGCCGATAAATGTCACAACTCACGTGAGCCCGCCCGAATGCATAAAGGTCACGCCCTCTGATGTTTCATTCAGCAGCACAGTTTGCGAGGAGGGCGCCCTTGAGAGGGACATAACTATTACGAACCACTGCGCGGACGCTGTCAGCATACGCGGGATAAGCCCGGACAATATTTCGGGGAACATGCTTGTGCTCGGCGCGGGCGCGCAGTATATTGAGGCTGGGCGGGAGGTAAAGGCGAAATTAGTGCTTGACAAGAGGCAGTGCTATGACGGGCCTACGGAGCCTGTGGTGCTGAAGGGCTTCCTGATGAGGACACAGCGCTGGATCGATTCGAACCCCATAAACCTTAATGTGAAAATAGGGAAGCGCGCGGGAAAGGCGGAAACCGCGGCGCAGGTTGTTACAGTGGAGGTCTGCGCAACCACGGGGAAAAAGGAAACGCGCGAGGTTTCATTCCCCGTAATTGCGGCAGGCGCGAACTGCGACAGGGCATACTGCGATGCGCAGCAGATGGCGCAGTACCTTGCGGGGATAATAGAGACAAAAATAAAGGACGTGAAAAGGCAGGTGGCAAGTTACGGCGCGGATGCACAGAAGGCGCAGTGCGGGAACAACGCATATGAGGGGTATTGCACATTCGAAAGTTTGGGCATAGGGAGCGCGGACATGGAACTGTTCTTCCAGAACGACACAATGAGCGACGGCATGCTTGAGAGCGAGATGGAAAAGAAGGGGGCGGAACTGAAGGGCTACTCAGTGGAGTACACAAGCCCGGGCGCAAATGCGGGAAGGAACATAGGGGCATACGGGAAGCGCGTCTGGCTAACGGATTCCTTCACAGGCTGCGGGAGGTATGTGGTGAATGTTACCGGCGCGGTGAGGGTGCAGGGCGCGAGGCTTATGCCGGATTATATTTCGGTTGTAGTGGAAATGCATCCCGAGAAAGGGGGCAGTGCGCGCGAGATAACCGAGCAGTGCACGCCGAAGATACAGAACATAATGAATTTCCTGCCCGTGGATAAGGGCTATGGCACGGGGAACTCGCAGTACAGCTGGCTGGGGACTGTTGTTGCCGATGAGGAGGAATACAAAAGCCTCGGGGAGGAGGTTGCAAAATCATTGTTCGGGGACAAGAAGAGGTTTGTGGAGAGCAGCAGCACTAACAGGCTTGAAATAAGGAAGGGCGTTGACGAGGGCTATGTGGCAAAGGTTAGCATGGAGCGTGTCGGGGATGCGCAGCCGATGGCGGTTTACGCAAACATAAAGGTGGCGGCGGGGGCGAAACAGCAGGACATTGCCACGGAGGCTGCAAAGGCGATCAGGGGGCTTGGCGGCGCGAGCATTGACGGCTGCATCGCGCCCGAGGGAGAGGACAATTACTTCCTGCTAAGGGCGGCAACAGGAATGGAGGAACTGGAGATAGGCGAGTGCACAAATGCGCTTGGACAGAAGGATGTGCTGAACGTGCTCTACAACAAGGAAAGCTGCTGTGAGTTCACGGTTTACGGGGTTATGGCGGAGACAATAACAGTTGGCGCAACTGTCAGGAGCGACACCCCCTCGGGAATAGGGAAGGTTACAGTCGTGCCTGTTGCGCCGGAACCAACACAGCAGAAGAAGGGGGAAAGCGCCACAACCGAGGTACCGCTCGGGGCTGTTTCCGCTTCCGGTGCCGCACAACAGAAGGCAGATGTAAAATCAGTTGCCGGTGAAATTTCCTCCCCTACAGGCATGGCATTGCTTGCGGATGAGGAAGGGGCGGCGGATGCCGGGCAGCCAGATGGCACGGCTGAAAATCCGCCTGCAAACGGCGGCACCGCAACCCCGCAGGGCGGAGGGCAGAAACCCGCGGCAGCGGAGCAGGGCACGGGCGCCGCGCAGGAAAAGGCGCCGGCACAGCCGCAGGCAAAGCCCGCTGTGCAGGACAGCAGGGCGGGGAAGTACGCGGCAAAAATGAAACTTTGCGTCACGGGAAACCAGAGCCTGCAGCTCGCGCAGGGCAAGGAGATTCTTATTAACGCGCAGGCAAGGTCGAAGGCGAAGAGCCAATTGGACGCGAAAACCCGCAGCGTTAAGGTGCAGGTCTGCGGGATAAACCCGAACAGGCTTGCGGGAAAGATGGAAGGATTAAAGGCGGGGGATGTGAGGTATGCGATGCTTGTCTGGGAGGGCGCGCCCGACAGCCTGACTTTAAACGACATAAAGATTTCCACGGATGCGGAAAAACTCAAGGCAAGCATAGAGGCGAAGATAAACAAAAACGATTTCAGCGAGGTGAAGAGCGAGGATGCGCAGATGAAGCAGGACGCGATTTTGTATTACTACATGCCCGCGTGCTCGGCAACCGCAGCGGTTCTGGGGTTTTTAACAAAAGGGTGGCCGGGCATATTCATCGAACCCACTGTTGACTGCGTCATACCCGGCGCACTCGCATACCTCGGGCAGACATCATACGGCAACAGAGCCAAGGAGAATTTGTACGGTTATTTCGAAAACATAAAGGGGCTTTCCCCGGAAATCATCAAGCCATACCTCGGCTGGCTTGAGAGTTTCATGAAGGGCAATTCCCCGCTGGAAACCGGAAACACGGAGGGTGCGGTGGACGACGCCAGGGTGGCGGCAACTGTGTCAATAAGCGCCAGGGCAGCAGGAAAGATTGTGGCAAACAAATGGGAGGCAATATTCCCCAAATCATTTACCAGCCTCCTTAAGAACAGCGCGTACACGGGCATAATAACCGGCGCGCTTTCGAACGCGGCGGGGCTTTATTTCTACGATAAACATATCGCGCAGGAAACCGCGAAAAAGCAGGGCGGGGCAGTGCAGACAGGGAACCAGCCGCAGAATGTGGATACAACAGGGGACGGAAAGAACGACACAACCGTGCTTTACCAGGGCTCGGGAATAACTTTCGATAAGTACGGAACATACAAGATTTCGCGCACGAAGCAGGGGCTGGATGTCAAGGACGTTTACGAACCTGTCGCAGGCCTGCCAGAGGGAACAAAGCCCGAGCAGATGCTTTGCGATGCGCAGAGCATGTCCCTGCCTGCGGGCGGCGCGGGCATACTCCCAGACCCTAACCGCCCGCCGAGCGGTGCCGGGGTGCCGCAGCATTACTACGCGATTTTCAATTACCTCGACAGGTATTCGGGAATGATACACGGCGCATCGGTTGCAAGCGGGGTGCCCGAGGCGCTGCTTGTCACTGTCGCGATATGGAAGGGGGAACTTGACACGCGGACGCCGAGCGATGCGTGGATAACGGGATGCAACGCGAAGGCTGCGGATGCGAAGGCATGGAGCGCCGCGGACAAGAGCTTCGGGTGCGCGGCGAAACAGCTGGGCGAAGATATGGCATCGTGCGGCGGGGATTACTCCGAGGAAATGGTTACCTGCGCGCTGAAACTTTACAACAACCGCGACAGCGACAAGGGCGCGAACCAGTTCACGCCGATGAGCGACGCCAAGTACGCGGAATACTACGCGATTTTCAGCGCGTGGAATGCGTATCCGAAAGGCGCAACGGGCAAGGTTACGGCAGGCTGATTCCGCCCGCGGAAAACAAACCACTGAACCGCGGTTTCGCGTGTTGTTTTTGTTTTTTCCCATTCCCGCGGAACAGGCGGGCGGGCAAACAATTATTAATCATATAAATGAATTATCTAACGGTTCCCATGCGCACCCAATGCAGGAAAGGATTCACGCCATTCACCGCGCCGCGCGGCTTTACATTGTTCACCGCGCTTGTGGCATTCATACTCATCGTGCTTGCGATGCTCCTTGTGCAGGCGATGATACGCGCGGAGAGGGGAACTACCGATGTTGTAAGCGACATGGGAGAGCAGGCGGAGATGGAGGCGATTGCCGACCTTGTGAGGGCTGACGCACTGCAGAGGTTCAATTACACGATAAGGTACTCGATTGAGAACTGGATAACCCAGCCGGGCAACCAGTACCCTTTGACGCGCGGAAAGCTTTCCTGGAAGGACGTGCAGGGCGAGTTTGTGAAGTCTAACTTCGGGGAAGAGGGCGGCGGAACGCAGTTCGCGAACATTGCCGCATATAATCTTTCAAGCATACTTGCGGAGGCGGGGGATGTGAGGGGCTTTGACATAAGTTTCACGAACAACGACACCGTGAAATTAAGGAACAGCGTACAGGGGATATTCGAAAAAAGCCTGGGCGAGGAAACTTTCTTCGAGGTTGTGAAGTGCCCCGAGGGGGCTTACGAAAACTGCGTCGGCACTTTCTATGTGACGCTGGACCTGGCAAACATGGATGATGCGGAGTACGAGGCACTGCCGCAGATAACCGTGGAGAGCACGCTCACAAAAAGGGTGATGAAGGTGCCGATGCTGCCACGCGGGAAATTCAGGATTTACGTGCCCTTGCGCGTGTTCAGGGCGATTGCCGCTGCGAGGGAAATTGCGATAGGAAGCGGCGGCACGGAGGCGGGCGGGTACATGGACGGGGACGGGCTGCTGGGGGGCGGGTTCCACAATGAAATAAGCGGAATAAATGCGGGGCAGGGCTGCACAAGCGGCTGCGGCGGAGGGGCGGACGACCCGGAAAATGTGAAAACTACGCTGCGGGGCGATGCCGAGGGCAGGATAAACGACTGGGCAAACAAACTCGCGGAAAAGCTGAAGCCCGGTGACGGGTTCGGGGATTTCATAATGCAGGGCGCGGGAGGCCTGAGCGGAAACAGGGCGAAGGAAGTAACCGTAACCGCGGAAATCACGCACACTTGGCACCTGCAGGGCGGCGGGGAGGCGTACTGCGCAAAGCCTTGGGATACGCAAACGAAAATAGTTTTCCGGGAGACGAACCCCGAATACATAGTCAGCGGCGGGGAGGGCGCGCAGAGGGAATATACGGTAGCGATTACCGACGTGTTCGACCAGGGCAACCCGCAGGACATATACTGTTCGGAGAGGGGATAGGGGCAGCAAGGTTCCGCACGTGCGGCGCGAACAATAGTAATAAAAATTCAACAAACCAAAGGTTAATATAAAAGTAATATAATTAACTTAACGCGCAGTGCGCGTTTGTCGGTTAGGCGGGTGCAGGCCGGGGGAAGTGTGGGCACATGGCTGAAAACACCGGGCTTTACAGGAGCCTTGAGAATAAATATTACGATTTCCTCGATATGCTCGAAGCCAGGGGCATTCCGGTTTACAAGCTCGTGAACGCGATAGAGGCGCAGAACATACCCACCTTCCCGATTGCGATTTTGCTGAGCATTGCTGTGCTTGCGCTGCTTGCGTGGGGCATTGCCGGAATTCTCGCGCCAGCGCAGGGCACGCTCACTGTTGTCGTGCAGGACTCCGGGGGAAGCGCGCTTTCGGGGGCGATTGTAACGGTTACGCCCGCATCCGGGCAGAGTTTGCCCCCCACAACAACTAACCGCGACGGGGAGGCAAAATTCGGCGTGCCGCTTAACCAGCTGATTAAGGCCGAGGCAAAGAAGGAGGGGCACAGCACTGAGTCTGAGAGCACGACGGTTTCCGCGCAGGAAGGCAAGGTGCTCATAATACTGAGTGAGGAAACAGGCACGGAGCACAAGACAATAAGCCTTGTGAAGTACGGCACGAACGAACTTGTCAGGGATTCGGTCACAGTGCAGTTCAGCTGCAGCGGAAGCGGCTGGAAGGCCACTGAAACAACAACGAACGGCAGGATTGAACTTGATGTGCCGGGGGATTGCGGAACAATGTACGCGTTCCCGCAGGGGGGATATAGCACAAGCAACGACAGCTTCGGCAGCGGGGACGCATTCACAATGTACCTTTCGCAGGAGGAGGCGGGGAAGGGAATTGTGATTGCATCCGTTACGGACAAGGACGGGAAAACGATTTCGGGGATTGATGTTTCGCTTTTCGAGGAGGGCATGGGAAGGGTGATTACACTCACAACGCCCGCAAGCGGAATGCTCACATTCAAAAATATTCCCGCAGGGCGCTATTACCCCGTGACTTATGACGCAACAGGAACCTATGCGGAGTATGACGGCAGCGAAAGCGGCAATGTAAAGAGCCTGCAGGCGGGAGGGAGCGTGGAGTTCGGCATAGTGCTTGGCAAGGCAGCTGTAGGGACCATAAAAATCTACGCGCGCGACAAGGAGACCCTTGAGGGAATTTCGGGCGCGAAAATTTCACTCAGCAAGGGCGGCACGCAGATAAAGGACGAGTTCACGGGCAACGACGGGAAGGTTACGCTCTACGTGGGGGAGGATGTGGCTTACGATGTTACAATAGACAAGGCGGGATATCTCATAGAAAACCTGAACGGAATTATGCCCAGCGCGGATTTCAGGGAAGTGATGCTTGCAAAGGCGACCGAGCAGAACAGCCGCTCGCTTGCCGTAACCGTGCAGGACGAGAGGGGCGCGCCTGTGGAGGACGCAAGGCTTGTGCTCAAGCTTGCCAGCGACGGCACCCCTGTCGGCAGCGAACTAGTTACAGGGGCGAACGGCAGGGCGAGGTTCGAGAGGCTCGAGGCGGGCACATATTACGTTTATGCATACAAGCCGGGATATGGCGACGGAAGTTCCGCGCCGGTTACGGTGAGCGGCAGGGAGGAGGCAACCGCAAAAGTGACAATAAACATAGGCGAGGGGGGCATAGGAGCAAGCGTGCTTGACGAGCAGGGCCAGCCTGTCGGGGGGGCAAGGGTAAGGCTTGTGAATGCGCGCGCAATGGAAACGATGCAGGATTCGGTTGCGGACGCGCAGGGATATGTTAAATTCGGCGTGAGGATTGACAAGAAAGTTTTCCTTATTGCCTCCTCACAGGGCTTCATGCAGCACACGACAGTGCCCCTGCAGGCTGCGAAGGACACAACGCAGGACATTGAAATAAGGCTTGTTAAGGCGGTGCCGAACCTGCAGGTGAAACTGCTCGGGATTTACACGGGCGGCCAGCAGGTGGGGGAATCGGACGGGATGCTTAACGCAGGCGGGCTTTACACAGCGAAACTGCAGTTGCTTATTCCCGAGGGGGCGTCATTCAACGAGGCGGGCGTGCATGTGCGCACAGGCGCTGCGGACAGCACAATCATGGAGAAGGATTATTTATACATAACAAATGTGCGCGCCGCATACAGCTCCGTAATGCGCGGCACATCCTATAACCCGCCGAACGGTTACGCAAAGGACGCGGAGCATTTGACAAGCGGGAACGCGAAATGGGCGAATGTAAATTTCACGCAGGTCGGGGGAGGGGTTTATGATGTTGAGGCGGATATACAGGTCAGCGGCGCAGCTGCGAACGGCACAGCGCTTGATTTGTGGTACAGGGGCTGGGGAAAGGCGGGGAGTTATGTAAGGTTCCCTGCCGACACGGCATTGGGAGGGGCGGAGAGCAATGCGGAGAAGCAGGCATTATATGCGCAGGCAAATAACAGGCACTACACTGCGGGAATTGCTTCCCCGTGCTACGGGAATTTCTGCGCGAACTTTTTAATCGAGGATTTGGACGAGGGGCTGAAGACAGCTGTAATTGACGAGTATGTGGCAAGGGCGGGGGGAAGATACAGCCTTGCATTTTCGGTGAACAGCATTTCGGAAAGCGTTTTCGGCGGGGCGAAACTGAAGATTTACGACAGCACAGGCAGCCTTGCGCTCGGGGATTATGAGATACTCACCGCGGCGGGGGAAAACAAAAAAGGCGCGGGAAAGGGCGGCCTTGTGGAACTTGACATAGGGGACATAAGCAAAGATGGGGTTGTGCAGGGGCGCGTGAATTTCAGCGCCGTGAAGGAAGGCACTGCACTGCTTGAGGTGAGCGTTGTCTCTGACGCCGAGAAAGTTTTCACGCAGGAAATAAGGTTTAACATCGAACCCGCGAAGGCGATGGTTGTTGAAGTTGTGCCCAAAGTAATCGTGCCTTATGTGAACAACAACATGCTTATCCACGTTGCCGATGAAAGCGGCGCCTCGATTGCGAACGCGCGCATTGCGCTGCTCAAGGACGGGGCGATTATTGCGGACGGGGAAACGGATTCTTCGGGAGTGTTCCCTTACACGCTGCTTGCCCCGAGCGCCGGGAGCGTATTGAGGATTGAGGCGGAAAAGACAGGCTACAAGAAGGCGGCGCTCGAACTCACTGTTAACGAGAACATACTCAATGTGAAGCCGCAGAAGATTAAGGAAACGCTCACGCTCGGCAGCGAGACAAAGAAGGAGGTCGTGATAATCCTGCGGAACCTCACCGTAATACCGCTCGCGCTCGAGGAGATGCAGGCGAGCGGCGAGTTCAAGGATTATGTCGCTTTCGATTTCGGGAAGGTTGCCGCAGGTGCGCTGATTGATGTCAATGCCGACTCGAACGCAACCTTCGGGATTTCGGTAACTGGAAAAGGCAATAACATAACCGCGCCGAAAACAACAAGCGGCTCAGTGGGGATTTATGTAAGCAATCCCGAGTTCGGCAGGACATGGGTTACGCAGGTGCCTGCGGAAGTCAGGATAGGGTTCGGTGCCGAGGTTGACGATGCCGAGTGCTTTGGCTTGTATCCGACAGACTGGAAGCTGTTCACGGGCACCGCAAAGAAAACACTTGCCGTGACTCTCACGAACTCGTGCACGGTTTCGGGGGAGCCTGTTGCGCTGAAGAAACTGCAGGCGCGCTTAGTCCCGAGTGCGCAGAACGAGCTCGGAAAGTTCAGGGTTTCATCCGAACTGAACGAGGGCGGTGCTGTAGAGCTCTCGAACAAGTTCCAGACAATTACAATGAACGTGCCCGCGGGGGAAAGCGCCTCGGAGCCCGCACAGTCGGCCCTTACCCTCGAGTTCCTGCCAGCGGACATCGCTTCCGGCGGCGGGGAGTTCACGCTGGAGTTCGTTGCCGTTAATTACACCGAAGGCGGGGACGAACAATTGAAGCAGAAAATAAAGGCGGAGGTGCACATAGACAACCTTGCGCAGTGCGTGGAGATAGTGCAGGACAGGGATTTGGTTATCGAGACCGCTGGCTACAACACGGGCTGGGGGAATTACGGGAATAATTTCTGGAACGGCGGGAGCAACAATTATTTCAACCCTATGCAGAACACGTGGCAGAACTACGGGATGGGGGCACAGAATTACGGCATGGGGATGCAGAATTATGGCGGCGCGAACCCGATGATGGACACAACATACCGCGGCACGGGAACGCCGAATTACATGGGCAGTTACAATTACCTGAGCCAGCAGTATTACCCGAGCGCGAGCTGGAGTTACCCTTTCCAGGCATCGGATTATTACGACAGCAGGGCATCGAGTTCATGGGGCGTGGGGGGAAGCGGAACGCAGTACGGAGGGGCGACAAAATTCACGGTGAAGAACAACTGCGCATCGGGCGTGGATATAGAACTTGATGTTGACCCCGCGCTGACGGTGCAGGACGGCAGTTTCAAGATAGACAGCACCGCGGGGAAGGATGTTGAAGTTAGGTCGGCTTACGCGATAGGGAGGTACGCGATAAAGGTAAAGGCGAAGGTTGCGGGGAGCACCGAGGCTGCAGCGGAAGTGAAAACCGTTTATGTCACCGTGGAGAACGCATACACGAAAAATTACATGGACTGCATAAGCGTCGAGCCCGCGCGCACGATAAAGTTCAACGATTTCCTCGCGAAGGCGCAGACGCTTACCGTGACAAACACGTGCTACAACGAGGGCGTGAGGCTTATGCCAACGACAAGCGGCATAAATTTCAGCGGCGCAAGCACGCCTGTGCAGAGCGAGGGAGTGGGGAGCGAGGTAGTGAAGCAATGGGCCGTGCTGGGCGCGCCGATGTACCAGTCCATGGCTGACGGGAAGGTGATGGAGAAGGTAAAATACGAGATAATAAAGAACATAGCGTGGCACGACAGGGCGAAGCAGCAGGTCTCCGCCAACAACCCCGTAAGGGTTATTGCGAACATAAGGTACGAGGTAAGCGCGGCATATTACGCCGTCGAGGAGCGCACTACACTTTACGTTAATTTCACGAACAAGTACGGGCAGAGCCAGAGCGTGCCATTCAGCATGATACTCGAGGATTACTGGGAGCTGGGGCCCTTCGTGGAGCAGTATGCCCCGACTTTCGGGAGCGCGTGCCCAAGCAATTCTTGCATCAACACGGATGCCATGAACTTTTACAAAACCTACAACGGCGACTGCATACCCGACGAGCACCTGAACAGGGTTTTCAGCAGCGCGGACAACGGAGGAGTGATGAAGATTTCGCAGAACGCGCGCGACCCGAAAACGGGGGCGCTTGTGGAGACGAGCGGGTTCGGCAGCGGGGACACGATAGCCGAACTCACGGTTGTGGGGGACGCGGATGACGGAAAGACGGACGGCTGGATTAATATCGGGCACGGGGCAAGGGCGCAGTTCACGATTGCGAAGGGCAAGCAGAACATAAATATGAAGCTGGATTTGAGCAACCGCGACGGGGAGAAGATTGACGGCTCGGTTAAGCTGCTGTTCACGATAAACAGGATGAGCCCCGGCCTGAAGTCCGCGGAACAGCACAGCATAATGGTGACATTCTGCATAAAGGCGGGAAAGACGGGGAAGGCGCTGACGGAGGAGGAGAAGCTGGCTGATGCAAGGACACCGAAACCCGCGGTTTCCGCGGGCGGCGTTAAGTGCGATACCGGCGGAGCGTTCGGGAAGTACGGGTTCGATAAGTTACTGTGGGACTGGAGATTTACGGGGGACAATGTTGAAAACGGAAGCGCGGTAACAAGGCTGGCGTGCAACTCGCAGAAGTGGGACGGCGCAACAAACACCATGATCGACAACATGAACGGCGCGAAATTCTGCGACGGAACGCAGTTCATGATTACGCTGGAGAAGAAGGCGGAGATGATAGCAAACATTCTGAATGCACACAGTGGCGAATTGTCGTGCGGCTTCTGCGGCACTGACGCACAATACAGGACTTCGGAGAACCTCTGGAGATGGGCACTGAAGCAGGTCGCTGTGCCAGATGCATATGCCGGAGATACGTTCTATTTTATTCTTGCGGATGCGGGCGAAGGAAAACTTGAGGTGCTCGAGAGAAGCGGCAAGATTGGCGCTTCGGAAGCAAAAGAATTCCCGCAACTGGCAATTACAGCCACGGAAGTGACGAATGAAAGCGGGAAGAGCAATGCGGCGGAAATATTCACCAGCGTAACAGCCACACTCCGGAACACAGAAAACCAGAAGAAGGGATGGTTCTCGGATGTTCTTGCGGTTGTCAAGGATGAAACTGGTGACAGCCAGGGCCACAAGGAAGCATATGAATCGCTCGGCATGAACCACGTCGAGCTCTACAATAAAAAAGACAGAAATGAAGGCACAATAGGCGCCTGGTTTATGACCCTTGGAGAGTTCTATGCCCTGGATAAGGCGATAAAAGAGGCAGGGGACCAATGCAAAAGCGGCACGTGCACATTCAAACTGGCACTCTGGGACGATAAAACAAAAACTAGGGTTCCAAAAGACATTACACTTGACTCAAAAGTCCTACAGGACATATATAAAAATATTGAGTTCGTTTACGGAATAAGGAACTATGCGGGCACGACGCCTGCCGAGAGGGACGAGGCGATGCTGAACGGGGCATCAGTTGTGCCAAACCTCCTGCAGTTCTATAAGGAAAACATAGATTTCCAGGCGCTGCTGATAAAGGACGGATACGGCAAGGGCTTCACCGCGGACTTCAAGGCGAAGTATCCGAATGAGATAATAAACGACGGCGCGGGATGGAACTTCACCAAAGGCGCGCTTGCGGAATCGGGAAACTACTCCGCGCTGCTGAACTACAAGTGGGATAAAGATATGAAAGCAAGCGGCGTGGATGTCACTGCCGTGAAGAAGCAGGGGCTTGCGGATATCGACGGCAAAAACGAGCCGAAAACCGCTTACGTGCAAAACCCGTTCATGAACATGGCGTTCGACGGGGATGTGGGGCTGGATAAGGATGGAGTGTTCCGGAGGAGCGGCTACGGCATTTTGATGAAGCTTGAGAAGTATGAGGGCGAAGCCGTATATGCGCGCTACAGTGCAAACCCGTCATATGCCGCCGAGTATAAAATGAACAAGGTGGGCTCCACTGGCGAACCGCTGAATACGTATTCCCTCCACTACAATTACGACTGGGAAAACACGAGCACGGGGAGGATTCTTGAATTAACAGGCAACACCGTAAAGTTCAACCCCACAGATCCCGTCGTAATAAACCTGCAGATAGACAATAAGGGGCCGCTCAAAAAGGAAACCATAGGGTTTGTTTACGACATCAGCAACAAAGTGTGGAGCCTGAAGACGCTAAGCAAAGACGGCCGCGCTAATCCGCTGGATTGGATAGTGCAGCAGAACTCAATGGGCGGCACGAAAACAGACGGCGACACGATAAAAGGCGAGTTGGAACACCCATGGGGCATTTGCTTTGCCAGGGGGATCTTCAACGACCCCACAGTCTCATACGAGGCTGAGCACGAAGGCCACCTAATACTGAGAAGCATTGTTTATGCGCCAGTGAATGTGACATTTGAAGGGGCAAAGCAAAACAAAATAGGGCCGACAAAATTCGAGATATTGTGCACGGATGACCGCATCCAGAAACAGAACATAACAATCCTTGACGATAAAAGCACGGTGTTGCCTAGTGCGAGCGGCACCGACCGCCTTAACGGCACGGAAGACAACAGGCTGTCCACGCACTACACTTGGAAACAGTTGTTCGAGATGATAAGCGACAACGGCACCACTATTGAAAAAATAGGCCCTAGCCAGAGGGCGAATTATGTGTGCGTAGACACAAGCAATGGCGGAATGACGCTTTTGTGGAACGAGGATTACATACTGAACCAGCTCTCCCCAACTGGCGAGGCACCTAAAGGGAACTGAAACCATGAAGCCCCAAATCCTCATTGCAATCCTTCTCGGAGCCCTGCTGTTCGGCATGGGCGCTTTTGTTTCGTATTTCTTCAGCCTCGGGATAACGCCATTCAGCCTCGGCTTCGGCGAAATTGTTGATCTGGCATTGCTCACGCTTGTTGTGCTTGTTTCATCGCTTTTCCTTTTCGGCTATGCGGGCGTCTTCGTTCTTTTCCTCATAGGCACGACTTACGGGCAGAGCCTGATGCTTAACCCGCTGATTGCGTGCGTTTCCGCAATACCCCTGCTCTTCGCGCTTGTTGCGGGGAATTTCACGGGAATTTTCCTGCGCGATGATATGGATGAGAAAAGCAATGTAAGGGACCAGAGGTTCTGGATTTCCGCGCTTATTATTATTGCAGTTGTGTCGGCGGTGCTTGTTGCTATCGCAATCCCGATGCTTCCGCAGGTAACCGTGAATGTGAGCGAACTGCTTTCCGGCTTCCAGCAGGCACAGCCCTCCGGAAGCGGGCTGCCCTTCGGGTAAGCGGCGATTAACCGGTGCGGGCGGCGTACAGTTCGGGCAGGGGCAGCGCGCTAAGGGGCAAAGTTAACCCGCATATGCTTGTTTCGGCTTTTGGTTCCGATTTTCTACATAACCAAAAAACGTGCGCAGCGCAAAAAAGGCGCAAACGGCGCGCAATCGGCGCACCAGAATATATAAATAGTTATTGAAACTAATTAATTAGTGAATAATGAGTGAAATCGCCGCGGTTGCGCGCAAAATTTTGCCTGCGGCGGCGAAAGGGGGATGCCGGGCATGGGCCTTAAAGAGATATACAGGGGAATGGAAAACGGCTATTATTCGTTCCTTGACTCCCTTGATGCCAAGGGAATTCCCGTTTACAAAATCATAGACCCTATAGATAAAATTGTCCCGTCGCTTGCGCTGCTGCTCGGGTTCGTTGCTCTTGTTATAATCGCGGGGCTGTTCCTGCTTATCGCGCCGATGGTTGTGCCGCAAGCATCGACACTGAAAATAAATGTTGCGGATGAGGGGGGCACGCCGATTTACAGGGCGAAGGTTACGTTCACGCTTGATGAAAAAACCACTGAAGCGGAAACGGATTACGAGGGAATGGCGCAGCTGGAGAATGCCGCTGTCGGGAAAAAGGTTTCCGTGAGCGCGGGGAAGGGCGGCTACCTGACGGAAAGCGCGGAGATTGAAATTACCGAGGCGCCGGTGCAGCTGCGCACAATCACCCTCAAGGAGGAAAGCGCGGCATACGAAACAAAAACGATAAGGCTTGTCGATTCCGCGGGCGCATCGCTGATGGAAAGCTTCGTGCTGAAGTTCACGTGCTCGAACCCGTACGCGGAACCGCCTGCGGATGTTTACCTCCAGCCCTCGGATTACGGCACGGCAACAGTGAGGGTGCCCACAAACTGCGAAACCCTGCGCGTAACAGTGAAGGACGGCACGGGCTACGCGGATTACGGGCCTGTTGATGTAAGCGGGAGCGACAAGACAATAACCCTCAGCGCGGCGGAGCGCGGGAAGGGAATGATTATCGCGTACGTGAGCGGCGAGGAGGGCACGCCGCTCAACGGCATAACAGTGAACCTCTACAGGTATGACGATATTGCCGATAACCCGAACGTGGGGCCCATAGATTCGGAATACAGCTACGGGGGGAAGGCGGAATTTTCAAAGGCCGCGGGCAGTTACGTGCTCCGCACCTATGACGAGGAGGGCACTTACGGCGAACAGCAGTCCCCGAAAATCGTGCTGATTGACGGCGATACCGTCAGTTACGGTTTCACCCTGAGCGCAAACGTGAAGGGGAGCATAAAAATAAAGGTTACTGATGCGGACACGGATGAGGCGATTGAGAATGCGGATGTCACGCTCGCCTATGAATCGAGCGGCAACGAACTTGCGGGGATGAAAACCGATGAAGATGGGCTTGCCGAGTTCAACATAAGCAGGGACGAAACATACAAGGCGACGGCGTATGCGGAGGGCTACTCCTTAGGCACGCTCTCGGGGCTGAGGAAGTCCGCTGACCAGTACACAATCGAACTCGAAAAATGCACCCCGAGCAGGTGCGGGACACTGAAAGTGCTTGTGATTGACGAGGAAAATGTGCCTGTGCAGAACGCGATTGTCGTGCTTTACGACGCGGGAAAGAACTGGCTTACAGGCTATGGGGAAAGGCTTTCGGACATAAACGGCGTTGCGGAGTTCAAGGGCGTGAGTTCCGGGAATTACTGGGCGTTTGCTTTCAAGGAATCGGCATCGGGGAGAAGCGATGCCGCGTACTTCTCCTCGCGCTCGCAGGGTTCGGGAGCAACGCTGACTGTTGCAATGCAGATAGGGCAGGGCGTTATCAGGGCGAGGATTACGGACAAGTACGGCGAGCCTGTGCCTTTCGCGGGAGTAGATGTAAGGAATGCCGCGGACGGGGGGGAGATAGGCGCTTCCCTCGGCGACGCGAACGGGATTTTCACAATCGAGACAAAGGCTGACAAGCGCGTTTATTTGGTTGTGAGCAAGAAGGAGGGTATGAGGGAGCCGATGGCGGATTACGTTACAGTGAGCAAGGCCGTAAGCGCGGGAAGCATTGCGCAGTTCGATGTTGTGATGGAGCCCGAGATAATTGACCGCGATGTGGAGGTAAAATTCCTCGGGCTTTTCAATGCAAGCGGTGAGGCAAAGGTCCTCTCCGCAGGCGGGGAATACACGGCGAAATTCCAGGTGCGCGTGCCTGAGGAGGCGGATTATTCGGAGGCGGGCGTGCACATACGCACTGGCGATGCGCTCATAATGGAGAAGGACGGAATTTACATAAAGAGCATTAATGTGCCAGAGGCATCGGCGATAAAGGCCGCTGCGTACGATGAGGCAAGCGGAATGGGGGAAGCGGATTACTCGCTCACTGCAGGGGACGCGAAGTGGGCGAGCATTGTGTGGCAGAACCCCGCTGCGGGAATTTACGAGGTTTGGGCTGATGTGAAGGCAAAGGAAACCGCTTCCGTGGGGGACAAGCTTGTTGTCCACTACCGCGCATGGGCGGATAATTCGGAACGCGTATTTGACCCGAAAAACGAGAAGGCGGGTGTGGAGGAATTATATTACACAACGCGCGATGCGGTTTATGAGGTGGGTGTGCAGACCTTTTGCGCGGGGGACTTCTGCTTCTCCGCGACAATAACCGATTTGGACGAGGGGCTTATCGAAAGCGTCAGCGAGGGATATGCAGGAGGCATTTTCAGGGATTACAAATTGTTCTTCACGCTCACGAACAACTCCGCAACAAGGATACATGATAACGCAAACCTCAGGATAAAGAACCCGGAGAAGAATTTGCTGCTTGCGGATTATTCCGTGTTCGACGCGGAAGGGGAGAACCTGAGCGGAACAATTAACGGCTACGAACTGCCGAGGCTCGATGTCGGGAACCTGAGCCCGAACAAGAAGGTTGCGGGAACAATTAATTTCACTACGCAAAAAGCCGGCAGCGGCACGGTGAACATCAGGCTTGTTTCGGATGAGAGCATTGTTTTCGAGAAGAACCTTGTTGTTTCGGTCGGGGCTGCGGGCGAACTTGATGTTTCCGTGCAGCCGAGCTCTTTCCCCTCGGGAATAGAGAACGACATAAACGTGCTTGTGCTCGACAAGGAAACAAGGCTGGAGATAGAGAAGGCGATTGTGCGCATAAAGGACAAGCACGACAATGTGATTATGCTGAGCAAAACAGGGAAGGACGGGTATGCATACCTAACCCTGCCTGCGCAGTCCCCCGGAACCGTGCTCAGGATTGAGGCGGAGAAGCAGGGCTATGATGTAAAAACCCTTGAGGTGAACATAAGCTCCGCAGTGCTGAGCGTTAACCCGCAGGCAATCGGGGTTTCCCTGAACGCGAAAACAAAGGCCGAGGCGGAGGACAGGTTCAGCCTTACCAACGCGACTTTCTTCCCGCTGAAGATAACGGAAATAAAACTTATAGGGAACCTTAAAGGGCTCATAGATATGGAGAGGGTTTCCTCATGGCTCGAGGCGAATTACGTGAACCTTACCCTCGCCTCCGCGGAAAGGAAGGAACTGAGCCTGCGCACCTACCTGAGCGATGAAGGCATGGCACTTGAGGACAGGGACAGCCTTGATGCGGAACTGAAAATTATCGCGGGGAACTTCGGGCAGAAGTGGCAGTTTGTTGTTCCCGTGAAAATCTCCATAGGCATGGGTGGAGAGGTTGATAACCCCGCGTGCCTTGCGCTAACGCGCAGGGAGTGGAAGACAACAACACAGGGCAACGATGTTTCAGTGGAGTTCGGGATACAGAACAACTGCACAATCGCGGGCAATCCTGCGGAACTGCGGGATTTGGGCGGCATGCTCGAGGTCACAGGGAACCAATTGGGCAGTTATAAAATAACCATTGTGCAGAACGAAACAGAGCTCAGGTCGGGTTATTTCAGGACGCTTTTGGGAAGGATGGATGCGGAGCAGGCGGTTTCCGCGGTTGTTACTTTCACGCCATACGGGGGCGTGAACGGAAAGAGCAGCGCGAAAATTGTGCTGCGCGCAGTGAACCCGCTGGAAGGGGAGAACCAGGTGCTCACGGTAAGCATGGACACCGAGATAGTTGCCGTGAACATAAAGGAATGCATCTCTTTCGACAGGGAGATTGTTGATGCGCTGCTTGAAAAGCCGCAGGCGGGGAAGCAGAACATGCTTTCGCAGTTCACGATAACCACAAAGGGCTGCGGGGATAAAATTGATTTCGAGCTTGAGAGCGAACTCAGGCTGAGCGATACCGACTTCACTATGCAGGCGGACGACACGCACAAGATAGACGTGATGTACTCGGATGTTTCTCCGGGGCAGTACCCGATTAAGGTTTACAAAACAGGCAAGGGCGGGAAGGAACTACTGAAGAACCTCAAGGTAAGGCTCTGGGAAGCGGGCTGCCTGCAGCTGAACAGGTACGAGTTCGAGATTTATGATGATGCCGCCGACCCTTTCGACGGATATGACAGTGCGGAATTGCAGAACACGTGCTACAACAAGGAAGTCACTGTCAGCGTCGACATGAAGGACTGGAAGGCGGCGATGAAGGAAGGGAGCAACTGGGCGCTTGTGCTGTTCGCGGGAAGCCTGCTTTCGAAGGCGGGGAGCGCGCTGGGCGAGAGCAAGTGGCTGCCGAGCTGGCTCGGGGGAAGCGGGGGCATGTGGTTCGGGAGCGAGAGTTCAAAAACTGAAACCGCCAAGGCAACCGAATGCGGGGTTATTGAAGCACAAATAAAAAGCCTCACAGAGCAATGGAACAGCCTCTGCAGCAGCCAGGAACTGCGCTCAGCAAACCAAAGCATGTGCGAGGGCATAAGAAAGGACCTTACCGCGGCGGAAACGCAAAAGGTGAAGCTCGGCTGCGGCAAGGCTGCCAGCCAGGCAACGGGAAATTTAACCCTTGTCGGCATGCTTGAGGGCAACGAGTACGAGATGCCCGCAATTACGGGGCTTGCAACAGGGGCTGAAACGTACGCGCTCGGCGGGATCGCGTCGTTCCTCATGGGCAGCGGAGGCCTCGGCGGGGCGATGAGCATGATAACCAACGTAATCACGGGAAAGTCTAACCCGCTGACCTCGGGCGTGCTTGGCTTCCTTGCGGGAACGGTTATGGAGTACATGCAGCAGAAGGATTTTGAATTTGTTACCGTGCAGAAGGATTTGGAGACGCAGGGCATAAAACTGCTTGCGGCAAAGGGCGATGCCGCGGAGCCCGCGATAACCGCCGCGTGGTACGGCGATGCGCGCTATGAAAAGAACCCCGCAAACACGAAACTGAAATTCGAGTTCAGGGAGATAAGGTTCGAGAACGTTGCGGGCGCGGGCGTGTTCGTCACGAGCAATGAGGAACCCGCATACCGCACGCTCACAATAGGCGGAATACAGCACAACTACCGCGATAAAACCTACAAGAAGGACGATTTCGAAATTATGAACGAGAAATCGTGGTTCGGCTTCCAGGGGGGTACGGAGAAGATAGACACCGGCGTTGTGAAGCTTGATGAGGACGCAGCTGATAAGGTTGAGAAGAAGTACCATCTGGAGTTCAATTCAATACCGCCCGGCGACGAGGGCACGGGCCCGACAGCGCCGCAGAACTGCCAGGCTGGAACAAGGACGGGCAGCACCGGCGCGGTTGCGCTGCCGCGCGTGAGCCTTAACTGGAACTGGTCATCGATAGCCGCGGACGCGTGCGACCAGGGGAACGATAATTACATCTACTGCGACGCAACGCAGTTCGGCATAGAGGTGCTGAAGAAGGTGCACGATATAGATGACTGGCTGCTGAAGAACGCGTCAAGGCTCGAGTGCCCGTCAGCGGAAGGGGCAACAGGCACGAACAGCGCGGAGATAGGGAGCTATGATATTGGAGTAAGCAGGATTTCGGCAAAGAGGGCGGGGAGCGACATAAATGTTTCCGTGGAAATCACGAACACAAACCCCGCAAAGGTGAAAACAACACTTGAGGTTAAGGTTACGGACAGCGAGGGCAAGGATGCGGGAGATGTGTGCAGGTTCAAGGAATTCGGGGTTCTGAGCAAGGAGCCCAAAACCTGCACATTCACGCTCGCGGCGGGCAAGTACAGGGCTACGGCAACAATAACCCCGAAAGTAGATTGCGAGAACTGCGCAAACAAGACCGCTTCGGATTCGCTTGCAACTGAATTCCAGGTCGGGAGCGCGGGTGTTGCGGAGTGCGAACCCTACAGCACGGCAAGGCTGGATGAGTTTGTGGCTGCATCGGGAATCAGGGGCGCCGAGGAAATCCTCGGCAAGGTAAGCTTCAAGGCATACCTCATAAAGGACAGGTACACCGCGGACTTCCAGCGCGACTTCGACGATTACGCAAAGACAAGGAGCTTCTTCAATGCCGCGGAATGGTACAGGCAAAAGGACAGGGGCCTGGGCAGTTATTTCAAGAACGCCGAATTGTTCAGTTTCAAGCCGAAGTACGGCGAGGCAAACCCTGAGGGGCTTGCCCTTGTGGGCCCGGGATTGTACGACGTGAAAATAAACATCAAATATGAGGACAGGTCATGGGCGTTGTTCGACGGCAAGGGGCTTGAGAACGCGCAGATTGATGTCGAGCTTGAAAGGCTGGACACGCCGGAACCGGACAGCCCGTTCTATTACATGCCTTTCGACGGCCCGATAGGCGAGGATTCCGGGAGAGTAGGGTACGGGGTTAATTACAAGGGAGAGGAAGTTACGCTTAACAGCGGGGCGGAGAGCGTCAGGACGGTTGAAATTCCCGGCTCAACACCAATAAGCAACGGTTTGGTCGAGGTTGAGGTTTCGGACAATTTCAGCAGGCTGAACGGCAGCGAGAAGGGCACAATACTCACAGTTACGCGCGGGCAGAACCCGAAGATCGCATACACGCCGAGTTATGCAACGCCGGTGATGATGAAAATAACCAAGGGCACGGCAAAGGACAACGAGGCATGGGGCTTCTACAGTTTAGCGATTGACGGAAAGGCTGCGAGCGCGCGTGCAACCGGGGCTGCGCAGTGGACAGGCACTTACATGGCAAGGTGGAACGGAGTAGGGTACAACTGCAGGGACTTCGACGACAGGTCCGTGATAGAATCGTTCTACGAGAGCGCCGACCAGCACGGCTTAAGGACGGAGTGCGCGCTGCTCGGGGGGGATATCTCGATGACATCCTACGGCTTCGAGTTCTGCGACGTCACCAAATTCGGCAACCTGTACCTTAAAACCATATTTTACACCCCGCAGGGCCACTCCGCGCTGATGCGCACCGAGGTTTCAAAGGACGGCATGGGCCTCTTCAGCGGCGGAATGGCGAACGCATCAATGGTGCAGCTGAACGGAGTGCAGGGCATGCCCTACAACCAGCACGGAACGCAGGGCATAACCAGCGTGCAGAACATGTTTGATTTGGTAAGGGACGGGTATGCATGCGTAAGCAGCAGCGACACAAAGGCGGAGTTCTGGTGGAACCCCGCGAAGATATACTTGACCGAGGAATTCCAGAAGAACGAGGACATGGCTGTGCAGGACTGCATAAAGGGCTCCTGAAGGTTAAGCGCGCGCCAGAGGGGGCAATGGGGCTGCGGGGCAGAATGGGGGGGCATCACGCGCGATAGAATAATTATATAAATAAGAAACGCCCTAATTTAACCGCGCAAACCGCGCGGTTAAGCGACGGGCGCTGCAGCGGTGCGCAGGGTCAGAAGGGGCGGGTACTTTGCTGAAGGAACTTTACGAAAAGCTGGAGAACGGCTGGTACGACCTCCTTGACAAGGTCAACGCCTCGGTCCCTGTTTACAAAATTATAGACCCGATAGATAAGGTTGTCCCTTCCTTTGCGCTGCTGCTCGGCGCTGTCGGGCTAATTGCACTGCTCCTGCTCTGGTTTTTTGTGCTGCCAATGCTCACCGGGCCGCGGGGGGACGCAACCCTTACTGTCAAGATTGAGACCGAATCAGGCAGCGCGGTAAGGAGCGCGGCGGTTGAGATTTCATTTGCGGGCGAAACCCGGGACGGAAAAACCGGCAGCGGCGGGGAGGCGGTTTTTGAAAACATTCCCATGGGTTCCGAGGTTAAAATTTCAGTAACGAAAACAGGCTATGAGGATGCGGGGAAAACAATAAGGGTTTCGCAGAAGGAGGAAGCGGTTACAATAACTATGAAGGCAGGTGGGCCCCCTCCGCCGCCCGATAATCAGGTCACCATAACCTTCGTCGGCCCCGACGGGAAGAAGGCTTCCGGCGTAACCCTTTACCTCGACTTAAGGTGCAGTTCCGGCGCTTTCTTTGACGAGCCTCAGCGCACCACAACCACGGGCGATATCACGGTCACGCCACCGCAGGGCTGCGGAACCATTGTCGTGAATGTTTCGGGCGACGATTTCAGGCCGGGAAGCTATTACACGAACGGCGGCACTGTAAGGCTGCAGGGCAACGGAACAGATGAGATGGATGCGGGCACGGGCTCGATAATCATAACCGTGAAAGATGAAAACGGCACAAAGCGCCTGAGCGGGATTAAAATAACCGTTTACGATTCGTACGGCACAACCGCGGGGAGCGCATACACCTCGATGGGCGAGGCGGAATTTACCCTTGCCGCGGGGGATTACGTTGCGTCGCTCGACGATGAAAAGGGGGATTACGCAAGCGAAAGCCTCGAGTTCAGCATGGCGCCCGGGGACGAACTGAGCGAAACCGTGACAATGGGCAAAATGCCCGGTGCGATATTAGAGGTTTCCGTTGAAGCCAGGGAGAGCGGCGCCTCGATTGAAGGGGCAATTGTTTTCCTCAGGGCGGAGAACGGGGCAATGCTGGAGCGCGAAACAGGGAACAGCGGCATTGCGCAATTCACGCTCTCGCCGAAGGACAGGGGAAAATATTACGCCTCCGCAACTGCGGAAGGGTTCATCGCTTCGGATGAAACCGAAATAGACCTTGCCGATGTGAAAGCGGGGGAAACCGTAAATGTGGAACTTGCGCTTGAGAAATGCACCCCGCAGAAGTGCGGGCTGCTTAAGGTAAAGGTGATTGACGAGGACAGCCTCAAGGTGCAAAATGCGGAGGTTTCCCTCTTCAATGCGGAAACGGGATTCTGGGCAAAGGAGTACGGGAAGAAGGCGACGGATGTCAACGGCGCTGTCGAGTTTGCAAACGTCAGGGCGGGGAAGTATTACGCGCTTGCGCAGAAATACCCCGCAACAGGCCAGTCCGAACATTATGATGTCGACCCGAACGCAACCGGGAATGAGATTATTGTGAACATGGTTATAGGCAACGGAACCCTGCGCGTGGAGGTTACGGATGTGGATAACGCGCCTGTGCCATTTGCGGACGTCGAAATCAAAACGCAGGGCGGGGAAGAGCTCGGCACTATTCCCGCGCTCGCGAACGGGATAATGAGCAGGGAATTCAAGGCTGACAAGAGTGTGTATGTTGTCGTGAGGAAGGAAGGGTACACGACATTCACCTCCACGCCGGTGCAGATTTTCCCGGACCGGGTTGAAACCATTTCCGCGAAATTGGAGGAGGAAATTTTGGGGGACAGGGCGAAAGTGGAACTGCTCGGGATTTTCGAAGGGAGCAAGGAAATGGAGAACCTTTCCGCGGGGAAAAAATACACAATAAAAATGCGCCTCAGGGTTCCTTCCGAGGGCGGGTTCGATGAGGTTGGTTTGCACGTGCGCACAGGCACGGAGAACCTTGCGGAGAAGGACAAGATTTACATCAATTGGGTTAACGCACCGTACAGCACTGTGCTGAAGGGTTCCACTTATAACGCGCCGCTTGGGAATGCGGACGGCACCGAGGAAATAACAAACGGCGACGCCAAATGGGCGAGCATAGTGTGGGGCGAGCCCGAAGCGGGAATTTATAATGCGGATATAGAAGTGAGAGTGCGCTCCGAAACGACAAGAGGCTTCTTGCTCCCCTTCTATTACCGCGCATGGAGTTTAAAGAACGGGGAATACCTGCGCGACCCGCAGGATGACGCGCTCGGCAGCGCAGCGGAAACCGCGGAGAAGGGGGCGCTTTACGCCGAGGCGTACGTGAAGAACTATTTCGAGGGCACGTCCGAACTTTGCGATGATGAATTTTGCTACAGCGAGAGGGTTTATGATATTGCGGAGGGCATGAACCTTACCCAAACGCCTTACCCGATAAGGGTTACGGGGGAGTACAGGTGGGAGTTCACGATAACGAACAATTCGCAGACAATTCACGATAATGCGAACATAAGGGTAAAGAACACGCAGGAGGGTACAACGACTGATTCCGTTGTGCGGGTGCAGTCCTATACGCTTACAAACGCCGACGGGAAGGTTTTCACAGGGAGCAAGCCGACATTCGAACTTGAACAGATAGATGCGGGGAAAATGGGCTGGAACAAATCGGTTAAAGGCGAACTGATGCTGCAGGGAAGGGAACTTGAAGAAAGCAATATGGGGATTAAGATTGTTTCCGCGGGGAACGTGGTGTTCGACAAACTGGTGCCCTTCGAGGTTTATTCGGAGAAGGATGTAAGGCTCACTGTAAAGCCGGATGTTATCCCCTCGCTTACCCCTACGGAGCTCAAGGTAACCGCCGAGTACGAGGACGAGCAGGAGGGCGAGTGGCTCGAACTTGAAAAGGCGTTTGTGACGGTTACGATAACAACGCCCGACAAGGCGCAGAGCAGGGAGCCGAAATACACCGACAAGAAGGGGATTGCGAAGTTCGATATTCCCGCCTCGGCCCCGGGAACGAAAATAAAAATACGCGTGGAGAAGCCGGGTTACGCGACAAAAACCGCGGAGAAGGAGGTCAGCGCCAAGGTTGTTTCATTCGAGCCCGAAAGCCTTGCCTCCGAACTGAACCTTACGGACGCGCTGGAGAATTACCAGGAATTGAAAATTACCAACCTCACAACAAAAAACCTCAAAATAAGTTCAATGCACGCCACGGGCAGGCTTTACGGTTTGCTCGATTTGGAGCGCATGGACAGCTGGCTCGGGACGCAGTTGATTGAAATCAAGGAAGGGGAAACGGAAAGCATCAGCTTCCAGACAGCGCTGAACGAGGAGATTGCAGGCCTGCTGAAAAAGGTGCAAAGCGTGGAGGGCAAGCTTGTAATTAACATGGACGATTCCGCGGGAATAGGCACGTGGAGCTTTGAAGTGCCTTTCAGGGTGAGCATAAACCCCACTGTTTCGACCAAGTACGAGAACTGCCTTGCTGTTTCGATAAAGGAGTGGAACGACACAATCTTCAACGGCTCAGCCACAATTACATTCACTGTTTCGAACAACTGCGTTGACGCAAAGGACAAGCCCATGGCGCTGAAGAACCTGCGCGCGGGCATTAAGTGGAATTCGGACAGCATAGGGCTTGTGAAACTTACCGCAAAGGATTTGGAGAGCGGGGAAACCGCGCCGCTGGAAGTGCTGCAGGAAAGGGCTTACGCGCCGATGTTTTCCGGCGTTCCCGCGGGCGCTGAGTACGAGTTTGCCGCCACTTTCACGCCGAAGCCGAGCACGGAGCCCGGTTCGGTTGCGAAGTTCGATATTATGTTCGAAGCCTCCCTGCTCGGCGGAACGGGGGAGGAAACGGTTAACGCGAGCAATGCAATTGCCTCCACAATAACCGTTGCAAATATGGAGAAGTGCGTTACTTACGAGCCGAACCCCGAGGAAGGGGTAAAGGTCACCATGGATTCCACAAAGGACAAGCTGGGAGAGTTCAAGATAATCAACAACTGCGGCAATGCAGCGCTTGACTTCAGGTTCTGCCACGGCGATAACGGGTGCAAGGGAGGCACTGAAGAAGGGGGAATTACGCTGGGAGGCATACCTGATGACAGGGTAATAAAGGACCTCAGGAGCGGGGAGGACAAAACCATTACAATAAAGTCCGCTGAAATGCCGGGGATTTACGGCGTTACAATAGAGGCGCGCGCAGCGGGCGGCGCTTGGGTGCAGATTGCGGTAATGGATGTCATTGTCCACCCGCGCGCGGGAACTTACATAGATATGGACAAGTACAAGTTCACAATAATAGGGAAGGGCGCGAAGGACAGCGCGAAGGTCGTGAACACGATGGTTCACGAGCCCGTGAAGGTCAAGGCGGATTTGTGCGCATGGGGGGAGGCTGTTAAGGATAAGAAGTTCTCAAGCGGACAAATTGCAGGCATATCGGCTGGCGCAGGGTTGGCAGCCGCGACCATTGCGGTAGCGACAGACTCGGCTGCGGCATATGCTATAGGCGGGGCAGTATTGGCAGCAGCAAACTCAGTTGCACCAGGTGCCGCCTTGGCTGCAGGGGCAGGCGTAATAGGACTTGCGGTCGTAGTTGTTGCAGTGATTGCGCTTTTGGCATTCAACGCCTTCAACAAAAAAGACTGCCATGACGATACCGAGGTGCAGACCCTCGAGGATTATGTAATCCTCCTCGCGGGCGGAAGCGAACTCGCTCCCGATGCGCGCGGGATATTCTCCGGAATGGACAAGGAGGTTGCTGCGAAGTTCAACCTGATGATTAAGGAGTATGCGGACGAGAAGGAATATGTCGGCGCCGTGTTCGAGAACATCGGCGCGCAGGAGCAGGGTTCGGTTTACTCGGTTGCAAGCCTGAAGGTTACTGAGCACGTGCATGGAGACCCGTACCACAAGGGAAACGCATTTGTTGAATGCGATAACGGGCACTTCCGCCCGTGGTGGATAGGCGCTAGCGGAACGCAGGGTGCATGTAAAGGCGCTTATGACCAGGAAAACGAATACAAGTTCCACCTCAGGTTCAGGACAGGCGAGGAGAAGGAATCACTGCCGCAGACGGACTTCGACACATACCCCTGCATGGGCTCAAGCGGGGAGATAGGCAGGACAGGCACAGGTGCGGTGCCGCAGGTGAAGCTCGACTGGAGCTGGAACGAGCCGGAGGGCATCGCATACAACAGCTGCGACGCGGACAACCCCGAGGGGGTGTACTGCGACGCGACGCAGTTCAGCATTGAGTTAAGCAAGAGGCTCTACCGCCTGCACGAGTTCCTGAAGATTAACGGCTATGATTTCACGTGCCCCGACCCAGGCAATTCCGCAAACACTGCGCTTGCGGAAAAGAATGCGGAAACAGGGACGCATGTGGTCTCAAGCGGAAAGCTCGGGCTGAGGGACCTGACAGCGGAGGTTTCGGGCAAGGATGTTGAAGCAACGGCAACCGTGCATAACAAGACAACGAAAATGCAGGATGCGGATGTTAAAGTGATTCTGCAGGGAGCGAACAAATCCGATGAGTGCACCATAAACATAAAAGATATCGGTACCGCGGCGGCAAAGGAAGGGAGCTGCGAATTCGGGGATTTGGACAGCGGGACGTACGCACTGCTTGCGCAGATTAGTTCGGTTACAACGACCTCGCTGGACAACTCGACAGTCAGTTATGGCTTCATGATTGCCGAGGAGGCTTCGAAGGAAGCAAAGGCTTATGGCTGCGAGTTCTCCAGAAACACCGAAACATACTACGGCGTGCCGAACATAGTTCGGTTCGTGGAGGAAACTGAAAACGTGAGGTGGACCGCTGACGTGCACAACATAAACGAGCTCAGGGACCTGCTGAAGTTCAACGCTTACCTGATGAAAGACGGATATACGACCGACTTCAAAAAGGACTTCGTGCAGTATTACAACAACACGCCGTTCATGGATACGCCGACATATTTCACTGATTTGGAGAACGGCAAGGGGCTGGATGTGCTGTTTGATTCGGGGCTTGTAACTTACACCGAGAAATTCATAAACGAAACGGAAACAAAGCTTGCGTCCGCGGGAATATATGAGGTTGAAATCGCCGCTTATTTCGGCAAGGACTGGAGGTTCTTTGACGACAAGGGAAAGGCGAACACCGCGGTTGCTGTCGTGCTTTACAGGCTCAAGGACGCATACCCCAACAGCCCGCTCTACAGCATGCCTTTCGACGGGCTTGTAGGATTGGAAGGGGAAACCTTCGACAGGCAGGGCTACGGCACGGGATATGACAACTTCAGCGCGGAGGACATGCTGCAGATAAACAACGACTCCGTGCCAGTGAAAACCTACATGAGCGCTGGCTCTAACCCGATTTCGAACGCGGAAACGGAAATCGTTTCCGACTTCAAGAGCCTGAACTCGGACCCTGAAACAAGGGGCGCATTGCTTGTGATTGACAGGAGCGGAGGAACGCCAAAAATGAGCTTCATGCCCTCGCGCGCAACGCCGGTGATGATGAAAGTAAGCAGGGAGGAGGCGACAAAGGAGCCTTTCGCCGCGTTCTACACGGTCACAATGGGCGGCAGCCCGATAACCGTGAACAGCGGCACGCCCACGGGAACAGGCTCGGTGCTAACATACTGGGACGGCGCGGGAAACTGCCTGGACTTTGGCGGCACGCCCGTCTGGAAGAAGTTCTACCAGCAGCCCGACAGGCAGGCGGACAGCAAGGACGGCATAAGCGCATGGCAGAACGCATATGCAATGGACTGGGAAAAGGCGCTGTACGGCGGCAACGTGTTCCTGCGCACGATATTCTACACAAGCCCATATGAGAACATGGGGCTTGCCGCCGCGCAGCCCGGCGATACGGTGAAATTCTTCACGCCCGACGGGGAGGGGCTGGCGGTAGAATTGAACGGGATAAACGGCATGGAGCACAATAAGAAGGGCGGCGGAAGCCTCGACACTATATACTCCATGGAGGACATATTCAGCCTTGTCGGGGAGCAGGCTGTGTGCGCGACAAGCACCGGCAACCAGGTTAAGTTCTGGTGGAACCCGCAGAAAATTTACACGCAGAAAGGGGACAGCGGAACAAGTATAAGCGAGATGACAACCGCGCTGAGCCCATATTCGGCATACGGGGACCTGGTGTGCATAGGCGGGGCAGGGTAAGGAATCCGCATGATGGAAACCGCGAGGAAAATTTACTATTCCGCAGAGGAGCGCTATTATTCAATCCTGGACGACGCGAATAAGGTCGCCCCTGTTTACGACGTGCTCTGGCACATAGACATCCATTTCCCCTCTTTCGTGCTTTTTCTTGCGGGGATTGCGGTTCTGGCAGTGATAATTGCGCACTAGGCGCACACTTCAAAACCCCAAAAAACCACGCGCCCAAAAGGTTAGTTATTTAATAAGCGAGCGGGAAATCCCGCCGCGTTAGCAGCGGGATGAAACGAGCAAACAACAACTTTATAACGCACGGCAGAAAACCCCTGCGTTCAGGCAGGGGGATGGACGCCGCGTGCACCGGAAATGCCCCTTGCAAACATATATAAACACCAAAATACAAATTTAGTGCGGTAGATGTTATGAAAGCCTACAAATACAGGATATATCCAAGCAAAGCGCAGGAACGGGAAATGAACAAACACCTGTGGCTGTCCAAGAATTTATGGAATGAACTTCTCGCGCACAATAAACGAATGTATAGGGACTACGGCTATTTCGCAACGAAAAACTCAATGCAACGGATGGTAAAAGAATATGGGCTGTTTTCTCAAACACAACAGGCTATTTCCGATAGGTTGCAAAAGGCAATAATGAGATATTTGAGTTTGAAAAAGCAGGGAAAAGAATGCGGCTTCCCCCGCTTCAAATCAATAGGCGGAATGAAAAGCCTGGCATACCCGCAACATGGATTCAGACTTAATAAGAAACTAAAAGTCAGCCCATTCGGCGAAATAAAAATTAAGCGGCACAGGGAGATTGAGGGGAAGATAAAAACACTCTCCCTAAAGAAATATGCAAGTGGAAAGTGGTTCGCGGTATTCTGTGCAGAGCAGGAGAAACGGCAGCCCGCGCCGAACAACGGCGGGCAGATAGGCATTGACTTGGGATTGATTACTTTTGCCGCCTGCTCGGACGGAAAAAAGATTGTCAACCCTAAGCACATAAAACTGCACGAGGGCAAACTCGCATCCATGCAGAGGAGATTTGTCAGGAAAATAAAGAGAAGCAGGAACAGGATAAAGGCGAAAGTCAAAATAGCAAGGTTGCACGAGAGAGTTGCAAATTCAAGAAAAGACTTCCTGCATAAAATTTCCACGAATCTCGTTAATGATTGCTCCCTTATCGCATTGGAGAAACTGCAAAGCCAGAAGATGGCGGAGCAGACTTATGGAAAATTCATAAACGATGCGGGTTGGGGCATGTTCGCGGATATGCTTCGCTACAAGGCTGAAAGTGCTGGTTGTGAGGTTGTGTTCGTGAACCCGAAGAATACGACAAAGATGTGCAGCAGATGCGGCTCGCTCCATGACTTGCCTCTCTCGCAGAGAGTATATTCCTGCGAGTGCGGGCTGGAAATGGATAGGGATGTCAATGCCGCAATAAACATGCTTGCGCTTGCTATGCAAGATACGCCCGGAATGAGCGGAATAAACGCCTGTGGAAATGGAACGATAGTTCCGTCAATGAAGCAGGAAGCCCGTGGCTTTAGTCATGGGTGATTCACACAAGAAAACCGTAGTGGTTAGGTAGGCAATGCGGGCGGGTAACCGCCGAAAGCAGGGCGTGAATCGCATGGTAACGGGAACAGAACTTGCCGTACTCTTCAGCCTGGGCGAGGTCTGGGGCGACCTTAACCTTGTGCTGAAGATAATCGTGCTGATTACCGTTGCGAGCTTTGTGCGCGGCAATCTGGGTGACAGCGCGCTCTCCTGGATTGTGATAATAGGGTTCGGGTGGTTCGTGCTGTTCGACGGATGGATGCTGTTCGGGCCGGTGTATGTGCTTTACATACTTCTCGGTTTGGGGGTGAGCGGCATACTCGTGGACTTCTTCTTCATATCCATGAACATGGGCGCGCCGATGGGCGGGCAGCAGCAGGAGCCCATAAGTTCGGGCACGGACGTGCTGCAGAAGAGGATGGTGCACGGGCACATGCAGGGGCATATGGCTACGCACAAGCCAAGGCCGCCGATGGGGATGGGATGAGTAAAATAGCGATACCGTAAGGGTGAAGGGATGGGCGAAAGGGCGGCGCAATGCGGGTGATGCAATGAATGAAAACGGAAATGTGATAATTTTCATAATAATCGGCCTTGTTGCGATAGCGGCACTGCCTCCGATAATCCTCTCGATTTTCCCCGAGGCGAAGATACTTTTCCAGATACTGATGATTTTCACTATTTACTCGGCAGTGCGCGGCTACTTGGGTTCGGGGCCGCTGACACTTGTAATTTCCGCTGTGCTGATTTATTACATAGCGTTCAAATACGTGATAATAGTTTCCGCATTGTGGGCGTTCCAGATACTGCTGATGTTCGGGTTCACTTCGGTTATTGTCTGGGGAATAGGCACGAGCACAAGGAACCTGCAGATGCCGAAACCCGGGGGGTAGGGAAAGGCTGCATGCACAAACTGCGCGCTCGGGGTTGCCAAGCAGCGGCGCATGCCGCACGGGCGGCAATGCGGGCGGGAAACCGCGCCGCAAACGCGCGGAACTAAAGGTTTATAATTACCTGAAAACCAATATGATTACGGCGTTCTTATGGCTGCGATAGTACTCCAAAGCGCGATAATGGACAACATCCGCATAGTCATAACCCTTATCGTGTTTGTCTGGGTTTTCGGGTGGGCGAAGGAAAACACCGGGAGCGCGAAGCTTGCGATTGTTTTCGCGCTGATTGTGATTTACCTTACTCTCTGGCAGTTCCCCCAGCTTGTGTGGATTATGGTTGCAATGTTCGTGCTTGCCGCGTTCGGCAAGGATTTCTTCGCGAAACTCAATCCTTTCCAGGAGAAGGGGTGGTAATGCTTGAGCCTGAAACTGCACATGCGCAAATGGTTCGGGGTTCCGGAACCGTGCATGCGCAAAGGGGGCTGGTGAATTTGGAGCCGGCATGGAACCTGCGGCTGTGCGTTTGCCGCGCAGGGGGGTGGTGAATTGGACACTTTCACCTACCTCATAGCCATCCTGCTGATGATGGTTGCCATGCAATACAACCAGAACTGGGTTATTGCAGCAACAGTGCTCCTGCTCACGCTTACCCAGCGCTCGGTTTCAACAGCGCTGCTGCTTATTGTTGCCGCCGGCGCGGTGTATTTCGTGAGCACCAGCGGGCTTTCCTCCACAATGTGGCCTGTGCTTATTTTCGGGCTCATAACCTTATCCCTCATACTCGGCATGGGCGGAAAGCCGAAGCAGCCCGAGATGTACGGCCCCGAAGGATATGGGGACCTGTTCGGCGGCGGGGGAATGGGCGGCATGGGCGGGGGCTGAACCGCGCCAGTGCCGAACCCGAATAAATGCATTGATTGCGGGATGTGAACCTGTGCTTGCAACATGGCGGAAACCGTACAGGGCGGTTTTTTGATGCGCATGCATATCGTGCTTGCCCTGCTCCTTGCAGCGCTTCTCCTTGCGCAGGCGGGCGTGATTTGGGCTGCGGCTTTTGCTGCGATAGGCGCTGCCGCTGTCCTGCTTTCCGCATTCCTTGACGGAACCGTGAAATTGGGGAAGGCGTTCGGAAGGGGCGTGAAGCAGGATTTGGGGAACGAGTGGAACGGAATAGAGGGCTCGAAGCCTAAGCCTGCGAAGTTTGAAGATGCTGCGGAAATTGTGCACGGCATTGCCTCAAGGCTTGCGGACGAGTCCAAAACCGAGAAAGCGGTGAAAGTTTTCGACAAGTGATTTTTTATGAGCGGGCACGGTGATGCGCACGGCGGGCATGCAAAGGAGAGCCGCGCGCCTCCTCCGCCCCCGAAAAAAGGGCAGGATGTTGTTGCATGGGCAGGGCAGGGCTGCAGCAATATGCTCAACAATTTCCAGAAACTGATGAGGAAGAAGTTCTGGTGAGGCGGCGGGAACTTTCCTGCCTGCTGTGCGGCGGCTTATTTCCCGCCCATCTCGGCAAGCACTTTCCTGTCCGTCTCTAGTATTTTTTTAAGGAGCGCCTGCGTTGCGGAACTTGCCGCGCGCAGGTCGGATAACTGCAGTTCAATCGCGTCAAGCCTTTCCCTTACGCGCCTTAATTCAACAGAGGGCTCCTGTATCACGACATCCCCGCGCGGCGCATCCATCTTCTCGTGCAGGCCCCTCAGCCCCTCTCCGAATCCGTCAATCTTCTCCCCCTGCTCCTCGAGCATTGTTTCAGCCGTGGACATGCGCATTGCCCTGTCGGCGCGCTCGTCGTCCAGATGGCGCTTTATTTTCTCCGCGGCCTTTGCAGCGATGCGCTCCTGTATCTCCTCCTCGGCATCCGCGCTTTCTTCATCCGCGCCTCCCCCATCCTCGGCGCCCGCTTCATCCCCTTCGGCGCCTTCGGGTTCCGGCTCTTCCTCTTCATCATCAGCAGCCGTGGTTCGCCGCCCTCCTCCCCCTGCGCCTTTGCCCGAACCGCGCCCTCCGCTGCCGCGCGGCGCCTCTTTTCCCTTGCCCTGCGCCTCGGCAATCATCTGCTCCGCTTCCTTGTCATCAAGGCCTATATCGCGAAGCGTGGCCTTGATTGTTTCGTCATCAATGCCCGAAGAGTACATGCGCTTTATTGTTTCGAGGACTATTTCCTTGCTTACCATTCAAACCACGCACCGAACCCCTGAGATGCGCCTATATATGCGCGGAAGGCATATAAAAAACTATTGGGCGCGGGGAAAGGCGGAGGAAACAAAAACAAAAAACGCACGGTTCGTGGTTTGCGGGGTTTGGGGGTTTGCGCGCAGGTTTAAATATATTGAAAGACAACTTATTTCCATGCCTGTGAAACCGCTGCCACCCGAGCTTGTCAATAGGCTGAGAAAAGCCGCGAAGAAGCTTGACAGCCTGCACCTGAAAATGAAGAATATGGACCACAGGGGCAAACATGGATATGGCCGTGTGAGGGAGATACGCCTGAATAAAAATAAAGGCGCGGAAGTTGTCATAAAAAGAACCCACGGATTGGACCGAACACATGGAATGAGCGCGGACGAAGTAATCTCATGCATAGAAAATAAAGTAGATGAACACAACAAGGGGCTTGAAAACTTCTCCAACCGTCCTAAAAGAGATGTGGGCGTATGGAAGAAGATGTGGCAAAAGGTATGGCGCAGCAAACAACAAACAATTGAGGTTGGCCCAAACTACATCCTACGCAAACCATTCGCACATGCAATCGGCAAAGACCTTATTGCGATGGAAAGAACGGGTTGCCCCAGCCTGAGAGAAGTATTGGGCGACAGATTGCCTTATGGCGGCACTCGTGAAAAAACAATAAGAGGCGCTACTTTCTTCGAAGAGATTAAGAAAAAACACAAGGTTACCGATGAAGAGCTAATAAATGCCACTCTAGAGGTCTGTGGAAGAACAGACATAGACCCCGACAATATGTTGCTTTTGGGATATGAAAAAGGGAAATTTATTTTCATGCCCCTGCTGGATTATTGGTAATTCCCGCCAGCCAAACCGCCTCCTCCGCAAACCCGCAGCCTGCGCTAATTGGCTGTAGCCAATTGCGCCCATTTTGGCGCGCTATTCGGCTTGAGCCGAATGCGCCCATTTGGCAACAGCCAAATCGGACGAGCCAAAATAGGGCGGGTTCGGCAAACCCGCATAACCGCGGGCGGTTTTTGTTTTTATGCTTCGCTTTGCGCACTGCAAATTAATAAATACTTAATCCGCCATATGGTAATGCCTTAAAAAGCGGAAAAGGGCGTGCGCGCTATGGAACTCTTCAAGATAGGCTACGGGCCGTGGAAGAAGCTCTTCGAGGGCGACTACCAGGGGCACACTATGGGCATTTACACGAACCCGGAAAGTGTTGTGCTTGCGGTTATTTATGAAATAGAGGGCAACAAGGCAACAGGCGCCGTTGTGGAGCTTTTCAAGACCTTTTTCGCGATAGGGGAAACCGAGGCCTTCGTTGAAACCCTGCCGCGCGAAGTAATTATGCTGAGCAAGCACTCCGAAAAGGAGAGCTTCAAGTTCATGCTGATTGCATCGAAACCCGAGTATGTGAGGTGGAGCGAGAGCGTTTTCATCGAGGAGGTCGACAGGCTGCTCAAGAGGCTGAACACCTCCGCAACCATGATAAAGGACGTTTCAAAGGCATATGATTTGCAATTGAAGGAGCTGGGCGAATGCTCGGAAACGGTTAAGGGCGCGTTCTTTGCGCAGCCGCTGCTTATCCCCTCGGTTGCATCGAGCGTTGCCTCTGCCCCCGCTTTCGGCGCAGGCACCGAGGAGGAAAGCGCGCCGAACGTCGGCACAGGGACATCGAAGGGCGAAATAATAATGGGCCTGACAAAGGAGAGGAAGGAGGTGCTTGAACCATTGGGGCTTTTCACAAAAACCGCGGTTTTCGGCGGAACGCCGAAAGACAGGAAGCACGTGCTGCACATACTTGCGGAAAGCGCGATGCTTTCCAATGTGCCTGTGATTGTTTTCGACTGGAACAACGAGTTTTCGGGATTGGGGCAGTCATCTGAAAGCAGGGACGAGCTTGAGAAATACAAGGTGGATGCGGAACCGATAGGCCTGCCGCTCAAGCACTTCCGGCTCTTTAACGAGGTTGTTGTTGACCTGAACATGATAAACCCCGAGGGAATTTCGCAGATGTTCGGGATAGGCAGGAACGTTGTAAGCAAGATTATTTCCGACACACTGAGGGCGAACACGGTGAAGGGCATAACCGATTTGGGGGGCAAGGTAAATGCAATAGAGCCCGGAGAGGAGCCGAGCGCATACCAGATAAGGAGGGCTGTGCGCGTGCTAAGGGTTATAGGGCTCCGTTACCCCGACCTTTTCGAAGGGAGCAACGATATGGAGGAGATGTCGAAGGGCTGGATGAAGGGTTTGGGGAGGGCTGCATTGCTGCACCTGCATACCGGAGATGCGAGGGTTAACCTCCTTGTCACGCACTCCATTCTCAGGTCTTTGCAGAAATATTACGCAAAGCAGGGCGAAACAAGGAAAGTGAAGGCAATGCTCATAATGCCCGAATGCGGAATGATGTTCCCGAGGAACCCGAAAAACATCCTCTCGCAGGAGGCGCCCGAGGTGCTGGTTGACATAAGCGGAAAATACGGGATAGGGTATGCGATAAGCGACGAGAAGCCCATAGATTTGGCTACCGCGGTTATAGAGAACACGGAGGCGAAGATAGAGATTGTGAAGGGCAACGATGCGGGGGTGCAGTTGAGGGACAGGAAAAGTTACAGGGTTTTCATACGGCCCGCGCTGAGCATGTGCACGGAGAAATAAAATCGCGGCTGCAGGGTTTGCCTGAACCGCATGGAGAAATAAAATAAAAAACAAAAATTCGGGTTATTTTTTCCCTGTTTTTTTGCCGAGTTTCTTCTCGACTATTTCCTCCACATCTTTCGCAGTTACGAATTCCACGGGGTTTATGGAATCAAGCAGGTATTTTATCTCCTGCACGCTTTCAGCTGTGGCGCTTTTATCCTTTACCCTGTTCAGCAAATCCTGCATATCCGCGTGCGACGCCGAGATGGAGGAAACTTCCTGCGAAAGCCTCGCTACCTCGTTCTGCAAATCCGCAACTTCCTTTCCGCTTGCCCCTGCCGCGCCCGAAATTCCGCCAGCCACGAGCTCCCTTACCTTCCTGTTCAGCACGATAAGGTTCCTGCCGAGGATTTTCTCGTTCCTCACTATGTATTTCAGTTTCTGGGAAATAATCAGTATGGAGGCGTTGAGCGCGTGGATGTCGCGCACGCTTTTATTTGCCATGTCCGCGGGGCCCGACCTCTGAACCCTTCTTTCGTGCACCAAAACAAATCACTTCCGCATCCTGCCGCCGAAATGCGCCAAAACAAACCACTCCGCTTGCGGGTTCGCCCTGTTTGCCGCGCCAAACCCATTCCGCGGCGCGGCGGAACAAATCACTACATTAAAATACGACCTGCTGCTTAAAAATATAGTGGTTGTTATGCCGCGTGCAGTAAATGGCATTTTGCTTGATGTTGACTACGCAGCCGAGGGCGATGATGCGCGGCTCGGAATTTACGTGAAAACCAAAAGCGGAATCGAAAGGTTTGTGGAGAAAAACTTCAGGCCCTATTTTTACATAATTGCGGAAAGCGCCGTAGCGGAAAAAAAACTGCTTAAGGAACTGCCTGAAAAGGAATTCCCCGGCAACATAAAAATAACCGTGGTCGAGGCGGTTAAACGCAAAAATGCGGAGCACGTGCTGCGGCTTTCTTTCCGCAACACGGGCGAGTTGAGCTCGGCGAGGGAGCACGTGCTGAAACTTCCGGGGGTGAGGGAAAGGCGCGAGTTCGACATACCTTTCGTGCGGCGCTACCTGATTGATTCCGGTTTAGAGCCGATGGGGGAAGTGGAACTAGGGGCAGGGGATGACGGCAGCATTGCATCCGCCAAGAACGCCAGCGGGGGCACTGCCTCGGCGAAAAACGCCGCAGCAGGCGGCAGCGCTGGCGGCGCGCTGAAGATGTGCGCATTCGATATAGAAACCTACACGCGCGGCGAGTTCCCCACGCCCGACAAGGATGCGGTAATTTCGATTTCATATGTCTGCGAAAACGGCGGAACCGTTTTCAGTTATGGTGAGGGCTGGGAAAAAGGCAAGGCAAACGCCGCGCACTGGGAAGGGCACGGCAAAAAGGGCGTCGAAGTGCTCAAGGACGAAAAGGAAATGTTAAAGGCTTTTGTTGATGCCGTGAAGCTCAGCGCCCCCGATGTGTTGGTTACATACAACGGCGACATGTTCGATTTCCCCTACCTCAAGGACAGGGCGAAAAAACTCGGCGTTAAGTTTGACATCGGCTTCGGCGGAACCGAGCCAATCTTCATCAAGAAAGGCATGGACAGCGCGGCAAGGCTGAAGGGAATACAGCACCTCGACGCTTACCAGGTCGTGCGCATACTCACGCGCATTGGGGCGCTGGATTTGATGAAGCTCGATTTGGAGAGCGTTGTGGAGGGAGTGTTCAAAAAGAAAAAGGAAAAGCTTCACCCCGATGACATGGCGAAACTTTGGCGCGAGAGGAAGGGGCTTGAGAGGCTTTCGGAGTACAATTATGAGGATGCGTATTACACGCTGAAGATTGCGCAGGAGCACCTGCCGCTGTTTGCAGAACTCTCGCGCCTTGTAAGGCAGACGCTGTTCGACACAAGCAGGGCAATGAGTTCAACGCTTGTTGAGGCCCTGCTCATTGCGCGCGCATTCGAAACCAAAAGGCTGATTCCAAATAAGCCTGAGGAAGAGGATGTGAAAAGCCGCATGCTTCAGACCTTCAAGGGCGGGTATGTAAAGGAGCCCATAGCGGGACTGCACGAGAACATCGCGGTTTTGGATTTCCGCTCCCTGCACCCTTCCATAATGATTTCACATAACGTCAGTCAGGAAACTTTGAAATGCGCGCACGCGGAATGCAAAAACGGAAAGAACCTTTCCCCCGACAAGGACTGGTTCTGCACAAAAGAGAAAGGGTTAATTCCGGAAATGCTCGAAGACGTGCTGGATAAGAGGGTTGCGGCAAAAAAAGAAATGAAAAAGGCAAAGGAAGGTTCGCTCGAGCGCGCAACACTTGAGGCAAGGCAGCACGCGCTGAAAATTGTCCTGAACGCGACCTATGGTTCTTTGGGTTACGCGAGGTTCCGCTGGTACTCGCGCGAGGCTGCGAAGGCGGTTACGGCATGGAGCAGGCACTACATAAGGGAAACAATGCACTCCGCTGAGGAGGCGGGGTTCAAGGTGCTTTACGGAGACAGCATTACTTCCGACAGGTTTGTCGTTGTGCAGAATCCGCTCGGGCATATCGAGGTCAGGGACATAGAGGGACTTTTCGCCGAGAGTGCGCACAAAGGAGTGCGCGCGGGGGGGAAAGAACAGGGCACGCTGAAAGGCTACAGGGCGCTCTCGTTGAATTTGCACAGCGGAGAGCCGGAATGGAAACCCATAACCTGCATAATAAGGCACAAGACAGGCAAGAAAGTTTTCAGGGCGTGGCAGAAATACGGCGAAACCCGCGTTACGGAAGACCATTCCCTCATAGTGCAGCGCGGCGGGGAAATTAAGGAGGCAAAGCCGCAGGAACTCAAAGGGGAACAGATGATAAGCGTCGGAATTCCGCGCGGAACCGAAAGCACGCTCAAGGAAATAGACCTTTTCGAAATCATGAAAGGATACAGTTACGGCTCGAAATACAGGGGCATTGCAAAAACAAGCAGCATGCGCAGCGGCGGCGGATTTGTGTGGTTCGGCTGGATGAATAAAAAGAATCAAGTCAAAGTAAAAAGGAAAATCGCGGTTGAATCAGCGGAATTCGAGGCGCTGTGCAGGCTCCTCGGCGCATATGTTTCCGAGGGCAGTTCGTGCACGCGGGAAACGTGCGAAAAAAAGAAAGGGGCGAGCATAGCCTCGAGCGATGTGAAGTGGCTCGAGGCGCTGAAGCGCGATTACCACACGCTTTTCATAAATGCGAAAACGTGCGTTATCCCGTCAATGGTTAAGGAACGGGTGCTGAACTACAAGGTGCGCGGGAAGGAGAAAACCGTGACATACAGGGATAACAGCCACAAGCTGCAGATGATGAACGAGACAAGCGCGGTATTTTTCAAAATGCTCTGCGGGCAGAAGAGTTACGGAAAAACGCTTCCTCAGTTCATATTCAATGCGCCTGACAAATACAAGAGAATTATGGTAAAAAAAATCCTTGAGGGCGACGGAAGCAGGAGCGTAAATGAGCGGCTCGGTTACAGCAAAGCCTACAAGGAAAGGTTCTTCAAGCTCGAGACAAAATCGCTCGGCCTTGCAAGCGGCCTCTCCCTGCTGCTCGAGCAGCTCGGGCAGAACCACACAATCCGCTACAGGCAGGAAAAGCAGACTTATTGCATAACCTCCTCATCAAAGCACAACAAAAAAATAATGACTAGGGTCTGGCGCGAACCTTACAGCGGGTTTGTTTACGATTTGGCTGTCGGGGGGAACAACAACTTCGTTGATGCGTGCGGCAGGATTCTGCTGCACAATACAGATTCAAGCCTCCTTTTGGTGCCAAAAGGAAAAACAAAAGACGACGTGCTCGCGTTCATGGAAAAAATAAACAAGAAACTCCCCGGGGTTATGGAGCTCGAGTTCCAGGGAATGTACAGGCGCGGGATATTCGTGACAAAGCGCGAAGGAACCGCCGCAAAAAAAAGATACGCGCTCATAGATTTCAACGACAACATAAAAATCGTCGGGTTTGAATACGTGAGGCGTGATTGGGCGCGCGTTGCAAAGGAGACGCAGAGGGACGTGCTCTCAATTATCCTGAAGGAGGGGGACACACAAAAAGCGCTTGCCCTGCTCAGGCGCAGGGTTGCGGAACTGAAGGCGGGAAAAACCCCCAAAAGGGAACTTACAATAATGACGCAGATAACAAAGCCGCTGGGGAAGTATGCCTCCATAGGGCCGCACATTGCCGCCGCCAAAAAGGCGATTGCGCGCGGGAAGCAGTTGGGGATGGGCTCGCTCGTTTCGTACATAATCACAAAGAAGGGCAAGAGCATCAGCGACCGTGCGGAACTCGAGGAATTCGTGAAGGAAGGGGATTATGACGCGGATTATTACATAGAGAACCAGGTTGTGCCAGCGGTGCAGAAGATTTTCGCCGAGTTAGGGTATGCGCGCGAGGATTTGATTTCGGGGGGGAAGCAGGCGAGTTTGAGTTCGTTTTCGTGAGGCGCGCGGGCGGGGGGCAGGCATCCCTGAGTTCGTTTTCCTGAGGGGCGCCTGCACAAAAAAACAAAAAACCGCACGGCTGGTTCGCAGGGTTGGCGTGCCGCAACCGCCGCACGCAAAAAACCCGCGCTATTCGGGCCGTTGCCCGAATGCGCGCATTTGCCTTTGGCAAATAGCGAACCAAAAAGGTTTATATATATGGGAAGGGTAATCATATAGCGGATTCGGGGTTAAGGGTGCGTGGTAATTTTGGCGGGGAAAGGGGCGCTGCTGTTTGTTGCGGTTATTGCGGTTTGCCTTGCGGGGGCGGCGGGAATAGTTGCGACCAGCACAAGCATCCCGGGTTTCGGGTCCGGAGAATGGCAGGGCCCGGGAACACAGCCTGGCGGCGGCATTGACATAGGCGGGGGGGATATCGGCAACATAGGCGACGATATCATTACTGGAGATACAATCCAAAATGGCGGGCCGTCGGTGTGCAAGTGGGGTACGCTGTGCATATGCGATTCCGTGGATACGTCGGGAAACACACTGACCTGCATAATAAGCAAGGATGCGACAATTTATGATGAAGACCCAGACTGCGATATCACAAAAAAAGAAAGCTGTTCTGCGAACATAAAAACTTTCTGGCAGCTCAGGTCCGCAAATTATGCAAGTTACACACATGTGGTCTGGAAATTCGTAAACACAAAAAGCACGGAATTCAAGATTAAATCTCCGGCTTACGGCGAAACTTTTGCGGGAAAGATATTCGGCTCCGGCGGCGTCAAGTTCGATATTGAAATGAACAACGCCGGCATATTTACGAACGGCAACTTCAGCATAACTGGCGCCAGCAACATTACGCTCGAGAACGGAAGCGACATATCCGCATTCGGAGGCGGGCTAACGCCAAATTTCGTCGAGATGGAGAGCATAGGCGGGGACCTGAAACTGACCGGCGGTTCGGCGATAAGGCGGTCTTTCAGGGGAAAGGGGGGCACATTTAGCGCAAACAACATAATTGTCGAAGACAGCGCAATTGCAAGCGAAGCAAGCGTGGTAAAGGGGGCAGGGGGGAAGATTGACGGCATCATAAAGGCAAACAACCTCATGCGGCTTAAAAACGAGCATTGCGGCACAGGATACTCGCCACAGGATTGCGAGGATCCGCTTGGAGCGGGCAACCCTGATGTCGGATTTACCAAATTGAATACCTTTGAATTCCTCTCATACGACCCGTATGTGCCTCATAACGCGCAAAAACTTAACTACAGGATAGAAGCCGGAAGGCTTGAAATGCAAAACACAAACCTGAAGATTGCTTATAACGGCGAGGAGATACATGCCGGCGAACTTGATATGACGGATTCGCGCATAGAGTGCATCGGGCAGGAGTCCTTAATAGACGACCCTGCAGAAAAAAACCCGATTGCTTATGACTGCACAATGTCGGTCACGGGCAATGCGGCAATAAAGGGGCGCCACAGCAACAGGAAAATAGCATATCCAAGCGACATAGAACTGCCAAAACGTTCGATAGACGGCTTCAAGACAATTAATGTAAGCGGAAACTTGGCGCTGAGTTCGGAGGCATACATATACAACCTCGGGAAGATTGACGATTGCTGGTCCCAGCCAAAGCAGAGTTCCAAAATAGGCAACACGCCACTGCAGGAAAAAGCGCTTACTGTCGGCGGCGCGCTGACAATGAACGGCTCGAGGATCGACGGCTGGGCGAATGTGGGGATTTCCGCCGGCTCAGCAAAACTGGAGGGCATATTGTGGAATGCATACAGGAACGACGACTTGTATAATGACAGCCTGAACAAATTCACAATGTTCCCGTACGGCAGCACTGACGGCGTGCCGAATAATGATTACGATGATGAGGCAACTCTCTGGAATATTGCGAAGTTCAAGGTCGGCAACGGCTTCGCCGACAAGTTGGATATTAGCGGCGGGGCAAAGCTCATGAGGCTCGGCTACATCGGAGTTAAGGCTGTCGAGGTTGCGGGGGAATTCGCAACAGACAGCTCGACAACGCACTGCGAGACAGGCTGCGAGATAAGCGCATGTTCCGCATCCGCCAAAGGCACGCCAAGCAAGTTTGAGGCGTGGTCGGGAAAGGGCGGGCAGAGCCTTGCGCTTACAACGTGCCCCGCGGCTTCGGATGACGACGGAAGCGGCAAAAAGTACAATGTTTCGGCGGGTGCGCTTACGGTAAAGTGCGAAACCGGAAACGAGCAATGCATTGAGAACATAAACTGGAACGGGACTCCGAAAATCGAGAAGAACACCGACTGCGGGAAGTGCGAGAGCAAGGATTTCAAATGCATCAAACCCATGACCGCCAATCCGGCAAGCCAGGCGGACACAGGCAAGTTCCCCACGGACATCAAAGCCCAATACACAAGCCCCATAGGGGCGAATAACATTTCCATTGACTGCTCAACCGATGCCGAAAACCGGTTCCCCCCTGTAACCAAGAGCGGAAATACCGCAACCGCCCAGTGCATTTTCAAGGCACTCGGCAATCCCGGCTATGCCGTGCACAAGGTCAGCGAGAACTACTGCGGCACCATCGATGTGCCGCACGGCACGCCTTACTGCTACGATATCACCGCCAACCCGAACTCCGAGCCGGATTTTAGCAAGGGGTTCCCGTCAACAGTAAAAGTCTTCTTCAAAGGCAAACCTACAAGCGCGGTCACGGTCGACTGCAACAACGGCACAAAATGGACAGTCACCGCCGACAAAATAAAGGACGGCCCACTTGCCGGGGGAACGCCCGAATATTATTATGCGGAGGGCGTATGCACATATGCCCCGATTATGAACTACGACTGCGTCAAAAACTTCTACGACAACATGAAATACAACATAAAGGCAAGCGGCGTCAGCCAGTCTTCGTCATGCATCGAACAGGTGCAGCACGGCACCTGCCTGGACACATGCCACCTCGAGCCGAAGGAGGTAAAGAAGTACAGCGGCGCGGCATTTACGCAGAATTTCACATATGTGCTTGAAAACACGAAGTCGAATTTCGAAGGCGCCGAGGTTGAGGTGAGCTGTGGGAACGGCAAGCCCGCATATAAGAACGGCAACCCTTCGGACCAGAAAATAACAATTTCCGGCGGAAAGGCGGAATTCACCTGCGCTTACGACAAGTGCGACAACAAGCTGAAGGTTTGTGTCTATGGCGTTACCGCGGCAATAAAGAAGAGTGGGGTCTCGGATTACTGCCACGCGGGTGCAACCGTGAGTTACGGCGAGCCAGGCTGCATATTCGGGCCCTATGACCCGCTGACAGGGCAGCCAGCGGGCTGGAGCAGCAATGACGGCACGCCGGCATACGTGCTGTTCTACATGAGCGACAAGTATGCGGAAGGCGACAAGGTGTCGCTCTGGTGCAAGGGCACAGATAACCCGGAATCCAAAGATGCATACTTGAAAAAGAACGCGCCTTCTTACGATTGGGGCTATGTGCAATGGTACGTCAAAGGCTCGACAACCAACAACTGCGACCCGTGCAAAAAGGACACCACGCTTAGGGCAATGTATGACAACAAAGGCATGGCATTCGACTGCACGGCGCTGTGCCAGAACACCACGGCGCCGCAGCCCGAATGCGGAAACGGGACCAAAGAGGGCGAAGAAGAATGTGATGCCCCCGACCTTGATAACAAGCAGTGCAGCGATTTCACCGATTCTAAGGGCAATCAGTACAAATACGGCGAACTGAAATGCACAAGCGGCTGTGAGTTCGACACAAGCGGCTGCGGCTACTGCGGCGACGGCGACATCGACTTACCCTACGAGCAGTGCGACGGCGGAGGCTGCGGGGCGGGGGAAACGTGCAGCGACTCGTGCTTCTGCACGGGCGGCGGCGGAACTGACGAGGACGTTTCAATAAGAATTCTCAGCGCAAACCCGCCGGGGGTCATCCAGGGCAGAAGCGTAGTGATTTCTGCCGGAATAGAGAACAGCTATAGCGAGAGCAAAACCCTGGATGTTAAGTTCGAGATAAAAAACACCAGCAACCCGGGCTTTAAAGAGAAAACCTGCTATGAGCAGGTTACGATCGGCCCAGGAACCGGGCAGTCAGTCACACATTCGTTTGGCGGCAGCGGCGGTTTCGGCATCATGCGCTGCGGGGACGACGTTTACTTCGACAATATTGGGGACAGATACCGGGCAATTGTGAGCATTGAAGGCATCGAACCGCCGGAGGCGGACGACGACACATCGGATAACTACAAGGACGATGCATATTTCGAAATCGTCAGGGGCATAACCCCGCCGTCGGAAACGTTGGAGGACTGCTTCAACGGCGAGGATGACGACGGCGACGGCTTGATTGACTGCATGGACAAGGACTGCCCGTGCCCGAGCGGAGAAACATGCAACCCGACGACATATAAGTGCGAGGCGACAGGCACGCCCGGCCGCTGCGGTGACGGCAACTTTGACCCAAGCACCGAGCAGTGCGACGAATCCGCAGGTGTCGGCGACGATTACTGCGTTAGCCAGCACGGCGGCGAAGCTGGCTGGACGTGCCAGAACTGCATCTGCGTACCGCCCGGGGGCGGCGGCACAGGCGGCGGCTTCATCCCCGAACTGCCGATTTTCTTCGTGCCAGCGATGCTCGGCGCAGTGCTTGCGATAATTTTCCTGAGCCGCAGGAAATAGGCGTTCCGCCAAATGCTGGCAAGGCAAATAAATTTATTAACTCATTCAGGCACTAATTAATGGTGAGACAAATGAAAAAAAGGTTCTTTGAGGTTGTAATCGAAAAGGACGAGGAAGGCTGGTATATCGCGGATGTTCCCGCACTTCAGTCGTGCCACACACAGGGCAGGACAAAGCAGGAAGTCCTGAAGAACATAAAGGAAGCGATAGAACTCTGCCTCGAAGTAGAGGCGGACAAGGCAAAGAGCAGCGGGTTCGTGGGCATAGAAAAGGTCTCGGTTTATGCCTGAAACAATAAAAACCCACAAACTGCTGAAACTGCTCAAGGAACTCGGCTTCGGGCAGGTTAGGCAGAAGGGTTCACACGTATTTTTCCAGCATCCTGACGGCAGGACAACATTGGTTCCGCTGCACAGCGAGATACGTGCTAAACTTCTCACAAAAATAATAAAGCAGGATTTGAAAATGGATAAAGAGGAATTCTTCAGGAAACTAGGGTGAACGCGCTCAGAGCATGCGCTGCATCCCTATTTATTCCCAAGTTCGGAAAGCAGTTCCCCTGTTGAAATAATTTTCACCCTGTTCTGCCTTTTCAGCGCTGCATCGTTCGACCAGACGGTGCAGCCAAGGTGCAGGGCAAGGGCGATGTATGCGACATCATCTCTATCGGGGGAGATTTCCTTTGCCAGCGCCTCACGGTTCCTGAAATCCTCAAAGGGGACAACAACCATCTCGGAAAGTTCCAGCAGTTCGTCAAGCAGGCGGCTTATTTCCCTTTCGGAAAGGCCTGCCTTTTCCTGAAGTTCGGGAAGGTGCTTTTTGATTTCCCGAATCGAGAACTCTGGCGTGAAGAAATCAATTCCTGAGAGGAGGAGCGTGCTGCGCGTTGCGCCACCCTTAATCAGCGCGGAAAATATGATGTTTGCGTCCACAACAAGAAGCATACGCTCAGCCCTGCCCGAATTTGGCAGAGACCGAATGCTTTACTTTTCGCCCAAGCGCTATTGTTTCCTTCTCGGAAAGTTTGCTTTTAGCAAGCTTCCTGTCCATTTTTTCAAGGAACGCGATGCGCTCGGCAATCGCCTTCCTTGCCACGGCAGACCAGTTCAGTTCGGGAAAAAGGCACATTTTTTCCTTGAGTTCCTCGGGAACAGATATTGTTACTGTCGACATTTGTTACCACAATATATACTGTGCTAGCACAGTATTTAAATATTTCGGGAAAGGCTCAGAGCATGCGGGTTACTTTCCCCTCAAACAAAAGCAGCGATGTCTCCGCCTGCGTTACGAACTTTCCCTCATCCTCGTGCAGGATTGGGAAAGCGCGTATGCATTTCCTCTGGATAAGTTCGCGCAACCCGACCTTTAAAGCAAACTCGGAAAGCCCCAAACCCTTCTCAAGCCAGCGCTGTGCAAAGGGAAGTGTCTGGTATTCCGCATCAATAAATTCAAGAATCTGCCTTGCATAAGGGCTGCGCACGGGAACAACGTCCTCAATCTGGAATATCTCCGCCTGCACCCCCTCCCTTATCATGCCCCTTCCGTCTGTTGCAAAGGGCTCGATTGCAATGCATGTGCCGTCCTCAAGCGCCCTGCCGTCCCTTGTTTCAATATTGGGTATGCTCGGCGGCGCGTGCTGCACATACTGTTCCAAAGTGTGCCCTGAAAGGTTCTGCACAGGCTTGAAGCCGTAGGAGGTTATTGTTTTCTCTATCTCCGCGCCAATTTTGCTCAGGGCGGCGCCGGGCTTTGCAACCGAAACAGCGTTCTCAAGCGCCGATTCCGCAGCCTCAACCATCTTCGCGTGCCCGCCGGAAAGGTCAACAGTAAAGGCGCAGTCCGCTACATAACCGTCGATATGAACCCCTATATCCACCTTTAAAACATCCCCCTCCTCGAGCAGGGTTTCATCCCCCGAAGCGGGGGTATAATGCGCGGCATAATTGTTCTTGGAAAGGTTCACGGGAAAGGCGGGTTTTGCTGACTTATCAAGGGCTGTGATGCCCTGCTCGATGCGCTCCGCAATATCCAGCAGTTTTTCCCCTGTTTTGATGCTTTTTTTGGCTTTATCGCGCACCTGTGCGAGAATTTTGCCCGCTTTTATGTATTTTTCCGCCTCTCTTTTATCCATGCCAACCAGCCCGAATTAAGCAATAAACAAGGCAAACAAGCCCGAACAACCAAAAAAACAAACCCAAACAACCGAAAACAAACCCGCAACAATAAACCAAAAAAACCCCCGTTAACCCGCGAAGCGGGTTATTTTTCGGTTTTTTTGTTTTTTGGGTTTTGTGTTTTTTGCGTTTTGGCGTTTGTTTGTTTTTTTTGTGTTTTGCCTGTTTTGCGTGGTTTCCGCACGCGCGCAAACCATAGGGATTAAATACAAAAAGGCATAAAAATGAATGAGAACAGGCCCCGTGGTGTAGCCTGGATAGCATAGTAGCTTGCGGTTACTGGAGGGAAGCGAAGGCTTGGCCCGGCGAGCGAAAGCGAGCCGGTCCGGATCGTCGCCGGATCCCTCCGGCGGCGGAAAGCTGCTGACCGGGGTTCAAATCCCCGCGGGGTCGTAAGGGCTGAAAGCACCAAATACCCCCCTGCGCTTTTAAATAGAAAAAGCACAGGGGTGTTATATGGTGGAAGCGAGCATACACAATTACGATAAAAGTTTGGGGCGTTACCTTGCCCTGATAAAAGGCGAGCGCACTCTGGACAAGAAGGACAGGCATAAACTGATTTACGCCGAGCCTATTTCGAAAGGCAAGGCGGATTTAATTTTGGAATACATAGCGCAGCGGGGCAAATTGGGCAAACGGCATTCCACTCTGGAGGTGGATGCAAGGTTCTTGCGCATTGCCGCACAGAAACTCAAAGGCGAGTTCGACTTTTCGCAGGATAACATGGACAACCTGAACGCCCTTTATGATTGGGCGATAGGGCAGGAGAGCAGGGAGGTTGCGACCATAAACAAATTGATTAAGGTTTTTCGCGCCTTCGGAACGTGGCACTACAACCGCGACCCGAAGAACAGGGTAAAAATAATGCGCGGGCACTTCCCGCCCTCGCTTTGCGGCTGGCAGTTGCTCCAAAAGAACGGCAGCATGAGGACGGAAAAAGGTGAGGCTCGGAAGCGGTTGCTTAACGACCCCGACAGCAGGCTGACGCTTGCGGATTACCGGCGGCTCATACGGGCGGCAGGGAGCGACCAACTGCGGGCCTACTTTGCGCTATGCGCCGATTGCGGAGCTCGGGGAGGAGAAAGCGGGGCGCTTATGGTTGGCGACATACGCGACAACGCAATAGCCGACCCGAAGCGCCCGTTTCTGGCCGTGCATTTCAGGCGGACAAAGACAGGCAGCGCAAACACCTTGCCCGTGCTGAACTGCAAGCCGCTGGTGCTGCGCTGGATTGAGAAGCACCCGATTGTGCAGAAGATGCGGGCACGGGGAGAAACCGACTTTTCAAACGTGCCGCTGTTCATAAACGGGCGCGGGGCTTGCGTAAAATACAACGGCATTGCAAAAAGGCGCAGGACTGTGTTCGAGGCTGCGGGCATAACCAAGCCGAGCCAAACGCACCACGACAGGCGCAGCATTGCGGGGATATATGCGGAACACTTCAGCGACAAGGCGCTGGATGCGTGGTTCAGTTGGAACAGCGGAAAAATGAGCAGCAGGTATGTTAAATTTGCGACCGACCAACTCTGGGCGCAATACCTGAAGTTCTACAACAACCCCGAAAACATCCTGCGCAATGTGGAGTGCAAGAAGTGCGGGCGCATAGGCATGAATGGCATAGAGGACTATTGTGAGTGCGGCTCGCCCTTTGAGGCAATAACAGTGCTCGCGCCGAAGGGGAGCGACACCGTGAGAAGTGCGGAGAAACAGGACGCGCTCATGGCGGCACTTGAGGCACTCTCGCGCAAGGTTGCACTGCTGGAGGTTGCCAACCAAAAAGTTATTTAAGGGGGGAATAAAAACATGCCCCTTTAAAAAGGGATATATACCCAAGTGTTATCCAATATGCAAACGTTGCAAAAGACCGAACGGGTTATAAAAATTACCCCACGCGCATACGCTGGCTTAAAAGCCGCGAAACTGTACGCGAGGGAAACCTACTCGGACACGATTGAACGCTTGCTAAAAAAATGAAGCCGTTGGTTTGCGATACCTCGGCGGATATGGGAAAAAAAAGAGCATCAAATAGGAAAACGCGCTTCGGCGTTTTCCGCGCAAGTGAAGTTCGGATAGTTCCGAACAGATGCGACAAAGCCCAACGCTGGCGAAAGTCCAGCAAGACCCAAATGGGGGGCGGAGACTAATTCTTCTCCGCGGCACCGTTCGATGCACACGATGTGATGAGAAAAGTTAAAGTGTGTAGCGAAAGCCGCGGAGGCAAAAAAAATGGAAACGGAAAAAACGGGAATTAAAAAAATACGCAGCAGCCATAAGGCTGCGCCAGATTTGGCGGGCAACCTGTGGGCAGACCTGAAAAGGCACAGCCCAGCGGCTTTTGAACTGTTTAAGCATGATTGGGAAGAATACACCGCAGCCATCGGCAGGGAGGCTGAAAATAAAAGTTAAAAAAAAGAAGGGGGCTTGCACCCCCAGAGATGATGTCCTATGATTGTTGCGTCCACGAGTTTTATAAGTGCAGGGGTTTTTTCTACAAAACCCATACAGGCAGTTGTGCCACGCCGCAGAGTGTGTGCGCTCTGTTTGAACGATTCGGGAAGGCTTAAGCGAACTGTTTCTCATAAGGGGCAAAAGTTGAATTTCCTCTGCGGGGCTTGCATGAAAAAACTCGGACGCCCTGAATGCCAGCGGCTTCTTGAGCAATTACCCTTTCATGAAAACCAAACGAATTTTTGCAAAAATAAAACCAGCGGAGGCGATGCTTAATGAAGTCCATAACTGAATTAGCCCTTGACCTTTCTGAAGGTTTTTTTATTTTCCGCGACCAATTCGGCGAAACGTTCGCTATGATAAACTTCGGCGAACATTCTGAATTTTTCCCGCTGCATTCGAAACGATTTAAGGCACACATCGCAGGGGTTTTGTGGCTGCAACATAAAGTATCAATCACCCCCGGCGCGTTGCAGGGAGTTATTCTATGTGTGGAGGGAACGTCCCAGAGGGCAGGTTCGCGGTTCTCTTTGCAAACCCGCGTTGCGGAGTGCGGGGGAAAGTTCTATTACGACCTCTGCGATGCGGAGTGGCGTGTTGTTGAAATTTCCGAGGAAGGCTGGAAAATTACCAACCAGCCGCGCCCTATTTTCAGGCGCTATTCGCACCAACTGGCGCAGACCGTTTCGGAAACAGAAACGCAGAACCTTGATGATTTTTTGGGAATGTTTAAGATTAGGGATACGGACAAACTGCTGATTAAGGTTTGGCTGGTGTGTTGTTTTATACCTGACATTCCCCACCCCATATTAGTTCTGCACGGCGGGCAGGGTTCAGCAAAGAGTACCTTTTTCAGAATGTGCCGCACGCTTGTGGACCCCTCGGCGCTGGCGGTTCTGAGTTTCCCTTCCGATAAAATGGAACTGATTCAGAAACTGGCGCACCACTACTTTGCGCCGTTCGATAACGTCAGCAGCATCGGGTCGGAGGTCAGCGATGTGCTGTGCCGCGCATGCACGGGCGAAGGGTTCAGCAAGAGAAAACTATACTCCGATGACGAGGATGTGGTGTATGCATACAAACGTTGTGTTCTGCTAGGCGGAATTAACATTGCGGCAACGCGCGCCGACCTGCTTGACCGCGCCATGCTGTTCGGCTTTGAGAGGATCTCAAAAAAACACCGCAAAACCGAGAAGGTTCTCGATAAGCAATTGGAGGCGATGCGCCCGAAATTGCTCGCGGAGATTTTTGGGATTATCAGCCGAGCAATGAGCATAAAGCCCGACCTTAAAACGCTCCCGCGCATGGCTGACTTCGGAACGTGGGGAGAGGCAGTCGCCCGCGCAATGGGGGAGAAGCTGATGGTTTTTGAGGCGGCATATTCCGCCAACCTTGATAAGCAGCATATTGAGGTTGTGGATGCTTCGCCTATTGGGCAGTGCCTACTGGTTTTTATTTCCGAAAACTCTGAAGGCTGGCAGGGTTCAGCGAGTGATTTGCTTTCAAAACTTGAGGAGATAGCGCAAAAGGTGAAGATAAAAACAAACGACAAATATTTTCCGAAAGCCCCCCACATTCTGATGCGCCGCCTAAATGAAATGAAGGCGAACCTTGAGGAACTTGGGATAGATATAACCTCCGACCATGACGGGAAGGAGAGGACGGTTCTTGTAAAAAAAGTAATGAAAGAAAGCGTTAGTAGCGTTATAGCGTTAGAAACGCAAGAGATAGCCGAAACGGGCACGAATAAAAAAAACGCTACTGAAAAAGTAGCGTTAGTAGAAGCGTTAGCCGAGGGGAATAACGCTACTGAAGTGAAGCGTTCTGAAATAGCGTTAGCCGAAACGGGCACGAATACTGCCGAGAATAAGCAAACTAACGCAACTAACGCTACTAACGCTATTCTGCCTACTCCTTTGTATGAAGGGCAGTGTGTTGTGTGGGAACGGGCCGCGGACGGCAAAGAAAAGCCGAGGTGGATTAAATGAACACCACCCCCCGCCTCGCGCGAGGCACCCGCCCCCACCGCTGCATCGTGTGCGGCGAGCGCGCCAGCCGCCTGCACGCCCGCCATGACCGTTCGGAGTTGGAATTTTTGTGCGAGGAACATTACCGCCCGTGGCATCCTGACTTAGCCGCCACGCCAAAGCCAAAGGTGTTCTGGCGCAACCGCTACCGCCTCTCCGCTCTGCGGTATTGGGGAAGAGGGGGGTTTCACGCATGAGCACAGTGCTGAGAGGTGCGAGAGGTGCAATGCGCACTGCCACTCTCGCCACTCTCAGGGGGTGCATGGTATGAAGCGCGTCCACTTGCCCCTTACGGAAGAAGAATACGCCAACATCAAGGCGCTGTCAGCCAGCATGAGCGAGCGCCTGAACGAGCGCGTTGGCTTCGCGGATGTGGTTTGCAGGGCAGTGGCTTTGCTGGGCGCGCAAGAAAATGCGCTGCATGGTGTGGTAAAACACAAGCGCGGACGCCCACGGAAAAATGGGGGCAATAAAACAGCGGATTTTGCGAGTAAAAAACCAACCGCACCCTCGCCCTGCACAGAAAACGCAGGGCAGGTGCAACAATTCGGAGGTGAAAACTATGGGAAGGAAACCGATAAGCAGGGCTGAGCATGAGCGCAGGCTCGCGCTTTACCATGCAGGCAAGAGCGATGTGCAGATTGGCAAACTTTTGGGCAAAAAACCAAACACGATTGTGCATTGGAGATACGGAAACAAACTTATCGCCAACTTTACGAACTTTCGCGGCGAGCGGGCAGGCTTGAGGCGCATGGCGGTTTTGATTGAGCATACAAAGCGGGCGAACAGGATTTATGCGCGCAAGCGTAAGGCGAGGAAACAAAAGAGGGCATAAGGGGCGATAACATGGACGTGATGGAGGTGTTCTATGACGGCGCACAAGTTGTGCTAAAGGTAGAGGTCAATGGCACCCCCATCTCGATACCGTGGGGCGGGCTTCGCGTAAAGTGGCGCACTGTTGGGAGATGGCACGCCCATTTTATAAAAATGGGGTTGATGCCGCGCGGGCAGTTTAAGCGTACCCCGCTCTCCGCCCCAAAGAATTTTTTAGGGGGGGTTAAAAAGGTTTTGCAAAAACAATAACCCCCCAACCCCGCAGTTATTTTATTGCCGACCTGCAGGTGCAAATGTTCGCCGAGCAGGAGGCTCAACGTAAAAAAGGTTTTGTAAAATGGGAAACCAACCGCAAAAAGAGCGTTCAACCTTTACAGCCATCGGCACGGTGCTGTTTCTTTTTGCGATTTTATTCCGCGAGTTCTTGGTGCACGGCGTTGACCTGTTGTTTGCACTTTTATTTTTAGGGGCGGTGTTCATGGGCACTGGCTCGCTCGGCTTTTTGCTCAACCGTTTCCACGCACGCGCGGAAAATAGCGAGGTGTCGGCATGAACTTAAACCCGCTCGCGCTTGGCGCGGTTGTGGCGCTGGCGTTTTTCGCAGCGGCTGTTGTGGAGCATTTTTTCAGGCAGGATAAAATTGTCGCGGCGCTCATGGATTTGGGTTCGTTCCTTGCAATTGCCGCAATTTTCGGCGCGGTGTTTGCACTTGCCGCGGCTTACTTGGGGTGGTTGCAATGAATAACGGAAATTTGCTCGCGGCGTTTGTTCTGCTCGCCGTTCTTGCGGGTGGGTTTTATTTCGGCTTTTTTGGTTCATTCGGGCTCGGCGCGGTTGCGGACGCGGGAAAGTTTTACCGCCCTGTTTGGGGCAGCGTTGGCTGCGAATTTACAGGCAGCGGTGCAGGCACCGCGCAGGACAGCATTAAAATTGCGAACGGGAACGCACAGTATTTTTGCAAAGGCGGCTCGTGCAGGGTTGCAAGCATGAGCGCCGCGTGCGGCGGCGTTCCAGTTTATGAGGGCGGCTCCGCGAACTATGCGCAGGGGTTTTGGGCAAAGGTTTGTGTGGACAATAACCCCGCAAAATGCGCGACAGGTAACCAAATTTACAATTTGAAGGCGGCACAGGGCGAAACGCTTTACATCAGCAACGTGCACTGCTATTCTGGTCTTATCCCGCCTTTGGCAAACGGCACCGCTGGGATTGAATACAGCCCGCTGCAACTTATGCGTTTCCAAGACGGCTCGCGCTTCAATGTTCAGGGCGGCGCAGGCTGCCTGACAGCGGACGCAAAATATAATTTTGGCAGCATTCAGCCAGTTGCCTCGGACGCGCCGAAAACCGACTTTTGGAAACAGGTCGGCACGGCTTTGTTCGGCGTAAATATTCAGGGCTACATGGGCGGGGAAACCGCAAAAACTTTCAAGAACACAACTGGCGCGGAATTTCTGAAACTCGGAACTTACCTGCCGTACATTGTTGAATGGAGGGAGATAATTGCCGGCCTGCACATTTACAAGCCAATCGTGGGCAAGTTTGCTGGCAAAAACATCCTGTGCGACACAGCGCAAACCCGCATTTACGAATTTGGTTCCGTTAGAACCAGCGGCGGCGCGGCTTACAACATTCCGATAAAAGACTTGGGCGCTGTTGCGTGCTGCAATGACGCGGATTGCGCGCTTGGAAAAATATGCAACACTGCGGGCGGAAACTTTGTATGCGAGCAGGCTGCAAGCACATGCCAAAAGGCATGTGCCACCGATTTGGTATGCGGCGGAACATACAGCCACAAGAACGGCGCGCCAGTATGGACAAAGGGCGAGTGCGTAAATTCGTGCTGTAAATACACGGATTTGCCCGTTGAGTGTGTCGAGGCAAACGATTGCCCAGCCCGCGATGGCTACACAAAGGAGTGCGACAGCCGCACGCACGAGTGTTTGTACAGTAAAAACGCGGACTACAAAACCGCCTGCGCTGGCGAATGTTGCAGCGGCAGCGGAAATTATTATGCAAAGGCATGTGCAACTGGTTTGTGCTGCCCCGCTGGCGCGGATGTCGGGGTTTGCAAAGCCTCGTGCAGCGAACTGCCGAGCAGTTGCGGCGATGGCATTTGCCAACTGGGTGAGCAACTGACCTGCCCGCCAGATTGCCAGCCAAAAACCGAATGCCCGGCAGGGCAGGTGCTTGTGGAGAAGCACTGGCTCGGCTTGGACTTTATGCCAGCGGTAACGGACATTTTCGGCAACGCGCAGAAGGAATGCAGGGCACCAGCGGACAACGGCCTGCTGATTGTTGGCGGTGTTGTGCTGCTCGCTGGCGCAATAGTGTTCGCCGCGCTGCTCATGAAAAGGAAGAGGTGAAAACATGGCAAAGGCAAAGGACATTTTGGGAATGGCGGTTGACCTGCTTGCGTGGGGGGTTCTCGCATTGATGCTGCTTGCTGCAGTGGATTATTTTGTTTTGGGCGGGTGGAACTTGGAAAGCCTTAGCCTTACTTATTTTGGCAAGGACGTATCGGGTCGTTGTGTGGCTTACTCGCAGGACACATGCAGCACAAACGCCGAATGCACCTCGCATGTGCCATCGGACAGCGCGGAAAATTCTCTCTGGAAACTAAATTACACAAAAGCGGTTTGCTCAAGCGGGCATTGTTGCATTCCGCGGAATGCAACAATTTTATGGGAGGTGCTTGACTGATGGGGTCGGCTATAAATCTGTTCGGCGTGGCGCTTTTGCTTGTGGTGGCGCTTTTCGTGGTTGATTTGCAGTTTGCAGGCGGGCGCAACGCAAAATTGGCGGCAAACTTTGTGCGCGAGGAGATGCACATGAACGAGCCAGCGCCTTTGCGGCAGGGAAATTATTTGGTTTCCGCGCAGGCGTGCACAACATCCTCCGAATGCCGCGACAAGGTTCCAATGGATGCAACGCCGAGCAATTATTGGCAGGCGCACGCGGGTTTGGCTGAATGCCTGAACCATGTTTGCGTGCTTGAGGTAAAAAAGTAAAAAGGGGTGTGAAAAATGGCAAAAATGGTTTTACCAATTTTGGTATTGGGCGTACTGGTTGTTGTGGCGCTTGGGCTGGGCGTGTTGAACTCGTGGCAGATTTGGTTTGCGCCGCATGCGCAGCCAGAACAAGCCGAGCAGCCGCAGGTGCAGCCAGAACAAGCCGAGCAGCCTCATGCGCAGCCAGATTCAAACGGCTGCGTGCCCTGTGCCATGACCGATGCAAACGGCAACAAGTTAGATACGCTTTGCTGCCCAACGGGGGGCGTGTAATTTATGCTTCGTTTTAGCAAAAACGAAAACTGTGAGGGCGCTCTGGCAGGTGCTTTCACCTCCAAACAAAATAGTACGGGAAAAAACGGCGGCGGTTTTGCCAAATTCTCGCCGCCCTTTCTCTTTGCAATTTGCCTGCTTGCACTTGCGCCGTTTGCTTTTGCCAGCACGCCGCATTACCTGACTGTTTCGGGCAGGCTTTCAAACGCGGCAAAAACTTCGTACCTTACGCAAAACCTGAGCACGACTTTTGCGCTTTATGACGCGGCAACAGGCGGCACCGCGCTGTGGTCGGAAACCAAAAACATAAATTACGTTGTCGGCACATACAGCACAACCCTCGGCGACACCACGGCGCTCGATTTAAATTTCCGCGTGTCTTACTGGCTGGGCGTCACGGTTGGCGCCGACAGCGAGATGACGCCGCGCAAGCAATTGGCAAGCGTGCCTTATTCCATGCGGGTGAACGACATAAACGCGATGGGGGATTTGAACCTCACGGGCAAAATTACCTCGAACGGCAACTTGGTTTTTGCCAAAGATAGCAACATAACCCTCGCATCAACAAAAAGTGCGGACGCTGGCGAATTGATAAAATTGAAGTTCGATGATTTGACAAACCCAAGCGCGAAGGCAACAATTTCGTGGTACGATGCCAACACGGCGGCAGAAAATAATTCTCCGCAGGCAATCGGCTGGTTTGTTTGCCACAATCAATTAGGCAGTGGGGCAACGGCTGTAGTCCATAAACATTGCTCCATCGAAACCAGTTTAGCAGACGGAAGCCCAACTTCAAGGCTCGCCATACAATACGGGGTAGACCACGCCAACATAACTACTTATGATTCCGATTTTACGGTTGGGGGCTCAGGCGGAAACTTCAGGGTTGGCGGCACTTCGGTAATGGATTCGGATTTGAATGTTGCCACAAAAGTCTGGCTGAACTCCGCGGGCACTGCATCTTTTATCGCCGACCGTGCGGCAACTACAAACTTCTCAAGCCTGATTTTTAACACCGCCAATGTGAACCAGTGGACTTTTGGTTTGCGCAATGAAAGCACAAACGACCTGCACCTGCGCGACAATGTGAACCTGCGCACTCCGATAAAAATAACCCAGAGCACGGGGGATATTAATTTCAGCAGCAATATACGCGCAAACGATGTTAATTGCTCCGACCTGAACGTCAGCAACAAAACCGTGGTGCGCAGCGATGGCAACATGTACCTGACGGACAGTGCGGGGGTACGCTGGAACTGCGGCGTTAATTCGGGCACGGGCACGTTTGCCTGTACCCCATGAGGTGTTTGCATGAAGAAAGCAATAACCCTCTGCGCGCTTATTTGCCTGTGCGCCTTTGCAAGCGCGGCAATGGGCAGCACAAACTATGCAATGGAACTGGAAACAGTTGCGGGCGGCGGCACGGGCAGCGTATCGGAAAACTACGCAATGGATTTTACGGTTGGGTTTGGTGCAGGCATGAGCAGCACAACTTACAACCTTTGCTGGGGCCTGTACTGCGATGTGGTGCCCGCGGCTTATGGTGCGGGCACGTTTTCAGTGCAGGCGCCCGGCAGCGGCACACAGGATTATTCGATTGCGGTCGGCAACAGCGACCCCACAGTTCCGACAGGGAGCATAAAAATAACTTCGACCTGCCCCTCTGCCAACCTGACAACAGTGGGCGGCATTGCAAGCATACCCGCTGGCGGCACTGGCGGCATTACTGTCCATGTGCAGGGCACAAACACGGGCGGCATGATTAACTGCGCCTTGAATTTAACAGGCGCGGATTATAACACAACCGTGCCAATTTCGCTTTCGGATAACGTCACGAGCAACAGCGGAGCCGTACAGGGCAGCGGCAACGGTGCACCATCGGGCAATGTAGATAACGCGCAGGGTGAGGGCAGCGGTGCACCGCTGCCGCAGGATAACGGCACGGGTGCGGCGCTTGCGCTTGCGGGCGGCGACACTGACACGCTCCTGCTGCTGGGGCTTTTGATTGTAGCGCTTGGGGCTGCTTGGCTTTTCTTGGGGCGGTGAACATGGCGGGCATGGGCACAGGAGAGTATGAAACACTTTCAACGCAAACCATTTTGCTGGAGCCGACCTCGTACTCGTATGAGGTTTCCATTAAGCGCCGCATAGGGCAGCGCAAGGCATTCCTCGAAATTGCCCGCCTTGTCAGCGCCGCCAACACCAGAAGAAAGAATAAGTATGTGCAGATACCCCAACTCTGCTGGAAGGAAGTATTACATACAGCGGCACACCTATGCCGCGAGCATGAGGAACGCAAACAATAATCAAACATCGTTTGCATGTTTCATTCCTTGTGTTGTGCTCTAATTATTTTTTCTGTCGGTGGGTTTGGGGAAACTGTTTAATAGTTCTAGATTTACCGAAAAGCCCCCCCATGGCTTTTTTATACATAACATAAGGAGATTAATTATTGCCAAATTAATTATATGTGAACTGCCTGCTCGCTGAGGCGGGAAGGATTCTCCCGTGCCATTCCCTGAGTGCCGTATTAATACCGAAGATATTTAATATTAGGGCAGCAAGCATAAAGGGGCGCGGCGGGGATAGGAAAAGCGAGGAGTTCAAAGAGGACACCGTGTCCTCTTTGATTGATGATGGTGTACTTACAAGAACAGCGGAAGCCGTTGGTGAAAGCAGCAAAACAATTCAGCGCGCCCGCGCCTATGGCGAAACCTTGCCCACCACAACAGCGCCGCCCTTGACGACCCAGCGAATCTTTTGCTTCTCGTCATCCACATGCAAGCCGAGCATCTCGATTGCGAGCCTGCGCGGGATGGCGGTGCGGAAGAAATGCCTGCCGTGGATTTGCACGGTTGTCGTGCCTTCGAGTGCCCTCATATTTAAGTATTGTGCACATTTATTTATAAGCACAAGGCACAGGAAAATAATACATAAGCGCAGTGGTTGGGTATTTGACGCTTTGGCTGTGTATTACCCGCGGGGTCATTGCGCCATTTCGTAGGTGCGCGAATTGGCATCAGCCAATTGCGCCCGTTTTGGCTGAGCCAAAACAGGGCGATCCGAAGTATGTGGGCTGCCTTTGGCAGCCCGGTAATACGTAAATATTTACGCCATCAATAGTTTCAGACTTCTATTTCTTTCCAGACAAGCTTAATGGCGTTAAAATATTTTTTTGTAAAATCGGCAACCATTTGCGCGGAGAACGGCTTGCAGGTGTAAGTGTCCACGGTGAACAGCGGCGGTTTTGTCGGGTAGCTGTAAAAGTGCGCGCCCGAAGATTTCCAGTGGATCCAGCCGCCAAAACCCATATCGTGGGCTGTGTAAGCAACGGGCTGCTCCAAAACTTCCATGTCAGAAATTTTTGCAAGTTCGAGCAAATAAGCCTTAATCTGCCCAATGCCGACAATTTTTTCGGTAGTCCCTTCAATAATCATTCTCTGCCTAATTAGACCTGGAGCTAAATTTTCCCACTTCATCAAAATCAAAAGCCGCCAAAAAGTTAAAAAAACTACTTTACTTGCAAACACGCCCACAAAAGGAATAAATACAACTTAGCACATTTTAGTTTCATGGCCGAAAAAGTAACCGAGAGCGCGAAGCCGAACACGATGAATTACGCCATAATCGCGGGCTCTGTTTTCATAACCTTCGTGCTGTGGATGTTTTTCCTCAGCGCAACGGGCGGCATAATGGCGGATTTCCTCAACATAGACGTTTCGCCGCTGATTGCAAAAGTATTCTCGATGAATTTCACGCTTTTCGCGCTTATTTTCCCGCTCACTTATGCGCTCGTGATTTCGTTCTGCACGAAATTCAGCAAGGTCGAGGTAATGTCGGGTTCCGTTGTGGGGGCGCTGCTCGGCGCGATTGTTTCCGCACTGCTGTTTTCAGGCAGCATGCAGTACTGGCCTGTGCTTATATTCTACCTTGCCTCGCTCCTGCTTGTCGCGGAAACCACTTTCGCAAGGCTCGAGGAACTGAAGAAATGGGTTATGCTCAGGACACTTAACCAGGGGTTCGGCCAGGCGTTTTCCATACTGTCCATAGGCATTATTGCCTTCGGCGTAATTACCCTGCTGCCGATGAACGAGCAGTATGTGAAAAATGTCGAGGCAAAGCTCTTCGAGGGCGTCTCAAAGAACGTGGCGGGCGGCGACCTCACGGAGAGGCTTGCCGAGAACGCCGCGAAGGCATACCTGCAGGGGCAGAAGGATACTATGAGGATGCTTACCGGGACAGAGGTTTACGCCAGCTCCACGGATGAAATGCTCAAGGGGCTTATTTCCGAGGGCGAGACGCAGGTTAATTCCGGGGAATACGGGGAGCAGGTCACGGAAAAATATAAGGAAGCCGGCAGGGCAATGGGCGCGCAGATACAGGGCGGAAACCTTGACATGACCGCAATGGTGAAGCAGCAGTTCCCGTTCATAGCAGTTATGGAAAAGTTCATGTGGGCGTTCAATTCGCTTATTCTTGCTTCGGCGTTCATGTTTGTTGCTTCGGTAATTTTCAGGCCTCTCGGGATAATTTACGGGCTGGTTATAACGAAAGTCGCGTTCGGGCGGTAGTTTGCAATTCAGGGCAGGGGCGCGTTCCTGCCGGCGAACCGAAAAAGGCGGCGCGGGGCGCATGCGGGCAAACGCAACGAAAAAGGCGGCACTCCTGAAATGCGGGCATGCCGAAGGCTGAGGCGTTAAACCAAAAAACGTGCGCGCGGGTTCACTTCTTTTTCCTGTCCGCCGCCCACTTTCCCTTCCAGTCCGCTGCGGAGGCGCCCTTTGGCTTGCCTTTCTTCTTCTCCTCCGTGCCGAAGACCGAGTTAAGGAAATCTCCGAATCCCATTCTTTTCACCTCTTGGTTGTAAGAGAAATTTCAAATGCAGGTTTACTGCATGCCCTGCTGCTGCCTTTTCTGCATTTCTTTCTGGCGCTCTATTTCTCCCTGCTCCTTCATGTCCTGATGCACGGTTCTCCTTGAACCGATAATTTTCCTGAAAAGTTTACTCATTCCGAAAGGCATTCCAGAACCCCATAGAACTAACCGCCGCGTTGTATTTAATCCTTTTGTTGGCAGGGCGTTGAATGCCTGAACCATCAAAAAGCATAATTAGGGCGGGTTATTTATTTGTTCAACGCCCTGCGGGGTTTTTTGCGGGGTTTTGGCGCGGGTTTGCACGGGAGGGTTTGCCTGCCGCTTCAGGGAAGCGGCCCTCTGCGGCGCGAATGCCGTTTGTGGAGCACCTCCCAATTAGGGGCTGCTTTGCGATTAGGCGGACGGTACTTGCTGCCATAAACCCATGGGAGGTATGTTTTCGCGCTTGCCAGCCTGCCTTTGAACCGCTCTGAAATTACGGACAGCGCCGGCTCGCAAATGCCTTCGAAGCAATTCCGTGCCGCCCCGCCAAAAAAAGTGACGTCTATTTTTTCGCCTTTGCCCAATTTCGATGAAACCTTATCAAGCGCCTTCTTGAAATTGTTCTTATACGGATAAAATTCGTTTGCCGGGCCGCGGGATTTGCCAACATGGCTAATTCGCCCAGCAGGTAAACCTGGAATCTGCCATTTGCGCAGACCCACGAAATCTATGAGAAAGACATTCCGCATGCCCCCGGCGCGTTCCATGACTTCCGCAGGCAGTTTAGCAATTTCTGACGCAGGCAAATAATCCGGATGAATCGCGACAAGCAACTGCATGCAAGAATAATGCATGCCATAAATTAAACCTTTGCCCTGCGGCACGGCGGAAGCGCCAAAATGGCACGCAATCAAAACCCTTTTAAACCCTAAAGGGCGCAATCTATCTATGGCTTCAAAAAGTGAGTGCCTTCATATGGATTGCGGCGGATGCGGCGACGACTGTTGCGGCGGGCCGCCCTACTGAATTAGCCAGCGGGAGCGTTGGCGCTGATTTTCCGTTTTCGTTTTTCGGCTATTTCATGCCTAAATATATCTCGGATGGCGGCCGTGGTCTAGTGGTTTGGATACAGGACTGTGGATCCTGTGGTCCGGGTTCGATCCCCGGCGGCCGCCCTTCTTTTGACAGCGGTGATTCACTTCACCTGCGAAAGGGCTGATTCAGTTCACCGCGGGCCAACCGGCCCGGGGAGGCGGCTTCACCTCAGCGCGCGGCGGAATTAAAATCTACGAACTTTCGCGCATGTCCCGCGCTGAAAAGGAGTTTATCCTTAACCGCGCGCGTGCGGACATAGAGGGCGCGAAGGCCGCGGTTAAGCCGATAGTTCAGGCCGTGCGCGGGCGCGGGGATTCGGCACTAATCGAATACACGAACAGGCTTGACGGCTTCAGCCTAAAGCCCCGCGAAATAAGGGTTTCGCGCGGGGAAATTGCGCGCGCGTTTGAAAGGGTTGACCGGCGCATAATCGATGCAATAAAAAGGCAGATAAAATACGCCAAACAGTTCCAGCAGGCCCAGCTTCGGCGCTCCGCGGAAAGGTGGGAAACAGGACTGGGAAAGGGCGTGCAAGCGGGGCAGATAACCGTGCCTGTCGAAAGCGCCGGCCTGTATGTGCCGGGCGGAAATGCCCCGTATCCCACGGTTATGCAGATTCTCGGCGTTGCCGCAAAGTGTGCGGGCGTGAAACGGATTGTTGCATGCACCCCGCCGCGCAAAGGCGCGGAAATGGATGTCCTGCTTGTTGCCGCGAAACTTGCGGGAGTGGACGAGATTTATAGGGTCGGCGGGGCGCAGGCGATTGCCGCGATGGCTTACGGCACCGAAAGCATAGCGCGCGTGGAGAAGATTGCGGGGCCGGGAAATGTCTACGTTACCGCGGCAAAGCAGCTTGTTTGGGGAGATGTTGCAGTAGATATGCCCGCGGGCCCTAGCGAGGCGATAATTCTTGCGGATGAAACCGCGAATGCGGAATTTGCAGCAGCGGATATCCTTGCAAGGGCGGAGCACGATGCCAATGCCGCGGGCGTGCTTGTTACGCCTTCGGAACGGCTGGCTCTTGAAACAGCAGGGCAGATTGAAATCCAGTTGCCTAAACTAAAAAACAGAAAAATTGCGGAGCAGGCACTTGGCAAATATTGCGCCATAATTATAACGCGCGATATGGGCGAGGCGGTGGAATTCACAAACAATTATGCCCCGGAACACCTGGAAATCATGTGCAGGAAGCCGCGCGCTGTGCTGAAGAAAATCAAAAACGCGGGTTCGGTGTTTCTTGGCGAGTATGCGCCTGTTGCCGTGGGGGACTACGCAAGCGGCGTGAACCACGTTCTGCCGACAGGAGGAAACGCACGCAGGTTTTCGGCCGTGGGAGCGGAAACATTCCAGAAAAAAATAGAGTTCGGGGAACTCACGCGCAGCGGCCTGCGCAGGCTTCTGCCGATTGTGGAAACCATTGCGGATATTGAGGGGTTCGAGGCACACAAGAGGAGCGTGCAGATACGGCTTGAAAAAGGAGGCGATAGAGATGGCAAAACAGGGAGAAATGGCTGAGGTGCGGAGGGGGACTGCGGAGTCGGAAGTGCGCGCAGCCCTGTACAGCGGAGCGTGGGGAGGGACAAAAATAGAAACAGGGCTCGCGTTCCTAGACCACATGATAGAAACCATTACGTGGCGTGCAGGAGTGAACGCGGAACTGCAGATAAAAACAAAAAAGCAGAAACTCGCGCACATGGTTGCGGAGGATTCGGGAATTGCGCTAGGTATGGCATTTGCCGAGCTTGCCGCAGGGAAACGCGCCGCGGGAATCAACGGCTGCGGCTCCTCTGTTGCAGTTATAGACGAGGCGATGGCAACTGCCTGCGTCAGCATAGAGGGCAGGGCAAATTGCTTTGTGGATAGGAACTGTACGGGAGCAAGAACTGAGTGTGTGGAGAGCATGCAAAGCGCGGACCTTGTTGCATTCCTTGAAGGGTTTGCTCAGGGGGCAAGATGCACACTGCGCGTGGACATCGGGCGCGGCGATGACCCGCACCACGCCTGGGAAGCGGGGTTCCGCGCGCTCGGGGAGGCGCTGGGAAAGGCGCTTGAACCGAACTCGTTCCGCGCTGGAAGCATTGCGGGAATGAAAAGGACAATCGAGTGAGAGTGAAATGAAAATGAAAACAATATCGATAGTCGATTACGGCGCGGGAAACCTGAAGAGCGTGCAGAACGCATTCGGGTTTCTCGGCATGCGGACGGAATTGATTAGCGGAGCAAGGGGAATAAGGAAAGCGGAAATGCTGGTATTTCCGGGTGTCGGGAATTTCGGGGAGGCAATGAAAAGGCTGCGTAGGAAAGGGATTGACAGTGCAATAAAGCAGTTCATCGCCTCGGGAAAGCCGTTTCTCGGAATATGCCTCGGCATGCAGTTGCTTTTTGAGGAAAGCGAAGAAAGCGCGGGAGTGAAAGGGATGGGCGTGTTCAAAGGGAAGGTGAAGCGGTTCCCACGCGGCATAGTTAAGGTGCCGCAGGTAGGCTGGAACCGCCTCTCGGCAAAAGGGAACAGCCGGCTGCTGAATGGCGCCGGCGGAGAGATGGTTTATTTCATAAACTCCTACTTTGCCGAGCCTGAGGACATCGGGGTTGTTTCGGCGGTGTCGGAATACGGAGGGGCATTCTGCAGCGCTGTTGAGGAGGGGGATGTTTTTGCGGTGCAGTTCCACCCTGAAAAGAGCGGGGAGGCAGGGCTGCAAATATTGAGAAATTTTGCGGAGATGAAACCATGATTGCAAAAAGGATAATCCCCTGCCTTGACGTGAAAGACGGCAGGGTCGTGAAGGGCGTGAAATTCCGTGGATTGCGGGATTCGGGAAATCCCGTTGACTTGGCCAGTGAATACTATAAGCAGGGCGCGGACGAACTTGTGCTGCTCGATATTAGTGCAACCATCGAGGGAAGGAACACAATGCCCAGAACTGTTGAGGAAGTGGCGGGGCGCACATTCATCCCCTTCACTGTCGGCGGAGGGATAAGGAGTGTGGAAGATGCAACTGCGCTGCTCCGCGCAGGGGCGGATAAGGTTTCCGTAAATACTGCTGCTGTCGAGAACCCGGCACTAATAAACAAACTCTCAAAACGGTTCGGTTCGCAGTGCGTGGTTGTTGCCATTGATTGCAAAAGGGAGGGGAAGGAGTGGAAAGTGTGGGCAAGGGGAGGAACGCAGCGCACTGAGAGAAACGCGATTGAATGGGCGCTTGAGGCGGAAAGGCGCGGTGCGGGGGAAATATTGCTTACCTCGATGGATTGCGACGGCACAAAGGGGGGGTATGATATTGAACTCACGCGCGCGGTAAGCACGGCTTGCGGCATTCCAGTAATTGCTTCAGGCGGCGCAGGGAGCAGGGAAGATGTGCTTCGCGTTCTCACCGAGGGAAAGGCGGATGCCGCGCTGTGTGCGAGCGTGTTCCACTTCAATGAGTTCGGCATCCGCGAACTCAAGGAATTCCTTTCGGAAAATGGGGTAAAGGTGAGAATATGATGATACCGAGCATCGACCTGCTCGAGGGGAAAGTTGTGCAGATGGTGCAAGGGAAAGGGAAGGCGGTTGAGATAGCGGAAGCGCCCGCGCAATTCGCGAAAAGGTTTGCGGACTTTGAGGAGGTGCAAGTGGTTGATTTGGATGCGGCAATGGGCAAAGGGAGCAATAGGGAAATTGTAAGGGGGATTTGCGGGACCGTGAATGCGCGCGTGGGGGGAGGAATACGCACACTCGCGGACGCGCTCTTCTACATAAAAGCGGGGGCGAAGAAAATCATAATCGGCACGAATGCGAATACGGAATTCCTTGAAAACCTGAACAGGGTTATTGCGCGGGAGAACATTGCTGTTGCGCTTGACAGCGCAAAGGGCAGGGTGCTTGTCGAGGGCTGGCAAAAGGAAACAGGTGCGGATGTACTGGAGCGGATGGCTGCACTTGAGGAATACTGCTCCGAATTCCTCTGCACGAATGTCGCGAGGGAGGGGACAATGCGTGGCGTTGATTTTAAATTTGCGCGCATGCTGAAGGGAGCAACGAAAAACCGCCTGGTTTTCGCGGGGGGCATTAATTCCGCGGCGGAAGCCGCGGAACTGGAGAAAATCGGAGTTGACTGCGTTGTCGGGATGGCACTATACATCGGCAGGATAACGCTCGGCGAGGCGCTTATGGATTTCGATAAGGGGAACGGCATGCTTCCCGCGATTGCGCAGGATGCGAAGAGCGGCGAGGTTCTGATGCTCGCATACATGAACCGCGCAGCGCTGGCAGAAACGCTGCGCAGCGGGTTCGCGACATACTGGAGCAGGTCGCGGTGCAAGCTTTGGAGGAAGGGAGAAACAAGCGGCTGTTTGCAGCGTGTGATTGAGGTGCGTGCTGACTGCGATGCTGATGCGATATTGCTCAAGGTCGAACAGCAGGGCATAGGGGCATGCCACACTGGCGCTTACTCATGCTTTTACAGGAAACTGGAGGCGGAAGAATGGCGGGGGAGCAGGGAAAATGCTGCGGGGGCAGCGACACAGGAGGCGGAAGAATGGCAAAGGAACAAAGGAAACCTGGCAGGCGCTGCAAAACAGGAGGCGAAAAAATGGATAACAAAAAAATGAAACTGAAATTAGGGATTCCGAAGGGCAGTTTGCAGGAGGCTACGCTCGAGCTTTTCAGGAAGGCGGGCTTTGAGATAACCGTGCCGGAGCGCTCGTATTACCCATCCATAAATGACTGCGAAATCGAGGTAATTATGGTAAGGGCACAGGAGATGGCGAGGTATGTGGAGCAGGGGGTGCTTGACGCGGGAATAACGGGCGCGGACTGGATAATGGAGAACAGTGCGCGCGTGAGGGAGGTTGCCGAACTGCTTTATGCGAAACAGGGCTTGGGGAAGGTGAGGTGGGTGCTTGCAGTGCCGGAGGATTCCGCGATAAAAAAGGCCGCTGACCTGGAAGGGAAGCTGATTGCAACCGAACTCGTGAGCGCAACAAAAAAATGGCTGCGCGGAAAGGGCATCTCCGCGCGCGTAGAATTCTCGTGGGGCGCAACTGAAACGAAATGCCCCGCGCTTGCGGACGCGATTGTCGAGCTCACTGAAACGGGCTCCTCGCTGCGCGCGAACAAACTGCGCATTGTGGAAACCGTGATGGAATCCAGCACAAGGTTTATCGCAAACAGGGAGGCGTGGAAAGACAGGCGGAAAAGGGAGAAAATCGGGAACATCAACATGCTACTGCAGAGCGTCCTGCTTGCGCGCAGGAAAAGCATGCTTGAGATGAACGTTTCCGCGGGAAACCTGCGCAGGCTTGTGAAGGTCCTGCCCTGCATGAAAAGCCCGACTGTTTCGAAACTCATGGGCAACGACGGCTATGCCGTAAAGGTCGCGGTGGACAAGGGGGAGGTGCAGCGGGCGGTTGCACTCGCAAAAATGAATGGCGCAACCGATATACTCGAATTCGGGCTTGAGAAGGTGGTAAGGTGAACACGCCGCTGCCGGCACTGCAAGAAAAACCATTAAATATTGGTTATTGGTTAGTTAGTATGAGGCGTTTTGAATGGAATTAATGCTCCCGCGCGGAATGAGGGATTTCCTCCCCGAGGACAAGATTCTGAGGGATAAGATAGCGGACACGCTGCGCTCCACTTTCGAGCTTTATGGCTACGCGCCGCTGGAGACGCCTGCAGTGGAAAGGCTCGATGTACTCGCCTCCAAATTCGCGGGCGGGGAGGAGATATTGAAGGAAAGTTTCAGGCTTAACGACCAGGGTGGAAGGGAACTTGGCTTGCGCTATGACCTGACCGTTCCTTTGGCGCGCGTTGTGGGGATGAACCCGCAATTGAAAATGCCGTTCAAGAGGTACGCGATAGGAAATGTATGGAGGGACGGGCCTGTCGCAGGCGCACGCTACCGCGAATTCATGCAGGCGGATGTTGATGTTGTCGGCGCTTCGGGAATGGCTGCTGATGCCGAGTGCCTTGCAGTTGCGAAAGCCGCGCTGGCTAAACTCGGCTTCGAATTCGAGATTTTTGTGAACAACAGGAAACTGCTGAACGCTATTGTTGAAAAGGCGGGCATTGAAAAAGCAAAGGCGGAAACCACGATACTGACAATCGACAAATCGGACAAGGTCGGGGTTAAGGGCGTGGAGAACGAGCTGCGCGGGAAGAAAATTCCCGAGGCGCGCATAGAGGCGCTTATGCAGCTGCTTTCGGTGCGCGGGGAGAATGAGGAAGTGATTGACGGGCTCCGCGGGGAATTGGGCGAATGCGGGGCGATTTCGGAACTGCGCGAACTCCTGCGCTACTGCAAACTTTTCGGCGTGGAAGTGAGACTCAACGTTTCCCTTGCGCGCGGGCTTTCATATTACACGGGGAGCATATTTGAAATTTTCCTCAAAAATTCGGAAGTGAAAAGCGCGGTTGTCGCGGGGGGGAGGTATGACAGGATGATTGGCGCGCTTTTGGGAAAGGGTTGGACAGGCGCGGACGCTTCGGGGGAAGGGAGTTCCGGTGCCGGGGGCTATCCTGCTGTCGGGTTAAGTTTCGGCGTGGAGCGCCTGTTCGACGCGATGCTTGAACGCGCGGCAAAAGAAAAGGGAGCAGCAAAAAACAAAAACGAAAAAACAAAAAAAACAAACACGCGCGTTTACGTGGTTCCGGTTCAGACAGAGGCGGAGTGCATAGGGTTCGTGCAGAAACTGCGCGCTTCTGGCGTTAACGCGGACATGGATATTATTGGCAGGGGTCCCTCGAAGAACCTCGATTACGCGGACAGGATGGGGATTCCTTTCGTGATTGTGCTGGGGAGAAAGGAACTGGGCAAGGGCGAGTTCGCGCTGAAGGACATGCTCAGCGGGAAGGAGAGGAAGTTCAAAATCTCGGAAATTAAAAAACTCGCGGAAGCACTGCGCTGACTGCCCCGTGCCACAATGCGCATAACTGCCCAATATAAAAACGTTTTTCGGGAGTTTATTATATGCAAAAGCCCCGATAGCTTCAGCTGGGAGAGCGCCACCTTGGTATCGCTTCTATGCCAAAAAGGTGGAGGTCCCGGGTTCGAACCCCGGTCGGGGCTTTTCTGTTCTGCTTTCCCACGCGCCCAAAAACCGAAACGCAATTAAACAGGTTCGGGCATTAAATTAATCGCCTTTTGCGGTCCCCCAAAGAACCGCGGAACGCATATGCAAGGGTGAGTTGCATGATGCGGATAAGCAAGAAAACACTGAAGGGCGAGTTCTCGACAGACCTGCCCGAAATGCCCGAGAACTGCTGGGTTGATTTGGTCAGGCCGAGCGCCGAGGAACTTGAGTTCGTTGCAAAGGAAACAGGCGCGCCTGCGGAGATGCTCAAGGCGGCGCTTGATGAAAACGAAAGGCCGCGCGTGGAGTCCGAGGACGGCTGCGTGCTTGTTATTTTCTCGATACCGTTCAAGGAGAGCGGCGCGGACAACGGCAAGCTGATGGTTTCAACAATGCCGCTCGGCATAATAATGGCGGGGGACAAGACAATAACGGTATGCCTGCGCGAGAACGAGGTTCTGAACGATTTTTACAGCGGAAGGGTAAGGGGCTTCTCGACAGGGAAGCACACGCGCTTCCTGATACAGATTTTTGCAAGGGCGACCGTGCACTTCACGCGCTACCTGAACACCATAGAGAAGACAATAGATGATATTGAAAAGGCGCTGCAGCACTCGTTCAGGAACGAGGAAATTGTAAGGCTGCTTGAACTCCAGAAATCGCTTGTATATTTCAACAACGGCGTTGTTTCCAACAACAACGTGCTTGACAAAATTGTGAAGGGCAGGTTTTTGAGGCTGTTCGAGGAGGACAGGGAGATGCTTGATGACGTCATAATCGACAACAAGCAGGCGATTGAGATGGTTACGATATCCGCAACAGTGCTGAACAGCACCATGGATGCGTACACATCCATCATCTCAAACAACCTCAACACCGTGATGAAGTTCCTCACATCGATAACGATTGTGCTGATGATTCCGACCATGGTTGCGAGCTTCTACGGCATGAACGTGGACCTGCCGCTGCAGGAGAACCCGCAGGCGTTCGTGATTGTTATTGCGGTTTCTTTCATGCTGTCGGGCATGCTGGCATATATCTTCTGGCGCAGGAACTGGTTCTAAAAATACGGGAATATTTGAAAATCCGCATCTTCTTCTACATAACCCTTTCAGCCCGCGCAACCATTAAATCAGCCTTTTCTTGGAAAGAAACCCGATTTGGCTTCCCTATTTTGGCTGTTGCCAAAATGGGCGCAATTGGGCGGAGCCCAATTAGCGGAGCCAAATGGGCCCTTTCAGGCGTTAGCCTGAAACGGGGGCTGGCGAAAAGAACACAAGGCACGGCGCAATCATTTAAATATCTGAATGCAGCATTAATAACCGATGCTCCACGAGAGGCATATCGAGAATCTGGTTGCAAAGTACGTTCGCGACGGCGATGTTATTGCCGTTGGCACGAGCAGGGCGGGGGAGGTTTTCCTGAAGAAGCTTGCTTTTGCGATAGAGGAACGCGGCATAGGCGTGAGTGTCATCCCCACGTCCCTGAAGCACGCAACAATCGCCTCATCCCTCGGCATTAAAATTGCGTCCATAAACGACAGCGAAATCGACCTTGCCGTCGAGTTTGTGGATATGGTGGACGCGGACTACAATTACATAAAGCGCGATTCTTCTTCCCTTGTAAGGGACAAAATGATTGCGCAGAGCGCCTCGACGCTTATTGCAGTTGCAAGGAAGGAGGATTTCGTGAAAAGGCTCAGGGGGAAAATGGCGTTTGAGGTTGCGGCCTTCGGCTGGGGAAGGACGCTGCTGCAATTGGACACGCTGGGAAAGGCGAAACTGCGCGAAACCGCGGGAAAGCCTTACAAAACAGAATCAAACAATTACCTTATTGATGTTGAAATAGGGCTGGGCTACGAACTCGAGGACCTTGAGTTCAAGGCAAAGGAAATTCCGGGCGTGCTCGAAACAGGGCTTTTTTTGGGTTACGCCGACAAGATACTCCTGCACAACCACGGCCTCGAGGTTAAGAGCAGGATGGAGTTCGAATAGCGTGCGGTAATTGGCGCGCCAAACCCGCGGGCACGGCATTTTCGCGGTGCGGGCACGTTTTTAAACCCTTTCTGGGGCAATTTTATTCTGCTACGGCGTGAAGGCTAGCCCTGCCGAACATGAGTGAGGCAGTGCCCGCACCCGCCGGGCGTGACGGCGCCGGGGTAGCTCAGCCTGGTTAGAGCGCATGACTCATAATCATGAGGTCGAGGGCTCATATCCCTCCCCCGGCATTGGGCAATAAGCCCTTATGGTTAGGTTCCCTGTGAAGAACAGGCTGAGTGCCGAGCCGCGCCCGCAAGGGCGCTAGTCCGGCCCTGTGCCGTACGCGGTGCAGCCGGACGCAAACGGCTATGAGGAAGATTATGAGTTCCGAGGGGGTTGCGGGACTGAACAAATGCGCCGGAACAAAAAGGTAATTAAAGGGTTCATCACAGAAATTAGGTTTGCAAAGGCAATGCCCCTGTAGTGTAACGGCTAAGCACCCAGCCCTCTCAAGGCTGTGATTCGGGTTCGAATCCCGGCGGGGGCACAACAACTTTTCTGAGCGCGGGCAAGCCCGCTTCCGAAAAGTTGGCAAAAGACAGGCAAAAAGAACAGCCCGCCTTTGCGGCGGGCAAAGGTGGTTGCATGGAAAGCTGGGTAATTTATGCGCTACTTGCCTCGGTGAGCTGGGGCGTTTACATAGTAATAAGCAAACTTGCGCTCGACGGGAAGGGAAGCAGCCCGTTCCTTGTGGCGCTGCTGATGGGTTTCGGCATCATGGGGCTGTTCGGGATTTTGTTCCTTGCAACAAGGCCTGCACTTGAGATGGGCGCGCAGGGCGTGGGGCTTGCGGTTGCCGCGGGCGCTGTCTGGGCGCTGGGGCAGATTTTTGCGATAATGGCGCTTGTGAACAGGGCGCCTGTTGCAAAACTCGCGCCGCTGTACAACACGAACACGCTCATCGCGGTTTTGCTCGGCATAATCCTGCTTAAGGAACTGCCCTCGGGGTTCGAGAAAGTTAAGGTGCTTATCGGCGCGGCACTCATAGTAATCGGCGGGATTCTGGTAAGTTCGTAATTTGGCGGGGCGCGGCAAATGGCAAAAACCGAAAAAAGCCTCCTCGGGCAGTTCATTTCCTTCGTGCGCAGGCCCGATTACGGGATTGCGCAATCGAGAGGAAGCATACGGGAAAAGGCGCGGGATGTGTTCAGGCTCTGGGCACTCACAATAGTTGTTTCCTTTATCGCCATGCTTTTAGTTTCCGCGATTTCAAATGCGACAGGCGCCCCCGTCGGCGAGAACAGGCTAATCGGCCTTGCCGAGGAGGTGCCGATATACATGTTCCTGTTCGTTGCGTTCATTTGGTCGCCCGTCGTGGAGGAACTCACGTTCAGGATGGGGATGCGGTTCTCGCGCGCGGCGCATTCATACTCCGCGGGGCTTATGCTGACAATGGCGGTTTTCCTTGCGTTCGAAATTGTCGGGGTTAGCGCGGGGCTGATTGCATATGCGGCAATGGCTGTGCTGTTCGGCACCCTGTTCTGGCTTGCCTCAAAAACAATGCTCGGCGAAAAACGGCTTGCGGCGTTTTACGCGAAAAGGTTCGGGCGGATATTTTATTTTTTCACGGCGATGTTTGCGGCTTACCATTTATTCAATTACGCAAACATCGGCGGCGTGCTGTTTCTTGCGCCGCTGCTTGTCCTGCCGCAGTTCATGGGCGGGCTTTTCCTCGGCTTTGTGAGGATGCGCTACGGCCTTAAATGGTCGGCGCTGGGGCACCTTATGCACAACATTGCGGTCATGTCACCCTCGGCAATAATACTTTACCTGCCCGCCGCAACCAGGGAAGCGCTGGAGGCAGGGGGGGCGTATGCGATGGCAAATATCACCGCTGCGGATGCGATTATGCTCTCTGTTGCGATGCTTATGTTCCTCACGGTGCAGGTTCTCGCATTGTGGGGCTTCCATTCGCTCTGGTCCGAGTTCGTGAGGGCGAGGAAAGGGGCCTCCAAAACCAAGCATAAAGGCGCCTGAAACTTTCTTTTTTAACCTTATTGCCCGGCAATATTTAAATGCCGAAAGGGAAAAAGGAAACCGCGAAACCGTGGAAAAACGCGCCTGAGGAAAAGCGGGGGGCGCCTGCGGAGAAGCAGGGCGCTGAAACCGCCGGCAAGGAGGGCGCCGAACCTGCAGGGACGCAGGGAACGGAACAGGCGGAAAAGCAGGAATCGCCGACCCTGCTGAGGAGGATACGCGTTGCCGCAGGGGAATTGGTTGACGCTGGTGCGCACATAGATGCCGCAACAGGCGCGCACCTTATAGGGAAGAGGCTTGGCCTTAACGAGAGGCTGATGAACTACACGCACATAGAGCTGAGGAACAAGCTCCTTGAGCCGAGGTTCCTTGAGGTGCAGTGCGGCGAGAGGATGCTTTTCCTTCCGCACTGCCTGAGAAATGCCGATAAGTGCAGGGCACAGTACGGCGAGGAGGGCCTTGAGTGCCTCGGGTGCGGGAAATGCAAGATTGCGAAAATGAGGGAGATGGCGAAGGTGCTGGGATACGGGGGATGCTTCATAACCCCGGGGGGGAGCATGGTGATAAACATTATAAAGAAATACAATCCCAAAGCCGTTGTAGGGGTTGCGTGCAACGATGAACTAAATATGGCGGTCGATAAGTTAAGGGAGGAGGGCAATATCCCTGCGCAGGCGGTGATGTTAATGCGCTCGGGCTGCAGGAACACGGATGTAAATTTGGAGGAGGTGTGGGAGAAACTCGTGCTCGGCAGCGGCATTAACGAGCAGGAACTTATTGAAATGAGAAAGAAAATTTTCAGCGGAACTAACTGAAGATTCGCCTCTGTAGCTCAGCCTGGCAAAGAGCAGCCGCCTTGTAAGCGGCAGGTCGAGGGTTCAAATCCCTCCAGAGGCTTGTATTTATGCGGGTTCACAGAACCCGCGACGTACGCGGCATGCGCGATCGCAAGCGCGCTTCAAGTCCCTCCGGAGGCTCTCTTTTTTAAATTTTCAGAAAATTTGGCTCTCACTACGCGTGCTTTACCAGCTTCTTCAGCGAGAGTATTATGAAAACAATCGCTGTCGCAACAGCGGCGGCGATGAAGTAGCCCAGCCCCGCGGCAAGCCCCACGGCGGCAATCGCCCAGACAGAGGCTGCGGTCGTCAGCCCTTTAACGTGGTTCTCCGCGCGGAAGATGGTGCCTGCGCCGAGGAAGCCTATGCCTGTGACAATGCCCGCAGCAATCCTCGTGGGGTCTGCGCTTGAACCGTCAAAGCCCATTGAAAGGACAGTGAAAAGCGCGGAACCCATGCATACGAGCATGTGCGTGCGCAGCCCCGCCGCCTCGTCCGACTTCTCGCGCTGGTACCCTACAACAGCGCCGAGAAAGGCGGCAACAATCAGCCGCAATACAATGTCGGTTTCAGTAAGCATGTAAACTAATATGGGGGAGGTGGTTAATAAATTTTTTGGGCGTTTATTTGTTGGTGAAAAAGGCGGTATTATGGGGGAAACGGGCAACACAATGCAATTCATAGCGAATTATGACGGCTGGGTTTCGGTTAAAAAACTCAAAATAGAGCCCGCAACCGAGCCGCGCACTATAATGGAATTCCTGGCAAGCCTGGGCACGGGAATTGACGCGAAGGTCGAGGCAAATTTGAGGAAAACCGTCGAGTTGGCAAAGGTGGACGCTGTGCTTGCGCAGGTTCCCGCGGGAAAGAGCGAGGAGCAGATTGCCGGCGTGCTTAAGGCAATGAATTCACGGGCAGTTACAGGGGCGATAAACGAAATAACCGCACTTGAGAAGTTCCAGAAGAACGAGCAGAAGGAATTAGCGGATTTCTGCAGGGTTTATGCCATGAGGAAAAAACTCAGGGAGTGCGGGCTTAATATCGATTATTCGTCCATCGAGATACCGGGGATGAAGAAAATCAAGAAGGCGAAGGTCTGATTGCCTAACGCCCTGCACGCCCGAAATGCACCGCAAACCAACATGCGCCCCGCGGCAAAAGGTTTAATAACGCCCGAACCGTATTTTGTCCATGGTTTTCTGGTTCGATGTTTCGGCGCTGCACCTTGTGCAGCAGTTCGCGAACCCGCTGCTGGACATTTTCTTCCTCGCGGTTACCGAACTCGGCAACCCGCTGTTCTGGCTTTTCATTGCCGCTTTCATTTACTGGCAGGGAAAGGAGGACGATTCCTTTTTCATAGTGAACCTCATTACATTCAGCGCGGCCATAAGCGGCATGCTGAAATTTGGGGTTGCAAGGCCGAGGCCCGATGCTTCGGAGTTCAGGGTTATTGCAAGGGGCATTATGATGCACTCCTTTCCGAGCGCGCATGCGACGCTTGCCGCGTCCGCTTACGGCTATTTTTCCGCGGGGTCGAAAATATTGCGCAGGCTTGCGCTTGCGCTGCTTGTGCTCCTTGTGGCGGTTTCACGCATTTACCTCGGCGCTCACTTCCTCACGGATGTGCTTGCGGGCTTGCTGATAGGGTATGCGATAGGGAAGGCGAACTTCCTGCTTAAGCAGAGGCTGAAGGGCGCAAAGTTCCGCCTCACTAAAATCGGGGACGAGCTCGGGCTTGTTGTTGCCGTGGCTGCCGCTGTTGCGGCGATTGTTTTCGTGCAGCCAATGAGCATCGCGCAGGGCATCTTCGGCTTCTATGCGGGGTTCTTTGCATTCAAATACTTCGGCCAGCCGCAGTGCGGCGGGAAATGCATGCATCCCGCGCTTAAGCACGGCATAGGCGCGATAGGGCTGTGCGCGCTTGTGCTGCCCGCATATTCGGGAATGCTCGGAAACGCCCTGCTTGACGGCTTGCTCTATTTCCTTGCGGGATTGTGGATAAGTTTCCTCTGGCCGCTACTCAGTTCGGGAATACGCCGAAGGGAATAGATTAATATATTTTAGCAGGGTAGGTTATTAGGAAGGGGAATGGATAATGCGTGCAGGCTAGGCGGGCTGAGCCAAAGCGAAGCCCCCCGGATCGTGCACGGATCCTTCCGTGCCCCGCCTTAGCATAGTAGCCAATGCGTTCGGCTGTAGTTGAGCCTTTCTTTTGCAAAGAAAGCCTCGGGAAAGAAAGGAATTTTGCTTCGCAAAATTCAATCAGAATTCCCGCGGCTGAAAGGAAAGGCGATGCGAACCGTTCGGAACGGTTGTGTGCCATTTTTGATGGCATGGCGCATTTGCGAGAGGAAGGAAGGCTAGTTCCATCGAGCGAGAGCGAAGATGGAACGCGGCACATCCGATCGCAAGCGGATACCGAAAGATCCCCGGTGCAACTCCGGGAGGCGGGATTTTCTTATTTTTTCCGTGCGCATTAAGGCTGCTTCCTTAAAACAACCTTTCCGTCCTTTGAAACAGCCCACTGCAGTTTGTCCTTGTCCTTCAGTTTCAGGAACCTGAACACGCGCTTAGGCACCGTGGTCCTGTGCCTGTAGCCCTTTACTGTTACGCCCGATTCCTCGAGGATTATTACTTCATCCATAAAAATGCAGCCTGAGAAGAAATATTGATACTATATTGATATGCACCGCCATATTTATAAGGTGTTGGAATACTATTGGTATACAATTGGTATTGGCGGTTAACAAAATTACGGAGGCGAAAAAATGGAAATGAAACTCATATTTGCCGCGGCCGCACTCGCGCTTGTCTTGCTTGTTGCTGGCTGCGCGGGCAACGGCGATGCATCCCAGGGCGGCGGCACGCAGGGCGGGGAGAAAAGCACGATAAAGGTTTCGGGCGCATGGGCCCTTTATCCCCTGATGGTAAAGTGGGGCGAGGAATACAACAAGGTTAACCCGAATGTGAAGGTGGAAGTTTCGGCAGGCGGCGCGGGAAAGGGAATGACCGATGCGCTTGCAGGGCTTGTTGAAATGGGCATGGTTTCAAGGTCAATTTACCCTGAAGAAATCGAAAAGGGCGCATTCTATGTGACGGTTACCGAGGATGCGGTTGTTGCTGTTGTGAACAAGGGCAACCCCGTGCTCAATGAACTCCTTGAAAAGGGAATGTCAAGGGAGGGGTTCGAAAAGATTTACATAAGCGGGGAAACAAAAACCTGGGGCGGGGTTATTGGCAAGCCCGAAATTACGGACAAGATAAACGTGTACACGCGCTCCGATTCCGCGGGGGCGCCGGAAACATGGGCAGCATATTTCGGAAAAAAACAGGAGAACCTCCTCGGCATCGGCGTTTACGGAGACCCGGGGCTTTCGGAAGCTGTGAGGAAGGACAGGCTCGGCGTAGGCTACAACAACATAGGTTACGCATATGACATGAAAACAAAGAAGCAAATCAGCGGGATTGCGGTTGTGCCTATAGACACAAGCGGGAACGGGAAGATAGATGCGGATGAGATGGTGTATGAAAACATAGACACGCTCACTGATGCTATAGGCGCGAACAAATACCCGCATCCGCCTGCAAGGGGCCTGAACCTTGTGGTAAAGGAAAAATTCACCGGCGCGACAAAGGATTTCGTGAAGTGGATTCTCACCGACGGCCAGCAATATGTGAAGGAGAGCGGGTATGTGCCTCTGCCCGGTGAATTCGTAAAGGAACAAATCAGGAAGCTCGGGGAGTGAGGGCGCAGGGGAAAGGCGGAATTTCCAATGGGCTGGCGCGAACCTAAGAACGGCATTGCGGAAAGGGCGATGTTTATCCTCACCGCACTTGCGGGGGCAATAATCATAATCATTGCCGCGGTGCTGTTCTTCAAGGCGCTCCCGATACTTACATCAAAGCCGACAGGGGAACTGCTGTTCTCCCCGATATGGCAGCCTTGGGGCGGGCAGTTCGGGTTTTATGCTTTCATCCTCGGCACGCTCTGGGTTACCGCGCTTGCTATGCTGATTGCGGTCCCTGTTTCAATACTTACCGCTGTTTACCTTGCGGAATATGCCCCCGCAAGGGTCAGGGGAATAATAAAGCCGGCAATAGACCTGCTTGCCGCAATCCCCTCGGTTGTTTACGGATTATGGGGCGTGCTTGTTGTTGTGCCTTTCATAAGGGATGTGATTGCGCCGATTGCGGGAATTGAGACAACGGGCTACACAATACTTGCGGGCGGAATAGTTCTTGCGATAATGGTTTTTCCCGTAATAATTTCCGTTTCCACGGAGGTAATTGCCTCGGTTCCGCGGGAATTAAGGGAGGCGTCAAGGGCGCTTGGGGCGACAAAATGGGAAACAGTGAAATATGTAACCGTGCGAAGCATTTTTCCGGGGATTTTCGCTGCCATAATTCTCGGCTTCGGGCGCGCGATAGGGGAGACAATGGCGGTGCTCATGGTTGTCGGGAATGTTGCAAAGGTTCCCTCGGGAATTTTCGACCCGGCATATCCTTTGCCGGCGCTTATAGCGAACAATTACGGCGAGATGATGTCAATACCTATGTACGATTCCGCGCTGCTGCTTGCAGCGCTGATGCTGCTTGCGGGGGTTGTTATTTTCAGCGCTGTTGCGGAGATAACGCTTATGCGCTTCGGGGGGGGAATGCATGCACGTGGATAAACGCAGGCTCGAGGAAAATTTCTTCAGGGCGCTGATGCTCTGCTGCACGCTCCTTGTTGTGGGAAGCCTGTTTGCGGTGCTTGCGGTAATACTCATAAACGGCCTGCCTGCGCTGAGCATTGAAATGCTTACGCAAACCCCGAAGGGCGGATATTATTTGGGGAAAGAGGGCGGGATACTGAATGCAATAATCGGCACGATTTATCTTGCAGGCGGGGCAACGGCTGCTGCAATAACGATAAGCCTGCCTGTCGCGCTTTACCTGAACATGCGCCCTGCGAAATCAAGGTTCTCGAAATTCGTGAGGAACTCGCTCGACATACTCTGGAGCGTGCCCTCCATAGTTTACGGAATATTCGGATACACAATAATGATTTACATGGGAATGCGCGCCTCGCTCCTCGGCGGGATAATCGCGTTAACGCTCCTTGAACTGCCGATAATGATAAGGGCGATGGACGAAGTGATGCGGATTGTTCCGATGAAACTTATGGAGGCGTCATACGCGCTCGGTGCCACAAAAATCAGGACAGCACTGGATGTGATTGCAAGGCAGGCAATGCCCGGCATAACAATGGCTGTGATGCTTGCATTGGGCAGGGCAGCGGGTGATGCTGCATCCGTGCTTTTCACAGCGGGATACAGCGACAATATTCCCTCCTCGCTTTTTGAACCCGTGGCTTCGCTCCCGCTTGCGGTTTTCTTCCAGTTAGGCACGCCGTTCCCCGAGGTGCAGCAGAGGGCATATGCATCCGCAGCGGTGCTGCTTGTGATGATGCTCCTGCTGAGCGCGGGTGCGAGGGTTGCGACAAAAAGGTTTTCCGCATATGTTGTGAGGTGAACTTGAATGAAGGCGAAAATAACGGCAGAGAACCTGAAGGTTTCCCGCGTGCCTGCGAAAATAAAAATAGAAAACCTGAATGTTTCCTACGAAAAGCACGCCGTGCTTAAGGGCGTAAGCCTGGAAATTCCCGAAAAGAAAATAACGGTTATAATCGGCTCATCCGGCTGCGGGAAAACCACGCTGCTGAAAACCCTAAACAGGCTCACGGACATTGTTGAAGGGGTGAAAACCACGGGCAGGGTAAGGGTGGATGGCAAGGATGTTTTCGGGAACAATGCGGATGTGAACTCAATAAGGAAAAAAATGGGGTTCATATCGCAGACGCCCAACCCCCTGCCGATGTCGATTTACGACAACATAACTTATGGGCCAAGGATTCACGGCACTAGGGGCAAGGGGGAACTTGATGCAATAGTTGAGCGCTGCCTGAGGAGCGCTGGGCTGTGGAACGAACTTAAGGGAAGGCTGAAGGAGCCTGCAACAAGGCTTTCGGTGGGGCAGCAGCAGCGGCTCTGCCTTGCAAGGGCGCTTGCAGTGGAGCCTGAAATAATACTCTGTGACGAGCCAACCTCCGCGCTTGACCCGATTTCAGCAAGGCATATCGAGGAGGAACTGCTCGCGCTGAAAAAGGATTACACAATTGTTTTCGTGACGCACATACTCAGGCAGGCGAAGAGGCTTGCGGATTATGCGGTTTTCATGAACATTGGCGAGATTGTGGAGCAGGGGGATGCGAAAAAGGTTTTTGAAAAGCCTTCCGACCCGAGGACAAGGGCATACATTAAGGGGGAATTCAGCTGAGGGTTTGGGCGCAAGAGGGCATTTAGGCTTTCCCCTAACAAAAAAAGAAAGAATTTATTAACAGGAATGGAGAGTTAATATGCCCCGCAAGTTCGGGGCGGAAGGGGTGTGTTTATGGGAAAGGCTTTTGCGTTTGGCGCGGTTCTTGCACTCGGGCTGATTGCGCTTTCATTCGGCTGCGCGCAGCAGCAGGGCAACGGGCAGATAGTTGGGGGGGATAAGGACGAGCACGGCTGCATAGGTTCCGCGGGATACAGCTGGTGCGGGGCAAAGCAGGAATGCCTGCGCACATGGGAGGAAGAGTGCACTGCGCAGGGTTCGGGCACAGAAATAAATAATTTCGAAGAGTGCGTTGCCGCGGGCAATCCCGTGATAGAAAGTTACCCGAGGAAGTGCAGCACGGGGGCGAAAACTTTCACGGAGGAGATCCCCGCACAGGCGCTGACTGAGGAAGAGGCGAGGGAAATTGCGCAGAACAGTTCGTGCATCGAGAACGGCGCGCTTAAGGAGAGCGCTTTCCGCAACGATAACACGAAAACATGGTGGATTGATCTGGAGCCCGCGGAAGCGCAGGGTGGCTGCAGCCCCGCGTGCGTTGTGAGCGAGGAAAGCAAAACAGCGGAAACGAACTGGAGATGCACGGGGCTGGTGCCGGAATAGGTCATGCTATTAACGCAAGCGCAACGCCTGCGGCAAGCGCGATTGCGGCGCCCGCATACTGGTGCGCGGATATTTTTTCCCGGTTTATGAGAACCCCGAGGAGAAGGCCGACAGTGGTGTAATTCACCATTATCGCCGCGACTATTGCGAGCTTGTTATCCACAAGCGCAACCGTGAAAAGCAGCCAGCCGATGGTGTCGAAGAAACCCGTCGCGAGCAGAAGGCGCGGGGAAGAGAAGAAGTTTTTCCTGAAACTGCCGAAGCCGCGGCGCAGAAATATTAGGAGGAGCGGGGCTGCGGCAAGCACGAGCCAGATGAACCAAACGCTGATTGCGGGGGAGGCCTGCCTTGCGCCGAGCGTCAGGAGATAGTTCATTATTGCAAAGCTTGCAGCGCTCGCCACGGCAAGGAGGGCGCCTTTCTCAAGGTTTCCTGAAAAAATCGCCGCGGAAAGGGAGGAAACGGAAACAAGCAGCACGCCCGCGAAAACAATTGCGATTGCGGCAAACTGCACAAGGGAAAGCGCCTCCCCGAGCAGGGTTGTGCTCAGGAGCACGGTAAGCGGCAGTTCAAGCGCGAAAACGACCATTACAATTGAAAGTTTTCCCTCCCCCAGCGCCCTGAAAGTAATCATGGAACTTGCAAGGGCAAACAGGCCGAGGAATAGGAGCAGCGCAAGGTTCTGCGGCACGAGAAGGAGGTGCATATCCTGCAGCGCGAGAGGGAGCAGCATTATAGTGCCCGTTACCGCTATGAAAGCGAGCGCGTGCACCCTGCCTACCCTGCGCACGCTGCGCTGTATAAGGAAGTCCCCGAGGCCCCATGCGAGCATGGCGCCGAATGCCGCGAGAATGCCGAAATCGAAAGCCATGCGGAACACAATAAAGTGCGGCGCAGTCTTTTTTAAACCTAACACAGCATATTAATCGGTTCGTGGTTTGCATGGAGCTTGCGAAATTAAGGAAACCGCTGATGGTAACCGTTACCGTTGCCGCGGTCGCGGTTTTCCTGTACTATTACGGGAAGCTCCTGCTGACGCTCACATACGAGCAGTTCCTGAACGAGCAGGCGGTTGCGGCCCTAATGCCGCAGTTCCTCAGTTTTGCCGCGCTTATCATAGGGACTGAAATATTCCTCATAATTTCAAGGTTCGCGCTCGCAAGGTACCTCGAAGCGCATTACGGGAAGAGGGAGGTGAAGCTGCTGCTGGGCATATACACGTATGTTGCATGGGGCTTTGTGGCGATAATCATAATTGCCGGCTTCTTCAAGGATGTCGGCGCGCTTCTTACGTCGCTCGGGCTGATAGGTTTCGGCCTGACGCTCGCGCTGCAGAAGCCGATACTCAATTTGGTGGGCTGGCTCACGATATTCCTCACCGACCCGTTCACCGTGGGGGAGAGGATAGAGGTTTCGAGCGTGAGGGGCGACGTTCTTGCGGTAAAAACGATGTACACCAGGCTGCAGGGCACGAGGGTGAATTCCCAGCAGAAGACGGAGACGATAATAACGATCCCTAACGAGTTCATACTCACGAACGCCGTAATCAACTACTCGAGGATGAACGACCAGTACACCGACGACATAACCTTTTCGATAACCTACGAGAGCAACTGGAAGAAGGCTTCGGAAATAATCGAGAGGGCCGCGCTGGACGTTACGCTGAAATACATACAGGACGCGCCGAAGACAAGGGCTGAGAAGCTCGCGTGGCAGCAGGCGCTCAGGCTCCTGCGCGAGGCGCCGAAGAAAATAAGGAAGGGGTTCACAAGGGAAACCGACGAGGGCGTGGAAACCGTGAAGGCGGCGGACGGTACGGCGCTGCCGGAAATCCCGAAGCCGAACGTGCTTGTCACGCTGGGGGCTTCGTCCATAGACCTGAACGTGACTTACAAGACTTATTTGCGCGCGATAAGGGCCACAAAGAACGAGGTTACCAGGCGGGTCGTGGACGAGTTCGACAAGGCGAAGGATATAGAGTTCGCGTACCCGCACATGGAGATTGTGGCGGGCGACAAGAGCAAGTCGAGGAAGGGCGCGGGCAAGAGCATACTCGCGTATTCGGAGTGAGCGCCTGCGTGCGCCCATTGACAGCGGGGCAAATGGCATGTTTGTCGATTCTCACTGCCACCTTGACTGGTTCGGGGAGGAGGCGGGGAAGGTTCTTGCGCGCGCCGGGGAAAAAGACGTGCGCGCGGTTGTTTCCTGCGCGACAAATCCGGAATCGATAGCAAAAAACCTCGCGCTCGCGCAAAAATTTTCGCGCGGGAAGTGCGGGGTTTTTGTTTGCCTTGGCCTGCACCCCTCGGATTTGCTGAGGATGAAGAAGGCGGAAATAGAGGCTGGAATTGAAAGCGTGCGAAAAAACTGCGGCGCGCGCGGGGTTGTGGGGGCGGGGGAAGTGGGGCTCGATTACAAGCACGCAACCGCGCCCGCCCAAAAGAAAAAACAGCAAAAGGTTTTCGCCGAGTTCATTCAAATTGCAAAAGAAAAAAATTTGCCATTGGTTGTGCACTCAAGGTTCGCCGAGCGTGAGACAATGGAACTGCTGCGGAAACACCGCGCGGAGCGCGTGGTTATGCACTGGTTCACGAATAGTGTGCAGAGCGTGAAGACGGCGGAGGATTTGGGCTTCTTTTACACCGCGGGGCCCGCAATTCTGCATTACGCTGATGCCGCGAAGGTTGCGGCAAAGATGCGGCTTGAAAACCTGATGCTTGAGACGGATGCGCCCGTGGAGTTCGCGGGGAAGAGGGCGGAACCCTCTTGGATTCCGCGCTTAGCGGAAAAGGCGGCGGAACTGCACGGAACAAAGGCTGCGGAAATTGAAAAAACAACAACAAAAAACGCAAAGGCGTTTTTTGGCTTTGCTTAGGGCGCGGCAAACGCGAAGGTGTTTCTCGGCAGTTGGGGGCAAGGTTTTAATACAGCCTAAGACAATAATTCTGCGATGCACACCGCAAGCATAAGGTTCGAAATTCCCGTAAAGGGCGTCCGGGGCAGGGAACTGCTCGGCTTAATTCAGGATTACTTCGACGAGCGGAAGCTGGAGCCGCTGAGGTTTGCGATTGTGAAAGCCGCGCGCGGCAAGGCGTGGGTTGAAGCGGTTGTGATGGTCGAGGATGCGCCGCACGCGCACCCGAAAATGAGGCGCAAAGGGAAGCACAAAACCGTGCTGCGCATGCGAAAAAAGAAAAGGTGAAAATTTGGCGGGCGGGTTTGGCGCGGCAGGATGCGGAAGGTGAACCGAATGGCGGACAGGTTTGTTGCGGTTCATGTCGTTCCAACCGGCGTAAGGGCAAGCGTCGGCGGATATGTCGGCGATGCGACGCCCGCGACAAACAAAATGGCGGAAGTCTGCGACAGGATGATTGTGCATCCCAATGTTGTGAACGGGGTGATGCTTAACTGCGCGCGGGAGAACGTGCTTTATGCGGAGGGCTACGCATTAGACCGCTTCTTTCTGGGGGAAATCGCATTGCGTGAAGTGAGGCGCAACAAAATCGGGGTTGTGCTCGATAAGGTTGACAAAAAGCACTACAACTTCGGCGTTAACCAGGTGAATGCGGTAATTTCGAACAAGGGAATCGATGTTGTGGGGATTGGGGAAACAAGCGAGAAGGTAAAGGATTCCGTTTTCAGGAGCGAGGCTGGCGCCTTCATAGGGCAGATAGGGAACCCCGAGGTTTTGTTTTCCGCAACGCAGAAACTCCTGCGCAAAGGCGCCGAGGTTATCTGCCTTTCCGTGAAAATAAACGTTTCGCACAAGCTGATGAAGGAATATTTCAGGGGGAAAATACCCAACCCTTACGGAGGCCTTGAGGCGATAATTTCGCACGCTGTTTCGAGGAAGTTCGGCATACCGTGCGCGCACGCGCCATTGCAGTTGTATTCAAACAAGATACACGAGTTCGGCATAGTGGATAAGCGCGGCGCTGCGGAAGCGGTTACGACTGCATATTTGGGGTGCGTGCTCCAAGGGTTGGACCGAACCCCAAAACTAGTGCCCATGAAAGAGGCGAAGTGGAACGATTTCAAGGTCACGGAGATTGATGCGCTCGTGTGCCCGTACAATGCGTTGGGCGGAGTGCCGATGCTCGCGTGCGAGAGGATGGGGATTCCGATAATTGCGGTTAAGGAGAACAGCACAATCCTCGGCGTGACGAAGGAGAAACTGGGGCTGAAGAATGTCGTGAAGGTTAAGAAATACGACGACGCGGTTAAGGTGCTCAGAAGGATGGCGCGAAGATAGGCAAATTCACTTCCGCACGAACAAATTGCACTTGCAGTGCCCGTCCTTCTCGATTTCGGCCTTGTGCCAGAAGCAGGGGCAGATTTTCTTCACGTCTTCCGCCTTGTCCCCGACCAAAGGGCGGCAGGGGCAGTACCTTGCGCCGTGCTTTTCCTCGTTCTTGAGGAGGCCAGTGATTATCATATCCGTAATTTTATTATCTGGGTTCAGGCGGAACCCCGCGCGCCCGGCATAGAGCGCGGAATTTTTCTTCAGCGCCTCGGCTTTTTCGCTTTGCGCCTTCCCGATTTTTTTGGGCATGACAGCATTGTGCGGCACAAGCATTAAAAACGATACCTTTAAATACATTATGACCATATGGTCATAATATGCCGAGGCCGAGGATGTTAAGGTTCGTGGACGCGGAACCCGGCGTTGATTATTTCAAGCCGAGCGGGATACCGCTTGCGGAGCTTGAGGAGGTTACGCTCAGCGTCGAGGAGATGGAGGCGCTGAGGCTCGAATTCATGGAGAAGATGGGCAAGGAGGATGCCGCAAAAAAGATGGGGATTTCGCGCACCACTTTCTGGCGCGTGCTGAGCAATGCGGGGGAAAAGGTTGCGGACGCGCTCACAAACGGAAAGGCGATGAGGATAGAGGGCGGTGATTACGAAATCAGGGGCACGGGAAGGGGCGCACGCGGTTTCGGGCGAGGGGGCGCGGCTTTCGGCAATAGCCGCGGTTTCGGAAGGGGAATGAGGCGCGGAACCGGCGGCGGAAGAAACCGCGGAATGCACTGGAGAGGAGGCTAAAACATGGCGGATGGAAAAGGAAGAATGGGCGGAAAGGCGATAGGCACGGGCGGAACCTGCGTATGCATGGAGTGCGGATATACGGAAACGCACAACCGCGCAAGGCCGTGCAAGACTTGCGAGTGCCCTAAGTGCGGCGCATTGATGGCAAGAAAGGAATGAAGATTAAGAAAAATGAAAAGGAGGTGAAAATTATGCCTAATTGTGACGGAACAGGGCCTTTCGGCAATTTCAGGAACTGCGTTCCCGCGGGCGCGGAAAACGCCGCGGGGTTCGGCGCGGGCTACGGCAGGGGCGCTGGCAGGGGCATGGGTGCGAGGCGCATGCGCAGGCTCGCTTATGCGCAGGCCGAACCCATGGACAGGGATGCGGAACTTGAAGCGCTGAGAAGGGAACTGAACGATATAAAGAAAAGGCTTGGCGCGCTGGATAAATGAGTGCAAAATGCGCGGTGTTTGGAATGGACACTCTCCTGCTCATAATCCTCGCAACCGTGGCGGACAGCCTTGTCGCGCTTGCGGGAATTTTTACGCTCGCGTTCAGCAGGGAGACCCTGAAGAAGGTGCTGTTCGCGCTTGTCGGCTTTTCCGCGGGCGCGCTGCTTGCGGGGGCGTTCTTCCATTTGATTGCTGAGTCTCTCACGGAGATGCCGGTGGACACGGTTTTCACATATGTGTTCGCGGGGTTCGTGCTGTTCTTCATAATCGAAAGGTTCCTGCACTGGCACCACTGCCACAAGGGCGAGTGCGAGGTGCACACCTTCAGTTACATGGTGCTCATAGGTGACGCGATACACAACTTCATCGACGGGCTGATAATCGCCGCGGGATTTACCGTAAGCGCGGGGTTCGGCGCGGTGACAACCCTGCTCATAATAGCGCACGAGGTTCCGCAGGAGATAGGGAATTTCGGCGTGCTTGTTCACGGGGGCTTCGGCAGGGGAAAGGCTCTGCTCTACAACCTCCTTGCGCAGGCCACATGCATCCTCGGCGGAATTTTCGGGTTTTTCATGGCGCAAAGCGCCGCCGGGGTTGCGGAAACCCTCCTGCCTTTCGCGGCGGGCGGGTTCATTTACATCGCGGCAAGCGATTTGATACCGGAACTTCACAGGGAAGCGGACATAAGGCGCGCGGCGGGGGCGTTTGTGTTCTTCCTGCTCGGCGCGGGGTTCATGTTCTGGATGAAGGCCGCTTTGGGGTAGGTGCCTGAATGCGGAAATTTGCTTTTGCAATTGCGGCGCTCCTTGCCCTGCTCCTGCTCGTGCAGCAGGCATCCGCGGAAGAGGGAACTGTATGCGCGTACTTTTTTTACAGCAACGGCTGCCCATACAGCGCCGCGGTTAACAAATACATGAGCGGGGAAATCGAGCCAAGGTACCCGAACCTTGATTTCAGGCGCATTGAAGTGGGCGGAAATGGAATAATGGAAATGGGCGAAAACGGAAAACTGCAGCTTAAATTCAACGATGAGTACGGCTTCCCCCGGGGTGCGCGGGACTCGGTGCCGCTTGTTTTTATAGGCGGCAAGTACCTGATATGGAAGCACGGGGTAATGGAAAATATCGAGGCTGAGATAAAGGCGTGCTCCGCCCGCGGCGGATGCGATTGCCCGAGTGCGGGGGACGGGATTCCGCAGGAGTTTTCCGCTGGCGGGCTTGTTTCGCTGGCTGCGGCGGATGCACTTAACCTGTGTGCGATTGCACTGATTGCATTATTTATTGCCGCAATCCTCTTAAGGGCGGGGAAAGGGCGGAAAAATGCCCTGCACTCGGGGCTTGCATTCAGTGCCGCGGTTTTCATGATGTATTTTGCGTTCGGGCTGCTGCTTATGTCCGGGTTCAGGGCAGGCCTCGGGTTTATGCGCCTTGGGAGTACGTGGCTGCATGCCGCGCTCGGCGCGGTTTTGGTGCTGTTCGGCCTGCTGGGCGCAACAAGCACATGGCGCGGCTGGGGAAGGATTGCCTCAAATTTGTCAAAGGACATCGGGGCATTTGGGGGGCGCATAACGAAGGATACTACCGCCACATGGGGCGCGTTTGTTGCGGGCATTGCCGCGAGTTTCTTCCTTACGCCCTGCACCGCGGGCAGGTATGTTTTCGCAGCGGAAATGCTTTCGCACCTGAGGCTGTCGCAGGCACTGCCTTACCTGTTCATTTACGTGTGCATATTCATGATTCCTATGCTGGCTGCAACTCTGATTGCGCACGTTTTAATCGGGCAGAAAAAGCGTGCCGAAGGCGAGATGCTACGCAGAATGAAAGTCCTGCGCATTGCCATAGGCGTGCTCCTGATTGCAATTGGCGCCGCAATGGTGCTGGGGCTTGTATAGGGTCGTTTTATATACAAGAATGCGCAACTAATTAAAACCCTGCAAAGGGCAAAAACCAACGGAGGCTAAACATGAAATTCAACTTAAAGGGCACTATTATCGGCGGAGTGCTCGGGGGAATTGCGGCACTGGTTGTCGGGTTCGTGTTCAACTTTGTTTGGAGCGCGATTTTCCCGAAATATATGTCGCTCATGTCGGAACTCGGCGGACTGCGCCCATATGAAGACCCGCTGATGACTGTGTTCATTTTCGGCCAGCCTTTTGTTTTCGCTCTCGCGATGGCGATAGCATACAACTGGATGAAGCCCGCATGCGTGTGCGGGAAGGAGGGGAAGTGCAACAGGATGTGCAGGGGCGCTATTTACGGCGCGCTTGTATGGTTCGTTGCGCAGGTGCCTGCTGCGTTCACAATCTATACAAGCATGGACTATCCGCTGCTGGTTGTTGCGGGCTGGCTGATAGGGCCGCTGTTCACCTACCCGATTGCGGGAATGATAATAGCGAAGTTTGCGGAGTGAATGCCTGTGGGGCTTCGAAGCAAAATAAAAACAAACTGGCAAATTGCAAAGATGTTCCGCGGGGACGGCTTTACGACAAACCAGTTGGATAAAGAAGGAAAGTTGCACGAAGCCAGCCCTTTTGTTTACAGGCCGTTCGCTTTCATCCAGGGGCTCGCCCATAAATTAAGGAAGGGGCCGGGCACGGGAAAAAGCTCGGCGGCGAGAGGGAAATAGCATTAAAAACCTATTTCCCCCAATTTCTATTCAGTGCAGGCTAGTTCGGGTGAGCCCCGAGGCGAACCCGTACGGATCGTGCACGGATCCCTCCGTGCCCCGGTAGTCTAGCGGTTAGGATGCGGCCCTGTCGGAACTTTTGGGGGCGCGGGGTTCTTGAAACCCCGCTTCCGAAAAGTTCACAAAAGTTGCGGTGAGGCTGCGACTCGGGTTCGAATCCCGGCCGGGGCGTTGGCCCATCGAACGAAGCGAGATGGGCCCTGGCCTGATACTTATTTTCGCAAACCTTTTGGAAGCGGGGGCGAGGCAAACGAGCCCCCGCGCTCAAAAAGGTTTTTCGAATCCCGGCCGGGGCGTAACCTTTCAGCATGGCGCTTTGCTTTATTAACCCCCAATATTTAAATACCAGTTAGGCGCAATAAAAGGTTCATGCTGCGCGGGTTAACCCTGATAGCCCTTATGGGCGCTGTTGCACTTCTTTTCGGGTGCGCGGGGCAGATGGGAACGCCGGAAGAAATCGCGATGCAAAACGCGACTGTGAAGAATTTCATGCAGCAGTACCCGAACGCAACCGTGCAGATAAACAGGCATGGTGCCGAGGCATTTGCCGGCATAGCGGATGAAATACGGAAGGACTGCCAGAACCCTGACCTGCAGGCAAAGGAATATTACAAGGTTGTTGTGAACGACGCGGCAAGCGGGGATTACATAAAGGCGTGGATAGATTGGGAGGGCAAGAAACTTGAGTGCATGTACAGGAAGGGGCAGAAGGTTTCGGAAACCGCGGAAACCGGAAAGGGCACGGGGGAAAAGGCTGCGGAGAAATGCACCGCAGGCTGGGCATGCAAGGATGCGATGCACAAGGCATACAGGAACGAGGACTGCAATTGGGATGGGGAAAAGTTCTGCGAATTCGGCTGCGGCGCAGGAAGGTGCTTGGCGAGCGATGAGGGAGGCGCAACTGCTGGCGCGGGAGGCGGAAGCCAGCAGGGCGGGGAAAATGCAGCCGACCTTTGTGCCGGCATTGTTTGCCCGAACACGTGCGAGGGCAGCGTCAGGAAATTCAACGGCACGTGCGTCAACGGCGTGTGCAATTATTCCGTAACCGCGTGCGGGCAGGGCTGCGAGAACGGCGCTTGCAAGGGGAACGCGTGCGCGGGCATTGTTTGCCCGAACACGTGCGAGGGCGATTTCATAAACAAGGGAAAGTGTGTTGAAGGCGCGTGCACATCGGAGCAGATACAGTGCCCTTACGGCTGCGAGAACGGCGGATGCAGGGATGCGCCCGCGGAGCAGGCAAACGAGCAGAACCAGGAGCAGAACGCGGGGGAACAGCAGAACCAGGAGCAAAATCAGGAGCAGAACCAGGGACAGGAGTGCGCGGGAGGCTGCCCTGACAAGTGCGAGGGGAACCTGAGAACGCATGCAGGGCAGTGCGTTAACGGCGAGTGCCAGTATGCGCAGGAGCAGTGCGCGAACGGATGCGAGAACGGCGTTTGCAAGGCGGCATCGGGCGGGGCAGCGTATTCGTGCGGCTGGACATGGCCGCAGCAGATAAAGGAAAATGGCGTGTTGAAATGGGCGTGCCCGTCCTCGAGGCCTTACTGCAAGGGAGGCACCACAAACTGCTGCCAGTACAACGCCACGCAGGGGCATTATGATTGTATCGATTGCGTGCAGGGCGCGTGCACCAATCTGGGCGGAAGTTCTGGCAGTTCCGGCAGCGACCCGTGCGCGAATGTCACGTGCCCGAACAAGTGCGTAAACACGACAAGGTATTACAACGGCAAGTGCAACAGCAACGGGCAGTGCGATTATTCGCTGCAGGCGTGCCCGAACGGGTGCACTAACGGCACGTGCAACAACGACCCCTGTGCGGGGGTTAGCTGCCCGAATACGTGCGCCAGCACATACAGCCTTAAATACAACGGGCAGTGCTCGAACGGCGTGTGCCAGTACACGACCAAGGCATGCTTCTTCGGCTGCTCAAACAACGCGTGCAGCCAGCCGCCGGTGGGCACGATATTCGTGACAAGCACGACATATAATGCGAGTCTTGGCGGGCTTGCCGGGGCGGACGCGAAATGCACTGCGAGGGCGAGCGCCGGAAGCCTAACCGGCACGTGGAAGGCGCTTATAAGCAACACCGTGACAAACGCCAAGGACAGGATTCCGGACACCGTACACAAGGGGCTGGACGGCCTGACTATAGCGAACAATGAGGCGGATTTGTTCGACGGCACTATTGCGAACAGAATATACTTTACTGAGATGGGCACGGCGTATTCGGGCGCACCGGATTATGTGTGGACCGGATTTGAAACAGGCGGCATAGCCACGGGCGTGAACTGCGGGAACTGGGCAAGCACTTCGGGAAACACATACCCCGGAAGCGCCACAGGAACCGGCAGCGGCTGGATGAAATCGGGGGTGCAGAGGGCGTGCTCCACAACAGCAAGGCTTTATTGCATAAAGACCACGGCGGGATGGGACAAGTGCGAGGGCGTTACATGCCCGAACACGTGCGACGGCAGCTACAGGGAATACAACGGGCAGTGCCAGGGAATTAACGGGATTTGCAAGTACACAGCACAGCCGTGCGCATTCGGGTGCACAAACGGCGCGTGCAACACCGCGCCTGTCGGGGCAATCTTCAGGACAAGCACGACATATACAGGCAGCCTCGGCGGCATGGCGGGGGCGGATATGAAGTGCCAGCAGAGGGCGAATGCGGCAAGCCTTGCAGGAGTATGGAAGGCGGTAATAAGCGACAGCCTGAAGAACGCGGGCGACAGCGGCAGGATTCCGGATACTGTTTACAAAAGGATGGACGGGCTTGTTATTGCGAACAACAAGGCGGATTTGTTCGACGGCACTGTTGCGAATGCGCCGAAGCTGAGCGAGAACGGGCTGTATGTCAGCGACCTTGCGTGGACGGGATTCACAACAGGCGGAACTCCCACCGGAGTGAACTGCGGCAACTGGCAGAGCACATCGGGCAATGCATACCCCGGGCACGCGTCATATACGGATGCGAAATGGTTTAACTGGAATGTCAGCAAGGCGTGCAGCACGGCCGCGGGGCTGTACTGCGTAAGGTATTCCTGATTTCGGCGCACGGCGGGTGCGGATTGCCGCAGCATGCGCATGCACCATTGCACGCTCACGGGTTAAGCAGCATCACATATAAGTTCAGCAGCGCTGCAAAACTCACCCACAGAAGGTACGGCAAAAGCAGCAATGCCGCTGTGCGCGAAATTTTCCGGAATGCGAGCACGGTTCCGAAGATAGCGAACCATAGCAGGACTATTCCGGCAAATCCCAGCGCCAGGGAGCGCATGCCGAAGAAGAGGAACGACCAGAGCACATTGAGCAGCAGCTGGGCGGAGAAGAGCGAAAGCGCGGTGCCTGAATTGTTTTCCGGGGTGCCGCGCCGAAGCACGAGGTAAAGCGAAATCCCCATCAGCGCGTAGAGGGAAAGCCATACGGGCGCGAAAACCCAGTCCGGCGGGCTGAAGGGGGGCTTGGAGAGCGAGGCATACCACGTGCCTATCGCGGGGAGCGTGAAAAACGAGCCGATTATTCCCGCGAGTTCGCAGAGCGCGATGCACCCCGCGAGCGCCCCCAGTTTTTTTATTTTTATTATCATGCATTGCAATATTGCGCCGAAAAATATAAATGCTGGCGGGTTGTTTTTGGCTTTTCACATTTCCACAGAACGGTTGCGGGGAAAAAGTATTTATACAACAAGCCCAGTCATAAGTACATGGCGGGCGCGGAACGGGTAACCGGCAGGCACAGGCACCTTGCGGGGCTTGTCTTCGTAATCCTGATGCTTTACTTCATGGTTTCCGCGCCGCAGGAACGGGCGGGCCAAAACATCGGCGGCACGGATGCGGGGAATTCCGGCGGGGGGGTGCGGGCGGAGAATTACTGCACTCCCGAATCAAGAAACGCGGAAGTGTGCATGTCCCTCTACAAGCCGGTGTGCGGGTGGTTCGATGCGGAAAAAATCCGGTGCTTCAGGTACCCGTGCGCCGCAAATTACCCGAACAGCTGCGTTGCGTGCACCGATGAAAAGGTCGCTTACTGGACCGAGGGGGAGTGCCCGAAATAGGGCGCAGGCATGCGCAAAACAGGCGGAACTTTTCGCCTTTGCCGCGGGAAAGCCGAACCAGTTAAATATAAATAGTGGTTTTTACCTTAAAGTGTGGACATGAAAGGCAAAATTACGCCGTTGGGATTTGCAATTGCCGTTGTGCTCCTCTTCGGCTGCACAATGCAGGTCCAATCCCCCGAGGAACTGATAAATGCCAACGGAACCGCGCAGGCATTCATGGCTGCGCACCCTAACGCGCAGGTGAGTTACACTTACATAAGCATGGCGGCATTCGGCAATGTAAGTGCGCAGATTGCCTCCGACTGCAAAGGGGTTGTTGCCCCGGGGGAATTTTACAAGGCGGACATTTACGACATGGCGACAGGGCAGAGGCTCGTGATGTGGCTTGACTGGGAAAAGAGGGCGATGCACTGCCTTACTGAGAAACGGGACAAGGGCATAACGCCCTCGGCGAAGTGCGAACCCGGCTGGAAGTGCATTGACGGCACGCACCGCGCATACAGGAACGAGGACTGCTCATGGAAATACGAAACGTTCTGTGAGTTCGGGTGCGATAAGGGAGACTGTGCAAAAGACACGTGCGCAAAGGTTACGTGTGCGGATTACTGTGTAGGGAAGACTCTTTTCAGCAACGGGAAGTGCGCGGAAGGGGCGTGCACATATGAACGTACGGAGTGCGAAGGCATATGCGAGGGTGCGCAGTGCACGGAGGATAAATGCATAGGGGTCAGTTGCGATGACAAGTGCGACGGAAGCGTGAGAAAATACGGCGGCGAGTGCGCAAGCAGGGTTTGCTCATATTCCGATGAGAAGTGCGAGCTCGGCTGCTACATGGGGCGGTGCCTGCAGAAGGGCACAATGTTTGTGACATCGCAGGAATGGAACGGCAATCTCGGCGGGATAAGCGGCGCGGATGCGAAGTGCCAGGCCGCGGCATCGGCGGCAAAGCTCCAGGGAAAATGGAGGGCGCTGGTAAGCGACAAGGACCACTCGGCAAAAAGCTGGCTGCCGGACAGTGCCTACACAAAACTTGACGGAACCATGGTTGCAAAGAACAGGGCTGACCTGCTTGACGGCACAATCCTCAGCCCGATAAACATTGACGAATTCGGCAAGGCTGCATCTGGCTTCAGGGTGTGGACAGGCACCTCGATAACAGGCACCCCATATGACGGGCCGCTGAGCGGTTACTGCGATAATTGGGTAAGCTGGAATGTCAACAAGGTCGGCGGAGTTGGAAATAAAAACAGCACCGACAGCGGCTGGATAAATTACGGCGCCGAACTATGCGAAAGGACCGGAAACCTGTACTGTATGCTTTTTTCTTAGGTCGCCCCTTGGGACGGCGGGCACAATTTGGTTTCCCAAACTAAAAGCACGCGGCAGGTTTGGTTTTCCCGCAGGGCAGGGTTTATATATAACCTTGCGGTTTAGATTAGGCATGAGGCAGTGGAGAGGCGCAAGCCTGATCCTTATTTTTGCGCTTATATGCGGCTACGTGTCAGCATCCGTGAGCATGGGCACTGGCCCGAATTCCATGTACAACCCCGCTGCGCAGCAGGGTTCGGCAGGTTCGGGGCAGCAGGGCACATACACAAACCAACAGGGGCAGGGTTACGCGCCGATGCAGGGCCAGATACCGGCCGGAATCGGGCTCGTGCAGTCCGGGTTTAACTCGGGCATGTTTGATGCAAGCTTTGCCGACACCGAGCACCAAGCTCAGGTGATGGTGGTTGAAAGTGCGGCAACCGCGCTCAATTGGATCGGGCTCAACAGCACAAGGTTTGCGGAAGGCTGCAGGAAGGACAAGCCTGCGCTTATTTCTGAAATTTCAGGCATAGTGGCACAGGAGAACTCCTGCGAAGCGGTTGAGCGCGAGGCAAATGCCTGCGACCCGAAAAAGTTCTGCCCGGGGCAGCAATCAGGGCATGCCCTGCCGGTGGAGATGAAAATAGCGCTTAATGCTGCCGGCTATGACACAAAAACAATCGGCATTAACGACATAACTCTGGACATGTTGACAAACGCGTGCAAGGCGCAGTGGCGGTCGAGAAATGATTCTCAAAAGCAGATGCTTGAGAAGCTCGAGCAGAGCATTGCACAGCAGATACCGCGGCTAAGGGAGCAGTGCAAACAGAGGGCGCAGGGAATGACGAACGTAATCGTAAGGCTGCCAGATGTCTACGTAAATCCGGTGGCGATTGCAAATGTGAACCAGCAGATGGGAATGTTGCCCATGATGCAGCGCACCGGCATTGATACGGGGCAGGGCGGGGGCGCCGGCTGCACATCGGAAACAATGCCGAGATGCCAGCAGAACGAGCATCCCGAGTGCTGGGGAAATGTTTGGAACTGCGTTGCGCCGTCGCAAAGCCAGGGGGGCGGGGGAATGATACAGTGCCCGCAGCAGGGCCCCGACTGCGGCCCGAGTGCGCCGCCTTACTGCGAGAACGGAATATGGAAATGCCCGCAGGTGCAGGAGCAGCCATGGCAGCCCAATGAAGGAACCACAACAGCGGAAACAGTTACGCAGGAGCAGGCTGTGCAGCAAACCGAAACAGGCGGCGGCGCAAGCGGGGAAACCACGGAGGGCACAACTGGGGAAACAGGGAGCACAACAACTGAAACAACATCCGAAAGCGGAGGAACCGAACAGGCTGCCGCTGATGCGGGAATTGGAACCCCTGCAACGGGGCTTAGTGTTGCGCCGGGGATTGGAATGGCAGTTTGTGGCAATGGCATATGCGAGCCTGGCAGGGGGGAAAGTTACGATAACTGCAGCAGAGACTGTATGCAGGGTGCGGGGCAGCAGGGCACTTATGGCGGAGGGCAGCAAGGTTATGGTCCTGCGCAGGGGAGCGGGCTGGGTTCGGCGGCCCAGCAGGGCGGCACGATTTCACCCCAGGCTGTTGCGGGAATGGTGCAGGGAGGCGGCGGCACAATGGTTGTTACTACAGGCGGGGGCGGAAACATGCTGCCAATGGGGCAGCAGGTGCAGGGAGTGGCTGTGTCGCCATATGGCCAGCCTATGGGTGGGGGGCAGGGCATGCCTGGGCCAGATCCGCAGGCGCTCTGCGAAACGACTGACGCGGAAATAATTGACATATACACGATGGCAATGAACACCGGTGAGGGAGACGGGCAGATGGCCGAAGCTATGTGCCCTGCGGAGGCAAGAAAGGCTTGGGGAACACTAAGCATGGCTAAGTTTGAAAATGCGAGGTGTATTGCCGAGGCAGAGCTGTACTGCTTAGCAGGCAAGGAGGCTGCAGAAAAATGCAGGGCGGCAAAGCCCGACGAGTTGGCGGCTAATATCGTTAATATTATGTGCAGGCGGGTCACAGGAAGCGGCAATGCCGCGGAGAGCGCACTCGTCGGGATTGCCAGCAAGTTGGTCCAGTTAGACCCCGCAGCCGCCAACCAGTTGTGGGATACTGCGGAAAGCGCGGAGAGGGATATGAACAGCCTGGGCATACTTGACATTGTGCTTGGAAACGCCGATTATGCCGCAAAGAGTGAAAAGAGGGCTAAAAATATGGATGACATGCTGAAGAAGATGGAGGATGCCGGCTTGAACGATCCTGAAATAACTTCCACTATAAAGAGGGAGATAGAGGCACAGACAGCCGCGAAAGAAGCGCACAGCAGCATATTCGGCATACTTGGAAGGATATTGAGGTAAACAAGGCAACAGCGCGATGCGCTTACGCCTCGATTATCTTCCTGCAGCGAGCCGCGGCTTCAGGCTTCGATTATCTTCCTTACAGCTATCTTTCTCACGCCGACCTCGAGCGTGCCGGAAGCCCTGCCGTACGTAAGCTGGCCGCTCCTTGGAGTGAACCCGCTCTTCGTTATGGACGCGCGGACGGTGACGTCGTATTCCCCTGACTTTTTCTGTATCTTGCCGCTCATTGCGTTTATCTGGAACGCGTCCTTGGAGCGCAGTTTCTCCATGCTTGCCTTTGGCCCGCTTGAAATAAGCTCGAACTCCCTTACCGCGCCGCAGCCGTTGAGGATCATGCCATACTCTATATCTTTATCCTTTGCCAGCTTGTTCAGGCGCTCGAAAATATCGGTGCCGTCGTTGATTTTCACGACGAATGTGTTCTCTTTTGACGTAGAATCCTCCGCCCTGCCGCATACCTTTTCAGCCATAATAAAACCACCCACCCAAAAAAACAGGGCATTGCAGCCCCGAAATTGAAAACTTTTTACCCACCCGTTGCATTTATTCGTCCATTGTGCCGCCGCAGCCGCAGCCGCACGAGGAACTTGATTTGCTTTTCTTCTTTGCTCCCTTTTTAGCAGCCATTAAAATTCACCCCTTAAGAGGGCGGCAGCCCCTGAAATATAACCCTCCTCAATCAGTATTTAAACATATGCGGGCAAAAATCAGGCATCCCCCAACAATTCAAAATTCCGCGGTTCCGTAATTTCCAATTCCGCGGTTTCCGTGGTTCGGCAATCTCAAATTCCGTGGTTTTTTATGCCTGCGAACGCTATCGAAACCGAAAAAATATGCAAGAGTTACGGCAGCCTGAAGGCTGTCGACAACGTAACCCTCTCGGTTAAGCAGGGCAGCATTTTCGGCCTGCTCGGCCCCAATGGCGCGGGAAAGACAACGCTTATTTCGATGCTTGTGACAATGCGCAAGCCTACTTCGGGAAGCGCGAAGGTTAACGGATTCGATGTTTCATCGCAGGCGGGCATGGTCAGGAAAAGCATAGGAATTGTTTTCCAGGACCCGAGCCTTGATGATGAACTTACCGCAAGGGAGAACCTTGAGATGCACGCCTCCCTTTACGGCGTGCCCAAAGAGAAAAGGGCGGAGAGGGCTGCGGAGGTTGTGAAAATAGTAGGGCTTGAGGGCAAGATGGATATTGTTGTGAAAAAATTCTCGGGGGGGATGAAGAGGCGCCTCGAGATTGCCCGCGGATTGATTCACCACCCGAAAGTGCTTTTTTTGGACGAACCAACCCTCGGCTTGGACCCGCAGACAAGGGCGGGGATATGGAAATATATAAAAGAAATAAATAAGGCCGAGGGAATCACGATAATTCTCACAACGCATTACATGGATGAGGCGGACGGGGTGTGCGGCAGGATTGCGATAATCGACAACGGAAAAATAATGGCAATGGACACTCCGGCAAACCTTAAGAACGCGCTCGGCGGCGACATAATTTCGGTTAAGTGCGGCGGGGGGGAAGAATGCGCCGAAAAACTTCGCGCAGTTAAGTGGGCAAAAAAGGTTACGGCGCACGACGGGTTCATGGATGTTACAGTGGAAAAGGGTGAGGAGAAAATTCCCGAACTTATGCGCCTCGCGGAAAAAAGCGGGACAAAGGTCGGGTCAGTCAGCCTGAGGAAACCGTCCCTTGACGACGTGTTCCTGCATTACACGGACAGGACAATAAGGGAGGAAGAGGCGAAGCCCATCGAGGGGATGAGGATGAGGGGCAGGGCATGGGGGAGGGGGGGATAATGCTTAGCAACGAACTTGAAGGCATTTATACCCTCTGGAAAAGGGAGATGATAAGGTTCTTCCGCTCCAAGAGCAGGGTCATAGGCAGTTTGGGGATGCCCTTCTTTTTCCTTGCGATTCTCGGATTGGGCGCGGGCAGCGCGTTCAGCATGCCTGGCGGGAATTACCTGCAGTTCATCGCCCCCGGCATAATAGGGATGGTGCTGATGTTCGGCTCGATGTTCTCGGGAATAATCGTGCTTGTCGACAGGCAGTTCGGCTTCCTCAAGGAAACGCTTGTTGCGCCGATAAGCAGGCTCTCCATAATAATCGGCAAGGTGCTCGGGGGGGCGACAACCGCGATGCTGCAGGGCGTGCTCATAATGGCTGTCGCAATTCTCCTCGGCGCGCAGATGCAGCTCGCAAACATACTGCTCCTGCTCGTGTTCATGTTCCTTATTTCAACAATGTTCGTTTCCCTCGGGATTGCGATTGCCTCCATCCTTGAGGACATGCACGGTTTTCAGTTAATAATGAATTTCATAATAATGCCGCTGTTCTTCCTCAGCGGTGCGCTGTTCCCGCTTTCCTCCGCCCCCGCGCCTATTGCAATAGCCTCGATGCTCGACCCCCTTACTTACGGCGTGAACGGGCTGAGGTTTATACTTCTCGGGCACTCCGACATAAATTTCTTCTTTTGCACCGCGGTTGTGCTCGGGTTCACCGCTGTTTTCATGGCAGCGGCGATTTTCCTTTTCGGCAGGATTGAGGAGTAATTAAGGGAGCGGCTTTTTGCGAGGGAGCGGCCGCGGCTTTATGGCCGATTTGCTTTCGGGCTTTGCCGGCCTGCCATAGATCAGCGGCGGATAAGGTTCGGCGCTTGCCAGCCTCCTGCCAAACCACCCCCCCAACGAAGACAGGGCGCCGTCAAAAATTCTTTTATAGCAAAACGCGGCTGCTCCGCCAAAAGAAACAACCTTTACTTTATCATTTTTGCCTAATTTTGCCGAAATAGCCCTCACGGCTTTCTTAAAACTTTTTTTATACGGCGGGAAAGAGCTTACTATGGGGCGGTTTTTATAACCGTGCCTAATCAAAAAAAATCTTTCGGGAGGAATACTGGTCAGCGAAGATAATGCACATAACTCCTTTTCAGAAAATGCAAAATAATCAAACACGAAAAGAAAAGTATTGGGCTCCTTTTTAAAACTCTCTTTTATGAACTCGGCAAGCTGTTCCATCTTTTGCGTTGGCAGCCGGTGAAGATGAATTCCGATAAGCAACTGCATGAAACAATAAGGCGCACGGTAAATTTAAGCATTTCCGTTTCGGGCAGGCTTTCGGCTTTTTCCGCCAACCAAACTTTTCAGGGAACCCTGCACAGGCTTCCGCGGGCGCAATAAAAACCTTTTGCCTGCACATTTTATCGTGCCCCCGTAGTATAGCCTGGACAGTACTCGGGCCTCCGGAGCCCGTGACCGGGGTTCAAATCCCCGCGGGGGCGCTTCGGAAAAAACAAAACAAAAAACGAACCGACGGTTCGCCGGGTTTTTGGGTTTTGGTTTTTCGGGTTTTGTTTTTCGGATTTATTTTTGGTTTTGCCGCTTGTTTTTTTGCCTTAGCCCTTTGCCTAACAAAAAAACGGCATATTTAAATACGGCTGGGCAATAGTATTGCAGGCGTTTTACATGGATAGGGGCTTGAAGTTAATCGCTTTGTTCTGCGTGCTCGGGGTTGCGGGCATGCTGCTGCTCGGCTGTGTTGAACAGCCAACTGCCCCGGGCGGAAATCCTCCGGGAAATCCGCCAACAAATCCGCCCACCAACCCCCCCTCGAACCCGCCAGCCAACCCGCCCGCACAGAACGGGGAATTTTCAACGCTGAACAAATTTTCGAATTATGAGGAACTTGCCGCTGCTTTCGGCAGTTCTGCCTATCGCGGCGGGGAGTACATGACGAAAGATATGGTGCTTGCAGGAGGCGCAACACCTTCAATGGCGCCCGCATCTGCCGAATCAGCGCAGGACAGCGGCAGTTCAAGCAACGGCGGTGTCGGCTACTCGACAACCAACGTTCAGGTGGAAGGGGTTGATGAAGCCGACATAGTTAAGAGCGACGGGAAATATATTTACAACATCACGGGCAGCATGCTCGTGATAACGGATGCGTACCCGATTGAAACCGCGAAAATACTGTCGCAGACCAAGCTCGGCGGAATGATGCGGGTGGAGAACTTTTCCCCGCAGGAGATGTTTGTTTCTGGCGACGTGCTGCTTATTTTCGGGAGCAAGACTTACAATTACAATTACGGATATGAGGGCACAATAACAAGGTGCGGAGGAATGGCAAGGTGCATTGTCCCGCCGTATTATATGCAGAGCATGGCTTCCGCAAGGATTTACGACATAAAGGACAGGGCGGCGCCTAAACTGGAGAAGGAAGTCGAGTTCCAGGGAAGTTATCTCACATCGAGGATGATAGGGGATAGCGCCTACTTTGTAATCAACAGTTCGCCGAACTACTGGGCAATGGCGATGACGGGGGACGAGAACAACATAATCCCCGTGATGGCGGAGGACGGCGCGGTAAAGAGGGTCGCGGAGGCAACGGAGATAGGATACATTCCGCCCATACCCGTCAACAGTTTCGTAACCATAGCGTCGCTGAACATGAAGAGCGGGAAACTGCAGAAGGAAACCGTTGCAGCGAGCGCGGAGAACGTTTATTCATCGCAGGAAAACATATACCTTGCCGCAACCGAGTGGAATTACTGCGACAGGCCGTATCCCGTGCCGCTCTCTGCGGAAATTGCGGTTGATTACTGCATGAAACGCAGTAGTGAAAATACCGCGGTAACAAAATTCGCGCTTTCTGAAGGGGAAATAAAGTTCGAGGGCTGCGGCTCCGTGCCCGGGCACGTGCTGAACCAGTTCTCGATGGATGAGTATGAGGGGAATTTCAGGATTGCAACCACGGAGGGGCAGGTCTGGGGCACGGGGGAAAGGCGCAGCTCGAACAACCTTTATGTGCTGGGTGCGGACATGAAGACTGTGGGCACGCTCGAGGACCTTGCACCCGGGGAGCAGATTTATTCGGTAAGGTTCATGGGCAAGCGAGCATACATGGTTACTTTCAAAAATACCGACCCGCTGTTCGTGATTGATGTTTCGGAACCCACGGCGCCAAAGGTGCTGGGCAAGCTGAAAATACCGGGCTACTCGGATTACCTGCACCCGATGGATGAAACCCATATAATCGGCGTCGGGAAGGAGGCGACTGAATCAAAATACGGCGATTTCGCATGGTACCAGGGGATGAAGATTGCGGTTTTCGATGTCAGCGATGTGGAGCACCCTGTCGAGATGCATAAGGTCGTGATAGGCGACCGCGGAACCGATTCATACGCGCTGAACGACCACAGGGCATTCCTCTATGACGCGGAAAAGGAACTGCTGGTGCTGCCGATACAGCTGGCGGAAATCTCGGCGGAGGAAAGGGCGCGTGCGGAGAAGCGCGCGCAGGACTGGCCGCTTTACGGCGAACCCGTGTTCCAGGGCGCTTTCGTGTGGAGGCTGACGCTTGCGAACGGCTTCGAGGAGCGCGGGAGAATAACCCACATCACGCCCGAGGAGGAACTGAAGCGCGGCTATTATTACGGCTATGATTACCAGGTAAAGAGGGCGATGTACATAGGCGGCGTGCTTTACACGCTCTCGGACAGGATGCTGAAGGCTAACAATCTGGGGACGCTGGCGCAGCTAAAGGATTTTGTTTTCGAGAAGGGCAGCGAGGATTACTACTACGGCTATTACCCGCGCGGCGTGTGAAGTGAAAAGCATACGCAGCCAACCCCCCGAAAAGATTTAAAAGCAGAAAACCCGAATTATTACATGGTTCTTGAAATCCTCTCGCCGCTTGTCGAGGCGCTTAACCCTTACCTCGACATAATTTACCCGAACTTCATGTCCGCCCTGCCCGCGCTGGCGCTAATAATGCTGAGCATCGCGGCATATGCCACGCTCATATACATATTCTACAGGCTGGTCGCGAAGAGGGATATCTTCGAATGGAACGTGGAGAAGTACAGGATAAAAAAGGGCGGGATGTTTGCCGCAATTGTCGACCTGGTGCTTGGCATAATAAAGTACGGCATTTTTTTCCCTTTCGTGGTTTTCCTCTGGTTCGGCGGGTTTTCCGTGCTGCTTTCCCTGCTTGCGAAAAACATAAACATGACACACCTGCTGCTGATATCCGCAACCCTTGTGGCGGCAATAAGGCTCACCTCATATTACACCGAGGACCTTTCAAAGGACCTTGCGAAACTTGTGCCGTTTGCGCTTCTCGGCATTGCGCTCGCGGAACCGACTTTCTTTTCGCTCGAGTTGTTTGCGCAGAGGCTGGCGGACATGCCGCAGTTCCTTCCGCAGATTGCCGCGTATCTCACGTTCATAATATTGCTGGAGTGGGTACTGCGCGTGGTGCTGGCGTTCAAGCACCTTGTTTTCGGGGTTGCCCGGCCTAAAGCAGAGGGAAACGGGGCATAACAAAACAATTAATAACTGCCCGTGGGGCTGCAAGGGGTGAATGTGATGATACGCGGGGTAGGGAGAATAAAGGGGGTTATCAGCAGGCTGCTGGCTAACCGCCTGCAGCGCAAACCGAGCGCCCACGGGGAGAAGCGCGAAATTGCCCCATCGGGGGAACGCCATGTGGAACCTGCCTCGCATTCCGGCGAAACGTGGACGGAATACGGGAAGGGACAGGGGTCAGATGTCGACCCCCGCACAAAATTATCCGCAAGGAAGAGGGGACCGGGCAATTTCGAAACAACCGCCTGAGCTTAGCCCCTACTTAATCCTCTGCGCCATCTTCACCGCGGATTCGACCGAGCGCGTTGCGTAGCCGTCTATCCTCTGCATCGCCTGCATGCGCGTCATGCGCGGGCCGGAAATGCCGAGGGAAACGGGCTTGTTGTGCTCGAGCGAGAGGTCCATTATCTTGCGCGCCGCGTGCTGCGCAACAATCTCGTCGTGCCCGGTATCCCCTTCTATTACCGCGCCGAGGGTTACAACCGCGTCGATGCTTTTGTCCTGCAGCAGTTTCTTTATCGCGAGCGGCATATCGTACGTGCCCGGCACGTGGATTGTTTCCCCCGCCTCGACGCCAAGGAACTGTGCGTGCTCCCTTGCGCGCTGCAGCATCAGGCTGGTTACGTCATAGTTGAACTCCGAAACAACGAACCCTAACTTCATCTATATTCACCTCCAAGGATAAACAAACCGCATATTACCGCACCATCGGAGATGGCGCACATATTGCGGAGTGCCCCTATTTTGGCAAAGCCAAAATGGGCACAATTGGGCTTGCCCAATTCGTGCCGTACGCAATCGGGCTTGAATTCGGATACTACAAAACCCAACTTCATCAAAACCACCTCCAAATTTTCGGTTTTTTGTTTTGGTTTTTGTTTTTTTATTTTTTTACAGTTCAAATTGGTCGGCATTAACCGAACCCTGCCTTTGCCCCGTGCCTGCAAGCGCACGCAGGGAATTTTTGCAGTTCCCGCCTTTTTCGTTCCGCAAAAGCGCGAGCGCGTTGCGCGCGTGCTTAACCGTGCGTTCGCGCATAATTTCGCGCATCTGCTTTTCGTTTTTTCCCTCATCCTCGTGAACGAAAACCTCGATAATGTGCCTGCCGGTTTGCAGCGCCGCGTTCTGCAAACCCTGCGATGCCACAAGCGCGCATTCCTTGTCTATGGGCTTCGAGCCGGGCATGCCGAGCGCGATTACGATGCCGCAATCCTGCTCCGCGAGCAGTTTTTTCGCGGCAACGGGCAAGTCCTTTATCCCCGGAACCGTGAGGCGCACAATGCGCGCATCGCCTTCCGTGCGCAGGGTGCGCCCGCACAATGCGCCCATGTCCGCGCACGCGAACATTGTGTCCGCGATGCCGATTTTTTTCATGCCTGCTCCCTCCGCAGGTTTTTTTTCATAATTTCGCCTCCAATGAAAGTGCTGAGCCGTCGCGCAGGGAAAATTTTTTTCGCAAATTCACGGGAGCGATTACCTCGGCGATGTGCGAAGGATGGGAGGTGCGCTCGGGAACGACAATTGCGCCGCTTACCTTTGGGACGCCCGCCTTGCCTGCAACCGTAATGCAATAACATTTGCTCGAGCCGAATGTCCGTCCCCCCGCGGAAAAGCCGGAAATGAAAATCGGGGCAATGCTGTCCAGAAAATTTTTCAGTTCGTGCTCTTCGATTTTCAGGTTCATCGTGCCGAGAAAGGGCGTGAAGCCGAGCGCATCCCTCAACTGCGCGAGGTATTTCTGCTGCGAGAGGTAATAGGAACCCTCGCCCAATCCGGAAACCACGGAACCCGTGATTTTCATTTTTTTTGTTTTGTTTTTCGCCGAAAAAATGCTTTGCATGAGCGAGAACTGCGCGTGCAGGGAATCCCTGCCCTTCTTTGTGAGCGAGACCGTTATCCCGCGTGCGCCGGCACTGCGGCTAACCATCCCCGCATTTTCAAGCGCACGCAGCCTGCGGGAGGCGGATTGCTGGGAAGCGCCGAGCGCGTGCGCAACTGCGCCTGTGGAAAGCAGGGCGGAACCGTTAAGGCCCGCACGCTGCGCAACAAGCATAAGCAGTTCGGGATCCGCACTTGTACCTGCCCTTTTCATGCAGGGATTGTGCCACATAGTTACTTAAAAACGTTATGATTAACGGAAATGAGTAGGCAAACGGGCGCGCTCACTTCGCCATGTAAATCGTCTGCGTCGGGAAGGCGAAGTCTATTTTGTTTTTGTCGAACGCCTCTTTGATTGCGAAGTTCACGTTGCTCTTCACGCGCATCCAGTTGTCGAGGTCCTCTATGTAGTAAATCAGGAAAATATCGAGGCTGAAATCCTTGAACTCGGAGAAATAAATATCGGGGTTTTTCCTGCAGCCCTTTGTTTTGCCCACGGCTTCGGTGAGCAGCTTCTCCGCAAGGCGCATTTTTTTCACGGGCGTGCCGTAAGTGATGCCGAGATGCACGCGCATCTTGCGCGCGGGGACTGAGGAAATGTTGGTTACGATTGCGCTACTTATCTTCGAGTTCGGCAGGGTGACTATGCGGTCGTCAAGGTCGAGCACGCGCGTTGTGCGCAGGCCGACCTCCTTAATCTGCCCTATCCTGCCGTCGAATTCCACCCAGTCGCCTATTTTGAACGGCTTGCTCGCGAATATGGAGATGCCGCCGAAAAAGTTCGATATGGTTTCCTGCGCTGCAAACGCCACTGCAAGGCCGCCTATGCCGAGGCCGGCAAGCAGCGCCGTTACATCATAGCCGAAGTTGCTGATTATCATTATGCCGGCGAGGAGCATTATGCTCGCCTTCGAAAGTTTCCTCAGTATTGGCACCAGCTGGTCGTCGAGTTTTGACTCGGTTTTCTGCGTGAAGGGGATGAGGAAATGCTTTATCAGCGCGTCCGCAAGCCTTACGGCAAGCCATGCCCCGACTATTATTACGAGCACACCTATGATGTTGTAAAATGCGGAGTTCAGGAAAGGCGAATCCACTGTGAGGAACTGGTAGCCGATTACGAGGCCGATTATCACGAGGAACATGACGAGCGGCTCCTCGACCATGTCGAGCAGGACATCGTCAAGTTCTGATTTCGTTTTCGCGGTTATGCGCCTGCCGTAGGTCTTGAGGAAATAATAAACCGCCTTGCCGAGAAGCGCGAAGCCTATTACGGTTATGAAGAACTGCGCGTACTGCACAAGGTTGGACCCCAAATAAACTCCCGAAAGGAAATCAAGGGCAAACATACGGTTAATATGGGGCGGCAATCAATAAAAAAGTTGCGTTTTTGCGCATGGTTCTGCGGGGGTTTTTTCGCGTGGTTCTGCGGGGTTTTTTCGCGCGCAATTCCCCCTGCGCGCGGCAAATATTCGGGCGGACGCGCGCCGAATTTTCGGGCGGGCACATGAAGAAAGGCTGTTAAAGGCGCGCCGGGGCGCGCGGAAAACCGCCCCGCTGCGCCAAAAACCCCAAAATAACCCTTTAAACCCGTGTTTGGGGTTTTTTCTGAAATTTCGCGGCAAAAGGGCGCGTTTGAATAACTTTATATTGATTTCTATTGTTAAATGAATAATTAAATATAGATGCATCTGTGGCGATTTTTGAAACTGGGTGGTTCAATCACGTTTCAAGCTAAGCCTGTGTTATAAGCGTCGGTTTGGCGTCGGAACACAGCGTAAGCCGTGAGCCGGTTTCAATAATTGCACCCACAGGAGCGGGTCCCCTTGGCGCTTGATAAGGTTGGCATGCACTTTTTAGTGCCGAAACATGAAATCGTGCCGGAAGCACGCATCGACGAGGTGCTGAAAAGATACAGCTCCTCAAAGGAAAAACTTCCGCAGATTCTCAAGAACGACCCCGCGCTCGAGGAAATTGGCGCGAAGAAGGGCGACATAATAAAAATCACGAGGAACAGCCCTACCGCGGGGAAGGCTATTTATTTCCGCGTTGTGGATTAGTGAAATTAAAATACTTAAATGAAAACGGAACGGTGTTGAAAAATGGACGGCTGGCCCCTCATCGAAGCGTATTTCCGCAACAGGAATTTCTCGCAGATGGAGGTCGAATCTTACAACCAGTTCATAAACAGGAAACTCGACGATATTGTTAATGAGAACAAGGTAATCTCGCCGAAGATAGAGGAAGTAAGGATAGAGCTCGATAAAATCAGCATTGAGAAGCCGCGCATAATCGAGGCCGACGGAAGCCCGCGGTATGATTTTTACCCCATGGAAGCGAGGATGAGAAACCGCACATACTCGGGGCCTATTTACCTCACAATGAAGCTGCTAAGGCGCGATGTGCAGCAGGATTTGAAGCGCGCTTACATAGGCGAAATGCCGGTGATGCTTAAGTCCAACCGCTGCTGGCTCGAGGGCAAGACAGGCGACGAACTTACCGCAATGGGCGAGGACCCGATGGATTTCGGGGGATATTTCATAATCAACGGCTCGGAAAAGGCATTGATGACGCAGGAAGTGCTTGCCTCCGACCGCGTGCTCGTGAGCGAGCAGGCGCAGGAGAAAATGATTGCGGAAGTGATAAGCACAAAGGGCGCGTTCAAGGGAAGGGTAAGGATAATGCGCAACCCCGACGGCATGCTTTCGGTCACATTCCCGGCATCGCCGAGGAAATTGAGGCTTTTTGTTTTGCTCAAGGCGCTCGGGCTCAGCAGCCCGAGGCAGATGGAAGAGGCGTTCCCCGAGGAAATTGAAATCAAGAACGATGTCATGCTTAATATCGAGAACCTCGGCCTGAGGAGCGAGAAGGAAGCGCTTGATAAGATAGGAAAATTCGTTGCACCCGGGCAGGTCGAGGAATACAGGCTGCGCAGGGCGCAGGAAGTTATTGACGCGTTCCTGCTTCCGCACATAGGGCAGGAGCCCAAGGACAGGCTTGCGAAGGCGCACTATCTGGTTATGATGGCAACAAAGGTCATAGAGAGGGCATACAACCTGAGGGAAGACGACGATAAGGACCACTACAGCAACAAGCGCCTCGAGCTCAGCGGAAAGCTTATGGAGCACCTGTTCAGGTACTCGTTCAAGTATTTCATAAAGGACATAAAGTTCCAGATTGACAGGACAGTAACAAGGAGAAGGAAACTGAACATAAGCACAATCGTGAGGCCGGGCGCGATTTCGGAAAGAATAAGGTTTGCGATGAGCACGGGCAACTGGATAGGCAGGAGCACGGGCGTGAGCAAGTTCATGGACCGCGTGAATTACATAAGCCCCCTGACAGACCTGAGAAAGGTCAAGAGCCCGCTTGACAAGAACAGGGAATTGTACGAGGCAAGGGATGTGCACGGAACGCACTGGGGAAGGCTTGACCCGATAGAGACGCCGGACGGCCCGCAGTGCGGACTTGTGAAGAACCTCGCACTGCTTGCGGAGGTAACAACCGAGAGCGACGAGAAGGCTGTCGAGAAAGTGCTGGGCGAGATGGGAGTGAAGCTCAAATAGAAAAACGAAAAATAAGGCAAAAAAAAAAAAACGAAACCGAAAAAACAAAACAAAAAATAAACCCGAAAAAACCAAAAAACGAAACCGAAATTTGCATGGTTGTTTTTTATGTCCGAGAAAGGGAAAGTTTACATCAACGGAAGGCTTATAGGCTTCCACATGAACGCGGAGAAGCTGACCGCGGACCTGATAAAAAAGAGGCGCGACGGCAAGATAGGCGCAAGGGTGAATATCGCTTTCCATAAGGACACCAACGAGGTTTACGTAAACACGGATGCGGGAAGGGTGCAGAGGCCCCTGCTTGTTGTGGAGAACGGAAAACTCAGGCTCACGGAGGAGCACATTAAGCAGATCAAAGAGGAAAAGATGACCTGGCAGGACCTTGTGGAGAAGGGGATAGTGGAATACCTTGATGCCGAGGAAGAGGAGAACACTTTCATTGCAACGGAGAAGGGCGAAGTCACGGCAAAGCACACTCACCTTGAAATAGACCCTGCGGGAATACTCGGGATAATAAGTTCAATGATTCCATACCTCGAGTACGACCTTGCGGGAAAGGCGCTGCACGGGGCAAAGATGTTCAAGCAGGCGCAGGGAATCCAGGGAACGAACTACAACCTTCGCACCGACACGGAGGGTTATTTGCTTTACTACCCGCAGAAATCGTTGACAAAAACGCGCACAATGGACCTTATGCGTATGAGCGAAAGGCCGCACGTGCAGAACCTTGTTGTTGCGATTATGCCCTGCCGCGGGTTCAACATCCTTGATGCGGTTGTGCTGAACAAGGGCGCAGTGGACCGCGGAATGGGAAGGAGCGCATATTTCAGGACATACGAGTGCAACGAGGAACGTTATCCCGGAGGGCAGGTTGACAGGTTTGAAATACCCACAGAGGAAACCACGGGCCACCTCGGAGAGGAGGCATACAAAAAGCTGGGTGCTGACGGGCTTGTGCAGATTGAAAGTTATGTCGGGGAGAAGGATGTAATTGTGGGCAGGACATCCCCTCCGAGGTTTTTGGAGGAGATAAGCGAGTTCGGGGTTGTGAAGGAGAAGAGGCGCGAGAGCTCGCTCACAATAAGGAAGGGCAAGGAAGGTTACGTGGATAGGGTGATAGTTACAGAGGCGGAGTCGGGGAACAAGCTTGTGAAGCTCAAGGTAAGGAGCGAAATGATTCCGCTTGTGGGGGATAAATTCAGCTCGAAGCACGGGCAGAAGGGGGTTATAGGCGCAATAATTCCCGAGGAAGATATGCCTTTCACTGCGGAGGGCATAAAGCCGGACCTTATACTTAACCCGCACTCCATACCGAGCAGGATGACAATCGGGCACCTTATTGAGATGCTCGGCGGAAAGGCCGCCGCAATGCGCGGCGAGGAAATTGACGGAACGCCTTTCAATGAAATGAAGGTCCCTGAAATCAGGAAAATCCTCGGCAGTTACGGGCTGAGGAGCGACGGGAAGGAAGCGTTCTACGACGGAACAACAGGGGAAAGGGTGAGGGGGGAAATTTTCACGGGAATAGTTGCGTACAGGAGATTGTTCCACATGGTCAGGCACAAGATGCAGGCAAGGGCGAAAGGCCCCGTGCAGATACTGACAAGGCAGCCGACTGAGGGGAAGGAAAAGGAAGGGGGCCTGAGGTTCGGGGAAATGGAGGGAGAAACGCTTGTGGGGCACGGTGCCGCAATGCTGCTGCAGGAAAAGTTCATAGAGGACTCGGACAAGGTTATTGAATTGGTTTGTGAGAAGTGCGGCGTAATTGCGGTGAACGACCAGATAAGGAACAGGAGATACTGCCCTATTTGCACCGGAAGCAAGGTTTACCCCGTGGAGATGGCTTACGGATTCAAGCTGCTGCTTGAGGAATTGAAGGCGCTCGGGATTTATCCGAAACTGAACATTGGGGACAAGGTGTGAGTATGAATATGGCAGGCATATTTATGGGGGTTCGCAGAACCCCCGACGTATTTCGGCACGCCCGGACGAAAACGGGCCTGAATATCGGAGATAAGGTGTGAACCACGGGATGATGAAAATGAACCAAGGCGGAACCGCGTTTGTAGGGGTTTGGGGGATTAAGGCATGCTGATGAAAAGAATCCAGTCGGTCGAGTTCCACGTGCTCAGCCCCGCGCAGATAAGGAAGATGTCCGCGCTGGAAGTGAAGAGCCCGGAGACTTACGATAAAGACGGCTACCCTATGGAAGCTGGGCTTATGGACCCGCATCTCGGGGTGATAAACCCCGGCTTAAGGTGCAAGACCTGCGGGCAGAGGATGAAGCAGTGCCCGGGGCACTTCGGGCACCTTGAAATGATAAGGCCTGTCGTTCACTCCGAATTCAGCAAGAAGGTCGAGCAATTGCTTGTCTCGACATGCAAGGACTGCGGAAGGATTGCGCTGCCGCAGGAGAAGCTTGAGGAACTTGCGAAAATAATGAAGGAGCGCGGCGAGGAAGTTTCAAAGAAGGTAATCGCGAAAACAAAGGCCGTTCCCAAATGCCCGCACTGCAGTGCCGCAAGGGGAAAGGTAATGCTTGACAAGCCGACGAACTTTTATTATGAAAAGGAAAGGCTTTACCCTACGCAGATAAGGGAGTGGCTTGAGAAGATAACGCCCGAGGACACGAAACTTTTCGGGTATGACGGGGAGAGGCTGAAGCCCGAATGGTTTGTAATGACCGTGCTGCAGGTTCCGCCCATAACAATAAGGCCTAGCATAACGCTTGACACAGGCATAAGGTCCGAGGATGATTTGACGCACAAGCTTGTGGACATAATCAGGATAAACCTCAGGCTCAAGGACAATATTGACGCGGGTGCGCCGCAGCTTATAATCGAAGACCTCTGGGATTTGCTGCAATACCACGTTACCACTTATTACAACAACAACACGGCGGGCGTTCCTCCCGCGAAGCACAGGTCCGGCAGGGCTCTGCGCACGCTTGTGCAGAGGCTGCAGGGAAAGAAGGGGAGATTCAGGTATAACCTGACGGGGAAACGCGTGAACTTTGCTGCGCGCTCCATAATAAGCCCGGATGCGCACCTTGCGATAAACGAATTGGGCGTTCCGCAGGACGTTGCGGACGAACTTACAGTGCCGGAGTTTGTGACGAAATACAACATAAAGGAAATGAAGGCCGCCATAAAGGACGGGAAGGCGATTTATGTTTCGCGCCCGGACGGGATGAAAAAGAAAATAACCCCGCTGAACATGGAGGAAGTCGAGAAGGACCTTGGGGAGGGCTTCAAGGTGGAGAGGAAACTCGCGAACGGCGATATCGTGATTTTCAACAGGCAGCCCTCGCTGCACAGGCTGAGCATGCTTGCCCACCGCGCAAGGATAACGCCCGACAAGACATTCAAATTGAACCCCATAGTGTGCAAGCCCTACAACGCGGACTTCGACGGGGATGAAATGAACATGCACGTGCCGCAGACGGAAGAGGGAATTACGGAAGCGCGCGAACTGATGAGTGTCGAAAACCAGATAATAAGCCCGAGGTACGGCGCGCCGGTGATAATACTTGACGAGGACGGAATAAGCGGCTGCTACATACTCACATTGAAGAGCACGAAGTTCAACAGGGAGACCGCGATGCGCTATATGCAGATTGCCGGCGTTACGGAAATGCCCAAGCCGGATATGGGCAAGGAATATTCGGGGAAACTCATATTTTCGCAATTGCTGCCGAAGGCGCTGAACCTCGAGTATAAAACAAAGACATGCAGGCTGCTGCAGCGCAGCGAGGAGTGCGCGAAATGCACGAAGGAAAAATGCCCGCACGACGCGTACGTGAAAATCGTTAACGGAAAGCTTGTGAGCGGGGTTATTGACGAGGTTTCCGTCGGGGAAGGGAAAGGCAGGATTATCGACGAGCTTGCGAGGAATTACCCCGCGCACGTTACTGCGGACTTCTACTTAAGGGCATCAAAGATTGTCGAGGACCTGGTTACGCTTGTCGGAATGACGATAAGCCTTGACGAATTCGAAACCTCGGGAGATGTGGCAAAGGTCAAGGAAAAGGCCATAAGGGAGGAGATAGAGAAGAGTAAGGAACTCCTTGAGAAGTTCCATAAGAAGACGCTGGACCACATACCGGGCAGGACGCTTGGGGAAAGTTTTGAGATAAGGATGATGCAATTGGGCGCGCAGATAAAGGAAAAGGTGGAGAGGGCAATCCTCAAGGAAAAGGTTGCGCAGGTGCTCGGCGACAACCCTAGGTTCAACAGCACTGTGATGATACTCAGCGGGTCGAGGGGAAGCGTTGTTAACCTCACGAATATTTCAGGGCTCTGGGGCCAGGCTGCGGTAAGGGAAGGAAGGCCGAAGCGCGGGTTCAGGGAGAGGCTGATAACGCTTAACGAGAAAGGGGATGTGGGGGTACGCGCGGGCGGGTTCATCGAACATAACTTCCTCGAAGGAATGAACAGTTACGAGTATTTCTACCACGCAATGGGCGGAAGGCAGGGGGAAGTGGACACGGGCGTGAGCACGAAAGTTTCGGGTTACCTCTACAGGCGCCTTGCTAACTCGCTCAAGGACCTTGTTGTCAGCAACGACGGCACTGTGAGGAACGCGAACAAAAACATAATCCAGTGCGCCTATGGTGAAGATGGGGTTTTCCCGCAGAAATCCTTCAGGGGAAAGACCGTGAGGATGAATGATGAAATAGCTGCGGCGGTTAATTGAGGCGGGGAAAAAGGAAATGGCGAGGCAAGGGGCTGAAAAAAGGGCACGGTGAAAAGGAAGCGGGAGAAAAAAATTCAACGGTGTTTTTATGGCGGATAAAAAGAAAATAAAGCAAAGGGGAAAGCACGCCGGCGGGGCGAAAGCCAAGGCTGCAAAGCGCACAGGGGCAGGGAAACCCGCAAAGCGGGGGAAGGCGGGGGCGGTGAAGAAGCCTTCGGCACGCGCAAAGGCAAAGGATGGAAAGAGGGTTTATGCGGAAACGGTTATTGAAGAGTTTGATTTGCCTCCCTCGCTTGTTGCGGAGTTCGAGGCGGCGGCAAAGGAAGCGAAGCTCACTGAGAAGGGGAAGAAGGGGATACTAGAGCGGCTGAAGCTGAAGTACGAATTTGCAAAGGTCGAGCCGGGCGAGGCAGTCGGGATTATCGCTGCACAGAGCCTCGGGGAACCCGGGACACAATTAACCCTCAGAACAAAGCACTATGCGGGCGCGGCGGAAGTTTCCGTTGGTTCGGGAATACAAAGAGTTGAGGAGATTGTTGATGGAAGAAGCAGGGCGAAATACCCTACAATGACTATTTACCTTGCAAAGGACGAACTCAGGAAGAATTTCGACAAGGCTGACGCGTTCGCGAAATCGCTGCTTGACGTGAGGGTCGGGGATGTTGTAAAAATAAAGGAAGATTTCGAGAAGAACAAGTTCAGCATAGAGGTTGTGAGGGAGAAGTGCAGGGAGAGGAATATAGGCGCCGAGGGGCTTGCGAAAAAGATAGAGAGGTACATGAAACTTAAGGGCAGCAGGAGAGAAGGGGTACTTGAATTCAGGTTCAGGAACGACCCCCTGCTGAGGATAAGGAGGATGCTCAATAAGCTGCGCAGTACGCGCGTGCAGGGCGTCAGGGGAATCGAGAAAACGATTGTAATTAAGGAGAGGAACGAGCACGTGATAAAGACCTCGGGCACAAACCTCAAGGCAGTGCTGAAGATGGACGAGGTTGACGGGACGCGCACGACAACGAACGACATAAAGGAGATAAGCAAGGTTTTGGGAATAGAGGCGGGAAGGATTTCTATAATACAGGAACTTGCGAAGGTGCTCAAGGACAACAATATCTCGGTGGACATAAGGCACATAATGCTGCTTGCTGATTTGATGAGCCAGGACGGCGAGATAAGGGGGATTGTGCGCACGGGAATAACGCGCGGGAAATCCTCGCCTTTCGCAAGGGCGGCGTTCGAGGAAACGGTGAAGCATTTGCTGGACGCGGCATTCAGGGGCGAGAGGGAGAACCTTTCGGGTGTTGTGGAGAATATAATTGTGGGCCAGCCTATAAAGGTGGGCACTGGAACCGTAGAGCTTGTAATGAAGCCGAACAAATGAAAAAAGGCACGGGCAAGGGTGGTTTGGATGGCTGCAAAGGCAAAGAAAAAAAGCACTGCAAAAAGCAGGGCAAGGGGAAAGGCCGTGAAGGGCGCCCCTGCTGTTGATGCGAACCGCGAAATAAGGCGCGCTGTGGACACGGGAAAGGTTCTCTTCGGGCAGAGGGAGTGCGAGAAAAGCATTTTAAAAGGAGAGGGACAGCTAGTAATTATCGGGAGCAACACCCCCGCAAATGCCAGGGGCAAGCTTGAATTGCAGGCAAATGTTTCCGCAATTCCCGTTCACGGGTTTTCGGGAACAGCCGCGGAACTCGGCGCTGTCTGCGGAAAGCCTTTCGTTGTTTCGGTGATGTTAATTAAGGATGCGGGAAGGAGCAAGGTTCTCGGCCTGGGAAAGAATTGAATGCGTGCAACTTGCTTTGGTTCAGCGGACTTGTATCGGCATTTCAGCGGCACGGTGGAATAATGAAACTAGGAAGGCAGGAGATAATGTACATGAACACGCTTGAGGCGTTGACCGGGGTTTGCGCAAGGGGCTGTGTGGTCACGCCCGACGGGATTATTTTCACTGTGAAGGGCGAGGATATGAAGTTTGCAATAGGGAAGGACGGGAAGAACATACGCAAGGTAAAGGGCAAGTTGGGCAGGAATGTGGAGGTTTTCGAGTATTCCGCGGACCCCAAGGAGTTCGTTGCAAAGGCGCTGAAGGGAATTAAGATGGGCAATATGGAACTCGGCGGCGACACAGGGAAGAGGTCGCTTAACCTGAAGATGGATATCGAGAACGTGAGGAAAGCAATGCGCAATTCCGCAAGGCTCAGGAGCATGAGGGAAATTGCGAAAGAGGGCTACGGAATAGAGACCGTGAGGCTTTCCGCGGGGGCCGATACTTATGGGTAGCGGGGAATTTGCTGCGAGTTCGCTCAGGAAGAAGAGGAAGAAGTGGAGATGGAAAGACCCGCGCTATAAAAGCAGGATGCACGGGAAAAGGGAGAAGTACGATTTGCTTGAAGGGTCGCCGCAGGCGCGCGGAATTGTGATAGAGAAGCGCGGGGTGACGGCAAAACAGCCGAACTCGGGCATCAGGAAATGCGTGCGCGTGCAGCTGATAAAAAGCGGGAGGCAGTTGACCGCGCTTGCGCCTTACGACGGGGCGATTAAGTTCATAGACGAGCACGACGAGGTTACCGTGGAGGGCATCGGCGGGGCGAAGCACGGCCCGAAAGGCGACCTTTGGGGAGTGAAATACAGGGTCACGCACGTGAACGGCCAGTGCCTTGAGATGCTCAGGACGGGGAGGAAGGAGAAGGTTAAAAGGTAAGTGAATGTCCAACCTGCGGCAACCCTGCAAAAAATGCGGAAAACCGCGTTGGTTTTTTTGGATGTGGGTTTTATGAAAGTTTTCGGGAAATGGGACGTTGAAACGGTAAAGGTTAACGACACAAGCCTGGCAAACCACATGAGCCTCGAGGCGAGGAAGATCCCGCATACCTTCGGCAAGAAGGGCAGGGGCGTTGCTGAGAAGGGGCAGGTGAACGTGATAGAGAGGCTTGTGAACAAGGTAATGCGCTCGGGGCAGGGAAAAAGGAAGCTCAGCGGGAAATACATCCGCGGCAGGGGCTCGTGCGGAAAGAAACTGCAGGCAATGAGGATTGTGGAGGGCGCGTTCACGATTATAGAGCGCGAAATGAAGGAGAACCCTATTCAGATACTTGTAAAGGCGATAGAGAACTCCGGTCCGAGGGAGGATATAACGCGCATAAAGAGGGGCGGTATTTCATACACGGTTTCCGTCGATGTCGCGCCGATAAAGCGCGTCGACGAATCATTGAAGAACCTCGCGCTTTCCGCGTTTTCATCCTCGTTCAACAGGAAAGTGAGCGCGGAGGAGGCGCTTGCGAAGGAGATAATGCTCGCGGCAAAGGAGGACAATTCCTCGTTCTCCATAAAGAGGCGGGATGAGGTCGAGAGGATAGCGAAGAGCTCGAGGTAATTCGTGCTTCGGGGTTTTGGAACCCTGCACGAACCGTGCGAACCGCGATTTGTTTTTTTTGGTGGTTTTTTATGGCTAAGAAAGAGGACGTTGCAAAGAGCGCGCAGGAACTGATGTACAACAGGGAGAACATCAGGAACATCGGCATAGTTGCGCACATCGACCACGGCAAGTGCGTTTCGGGCGCCACAAAAATCGCGCTCGCGGACGGCAGGTTTTCCGAAGCCGGGAAACTTTATGAGGAACTCTGCAGGGCGGGAAAACCGGCAAGAAACAGCGCCGATGAGAAGGTTTTTGATGTTTCCGCCTGCAACATCGGGGTTTTTTCGCTCAACAAGAAAGATTTGAAACTGGAGAAGAAAAAAGTCAGCCACATATGGAAAATGAGGGAGCCGCGGGAACTTATTGAAGTTGCACTTTCAAACGGCATGCGCATAGAGACCACGCCGGAGCACAAATACCTCGTCCTGGATGAGTGTGGCAAGACCGCAGAAGTCAGGGCCGGGGAACTGGCAGAAGGAACGTTTATTGTCTGCCCGAGGCGGCTGGAACACGAACCGCTGCAGCCTGAAGAGTTCAAGATGCGGGTTCTGGAAAGGCTTGGAATTGATAACTCTTTTTTTGTTGTGCTGGAAAAAAATGCGGGCACGGAACTGAGGGGGAAAATACTCGGAAACGGAATGGCGAAAACAAGGGAAACCATAAAAAGCGCGCTTGGAAAGAAGGGGTTTGCGTGCGCGGTTTACGCAAACAGGTACAGGATTCAGGATTATCTCGCGCTGGCAGAGCTGTTTGGAATCGGCAAGCATTATGATGCGATTGAAAAAATAAACTTCAGGCAGGGTGTCAGGAAAGAGGGGCATTCTTCGCTCTGGCTGAAACTGCCGAAAACCGGCAGGGAACTGACAGAACTCGCGTATCTTCTGGGGGTTATCTGGGGCGACGGCGGAATTTCGGGAAAGGAGATAAGGGTAACTAACGAGAGCGCGCAAATGCAGTGCGAGATTAAGAGGATAGTCGCCGAACTTTTCAGCAGGGATGTGAGGATTAAGAAGTACGGCAATAAGGCGACGAGAATTGATTTAAAACTTGGCAGGACATTTACGGAACTGCTGGTTTCTGTTTTTGGACTGCCGAGGAAAAACAAGGCACACTCGATTGCGGTGCCAGAACTTTTGCAAATGCTGCCAAAGGAACACATGCGGGCATTTATGCAGGGTTATTTCGACACCGACGGCACGCTCGAGGTTTCGAGGAGGGCTGTGAGCATATGCTCCGCCTCAAAGCGCATGATGGAGGAGCTGCAACTGAACCTGCTGAAATTTGGCTGCCTCGCGACATTCAACAGCGGGAAGCAGGCACTCTATATTTCGGCATCAAATATGGAAATGTTTGCGGAAAAAATCGGATTCAGGCTGGAGTCAAAGCGCAACAGGCTGAACGCGCTGCTTGAAAAAGTCGAGGCGCCAAACAGGAACACCGATTTGCTGCCGCTGAAGCCAGCCGTGCTGAAAGAATTGAGGGAAAAAATGGGGCTTGCGCAGTCGGACTTTTTCTCATCCTATGGGCCTGTCGAGAGGGGGCAGATACCGCTCTATGCGCAGCACCTTGACGAGGCGATAAATGTTTTCTACAGGCACGCGGGGAATCCGAAGATAAAGGACCACAAAGCATGGCAGAGGATGCAGGAACTGGAGAAAATAAGCCATGCGTGTTACTATCCGCAAATTGCGGAAATAAAAAGAAAAGAGTTCAATGGCTGGGTTTATGATTTCACGGTTCCCGGCAACCATAATTTCATCGGGAACGGCTGCATCGTGCACAATACGACAATGACCGACTCGCTTGTTGCCGCCGCCGGGCTGATTTCGCAGGAACTCGCGGGCAAGCAGTGCTTCATGGATTTCTACCACGTGGAACAGGAGCGCGGAATAACGATAAACGCGGCGAACATCTCGCTCGGGCACGAGTACAAGGGCAATAAATACCTCATTAACGTGATAGACACGCCGGGGCACATAGACTTCGGCGGGGAAGTGATAAGGGCAATGCGCGCGGTGGACGGCGTGGTTGTCGTTGTAGATTCGGTTGAAGGTGCGATGCCGCAGACAGAAACCGTGATAAGGCAGGCGCTCCTGGAGCATGTCAAGCCCGTGCTTTTCATAAACAAGGTCGACAGGCTTGTGAACGAACTTAAGGTCACGCAGGAGGAGATGCAGCAGAGGTTCCTGAAAACCATAGCAAGCATAAACAGCCTGATAAGGAAGAACACCCCCAAGGGCTTCGAGGACAGGTGGCTTGTGCATGTGGAGAAGGGCAGCGTTGTTTTCGGCTCGGGCTTCCACAAATGGGCGGTGAGCGTGCCGAGGATGAAGGAAACTGGCGTTACTTTCAAGGACGTTTACGATTACTGCAAGGCGGGGAAGCAGAAGGAACTGAGCGAGAAGAGCCCCCTGCACCTTGCAATACTTGAGATGGTCGTTAACCACTTGCCCAGCCCGCAGGAAGCACAAAAATACCGCATTCCCGCCATATGGGCTGGGGAAAAGGAAAGCGAGATAGGCAAGGCGATGCTTGCATGCGACCCTAAAGGGCCTTTCTCGATGATGGTTATGGATGTTTCCGTGGACACGCACGCGGGGGATATTGCGACAGGCAGGGTTTACAGCGGCACCGCGAAAAAGGGAATGATGGTTAAGGCATTGGGATTGAAGAAAGAGGTTGCACTGCAGCAGGTCGGGATTTTCATGGGGCCCGACAGGGTTACAGTCGAGGAGGTTCCCGCGGGGAACATTGCCGCGCTTGTCGGCCTGAAGGAAGTTTTCGCGGGGGAAACGATTTCGAGCAGCGAGGAGATGACGGAGTTTGAAAGTTTCATGAGCAGTTCGGAGCCGGTGATGACCGTCAGCGTCGAGGCGAAGCACACGAAGGATTTGCCGAAACTGATTGAAGTTATAAGGCAGATAAGCAAGGAAGACCCGAACGTGAGGGCTTCGATAAATCAGGAAACCGGCGAGCATTTAATTTCAGGGATGGGGGAACTGCACCTCGAGATTACGCAGGGGCGCATAGAGGTGGACCACAAGATTCCGATACAGGTAAGCCCGCCGATTGTGGTTTACAGGGAACTCATAAACAAGGCAAGCCCTCAGCTGGAGGCAAAAAGCCCGAACAAGCACAACAAGTTCAAGCTGGTCGCGGAGCCCATCCCTAAGGAAATACTGGACAACATTATCGAGCACAGGATAGAGGGAAAGGTAAGGATGAAAGACAAGGAGATTGTGGGGAAGTTCCAGGAGTGCGGGTTCGAAACCGATGTTTCGAAGCGCATATGGGCTGTGCACAACAACTGCGTGCTTATAGACATGACCCGCGGAATACAGTCGCTGCACGAGATAAAGGAGCTTGTGATTCAGGGCTTCAACGACGCGATGGATGCGGGGCCGCTTGCGAAGGAGAAATGCTTCGGGGTAATGGTAAAGATGAACGACGCGACACTGCACGAGGACGCGATACACCGCGGGCCCGCGCAGATACTGCCGTGCATTACGCGCGGGATTTACGCGTGCATGCTTGCCGCGGACCCGATACTTTTGGAGCCGAAGCAGATACTCACGATTAATGTTCCGCAGGATTATATGGGCGCCGTGAGCAAGGAACTTGGCTCGCGCAGGACGCAGATAACGGACATGCGCACCGAGGGGGACAGCAGCATAATTGTAGGAAGGGCGCCTGTGAAGGAACTTATCGGGTTTTCAAAGGATATCAGGAGCGCGACGCAGGGTTACGCGATATGGACCGCGGAGTACTGCGGTTATGAGCCTCTGCCGAGGGAACTGCAGAAGCAGGTCATAACGGAAGTAAGGAAGAGGAAGGGCATGGACCCCGAGGTCAAGCCTTACTCGTTCTTTTTGGAGTAGCGCCTGTGCTAACCAGCCACTTGGCGGCTAGCCGATTATTTTCCGTATTTTCCCTATGAAACTTTCGGTTTTTTCGCAAAGGACGGGGAGGTCCTCGCCGAATTTCACTTTCACTACGCCGTACTGCACTTCCTGCCTCATTCCGCGGAGAATGTCGAACAGCGAGAGGTCTGCTGAACTGAGGGCCCCTGCATCACAGTATTTCTCCTCGAGGTATTTCTGCAGGCAGTAGTGGCTCTTTTCCTTTACGCCGTCGATGCAGAGGAGGGCACGGGCTGCGTGGAAAGCGGCATTGTAAAGCGCGATTGCCGCCATTTCGTTCTTGGCGATTTCAAGGAGGTCGGTTGCCTCGCCGAGGAAGAAATCCCCCTGCCTGAGGTCCTGCAGGGCAAGGCTCCTGCTTTTTGCAGTGCTTTTAAGCAGGCCCTTTTCAAAGCAATCCTTTACGGCACCCATGTGGAAACGCCCGAAAATATCTGGCACGAGGCGTTTTAATTGCCTTTCGGGACCAGATTTCCGGTGCGAAATATTGTTTTTTTATGTGAACAAAATGTTTTTATATATGAACGATTACAATAATACTGTGAGTGAAATGGGATGGATAGATTTCCTCGACAGGAGCGCGTTCATGCTTATCGAGGCGCTTGCGGAAAAAAAACAGCACCTGCGCGGGCTTGCCGAAGCAACTGGGCTTGCGCCGAGTACCGTGCACAAGAAAATGTCAGCAATGCTCGGGCAGGAGATGGTTATCGCGGAGAAGCGGAAAAACGCGAAGTTTTTTGCCCCGAATTACGCATCTCCGCTGACCGCAAAAACGATTTCGCTTATTTTTGCCGCAAAAATAACAAACTGCAGGGCGTTCGCGAAACTGAAAAAAATGAAGCCGCTCGGCATTTACGTGTTCGGCACTGCCGCAAGCGGAAAAATTGCCGCGGACAGCGACATCGACCTTGCGGTTCTTTTTGAAAAAAAGCCGGACATGATTGCCCTGGGCGAAATAAAAATGCAGATGGGCAACGAACTAGGAAGGGAGGTTCAGGTTATTGCCCTGACCCCCGAGAAGGTCAGGAGCATGGAAAAAGAGGGCGCGGAACTGCTGCGTGAGATAAGGTGTAAATCCGCGGTTTTGTGGGGCGCGGAGTTTTAGGCGCGGGCGCGGTTTGCAGAACCGCAAACAAAACAAACCCGCGCGCCTGCAAACCCGCGCGCCGCCCTATTTTGCCTCTCGGCAAAATTGGCGCATTCGGCTCAAGCCGAATAGCGCGGGTTGCTGTTTTTGGGGGAGGTTTATTTTTCACGCCCGCGGATGTGCCAAACCCGCCCAAAACCCCTGAAAAAACCCCGCAGATTTAACGTTTATAAGGCTTTTGTTTTAAGATTAGGTATTACATCGGAGGTAGTTTAAAATGGCGGAGAAACCACATCTGAATCTTGTGTTTATTGGCCACGTCGACCACGGCAAGAGCACGCTTGTAGGGAGATTGCTCTACGACACAGGCTCGCTCAGCGAGCAGGATTACAGGAAGCTTAAGGCCGAAGCCGATGCAATGGGCAAAGGCACATTTGCGTTCGCCTACGCAATGGACACCCTCAAGGAAGAGAGGGAGCGCGGTGTCACAATCGACGTCTCTTACAAGAAATTCGTCGCAAAGAACAACGTATTCACGATAATCGACGCACCCGGGCACAGGGACTTTGTAAAGAACATGATTACAGGCACAAGCCAGGCTGATGCCGCTGTGCTTGTTGTGGCGGCAAAGGAAGGCATACAGCCGCAGACAAAGGAGCACGCATTCCTTGCTCAGGTCATGGGGCTGAAGCAGCTGCTTATTGCGGTAAACAAGATGGATGAGGTAAAGTACGACGAGAAGAAGTACAACGAAATAAAGGGCGACATGGAGAAGCTGCTCGGAGGCATAGGGTATAAGTCCGACACCCTCAAGTTCGTGCCGATAAGCGCATGGGAAGGGGACAATGTTGTCAAGAAGTCGGACAAGATGGCATGGTATAAAGGAGCGACACTTGTCGACACCCTTGACGGGTTCAAAGCGCCCCCATCGCCGACAGACAAGCCGCTCAGGATGCCCATACAGGATGTTTACAACATCAAGGGTGTCGGAACTGTCCCGGTTGGCAGGGTCGAGACAGGCATACTGAAGCCCGGCGACAAGATAATCGTTATGCCCTCGGGAAAGCAGGGCGAAGTAAAGACAATCGAGGCGCACCACGAGCAGCTGCCGCAGGCGCTGCCCGGCGACAACATCGGGTTCAACGTGCGCGGCCTTGAGAAAAAGGATGTTGCGCGCGGGGACGTTGTTGGGCACACGAACAACGTGCCTACAGTTGCTAAAGACTTCACAGCGCAGATTGTGGTGCTTGCGCACCCGACTGCGGTGCCTGTGAACTACACGCCCGTGTTCCACATACACACCGCACAGCTGAGCTGCTCCATCACGGAGATACAGAAGAAGCTCGACCCGAAGACAGGTGCAGAGAAGGAAAAGGACCCGAAGTTCCTGAAGACGGGGGACGCTGCGATAGTTAAAATCGTCCCGACCAAGCCGGTAGTTGTGGAGGAATACAAGAAATTCCCCCAGCTTGGAAGGTTCGCGATAAGGGACATGGGCCAGACAGTTGCAGCGGGAGTGATACTCTCCATAACCCCGAGAAAGTAAAAATTACATATGAGAAAAGAAAAGGAACCGGCGCTTTTGCCGGTTTCTATATCCCTTTTCTCGCCATTGGGTTTATTATTTTGGTGAGCGGGAATGCAGAAGGCGAGGATAAGGCTGACAAGCCCTGACTATAAAAGGCTGAATGCCGTTTGCGACAGCATTATCGACATTGCCGAGAAGACGGGCGTGAAGCACTCGGGAAAGATTGCACTCCCCACCAAGAAACTTCTTATACCCACGCGCAAGAGCCCGTGCGGCGGGGGCACGGAAAGCTACGAGAAATGGCAGATGCGCATCCACAAAAGGCTGATTGATATCGAGGCTGATGAACGCACCCTGAGAAGGGTTATGCGCGTCGAAATTCCGGAAAACGTGCATCTTGAGATTGAGCTGAAAGGGTAAGCACACCTTGCAACGCACAGATAAATAACCAAAACCACAAAACGGTTTCTTGGTTCAAGACGGTTATGTTCAAATTCTGTAATTTACAGAATTTGCGAATGGCGGCGATTGGGATGAAAGTGGTCAAGATAAAGGGAAAAAGGGAACCGATTACAATGGCTGAGTGGAAGGACGTGAAGGATATCGTGAAGGCGCACCTGAAGGAGTATAAGGAATTTTACTCAGAGCTTGCGGAACTGTGATTTCGGCATCGGCGGGGTGCAGGGAAAAGGTTATTAATACCATATTAGGCACATATTAATGTGATGTTATGCCTACCGCAATCGTAGTCCTTGATGACGCGGCAAACCGCGTTATCAACATGGTCAAGGCAAAATACTGCCTGCGGGACAAAAGTGCGGCGATAAACAAGATGGCGGAGGAATATGAGGAGGAGCTCCTTGAGCCGGAACTGAAGCCGGAATATATAGAAAAGCTCCGCAGGATTGAAAAGGAAAAAACCGTCAAAATAAAGGATATTGACGCCTATTTCGACAGCCTCCGCAAGAGATGATTTCCTTGCCTTATTCTCTTGAAACAAGGGGGCATGTGGAGAGAATATTTGAAAAAATAGCCAAGAAAGACCCTGTGCAGGAAGAGGCTGTAAAAAAGAAAATAAGGCAGATTCTTGAAGACCCGCACAGGTTCAAGCCCCTAAGGAAGCCCATGCAGGGAAAAAGAAGGGTTCACGCATTCGGGCCTTTCGTGCTCGTTTATTCCGTTCTGGAAAAAGAAAAAAAGGTAATAATAGAGGACTACGACCACCACGACAATATATACAAATGATAGCGCGGCGGCGCGCGGGTTCCACTCAGTGCGGAAAACCGCCCGCGGTTACCCTTATATTCTCATTTAATAACTATCATATTATGAATGTTATGAAAACCCCGAAATAGTGGAACAATACACAACACTATGGAGGTGGTTTGAGTGACGTTCTATGCGGGACTCGATGTCCATAAGGAGCACATAAACGCTGCTGTCGTGGACAGCAGG
>JAZDEL010000005.1:0-38482 GCA_043808785.1 Candidatus Iainarchaeum sp.
CACTATCTTTCCCCTGCTGTCCACGACAGCAGCGTTTATGTGCTCCTTATGGACATCGAGTCCCGCATAGAACGTCACTCAAACCACCTCCATAGTGTTGTGTATTGTTCCACTATTTCGGGGTTTTCATAACATTCATAAAAATGAAATGCGCCTAAACCATTAAATTAGTTACCTGCCGATGCCGCGCCCCGCAATCGCCGGGCTTGGCAAGCACCACCCTGAAAGCCCCTGGCTTGAAAATTTTCCACAGCCCGCTTGAGACAAAAACCCTAAACAGCGCGGCCTTCAGCGGGTTTTTTGTTTCAGGAATTTGCGGGGGAACAAAGCGGAAATCGAAGCCTATTTTCGAAAGCATTCCCTTCAGTTCGAAATAGCTGAACTCGCGCGCAGGGCCGTAGTATTCGCTGTCCGCATGCCCTCGCCCGAACCTGTTTGGCGCGGTAAAGAACGCCTTTCCCTCGGGGCGCAGGACGCGGAAGCACTCGCCCAGCGCATGCTCCGCACTTCCGAAGTGCTCGAGGGCATTGAGAATAAGCACTGAGTCAAAGCTGCCCGTGCTAAAAGGCAGCGCCTCGGCAAGGCCCTGCGCAAAGAAAACATTGCGCACGCTGCTGCTTTTTTTTGATTTGGCAAGGCGCGGCATGCTGCTGTCAAACGCAATGAACATGCAGGCAGGCATTTCTGGCGCAAGCAGGGTTTCAAACCAGATAAGGCCTGCCCCGACATCCAGCAGCCTGTGCTTTTTGTTTTTTTCAATCGCGAGGAAATCGGGTATGCAGCGCCACGATTTGTCGTGCCGAAAAGCCGCGAGGTAATGCCCTAAGGATCTTTCAGGGGGTATTTCAGCCTGCATGCATATCCAGCCGCCTTAGGGCGATTGAAACAACTGCGCACTGCATGGCAAACCATGCAAAGAGCCCGGCGAGGCAAGCAATCTGGAGAATGCCGAAATCCGGCACAGTTGGGGAGAAGCCGAGGTGCATGAGGCAGATAAGCGCCTCCTCGAAAGGCGGAACGCCGATAGCAAACACCGAGGGCTGGAGAATCCCGAGGAATGCTATGGAAAGCGCGATAAGGACTGGCTGGATTATTGCAAACGAAACAAGCAGCACTCTCCAGTTCCGCATTTTGTCGCCGCGCCTGCCGAAGGCAAGGAAGAGCGCGGATGAAACAACAAGGCCTGCCTCAATAAGCGCAAACTCAAGCAGGTTAATGTTCTGGGCCGCTGTTTTTTCCGCGTGCATTGCACCAAGGAGTTCGCTTGCGCGCGCGGCATCCGCTGCACGCGCACCAGAATCGAAAGGCTGCGGCGCGCTTTCGAACTCCACAACAAGCTCCCCGCCGCTTCCGAAATCGTGCGTTAGAACTACACCCTCACTACCCGCTTCGGGAACTATCCGTTCACCGCGGAAAACCGCGCTTTCGACAGGGGTTTTTGTCCTGAGCAGTAGCGAGAGCTGTGTGCCTTCCGCGGCTTTTTTTGTTTCAATATGTATGCGCAGTTCGCTGCCATTGAGCGATTCCGAAACAGTGGTGTTTTGCCTCGCCTCCCAGTAGTCAGCAACCTCGCCGGCTGTTGCCCACCAGAGATTTGACTTTTCCAGGTATGCGAGCGTCTTGTCCCAATCGGAGAAGTTTTTGGAGTCAAGCAGGTCTTCTGAATGGAAGAAAAAGTTAAGGACCGCGTGGCTTTTTATGAGGTATTCCAGGTATTGCTTGTCTTCATAGCTTGAGAGGTAGATTGTTGTGGGGACAAGAACCATGCGGCTGCCTGAGGCAGTATCGTAGTAAAGCGGGTAAGGGTCGAATGTGTCGGTGTAAAATTTCCCCTCCGCAACCTTCATCATGCGCGGGCGCAGGAAGTTTCCGTAGTTCCTTTTCACAAGGATGTAGCGGAAGCCGTTTTCTGCGAGCGCGTCCGCAATGCAGTCCGTCCACATATATGCGGGCCCGCGGAAACCTGTGATAAGCGAATTGTCAAGCCCCGCTGCGGCAAAGGTCGCCCTTATCTCGGAAACAGTGCCGCCGCACCATGCGGGGTCAAGAGCCAAAGGTTGCTCGTATGCGTCGAATTCCCCAGCCCTGCGCAGCCCGTTCATGTGCGTCAATCCGTGGTCCGCAAGCTCAATCCAGCCGCTGCCCTGAACATCAAGCACCCATTTTTTAACCTCCTCGGGCGCGGCAAGTATGCTTGTCTTCGATGTTTCGCTGCTGAAAGCCTCGCTCTTCGGCACGAATGTCGCAGTTACCTTCAGCTGCGGGTGCATGCGCTTTGTTTCGAGCATCTTCCCCCAGTAAAGCGGAATTCCCGCGGAGTTTGCGGGCTCGCCCTCGTCCCAGAGCGAATCATAGGAGGCCGTAAGGGGCGCATCCGCGCAGTGCTTCCATTCGCAGAGCCCTGCAAAAGCGGCGTTGGCAGAAGGGGGCAGCAGAACCAACAAGAACAGGGCTGTTTGCCAGATCCTCATAGTATCGCCTTGCATCGCTTACAGGGATTTATGTGCAGTTAGTGATTAATATGCATAGTGATTAATATTCTAATTGATATAAATCCTTATGCATATACCTCGGCGAGAGGAAAAAAAATGAGCTTCACGGAACGGCAACGGTTCAAGAGCAACATTGGGGAAGTAGAATACATATTCCCTTACCATTACGGCGACCTTGGCCTGGAAAAAGACGGGAGAAACATAAAATTCATAGAATACCTGGCGCGCATCGAATTTGTAAAAAAAATCGTGGAAAAAACAGGGGCAAAAAAAGTTTTGGACGCCGGGTGCGGGGACGGAAGGTTCATTTATGAAATGAAAAACAAGGGCATCGAACTGGTCGGGGTTGATTTCTCGGAAAAGGCAATCGGTTTCGCAAAGGCTTTTAATCCCGAAGCCAAGTTTATTGCCTGTGATTTAAAAAACCTGCAATTTAAGCGCGAGTTCGACTGTGCAGTCTGCATTGAGACATTCGAGCACATAGGCTCCGCAGACCTCCAAACTGTACTAAAAAAACTCAATAAATCGCTGAAAGACAACGGTGTTTTGGTCCTCACTGTCCCGACTTTATCGCAAGAGCTTCCTAACGGGCACTATCAGCACTTTTCCGAAGAATCGCTGATTAAAACATTCGGCGGGGAGTTCGAGGTCGCTGCAATTTACGGGCTAGGAAAATCCGGGCTTTTGTTCTGGGTTTTTACAAAGCTGAGGTATGCGGGAAATGTATTCTGCAGTTTTGGCAGGATTGCCATAGGGTGCAGGCATTATTTCCGCTTTTTGGGCTGGTTTTACAAAAAGTTCCTGCTTGAAAGCCCTTTGCACAAAGCAAAAAAGCTTGTTGCTGTCTGCAGGAAGAAGGGGAGCAACAGGGCTGCGGAATAAATCAGGTGGAAATTATGAGGATTGCAAGGTTCGTAAGCGAGTTTAAGGCAGATGCCGACAGGGGCCTTATGCCAAACTACCATAAACTCTCCCTTGCGCAGCGCGCGCTGGGGAACGATGTCTCGATTTTCGCAATGGGCGAAGCGGAAAGCGGGGGCACGGCCTTCAACGGCATTGATGTAACTTTTGTCAAAAAACCTCCGCTTGCGAGGGTTTTTTTGGGCGGGAAACTCATGGATGCGCTTTTAAAATCAGGCTTCGATGCCCGGATAGTGCATTCCACAAATCCCATGCCCTTAGGCTGGCTCTTCCCCCATTACAGGAAAAAAACAAATGCAAAATTCGCGCTTTCGCTGCACGGTTCCCTGAACCCGCTCCGCGCTCACGGGCACGGAAGCGTTTTTGCAATGCGCGACTCGCTCGAGTTTCCAGCGCTTGCGAAATTCCTTGCGCGGCGCGTGGATATCATACTCCCTGTCGCGGATTTCATAAAGCGCGAGCTGCTGGATGCGGGCGTGCCGGAACAAAAGATAAAGGTCGTGCCTAGCGGCGTTGATTTTGCCATGTTCAGCGGCACCAGGCCAAAAATGGGCGGCACAGGAAGCGAGTTTACGGTGCTTTACACAGGCAGGCTTGCCGAAACCAAGGGGATTGCGCATCTCCTGCAGGCTGCGGCGCTGCTTAAGGGCAAGGGCATAAAATTCAGGCTTGTAGGCGGCACTGCAAAAGACGGCGGGTATGCGGGCGCTGTTTCTCTTGCAGGCAGGCTCGGCGTGAACGAGTTTGTAGAGTTCCTGCCCCCTGTAAGCCACGGGGAAATGCCCGCGCTCTATGCGCAGGCTGACGCGTTTGTGCTCCCTTCATTCATGGAGGGCAGGAGCAAGGTGCTCTGGGAGGCGATGGCTGCAGGCGTGCCCGCAATAGCCACTGCCTGTGGCGGCACGCTTGAAACAATAAGGCACGGCGAGAACGGCCTGCTTGTTCCCGTTGCGGATGCGGAGGCGATAGCGGAGGCAATAATGAGGCTAAGGAATGACGGTGCGCTTTGCAGAAGGCTTGCCAGGAGGGGGAGGGCAACTGCCAAGGGGTTTGACTGGAAAATTGTGGCGAAACAATACCTTGCCGCATTCGAGGCGGTTTTGTGATTGCTTTGCGCGCGCAAAATGTGCGGGGTGCCAGAAAATGAAAATATGCTATGTGGCAACAACAACGCACATAAGCAAAAACATGGGCGATGCGCTCGGCAGCACAACCCACACAATGGGTGCTGCAAAAGCCCTGTGCAGGCACGGGCACGAGGTGATATTGGTAAGCGACATGCATGAGGGGGACGGCGCCTGCGAAACAATAGAAGGGGTAAAGGTCTACAGGCTCCTGCGCGGGATTTTTGTGAGCTCGGGCAGCGTGAAAAGGAGCGGAGCGAACTTTCTCCTTAAGAGGCTGAATCCGCTAAGCGCCTTAGTGCTGGGCATAAGAATCGCGGAAATCGTGAGAAAGGAGGGGTGCGACGCAATCCTCGAGCGCTCGCAGAGCGGCGCTGCCGGGGCGGTTGCGTCATACGTTACGGGCAGGCCGATGCTACTCGAGCTCATAGATAACCTGCAGTCGCGGCTCTCGCTCAGCCGCGCGCAAATGATTTTTACATATACCCCCGCAATGCTTGGCGGCAGGTTCGGCGAGAAGACCGTCGTGGTAGATAGCGGCTACGACGGCGAAATTTTCCGGCCGCGGAAGGCAAAGGCGGAGTATGATTTGTGCTATGCAGGCTCCTTCAAGGAGTGGGACGGCCTGGAGGATTTGGTAGAAGCGGCGGCAATTCTGCATAACCCGAAACTGCGGTTCCTGCTTGTGGGAGATGGGGTTAATTACGCAGGCATAAGGAGGCTTGCAAAGATTAAAAACGTCTCGGGGAACTTTTGTTTCACCGGGAAGGTTGCGCTTGCGGAAGTGCCCGCCCTTATCGCGCGTGCGAGGGTTTGCATCGCGCCCTTCAACATAAGGCGCACAAAAAAAGGGGGTTTTGAAAAATACGGCTATTACTTCAGCCCGCTCAAGCTTTACGAATACATAGCGTGCGGAAAGCCGATAATCACGGCGGATTACCCGATAATACGCAAAACTTTTTCGGAGAGAAACGGGGCGCTTTTCAGGGAGGGCAGTGTCGAGGCGCTTGCCGAGGCGATAAAAAGCACGCTTGAAAGAAAGGACCTCGGCGCAATAGGCAGGCGCAACCTTGAATACTCCAAAAGGTTCACATGGTTCGAGGTTATAAGGCCGATAGCGGCGGGGATTGAGATGGTGTGCTGCGGGGCCACGGCGCATGAAAATGTTTGCGGCAGTGCTGCCGCGGCTGGAAAGGTACGCGGCAAATCCCCCGAGGGGGCGGCAAAATGAAGGTCGCACAGGTCTGCCCTTTCTTCCATCCCGTGATAGGCGGCTGGGAGACCGCGGTGCTGAACATATCCAAGGGGCTGATAGAGCGCGGGCACGAGGTTACCGTCTTTACATGCGATGAAATGCACGACAAAACCAAAATACGCGAGCGCGAGGGTTTCGCGGAGGGCGTAAGGGTAAAGCGCTTTCCCGTATGGTTCAGGGTAAGCGACTTTTACAGGATATGGCCGGGCTTCATAGGCGAACTGCAAAAGGGCAAATTCGACATAGTGCACGCGCACAACTACAGGCACTTCCACTGCGACGCAAGCGCCTTCCTGAAAGGGCGCGGCAAATACAAGCTTGTGCTCAGGACAGGCATGCCTTTCCACCCGAAGAGCGCGCAGCTCGGCATGATGCGCGGAATTTACGATGCAACAATGCCGAAGCTGCTGCGCGGGAGAATAGACGGGCTGTTTGTCTACAACAATTCGGAAAAGGAAAAGTTTGAAAGGCTCGGCTTCAGCGGGGAACAAATATCCACAATACCTTACGGCGTAGAGGATTTGTTCTTTGAGGAGGGCAACGGCGCAAAGTTCAGGAGGAGGCACTCGCTTAGGAGCAAGGTCGTGCTCTGCGCAGCAAGGCTGCACCGCTACAAGGGAATTGAAACGCTGATAAAGGCTGCGGCATTTCTCGGCAGGGATGATGTGAGCATGGTCATAGCGGGGGACGGGGATGAAAAATATGCGCAAAGCCTCCTGCGCCTCTGCAGGAACATGGGCGTCGAAGACAGGGTTACTTTCGTCAGGGAGAGCATTTCAAGGGAGCAGCTGAGGAACGCCTATGCTGCGTGCGACCTGTTCGTGCTGCCGAGCATCTATGAATCATACGGCATTGCCCTGCTTGAGGCAATGGCGCAGGGCTGCGCGGTGCTTGCATCACGCACGGAAGGGCCTGCGGGAATAATAAGCGAAGGCGAGAACGGAATGCTCTTCGAGCCGGGCGGAAGCGCGGAACTTGCGCAAAAAATAGGAAGCCTTATAGACGACGGCACTGCCAGGGCAAGGCTCGGCAGAAACGCCAAGGCTTACGCGCAGAACCTGCGCTGGGAAAAAATCGTATGCATGATAGACGCGGAGTACGGTAAATTATGAAAATCTGCATTGTCTGCGGAGGCTTTCCCCCTGACAAGTACGGCGGGGTAGAGAACAGCCTTGCCGCATTCAGGGAAGCGATGGAGAAAAGGGGGCACGAGATAACCGTTATTGCGCAGGATTTCAGGGGGAAGAAAGGGCAAGGCAAAAACATGCACTGGTTCGATGTCGAGCCGCGGAACCCTTTTCCGCAGATAGGCATGGTGGGCTTTTTTACCGATGCCCTGCAGTTTGCGAGATGGTATTTCGAGGTTTGGAAATTCCTGCGCAGGCGCGAATTCGACATCTACCACGGCCACCAGATATGGGGCTTTGTAGGCTGCCTTGCAAAAAAAGGGAAATGGGTTCTGACGCCGAGGAATGTTATCGTGCCGAGCGCAAGCTGGCTGAAAAGCCTTTCGCACAAGGCGCACTACTTCATCCTCAGGCGTGCGCTGGACAAGGCAGACAGGGTTGTAGCAATAAGCGGGGTTCTCGAGGAAAACATCGCACAGCACTCCCAAGCAAACAGGGCGAAGATAAGGAGAATATACAACGGCATAGACCTGCGCAAATTCAGGCGGCTGAAATTAAGGCGGGAAAGGGACGGCAAAAAGAGGCTCCTCTTTGCAGGCAAGCTGAAGCCCGAGAAGGGCGTGCTTGACGTGCTGCGCGCATACAGGCTGCTGAGGGAAAGGGGAATAGATGCGGAGCTTGTTGTTGCAGGCACCGGGGCGCATCTAGAAAGGCTGAAGAAGGAATATCCGGAAGTGAGCTTCCTCGGCTTTGTGGGGCAGGAGCGGCTTATAGAGGAATACAACAAGGCCGATGCATATGTAGTTTATGCCCCAAAAACAACCGCTGATGAAAGCTTCTGCAACAGCCTTGCCGAGGCAATGGCATGCGAGTGCGCGGTTGTCTGTTCCGACATACCGATTTACAGGGAAATAACGAAGGGAAAGGCGTTCTTTGCGGAATCCGAAAGCCCGGAAAGGCTGGCAGATGCCATCGAGGGCGCTATAAAGCGCAAAGACCTTGCGGAAATCGGCAAAGAAATGAGGAAGGTCGCGGAAAACTACTCGCTCGAGAGGTGCGTAGAGGCGCACGAGGCAATGTACCGCGAACTGCTTGCCGAGGGCAGGCTGAAGCCGGAAGATTATGGCGAGAACTATTTCCTGAACGAAACCCGCGGCTCCGCCGAGTTCAGGGAAAGCCGCGGGGAAATGCTCGGGGAGAAGCATGGCAGGGTTCTCTCGCTCCTCGAACCGAAGAGCGGCGAGCGCATCCTCGACATAGGCTGCGGCAGGGGCGAACTTGCATACCACGCAGCAAAGAGCGGGGCAACGTGCTTCGGGCTTGATTTTTCCCCCGCAGCGCTCCGCCTTGCGCAAGAAAAAAACAGGGGGCGGCTTGTGCAGGGGGCTTGCACCGAACTTCCCTTCCGCAAAGGCGCGTTCGATGCCGCTGTGCTGGGTGATATTATAGAGCACATAGACAGGGAGGATGCGGTGCGCTGCATTGCCGCGGCGCACTTAGCACTGAAGAAGGGCGGCAGGCTCCTTATCCACACAAACAATGTGCGCACCGTGAAGGCTGCGGAAATTCTGGGGATAATTCAGGGCACAAGGTTCAGGAGGAACGACCCGAAGAAGACAAGGCATATAAACTTCCTTGGCAGGCTTGAGCTTGAGCGCATGCTTTCCGATGCCGGCTTCCGCTCAATGGCGTGGACCGAAAAAATCGGCAGGAAAAGGTTCAATTTTCCCGCGAGAGATGCCATGCTGGATGCCGCATGCAGGCTCGGCTTCGGCGCGGACCTCTTCGCCCTGGGGGTCAAAAAATGAAAATAGCGTATGTTGTTTCTGGCTATGCCCCGCAATTGGGCGGCGCGGAACTTTACACACAGGGGGTTGCGGAGAGGCTTGCGAAACGCGGGCATGATGTTAGCGTAATAACTTCCCGCCCTGCGGGATACGCGCATTTTGAGGAGATTAACGGCATAAAGGTTTACAGGCTCCGCGGAACAAGGCTTCTGTTCGGGAAGATGGCGCTTTACCCCGAACTTAGGGCAACCATCGGAAAAATAATGCCTGATGCCTTGCACTGCATCGGGCACGGGCATCTGTATTCAATCGGCGCCGCAGGCGCGGCATCCAAACTCGGCATCCCGCTTTTCATGCATACATACGGCCCGCTTTCGGCGCACACGCAGCGCGGAATTCTTGAAAAGGCGCTCTGCGGAATTTACGACTGCATTGTGACCCCGCGGCTTTTCCGGAATGCGAAGGCAGTGCTTTACAGGACGCCGGGCAGCGGGGAATGGTGCATTTCAAAGGGCGCGAAGAAGGCACTGCTCGGCACAACCGGAATTGACGAGACATTCTTTGCAAAAACAAAAAATAAAAACCGCGGGCGTAGTTCAAAGGTTGTCGGGTTTGTGGGCACGATATGCAGGAGAAAGGGGGTGCAGAGCCTTGTAGATGCGGCACCGGAGGTAATAAAGAGGCACATGGGCGCGGAGTTCGTTATTGTAGGCTCGGGCAATGCGGAGACGGACAAAAATTTCGAGGCGGAATTGAGGGAAAGGGTGCGGGAACATGGCATAAGCGGGGCGTTCAAATTTATGGAGCCCATAATGCCTGACAGCCCTGAAAACAAAAAGAAAATCGCAAGGCTGTTTGATTCATTCGACGTTTTTGTGCTTCCCTCCGAATTCGAGGCGCCAGCGCAGGCAATGCTGCAGGCAATGGCGCGCGGCAAGCCTGTTGTGGTTGCCGGCATACCTATGCTGAGGGGGATTGTCGGGGACGAGAATGCGCTTTTCATAAATCCGGGGGACAGCGGCATGCTTGCCGAAAAGATAAGCGCGCTTCTTGCGGACAGCGCGCTGAGGAAACGCATGGGTGAAGCGAACATAAAGGCTGCAGGAAAGTTCTCGCTGGAACGCATAGCAGCTGAACTTGAGAAGGTTTACGGGGGATTTTGATGGAAGGCATAAACCCTTTCAGGTACCTGCAGAACGCGCTTTCCAAAATTACGCGCAAAAGGCGCATTGATTTTTTTTTGTCAAGCATGGAACGCCAAGGGAACGCCACTGTCCTTGATGTCGGGGCAAGCGCCAACTTCCGGCTTAAATGCGGCGGACAGGGCAGGCTAATCGCCCTTAACACAAGCAGGCATGCGCTTTCAGGGCTGTGCGAAACGCCGGCGCTCTGTGTTGTCGGGGACGGATGCGCCCTGCCGTTCAAAGACAAATCTGTCGACATGGCATTCTCGAATGCGGTTATTGAGCATGCAGGCAGCTGGGAAAGGCAAAGGCTTTTTGCGGATGAGATAAGAAGGGTGGGAAAAGGGTATATTGTGTGCACTCCGAACAGGCACTTCCCCTACGAGCCGCATTTCCATCTTCCGCTTTTTCAGTTCATGCCCGCTGCCGTGCAGCGCTTCCTTAAGGGGCTTATGGGAAAGGGGCACCTTGAAGTGCGCCTGCTAAGCAGGGGGGAAATGAAGGGGCTTTTTCCCGATGCCGAGGTTTTCGGCATGACGTTCGACGCGCTACCTGAAGTGCTCATCGCGCACAGGAAATGAACCGCGGGCTTTGCGGCTTCGGTACCCGCGAATAGGCGCGGAGTTTGCTGTTTTGGTGCGGGGGAATCCGCGCGGTTTTTGCGGTTGCGACCCCTGTGAACCCGCGCGGATTTTGCGGTTTCAACCCGCAAATCCGCGCAGGAACCAAGCAAATATGCGCGGGGGTTTTTTGTTTTCAGTCCCGCGAATCCGCGCAGGTTTCGCATATCGAGAGTTTCCGCATGCGCATCATCTCTCTTGCGCGACCGTATTCCTTGCTGCCCCATATGTCCCTGAAAGGAACCTCGAGCGCGTTCCCGAACCTGTACTTCGAATGGAAATCGTAGCAGCAGGGCGTGACCGTGCCGTCGACAAGCACAACGCCCTTCCTTATGAACGAGCAGCCCTTGTCCGAGGTGTTGGCGGCATAATCTTTCGGCAGGAATTTTTCCTTCATGTCGGCAATTTCCCGAGGAGTGTAGCCCCATGAAGGTATTGCAAAGGATTTTATCGTGGCGGTCGCATCCAAGGATGCGGCAAACTTTTTGAACTCATGCACCTCGTGCCTGTTAAGCTTTGTTTCAATCATCTGCAGCACAAGCTTCGGCTTTGCGCTGCGTGCAGCGCGCTTCTCCTCGGCAAATGCCGCGAGGTTTTGCATAACCTCCTCGAAATTCCCGCCCCTGCGCATTTTTTCGTAATTTTCCTTTGTGATGCTGTCAAGCGAAACTATGAGCCTGTCAAGTTTCGCATTTATGAGCCTGCGGGATGTTTCACGGGTAAGCAGGGTTGCGTTCGTGTTTACAATCGAGTTAAGGTTTTTTGAGGATGCGTATCCGACCATCTCGGGCAGTTCGGGATTGAGCAGCGGCTCCCCCGCGAAAAACAGCCACAGGTAATGCACGGAACAAGGCAGGCCGTCCACGACCTTCCTGAACTCGGCAAGTTTCATAAGGCTTCTTTTGCGCTTAAGGCTTGCGTGCGGCGTAGTGCAGAACTCGCAGCGCAGGTTGCACGAGTTCACAGGCTCTATACTCATGGCATGCGGCATGCCGGCAAGCCACGAGGGCGCTGCAAAAGCCATATGCGCGGTTTTGCCGAACTCGGCGCAGAGGAAATCACGCCAAGATTCCGCAGCCAGCCTTTTTGCAAAGCCAAATGCCCTGAGTGCATTCGCTTTTATGCCGCCGCTCATTCCACAGCCTCCCTGTAAATCGCGCCGAGCTTTTTGTTTACCGCGACTGTGCCGAACATTTCGTCAAAGCGCTTCCTGCCTGCCATGCCCATTTTTTTGCGCAGGCTACGCGACTCGATGAGCTGCAGCAGCGCGCCCTCCAATGCATCCGCGCTGCCCGGCCCAACAAGCACGCCAGTCTTCCCGTCCTCGACAATTTCGGGTATTGCGTTTATGCCTGTTGCAACAACTGGCAGGGAAAATGCCATTGCCTCCTGAAGGACGATGCCGTGTGCGTCTATAGGCGAGGGGAAGCAGAATATGTCAGCCTCGCGGTAGAAGCGCGGAATTTCCGCATACTGCATGAAGCCGTATTTCTTCACGCCCTCGATGCCGTTTGGCACCTCATCGCCGCTGCCCACAACAACAAGCTCCAGTTCCGGAAACCTTTTTTTCAGCCTCCCGAAAGCCTCGAGCAGCACATTCCCGCCCTTGCGCGCAAACTGCGTCGAGACAAAGAGGATGCGAAGGGCTTCGGCTTCGGCGGCGGCAGAATCCCGCCTGCGGGAAACCGTTTCTGGAATGTCGAGCCCCGGGGGAATTACCTCTATTTTCCCGTGGCCGATGCCCGGCACGCGCTCCTCCAGCGTGCGCACTGCATAATTTGAAAACGGAATCAGTTTTTTGCAGTTTTTTGAATTAATAACCTTCCGCAAAATGAAGCCTGCCCTCTGCCTGAGTTCCGGGCGGTTGCGGAAGTAATAGAATGTGTTTGCCGTGTCAAACGCAAAAACCCAGGGCTTGTTTGCGTGCAGCGGCGTAACCATTGAATGCACCAGCGAGATGCCGCTTTCATGCGGAAGGGAGAGGCGCCTCACAATGGGCAGGTTTGTCTTCAGCGCTGCCGAAACTGTTTTTGCAAGCGGAATTTTGTAGAGTGCGCCCGTGTATGAAAAGACACTTGCAGGAACAAGGCGCCCGCTGTGGTCCGCGTTTATGAACTCGCGGTGCCCCGCCGTGTAGCTGCCGTAGAAATAGTTCACTCCGTCCGGCGGGCTGCCGAGAAGGTTCCTGAGATAGGTTGCCCCGCCCTGGCCCGGATAGCCGTAGAAAAAGACATTCATTCCTGCCGCGCCCCCTTTGGAATTTCAAGCGTGCAGCCCGGCTTTATGCAGTAAACCCGCCCGCCATATTCGAATGAGAGCGGCACATTGAACCTCTGCGCATCAAGCCGCGAAACCGCACGCACAGTAAGGGTGCGCGCGGATTCGGAAACAGCCTCTATTTTAGAATTCTCCCTCTCGAGTATGTATTTTGCCACGTTCGCCATGGTATCTATCCATACGTCTCCGGAACGCAGGGACGCGAGGTGCCTGTCAAGCTGGCTCGGCATCGTGCAGTAGCTGTAACCTTTTTTTATGCCAATCAAGTGATGTATCTCGATAAGCCACCCCCCTGCGGACTTCTCAAGCCAGCCGTCCATTTCGCGCGCAGTGCTGCAGGTGCTTGAAAATGCGCCGAGGCACAAAAGGTCGTGGGGAGTGCTGCTGTTCGGCTTGTCTCCACGCACCCTCCCGGCAAGGTAGTGCCGCCTTGCCGCATTTCGGATGCGGTAGTTGTGCCTTGCATAAGGGTATGCGATTGTTTCCGCCCCGAGCATGTGCCCCGACTCCGAAAGTTCGCGCAAAACCTCGCCCTGGCCCAAATCAACAAGGCGCCTGTGGGTCATGCCGTGGCTTGAGATTTCGTGCCCCGCATTCCTAAGCGATTCCATCTCAGCAAGCGAGATGCACTGCGTGCCCTCGAACCGCTTTCCCAGCAGCCCTGCAATGACTGCAAAATTCGCCTTTATTCCGTGTTTTTCGAGTATCGGAAGCGCGGCATTCACGCTATCGCGCCAGCAGTCGTCGAAAAATATGGTTGTTGCAGTTGCCTTCCCGCCTGACCACGTGCAAATACTGAAGTCGCCCCCATTCGGCATAGTCAGGTTAGGGGCAAAACAACTAATAAATATTGCTGTCACAGATATATCTGCGTGTTGCGATGGAAGATGCGATATTGGTTACTGGCGGCGCGGGCTTCATAGGAAGCACCGCAATAGCGGCGCTTTTGGGCGAGGGGGCGCGCATAGTTTGCGTGGACAATTTCAGCGACGACTACGACCCCGCGCTTAAGAGGAAAAATATAAAGCCCTTCCTCGGCAACGAAAATTTCACGCTTATCGAGGCGGATATCCGCGACAAAAAAATCATGGAAAAGGCTTTCAGGAAGGGCAAATTCGCCAAGGTTCTGCACCTTGCGGCAAGGGCTGGCGTAAGGCAGAGCATTGCGCAGCCCGAACTATACGAGGACATCAATGTCCGCGGAACCCTGAACATGCTTGATGCAGCAAAGGCGCACGGAGTGAAGGATTTTGTATTTGCATCATCCTCGAGCATTTACGGCGCGACGAAAAACATCCCGTTCAAAGAAGGGGATGGCGGCATTGCGGTTTCCCCTTATGCCGTAACCAAGAGGGCGGGCGAACTTTACTGCAGTTACTACAGCAGGGCATACGATATGAACTGCGCCTGCCTGCGCTATTTCACAGTTTACGGGCCGGGGCAGAGGCCCGCGCTTGCGATACACAAGTTCACAAGGCTTATAAGCGAGGGCATGGAAGTGCCGATTTACGGCGACGGCAGCAGCGCGCGCGATTATACTTATGTAAGCGACATAGTGCGCGGCACCCTTGCCGCGCTTGAATTTTCTGGAAAAAACCGCGGCTTCCAGATAATAAACCTCGGCAACTCGCGCCCCGTGAACATTATGGAGCTTGTGGGGCTTATAGAGAAGGAGTTAGGAAAAAAGGCGAATGTAAGGCACGTGCAGGAGCAGGCAGGGGATGTGAAGGTTACGCATGCGGACATATCAAAGGCAGGGCGCCTGCTCGGCTACGAGCCGAAAATGAAAATCGAGGAAGGGATAGGCAAATTTGTCGAGTGGTACAATTCCGGGGGAAAGTGATGGGCGGCAAAAGCATGGCTACGGGAAAAGGCAGGGTTGATTGGCTCGGAAAGCACTTCGAATTCAATGCCAAAAAGTACGCATACTCCTACAGCAATTGGGAGCCGCGCAGGGCCAGGATGCTTGAAATAATGCCGCAGGAAGGCATATCGCGGGCGCTTGAAGCAGGCTGCGGGAGCAACCCCCTTATAGAGGCGCTTCCTGCAGGCGTTGAAAAATTCGGCTTGGATATTGCCCGCCAGCGGCCGAAGGGCGTGAAGTTCAGGCGGCACAATGTCGAGGACGGCATCCCTTTCGCGGACGGCTATTTCGATTTGGTTGTTGCGGGGGAAATTATAGAGCATGTTTACGAGACGGGAAGATTCCTGCGGGAATGCAACCGCGTTCTGCGCAAGGGCGGCACGCTCCTTGTCTCAACCCCTAACACGGGCTCGCTGCGCAACATAAAGGATGCAATTCTCGGAAGGCAGCCGAGGTATATGGATTACGATGCCGTGCTGCGCCCACGCGACAGCGGGCACATAAGGCACTACTCGCGCAGCGCGCTTTTCTCGCAACTGTGGGAATGCGGCTTTTCTGCCGAGCGCCTGACAAGCGACTTTGTATATTTCCCCCTGCATTTCCACATAAAACCAATAGGCTGGCTTGGAGAGAAGCTTGCGGCGCTGGTTCCGCGCTACGGGGATTCGCTTATCGTGAGGGCGAGAAAGATTTCGGATCATAACTATTGCGCTCCAGGAAAGTTTTGCGGCTTTTTGGCCCAAGGGGTTTTTTGATGGCCGATAAATTAAAAAACATAAAAGAAAAAATCAGGAAAGAACTGGCGAAAAATCCTGCTTATCTGGACGGCTGTGATGTGCCGGCATTAAAAGCGGTATTGTTCGAAACCGGCTCCGCCTGCAACAGGAAATGCGCCTGGTGCCCCAATTACACTACTGACAGAGGGAACCATTTTTTGGGCGATAAAGTTTTTTATAAAGTAATGGCCGAGCTTAAGGAAATGAAATTTGAAGGGAGGGTTTCATTCAGCATGTACAATGAACCCCTGCTTGACAAAAGGCTCCCGAAATTTATTGAACACGTGAGAAAAAACATCCCTTCGGCATATATATACCTGAACACCAACGGGGACGCACTGACCTCGGATGTCTGGAAAAGCCTTCGGGGGAAGGGGCTGGACTATGCCAACGTCTCCCAATATGACGGAAAAATAAATGAAAACATTGAAAAAATCCTGAATGGATTGGATTCGGGTGAAAGAAAGCATCTCGGCGCACATATTTTTGATTTGAACACCATTAACAACAGGGCGGGATTGATTAAATCAAGGGCGCTTGAGAAGCCTTTGCAGGAGAAGTGTTCCCGGCCTTCTTACCAATTGTGCATTAATTACAAAGGCGAAGTTGTTGTTTGCTGCAATGATTACCACGGTTCGGTTACGGTAGGCGACGCGGGCAAAGAATCAATAAAAGATTTGTGGAGTAATTATGTGTTTAAGTTCTACAGGAAGAAGTTATCGGAAGGGGACAGGGCGAGTTTGGAATTATGCAATTTGTGCGATTTGTGCTCAAGCCCTGTGCCTCCAATTTATCCTAAGCCCTCATTTGCCGCGCGGGCGCGGCGGGCGCTGCGGCAAATTATAAACAATTATAAATAATTGCAGCCAATTTTATTATTGCATTTAAAGCGCGGTTAAAGAAAGTTTTTGAGGAAGCTGTCGGATGATTGCGGGGTAATCGGATGATTATACTTGGGTTCACGAACGGCCACGACTGCGGAGCCTCGATTGTGAGGGACGGGAGGGTTGTTGCGGCCGTAAACGAGGAAAGGCTTAACCGCGTGAAGGTGTATTGGGGCTTCCCGTGGCTCTCAATCAGGGAGGTTATGCGCGTTGCGGGGGTTAAACCTGGGGAGATTGACGCTGCCGCATATGGCGGCCTTGCCGACGCCTGCAACATCTGGCAAGTCAAGAACCAGTCGGAGGGCCTGCAGTACCCCTCGCTGTTCGGGATGAACTGCGGAGCCGTGAATTTAATCGAAAAAAGGGCATACAGGCCGCTGCTGAGGAGGGGCATAATCAAACGTGGGAGCGCCGATGTCGCGCTCAAATATTTCCGGAAGGCGTTGCGCAGGATTGGGATTGCCGCTCCGCTTGCAATGGTCGAGCACCATGCCGCGCATGCTGCCTCGGCATATTACAGCTCGGGGCGCGAGAATGCCACGACAATTACAATTGACGGAATCGGCGACTTGCAGTGCGCAACTGTATCAAAATGCAAAGGCACGGAAATCGAGAGGATTGCATCAACGCATTACCATGGGGCATCACCTGGTGCCTTCTATGCGAATGTTACAAATCTCCTCGGCTTCAGGCCCCTGAGGCATGAGGGCAAAGTGACAGGGCTTGCCGCCTACGGGAATCCGGAGGCAATTGAGTTCCCGTTTTTGGGCCTCGCAAACGGAGGAATGGAATTCAAGTGGGAGAATTACGAGGGCTATTTCCCGAGGCCGTTTGACAGCCTGTCGAATTTCCTTCTGTACATCAGGGGCGGCCTCGGCATTGGCGCAACAAGCAGGGCATATCTTGATGCAATGAGGGAAAGGGCCAAAGGGGCCAAGAGGGAGGATGTTGCGGCCGCCGCACAAAAGAAATTCGAGGAGGTTATTTGCAGGCATGTGGAGAAGGTTCTCGAGGCAACCGGAAACGGGAACCTCTGCCTTGCGGGAGGGGTGTTTGCGAATGTGAAGCTCAATCAGCGCATCCATGAAATCGACGGCGTTAGCAGCATTATGGTGCACCAGCATATGGGTGACGGCGGGCTGGCTGTCGGGGCGGCGCTGCACTATTACAGGGAGAAGCAAGGGGGAAAATGCGTAAAGCTGCCGCATGCTTACCTGGGCCCCGAGTATGGCGGGGGAGAGATAGAGCGCGAGCTTACGGCAGCGGGGCTTGAGTATGAGGAGCACGGGGATATTGACGGAAAGGTTGGGGAGGTGCTGGCCGAGGGCGACATAGTCGCGAGGTATGGCGGCAGGATGGAGTACGGGCCCCGTGCGCTCGGAAACAGGAGCATTTTGTGCCAGCCCACCGACCCCTCCGTAAACGATTGGCTGAATAAAAAGCTGAAACGCACGGAGTTCATGCCTTTTGCGCCAGTAACGCTTGGCCGTTATGCGAAGAAGTGCTACAAAGGCATGAAGGGGGCGGAGCAGCCTGCCGAGAACATGATTATTACCTTTGGCTGCACCGACTGGCTTGCTGAGAACTGCCCTGCTGTCGTGCATGTTGACGGAACGGCACGCCCCCAGGTCATCGAGAGGGGCGTGAACCCCGGGTATTACAGGGTGCTGGAGCAATACCACAAGATTACGGGCCTGACTACGCTCATTAATACCTCATTCAACATCCACGAAGAGCCCATAGTATGCACGCCGGGGGATGCCGTGAGGGCGTTTAAGCTCGGGCATCTGGAGTACCTGGCTATCGGGGATTTTTTGGTTCGGAACAAAAGCGATAAAAACTGATGCATGGCTTTTTTGCACAGGGGGCACAGGAATGGCCGGTGAAAGCAATGAAATGCTGACTGTGGATTACAACGGAATTACTGTCTACTACAAAAAGCATCTTGACGGAGGTGGCAGTACGTTCGGGCAGGATTACATTCCCGAGGTCGGGAAGCGCTTCGGGAAGGTGGGGAGGGTGCATGAATTCTGCTGCGGGCCTGCATTCATTGGATTTTCATTGCTTGCGCACGGGCTGTGCGATTCATTGTGCCTTTCGGACATAAACCCGAAGGCGATAGAGATGTGCAGGCTCACTGTAAAAGAAAACCGCCTGGAAGGGGTTGTTGATTGCTACGTTTCCGACTGCTTAAAGGGAATCCCGGAAACAGAGAAGTGGGATTTGGTTGTAAGCAACCCTCCGCACTTCGACGGCACTGAAGAGGATTATGCGCGTGAAATCCGCAGCTATGACCCGAAATGGAGGATACACAAGGAATTCTATGAAAATATCGGCGGCTTCCTAAACGAGGGAGCATCAGTTTATTTCTATGAAAACGGCCGGCAGTCAAACCCGGAAATATTCAAGGAAATGGCTGGGAAAGCGGGGCTTGAATTTGCCGGAATCCGCAGGCCGGGCAAGCTGGAGGTGATCCCCAGATGTCTTGCATGGAGGCTGCCCCGAGTGCTGCACAAATTCCCGAACATCAGAAAAATGGCCGGCATTGTCATTAGAAGTGCGAACTACCCTTTCTATTTTATCCACAGCAGGAAACCTGCTGCCGGGAGCGCAAGCAACCCTTCCCATTTTGCCCGCGGCAGGAAGTATTGATGCTTAGCATGTGCCGCACCGGGCATGAATGCGCGCATATCCCGCGCTACGGTGATTCGCTTATCGTGAGGGCAAGGAAGGTTTAGCCCCGCGGCAACCCTTAAAAACAGGTCTGGGCAAATTCTATCGGTCGGACATGGGCAAAAAAAACTGCGAAAGCCAAAAGCCGTACTGGCTGGATGCGCACTTTGCATTCAACAGAGAGGGGCATACAAGAATCCCCCCTTACTCAAAATCCGGCATGCACGACGTGCTTCTCTACAGTAGGCTTATAGACCTGCTGCCACAAGACGGTATTTCAAAGGCGTTCGAGATAGGCTACGGGAATAACCCTATTATAAGCTTCCTGCCAAGTGGCGTAGAAAAGTTTGGAATAGATATGGCTGACATAAAGCCAGATGGCATTAATGTCATAAGGCACAATGTAGAGGACGGCCTGCCGTTCCAGAAAGGCTGCTTCGAGCTTGTGGTTGCCTGCGAAACCATAGAACACATATATGAAACAGGCAACTTCCTGCGGGAATGCAACCGCGTGCTGCGAAAGGGCGGCACGCTGGTTTTGTCTACGCCCAACATTGCTTCGCTGCGCAATATAGCAAGATGCATACGTGGCAGGCAGCTGAAATTCATGGGATATGATGTGAGAAGCGCAGATGGGCACATAAGGTGCTACACCCGCGGCTCGCTCTTCAGGCAGCTCGATGAATGCGGGTTTTCAGTAGAAAAGTTCACAAGCACCAAAATGTACCTGCCTTTGCACTTCCATATAAAGCCCATAGGCTGGCTTGGCACTAAACTCGCGCCCCTTCTTCCGCGCTACGGGGATTCGCTTATCGTGAGGGCGAGGAAGGTTTAGTGCCGCTTTGGCGCCTTACTTCAGGGCACCGCAGCAATAAACCGTTCTGCACGGCCCGCCTATTTTTCCGAACTCCCGCCTTTCAAGCATGCCTATCAGCCGTTTCCTCTTCTCTGATGAATATATCCGATCAATTGACCGCTCCCAAATATTGCCGAGAGCAAGCTCGTTGTTCGAATCGAGACAGCAGGCATACCATGTTCCATCCGGAGCTATGAATGCAACCGAATGCATCTTCTCGAGGCGCGGACACGAGTAACCGCACAGGTCCGCGCTAAGGTGTGCCGCCGCATCCCTCTCAGCCCACCCGAAGACAGCACTCCTAAGAACCATATCGCGCGGGGCAAGCAGCCTGTTCAGGGGAAGCGCAAAAACCCGTGCCTTTTCTGCAGTTTGCCTGCTTATGCCCAAACGCTTCGCAAGGAGAAGGCAGTGCATCTTCATTTTTATTTCTGCAAAATCGTCGGGCACCTCAGCAAGGCGTGCGTCGCGCATCTTTGCAGGGTAAAACCCGAAAGCGCCGTGAATTGAATGTATGTAATCGTGCAAAGTCACCACATGTATGCGCAGCGGCACCGCACTTTTCAGTTCGCGCCTCAGCCCGAGAAAAGCCTCGAGGTTGCGCATCGTGTTTTCAAGCGGAATGCGCTTTACATTGAAGTAGTTTTCCGCATTTGCGCCGTCAATGTTGCAGTGCACCTTGTCTATAAGCCCTTCCTCAAGGATTGTGCGCGACTTTTCTTCGGTCAGGTTCTGGAAATTCGTGAAAACGCCTGTTTCAATCCACGGGCATTCCGCCTTTATGTGCCTCGCTATTTCGATGAAGCGCGGGTTCAGAAAGGCGTCGCCGTTCTCGCCGAGCTGCATATGCGTCACGCTGTGCCGAGCGCGGAATTCCGGGGAGGAAAGCTCGGAGGTTATTTTTTTCGCAAGGCCGAGGGGCATAATCTTTTCCTTTATCTTCGCGCCCCGGTCCCTTGCGCAAAAAATGCAGTCTGCTCCGCATGCTAAGGAAAGCGAAAGGTTTACCGCAGTGAGCATGTTTACCAATTCAAATTTGGGGCGGATGTGTTAAAAAACAAGCGCTAGGGTTAGTGCGAAAGTTTGTGCACGCCGCACCCCCTGCAATTTGCGCGAAAATAACGCCCGCGTGCGCGCCTGTTCCCGCGCGTTCATGCCTGTCCATGCCCGTCCAGATGCATCTATATAAACCGTTCATCCGCAATAGGTATAATTCCATTCAAATCAAATAAACAAAAGGAAAAACGAGGTGATTTTTGGATGAAGATGAAATATGGAGCGGGCATTGCCCTGCTGCTTGCCGCAGCGGTGCTGCTTGGCACTTACGCGTTTGCGGAGGAGGCACTGCCTAACCATGAGGATGCCAATGCAACCGCGCATGAGCAGGACGGCGGCGCTTCGATAGGTGCGGATACTGTAGCCGATAATACGGGGGAAATTGCCGAGGATACCGCAGCGGATAATGGTACGGGCGATGCAGCAGCGAAAGCAATGAGGGAAAGGGCCCGCATTGCGGCAGAGGAAGCAAAGCAGGCAAGGGAAAAGGCAGGCAAAGGCAAAGAGGCTAAGGGAACCGATGCTGAAACCGTTTCAGCGGAACCCGCGGATTATGAAACAGTGCTTGCGCAGATAGGCGAGGGGCTTAACACAGAGGACGCGAAAAACCTCGGGGAAATAATGAGCGAACTTGCACACAGGCAGGCGCAGGAAAGGCAGGACGCGAACCTTACTGGAAGGGAAAGGGCCGAGTTCAACAAACAGCTCAACGCATACCTGAAAAACCTCAGGGCGGATATCAGGGTTGCTGTGAAGGACAAGAACCTTTCCGCGGTTGTTGCAAGGGAAATTGCAAGGAGGGCGGAGGTAGCAAGGGTAAAATCTGCGGCGGAACTGAGGCCAGAGGTTCTTCTCGAGGAGATTTCGGCAGTCTTCGGCACCGCGGACGAGGCTCAGCTCAAGGAGATAAAGGACATTGTAAGGCAGCGCATAAGGAACAACATCCATTTCTGGAACAGGCTGCTCTACAGGCTGAAGAATGACGCGAAATTCAGGCAGCACTTCAGGGACATGGTGCATAAGTGGTACCAAAAGCAGTACCTGAATCAGCACCCCGAAATTGTTCGGCCCGAAGCCGCGACGGAAAACGTTGCCGCAAGGGCAATAAACCACGATTTCGTGAGGCAGCACCTGCTTGAAAAAATAAGGCAGCGCCTCAGGGACAGGGCGCACAATGCGAAGCAGGCAAGCATTATTCCAGAACTGGTGCAGGACATGGTGGACGAGAACGCCATAATCAATCCTGCGCTTGTGCAGGTGGATTCGGCAGCGGTTGCCGCCGAAGTGAACCCTGAAGCGGAAATAAACCCCGCGGTTGCACAGCCGCGGTAAATTGAACATGCAGGCATGGGGAAAGGGGGCATGCGCCCCCTTGCGGCCTTCCTTTCCCCCGCACTTAGCCCTTAGTAACCCTTAAAAAAACAAATGCGTGAATACTATACATTAGTGCGTGCAGGGTTGTTGACATGAACCGCAAATTCGGGGCATTGCTTTTTGCTTTTTCCGCACTGCTTATCCTCGGCTATGCTTCCGCGCTTTTGGGGAATTACTCGGTTGTTGTTGAGGAGAACGGCAACGCAGCGGTTGTGCTTTCTGTCGAGGGCTCGGGAACCGTTGATGTGCCTTTGCCGCTCGATACCGAGAATTATGCAATCGATGGGGCGCTTTACGTGCCCTCCGCAAACGGAGTCGAACTTTCCATAGATGAGGGAACGCCGGCAACGCTTATATACGACAGCGCACTGCTTACCTCCAAAAGTGCTGAAGGCTGGGCATTTGAACTTGATTTGGGAGCCTTTGATTCCGGAAGCGTAACCCTCTTCCTGCCAAAGGACACGAGGGTAGCGTCAATGCAGCCAATGGGCTCTGTTTCCGACAGCGATGACGCGAAGATTATAGCGTACACGATAATGAAGGGCACTGCAAGCGTCGGGGCGAACTACTCTTTTGTTTCCGCGGGCGGCGGCACCGAAGGGGGGGAAAGCGGCAAGGAAGGGCGGAGTGCGGACGGCGCGCTTATAATGGGCGCCGCAATAGCGATAGTTGTTGTGCTTGTTGTTGCGGTCATTGTGTTCATCTACCTGTCCTCTAAAAAAAAAGTTTAACTGAATCAATAAGGCTGCCCAATCTGCGGGCGGGCGGTTTCTCAAAAGGGCAGGAAAACCTGATGAAGGCGCTTTCTGAGAACGAGCGCAAAGTTATTTCGCTGCTTGCCTCGGCAGGCGGGGAAATGAAACGCAACATCCTTGAGAGGAAGAGCGGGCTTGCGAAGAGCTCCCTCGCCTCGTGCCTGAACATGCTTGAGAGGAAGAACGTTGTTATTATAGACAAGACAAGCACGACGCATTTCATACGCTTCACGGACTGGTTTAAGGAACTGTGATGCAATGACGCGCGAAAAAACAAAAAAAACCGTGCGCGGTTCGGTGCAGGGTTTGCGCACAGGCAAGCTGGCTAAAACAAAAACCAAACTCGGCGTTATGTGCATAGTTTTTGCCGAGCCCGTGGCTGGAGGCGAACGGCAGTTCCTCCTCCTGCATCGCGTTCTCAACTGGAGCGGCTGGGAGTTCGTGAAGGGCGGAATCGACAAGGGTGAAACCGCTGCGGAAGCGGGAAAGCGCGAGATAAAGGAGGAGGCGGGGCTGGGGAAGGCTGAGTTTGTGAAGGCACTCGAAGGGAAGCATGAGTGGGATGCGAAGGGCGTGCATTACGATTATTCAGTCCTCATCTTTCGTGCGGATGCGGATGAGAAGGTCAGGCTGCAGATAAAGCCAGTGAAAGAGCACGATAAGTTCGGGTGGGTTCATCCAAAAGACGCAATGGCAATGCTTAAATACGAGAACGCCAGAATTGTTTTTGCAAAGGCGCTGGAGAAAATGTGAAATGCCCCGCAAACCGAAGTATTTGAGACCCAAGATAATTACATACGAACTGGGAAAGGGGCCTATTGATGAACGCACCAAAGCGGTTACTCTTGCGGAGAAATTAGACCCTAATCGCGGCAATGAAATGACAACCATGGAAAAAGTGCTAAGAGAGCACAACAAGCGCTGGGGGCGTAAGCCTCTTGGGCAACTGCCTTTAAAAAAAGAACTGGCAATGTTCCTCAAAATACTGAACGCGGAACGCGGGTATGCAAGGAGCGCCCTCTCGCTCAAGAGATGGGCAAAATTACCTGCAGAAATCCGGGAATATCTTGAGATGAATAGATACATAATCAGGCTAAAAAAAGGGAACACGCAATATGTAGCGCTCAGCCGCGCGGGAATCCAAAGGTTTGCGGAAATTGCAGACGCGTTTGAGCCAATTGAAAACGCCGCACAGGCGAAATAGGGGGCGAATGCCGCACATGGCGCGCGATAGGCGGCATTTTCCCGAAAATTTAATGGTGCATGACTATGCCTAAAGCCGACAATAAAAGATTGAAAAAGATAATCAGGCTTGCTAGACTTTACGACCGCAAAACCAAAACCCACAAACACACCTACAAGGAAATCGCGAGTAGGCGGGAGGTAAGTGTGGCAAGGGTGCATGATATTTTGAAAAAATCAGGGATAAAGAGGAGGCCCGATTATTTGGAACTTAGCGGCGGCTACAGGCTCCCAATATACACTCTTGAAGATATTGAGAAAAAAATAGCCCGAAAAAAATATTTGGCGGGGGAGCGGAACCGCAGAAGAAGAAAACCTGCAGGATTCGGCAAGATAAGGAGATTGCGATGAACAAAAAACTGCACGCCTTTGTTTCCGGCAGGGTTCAGGGCGTGTTCTTCCGCGCGCATGCGAAAAGGCAGGCTGAGGCGCTCGGCATTTCGGGATGGGTGCGCAACCTGCAGGACGGCAGGGTGGAGGTTTTGGCAGAGGGCGCTGAGGAAAAACTGCGCGAGTTCGAGAAATGGCTGCGCTCGGGGCCCGATTCAGCGGAAGTTGAGCGCCTTGAAGCGAAATGGGAAACTGCAAAAGGCGGTTTTTCGGGTTTTGAAGTCAGGCATTAGCGCGCGGCGCGTTCAAGGCACAGGATTGCGCAATCACGCCTGCTTCTGCACGGTAAGCGTTATCTCGGCACCGCCGAGCAGGCCCGAACCCGAGGAAGCGGAAACCTTTATCGTGTAATTCCCGCTCAGCACCGTCTGGCTCACCGGGTTCACTAAAAACTTTATCTCGCGGCTCTCCCCCGCGCCGAGCACGGAAATCGTGTTCACTGTCTGCGATATCTGTATCGCGGACTTGTCCACAGCCTCCGCGGAAACAATAACGTTGTTCAGCACGCCGCCGGTTACGTTCGTCATCTTCACATGCAGCCAGACGGTTTCCCCGCTTGTTATGGGCGTCTTGTCGAACCAAAGCTCCAATGGTTTGGGGGCAAAGAACTGCGCAACTGCAAAGAGCGCAACCGCAGCGATGACAACTATCACAACCGCGCCGAGAAGGATGACAAACCAGTCCCTGCCCCCGCCGAGCAGGTTTGCGCCAATTCCGCGGTCGTATATGCCCATGTGAAAAACCCCATAGAATACACGCAGAAGTGGTTAATTAAACTTATGGAAGGGTAAATAGTTTGTCGTCCCCTTTCCCGTCAAGCCAGCCCGCCCTTACCCCCGCGTCAAGCCATGCGTGGGAGTAGGAGTAAGCCGCAAGCGCGGTCGGAAGGTCGCCTTTTTCCTCGAAATGCCGCGCATCCGAGAAATAATTGCGCGCCATCGAGAGGAAATCCTCCGCCTTTTTTCGTTCCGCAGGGGTTATGCCCTGCAGGATGGAAGCCTTGCCAAGTGCTTCCTCAGTTAATTTGCGGTAGTGCTTAACCTTTTCCGCGAGTGCAATTTCATTTTTTGTTCCAACCATAAAAAACCCCCAAAGCCTCTGTTTCTTTCTCGTTAAGTTTCGCGCAGACTATAAGCGCAGCAGGGACTCCGAAATCAAATTCCGAAAGTTCCTGCGCGCTTCCCGCGCGGATTTTTTCGTTCTCGGAGCCTGCACAGGAGATTCCGATGAAAGTGCAGCCGCGCATAAGGGCGCTCTTACGCTTTTTCGCTATCGCGGCAAGGATTGAAATCGCCTCCCTTACCCCCATGCAATCGTGAATCATCCTGCCGTGCTGCCACTCGGATTTTATGTCGAGAAGGCAGAGCGTGTGCATGCCTGCTGAGCGGTTCTTTTCAATCGCCGTGAAGAAGGAATCGGGCGCATACCCCTTCTCAGGCCTCACAATTGTGACAGTGCGCCCGAACCTGTATTCGTCAATGCCTGTTTTCCCGAGGAATGAGAATGTGGAGATTCCTGGAATGACCTCGCAGCGAACCCCCGCCTTTTTCGCGTCGATAAGCAGCTGAATGTGCGTTGTTGCGGAGAGCGGGTTGCCGAAAACGCAGAGCGCAACCGTGTTGCTCCTGGCGGTGTTGATGATGTCGGAAATGCCCCCGCCCTCAAGCTGTTCCCTGCCTAACTGGACAACGCTTCTGCCGAGGATTTTCTCAAGTTCCTGCACGGAACCCTCGGCATAAACAGAGGTGTAAGAGTCAATGAAAACATTGCCGCACCGCTTCAGCGCCTCTATCGCCTCAAGGCTTATGTGCTGCGGCTTAAGGCCTATTCCCACGATGTAAAGCATTTTTTTTGCCCCCTGCCAAAATAACCCAGCGGCAGAAACAATTAAATGCATAACCCGCGTAATTGGTTAAGGAGGCGATAATTTGATTTTTGGAAAAATGCCTTTGCTTGCTTTCTGCGCACTTGCGGCGTTTATGCTCGTGCTCTCGATGGGCGCGGTTGCCGTGGGTACGGAAAAGGGAAACGGGCCGGAGGCAAAAGAGAAGATAGTCCTCATACACTACAAGAAAGGGTTCGGCAAGCCCCCGGGGACAGGCGGGGGCAAGGACAAGGGCGGAACCAAGTGCTACAATTTCATTGCAAACGGCGCGAAGTGGAAAAGCACGCCAGTGGATTACGTGATTGACCCCGACAACCAGGACGGGCTGCCTGACTGGTTTGTTGCCGGCGCGATACAGCAGGGGGCGGAAACATGGGATGCAAACACGTCGAAGGAGCTCTTCGGAACATACACATTCGACTACTATTCCAGCTGGGACGGCGACAGCGGCGATGCTCCCGACGGCAGGAACGAACTGCTGTTCGGAAACTACTGGGAGCCGGGGGTTATTGCAATAACCGTCATCTGGGGTTATTTCTCAGGGCCCCCAAACAAGCGCGAGATAACCGAGTTCGACGTGCTCTTTGACACCGACTACACATGGGGCGATGCGGATTACAACGGGGTGTCGGCAATGGACCTGCAGAACATAGCAACGCACGAAATAGGCCACGGCATAGGCCTAGGCGACCTCTATGACACCACATGCATGGAAGAGACAATGTACGGCTACTCGGATTACGGGGAAACAAAGAAGAGAACCCTGAATTCGGGGGACATAACGGGTTTGCAGCAGCTGTATGGGGCATAATTCGGCATTGCCTGGCAGGGCATAATTAAGCCAAAAGCACGGGGGAATGCACGCGGGGCAATTGCGCCCTGCGCAACCCAAAAACGCGGGGCGCAATCCGCGCCCCCGTGCCCTTTTTCTTCTTTTCGTTCTTACATATCACGCATGAAGCCAATGCTCAGGAAGTCGGAATTCGCGGCTTTCGCCATAGTCGTGCTTTCATTCGCTATTGCCGTTTATTTCTACCAGAGCCCGCTTATGCCCGATGTCATGCCATCGCACTGGAATGCTGCGGGGCAGGTTGACGGCTACATGGACAAGTTTTGGGGCATTTTCCTGATGCCGATAATTTCTGCGGTTATGTTTGCGCTTTTCCTGGCGATACCGAGAATTGAACCGCTCAGGGAGAACCTCGAAAAATTCAGGAGAGAGTTCGGCATATTCGTGATAATAATAATGGCTTTCATGGTTTACATATACCTCCTGACAATCCTGTGGGCGCTGGGGAAGAAGTTCAATATGGTACAATTCCTGATGCCCGCGCTTGCCGTGCTCCTCTATTATGCGGGCGTCCTGCTCAAGAAGGCGAAAAGAAACTGGTTCGTAGGCATACGCACGCCCTGGACATTGAGCAGCGACAGGGTCTGGGACAAGACGCACAAGAGGGGAGGGGCGATGTTTAAGGTTGTTGCGCTGTTCACGGCTTTCGGCATTTTCATGCCCGAGTATGCGATATGGCTCCTGCTTGTGCCTGTCCTTGCCGTAGCCGTTTACCTTGCGGCATACTCCTATCTCGAATACAAAAAGGAAACAGGCAAAGGGAAGAAGAAATAAGGCAAGAAATAAAACCAAAACCAACGCGCCGGTTGGTTCGCATTTTTTGGTTTTTAGTTTTCATGTCCATTTTTATTTTCAGAGGCACGTCCCCACGGCAACAGTGAACAAATCCCTCAGCCCCGGTGCGAAGCCCGCAATTGCAATGAAAACCTTTGCAAAGCCGCGCATATTCGGGTTTTCGGTTTCCTTATCCACGAAATAAATAAGCAGCAGCGCAAGCGCGACTTTCACAAGCGGGAAAAGCAGCGGGTGCACGCCCAGCAGGAAGCCTGAGGTGAAATGCTGCTCGCCGCACCTGTAGCCGATGCCAAGCGCGGAGGATGTCGCGACAACTGTTGCGCAGCCGTCGAGCGCCTGCCCCGCGAGCGCGAAAATGCCGAGCTTTTCCGCAAACAGGGGAGAGGCAAAAAGCTTTGCTGCGAAGTATGCCGCTGCAGTGAGCGCGGATGCCGCAGCAAGAATCGCGAGAAAACCCGCCAATTCGGTGAATTGCAGCATGTCGAACACGAGGAAGGGCAGGCACAAGCCAAGCCCGATTCCGCCAAATACCGATTCAAATTCCAGTTTCTTCGCATTTGCAATTTTCCGCGCAATAAGCAGGCAGGCAATCGTAACCAGGCCGATTAATATCCATACCCCCGGGCTTATTGTGTAATACCATACCTCCCACGGGAAGGGCGAGCGGGGAAGGATGTGCAAATCCTCGAGAATGCGGAACGTGATGCCGAGCATGATGTACGGCATCAGCGCAAGCATAAAGCGCGCGTTGAATTTCACGCCCCTTCTGTCAAGCGCGGGAAAAATAACCAGGAACGCCAAGCCTATGAGTATCGCTGCATACACAAGCGTGTTCACTATGTTGTAGCCGGAGTACTGCACAATCGGGTCCACAAAGAATTCCCGCAGGAACGAAAAAACACCCATGTGAAGTTATTTATAGCAGGTCGGTTATTTAATTATTCGTATGAAGTGCACAGGAATAAAGGTTCCGAAAAAGGATGCCCAGCATATGCATAACTATCTCTCCGCACAGGGCCTCCTGCAGAGGGGTTGCGCGCCGGTGCGCATGAGTAAGCATGTGATTTTCCCGCTTGTGAGTAAGCCAAACACGGCACAGCGGAGGGAATTGGGAAAAATGCTCCGCGGCATGAAAAAGTTCGCGCTTGCAAAACATGAATTCGCTTCCCGAAATGAAAAGCCCCGCTCCCTGAAGGAGGCGCTGCAGGGCAGGCTGAAAAAGGCGGAACTTGGGGCATTAAGCCGCGCGTTCGACGCCCTGGGAAATATCGCAGTAATCGAAGTCCCGAAAGGGCTTGTGAAAAAAGAAACGCAAGTCGCGCAGGCGCTCATGCTTGTGAACCCGCAGGTAAAGACTGTGCTGAAAAAAACAACCGCGCGCAGGGGCGAGTTCAGGGTTCAGGGCCTGAAGGTTATCGGCGGCGAAAAAAACTTTCGCGCGAATTATGCGGAACACGGGTGTAAATTCGTTGTGGATTTGGATAAGGTTTTCTTTACGCCCCGCCTCGGCACGGAGAGGGGAAGGATAGCGAAACTGATCAAACCCGGCGAAACGGTCTCGGTTCTTTTCGCGGGCGCCGGGCCGTATGCAATCGTTTTCGCGAAGCATGCGAAACCCGAGAAGGTTTTCGCTGTCGAACTTAACCCGCACGCTGTGGAGAACATGAAGGATAACATCAGGCTGAACCATGTGCAGAACCTTGTTGTGCCTATTGAGGGGGATGTGAGGAAAATCGCGCCTGTGCTCCTTCGCTGCACCTCGGACCGCGTAGTTATGCCGCTCCCGAAAAACGCCGGGGATTTTCTAGGGGAGGCGCTGGAATGCCTGAAGAAGAAGGGGGGCGTTGTGCATTTCTACCACTTCGGGGAAGCGAAAGAGCCGTTTGCCGAGGCTGTTGCGCTCGTGAAAAAGGCGTGCAGGGGCGCAGGGAGAAAGTGCAGGATACTGCGCAAGGCGAAATGCCGCTCTTATTCGCCCGATACCGTGCAGGCTGTTGTGGATTTTAAGGCGGAATGAACCTGCCACGAACCGCGGTGCAGGCTGTTGTGGATTTTGCAGCGAGATAGCCGCTAATTAATCATGCAAATTTTAATTAAAAAAGTAATTTCTAATGAAAAGGTTTAAATATAATGAAGGCATAGATATATAGGTGGTTTCATGGAAGTTCAGGTAACGGAAATAAAAATGTCAAAGGGCTTCCAGTTCACGCTCCCGGCAAAGACCAGGAAAAAGCACGGCCTGAAGCCGGGGCAGGAACTGAAGGTAATAGACATGGACAACGAGATAATCCTCAGGCCCAAAATGAAAAGGAGCGTGAGGGAACTGATAGGCAGGTTTGCGGAAGAGAAAGGCTTCGATTCCGCAAAAGAGCACGACATCATAGTGGCGGGGTTCGGCGGATGAAATTCATAGATACGTGCGTGCTCTATGCCTCGTTCTTCAGGAACGAGAAGAGCCACGCGGAGGCAAAGAGGCTTATGGAATCTATCCTCAAGGCAAAGGAGAAGGCGGTTTATTCCGACTACGTCCTGGACGAACTGCTTACCCTCGCGAAAAAAAGAAAGGGGCGGAAAATCGCCTCGCAAATACTTGACGTGATGGTTTCCTCGGAAATCGAATTGATAAAAGTCGGCGACGGGAACATCAGCCTTGCGCTCGAGATATTCAGGGGCTACGAGAGCCTGAGTTTCACCGATGCGACAAGCGTCGCCATAATGCTTGAAAGGGGAATAACCGAAATATGCTCATTTGACAGGGGCTTCGATGCGGTGCCGAAAATTTCAAGGATTGCGGGCGAAGCGGGGAAGTGACGCCCATATAATGCTTAATGGAGAAACTGGCGAATCAGCAGGCATCCCTATGAAAAAAATTTCAGGGCGGAGATGAAAAATGCCAATCCCAATTGAAATATTGCGGAAAGCATGGATGGACAAGCGTACCGGCCGTTTAGATTTAACGCACGAAACCCGGCCAAGCGCGGGCCCAATTAAAGATAAGCCGCGCATTGAAAAATACGGGATAATAAAAGACAAGAAGAGTAAGATGATTCTGACAGTTAGTAGCCACCCGACACACATCGACGTGGTTGCATTTCCAAAGTTGGAGCATCTTGAAGCATTCAAGGCCGCGGCAAAGGGAGTTATGCATGGCGGAACGGCGGACTTCTATCCCGGCAGCATAGGTGCGATGCATCTGTTACTGTCCCCTATGGACGTTTCCGGACACAGCGCAGTGCTGCTTTTCATCCAGTCCCATTTCAAGACAAAACAGGACGCTCCTGGGCAGCGGGTTCTTTCGCGCCCACTTGCCACAAAATATGGCGGCTGGAGGCATCGGTGCTTGGATATGGCTGTGGAGTTTGCACTCGGCAGCGGGCGGCTTCTCGTAGTTCCTAAACATGTCGCGAGCCGTGGAACTGTTCTTCATGACCTTGACAAGGTTTGTTTGGCACACGACTTGAAGAGGTTTGGGGGAAAGGAGGCTGGCAAAATATCGTACTGGCGGGGGGGCATAAAAGTTGTGGAGATTGATGTTTAGGCAAGCTGGTTGGCACCTTTTCCTGCAAAGCATGCCGCAGAAAGGCAACCATTTATAACCTTTTTTCATTTTCTTTTTAGCGTGGTAAGATGAACATAATTCTCCTTGGCGCACCGGGTTCGGGAAAGGGCACCGTTGCGCAGTTCCTTGTGGAAAGGTACGCGTTCACGCAGTTAAGTACGGGAGATATGCTGCGCTCGGAATTGAGAAGGCGCACGCCCCTCGGAAAGAAGGCAGGGCCCATAATGAAAAGCGGCGGCCTTGTTCCAGACGAACTTGTGGCGAAAATTGTCGCTGAAAGGCTTTCGGAAAGCGTTGTCAAGCACAAGCGCAGCTCACTTAGCTGCGGCGGGGATTGCTCGCACTGTGCAGGGCATGTGCAGGGCAGCGAGGGCATTGCCCTCGACGGCTTCCCTCGCAACCTTGGGCAGGCGAAAATACTGGATGAACTGCTTGCAAAGCACGGGCTGAAGATAGAGCTTGTCCTGCTGATAGATGTCGCGGAGAAGGAAATAATCCGCAGGCTTTCGGGAAGAAGGCAGTGCGAAAACTGCAACAGGGTTTACGGCGTCGACATGAAGCCCGAGAAGGCGGGGATATGCGACGAGTGCGGCGGAAAGCTCATACAGCGCGCGGACGACAGCGAGAAGGTTGTTAAGGAAAGGCTTGCGCTTTACAAAAAGACGGGCGAGCCGCTCGTGAAATATTATGAAAAGCACGGCTGCCTCAGGAAAGTGAAGGGCGGCAAGGGCGTGAAGAAGGTTTACAAGCAGGTTGAGGAAATAATAAACGAAATGTACTGAGGCGGCAAGGGCAGAAACAGCGAGGGCAATGCTAAAAAGGGGTCGGGAAGATGTCTTACACTGAAGGGGCAATAACACTTACCAAAAAATTCTGGGTTGAAATGCTGCTTGTGCTCGTGCTCACCGCTGCGCTGATTTTTGCAGTTAGCGTTCTCTCCGAGCCGCAGAGCGATGAGGACATGATTTCTCCGCTGTTCCTTGCCGCATCGATAGTGCTTGTTCTTGTGCCGTTTTTCACTTCCGCGCTTGGCGGGTTCATTGCCGCGGGAAAAACAGAAAAAATGCGCGAGGTTTTCTTCATTGCCGTGCTGCCAGTAATGCTTATTGCGATAGGCAGCATGCTGCTTGTGTTCCTTGACTTTTTCACGATTGCCGACGCGGACTGGCAGGAGCAGGCGGACATGTTTGCCGCGCAAATGCTGCTTGACACTGCGCCGAGCATTGCGGAACTGAAGGCTGTGAGCCTTTTCGGCGTTGCACCCGAACTGCTGCGCGCGCTGTTTGCCGCGCTCGGCCTTGCTATAGCGGGGGCGTGGGTAGGCGCTAAACTGCGCGGCAGAATGGGCGGAAAAAGGTGAGCATATGCCCGCATGTGATGCGCTTACTGCAGTGGGCACTGCGCCCGAAGTGCTTAAACGGAAGTGAGAACTTGCCTGCGCCTGATGTTTTGATTGTAGGAAGCATTGCCCTCGACACCATTAAAACGCCCTTCGGAAAGGTTAAGGATGCGCTCGGCGGTTCCGCTGTTTACGCGGCATATGCCGCTTCGTTCTTCTGCAAGCCCGCAATAATGGGTGTTGTAGGAAAGGATTTCCCGAAGAAGCACCTTAAAATGCTCGAGGCGCGCGGGATTGACACAAGCGCTGTCGAGGTGAGCAAAGGCAAAACATTCAGGTGGGAGGGCTTTTACGATTTCGACCTGAACATCGCGCACACGAAAAAAACAGAGCTCGGCGTGTTCAAGCACTTCAAACCCGAAGTGCCGGAAACCCTGCGCAATACGGGTTTTGTTTTTTTGGGGAATATTTCCCCGAAACTGCAGTTGTCGGTCCTGAACCAGATGGAAAAGAAGCCCGAACTTGCGGTAAGCGACACAATGAACTACTGGATATGCAAGGACAGGAAGGGCGTGCTCGAGGTCGTTAAAAAGGCGGACATGGGGCTTATGAACGACGGGGAGGCGAGGATGCTTTTCCGCACAGGCAGCCTTGTGAAGGCGGCACGCGAGATACTGAAGCTTGATTCCGAGTTTGCGGTAATAAAAAAGGGCGAGCATGGCTGCGTTCTTTTCACGAAAGACACGCATTTCGCCGCGCCGGGTTACCCGCTTGAGAACGTGCTCGACCCGACCGGGGCAGGAGATTCATTCGCGGGCGCATTCATGGGCTATCTTGCGAAAACCCGCAGCCTCACCGAGCCGAACCTGAGGAAGGCAGTTGTTTACGGCTCCACTGTTGCGAGTTTTGCTGCGGAAGGTTTTTCGCTCGGGAACTTAAGGAACAAAACATTCGGGGATATCGAAAGCCGATATCTCCAGTTCAGGAAAATAGTTGAATTTTAGCAGGCATTTGGAAGGGCGGAAATAGTGGAATTTTAAAACCTTTTGACTGGGGGTTAGGTTATGAACTACGATGTAAAGGGCATGAAACTCGCCGAGGCGGGCGCGATGCAAATAGAGTATGCCGCTTCCCAGATGGGCGCGCTGCTCGAGGTAATTAAGCGCTTTGAAAAGGAGAAGCCTCTCAAGGGCGAGCGCATTGCAATGGCGCTGCACGTTACAAAGGAAACCGCAATGCTTGTGCGCGCGCTTATTGCGGGCGGGGCGAAGGTTGCAATAACTGGCTGTAACCCGCTGAGCACGCAGGACGATGTTGCCGCCGCGCTTGCGAAGGACGGCGTGCAGGTTTACGCGCACAAAGGGGAAACGCGCGAGCAGTATTATGAATTCATCAATAAGGTGCTGGACATAAAACCGACGGTCACAATCGATGACGGCTGCGATCTGATAAGCGAAATCCACCAGAAAAGGACCGAACTGCTTTCGGGGTTAAAGGTCGGCACGGAGGAAACCACCACGGGCGTGATAAGGCTGAGGGCAATGGAGAACGACAACGCGCTGAAATATCCCGTGATTGCGGTAAATGACAACAAGACAAAGCACCTGTTCGACAATTATTACGGCACGGGCCAGAGCACTATCGACGGCATCCTCAGGTGCACAAATGTCCTTTTCGCGGGCAAGATTGTTGTTGTCTGCGGCTACGGGGACTGCGGCAGGGGCGTTGCCTCGCGCGCGCAGGGCATGGGTTCGGAAGTAATAGTCTGCGAGGTAGATGCGGTAAGGGCACTGCAGGCAAGGATGGACGGGTACAGGGTTATGCCGATTGCGGAAGCCGCAAAGCTCGGGGAAATTTTCATAACCGTAACGGGAAACAAGCACGTTATCCGCACCGAGCACATAAAGGAAATGAAAGATAACGCGATTTTGGCCAACTCGGGGCACTTCGATGTGGAGATAGATGTGGCGGGCCTTGAGAAGATGGCAAAAAGCAAGAAGAGGATAAGGCACTACCTTGATAAGTACACTCTCGCGGGCGGAAAGAACGTCCTGCTCTGCGGAGAGGGGAGATTAGTGAACCTTGCAGCTGCGGAAGGGCACCCCTCGACCGTGATGTCGCTGAGTTTCTGCGGCCAGAGCCTTGCTGCCGAGTACGGGGTAAAGAACAAATTAAGGGCGGGCGTGCACCAGCTGCCTGCCGAAGTCGATAACATGATTGCGGAACTGCAATTGAAGGCGATGGGCATTTCAAAGGACAGCCTGACTGCTGAGCAGAAGAAATATTCGGAGTCATGGAAGGAAGGGACATAGGGGCTGAAGAAAAATGGGGAAGCCATTGCTCTGGCAGCCGCACGACCCTAAAACAAAACTAAGGAGAAACCCGTTCAGGGTTTGCAAAGATGCAGTAATTGCCGCAACCAGTTCTGCCAAAGAAGGGCGCGTAAAGAAGGCGCGATTGAAAATCGGCGGCAGGCATATAAATGGGTATTTATTGAATAACGTCATATTGGATAATTTTTTTCCGCCGTGGAAATATTCGCAAGTATTCTTCCAGCCCATTACGGAATCAAATGGCTATGCATATTATACGGAATATAACAGAAAAGGCGAGAAAGTGCTTGTCAGGAAGCCTGTCAAAAGCAAACTAGTGGCTGAACTCACAAAGTTCTGCAAAGAGAATGCGAAACAGTGATTTATTTAATCGTTTCAAGTGCTTCGGGCACCGCCCTACTTAATCGCTTCCCACATTATCTCGTCCTTCGGCTGCACAACAATCCCGCGCTCCGTAATTTCGAAAGGGTGCACGGTTTTCGAGTGGTTGGTGCCGCGCATTTTCCTCACGAAAAGGCTGCGGTGCGGCGGCGTGAAATAAAGCGCGATTATTCCGTCCGCCACGAACTCCTCTATGCCGAAAGTGCTGAACTGGGTTTTGTCGCCCTTGGTTTCGGAAGTGAGCAGGGTTGTGCAGTTCAGGTCCTTGAGCGCGTTCGTGAATTTGAAAAGCGCGTTCCTGAGTGTGCCCTCATCCTTGAGCCAGACAGCGAAGGCGGAAGTGCTGTCCACGGCAAGCCTTTTCGCGCCTATCTCCCCTGCCATATCCGAGATTGTGCCTAACTCGGCATCTATCTGCGCACCCGCGTCCCCGTCATCCTTGATGTTCTCAAGGTTAAGCCTGTAAATGCGCATCAGGTTCCTGTCCTGCAGTTTCTTTATGTCCCACTTGAAACTTGCCATGTTCCATGCGATGTTTTTCACGTTGCCCTCGAGGGTTATGAAAATGCCCGGTTCCGAGAAATCCAGCGCGCCCTGGTAAATGTACTGCATGCCGAGGATTGTTTTTCCGCAGCCGCTCCCTCCCCCCACAAGCACGGAACTGCCCTCGGGAACGCCGCCCTGAACCAGTTCGTCAAGCCCTGGAATGCCTGTTTTAATCCTTCTCATGCAAAAACCAATCCCCGTTCCTTCGGTAATAAATGAACTGCCAGACTTATTAAACCTTTTGATGATGGTTTTGGGTATGAGAGTAGGCAAGAAAACTGCGCAGGTTCGCGGAAAGGGAGGCGCCGAGGCAAGGGTTGGCGGAAAAAGCGGCACCGCTGCCGCCGGGTTTGCAGCGGCAGAAGCCGCTGAGGGCGCCGATGACGGCTTCGAAGATGCCGCAGGCGCGGAAGGAGAGGGGGCAAAAGGCGGGCGCTTAGGCGGCGCAGGGGGCCTCGGGCGCGCGCAAGGGCGCGATATGGGCGCCGGGGAGGGCGCTTCTGCAGTGCTTCCCCAGGGCGAGGTAAACCTCATAGACCTCATAGAACAGCCCGAATGGAAAAGCATACTTATAGACCTCGTCAAAAGCGAAAGGATGGACGTATGGGATATAGATATTGCCCTGCTTGCGGACAAATACCTGAAGAAGATAAATTCGATGGGCGGCAACGACCTGCGTGTGCCTGCGAACGCAATCCTCTGCTCCGCAATCCTGCTGAAATTCAAGTCCCGCATACTGAGGCTGAGCGACATTGACGAGGAGCTTGCGGAGAAGGCCGCTGCGGCGGATGCGGAAAGGCGGATGCAGGCAATAGACGGCATGCTCCCCGAACTGCGCAGCATGCACCGCGGAAAGGAGGGCAGGGTTTCGCTCGACGTGCTTGTCGAGAGCATTGAAAAACTTCTTGAGAGGAGCGGCAAGGGCAGGAAGCCGCTCGAGGCCGCCGAAAGACCCGAGTTTCTTATACCCGTCCTGCGCGAGAACATAGAGGCGAAGATGGACGGGGTTTACAAACTCGTGAAAAAAGGCGCGGATAGTAAGGGCATTGTTCTTTTCTCCCAGCTTGTGAAAGGCATGAAGAAGCCGATGGACATCGTGATGGTTTTCTTGCCCCTCCTCTTCCTCGCGAACAAGGGAAAGATAGACGTGTGGCAGGACGAATTTTTCGGAGAGATTATGATTCAGATGACTAATGAGTAGTATTTAAAATACCATTTACCACATATAGGTTCATGGAAGAAGCCGGGACATGGGAAACGGAAGCGTTGCGCGTTGTCGATTCCGCGACACGGAAGCAGCTGATTGAATACGACAACGAGCGCAAGGCGCAAGGGATAAAACTGAACACGCGCAAAAGTTTCTGGCGCGCGATTATCCTGATTTCCGCAAGGGCAAAGAAGCCGATTGGCAAACTCAGCAAGCAGGAATTAATCGCGGTGTTCAACGCCCTCCTTTCTGAGAAGAAAACCAACTATGGGAAACTGTATGCCCTCAGGGATGCGCTGATTGAGAAGCGCACGCTTAGCACCAGGGAAATCATGGCGCTATTTGAGACGGGAAAAGGTCAGCCGCTTTCGGACGTCCACGCGAAGAACCTCATGAAAAGCCTTGCCGAGAAATACTCCTGGGTGAAGCTGGTTCGCGGCTCGAATGTCGGCCACACCGAGAGCAGGATTGAGCTATCGGGGAAACCCGAGAAGGATTTGAACACCCCCATCCAGCAGTATGCCAGAATTTCTGTCGAAACGTATTTTTCGCAACTGCAAAAATTCCTAATCTGGCTGAACAACAACGAGATGCCCGAGAGCATCAGCTGGTTCAAAAAACCACGGAAGCACGACAACGGGATACAGAACAAGCACTTGTGGACTGAGGAGGAGGTTAATTCTGCTATCGAGAAGGAACCCTCCGCACGGGGGAAGTGCATCTGGCAGGTGCTTTACGAATCCGCAGCGAGGAACCAGGAGTTCGTGGACCTGTGCATAAACTCCATTACCAAAAACGGCCAGACTTACATTTTGAGCTTGAAGGGAAAGACAGGCGCCCGAGAGGTTCCGGTTGTTGCTTCTATTCCTTACTTGAACTCGTGGCTGAGTTTCCACCCGAACAAGGACGACGTTAGCTCCCCGCTGTTCC
>JAZDEL010000006.1:0-113830 GCA_043808785.1 Candidatus Iainarchaeum sp.
CAAGCCGAAGGGCAAAGCCTGCACTCCTGCGTTTCCCCAGCCTGTATTTTATAACGAACCTGCGGATAGCTTCCTTATCGATTTTGCCCAAGATTCACCACCTATCAAAGATAGGCGGCAAAATGTCTTGGACCTATACACCGAAAGGCAAAACGAAACCGTTAAATACAACAAAAGCCTAATGAATTATCATGAAATGCTCTTTAAACGACCCGAAATGCCTACTCATAATAGGCGCAGTCATTGTTCTGGTTGTGCTGGCGTTCGTTTTTCTCGGCCAGCAGGGGGGGCAGTCAGGCGGGCAGGGCTCGGAAACGGGCAATGCCGATGACCCGTTTGCAGTGGGCGGCGGGACTGTGCCTGCGGAGGGCGAAGGAACGCCCGACTTCTGCGAGGGCGGAAGCGAGGCCTGCTGAGAAACAAAAAGGAGAGGTGTGATGATGGACAAAAGACTGGTTTTGGCTTTCGCTGCCCTGGTGCTTGTGCCGACGGTGCTGGCGGCGGAGCAGTGCGCATGGTTTAAGGGAAATTTGGTCGGCACAACATATGACTTGCTGACGAATTCAGGGCTTGCAAACGCTCCGCACAGCATAGATTCATACACTAACCACGCAAATTATGCGCTGTTTTTCTCGAATGAGAGGGGCATAGTTTACGGGTACAATAAAACAACAAAGCAGTGGGAAAGCGGAAAGATTTCGGATTATTACCCTGCAAGAAAGATTGACGCAATAATATGGCATACTTCGGATGTAACTACTGTTATTTCGGGGATGTTCTACTGGTACAGGCTCGGCCCTGCGTGGGAAGGCAAGACAATTACAAAGGCGGGGAAGGAATGGAAGGGACCTATCGAGATTGAGGCCACTGCAATGAACTTCTGGAAGCCGAGGGTGCACAGGCCGGAATTTGCGCTCACATACCCGGCTGCGCCCGAGGTGGCGACCTCGTTCTTCATGGGCCACGGCGAGCAGCTCTACATAGCCGAGAACGGCAGAGTGAACGGCGAGCCCGGCATACACCAGTGGTGGACTGGAGGGGGCAATGCGAAGTACTGGTTCTACTCGTTCAAGAAATTCTCCGAACTGAGCCTTGACCTGAAGAACATGACGCAGTTTGACGCGGTAGGCATGTACAACGGCAGGGGCTGGCTAATATTCGGGCAGGGCAACTGTGTGCCGCTTGTCAGGGACCCAAACCAAGACACGGGAAAACTGAACGATGTCATCCAGGATGTTATTGGGGTTCCGCAGAAAGATATAGTCGAGTGCACGGAAGGGCAGGCAAAGGAGTATTCTTGCCCTGATGGCACGAAGGTTCCGTGGTGCACATGCATGGACAAGAAGTGGAACTGCATACTCTCGCCCGAAAACGCGTGCCCGAAGATAGATGTGCCTGCATGCGAGGTGCAGTTCACTGATACAGGGTTCCACGGCACTAACAAAACAGTGACTGTAAAGGTGCAGGGCGGGGCCGCTGCAATGAGCAAGGCAATCTCGGGATATTACAACTTCAACGACCCCGAGACATGCACAATATCGGGCAACACGGTGGCGTGCCCGTGCACGCAGACCACGAACGACATACGCTACGTATCCGTGACCCTCAAAACAGAGGCTGCTGGCGGCGTACTGTATGCAGTGGATGCCGCGGGAAACAAGGTGTGCAAAGCGGAGAGCGACCCGAAATACGGAGTTGCAACATACCACTTCCTTGATGAGGACGGCCTCAAGCGCTGCAACCCGGAACAGGTTATGGCGGACCGCATCACAGTTAACAAGGTGAATGCGCGCTTCCATAAGCTGGTTGCCAACTATGTGCTGCAGGGTCTGGAGCTCAAAAATATCGGCACGGCAACTGCAACTGTCAGGGACATAAGCGTCCTCTATCCCGAGATGCTGGTAAAGCCGATTGATGTGAGCATGCAGTGCAGCGATTCCACATCAGCGGACTACTGCAGTTTCAGGCAGCCTGCCGTAACAGCAACGCCAGTGCCGATGGTGGAGCGCTATGCGCTGACCGCCAAGGTCATGGCTGAACCCGAAAAGGTCTACGAGATTCCCGTGGGCAAGGTAAGGCCTTTGGAAGTCGCGTGGGACCCGAGCGCGCTGATAGCTGGCAGGCCCCATGACATCTCAGTAGTAATCGCCTTCCTTGACGGCTCTTCGCTGACAGTGCCGATACCCGATGTCGTTGCAGAGGGCTGCACTGACAGCGACGGTGGCGATAAATACGGTGAAAAGGGTTCGGCAACGGGGAAAAACCCGAACAGGCCTTCGGAGACCATTTCAGCGGAGGACTACTGCGACACCTCGGGGAATAAACCGACGACCACGTTAAGGGAGTACTACTGCGACGGCGAGTATCTGAAGGATCATCTGGCGAACTGCGATAATACCAGCGGTACGAACAGGTGCTCCGACGGCGCGTGCGTAAAATAATGTGAACCCAAGGGGCGCGGAAAGCGCCCCGTTCTTATTTTTTTATTTTTTAAGCCCAAGCGGAAGCGTTGTTTGCGGGTTTGTTTGGTTTTCCATAATTTCTGCAAAACCCGCGGCAAAGCAAGGTTTAAATAGCACCAAACCCATACTATAACAGGAGGTATCTTTAATGAAGGGAACCAAGGCTAAAGACAAAAACCAGATGTACCTGCTCCTTCTCGGAGTGGTTATAGTTGCCGTGATTGCAGTTGTGCTCTTCAGCCAGCCTGCGCCTGATGCACAGGCGGGGGACGGGCAGGGGAACGCTGCAACAGGCGATGCTACTGATGTTTTGGCGAGCGGCGGGGGACAGCCGCAGGAAGGAACAGAACCGGCATTCGATTCCGAAGGCGGGGAGATAGCGGAGTAAAGGAGGCTTGAAACATGAAGGCAAGGACACTATTAATTCTGGCAATGCTGCTTTCTTTGCCCGCGTTCGCGCTGGCTAAGGAGCAGTGCTTATGGGCAGGGGGGGAGAATTACGGAGGCACTGCAAGCGTGCTTAAGGCTGCAGGCATGCCCCGGAACACTATTATTCCGAGCAAGATTGATGCCGCAATGGAGGACCTGCGCAATGTTTACCTGTACTCCAGGGAAACAATGATGTTTTATGTGCTGAGCAAGGACACATTGAAGTGGACTGCAGGAAAGGTCGATAACCCGCAGTTCGCGCCGATAGGCGGCTACTGGATTAACGTGGTTCCGACAAGGAATATTGATTCGATGAATTATGACATACTGTCGGATGCATATACAATAACATCCGGCGGCACGTACTACATATGGAAAGACAACAAATGGAGCCATGTGTACCGCTTGGGCGATTCCACAAGGGGATGGAGGCCGAACACCATGCCTCTGCCCGAGCTGCCGTCAAGGGCGGATGTGCTGGCGAACTTCGGCGACGCGCAGGGGAAACTCCAGACACTCATAGGGGTAAACAGCGGCAAGGGCCTGAAGGAATGGTACACTTCGGGCGCAAGGGTCAATCCCTGGTGGAATTTCAAGCTTGTGCCTTACGACAGGCTTGGGCTGAGGGCACCGAAGCTCACTACAAGCGTGCAGGGGCTTGTGAGTGTTGATGCCATAACAGTGAACCTCGTGGTTCCAAAGAAGGAATCCGTCAGGGTCAAGCTCGGCAAGACGATTATCTTCGGCACTGTCAGCGGCTCATGCAAAGTTGACAAGGTCACGAAGGTGCCGTGGGATATACAGATAAAGAACCCGGAACAGCTGCCTGTTCCCGTCCCTCAGCCCGGGCCCGAGCAGATAACCGAGTGCGTTGTCGGGGTTGTTGACAGGGGCACTGCGAGCACAGAAGGCATAGGCGCAAAGAAAGTAAAGGTGTTCGATGTCAAGGTCAACGGCGCTGCGGGAAAGGCAGTGAAAGCGGAGGCGCAATATGGCACTGCAGCGGGCAACAAAAGTGACTGCGCGGTGTCCGCGAACGCGAACGGCGGCTCGACAATTAAGTGCGACTGCAAGAGCGGCGCAAATTCAATCCGCGGAGTCGGCATAACAATCAAGCAGGGCGACTATACGAAGTGCTCAATAAACAACACAAAGGTAAACAGGGGTGCATACCAGACTGTTGCGGTCGACCCGTGCCCGGAGACAGTCCCGCAGGAAGTTCCCGGGCAGGTTCCGCAGCCCGGGCCCGAGCAGATAACCGAGTGCGTTGTGGGAGTTGTTGACAAGGGTACGGAAACTTCGTTTGCCCCAATAGGCGGAGCCAGGGCATTCAAGGTGTTCGGCGTGCAGGTCAACGGCGCTGCTGGAAAGGCCGTGAAAGCGGACGCATACTACGGCGGCTCCTCGGACAACTGGCTTGGCTGCTCGCTGCGGGAAAACAACACCACCCTATGGTGCCCCTGCAAATACACGGGCAACACAAAAAGCCTCTATGCGGTCGGCATAAGAATCAAGCAGGACGACTACACTAAGTGCACAATAAACACAGCCAGCGTTAAGAGGGGAAACTACCAGACAGTTACTGTGAACCCCTGCCTGGAGAACGTGCCTGTGCCGGAGAGTAGCGGCGGCGCTGAACAGTTGGTTGAGTGCAAAGAAACCGACGGCGGCAAGGATAAGTATGTGAAGGGAACCGCAACCGGGAAGGAGAAATACGGCGTTGCGGCGTCGGCCACCAAGGAGGATTACTGCATCGGCCCTGGCACTCAATTCACAGCCAACAAGCCTACGGTCGTGGAATATTACTGCGAAGGCGGCTATCTGGAAAACGCGCCAATGACGTGCAACGACAAAGCATGCAGAGACGGCGCGTGCACAAGGTAATGCGAACTCACGGGGGCTTTGAAAAAGGCCCCGCCCTTATTTTTTTATTTTTTTGGTAAACAGCCGAAAGGCGGCAAACCCTGCATTTATAAACCTTCGTTTTCTATACTTTTGTATAAACAGGCTGCTTCGGGCAGTCTGCTGATTGGTTTTGCTCCCCGTGCTTCGGGCAAGGGTTGAGCAACCAATCCCGAAAGGGAAAAAGGATGTGAAAAATTGGGTGTTTTCGACGTTCCGGCAGGAGCACTTATAGGCGAGATAGCCAAGGAACTGAAGGGCAGGATTGCGCAGCCCAAGTGGGCGGGGCTTGTAAAGACGGGCGTGAACAGGGAAAGGGCGCCGCAGAATCCCGACTGGTATTTTGTGCGCACCGCATCCGTGCTTTACAGGGTTTACACAGACGGGCCGGTGGGCACGGGAAGTTTGAGGACCTATTATGGCGGGAGAAAAAGGCGCGGAGTGAGGACGGAGCACTTCAGGGAAGCGGGCGGAAAAATTATACGCACCTGCCTGCAGAACCTTGAGAAGGAGGGGCTGATTAAAAAGGTCGAGAAGGGCAAGGGCAGGATAATAAGCGCGAAGGGCGCGGGATATTTGAACAGGAAGGCAAATGAAGTTGCGGAGCTTATCAGGAGCGGGGCATATGCTGCAAAGGCAGGGCACGGAAGAAAGGGGAAGAGCGCGGAGGAAGAGAGCGTTACTGCCACGCTAAGGGGGCAGGAAGAGGCGAAGAAGAAGAAGATTGAGGGGGAGAAGAAGGCTGCGGAGAAAAGGCACCAAGCAGGCGCGGAGAAGGCGACGGAGGGTGCTGAAGCGAAACCCGCATAGGGCGGCAGGGAGCGGAATTTGCATGCAACTCGGACAGCAGGGAGACGGGAACCAGGAAAGGGCTGTTGCGGAAAGGCAGAGGATGCTTGAGGCTGAAATGCAATTGAGTTCAATCATGAGGAATGTGCTGGAGGGCAAGGCAAGGGAAAGGCTGAATAATGTGAGGCTTGTCAACAGGGAATTGTATTACAAGGTTACACAGGCGGTAATGGTTCTTGCGCAGCGGGGCGAGATTAACGGGAAACTTGGGGATGCGGAACTGAAGGATTTGCTTGAAAGGCTTGCGAGGAAGAGGGAGACTACGATAAAAAGAAAATAAAAACAAAACGCGGCGGGTTGGTTTTTTATGGTTCACAAAACACAGGAACTCAAGGAATTTTTGATTGCCGCGAGGAAGAAGATAGGCCCCGGAATGACAAACGCGCCTGTCTGGGCGATGCGCAAGGCCGGCAAGAGGCTTTGGAACAAGAAGCAGAAGAGGCACTGGCGCAGCACGAAACTCGGCCTGCTTTTCAAGAAGAAGCAGAGGAAGAGCGGCAAGCAGGGGAGAGGGAAGCGCGCAAAGAGCGGAAAGATGCATCCGAAGAAAAGGAAGATGGGGTATCATTAGAGGGCGTTGCAGGAAAGGCGGGGTTTGTATTTTCAGAGGTTGCGGACGGGGAAGGGCGGCGGATATTTTCAGAGGGTGTGTTGAATGAAAGGGAATGAAGCGGAATATGTGATAAGCCTTGTGCCCGTTTTCAGCCAGCCGAGAACAAAGAGGGCAAAAAAAGCCGTGAAAGAGGTAAAGAGGTTCGTGAAGAAGCACGCGCGCAGCGATAACGCGGTTATTACGGAGGAGCTGAACCGCGAAATATGGAAGAATTCAAAAAACATACAGCGCAGGCTCGAGGTTATGCTTGTGAAGAAGGACGGGAAGGTTTATGTTTACCTGAGCAAGGGGAAACAGCTTGCGGAGGACAGGAAACGCGAGGCCGATGACAAGAAAAAGAAAGAGGCCGAGAAGAAGGAAAAGGAAAAGAAGGCCGCCGAGGGAAAGGACGGGAAAAAAGAGGCAAAGGATATCGAGGCCGAGGAAGCGGAAAAGAAAAAGCGCGAGGAGAAGAGGGAGAAGGAGATTGCCGCGGAGAAAGGGGACATCAAGAGGGGAATGAAGTAGCGCGCGTGAGCGGGCGAAAGACAAAGGGCGCGGGAAAGGAAAGAGGGCACGCCGGGGAATTAAAATAACGCAGGCGCGAAAAAGGGGAAAAAATGGAGATAGAGAAGGGCACCGTGAGGGGCAGCCCGTATCTGGGCGTTTTTTCGGTGGTTACCGAAGATGTTGCGATCCTGCCGAAGTTTGTTGAGCAGAAGGAGATTGCGAATTACGAAAGGACGCTGGGGATTGAGGTTATAAAGGCGAACATAATGGAGAGCGCGCTTGCGGGAATTTTTATGACAGGGGTAGGAAAAAAGTTTGTCGTGCCCTATGCCGCGGGAAATGGCGAGGTAAAATTCCTGCGCTCGCAGGGGCTTGAGATTGAGATGATTGGCGCAACCGCGCTGGGGAACATGATTGCGCTGAACAGCAGCGGGGGGGTCGTAAGCAGGCTGCTTCCGCACGCGGAGAGGGAAAAACTCGCGGATTTTTTCGGGATTAAGTTCGAGGCGATGGATGTCGCGGGCAGCGATGTGCCGGGCTCGGCAATTACGGTTACGGAAAACGGATTCATAGTTAACCCTAACGTAAACGAGAAGGAATTCAAGATGCTGGGGAAAATTTTCGGGGTTTCGGGAAAGCCAACGACCGCAAATTACGGCGACCCTTTCGTGGGGAACGATGTTGTCGCGAACAGCAGGGGTGCGATTGTCGGCACTTACACCTCGGGGCACGAACTGATAAGGATTGACGAAGGGCTGAGGGGCGAGTGAGGTGAGGGGAATGGAAAAGGGGCATATTGAAAAGGCAGCAACAAAAAAACACGCGGGTTCCGCGGCGGTTGCGGGCGGGGTTGCCGCGGGCAAAGCTGCTGGCACGGGCGGATCCGCCGCGGGAAAGGGCGGCAGGGTTAAGGAAAAGGGCGAAGCCGATTTCGCGGTTTCCGGCACGTTCCTTGAGAAGGATAATTACAAGAAATTCACGAAAATAGTTTCCGCTTACAACGAGGCAAACGCAAGGGAGAAGGCATTCAGCCTCATGGGCTCGAAGCACGCGGTGAAGAGGCGGCACGTGAAAATAGATTCTGCAAAGGAGGCGAAATAAATGGCTGATAAGCAGGTGAAGGTTAGCGGCGCGCAGATAATGCAGGCGTATGAGACGGAGCGCGCGAAGATGGAATCGATTATTGCGAGGCTGAACCAGATAAGCGGGCTGAAGAACGATATTTCCGCTGCGGACAGCGTGCTTGAGTCGCTGGGCAAGGCTGGCAAGGGGGGGAAGGTAAAGCTCCCTGTCGGTGCGGGGATTTATGTCGATGCCACTATCGATGACCCGAAACTTGTCGGAATGGCGCTTGCCGGAAACATTATGCTCCCTGCCGCAACCGAGGCGGCAAGGGAGGAACTTGCGAAAAGGCTTGCGGACATTGAAAAGGCGCTCGAGAGCGCGGAGAAGGAAAGGCAGTTCACCGCCGCAAACCTGGATAACCTCGGAAGGGCGATTAATGTGCTCAGGCAGAATGCCGCGCAGGCGGCGAGAAGGCAGTGATTGCCGCTGGCTTGTAATGCACGGGGCGCGCGCAAAATGTTTGAGTTCCTTAAGAAAAAGGTCGCGGCTTTCACCGAAAAGGTGAAGGCTAAGCTTGAGGCAAAAGCCGAGTCCGCGGAGGGCAAGGCTGCGGAGGAAGTCCCCGCTGTTTCTGAAAAGCCGGCTGAAGTTTCCGCACCTGTTGAAAAGAAGCACAAGGCGGAAGAGCCGCACAAAGCGGAAAAGCCTGCAAAGGAAAAGCCCGGGCAGAAGGCTGCGGAGGAAATTGAAGCGGAAGAAGCCGCTGCTGAAGAAAGGCCTTTTCCTGAAGAAGCGGAAACTGAAGCCGCTCCTTCTGAAGCCGAAACCGCTGAAGAACCCGAATTCGCGGAAGAGGCGGAACCTGAACTTGCCGCCGAACCAGCTGCTGAGGCGCCTGAAGCGCAGGAGGAATTCGAACCAATGCTTCCCCCAGAAAAGAAAAGGGTGCTTAAGGCAAAGGTTTCCGTCGGCGCGAAAATTAAGGGCTTCCTGAGGGGGAAGGTAAAAGTAGAGACAAAGGACATCGCTGATTTTTTGTCGGAACTGGAACTTGCCCTGCTCGAGGGGGATGTCGAGCAGGGCACAGCGGAGGAGATTGCATCTGAAATGCGCAGGCAGCTTGTGGGGAAGGAGGTTCCGCGCGGGGAAGATGTTACCGAGTTCCTGAAGCGCGAACTCAGGGTTGTGCTGATGCGCGTGATGCACACGGAAAGGCTTGACCTGCTTTCAGAAATTGCGGCAAAGGGGAAGAAACCGTTTGTTATCCTCTTCCTCGGGCCGAACGGCGCGGGAAAGACAACGACAATCGCAAAACTCACGCACCTTTTGCAGAAAAGGGGGAAAAGGGTTGTGTGGGCTGCTTCCGATACTTTTCGCGCTGCATCTATTGAACAACTGGAGAAGCACGCGGAGAAATTGGGCGTGAGGGTGGTGAAGCACACGTATGGCGCTGACCCCGCGGCTGTGGCGTTTGATGCTATAAAGGCTGCGGAGGCGAAGAAAGTCGATGTTGTAATGATTGACAGTGCGGGGAGGCAGGAAACCAACAAGAATTTGATGGCTGAACTGGAGAAGATTGCGCGCGTTGCAAAGCCGGATATGAAAATTTATGTGGGCGAGGCGTACACAGGGCAGGCGCTGCTTCAGCAGGCCGCGGAGTTCAATGAAAGGCTTGGGATTGACGGGTTCATACTCACGAAAATAGACTGCGATGCGAAGGGCGGCACGGCAATTTCACTTTTGTACAGGTTAAAGAAGCCCATACTTTACATAGGAATGGGGCAGGGTTACGCTGATTTGAAGGAATTCGAGCCTGAGTTCATCCTGGACAGGGTGCTTGGCTGAACAGCTTGCGGGCGATGGAAAAAACTAGCGCCTGTAAAATTTTCTTTTCCCTGCAGGGCTAAGGCACTTGGCTCTAACAGGCACTGGTACTGGAAAAGGCGCACGAATTGGGGGCATCTTTGCCGCCATTTCCCTCAATTTATTCACCGCCAAAACACGAATTTTCTCGGGCGCGGTCGGCGGCTTTAGGTAGACGCGCCAGTTCCATGGGTTCAGACCGAATTTGCCTGGCCACTTTTTCTGTATGCAATATTGCAGGTATTCGCGGCGCGAATTTTTCCTGAACACGAGGTCGCCGTTATGCTGGACTGAAAAAATAGGGTGCGTTTCCTTCACGATTGCGGGGTTACTCCAGTCGCGCGGGTAATTGCCTTCGGACTCGGTTGCTAGGATGCCGCATTTCTGCATTACATCGGCGAGAGCTACATGCTTCTCGTGTATTGCATTTACTACCGCTTGCCGCACATATGCCTCTGCTACATATGCAGTTGCCGACGCCATCGGGGATGGCGGCTTTTTAGAAACATAATCATGCAAATCCCAAAGCGCAACACCCGCCAGAATTCCTTCGGTTGTCTTGCGCCAACCTCTGAGTGTATTAACTCCAAGTTTATCCACCTCCCACCCCTGCGGAATTTTGTTGCTATTTTTGATTAGTATTTGCAGATTAGGGTTCAGATGCTCAAACTTTATGCGCACGGTTGCATTGCGCCTTAAATCATTCCTGAACCGTTCTTCAACCATGAAGTAATAACTGACAACCACGTATAAAATTGTTTCCGAAAGGCTTCGAAATGCAGAAGAAACGCCTTCCGCACCCCGCACGGGAAATTTTCCTTCGCAATTCCGCACCGGAAATGCACTCTCCTTCCGCGCCTTTAAAAGGCACTTTGCGCAAGGTATGTCCGAGGTGGTCTTAAATGATCGAGAGCAGGATTATAAGGTTCGTGGAGTCGTACAAGAGGACGCACAGGCAAGGGTATGGCGCCGGTTTCAGGGCGCTTCCCTTTTAATTGTTTTGGGGGTGGAATGCTTGAGAGGGGATGATATGAAGGTTTCAGAACTGAAAGCAAGGAGCGGGGTCCCTGAGCTTACTGTTGAAGTCGTTTCAATAGGGGAGCCGAGGAAGTTCGCAAATGAAAAGGGCAGCGGCAGGGTCGCGAGCGCCGCGGTAAAGGACAAAACAGGGGAAGTGAGGATGAGCCTCTGGAACGAGCAAATCGACCAGATAAAGGAAGGGGACAAGATAAAGATTGAGAACGGCTGGTGCTCGGAATACAACGGCGAGCTGCAGGTAAGCACGGGAAGGAACGGGACCATCTCTCCCGCAGAGTAGTTGCCCCGCTCAGAAGACGGCAAACAAAGCCAGCCATCGGCGGGACGGGGGCGGAGGAGGAACATTTAAATAAACAAATCATATAAGTATATATGATAACTATGCACGCAAGGGCGAATGTTCTGCACTACCCGAGGCTGGATACTGTGATTATGATAGAGGATGCGATAAAAAAGGCGGATAATTATCCGGGCAGGACGGCACTCTGGAAGAAACTGCCGAAAAAGGTAATGTACCAGACATATAAGGTTGCGATAGACTACCTCATCAGGTCGAGGAAGGTAATGCTCACAAAAGACGACAAGCTTGTCTGGGTTTTTGCTGATACGCCGAAGGCAAGGAAACTCATTGCAGAGAGCGTGCCTGCATATGCATGAGGTACGTTACTCCGCGGAGTTCAACAAGGAGTATGTAAGGCTCAGGTTGCGCGCGGATAAGGGAGGCGGCGAGGCCAAATACATCATTGAGTGCATCAGCAGGGCAACCGCAAAGATTGCGAAAAACATCGAGGCCGGCAAGAAAATTCCAAGGAAACAATGGCCTGGCGAGTATGCCAGAAAGTACGGAATAACTAACCTCTGGAAGTTCAACCTTGATTCGAGCTGGCGGCTTATATACACAATAGAGGGCGACATGGCAAGCCTATATGCAATCTACCTTGAGCACATGAACCACAAGGAATACTGCAGAAAGTTCGGCTACAGGAAGGGCTGAGGCAGGTGCGCAGGAAGGGGTTATTTGCCTGCTCCGGGCGGTTTGCCAGCGGCTGTTTCGCCAATTGACGAACAAAGGCAAAGCCTTTTAAATAACCTAAGCAGCAGTATATATAGCAACTGTCAATTCGACTGGTGAGTTATAAGACTGTAAATTAGCAACTTCTGGCTTCTCGTTTTGAAGGGCTTAATTTCCCGCATGGGGATTAATCGTTTCTGGCGCGTGGCTGCAGGTTGCGGAAAGGAGGAGAATTAAATGGCATATAGCAAGTACAATACCACAAGATTCCAGAGGGACATTCCCGTAAAGGAAGGGGAAACCTACGAGGTTGAAATCGAGGGCGTGGGGGAAAAGGGAGACGGCATAGGCAAGGTAAAGGGCTATGTTGTTATAGTCCCTGGGACGCAGAAGGGAGACAAGGTTACAATAAAGGTAACCGCGGTAAGGGGCAGGGTTTCCTTCGGCGAAGTTGTGGGAAAGGCCAAGGATGAAGCCAGGGAAAAGGCAGCAACAAAGAGGGAAGAGGGCGGAGAAAGCAAGGGCACTGACGAGGAAGACCTTGGCGCCGATGAAGATGATGGGGGCGAGGATGAAGATGACGCAGAAGGCAGTGGAGAAGGAGATTCATTAGAGGATTAAACACAAGGAGCGTGAATGAAATGGATTGGAGTCCCGATAAGGCAAGCGAGGAGCTCAGGCTCAAGCTGCTTAAGGAAGAGTTCAAATTGAGGAAGAAACAGCCCCAGGCTTGGACAAAGACAAAGTACAGGCCGTATGCGAACTTCCGCACAAGAAGGGTGGAAGTTGCGCCTGCAACCGCGTAAGCGGAACCTTTGTGCGCACGGCGGAAATGCCGCTGTGCATTGTTTTCAGGGCTAGCGGAAGCAAAACCAAACCCTGCCTGCTTTCTTATATTCCTTTTTGTGCTAATTTTTAGTGATTGCAATGGGCTTAGGGGAAAAATTAAGGGGCGCAATGGAGAGGCTGCGCAACTCCACGGAGCTTGACAAAGGCACGGTAAAGGAGGTTGTGAAGGAACTGCAGCGCGCGCTTATAGGCGCGGATGTGGAAATTGAACTTGTTTTAGGGCTGAGCAAAAATGTCGAGGCAGAGGCATTCAAGGACCTTCCCTCGGGAATAAACCGCAGGGAGCATGTAGTAAAGAAAACCTACGAACTGCTTGCGGAAATGGTGGGGGGAAGCGCAGCAGAATTGCCCGCAAAGGTGCAAGGGGAAACTGCTGCGAAAATACCCGACAAGCCGCGCAGGGTGCTTATGGTCGGCCTGTTCGGCTCGGGAAAAACAACAACCATCGGGAAGATTGCGCACTATTATTCAAAGCGCGGGGCAAAGGTTGGGGTTATCGCAGGGGACGTATTCAGGCCTGCGGCATATGAACAGCTGGAACAGGTTGCTGCAAAGGCGAAGGTTGCTTTCTTCGGGATTAGGGGGGGAAAGAATGCTGCAAAGGTTGTTAAGGAAGGGCTGAAGAAGTTTGAGAAATATGATTTGGTTATTGCTGATTCCGCTGGAAGGAGCGCGCTGGACAAGGAATTGACAAAGGAGATAAGGGAGATTAGTGCAGCGTTCAGGCCGGAACATACGTGGCTTGTTATTGCCGCGGACACAGGGCAGCTTGCTCGGAGGCAGGCTGAGGCGTTCCACAGCGCTGTGGGGGTTAATGGCGTAATAATCACAAGGATGGACGGAAGCGCAAAGGGCGGGGGAGCGTTAGCAGCGTGCGCGGCAACAAAGGCGCCTGTGCTGTTTTTAGGCACGGGGGAAAAGGCCGCTGACCTGGAGGGGTTCGATGCTCATAGGTATCTTGCAAGGGTAATGGGTTACGGGGATTTGAAGGCGCTGCTTGAGAAGGCGAAGGAAATAGAGGCCGAGGAATTCGACATGGAGCGCCTGATGAAGGGCGAATTTAATCTCACTGTGTTCTACGAGCAATTGAAGGCTGCAAGGAAAATGGGGCCCCTTGGAAAGGTAATGGAAATGATGGGGTTAAGCCAGCAGATGCCGAAGGAGATGCTTGAGGTAGGGGAGGAGAAACTTGACGGATTTAAGGTGATGATGGATTCAATGACGCGCGCGGAGAAGGAAAATCCCGAGCTGCTCGACAGGAGCAGGATTGCGAGGATTGCGAAGGGCTCCGGGAAAAGCGAGGAGGGAGTAAGGGAACTGATAAGGAATTACAAAAATATGAAGGCGATTTTCAAGAGGTTCGGGAACATAGACGAGAAGAAACTGCAGAAGCAGGGGGTGCAGGGCTTCCTGCGCAGTTTGCAGGGGACAAAGGGCGTGAAGGGGATGGGGAAGAAGAAGTTCAAAATCAGGTGAGGCTGCGGGCGTTTGTTTTTTGGATGTCGGGAATTTGCGCGGGGCGGAAAAATGATTGACCTGATGCTCCTGAGGATTGCGGCGGTGCTTATCGCGGGCGCCGCTGCGGCATACGCCGATTTCAAAACAGGGCTTATTCCCGATAAAATAACCTACGGCGCTGTTGCCGTGGGTGCAGTGATTTCGCTCGCGGCATTTGACATGCAGGCATTCCTTATTGCAGGGGTTGTTTTCGCAATAGGGTATGCGCTGTATTACGCGGGAAAAATCGGCGGAGGGGATGTGAAGCTTTTCGCAGGATTGGCGCTGATTATGCCTGTTTATGAAGGCAGGGTTTTTGTACTCAGCGTGCTGTTTGTTGCCGCGCTTGCAGCGGCGCTCTGGTTCGGGGCTTATTATGCGGGGAGGTATGCGCTGAGGGGGGTTGTGCTGAAGGGCAATGAGGAGGGCATAAAGAGGGCGCTGATTTTGGGGATTCCGCTTTCCGTGTTTTTGGCATTTTCACTGAATGCGGGGCTTATTTCATACGCGTATGTTGCTGCAATAGCCCTGCCCATGGCTGCGGCGCTGCTGTTCATTGCGTTCGAGCACGGGATAAGGAAGGAGTTCTTCCTTGCGCGCGTGAAGATTGCGGAACTCGAGGAGGACGAGCTGATTGCGCTCGATTTTATGGATGAGAAGCAAAAGGAAAAACTCGGGGTGCAGTTCAAGGGAATAATTGACGAGAAACTGAAAAAGGAACTGCTAAGCATGGGCATGAAGGAGGTGCCTGTGTACAGGAACCTGCCGAGGTTCGGGCCTTTCATACTTGCAGGGATTGTTTTTGTGGTTTTCTTGCCTGCCGCGGTGCCTCTGCCTGCGATGTGATTTTATGGCTGCACAAAGGGGAACGGAAAGGCACCTTATTGAAAGGGCTCCTGCAGAAAGGGTGCCGGAAAGGCGCCTCATGCAAAGGGCGATTGCGCTTGCCGAAAGGGGCGGGGGCAAAACAGGCCCTAACCCCATGGTCGGGTGCGTGGTTGCAAAGCACGGGAAGGTTATTGCGGAGGGCTGGCACAAGTGCTGCGGGGCGGAGCACGCAGAGGCAATGGCTCTGAGGCTTGCGGGAAAAAAAGCAAGGGGGGCGGAGATGTATGTAACGCTCGAGCCATGCAGCCATTGGGGAAGGACGCCTCCGTGCACGCGCGCAATCATGCGGGCGGGAATAAAAAAAGTTTTTATTGCAATGCGGGACCCCAATCAGGGAGTAAGCGGGGAAGGAATCAGGGCGCTGCGCAGCGCGGGGATTAAGGTGCATGTTGGGCTCTGCAAAAAAGAAGCGGAAACACTTAACAACTTCTACATAACCAGAATGCGCAGGGGGCGGCCTTTTGTCATAATGAAGGTTGCAATGACCGCTGACGGAAAGATAACCTGGGGCAACGGGAAAAGGAAGAAAATCAGCGGAAAGGAAGTGGATGAATTGGTTCACAGGATGCGGGCAAGGGTTGATGCGGTTATTGTCGGCGTGAATACCGTGATTAAGGATAACCCGCTTCTCACTGCGCGCCTCGGAAAAAACAAAAACACAAAAAACGCGCGCGGTTCGGGTTTGCAGGAAGGCGGCATAAAAAACCCGCTGCGCGTGGTTCTTGACTGTTCGCTCAGGATTCCTGCAAACGCGCGCGTGCTGAAGTGCGGGGGAGGGCTGAAAACGGCAGTTGTGGCCGCTGCGGGGGCACGCAGGAATGCGCGCAAAGCAAGGGAGATTCAAAAGCGCGGGGCAGCGGTAATGGTTGTGAAGCGCGGGGGAGGGGGCGTTGATTTGCATTCGCTGCTTCACGAACTCGGCAGTGCGGGGATAAATTCGGTTATGCTTGAGGGCGGGAAGAAACTGAACACTTCTTTCCTGCGCGCGGGGCTTGCGGATGAGGCTGTGTTCATTGTTTCTCCGCGCAGGATAGGGAAAGGGCTTGACTGGGCCGAGCGCAGGGTTGCAAAGGGGGTTCTGCTCGATTGCGCGGAGGCTGCAGTGCTCGGGAAGGATGTTGTCATTTCTGGCGTGCCTTCGTTGAAAAGCCCGCACCTGTGACTGAGATTTCAGCAGGCTCGCCCTGGCTGCCGCGCACTTCAAACTTCACGCCGAGCATTTTCTCGCAAACTGAAATGTTTGTGAGCGTGTGTTCAGTCAGAGAGGTGCAGGAGATTTCGCTCTTCCCTTTTGCAAGAGCCATGTAGGGGATAAGCTGGTCGGCAAGGTGGGAATCGACAGGCCTTTGCGCGGAAAGCTCGCGCAGGAGGTTTTGCGCCGCCTCCTCCCCTACTCTTGTCGCTGGCTTGCCTTTTTCGCCAAGGGCGTTCGCGCCTATAACGGCGCCCGAACTGAAAATTGCGAAAAGATCTATTCCCGAACCTATTGTGTCCGCACGCTCCCTGCTTTCGGCGTGCCCGCCGAAAGGAGCGTCAATGCCGGCATTCGCAAGGGCGTTCTTTGCAGCACTGAGCTGGTTCCTTGAAACATCGGAGGGAAGAGATGCGGAATGGGAAAACGCCTTTATCTCCTGAAGTTCGCCGAGCTCGAGGATGCGCAGGGGCTTGAGCGGCAGGGCGGCGGGCTTTGAACGGAAAAGAACCCTTCCCCTGCCCTTCGGGAAGTAGCCGTGCATCAGTGTTTCCGCGGAAAACCTCGCGCGCGTGCATTTCAGCGCGGGAAAGAGCGCGTTCGCCAGATAGTTCATGGGCGGGGAGAATGCAACGTCTGTCCCCCCTGTTGCGGAAATTTTCAGTTCGCAGGCAAGCGCGGGAAGGGATGCTGATTGAATCACAAGCGCAACGGAACCTGCGGAACCTATGTTTGTTGCAAGGGTTTGCTTTTGCATTATTTCCCTTGGGCTGAATTTTATTTCCTTCGAACCCTCGAAAACCCCCATTGTCCTTGCGCCGCAGATGGATACAACAGCGGTTATTGCGGCAACGTGCTGCTTTTTCAGCCCCGGCTTGGGGCGCGAGGAGCGTATGTTTTTCAGCGAAACCGGCACGCCTGTCAGGGCTGAGAGGCCGATAGCTGTGCGCAGAACCTGCCCGCCGTGGGAAGCATCAATTTCAAGCGCTTCCCCTGCGGCATCAACTGCCTTTGCGCATTCCGCCGCAGCATCCGCTGACTCTGCGCGGGATGGGCCAACCTCAAGTAATTCAGCATTTTCCGTGCCTTCGGCCATAACCAAAAGTTCATGCAAAACCCTTAATAAATCCTTTAACCTAAGTTTAAGGTGGAATTATGAAAATCCTAATCACGGGTTCCGAGGGGCTGGTGGGCAGGGAACTTGCCAAAACCCTTGAGAGGCGCGGGCACCTTGTAAGGAGGTTTGATGCAAAGCTCGGCAACAACATCCTTGATGCAAAGGCGCTTGCTTCCGCGGTAAAGGGCGCGGATGCGGTTTACCATCTTGCGGCGCAGCTTGATGAGGGCGCGAAAGATTTGTTCAGGGTCAATGTTGCGGGAACAAAAAACGTGCTCGAGGCGTGCGCAAAGGAGAGGGTTGCGCAGCTGGTTTACCTGAGCACTGTGGGCGTGATGGGCGACCTTAAGCGCGGGGTAAGGGCGGGTGAGAAAACTCCGCAGAAGCCGCTTACAAGGTATGAGAAGAGCAAGGCGGAGGCGGAGAAGATTGTGCTCACATACCTGGAGGTCCTGCCAGTCACAATAGTGAGGAGTGCGATGGTGCTCGGGCCTAACGAGTTCTGGGCGGGGATAATAAAGCAGGCGAAGCACAACTTTCCTTTGGTCGGGGACGGGAAAAATAAGTGGCAGGTTATCTATTACAGGGATTTGGCGGATGCGCTTGTCTTCCTTCTTGGGGAAGAGGATGCAATGGGGGAGATTTTCATTGTTGCCGAGGAGGGCGGGATGACGCTAAAGCAATTCTACGAGGCGCTGCGTGCAGAACTCGGGGTAAGCGCGGAAATGAACACAATAGGCCCGATTATGGCAAAGGCCGCTTCGTGGTTCTTTTTCACAAAGGCGATTATAACAAAGCACAACACAATTGTACTGCCGGCACACATAGACAGGCTTGTGAGGGAAAGGAGTTATAACACGGGCAAGATGGAGGGATTGGGCTGGCACGCGCTTACCCCCACAAAACAGGCGATTGCGGAGACTGTTAAGGCGATTGAAATAGGGGGCAAAAAATAGAAGCCTCGGGAAATTAGCGCTTCCCCTTCCCCGCTTTCCTAACCGCTGCAACCATCTTCTTCAGCCTTGCCTCGGCTTTGGGTAAGTTCGAGGCCGAGCCCTCAAGGGCAGTGCCCACATGGATTATGTCAGCGCCCGCCTTTACGGTCTGGTACGCATATTCGGGCGTGCGGACGCCGCCCGCAACAACAAGCGGGACACCGATCATTTTCCTTACCTGCGAAACCATTTCCTTCGGCGCGGGTGCCGGTGCGCCGCCGCCGGATTCGAGTATAACCATTTTAGAGCCCATGTATTCTCCCGCGAGCGCGGTTATTGCAGCAAGGTACGGCAGGTTGCGCGGGATGGGCTTAGCCCTCCCAACCCAGCCTACAGCGCGCCCGGGCTCGACTATTATGTATGATGTGGGGAGCACTTCAAGCCCCATCTGCTTTACAGGGAGGGAGGATGCCGTCTGTGCGCCAGTGATGTAATAAGGGTCAAGGGAATTGAGCATTGACATGAAATAAATCGCGTCGGCGCGCTCGCTGAGTGTTGCGATATTGCCGGGGAAAAGTATGCGCGGGAGCGAGCACTTGTCCTTTATCGCGAGAAGGGTTTTGCTCAGGAGTTCGCCCTGTGCCCCTATGCTGCCCCCCACGGCAATCGCGTTAACCCCGCATTTCTCCGCGAGTTTTGCAAGCTTTCCCGCATCCTCGGGGTGCTGGTTCGGCGGGTCTATTACCACGAACACAAGGCCGCGGTATTTTTCAATGTCCGAAATTATGCCCTTGTAAACCCTGCCTTCTTTCATGGAAACCAAACTATATTTGGCGCGGTTAGGTATTTAAAACCTGCCATGCCCCCCGAATAGGCGGTTCATGTAAGGGGGGAAATGCGTGCCTTCCGTGCGGGTTCGCTTTCAGCGCAGCATTGCAATGCATGCCTCCAGGTTCCTTTCCTGCCTTGCTTTGCCCTCCAGAATCGGCCCGTGCCCGGGGAGGAGAACGCTGAAATCCAGCGCCCGCAGGCGTTTCAGGGAGCGGAGCAGTTCCTCCCTGCTCCCTGCAGGGAGGTCATAACGGCCGAAGGAGCCGCTGAATAGGGTGTCGCCCGAGAAGAGCATGCCCTTTTTGCGCTCGTAGAAGCAAACCGAGCCCTGTGTATGCCCCGGCGCGTGAACAACCCCGAAAACAAAGCCCGCGAATTTTATTTTTTGCCCGTCGGCGAGGAATTTTTTTATTTTCGGGAAATCTGCCTCCCTGAAAAAATTCGCGCACGTGAAAGTGCCGTCGCCGCGGTTTACGAATTCCGCATCATGCGCATGCATCAGCACTTCCGCCTCCGGGAACGCGAAGTCCGCGCCAAAGTGGTCTGCATGGCCGTGGGTGTTCAGGATAAGGCGCACGTCCGCGGCTGAAAGGCGGAGTTCCGCGAGCGCTGATTCCAGCAGCGGCACGTTTTCGGGCAGGCCCGGGTCTATAAGCGCGCAGCCGCCTTTTGATTTTTCGGCTACAAGGTACGAGTTCGAGCTCCAGCCGCCCTCCGAAAGCAGCGCGTAAATGCCCGGAACTATCTGCTTAAACATAACGATTATTTCAGGGGCGCAACCAATAAAAACAAATCCGCGCGCGGTTTGGGGGTTTTCGCACGGGTTCGGTTCGGCACAACCAATAAAAACAAGTCCCAACAAAGAACAATAATGGCTTCGGGAATAGGGGGTTCGGAAACCGCTGTTTACGGCAAGGATTCGGTAATGGAAAAGGTAGTGCAGGGCAGCGGGAAAACGCACGAAGAAATAGCGCAGATGGTTGCGGAGAAGAGGAAGAGGTTCGAGGGCCTGCTTACCGACAGCGGGGCGCTGTTTATGGTTGCCCGTGAACTGGGCGTGGAACTGGAACTTGAGAGGAACCTTCCCGCAAGCGGGATGAAACTTTCCCAGCTTGAGGCTGGAATGCAGAATGTTGATTTGGTTGCAAGGGCGATGCATATCTTTGCCCCGAGGGAGTTCGAGAAGAACGGCAAGAGGGGCGTGCTTTGCAATATGGTTGTAGCGGATTCAAGCGCCGAGATGAGGCTGACGCTCTGGCACAGGGATGTTAAGAAGCTTGAGGAACTTTGCGCGGAACGCGGGGCGATAATGGCGCTGAAGGGCTGCAGGGTCGGGGCGTATAACGGAAAGGCGCAGCTGGATTTGGGGTTCGGCGGGGATTTCAGTTTGGCGGGAGCAAGCAGCGAGAGGCTGCCGGAGTGCACTGCAAAGCCGTGCAAACTTTCCGAACTAACTGCGGGGCAGCAGAATGTTGATGCTTATGCGCGCGTCGCGCGGATTTTCGGGGAGAGGGAGTTTGAAAAGGAGGGGAGGAGGGGCAAGGTTGTGAATTTTGAAATTGCGGACGAGGGCGCGGTTGTAAGGGCCGCAGCATGGAACGAGATTGCCGATTCCGTTAAAAAACTGAAGGAGGGCGACCCGATAAAAATCGAGGGCGCTTACACAAAGGAGGGGATGAGGGGGATTGAGTTAAACCTCGGATGGCAGGCGCGCATTGTGAGGAACCCGAAGCATAAACTTGGGGAAGTGATGAAGGGTCCTGCTGGAGGAGGCATTGGCGCTGGCACGAAGTATGAGGGCAAAAAAATTTCCGAACTTGCTGAGGGGGCAAATGCAGAGCTGCTAGTCAAAATTGCGGAAGTTCAGCAGGGCAACCTGAGGTACAACATCTGCCCGAAGTGCGGCAAGAAGCTTGAGGGCGTTGCCGGGGGCTGGGTGTGCAGCGTGTGCGGGGAAATCGAGAAGCCCGACATAAACCCCGTTGTCGGGTTTGATGTGGAGGATGCGTCGGGAAGGATGGGGGCGGTTGCATTCGGCAGCGCAGCGGAGAGGATTATGGGCATCGGGAAGGAAGATTTGGAAAAGAGGCTGAGGAAGGACACGCCCGAGGAGATAATTGATGACTTTGCAAAGGCTATCGAGGGCTCGGAATTCACGCTTCGCGGGCGTGCAAAGAAAAACGCGCGCAGCGGGGAACTGGAATTTGTTGTCAACGAGGCTGCGGAGGCGTGATAAGTTGTTTCGGAACATTAAAATACTTGTCTGCACATTTAGTTTGTTGGAAATAACGGAGGCGATAAATTGGCACCGAGAATTGCTAAAAGTAAACGCATTCCTATAGGCGCGATAGAATTAGCCAAGGCTTTACGTATAAAATCACTCAGGGTCAAGGAATATCCTCATAGAGAGTTTGACATGACAAGTAGACCGCTGGGGGGGATAAGGGGCAAAAATGAATCTGTTGTTGCCGGTTCAGGCGAGAAGAGAGTATATTTCAAGTATGTTAAGAATGTGCACTCGCCCTCTCATGAACCAAGTAGCCAGTATGTCGCGGCAATAGATAGGCGCAGGACCGACGCAGAAGTGAAAAAAGAAAAAACAAGGCGCAGGAAAAAATAGCAGGCAGTTTGCCTTTTGCAGCCTGCCTGCTCAAAGTTGGAGTGTGCTGTTCGCCAACAGGCGAACTGTTTCTTTCGTCAACCATAGTTTGAGCACCCATTGGGCTCCGCCAAATTCGCGTGCCAGTGCTCTGAAAAGATTGCACAGGAAATGAACCCTGCGCAGGTTTTTAACCCCCCTGAAGCAAGGGTATTTCGGCGGAACCATGAAGCGTGCGGGAGTTATGCGTGCGGAATCCGCGGAAATATTTGATGCGGAAAAGCGCGCAGCGCTTGCTGGAAGGCTTGCCAAGCAAGGCAAAAACATCCTTATTTTCGGCATGCCAAACAGCGGGAAATCCACGCTTGTGAAAGCGATATGCTCGGCGGATGCGCGGTTCCGTTCCACGGGGCATGAGGAACTGCTTACGGAGCGTGATATGGGGCTCGTGAGGCGCGGAAAAAGCCGCGGGTTTTGGGCTGTCGGCCATCAGTTCCCGGGGCAGGGTGAGGGGATTGCGGACGCGGAACTGGCGCGATTTGCGGAGAAAACACTGCGTTTAAACCTTGAAAAATGGCTCATACTGAGGATAATGCGCAACAGGAAGGTTTTTATTTAACTATGTGCATTAAATAAATATGAGCAAAACAATAACCCTTTCGGTTCCAGACGAGGTTTACGAGGAGATGCGCTCGCATCCAGAAATCAATTATTCGGAACTTGCAAGGGAACGCATAGGCGAATACCTCGCAATGTTCAAGGGCAGGGAGGAGCTTGCTCCGCACAATTTCCTCCTGATGAAAGATTTGGTGTTCACGCCGGCAAAAATAGAGGAAATTCACCGCATGCTGGATAAGAAAAGCGCCCGCACAGGCAATCTCCTCTGGGTGGATGCCGTGTTCGACCTTGACATGCTTGACAGCCTTGCGAAGTTCATGCATTCTTTCCCGCGCGCGCACCCTTTCGAGGACGCGAACAAGCGCACCATGTTTGTATGCGTGGATGCGTTCCTGCGCCTTAACCGCATGAGGCTTGCGGTAAGGGCGGACGCGAAAAAAACAACCGAGGACGAGAAGTTCTTCTGGCAGAATGCGAACATGCGGAAGGAAGTTGCGGAAATAAGGGCGTTCATCGAGAAGAGGATTGTGCCTGCAAGGAAGCCGAAGAGCGTCGAGGATGCTGTAAGGCAGTCTATCGAGGAAAATAAGGCGCTTATCCGCAGGCTGGCTGCGGAATAGGCGCAAGATGCGTGAGGGCGGCGCGCCGCAGTGGAAATCCACCCTCCAATTGTTTATAAAGGGTTCAAACAAACATACTATTGCAAAAGAATCTGCACCCGCAAGGGGGCGAGGTTTCCGAAGCCGAACCCCGAAAAGCGGGCGTGCAGGGAGGTGTTTGCATGGGAAAGGAAATCAAGGAAGTCAAGGATTTGCCCGGCGTTGGGCCTGCGGCAGCGGAGAAGCTTTTTTCAGCGGGATACAAAACGCTTGAGAGCGTTGCGGTTGCTTCGCCTATGGAACTTAAGGAGGCTGCCGCGCTTGGTGACGGGACAGCGGACAAGGCGATAAAGGCCGCAAGAGAAGCGCTTGAAATGGGATTTGAAAGCGCGGATATACTTGCGGAAAGAAGGAAACTTGTGGGGAAAATCACAACAGGCTCCAAGGAACTTGATATACTCATAGGCGGGGGAATTGAAACCCAGAGCATCACGGAAATTTACGGGAAGTTCGCCTCGGGGAAAACGCAGTGGTGCTTCCAGACGTGCGTGACAACGCAGATGCCGAAGGATAAGGGCGGCTTGAGCGGGAACGTGCTTTACATAGACAGCGAAAACTCCTTCAGGCCGGAGAGGGTTGTTTCGATTGCAAAGGCATTGAAGCTGGACCCTGCCAAGGTGCTGAAGAATATTTTCGTGGCGCGCGCATATAACGCGGACCACCAGATGCTGCTCGCGGAAAAGGCGGGGGAAATGGTAAAGGAGAAAAACATCAAGCTTGTGATTGTCGACTCCCTTACCTCGCAGTTCAGGTCGGAGTTTATAGGCAGGGGCATGCTCGCGGACAGGCAGCAGAGGCTGAACAAGCATATGAGGGCGCTGCAGAAACTTGCGGAAATGAACAATATTGCCGTGCTGGTAACGAACCAGGTTATGGAGAGGCCCGACATATTGTTCGGCGACCCTACTGCCCCTATAGGGGGGAATGTCGTGGCGCACGCGTCAAAGACAAGGCTTTACCTCAGGAAGAGCAAGGAGGACAAGAGGGTTGCGAAGCTTGTGGATTCGCCCTCACTGCCCGACGGGGAGGCGATATACAGGGTCACGGAGAACGGGATAGAGGATGCGGAATAGGGGGGCAAAACGGCACATGGCGGGCGGCAACTGAGCGGGCAAAGGAAAATGAGGAAAGTGCACGGCATTGCCGCGGTTAGCCGCGGTGCAACCGCAGGGTTCGGGAGGTGACTGAATGAAACGCACAGAAAAGGAGCAAAAGTTCGACACGGAGAAGAAGCAGCGCATGGGCATGGGAAGGGACGGGAGGAAGTGAAACTGCTTGCTCCATGCCTGCGTATGGGCGGCATGGCGATAGGTTTAAAAGTTGATTTATCAACTATATAGTTGGAAAATCAACAGGTGATTTGCTTGCTTGGCGAAGCCGAACTTAGGATATTGTCGGCCTTCTTCCCGGAAGGGGCTGAGAGGACAACCAAGGAGATAGAAGGGCGCTCAGGCTATTCCCACGAGCGCGTACACTCTATGCTTAACACCTTAGAGGGAAAGGAAATCCTGTCCAGGAGGAGCGTGGGGAAGGCGCTTGTTTATTCCATCAGGAGATACGGCGACCCTGCATATCTTGCATTCACTTATTATTCCATAAACAGGAAGGGTGCTTTCATTAAAAAACATCCACAGGCATGGAGGGCTGTGGAAGAATTTATGGGCAAAGCAGAGCCCGAACTGGCTGTCCTGTTCGGCAGCTATTCAAAGGGCGGGGCAAATGCGGGGAGCGACATTGACATGCTCTGCATTTGCGGGAACCGGAAGGCGGAAAAAATCGCCCTGTCGCTGAGGCATAAATACAACCTGAAAATAAGCCCCGTTATTGTCAGCAAAGAAGAATTCAGGAACATAAGGGCGGACAACCCCGAACTATGGGGGGAAATTGTAAGGTTCGGGGTTGTGCTGAAAGGGCAGGAACTGTTTTACGATTTGGTTTATCCGTTTACTCTGCAGTACCTGCGGCAGCCAGCGGGGGATTAGATGGAAAAAGACGTTTCCAAGTTCATCAATGAGGGCTTGCTGGCAAAAACGCCGTTCATACAAAGGCTGGTGCCGAGATTCATTGGAAGGCGAAGGACAACCTCGTAACAATGAGCATACTTTTTGGCATCCACGGCAACAAGGATGCGAGAAGCGCATTGGATGTGCCCGAAGATTACGACTCAAGCGAATGGGTTGCTGTCTGCGCTTATTATGCGATGTACATGGCAGCCTCTGCCGCGCTTGCGAGGGTGAATTACAGGAGCAAAAACCATTCCGCGACTGTCCTTGCGCTTGAAACGTTTTTTGTGGATAAGCAGTTGCTGGAGAAAAAGTATGTTGAGATTATTGAGAAAGCCCAGCTTGAGAAAGACTATGTTGACGGCCTGAACCTTGCAAGAAACAAAAGGGAAATCGCACAATACAGCGTCACGAAGGAAACAACGAGGAAAATCGCCGTGGAACTGAAGGATGATGCATACAAATTTGTGGAACGGGTGGAAAGGCTTATCCACGAATTGGATGAGGCTGCGGAGGCGTGACCTCCTGCGCGGTGAAATCGGCTCGGCATTGTGGGCGTGAAATCTGCTGCAAAAATATCGCCCCTACTTACCTGCGGGTTTTATATATTACCTGCGGGTTTTGCAGGTTAAAATTTTTGGAGGCGATAACAATGGGGAAACCTATCATCAAACTAAAGATAACGGGGACAGGGCAAAACAAATCGAGTGCGTTTTGGGGGCCTAAGGGCGGGCCTAAAGGGCTTAAAGGGTCATCGTGGTTAGATATTAAACCCAAGCCAAAGATTAAAAAATGAATTAATGGAATTGGCTCTCACCCGGCATTTGCAAACCGTGCCAATGCACTTGCCTGTAGGCGGACTGCACCATCACACTTGCGCCTGCGAAATTTCCTCGAGGCGCCACTCGAAGGAGGCGTCCTTATCGAGCACATAGGAACTTATGCCCTGCATTGCGTAGTTCCCATCGGAGTAGAGCGCCCAGTATTCGCCCTCCCCCGCGCTGATGCCGTTTATTGAAGTTACCATCGCGCCGAACGCGTACTCCTTATATTCGACCTCGAACATCTGCTTCATTGCGTCAAAGGCGTTTGTGCCCGCGGGGAAGAGCGCGCTTTTCAGGAACAGGGTTTCCGAACCTGAAACGACCTTGAATGTGACGCTGTATTGCTGTGCGCTGCCTGCGGTGCCTTGGGCAGCAAGGGAGTTGCCATCTCCTGCAACCAGCTCTGCCGGCGCCGCAATATTACCGTTTCCCGCCTGACTTGTACACCCGAACAGTAGTGCGAGTGCCAGCAGCAACACGGGTAATACTTGCAATTTTGAGTTCATCCTTTTCACCTCCGAGTTTCAAAAGCGGCTTCAGCAGGATTGCGAAGCCTGTGTTTGAAATTATGTGGATGAGCGAGAAAGGCAGGGAGGTTAGGAAATAAAGCGGGATTGAAAGAACGCCTATGAAAAGGCCTATTCCCATAAGCGGCCCTGAGAGGTTCATCAGGATTTCGAAAATTACAGTGCCTGCAATGCTTGCAAGGATGAGGGTTTTGCCGGAGCGCGGGGCGATTTTTCCCGCTGCGCCGCCGAGTGCGCCCGCGAGCGCTGCTCCGAGCGCCTGAAACAGTGTCCACGGGCCCTGCAGGCCCCAGACAAAGAAATTTGAAATCAGATATGCCGAACCGCCGAGGGTAAAGCCCTCGCGCATGCCGAAGAGCATTCCTGCGAGAACCGCAAAAGGAATTATGGGCTCGACAGAGGGAACGAACTGCAGAGCAACCCTGCCCGCAACTGCGGCGGAAAGCATGCCGAGGAAAATTGTCAGTTTCCTGGAGTCCTGCCTCAGCCTTGCGCTGTTGAGGAAATCTGAAAGATGCTCGGCAGCGGTGCCTTGTGTTTCTTTCGCCAGCCTTTCTTTCCCAAAGAAAGGCTGTTCGCGCAGCCATTCAACAGGGCTTTGCTTCTTTTCCTGAAGCAAAACCTGGCGCTGGAAAACCCCGCCACGGGCGCCCCTGCCCTGCACCCCTGCGCCAGGCAAACCACTGCCCTGCGTGCCCCTGCCCCGTGCCCCGCTGCCCTGCATAAAACCACATAACCATATTGCCGCATGGAATTTATAACGGTTATGCCTTATTCTCCACGAAAAGCGTGAATATCGGGCGCTTAAATGCCCTGAATAACAGGAAAACGGGGGCACAGGATGCGAGGGTCATTGCAACAGTTGCCGCAGCCATGAATGGCTCGGAACCCTGCGGAAGGGGCGGGTGCAGGGCAAGCGCATAATCCGCAAAATCATTAAGGAGAAGCCATGCGAGCGCGATTGCGGGGCATGATTTGCTTACGGCAACCCTGCCCGCGAAGAGCATGGGCTCGGCAAGAAGGCCCAGGTGCGCAATCAGGAGCGAGAAATACAGCAGCGCTGCAGCGGGCGCAAAGTAGAACTGCGGGAAATACAGCAGAACAAAAATCGTCCAGATGCCGTATTTCACCGCGCCGGCGGAAACGAGGAAAAGGAACCACTGCGGGTTCCTTCCCGCACGCAGGAGAAGCAGGCAGGCTGCAAATAGGAGGGCATAGAGCGGGCAATCGGCAACAAAAACCCAGAGGAGGGGATTTGTTGAAGAGAGCTGTGTGCCGTAGAAAAACAAAAATCCGTAGGCTGCGCCTATCAGGTTGGCCGCAAGCACGAGCCAGAACAGGGGTTTTGCTTTCATTCTTTTTCCTTCCTGAGTTCGCGTGCGGGAACGCCACCAACAAATGAACCCGCACTGACATCATTGTTCACAAGGGAGCAGGCGGAAACAACCGCATTGTCGCCGATTTCTATGCCCGCGAGGATTGTGGAATTTGCGCCTATGAGCGCGTTCTTCCCTATAACGACCGCGCCGGTGCGGTATTCCTTAAGCAGGAACTCGTGTGCGAGGATGGTTGCATTATAGCCTATGGTGCAGTTATCCCCGAGGGTTATGAGTTCTGGGAAGAAAATGTCGAACATCGCCCCGAGGCCTATTGAAACATCGCCGCCTATTTTCATCCCCGTGAGCCTGAGAAGGGAGCGCTTAAGCGCAAGGCTGGGGAGGATTTTTGAAACCGAAATCGCGAGGAAATTAAAGGAAACAATAAGCGGGTTCTTGGCCCTGTGCCATGAAAGCATCGAGTTGCCGCCCTGCGCGGGATGAGAGCTAAGGCGCCTCAAGGTGTTCCACCCCCTGCGGCGGGCGCGGCTGCTACGGCCCCCTTCAAAAACATTCACCCGCCGGTTACCTTTATGCACTGCACGGGGCAGGAATCTGCGGCCTGCTTGTTGCAGCCGGCTTCATTCAGCGTTGTCTTTTTGGGCTTGGATTTCGCGCCCCTCATTTCCCAGTTATCGGGGCAGACTGCTGCGCAGCTGCCGCAGCCTATGCACGCCTTAACGTCGTGGACTATTTTCACAGCCATCCGATATCGCCTCCTTATAGATTTCCTTGCTGTGCTTAATAACCTTTTCATGGATGCTTCCGCCGTGCGTGTCCGCGGTAACGAGCGCGGGGAACGCATCAACACGCAAAACCCAGATTGCCTCGGGCATGCCGAACTGAGGAAGCATGTAAACCTTTTCCACAAGCGTGACGCGGTTTGCAAGTAGTGCGGCAGCGCCGCCGATTGCGGAAAGGTATGGCACGCCGAGGGCACCCATCCCCCCCTTGCCCATCACGGCGCTTATCCCGTAGCGCTTTATCAGGCGCGGGGCGTACATGCCGAACCTTGCGCTTGTGGTTGGGCCCGCGGCAATCACACGGAACCTGCCGCCTTCTTTTTTCACGATTGGGCCGCAGTGGTAGAGGATGCCGCAGTGCAGCAATTCCCCGAGCCCTGCGGGAACCTTTTCAGAAAGCAAAAATTCGTGCGCGCGGTCCCTTGCTGTGACAAGAGTGCCTGAAATGCTGACGAACTGCCCGGCACGCAGCGAGGCTGCCGATTCTTTTGCAAGCGGGGAGGTTATGTGCAGGGTGCCCAGTGCGGCATGCGGCACCTCGTGCAGGGTGGCGGGCTTATTCATATTTGGCTTCCCCCCCGGCGTAAGTCATGCTTCTCCTTCTCAAAGCCCAGCAGGAGAATGAAATATCCACAAAGTAAGAGGCGGGGTGGCGGGCAAGCGCGGAAGCGTGAACCGCAAGCAGGGTGTTTTTTCCGCCGAGGCCTGCCGGGCCAATCCCGAGGGAATTTGATTTTGAAAGTATGCCGCGTTCGAGTTCTGCCAGGCGCGGATTTTTGCTGCGCTTACCCAGGCGCCTGAGCAGTTGCGCCTTTGATTCGAGCGCAACGGCGCCCCTTGAGCCACCTATCGCCACGCCCGCAACCATCGGCGGGCAGCCTTTCCCCTGTGCGCGAAAAACCGCGTCAAGAACGCATTTTTCAACGCCGCACAAATCGCGTGCGGCATTCAGCGAGGCATCAGGAAGGGCATAGCAGCGCCCTATGTTCTCGCTGCCCGCGCCCTTCATAAGGAGGGCAAACCGAATGGCGGGGCGGTTCCATTCCGAAATGTGGATTTCGGGCGTGCCTTTGCCTGTGCCGCTGCCCGTGTTTTTTCCGCTTATGCTCTCAACTGCATTCGGCCTGAGCGGGATTTTTTTTGCTGCAACCGAGGTTGCGCGCAGGATTGCACGTTCTATTTCCGCATGGCTTTTGCCGCGGGGGGCGCTGACATAAAAAACCGGCGCACCCGTATCCTGGCAAAGCGGAATTGAGCGCTCCCTTGCGATTTTTATGTTTTCGAGGATTGAATCGAGGGCGAAACGCGCGGGGGAGCCGTGCAATTCGATTTTGCCGGCATGCCTCAGCGCTTCCTCCACATCGGAAGGGAGGCTTGTCGAGGCAAGCCTGTAAAGCCCAAAAAGCGCATGCGAAAGGTTCACGCAACCACGACAGAATATGAACCGATTATTTTTTAGCATCGAGGTTTCACGCGGGGCGGAATATGGGCGCATTATTTTTTAGCGCCAAGCGCCGCAATTATGGCTTCCCTGTTGAAGCCGACTATGATTTTGCCGTTTATCTCGAGCACCGGGACGCCCGACTGCCCGCTCTTTTTCATCATTTCCCTGAGGCGCTCCTGGCTTTCGGAAACGTCGAAGTCCTCGAACTTCACGTTACGCTCCTTAAGGAAGTCCTTTGCCATGTGGCAGTAGGGGCAGTACGGGGAGGAATAAACGTTTACCGATGCGGATTTTGCTGCGGACATTTTCATGCCTCCTTTGAAATGCTTGGTTGCGCAGGCGGTTTAAGCAGCCGCCTGCGCGCGCAAAATTACGTTCCCTGCTGCTTGTGCCGCCGCTGATTGCGGTCAGCAACTGCCTCCGCTGCCTGAACTTGCGCCGCTACCGAACCCTGCTGCGGGGGCTGTGGAGCTAAGTGCCGTGTTGCACTCCTCCGGCGTGGTGTTGAACGCGAAGCAGATGGCTTTCTTTATGGACTCGGAATCCCTGTCGCTCTTCACAGCAGTGCCGTTTATGACCATTGTCGGGGAGCTGCCGACCGAGTAGCCTGCTGCGTAAGCCATGTCGCTGTCGTAGTATTCCTGCGCCTTGCCCTGCATGCAGGTTTCTAATTTCGCGCTGTCGACTCCTGCGTCTGCCATCATCTTCGTGATGAACGGCGCAACGCAGGCCTCCATCTTCGCCTCGTCGCCGTTGAACTCTGTTGGCGAGTAGAATTTGTCCTGGCAGGCGCTTATGTCGGCGCTTGCCGCGAATGCGGACATGTATGCGTAGAGGGTTTCAGGCTGCTCCTCGCGCAGGCAGAGCTGCCTTTTGGCTTCAAGTTCCTCGTGCATGCCGTGCATTGCGCCTATCTGGCGCACGGTTATATCGGCCTTGTCAGCAAGGAGCTCGACAACGGGGAACAGTCCCTTCTCTACTTGCAGGCCGTAGGGGCAGTAACTGAATACGAACACATCTACCACTGGCTTGTCGGATTTCACGAGTTCGTCCGTAATTCCCCCGTTATCTGCCGGGGTTTCAGCCTGCACAGTAGTGTCGATTAGCGACGGCGCAACAAACCTGCCGTCCATTGTTACGAAAAAACTACCGGGCATTGTGTTGCCGCCGCCCTCAATCTCGAAATCTACCTGGTAAAAAAATCCATTGTAGTCCTTCGTGCCCTTAAGGCTCATTGTCCCGCCCTGCGGGACTATTATATTCTTGTTTACGAACGCGACCGAATCCTCACCCGCCTTTTCCTTGCTTACAGTTACGAATCCGCCCGGGGTTGCCGTGCCTGTTGCCCCGCCCTGCGGGAATGCATACATCCCCGCAAGCAGCCCGACGACAAGGAATGCCGCGGATGCCACGACAAGATAATCGAGGGAGTACTTGTTTTTTTCATCGGCCTTCTTTTCTTCGGCCTTCTTTTCTTCAGCCATGTGAAACCTCCTGAGAAGTGCAAATGCATGAATTGTGCAGTGGAACTCTTTTAAATCATGTGTTTCTTTCCGGGGGGTGCGGCAATCCGCCGCAGGCATACCTGTTGCGGCACAAAAGGTTTAAAAGGGTTATTAACGATTGTGTATTTATGAGCGTCAAGATGCCCTGCGAGATTGTCGGCTGGTATTTGCTCCCCGCGATAAGGAAGGGGGTAGTGAATGCGATGGTTGCCGAGGGCAAGGTTCCCAGGAAAAAGGTTGCAAAGGCGCTGGGCATTACCGAGGCCGCGGTGTGCAATTACATGAAGGGCAAGAGGGGCGCCAATCTGCCGCTTGGCAGCGAATGGAATATGGAAATAAGGAAAATTGCGAAAAAAATGGCAAATGCCGGGAAAGGCGGCGAAAAAGAGTTCATAATTGACACCTGTGCGCTGTGCACGCGCGTAAGGAAGGCGGGGCTGCTCTGCAAAATGCACAGGGAGCACGGTGCGCCTAAGGGCTGCAGTTCCTGCTGAGCCTGGTGAAACCAATATGAAGCGCATTTACATGGACAACGCCGCAACAACGCGGATGGACGCGCGCGTACTGCACGCAATGCTGCCTTATTTCTCCGAAAAATTCGGGAATGCGTCCTCACTGCACGCATCCGGGAGGGAAGCGGCGGAGGCGCTTGAGCAGGCGAGGGGCAAAGTTGCGGGCGTTCTCGGGGCAAAAGCGGGGGAAGTTTGCTTCACTTCAGGGGGGACGGAAGCTGACAACCTCGCGGTAAAGGGCGCCGCTTTCGCGAACAGCGGAAAGGGGAACCACATAATAACGAGCGCAATAGAACACCCCGCCGTGCTGCAAACGTGCAAATTCCTTGAGCGCAAGGGGTTTGAGGTTACTTACCTGCCTGTTGACGGGTACGGGCTTGTGGACGCGGGTGCGCTTGAGCGCGCAATGACAAAAAAAACAATTCTTGTTTCGGTTATGCACGCGAACAACGAAGTAGGGACAATCGAGCCGGCTGCTGAAATCGGAAAAATTTGCGCGGGCAGGGGCGTGCTGTTCCACACGGATGCCGTGCAGACGTTCGGGAAGATTGCAACTGATGTGAAGAGGCTGAATGCCGATTTGCTATCCATGAGTTCGCACAAGATTTACGGGCCGAAGGGCGCCGGGGCGCTTTACATAAGGGAAGGCGTTGCGCTTGAGCCGCTCATGCACGGGGGCGGGCACGAAAGGAAGATGCGCGCCGGCACCGAGAATATCGCGGGCATTGCCGGCTTCGGGGAAGCGGCGGCGATATGCGCGAGGGAGATGAAAATGGAGGCGGCAAGGGAAACCGCGCTCAGGGAAGGGCTTGTGAAGGGCGTGCTTTCTGAAATTGAGGGGAGCAGGCTGAACGGGCATCCCAAAAAAAGGCTGCCGGGGAATGTGAATATTTCATTTGAGGGGATAGAAGGGGAGAGCCTTATAATGCGCCTTGACATGAAGGGAATTGCGGCATCTACGGGCTCCGCGTGCTCCTCAAAATCGCTGAAGGCAAGCCATGTCCTGCTTGCGTGCGGCCTCGAGGAACTGGAAGCGCACGGCTCGCTCAGGCTTACGCTCGGAAGGACGAACACAAAGGCGGACGTGGAGTATGTGCTCAAGGCCCTGCCCGGAATTGTCGAAGGGCTGGGAAAAATAAGCCCGATTGCGAAGTGAATGTTGATTATAAGGGCGTGGGAATGTGTACGGGAAAAAGGTAATGGATGAATTCAAAAACCCGAAGGGCATGGGCAGGATAGAGGGTGCGGACGGTGTGGGGACTGTCGGAAATCCGCAATGCGGGGATGTTATGAAAGTCTACATCAAAGTTCAGAAGGGCAAAATCGCGGATGTGAAGGTCGAAACATACGGGTGCGTTGCCGCGATTGCAACATCATCCATGGTTGCACAGATGGTTAAGGGGAAAACAATTGCCGCGGCGGGAAGGCTGACGAAAGAAGAGGTTGCAAAAAAGCTTGGCGGCCTGCCCCCGATAAAGATGCACTGCTCGGTGCTTGCCGTGGACGGGCTCAGGGCGGCAATAGAGGATTACCTGGAAAGGGACGGGAGAGAGGAAGGAAAAGTTGTGCGCGGAATGAAATGCCGCGGCGGGCTGGCGCGGGGAAAGCGTGCCGGCACGAAAACCAAACTCCGCTAGGCGGGCGCAAATAAAACGGTCAGGAAACCGAAAAAACAGGCGAACAACAGTTAGGTTTTTTTATCTTCCCATTCAGCGGAAAAGGTTTATAAACAAAGCAACCGATAATTACATTCCTCTTGGTTTTATTTTTGCTCAAAAGGCGGTGAATTTATATGGAAAACGAAATAGCCTCCATAAGGAAGCGCGACGGCAGGATTGTGCCCTTTGACGGCGGGAAGATAACGAACGCGATTTTCAAGGCAGCGCAGGCTGTGGGGGGAAGCGACAAGGCAACAGCGGACAGGCTTGCGGGAAGGGTTTTCGAGGCGCTTGGGAAGAGGTTCAGGGCGGATGAGATACCGAACGTTGAGCAGATACAGGACGTTGTTGAAAAGGTGCTTATAGAGGAGGGGCACGCAAAGACAGCGAAGGCTTACATACTTTACAGGCAGCAGCACAGGAAGATAAGGGAAATGGAGAGCACGCTCGTGGACGTGCAGAACACCATTGATGAGTACCTGGAGCAGAGCGACTGGAGGGTAAAGGAGAACAGCAACGAGGCGTATTCGTTCAGCGGCCTGCTGCTGCATACGGCAGGGAAAGTCATTGCGACTTACGCGCTGACGGAAATTTACACGCCGGAAATAAGCGAGGCGCACAAGAAGGGATATTTCCATATACATGATTTGAGCCACGGGTTTATAGGCTACTGCGCGGGATGGAGTTTGGAAAAGTTGCTTGAGCGCGGCTTCGGGGGAGTGGCGAACAAGGTGGATGCGAAGCCCGCAAAGCACATGGATGTTGTAGTGCACCAGATGGTAAACTACATAGGCTGCCTGCAGATGGAGTTTGCGGGGGCGCAGGCGTTCAGCAGTGTTGATACGCTTCTTGCGCCTTTTGTTAAGGCAGACAACCTCACATATAAACAGGTCAAGCAGGACATGCAGAAGCTTGTGTTCTCGCTGAACATTCCCTCCAGATGGGGCTGCTTCAGCGAGGATACTGAAATCCTCACGGAAGCGGGCTGGAGGAACGGCACTGAACTCGGGGAAGGGGATGTGATTGCAACGTTCAACACCGGCACGGAGGAAATAGAATATTTGCCCGTGCTGAGAATGACAAAAGACCATTACAAGGGAAAAATGAAAAGGCTGAAGAACAGGATTACGGACCAGCTGATTACGCCAAACCACAGGGTGCTGAGAAGGATACACAATTACAAGGAAGGGGTTTCAAAATCGAAATATGTTTTCGAGGAAGCGGACAGCCTGAAAACGGGCATTCCGCTTATACCGCTCGGCGGAACTTACAACGGAAATAAAATGGATGGCGACATGGTTAACCTCCTTTCATGGGTTGTTTCCGAGGGCAGCCTGTGCGAAGGGGAAAGGGTGGCAATCCACCAGTCCGCGGAAATGAACCCGCAGAACTGCGATGAGATAAGGGGAACGCTTGGCGGGCTTGAAATTCCATTTGATGAAATGCCTAAAATGTCGGGGTTCACGGGAAAAACAAACTGCCTGAGGTTCAGGCTGAACAGGCCTGCATCGAGGGCTCTGCGGAACGAATTTTTCCCGGAATACAAGAAAGGGATTCCTGAAAGCATAAGGCATCTGCCAACCGAACAGATAAGGCAGTTTGTGGAAACATATATGAAGGCTGACGGCTGGCTGCCTGAGAACAAAATTTACACAAAGAAGCAATCTGATGCGGACATATTCCAGGAGATTATAGCAAAGGCGGGCTGGGGCAGCACGTGCTACAAGAACAAGAACGGCATTTATGTCGTGAGGGTTATAAGGCACCATTACACGCAGGTCACATCGATATGCGAGGAGGATTATGACGGAATTGTCTGGTGCCCGACAACGGAGAACAACACAGTTGTTGTGAGGAGAAAGGGGAAAGTTTTCATAAGCGGGAACTCGCAGTATCCTTTCAGCAACCTCACATTCGACTGGGTTGTTCCCGAGGATATGAAGAACAAGAAGGCGCTTGTCGGCGGCGTGAGGCAGGAGTTCACTTACGCAGACTGCCAGAAGGAGATGGACATGATAAACAAGGCGTTCCTTGAAATCATGGGCGCGGGGGACGCGAACGGAAGGGTATTCACGTTCCCGATTCCGACATATAACCTGACAAAGGACTTTGACTGGGATAGTGAGAATGCAAACCTCCTCTTTGAGGTTACGGCGAAGTATGGCTTGCCCTATTTCCAGAACTACATAGGCAGTGCGCTGGAGCCGAGGAGCATAAGGGCTATGTGCTGCAGATTAAACATGGACACGACGCAATTGATGAACAGGCCCGGGAGCATGTGGGGCCCGGGGGACAGCACGGGCAGCATAGGGGTAGTGACAATCAACGTGAACAGGCTTGCGTACGAGGCGAAGAACAGGGAGGAGTATTTCAGGAAGCTTGCGCACTACATGGGGCTTGCGAAGCAGTCATTGGAAACAAAAAGGGCGATAATAAACAAGAACCTCGAGAACGGGCTCATGCCCTATACGAAATCATACCTCGGCACGTTCAGGAACCACTTCTCGACAATAGGGCTCTGCGGAATGAACGAGGCGTGCAAGAACCAGGTCGGGGAGGGAATAAACGGCAGGGAGGGCAAGCAGTTTGCAATAGAAACGCTGAATTTCATGCGCAACAAGTGCCTTGAGTTCCAAATAGAGACGGGCAGCCTTTACAACCTTGAGGCAACGCCCGCGGAAAGCGCTTCTTTCAGGCTTGCGAAACTCGACAAGGAAATGTATCCCGACATCATAACCTCGGGGAAGGATGTGCCTTACCTTACGAACTCCACGCAATTGGGCGTGGGGGAGACGGATGATGTAATCGAGGCGCTGGAGCACCAGAACGACCTGCAGCCCCTTTATACAGGAGGCACGATATTCCACACGTTCATGGGCGAGAAGGTTTCGAGCGGCGGGGCGTGCAAGAGGCTTGTGAGGAAAATAGCGGAGAACACGAGGCTGCCTTACTACAGCATAACCCCCACGTTCAGCGTGTGCCCGGAGCACGGGTATATTGCAGGGGAGCATTTCAGGTGCCCCGTGTGCACGGATGGCGGCAAGGGGAAGGCGGAGAAAGAAGCGGTGGCGGTTTCGCACAAGGCAGGGTAAAAGTTAGCGCAGCAAATTAAATTTACGCAAAAAACGAGGTGATGTGAATGGCGGAATGCGGAAAGGAGTGCGAGGTATACAGCAGGATTGTCGGCTACTTCAGGCCTGTGCAGAACTGGAACATGGGCAAGAGGGAGGAGTTCGGCGAGAGGCTTGAATACAGCGAACAGAAGGCGCTTGCGGGGGAGTTCGCCAAACGGGGCAAGTGATTTTTTGATAAAGGCTTACAAATTATTCACGATACAGACATGCACCAAATGCCCCGAAATCAAGGGGTTCCTTGCGGGCACGGGGCTGAAGGGCGAGGAGATAAACGCAACAACCGATGCGGGGTTTGAAGAGGCGAAAAAGCACAATGTAATGGCCGCGCCCACCGTGATTTTTTTTGACGGGAACGGGAAGGAAGTTGCAAGGGCGGGCACGATTGAGGAGATAAAAAAACTGCTCCTGCCGTGACTGCGCGTTTGCAAACCGTGCGGAATCCGCAAACCCGCAGGAGGGTGTTTTTATGCAAATAAATGGACTCCAGAAAACCACGCTCATAGATTTCCCCGGAAAGGTTGCCTGCACTGTTTTCCTTGCGGGATGCAACTTCAGGTGCCCTTACTGCCAGAACCCCGACCTTATCGAGGGTTCCGGGAAACTGCCGGCAATTCCCGAAGAAGAGTTCTTCGGCTTCCTTGAAGGCAGGAAAAAATGGCTGGATGGGGTTTGCATAACGGGCGGGGAGCCGACGATAAACGGGGAACTTCCGCGATTCGTGAAAAAAATAACGGAACTGGGGTTTGCGGTGAAGCTTGACACCAACGGCACGAACCCGGAAATGCTTGCGGAACTTTTAAAGGCGGGGCTGCTTGATTACGTTGCAATGGACATAAAGGCGCCACTCGGGAGGTATACGGGGGTTGCGCGCGTTAAGGCGGATGCGGATGCGGTAAAAAAAAGCGCTGCGCTGCTCATGAAAAGCGGGGTTGAATACGAATTCAGGACAACGGTTGTGCCCGGGCTTTTCGATGAAAAGGATGCGCGGGAGATTGCGAAGTGGCTTAAGGGCGCGGAGAAATATTACATACAGCAGTTCAATCCGCGCACAAGGCTGCTGGACAGGGCATTCGAGAAGATTGAGCCCTACCCGGGGAAACGGCTTGAGGGGTTCGGGAAAATTATGAAGCCTTCGTTCAGGATTTGCGAAATAAGGGGAATTTGAACCGCGGACATAAATATAAAAAACATTCACGGGATTGTTATTTCGGGTGGTTTTATGGAGAAGAAGGAGAAGCCGCATATAAATTACACCAAATGCAAATTAAGCGGGATGTGCAAGAGCGTTTGCCCGATGGGCGTGTTCGAGAAAAAGGAAAAGAACATGGTCGTCAAGCACCCCGAGAAGTGCATACAGTGCAGGGCGTGCGAGGTAAGCTGCCCGCACGGCGCGATTGAGGTTAAGTAATGCGCGTGCCGCCCGATGCGGCATGCACATCAATCATACGGAGGTATCTGAATGGTTTCTTTCGACGAGTTCGGGCCGGAGAAAATACTCGAGGTGCACGACCATGCTTCGGGCATGCGCGGGTTTGTCGTGATAGACAACACCGCACGCGGCCCCGGAAAGGGCGGGATAAGGATGATGCCCAATGTAACTATTGACGAGGTTTTCAAGCTTGCGAGGACAATGACCTGGAAGTGCGCAATGGCTGATTTGCCTTTCGGCGGGGCGAAGGCGGGGATAGTTGCGGATGCGAAGAAGTTAACGCCCGCGCAGAAGGGGAGGATTGTCACGGAATTTTCAAAAGGGCTTAAGCCCGTTTGCCCGGGCCTTTATGTTTCGGCGCCCGACATGAACATGGCCGAGCCTGAGATGGAGATATTCGCAAGGGCGAACGGCTCGAACAATGCGTGCACCGGAAAGCCGAAAAGCATGGGGGGCTTGCCGCACGAGCTGGGAAGCACGGGTTACGGGACATATCTGGCGGCAAAGGTCGGGGCCGAGCACATGAAGCTTAGCCTGAAGGGCGCGACGGTTGCAATCGAGGGTTTCGGGAACGTCGGCACTTTCGCGATGAAATTCCTTGAGGAGGAAGGGGCGAAAATTGTCGCGGTTTCGGATTCGAAGGGGACGCTGTACATGAAGGAAGGCATCGATTACGCGAAACTTATGGAAACGAAGCAGAAGACAGGGAGCGTTGTGAATTACGGCAGGGGGAACGTGCTGCCGTGCGCGGACATTGCGGGAATTGACGCGGAGATACTGGTAACCGCGGCAATACCCGACCTGATAACGAAGGCGAATGTGGGCAAGGTAAAGGCGAGGCTGATTTCCGAGGGCTCGAACATACCGATGACTGTTGAAGTGGAGGAGATGCTGAGGAAGAAGGGCGTGCTGATAATGCCCGATTTCGTTGCGAACGCGGGGGGCGTTATCTCCAGCTATGTGGAATACATCGGGGGAACGGAGGAACAGATGTTCGGGATGGTGAAGGAGAAGATAACGAAGAACGCGAAGGAGATGCTCGAGCACTCGCAAAAAAGCGGCAAGAGCCCGAGGGAAAGCGCGATGGAGATTGCGGTGAAGCGCGTCAGGGAAGCGATGAAGAAGAGGAAGCAATGAAAGGGGATTCTGAAGCGGCATATTTCGAAAAAATATTGCGTGCGCTGCGTGAAGAAGCTGGCGGGGAGGCCGCGGTTGTGCAGCACCGCGCCCCTTTCATGGTGCTGGTTTCAACGGTACTCAGCGCGAGGACAAGGGACGAGAACACTGCAAGGGCCAGCGCAAGGCTGTTTGCTAAATTCCGCACGCCGCGGGAAATCGCAAACGCGGGCACTGCCGAACTGCGGAGGCTTATAAAGCCGTGCGGGTTTTACAGAACCAAGGCAAGGAACATAAAAAAACTCTCGCGCGAAATTCTGGGCAGGTTTGGCGGCAAGGTGCCGGGGCGCCTGGAAGAACTTATAACACTCCCCGGCGTCGGGCGGAAAACCGCGAACTGCGTTCTTGTGTATGCCTTCGGGAAACCCGCGATTCCCGTCGATGTGCACGTGCACAGGGTTTCGAACAGGATAGGGCTGGTGAAAACACGGAAGCCCGAAGAAACAGAGAGGGCGCTGATGGCCGCGGTTCCGAGGAAATATTGGATTGAAATAAACAACCTTATGGTCAAGTTCGGCAGGAAGAGGTGCGGGCCCGTGAGGCCGAGGTGCGAAGGGTGCAAAATCGCGGAAATGTGCGAATACAACAAACTATCCGAAGCCGCGGGTTAGTTCGTCAGGTTTTTTGCGGGAGGTTAGCCGAAACCGCAAAGCAGTTCCTTCAGTTTTTCCGCGGGATTTTTTGCCTTAACCACGGCAGAGGAAACAAACACCCCGCTCGCGCCGAGTTCGAGGCTTTTTTTTACGTCTTCCGCGGAGTTTATTCCCGCGCCCGCAATAACCGGAATTCGCGCAACTGCGTGCACCGCTGCAACAGCGGCGCTTATCACTTCGGGCTTTGCCGTGGAAACGGAAAGCTTGCCCCCGATGAGTTCCGGGGGTTCAATCGCTATGAAATCGGGCCCAAGGCGGGCGAGTTCCGCTGCGCGCTTCGGGGTTTCAGCGCAGAGCATTATTTTGAGGTGCGCCTCTCTTGCCCTCTTCACACACGCGGATATGAACTCCGTGCCCTGCCTGTCCTCGGCGTGGTTTGTTATTGTTCCCGAGGCGCCCGCTGATTTCACTGCTTCGGGAAGAACACTGCCTGTGTGCGAACCATAAGTTACAGGGTCTATGTGCTGGGAGAAAATTTCAAGGGAAGAGGAGGAAGCAACAGTGCCGATGTCAACTGCCTGGGGGACAAGCACAATTTTGCATTTGGAAGCCTTCGAAACCTTCTCCGCGGCCTTTGCAAGGGCAACCGCCTTTGCGCCCGTTGCCTCGGCATAGGTTTTGAAATTCAGGAAAAGCACCGGGCGCATAAACCATAAAGGGCTTATGGGTTAAAAAAGGTTTTTGAAAACTGCCGGGGGGGCGTGTTTCGGCAGCGCAGCACGGCAGAATTGCCTAACCCCCCGACGGCCCGGTTTTGGGGAATTTGCCTTTCTTTCTGGGGGACAACGGCACTTTCAATTTTTTCTTCATGGCTCTCCGCCAGTCCCTCGTTATTTCCTTTTTGAGGGACACCACAGGCCCCAATTTTCGCCTTTCTATTTGCATGCAGATTATTCTCTCGGGTTCTGCATAGTGCTTTTCTGTTTTTGACAAAAAAACCCCTGCCCTGAACTGGCCGCTCGCCTTCAGTTTGTCCGCAATGTTCTGGTACCTAAAATAGTCAAGCACTGACTTTCGCAGGTGCACTAATGCGGCCCCTTTATCGCCCAGCATGTTGCAGATGCGCTGCACTACCATCGCCTGCGAGTATGCGTAACTTGGGCCCATCAGGCCGATTATGACCTTGTAGCGTTCATTTGGCCTGAAAACCGGGCTCTTGAAGTCTATAGAGCCTACAAAAAGCCTGTCAACCCTTTTCCTGACTTCCTCCGGCGGCTCGGCCACGCACATCCCCGTGATGTGAATCCTGTCGCCGAATATTTTCTTCAGCTCAGCATCAGCAAATGCGTTCCCAATCCCGATGTCCAGTATTGGAACCGGCCCTTTCTCCCCCGCAAGCCGCATTTCGGCTTCTTTTTTGGAAATCAAGTCCACAAGGTCGGTTTTCAGGGCGCGGTTGTAATCGTTAAGGTTTCTGTCCATAATCCAGGCGCGCTTGTACTCCCTTTCTTTAATAAGTTCCATGAGCCGATTATAAATGCCCTTATCTTCCGCGTCTTTGAGGTAAGCCTCCCGCGCTTCGCGGTTATTCATTATGCGTTCATATCCATCATATGCTTTTGCAAGGTCTTCTCTGTACTTAATGGCTGCCATCTCTTCCTCCCACTTTGGAGCAGTTATTCCACTCAGGTATGCCCTTACAGGTGGCGGCAACTTCGAGCGCAAGCTAAACTTTCCCAAGTCCACGTTCCGCGGCTTTGTCATGAATTTCCAGAATCTGGACCGCCGAAATCTCGGGCCAAGTTTCGGCTTTTTGCTGGCCTGCCGAACGTTCCGGGCACCCCACGATGGCTTTTTCCTCATCACTGCCAACCACAAAAGTAATGTGTCGCTTGCAATATATATTGCTGCCGTTTTGCAGCCCAGGGGCGGGAATGCGCCCCTTATGCCCGAACTTGGGTTGCCCGGGCAAAATGCAAAACCCGCAAAAAACTCACGAATTTAAGGCTGTTGTTGCAGTTTATATTAAAGAGACTATGGGTTCCGAAGAGGGAATAATCGCGGGCTTGGGCGCAAATCCTTCCGATGAGGAAATAATAGCGGGCTTCGGGGCAAAGGTCAGGGAGCACTACCCTAACCCGGACATCGGGCTGATAAGGCAGGCCTATTTCTTCGCAAAGGAGATATGCACAAACGGGAAGACCGAGGGGGGCAGGCCTTTCATAATGCACCCGCTCGGCACTGCAGCCATAGTGGCCGAAATGGGCGGGGACGAGAAGGCTGTCGCAGCAGCACTGCTGCACAACACCTGGGATGCGCAGATGCACGATGCCTGGGGATTGAACCTCACAGGCAGGGACATAGTTGAGCGGCGCTTTGGCTGCGAAGTTGTCGGGATTATCGACGAGGTGCTGAGGGAAAGCAAGGCTGAACTCGGTTACAAGAACAGGCTTTCCCCTTCGCTTCAGGCAAAGCTGCTGATGGCTGCAATGAGGGACAAGAGAGGGTTCCTTGTTAAGATTGCGGCAAGGCTTGACGCATTGAGGGAAGCCGCAGGCTGGAACTTGGAAAAGCGGGGGGAAATTGCAAAGGAGGCGATTGGCGTCTTCGCCCCGATTGCGGAAAGGCTCGGCATCTACAGGATAAAGGATGAGTTCGAGGAACTGGGCTTTAAATACCTGCACCCGAACGAGTATGCCGAACTGGCGGGCAAAATGGAGTCAAGGCTTTCAAAGGAGGAGGCGTGGCTGCGCGAAGCCGGGGGGATATTGAGGAAAAAAATCTCGGACGCGCACATAGAGGCGGAGATAACCCACAGGGCAAAGACGCTTTACAGCATCTACAGGAAAATGGAAAGGCGCGGCGTGGGGCTTGAGGGCATATACGACTTGCTCGGGCTAAGGGTAATAACCGGCAGCGTGAAGGACTGCTATTATGTGCTCGGGCTTGTGCATGCGCAGTGGAGGCATATGGAGTCCGAGTTCAACGACTACATAGCGAAGCCGAAGCAGAACAACTACCGCGCGATACACACCACGATTATCGGGCCGGGAGGCGTGACAATAGAGGTGCAGATAAGGTCCGGGGACATGCACAGGATTGCGGAGCTCGGGGTTGCTGCCGACTGGAAATACGAGAAGGTCATAGGCGAGGAACGGTATGAAAAAAGGCTGCTCTGGCTCAAGCAACTGTTCGAGTGGGAGAGGCAGGCACAGAACCCGAGCACGGGGGGCTTTGAAATAAAGTACAAGGGCGACGTTATTGTTGCGCTGACCCCCGACGGCGCGCCTATAGAACTGCCGCGGGGCGCAACAGTGCTCGATTTCGCGTATGCCGTGCACACCGATGTCGGGAACAGGTGCAGCGGGGCAAAGGTTAACGGCAAGATGGTTCCGCTCAGGCACGCCCTTGAAAACCTTGATGTTGTGGAGGCAATGACCTCGCAAAGGCAAAAGCCTGTGAGGGGCTGGCTGGGAATAGTGAAAAGCGAAAAGGCGAGAAAAAAGATAAGGGCTGCGCTGCATATGGAAAGCGCGGAAAAGCCGCGGAAGGGCGCTGCACTGAAACAGAAGGTTTCCATAGGCGCCCGCGGGCAGGGGATTAAGCTGGCGAAGTGCTGCAACCCTTTGCCGGGGGACGGGGTAATCGGCTACAGGACGGCAAAGCGCAAGATATCGGTGCACAGGGAAGGGTGTGCCGAAGCCAAAAAAATGGGGGCTGTGCTTAAGCCGGTTGAGGTGGAATGGGGCGCAAAAGAAGCCGGGGGCTACTCGGCAAACATGGCAATAACCGCCAGGGAGGGGGCAAACATCTCCTCGCCAATGGCCGAACTGCTTTCGAAGCACGGCATAAGGCAGTGCGCGGCAAGCCTTAAAACAGTCAACAACAAAATAGCGAACTACACTTTCACAATAGATGTGAACGACCTGAAGGCGCTCATGGGCATAATCAGGGAAGCGGGAAAAATAGACGGCGTGATTGAGGTTTCAAGGGCGTAGCACTGGCGTGGCGGAATTATTCCATGCGCAGCGCGTCCACAGGGTCCATTTTCGAGGCTGCATATGCGGGGTAAATTCCCGCAAAAATCCCCATGAAAAGGGCGAAGAGGAATGCCTCCGCTATGAGCACCGTCCCCACGACAGTTGTAAGGCCTGATAAGGAAGTGATTGCATTTGCAATGGCAATGCCTAAAATTATGCCCGCAATGCCGCCGAAAATTCCGAGGAGCGCTGATTCGTAAAGGATCATTTTCATTACGTCATTGTTTGTCCACCCGACCGCCTTAAGCGCGCCTATTTCATTGAAGCGTTCCACAACACTCATCAGCATGGTGTTCAGTATGCCCACCCCCGCAACTATTGCCGCTATTGCGGCTACTGCGCCGACAAGCAGGCGCAGGCTGCCAAGCACGTCCCCTATCTGGCTCGAGAAATCGCTCGCAGACCTTGCCTTGAGGTCGTCCCCGTACCTGAAATTTATTATTTCCGCTATCTTCTGGTCGTCCTCGGGGTTAGTGAGGCTGAGGCTGTACTGCGTGACCTTCCCCTGCGGCGCGTCAACAAGGTCCCTGAGGTCTGCGATAGGCATTATTATTGCCATATTGAGGATCGCCGAGCCTGTTTCGTAAACTCCCGCAATTTTGAAGCTCTTGCCGTTTATCTTTACATTGTTCCCGACAAATTTGTCGTTATCGTCGATAAATTGTTTTGAAACCATGATAACGCCCTTGTCCCCCGATTTGAGTTTCCTGCCGCTTACAAGCTCGCCTGAAAAGCCTGCTGCGCCCTCCATGCCGCCCTTGTCAAGGCCTATGCCTATGAGTTGTGCAGAGCCCCCTAAGATAGATGACGCGCCCTCTATGGACTTTGCAACAGAAACGAGTGTGGGGGTTACTTTCTCGACCCCGGTTATGGATTCGAGCTTTGCCTCATATGAAGTGTCTATCTGGGAGAAGAGGCCTATCTGCCCCTTTTGGTAAACCACGACGCCCTGCATGTTGGAGAATGCGCCCTCAACCTCGGCAAGCATGCCGTCAACAACGGAAACCATGGCTATGATTGCGGCGACGCCTATGATTATGCCGAGCAGGGAAAGCACGGCCCTGCTGCGGTTCCTGAAAAGGTTTGAAACCGCGACCTTCAGCATAAAACCCCCTGCTCAGGCCCTTGCGCGGCCGGGTTTTGTGCCCTCTATTTTCCCGTCGCGCATGTGGTACTGCACGCTGGCGAAGCGCAGGAGGCTTTCGTCGTGCGTGACTATGACGAATGTTTTTTTCTCGTCCTTGTTGAGGCGCCTCATTTCGCTGACTATTTTTCCGCCCGTAATTGAATCGAGATTGCCCGTGGGCTCGTCCGCAAAGATTATTTCCGGGTCGTTTATCAGCGCGCGTGCGATTGAAACGCGCTGCCGTTCCCCGCCAGACATTTCCGAGGGCTTGTGGAACATCCTGTCCTGCAGGCCCATCTGCCTGAGGAGCGATTTTGCCCGCCCCATGACCTTTTCCTGCGGCAGGTTCATCGGCTCGGTGGGAATCATCACGTTTTCAAGCGCATTCAGGGTAGGAATAAGGTTGAATGCCTGGAATATGAAGCCTATTTTTTCGCGCCTTATCATTGCGAGGTGCCAGTCATCGAGCGCGGTTATGTTCTTGCCCCCTATATGCACGGTTCCTGATGTCGGATGGTCGAGCGCACCGAGGATGTGCATAAGCGTGCTCTTTCCCGAGCCGCTGGGCCCGACAATGATTACAAAATCGCCCTTCTTTACGTTGAGGGAGACGCCCCTTAGTGCGTGCACCGTGCTCCCGCCCATTTTGTATTCTTTGGTTATGCCGTTTGCCTCGATCATTTTAACGCCCCCCGCTGATTGCGGCAACAGGGTCAAGTGATGACGCGCGGAATGCGGGGTAGATGCCCGCAAGCAGCCCTATAATGAATGCAAAGCCGAAAGCCTGAAAAACCAATGGGGCGGTTATTGCGTAATTCAGGCCGAACGCCTGCTGGAGCGCGACATCAACGAGGAAACCAAGCACAAGCCCGAAAACTCCGCCGAGGCAGCCTAGGAAAACCGACTCATAAATTATCATGCGCATCACATCCTCGTTCCCCCACCCGACCGCCTTAAGCGCGCCGATTTCTTTTGTGCGCTCCATTATGCTCATCAGGATCGTGTTTATTATTCCCACGCCCCCCACAATTGCGGAGATTGCCGCGATGAAAAAAACAAGAAGCCTGAAGTTGCCGAGAACGGAACCCATTTCATTCGAGAAGTCGGACGAGGTCATCGCCTCGAGGTCGTCCTTGTACTTGAAATTTATCGTGTTCGTGACCTCCTTGTCACGTGTGGGGTCGGTAAGGCCGAGGTAAAAGCTGCTAACCTTGCCCTCGGGGAAGCCGGAGAGGTCGCGCGCGTCATTTATGCTCATAACAATCATGCTGCCCAGCATGCTCGAGCCGGCGCGGTATATGCCCCGTATCTTGAATTTTTTCCCGTCTATCTTGAAGGTGCTGCCGGGAAACTTGTCGTATTCGTCGGCAAGCTGCCTGCCGATAACCACATAGCCGTCCTCGCCGGGCTTGAGGAACTGGCCTTCCTCTATTTCCCCGACCCAGGGAACGCCGCCGAGAAGGAGATAATCCCTTGCATCGAGGCCGTAAACAGCTGTGCTCATCATGCTGGTTACGGGACCGCCCTCTATGGTTGAAGGCAGCCCCCAGAGTTCGGGCATTGCCAGGCGCACGCCCCTGACGGATTCGAGTTCGTTCCCATAAGATTCGTCGACCTTTGAAAGCGTCTGGTCCATGGCGTCGCGCTCCATTACGTAAACGCCCTGGAACTGGCCTATGACGCTGTTCAGTTCCGCGTAAAGGCCGTCAACCATTGAAACAAGCACTATTATTGCGGCGACGCCTATGATTATGCCGAGCAGCGCAAGCGCGGTCCTGCTCTTTCTCCTGAAAAGATTTAGGAAGGATAACTTAATCATAAGTATTCGGGATTAGGCCTTCCGCATTGCGAGCTGCCTAAAGACCATTTTGATTATGAAGTACAGGAGTACAAGGATTACTATTATGAGAATCAGGAGCCCTATAGGGGATTCCGCGGGCTTCTGGTGCACATAAATCTCGAAATCCCGGGTTACTTGCTGCACGTTGTCAAGTTCGTCGCGGTAGGTTATTGTCACAGGCACGCTGTGCTTGCCTGTTTCCGCGGAAGGGTTTACTGTGAGGGTGAAAAGCCCCGACCCTGAGTCGTCCTCGTCTATGTTACCGACATAAGTCTCCAGTACGCCCTCTATGCTCTGGTCGGGGGCGAGGGAAATTTTAGTGGCTTTTGCGGTTTCCTCGCCTATGTTGTCCAGTTGCACCGAGAGCGTGAGGGTGTCGCCCAGCATTATGCGCTTGTCGTCGGTGCGGTACTCTATCGAAAAGTCGATCCCCGAAATTATGAGGTCCGGCTTGCCATATACATCGAAAGAAAATGCCTGCGTTGCGGTTGAGGGGCAGTCGAGGCAGTTTGCATCTATGTTGAAGACATAGGTTTTAGGCGCCGCCTTGTCGGAAACCCTGAGTAGGAAATTTATTGTTTTGGACTCGCCCTGCGGTATGTTGCCTGGCTCGAGCACTGTGTCCGACAGGGATATGAAAGGGTCGAGGGTGCTGTTTGTCTTCGGGATCAGCTTCACAGTTACGTCCCTTGCCTCGCCGGAGCAGTTGTTCGAGAGGTTCGCAGTTATGCGTAAGGTTTCGCCGATGTGCGGGGAATAGCTGTCAAGCATTACGTTTCCGACATCGAGGCCATAGCACTCCACCACAAGCAGGTTAACGTCGTAGCTCTGTTCGATGCGCTTGGTTCCGTTGAGGTATGAGAGATTAACCGAGAATTTGTAGGTTCCCGCGTATGCCTTTTCTTTTATTTTGAACCTGAAAACCGCGTTTTTGAGCGCGCCGGCATAAATCGTGCCGAGCTGCTCGGTTACGTGGATGGGCTCGAAATACGCCCCGCTCAGCATCAGTGTTGCGTTAACGTCGGTGGCTATGGAATTGCCGGAGGTGTTTTCCACCCTTACATTGAGGTTTACCGTGTCGCCCGCATAAACAGTTGCAGGGCTCTGGGAGAAGGTGCCGACCTTGAGGATTGTGTCGTATGTGCTGGAGTAGGCGGCAAATGCCGAGGGCAGCAGGATAAACGCAACCAGAAGAAAAACAATGCGCTTCATAAGAACACCTAAAATGCCCGCATTAATCAGCGGCACATAAAGTAAGTGAACGCAAGTAATTTAAATGTGGCGCTATTTTGCGCAGCAACGGCATGCTGTGCGCCGCAGGGAGCTTGCGGCAGTATGCATGCGCAATCGCGGGGGGTATGAAAGCTATAAATAGTAGTTTGCCTTACTGTTATTGTTTTATTTAAGGGGCGTGAAAAAATGAAGCGTGTTGCAACAGGGGTTCCCGGGCTGGATGAACTGCTTGAGGGCGGATTTCCAGAGGGGAGGTCGGTGCTGCTTTCGGGGGCGTGCGGCACGGGAAAGACCATACTTTCGATGCAGTATATATACAACGGCGCGAAGAAATTCTCCGAGCCCGGCGTGTATGTTACGCTTGACGAGAGACCTGATTTGATAAGGCAGGACGTATTGAGGTTCGGTTGGGATTTGAGGAAGCTTGAGGATGAGAAGCTGCTGCACATCGTGGACGGGAGCATTGCAAAACTTGGGCTGCCGAGCGATGAGCAGTTCTCGATGCCTGCAACAGGCTTCGACCTCGACAAGCTGCTGCTCGAGATAATGAGGATTTGCAAGAGGATAGGGGCGAAAAGGGTTGTTGTTGACAGCATTCCCGCGCTTGGGTTCAATTTCGACGACCCCAACGAAATAAGGAAGGCAATACTGAAACTCAGTTACCTGCTTATGCGCACGGGCGTGACTTCAGTGCTTACTTCCGAGGTGCAGGAAGGGGAAAACAGGTTCGGAAAGTACGGAGTAGAGGAGTATGTTGTTGACGGAGTGATTGTGCTTTATTATGCGGGAATAGGGACGCAGAGCAACCGCACGCTGCACATAAGGAAGATGCGCGCGACAAACCATTCGGAGGACCTGCATCCGCTGAAGATAACAAACAAGGGGATGGTTGTACACAAGATAGAGGAAGAATACAAGGAAACGTGAACCCGCCGGGCACGGGCGGCTCAGATTTCCCTTTTTACCAGGTAATCGGCAAATTCTTTCAGCCTTTGCTTTGCCGGGCTTTCTGAAAGCGAGGGTGCAAGTTCAGACCACGCTTCGGAAACAAGCCTTGCCGCGGTTTTTCTGGAATATTCCACGGAGCCGCAATCGCCGATTATTTTTATCGCTTCCTTCACTTCCGCTTTCGTGTTTTTCCCGGAGTCGAGGATTACGGCGAGCCTTTTTGCCTGCTTTGGCGATGCGTGTTCAAGCGCATATATTGCGGGGAGGCTGCGCTTCCCTTCCCTGACATCCTCCCCGGTTTCCTTGCCCCAGCCCTTGTTCGGGAAAAGGTTCAGCACGTCGTCACGTATCTGGAACGCCACGCCGAGCGTGGCTGCAAAATTGCCCAATGCAGTTACCTGCCTTTCCTGCGCATTGCCGAGTATCGCGCCGAGCTTTGCCGCGAATGACGCAAGCGTGCCTGTTTTGTAAATGCACATCTGCAGGTATTGCTGTTCGGTTATTTTGCCGCCTTTTCCGCCGTGCCAGTAGATGTCCATTGCCTGGCCGAATGAAAGCCTGAGCATTTCCTCGGCATATGTGCCGTATATTTTTACACGCGTTTCGCAGCCGAGGTTTTTTGTGTTTCGGTAAAGCAGTATTGTCGGGAGGTAATAAAGGAGGTTTGCGTCGTTTATTGCGAGGTCCTCGCCGTAAATCTTGTGGGTGCACGGCCTGCCCCTGCGGAGTTCCGCATTATCCTCGACATCGTCGACCATTATTGTGCCGTTGTGGAGGAGTTCCGGCAGGACAACGAATTCCCCTATTTCGTCGGGGTTTCCGCCCACGGCTTCGCAGCAGAGGAGCATGAGCGCGGGGCGCCATCGCTTCCCGCCCCTTGAAAGGAAATCCCATATCGGCTCCGCAACCGCGCTGTTGCAGGTTTTTTCATCGGAATAAAATTTTGGCGCGCCTAACGCGTGTTCCAGCCAGGCGCGCGTGAGTTTTTTTGGGAAAAACGATTCGAGGCGCGCCTCAACGGTTTTCGCGGTTGCACCCAGATATTCTTCAATGCTTTCCATCCGCAGGTCACCTTTTCAACAGGTCAGCGCTTTCTCCGTTTCAGGAGGAAGAAGATTATGACTGCGGCCAGGACCGCGGCAATCAGCAGCAGGATGAGCACTACCGCAACAACGAGCACGAAAACAATGGCCTGCTGGTCCGCGCTCGCCGCGGGCAGGAATGCGCTCAGGTCGGGCAGGGGAAGGTTGAAACGCATTATGAAGGAGGTGTTGTCTACAGTGGCTGCGGAGCCCAGCACAACGGGCGGGGCGGGGAACTTTGATATCACGTCCTTGGTTATGAGGCTGTCCGCTTCCGCGCGTGAGAGGCGGCTCTTTAGCGAATATATGAGCGTGAGGGTTTCGCCGAACGGTATGGAAAGGCCCGTGAAATTTATTATCGGGTCTGCCCTTATTTCCTCGAATGCCGGGGAAGACGCGAGTTCTGATGTGTTTTGTGCGAACTCCTTTGGCACGAATTCCGCAACCTGCAGTTTGAGCGTGTTCCTGTCGCTGTTCACGATTGCGATGCGCACCCTTGCGAGGTAATATGACGAGTTGCGGTCTTCGGCATCCTTAACTTCGACAATCTCGAGCTTGCGGGAGACGGAGTATTTTTTTATGAGCGGTTCCGCTTCCGCGGCAAGGTCGGGCCTGAGCCCGCTGTCGCGCAGGAGGTTGGGGAGGCTGCCTATTGTGAAAACGTATGTTTTGCTTCGGTAGGGCACAACTGTTATCAGGGTTGCCGCGCGGGAGTAAAGCGCGGAGGCGGCTTCGGCGTGCGCCTTTGCGCCCAAATAATCCCTGCCCTTGGCAAAAAGTTCGTTTGCAAGCGCGAGGTTGCCGTCTGCCTGCAGCACGAGTTCGCCTAAGCGTGCGGATTCCACCATCTCGCCTTTCAGCGCGGACGCGGACTGCTCCGATGCGGCCTTGCCCCCGGTTGCGGAGGCTATTGCCGCGGAAGCCTCGGTACGGGACAAATAAATGTTGTTTAGGGTTATGGCAAGGGGGGCAGTTTCCGCGGTGTTGCCTGCTTTGTCGGAAACCTCCGCCTTGAGCGAGAACCTGCCGTTAGTTGCGGTTGCGGTGTTCCAGTCGTATCCATATATGCCGCTGTCTGATGCGGGAAGATTGGCTATTTCCTCCCACTCGCCCTTCGAGTTGCCGTAATAGAACACCACGCTTTCGATGCCTGAGCTGAACTCGCCGCCGTCGGATGCGCTTGCCTCAAGGCGCACAACATCGGAAAGTTCCGCGGTTCCGGCAGGGGAAAGCAGGGAAACCTGCGGGGCATCGGTGTCGTAGTAGAATATTTCAGTTTTATCGCACAGGTCGAAGGCTTCGTCCTTTGCTGCAAGGGTTATTTTGATGGCCCCTTTTTTCGAAAGGCCGAGGTCGTAGGTTGCGCCCAGCGAGGTTACTATGTTCTTGCTTTCAAGCACGGTTTCGTTGCCGTCGGGGAGGGTCAGGCGCAGGCTTGCGTAATAAAGGTCGTCTGCCGAGGACACGGAAATCGAAAGCGTGTTTGACGCCCTGTCCCACGAGTGGGAGAGCGTAGCTTCTGCGGAGCAATAACGCATGCTCTCGAGGAAGTACTCCCTGCTGAGCGAGCCGCGGTTGCCCGCCTTGTCGTTTGCGGCAATAACATAATGGTAAGTGGTGCCCTTATCGAGGCCTGTGTCCTTGAATGCGGTGCCCTGGAAGTTCTCCTCCGCTATTGTTACCGAGGGGTCGCGGACATCCTTTATCTGGAGCCTGCTTTTGAAGATTATATAGCCGCCGACGCCCGAACGGTCGTCGGTTGCGGGAAGCCAGCTCAGGGTGAGTTCGTCTTTTCCCGTGGCTTCGAGGGTTATGCCTGGCACGGAGCCGGGCTTTGTTTTGTCTATCTGCGCACGGTAGTGCGCTGTGCCGCTCCACTCGTTGGCATATTTTGCCCGCAGGTGGAAGTACCATGTGCCGTCCATCTTGTCGGGGGTTTCGAATTTTGTCGCGGTTGTGTATTGCGCGGAGTCGTCGGGAATTGTTTCGGGGTTCGGGTCGATAATGTAATAGTATTGGGCGGCGTTGTTGTCCGTGACGGGCGCCCAGTTAAGGGCGATGTCGCCGTGAAAATACCATGCGTCCTGGTCGGGGTGCGTGGAGGAGGTTATTGCGGGAGTTGCGAGTGCAAGGCAGAAAGGGAGCAAAAATGCAAATGCAAGGGCTAAGGCAAGGTTGCGCAAGGGAACACCTAATTAGTTGGGGCGGATATTAATTTAAAGGATTGGTTAAAGCGCGCAGGGGATTAGCGGAATTCGTTCAGGCGCTTAATTACCCTGTCTTGCCCTAACGCAAAAATAAGCGTGCCTATCCTCGGGCCGCGCTCTTTTGCGAGGAGCGCGAGGTAGAGGGATTTGAAAAGTTCGCTTTGCTGGGTGTTATTTGATTTTGCAAGGGCGAAGAGTTCCGCGAGGAGTGCGTCCGCCGATTTGCTTTTGCGCACGAGTTCCACAACCTGCGGGAACAAAGATGCTGCAGCGGGGGAAATCGCATTTTTCGCATCTACGGGAAGTTTTTCAGCGAACGCCAGTTTCGAATCCGCGGGTGCGTATTTCTCGGACCATGCGCGCGCGTTGCGCAGGCGCCCGAGGAGCGCTGCCTTTTCCTGCGCGGGGATTTTTTTAGGGAGGCTTCCCGAATCCTGCAGTTTTGCAATGAGTTCGGCATCGGATGAGAAAAGCTGCGAGAGGGAGGTGGCGAGGGAATAATCCAAAAGCGCTTCGCCAAGTTCCCTGCCGTGAACCCTAGAATAAGTGAAAAATTTTTTTGATTCCGGATTAGCCCCAACGGACGCAATAACCCTGTCCAGCTCGAGTTCAAGGTTGGGCACGTCCTGCCACGAGAAGCTGCGGGCTTTTGTTATGCGCTTTATGAACAAATATTTAAGGGCTTCGGGCCTCGCCACCTCAAGCCAGTCTTTGGGGTAAATTACGTTGCCGAGGGAAGCGCTCATCTTTTTTCCGTCAACCATCAAATGCTCGTAAAAAATCGGCTCCGGTGCGGGAAAATTAAGGACGCGCTCGCAGATTTCCGCGTTTATCCAGAAGGCGGAATTCCTTGATTCGTACTCCTTGCCCGCGCCCTCGGAACAAACGCCCCAGCGCTTCCACTGCGCAGCCCACTCGCTTTTCCATACCAACTTGCCGTTGGCTTTTTTTAAATCCGCGGTGCCTTCATGCCCGCAGCCCTTTGCTGTTTCGGTTTCAAACTTGTAATCGCCGCAAACGTAATTAACCTTCGAATCCTCGACCGAGGTTATTTTTGTGGTTTGTATTTTGCCGCACTTTTCGCAGACCTGCTGCCAGGGGAACCAGTTCGCGCCGAGGTGCGTGCCTTCTTCCTTGAATTTGTTTATTATTTCGCGCACTGTCGATGTGCCTTTCAGAACCTGCATTACTTCCTCATTGAAATTGCCTTTCTTGTACTCTTCCCGCATCGAGAAGCGCTTTGGTTCGGAGTCGAGGAACTGCTTCATTGTTTCAAAAAATATTTCTGCGTGGTGCTGTGCGTAGCTTTTGTGGCAGCCCTCGGGGTCGGGGATGTCCGAGACGGGCATGCCTATGCATTCGCGGAATTTTTCGGGAACGCCTGCGGGGATTTTCCTCAATGGGTCCATGTCCTCGGTTACGTAAATGAAGCCCGTTGGGAAGCCCCGCGATTTCAGGGCCTTGTAAACCGCCTCGCTGCGGATTATGTCCGAGAGGCGGCCTATATGGAGAACGCCCGAAAGGGAGGAACTTGACTTGACGTTCCATTTTTTCAGTTTCGGCGCGCTTGCATGGGAAAAACTGCCCTTTTCGCGCCGTGCAATTTTTTCCGCAATCTGCTCCGCCCAGAAAATGGCTTCCTTGCCGTCAGTTGACTGCCGCATGCAGAACCACAGATAGGATAGGGGGAATGAAATAGTTAAACTTAATGTTCCGGCACCCGCGGGGAGTACTGAAAAAACACAAAAAACAAACCGCGGTTGGCGGGAAAAAGCATTAAATAACACGTGGGGCATTAGAGTTACGGTTAAGATGGAACTGTTTCTCGTTCTCGGCGCGCTGTTCCTGCTGACGTTCCTTATCGGGCAGGTTGTGGAGAAAATAAGGGTGCCGTGGATTTTCGCCGCGCTGCTCATAGGCACCGTGCTTGCCGCGTATAACCCGGTCGGGGACGTGACCTCGTCCGAGCCGTTTATTTTCCTGGCGCAAATGGGGATGTATTTCCTTCTTTTCGTGATAGGGTTTGAGATAGACCTTGCGGAGTTCAGGAAGGCGGGTGCGTTCATACTGAAGAGCACGTTTTTCATAATCCTGCTTGAGGCGGTGTTCGGCAGCCTGCTTATCCACTTCGTTTTCGGGTATGATTGGGCGATATCGGCAATAGTTGCGCTGTCCTTCGCCACGGTTGGGGAAGCCATACTCATCCCGATACTTGACGAGTTCGGCATCGTTAACACGAGGCTCGGGCAGAGCATAATAGGGATAGGGACGCTCGACGACATAATAGAGGTTGCGATGCTTATCGTGGTAATAATGCTCGTTGGCTCGCAGGGCGCGGCGCAGGCAAGCGCGGGGGTTACGCTTGTTTCGCTCTTCGTGCTTTCCGCGCTTGCCGTGGTGCTGATGAGGCTGGGCAAGTCGGGCAGGAAGTTCATGTTTCACGGCATCGAGATGCTTTTCCTGTTCGTGCTTTTCGTGCTTTTCCTTTTCCTCGGGGTCGGGGAGTATGCGAACGCGGGGCCTATAGCCGCGCTCCTTGCGGGGATTTCGCTTAAGGCGTTTGTGCCGAAGGAGAGGCTGCAGGCGATAGAGTCCGAGGTAAAGACGATGTGCTACGGCTTCTTTGCGCCGGTGTTTTTCCTCTGGGTCGGGCTTTCGCTCGACATAGGGTATCTGCTTGCGTTTCCGCTGCTTGTGCTTGCGGTAGTGGTTGTTTCAAACAGCGCGAAGATTCTGGGCAGCTACATAATGGCGAGGAAGGAGCTTGGCACAAGGCAGTCGATTCTGCTCGGCATCGGGCTGTCAGTGAGGTTCAGCACGAGCATAATCATAGTAAAGATTCTTCTTGACAACGGGCTTATAGGCGCGGAGTTGTATTCGGTAATTGTCGCGTCAAGCATAGTGTTCAAGTTTGTCGTGCCCGTGCTGTTCTCAAACCTGCTCGTGAAGTGGGGCGTTTCGAAGGGCTCAACCGTAGCGGGGTAAAAAAATAAGAAAGTGGGAAGAGCGGGATTTGAACCCGCGACACCACGGTTTCTGCTCCTTTCGCAAAACCTGGAATCTTCAGCTGCACATGGGCAGAGCGTGGAAAACTCCCCTCAACGCCCATCGTGTGCTCTCCCAGGCTGAGCTACCTTCCCACTCCAAGAATTGGGGGCTTTATTGTTTAAAAAGGATTCTATTCCGTCGCAGCCATGGCCCGCGCTAGTTTATAGGGGTTTGAAAAGCCGATTTCGGAAATCCATTTTCGCAGGTTTGCCTTCCCGTTTAGTGGAACCTTATATGCGGTTCGGACTGATGTTTTTGATTTGTAAGCCCAAATTTTTGCAACATTGAATCCGGCAACGCTTAATAGTTCCTTCAACTGTTCCGCAAGAGCGCGGCTCGTAGTGGTTATCTCAATAGAAGGGTATTTCGGCGAGCCCGGTTTGTCGGCCACGAAAACGGAGCCGTCCGTGTCCACGATGCCCCGGATTGCGTGCTTTGCCGACTCCCAATCGGCTTCGATTTCGGCGGGAATTTTGGCCTTAGCGCACTTGCCTTCATGGAAAGGCAACCTGAATGTAGTCGTCAGGCGTTCCACGATCGGCTTAGAGTCAAATTTAATTCTGACCGCACGTTCCCTGAATTTAGGCTTAACCACCCGCCCCCATGCGGAATAAATTAGGCGGCTCAGATTTTCAAAATACTGCGCATCGGTTATTGGATTTCCCGTAAAGCCGATTATGTATTTCCTGTTGCGTTTGTAAATGTGCCCGTCCCCGAGGTAGGCGCCGATTAGTTCGCATTCTTCGGGAGAAATAGTTTCAGCCATATTATATAAAAGGGTTTGCGCAATTTAAAGGCTCGCAGAGAGTGCATTTCCGCTGCGGTTTTTGCCTTAAGCGGTTTCCGGTGCGAAGTGTGCCGGCCCAGTAATTTTAAAACGAGCCCGAGGGGATTTGAACCCCCGACACCTTGGTTAAAAGCCAAGTGCTTTTGGCGGAAGGGGGCATGGAAACCCGCCCGACTTCCTCTACCAGACTGAGCTACGGGCCCGTCACAAAGAACGGGTTAGGAAAGGAATTTAAATGTGTGCGGGCGGGAAAAACAAACAAAAAAAACGCGTCCGTGGTTTGGCGGGTTTGGTTGGTTTTGCCGGGTTTGCCGGGTCGTGGCGGGAAACAAACCAAAAACCGCGCAGGAGCGCGGTTGGTTTTGTTGGGCTTGCGGGGTTTGCTGTGCCGGCAAACCAGCAGGCAAACCATCGGGCATGCGTGCCCGCGGGGATTTTTCGAGTTCATTTCCGCAATGCGAAAGAAACATTTATATAATGCGTTATATATCAACTATATGTTGATTATATGGCTAGCGTCACAACAATCCAGATAGGAAGGAATGTGCTGGAAGAACTGAAGAAAACAAAGCAGTACCCTAGGCAGACCTATTCCGAGATAATCCTGGAGATGGCAAAGGCATACAGAAGCGGCAAATTGAAGAACCAGTACGACGAGTTCCTGCACAAGATACAGCAGGAAAAAATGAAGGAACTCTGGGGCAATAAAGAGGACGAGGCGTGGGAAAATGCCTGAGCAGGGGGATGTCGTGCTTGCGGCAATCCAGTTTGCCGACACTTTCGAGATAAAAAAGAGGCCTGCTGTAGTGCTTTTTTCCGAGTTCGGGAATGTGGTTGTTGCGGGAATTACGAGCAATACGGGGATGCAGGGCATAGCGCTTACGAAAAAGGACGGGGCGATAAAGGACAGCGTGATAAAGCCGAACTATATTTTCACTATATCGGAGAAGGCTGTGGAGAAGCGGCTTTTTTCCCTTGGCGCCGCGAAAAGGCTGGAACTATATTCCGCGCTGGAGAAAAGGCTCGGCGGGCTGAAGGGGCGCTGAAAATTGCTGGCGCCCGCAATTGCGGCTTATTTTGCGAGCGGTATTTTCACGATGAAAACCGTGCCGCTCGGCTTGTTGTCGATTATGTTATCCCTTATTTCAAGCGCGCCGTTGTGAATCTTCAGGGCGTGCATTATTGACACCTGGCCGAGGCCGTGTTGCTGCGCAGGATCAAATTCTTTCGTGGTAAAGCCCTTTGCCTCGAGGAAACTTTTTTTGCCCCTGTCGGAAAGGATTTTGCCCGTGTTGGAAACAGTTATTATGAAATTTTTCGAATCCGTACACAAATCCATATGCAGCCTCCCTTCTTCGTCAACGGCACGAAGCGCATTCTGACAAAGGTTAAAGACGACGCTCCTGAGCCAGCCAGAATTTGCATTCAAAGCGGCAGGCATTACATACATGCTGGCTGTGAATTTGGGTTTGTCCCCCGTTAAACGGCTATATTCGGCCAATATTGAGGGGTACTCGGCAAGTTCCTTCGCAAGAACCTGCGCGGATATTCTCCGTAGGGGGCCTTTGCCTCTCGAGGCAATGCCCTTTGAAAACTCAAGTTCCCGCAGTACATAATTTATGTAGCGGTCTGCTTTTTCCATATTGGGCGTGGTGCTGGCAAGTTCACACCGTGCACGCTCCACAGCCAACTCGGAAACCAACACGAAGTGGCCTAAGTCGTGGTGCAGGGTGGTTTGTTCGGCAGAACTAGCGGGTTTAATTAGGCCGCAAAGTTTCTTCAAACCCTCCATGTTTTGTTCAAGAAGAGCCAGCTTGTGTTCAACCGCCTCTTTTGTCGGCGCGGGGAATGTTGTGCGTGCAACCAGTTCCCGAACACGCAGCCTGCGCCCTTTCGGCGGATAAGGTTTCGGCATCTATAAAAACCCTAAATAAAATAGTGCAAGGTAGCATATAAGGTTATGTTGCCGTGCGCGAAAAATAAAAAAAACGAGCCCGAGGGGATTTGAACCCCCGACACCCTGGTTGCCCCAGAATGGAAATTAAGAGCCTCACCCACGCACAAGGAAACCGCAAGCGGAAACTTGAAACATGACAGGTGCTCTACCAGACTGAGCTACGGGCCCTGATTGAACCGAAATAATTGGGGGGTTGAAGGTATTTAAAGGTTGCGCGGGGGGAAGGGGGGAGAAAAAACACAACAAAACAAACCCCGGCGCGCCGTGGTTTTTGTTTGGTTTGTGGGGTTATTTCGCGCCCTTCCTGGGCTTAATCTCGTCAATCCCGTGCATGAAAGGGAGCAAGGCATCTGGGATTTTTACTGTGCCTTTTTCGGTCTGGAAGTTTTCTACAATCGCGCGGATTGTGCGCGAGGTTGCGAGCGCTGTGCTGTTCAAAGTGTGAACGAACTCCTTGCCCTGCGCTGTGCGGAATTTTATGTTAGAACGTACTGCCTGGTAAGAGGTGCAATTAGAGGCGGAAACAACTTCGGCATAATTCTGTTCGCGCGGGAACCATGCCTCTATGTCGTACTTGCGTGCTGCAACTGTGCCTATGTCGCCTGTGCAGACATCGACAACGCGGCAAGGTATGCGCAGACCCTGGAGGAGTTCCTCCGCGTTTTTCAGGAGTTCGTCAAGCAGTTTTGCGCTTTCTTCTGGTTTGCAAAATACGAACTGTTCTACCTTGTTGAACTGGTGCACGCGGAACAGGCCGCGAGTATCAACGCCGTGCGCGCCGATTTCGCGGCGGAAGCAGGGAGAGATGCCTGCGTATTTCAAAGGCAGGGAACGCTCCTCGAGGATTTCGCCTGCGTGCATTGCGCAGAGCGGGTGCTCGGAAGTTGCAATCAGGTAAGTGTCCACACCCTCGATTTTATACATAACTTTCTCGAAGTCTTCAAGCGCCGTGACCCCTTCATATGGCGCGCGGTTCATGAAGAAGGGCGGCTTTATCGGCGTGAAGCCTTTCTTGAGCAGGTGTGAAAGGGAGTATTGCACAAGCGCGCTGTCGAGGAGCGCGAGTTCGCCAATGAGGAAATAAAAACCCCTGCCGGAGGTTTTCGCTGCGCGCTCGAAATCAACCAATCCTGCGTTCTGCAGGAATTCGCCGTGGGGATGCATTTTGAATGAAGGAACTTCTGTTTTGCCCCAGCGGCGGATGACCTTGTTTTCCGAGGAGTCTTTGCCCAAGGGGACGTCTTTTTCGAGGAGGTTGGGGAGGGAGAGGAGCATCGGGCGCGCCTGAAGGCGGAGTTTTTCCGCCTTTGCGTCAAGGGCCGCAATCTTTTTCGAAACCGCCTTTGCTAGCGAGATTTTTGCCTTTGCTTCTTTTTTTGAGGCGGCTTTTGAAATTGTTTCGGTTAGGGTGTTGCGCTTCTTTTTGAACTGCTCGGATTGGTAAGAGAGGCGAACGATTTTCTTGTCAAGCGCAAGAAGCCTTTCCAGCAGCGCTTCCTTCCCTCCCATGCCGCGGCGCTTGAGGTCTGCTTTTACCGCATCGGGGTTTGCGCGCACGAATTTCAGGTCGAGCATGTGAACACGAACCAATGATTAATCATTATTAAAGGATTTACCTTGTTATTATTTTTTATGGCGAGGGGTTTAAAGGCGGGTTCGCCAAAAGGAGAGGTTGTTGTACTCAGGTATGGCCACAGGGCTGTGCGCGATTATCGGGTAACCTCGCACTGCTGCCTTGTTGCAAGGGCGTTCGGGGCGAAGAGGATAATTATCGCGGGGGAGGCTGACCCTGAAATAAAACAGAGTGTTGACGGGGTCACGGCAAAATGGGGCGGGAAGTTTGAGGTTCAGTTCACGGATTCGTGGAGGGAAACAATTACAGGGCATAAGAAAAAAGGTTTTGCCTGCGTGCACACAACAATGTACGGCTTGAGGCTGCAGGATGAGATTAAGCGGATAAGGAAGCGCGGGAAAGTGCTGTTAATACTCGGCTCGCAGAAGGTGGAGAGGGCGGTTTATGAAATGGCGGATTTCAATGTGGCGATAACATCGCAGCCGCACTCGGAGATTGCCGCGCTTGCGGTTTTCCTGCACGAATATTTTCAGGGAAAGGGGCTTGGGCTTGAATTCAAAGGCGCGAAAACTAAGATAACGCCGGAAGCGCACGGGAAGAATGTGAGGAAGGCGAATTAACCCTTAGCGAGCCATTAAACGGATGAGCTCCTTTTTCCCGCCTGAGAGCTTCACCAAAGCGCGCGTGAGTTCTGGATCAAAATGCCACTCGGCTCTCTCCCGCAGCGCACCGAGGCGGCTGTTTAGTTGCAGTTCACTCTTCGCGGCATTTATCTCTTTAGCCAGACGCCTGGCAAACTCAAGTTCTTCCTTGTCCACGGGCCAGTCATGCCTCTTTGGCACAGCATGCTTGCCGCGTTTCAGTTTGTTGTCTCTTTGCACTAGCAGGCGGAGTACGTCTGTGTGCAGCTCATGATAAACGCGCTGCTTCTCAGCCTCATTTCTCAGGGCTTTACGAGAATAATAGTTGGTCTTTAGTTTTATAATTGCTTTTTTAAGCCCCACACAAACCACCCATTTTGGCACGCAATGCTACCGCTAAAAACAAACGTGGTTTGCATATATAACCGTTGTGCTGCAGTTAATGGCGGCGAAATCGAACGCAAAACGCGTCTTGCGCGCACAAAAAACGGAAAAATATTTTTCGCGCACGTGTGTAAGTGTTTTAAACAATTAGCAGGGGAATTATGTCATGGCGAGGAAGGAACTCTGCGATTTTGTGATTGTGCAAACGTACCTGAGTTCGCTGGCGGGGGAGCACGCAAGCAAACTTGTGAGGATTTGCGGGAGGAAGAGGAAACCCATTACGGACGAGGAGATAGAAAAGAAGCTCCCGATAAAAATAACCGAGATAAGGACAATACTCAACAGGCTGCATTACTGGGGGATTGCATCATACCAGAAAAGCAGGAACCCGAACACAGGATGGTATTCGTATTCGTGGGAAATAAAGCCGGACAGGATTTCGGAACTTATAGCGGAGGGGCAGGCGGAGGAGATTGCGAAGATAGAGGCGAAGATAGAGTACGAGAGGAATTACGCCTTTTTCAGCTGCAAGGGCGGGTGCAATAACGTGCCCTTTGAAATTGCCGCGGAATACGAGTTCAAGTGCCCTGACTGCGGGAAGACAATGGAGGCAGTGAATAACGAGAAAAGGGTAAAGGAACTGAAGAAAGGCCTGAAGGACATTGTTGACAGCATTGGGGAGATAAAGAAGCTTGTGTAAGCGCGCGGGCGGGGCAAGCTGTGGTTGCGGGCATCAGTTGGCATTTAACCAGAAGGCAAAATAACACACATTGTTGGACAAACGGCACAATTTGCAAAGGGAACAATAATTAACCCGATAACGTTATTTTGTTTGCTTTCCGAAAGGTAATTAAACAGATGAATATGATAAGTTAAGTTACAGCGGGGTAGGGCAGCCTGGAGTGCCCGTCGGGCTCATATTCCATGGGGAAACCCGAAGGTCGAAGGTTCAAATCCTTCCCCCGCTATGTTTACTTTCGCCCCTTTTAAGCGAAAGGCTTGTTTTAAGGCACGCACTTGGCTCCTGCGAGGCGGGCGGCTTGCTATGCACAGGGAGGGGGCTAAATTCGCGTACGCACTTCCGGCAAGGCGGGGCAAACCCACCTTTTTCACTCACACACTTTTTGGGCCTGCCAGCGCAAAGCCTGATGCGTGCACTCACTTGCCGGCAAGCTAACCCGCAGCATTGCTTACTCTCGCTCACTTATTGGCGCACTTGGCCAAAAGAGGCTTAAAATCAACTCACTTTTCACTTAAGGCGCGCAAGGTTACTTCTGCGGGCCTGTTTTTAGGCGAAAAATCACTCACTTTTTGCAACGGTTTTGCACTGTTTTTGGGCTTTTTTGGTTTAAATGGCTTGAAATACGGCAATTGACTATAAAATGGCAGTAATTAATGGTAATTACCGTAAATAATTTAGGTAAATACAGTCATTATAGTAAATAATTTAAGTAGATAGGTGCAACTAGATAGCGTTATGCTCAAAGGATTTGTGCGCGGAATAATGGGCGCGCTGCTGAAAGTGGCAAACTGGGCCAGCACAGAGGGCAAGGCACCTGCTGAAGAGACTATTTATGAGCGCCAGAAGGGCGAACCTGCTTCCGAAGAGGTGCACAGCATCTGGGATTACCTGGAGTTTGCGGAAAACAGCCAGGCATTCCACCTTGTGGGAGTTGTGGGGTTTGAGGAATGGGTGGATATGGCGGAGATAAAGAGGAGGATAGCGGAGATTTACAAAATCGAGTATAAGAACGACCGCAGCCTTTATCCATACATAAAGACGCTTACTGACGCGGGCCTGTTTGAAACAACGAGTGCGGGGGGCAGGAGGAAGTGGAGGAAGCGCGACCTTGTGATTAAGCTCAAAGGGAGCATCAAAAAAGAGGCTTTGGTGCGGCAGGCTGAAAAGGCACAAAGGAGGGAATAGATGCCTGCAAGCGGCATGGAACGGCAACCAAAAATAGGGGCGAAATCACGTGGCTTCCCGGCAGATTCTGAAGCAATAACGCGAAAGCGCAAGCCAAAACAAGCAGCTGGCAGGCTACAGGGGCAGTCAGGCGTGATAGAAAGAGTAGAAAGCAGCTATGGCCTGCCAAACGAAACAATAAGGCGGCTGCAGAACCTGCTGTTCAAGCGGGAACGAATTCCTGGGGGGTGTGTAAAAAAGGTCAGGCTGCTCCGCCGTTACTTCCACATAGGGCAGCCCGGCCAGGGTTCGCATTTCAGCAGGCTGCTGCCAGGAACCGGGGTTTGGGTGACGAACAGCAAGGGGCGGAAAACTGAGAATTATTTAGGGGTTATGGGGAAGGGGAACACCCATGTTGCGGCGCTCCGTCGCAAAGAGCCGAGCGGAGAGTGGGTTAAGACTGGGCCCAAAACGTTTGAAATTGATGAGTTTTCCCCGACAGACAATATGGCCGAATCGTATGTTACTAGCCAGCCCGGGCTTTATGCTTGGGTCGCAGGAATTAAGGTCGGCCCGCGCTGGCTCGGCAGGCTTGTTTGAGAATAAAACAGCACTTCTACATAACTATGCAGGCGGCACCCTAGTTTCGTTGCTCCCTTAGAATTACGGCTTAAAGGGGCTGAAAATTAGGGCTTACCCCTTCATTGCCCTATACATCTTGTAGAATTCCGCAAGGCGCGGGGACGAGGAATAAGACTCCTTGAACCAGCCGCCGTTCACTACCTTGTCGGCGCGCTCCACAAGCAGTTTCTTGTACTGGGCATCGACATTCTGCCCTGCAGCGACCGCCTTTGCAATTGCCTGCATCTCGGAGTGCAATGATTCGGGAGCGCCGGATTTTGAAGTAACATGCTGGCGCTCGAGCAGGGCCTCAAGCGAGGAAACAACCTCCTTATCGGAGAGGGTTTTTTCATCCATGTAATAAACCGCTTTCCAGTCCCCCTTGCCCCTCCAGAAGTGGCTCGGGTTCTTGCCTGTTTTGAAGAAGGTTGTCAGGCTGTTGAAGCCGCCCTGAGGGATAATTACGCAGTTCTTTCCCGGGCGCATATAGGGCACGCCTGAAAGCACGCCGTTCCTGTGGTAATGGTAGGTTTTGCCGTTGGATTTGGTGACGTTTTGAGTATAGCCGTAGATTGCGCGGAAGAGCTTCTGGTATGTATATGAGGAGTGCTTCACGGAATCGGGAAGAATGAACTTATATTGAATGAAATAACCTTTCAGTGCCACCAAGCAGACCCCCACACTTCCACTACTAACATAACTCTATCAAACTGAACTTGCTTATGTATAAGGATAATACATAAATACTATTATTTGGCACTAAACCTTTTTAAACATATTTTGCGCGCGGGCGCGCGCAGGGAGCAATTGAAAACGCGTTTTTTGCGGTTGGCCGCGAAGGGAGCAACAAAATGCCGGGGGTTGCCTGCATGGTTTGCGCCGGATTTGAAAGAATCAGTAGCCGCGCCCGCGAAATGTACGGGCGCGTGCCAATAACCCTGCGAGTTTGTTTGGCGGGCGAAAATATCCGCGTCGCGCCCGCCCAAAAACGCGAAAACCTCAGTAACCCTGCGGACCCGGCTCTTCAGTAACCCTGCCGCCCGATACAAGGATTATGTCTTTTGTTGCCTTGACTGTCTTGTATGGTATGCTCTTTTCGCTTATGATTTTCTTCGCTTCCTGCTTTGTCTTTGCCCTGAGTGCCTCGGTTGTTATTGTTTCTACCCTGCCTTTCTCAAGGTTTATGACCAGGTCGAAGACCTTGCCCTTGTATTCGGCGCCTGTAGTGTAGATGTCCATGCCGAAGAGTTTAGATAATCTCATTGTCATTTTTTCCACCCCAAATTTTGGATCCAAAATTATTGGATTATTCTTGTTTATAATAAGCCCGCAGAAATATATAAATGTTTTGGTGCGTTCGGGGATATTTAATAGATGCGGTTTGAGGTGCTTTTGGCAGGGTTCTGCGGCGGTTATACATAACCCTCGCGCAAAGGGGGCGATGTTTTTTAAGTTCCTGCGCAAGGGAGTAAGGAATATACATAACCCTTCAAACGCCGAAACGCGTGGTTTTTTGGGGTTTGGTGCCCGAATTAGGCAAACCCCGCAGGAGGGGGCGCGGTGCCAAAGTCCCTGCTGCCAAAGCAATGCCGCAGTAGTGGAACCATGGGGGCGGCAACAGCAGCTCACCCTTCTTTGTATTTGCGTCTGTCTCCCTTGTAAATGCTGTGTCGCCTGCCTTGGTATCTAACTGGCTTTTTCTTCGGGGCGGGTTTGACTATTTTGAGTGAAGGCGTTTTACGTATCTTTCCAGTTGGTCTAAAAGCCAAGCCAGTAGGGCTGTGACCAGCGCGACCAAACAATCCGGCTCGTTCGAAGGGGCGCCACCGTCGTTTCCCACCGCTCCTTGTTCCAAACCCCGGAAGGTCTGGCGGACCTTCAATCAGCCAGTTCCCCTTCTTCGCGCGTTCAATATTTTTTTTGAGCAAATTCACATTTGACATGCGTTTCTTGTTAATCATTCAACCCCCCCTGCAGTTGCCGCCATAATTGACGCTTTTTTAATATATAACTCTTTCCTTCACAATTTGCATTTTGCAGGCCGCTTACAGCGAATCCAGCGGGCTTTTGACCTTCTTCAGTTCATCCGTCGAAACCTGCGTATAAATCTGCGTTGTGTTCAGGTTGCTGTGCCCTAAAAGCTCCTGGATTTTCCTTATGTTTTCCCCTGCCTCGAGGAGGTGCGTTGCGAAGGAGTGCCGCAGCGTGTGCGGCGTTACGTGCCTCTTTATTTCCGCTTTTTCCGCGGCTTCGCGGATTATCCTCTGCATTGTGTCTGAGGAGAGCTGCTTGCCGTTCTTCTTTGAAAAGAGGAACTCGCTCTGCACCTTTTTCTTTTTGAGGTATTTTTTTATGCCCGAAGTCCAGTCTTTTGAAAGTATAACGACGCGGTCCTTGTTTCCTTTGCCCCCTTTTACGCGCGCAATGCCCTCGTGCAGGTCTGCGTCCGCGGTGCGCATTTTTACGAGTTCGCTTACGCGCAGGCCTGAGGAGTAAAGGAGCTCTACCATCAGCCTGTTCCTGCCGTGCTTTGTTGCCTTGATCAGCGCCCTTACCTCGTCCTGTGAAAGCACTGTTGGCAGTTTTTTCGCCTTTTTCGGGGATTTTATCTCATCGAGGATTTTCAGGCGCAGGAAGTTGTGGAAGAAGAATTTAAGGGCGGCGTGAACAAGCGCAAGGGTCGCGTTCGTGGAGTTTCTCTCTGATTTCATGTGTGCAAGGAATGCCACAACATCCTCGCGCGCGCAGGACTGTGCCGGCTTGCTGCTGTGCTCGAGAAAGGCCTTTGCGTACATGGAGTACATTTCAAGCGTGCGCTTGCTGTAGCCTGTAACCGTTAATTCCTGCTGGAAGCGCCTGAGGAGTTCGGCGTTCTCAGGGAGCAGAACTTTCGCTGTAGGTGATATTGGGGTTGGGTGTGCTGCGGGAGAAGTGGCACTAACCGCGGCTGCTGGTGTTCTGGCGCCTTCTAACCCCGCTACGCCTCCTTCCTCTTTTGCGGCATAATCATTTGCCATGCTACCATATTGGTTGAAGTCGTTAATATTCGTTTCCGCACCGTGCGTAACTCGGCAGAGCGCACTGCAATTAGGGCAAACACAAACCTTTTTTAATTTTCCCAAACGCGGGCAAATTTATTAAAGCCTTACTAATCACAACTGATTTATGCTTGGAAGGAAAAAAGCCGAAGGAAGGCCGATAAAGGAGAAGGCTGAGGACAAAATCTGGCGCTCGGAGTTCGAGCAGATGTCCCTTAAAGAGCACGACGCAAAGCTTGCACAGCTCGGGCTGGATGACGAGGATATAGAGGAATTCAACGGAAAGTTTGCGGGCAAGGCGGAGAAGAAGGGGAAGAAGTAAGGCGCCCTAAAAAACAAACAAAAACCGCTCGCGGTTAGCGCGAACCAGCGGTTCTGTTTTCGGGTTTGTTTTTATTGCATTTTTATTCCTTTTCATCTCCAATTGATTTATGCCCCGTATATGGCAGCCGAAAGCGGTGCTGTTCGACCTGGACAACACGCTCATCGATTTCATGCGCATGAAGCGCGCGTCCTGCGAGGCTGCAATTTCCGCAATGATTGACGCAGGCCTGCAGCTCGGGCACGGGGAGGCATTTGGCAAGCTTTTCGCGCTTTACGACATACACGGGATAGAACACCAGCGCATTTTCCAGAAGTTCCTGAAGGATGTTTCGGGGGGCGTTGATTACCGCGTGCTTGCCGCGGGGATTACCGCATACAGGCGCACGCAGACGGGGTTCTTGGAACCATACCCTCACGTGCGCACAACCCTCCTGCACCTTAAGGAGCGCGGGATAAAGCTCGGAATTGTAAGTGACGCACCGAGGCTCAGGGCGTGGATAAGGCTGAGCGAGATGAACCTCTCGGGTTTTTTTGACGTTGTTGTAACTCTCGGTGATACAAAACGCAGGAAGCCGCACAGGATGCCTTTTGACGCGGCAATAAAGCTGCTCGGCATGCGCGCGGATGAAATCCTTTTTGTCGGGGATAACCCTGCAAGGGATATTGCGGGGGCGAAAAAAGTAGGGATGAAAACCGCGCTTGCGGAATACGGGCTCGCAACCTCGGGCTTAACCGGCAGGGGGCCTGAGGCGGATTACGTGCTCAAGGATATTTCGGATTTAATGAGGATTGTCGGCAAACCAAACCCGTAAGCCGCACCCGCGAACGGAACCCTCATATATCCCCGCGGGTCGGAAACCGAACCCGATAGGGTTATATTTGTTTTTTCCGCAATTTGTACGGTTGGGCATGCCGTTATTGCAAAGGACAGAAACAGTGGCAAGGGCGCCGAATTTTTCCGCGCAGCGCGCGGTTTCGTGCATGAATTGCGGAAAGGCGATCGAGGGCGGGAATAACACTTATTCGCGCAGGTTCTGCTCGGATGCGTGCAGGCTCAGTTATTTGCTCTGAACGCGCGCGGGTGCGGGCGCAGTTGCCTGCCATGAACCACTTAATCCTGCAGCGGCTCAATTCTGCGGCACGGCGAAACATTGTGGCGTGATTTTTTTATGGTTCGGCTTCCGAACCCGCATATGCTTTAAGCATTTCCCCTAAGCCAAATATTATGCGTGAACCCGAGGTTATTGGCGCCAGGCTTGTTGAGGGAATAAGGGATTATTTCGGGCGCGCGGGTTTCGGGAAAGCGGTTTTGGGGCTCAGCGGCGGCATTGATTCAGCGCTCTGCGTTTCGCTTTTGCGTGAGGCCCTTGGGGCAAAGAACGTAACCGCGCTTATTCTGCCTTACAAAAAAATTAACCCTTCCTCCAGCGCGAAACTTGCGAAATCCTTCGCAAAGCGCGAGGGGATTAACTGTATCGTGCGGCCTGTTGACTCATTCATGCGGGATATTTCGACCCTGCCCTGGAAGCAGGGCAAACTTGCAGAGGCGAACTCCGTTGCAAGGGTTAGGGCAGTAGTGCTTTACAATTATGCGAACTCGAACAATTCGCTTGTTGTTGGTGCGGGGAACAAATCCGAGATAATGCTCGGGTATTTCACGAAATACGGGGACGCCGCGGCGGACGTTTTCCCCATAGGCGCGCTCTGGAAAACGCAGGTTCTGGAACTTGCAAAGGCGCGCGGAATTCCGGAGGAAATAACCTCGCGCACGCCGAGCGCGGAACTCTGGAAAGGGCAGACCGATGCAGCGGAACTCGGGGCGGGGTATGATGTGCTGGATGAAATATTGCAGGCACACGAGGCAGGCGAACCACGGGGCGCGGCACATGTGGGTGCGGGCAACAAACTGAAGCAGGCAAGGGAGCAATACGGCTCATCCCTTGTTGAAAAGGTTGTTACGCGTATTAAGGCAACGGAACATAAGCGGCAAATGCCGCCAGTTATTGATGCTTAAGGAGGCGATATCGTGATAGGGAACTGCAAAAGGTGCGGAACCAAAGAGGAACTGCACGGGGGCATATGCGAGAACTGCAGGCTCGAGGCGCAGAATAAGAGGGAGCAGGAACTGCTCGGAACGGACAAGAAGAAAATGAGCAGGGAGGAAATCGAGCAGGAGCTTGCCGAGCACAGGAAGGACAAGAAGTTCTGGTGGGGGAAGGAATAGTTAGGCGACTTTCCCAAACAAAAGTGCGTTAACTTCTACATAACGGGTACAGGGAGCGAAGGATTTTGCTGCTCCCTTTGAAGCCGGAAAATGCGGGCAGCGGGCGTTTGCGGCATTCCTGCCGCGGGGCGGGCGCTACTTCTTCTTTGAAACTAGTTTCTTCGCCTTTTCCGCGATGTGCTCCGCGCTTAGCCCGAAGTGCTTAATCAGTTCCCACGGCGCTCCGCTTTCGCCGAACCTGTCGTTAACGCCAAGCATATCCATTATGAAATTGTCCCTGAACTTCATGTTCTTCGCAATCGCGCCCGCAACAATGTTCCCGAATCCGCCTGTCTGGTGCTCTTCAGCAGCGAGAACCGCGCCTGTTTCCTCGGCTGCAAGGATTATTGCCGCTTCATCCAGCGGCTTAACTGTGTGCACGTTCAGCACGCGGGTTTCAACCCCGAATTCTTCCTTAAGTATCCATGCAGCGCGCATTGCTTCCGGCACCATCGGCCCGCAGGCGATTATTGTGATGTCCTCTTTTTCGTTCTTGTATTTGTGCGCAAGGACAGTTTCAAACGCATCCGCAAACTTATCCTTCTCCCCGCGGTAGCGGATTACGTTCGCCTTGCCGTATTCCCACGGGGTTTTTTCATTTGTAACAACGGGTGTTGCCTCGCGCGCGAACCTGACATAGCAGGGACCGTTGATTTCAAGCGTTGAATGGCGCGTTGCTTTTGCTGTTTCCGCTGCATCGCAGGGAACGAACAAATGCATGTTCGGCAGGATTGCCATTATCGTGATTTCCTCAAGGCTCTGGTGTGTTGCTCCGTCAGGGCCGACTGAAATCCCGCCGTGCGCGCCGCCGATTTTAACATTAAGGTTGCCGTAGCAGATGGTTGTCCTTATCTGGTCCCATGGCCTGCCAGAGGCGAAAACCCCGTATGTGCCTGTTATAGGTATTTTTCCCTCCTTTGCCAGCCCTGCAGCAACGCACATCATATTCTGCTCCGCAATCCCAACGCTAAACACGCGGTTCCTGCGCTCGGGGTTGTTTTCCTCGAATTTGGTTATTGTAATCGAGTTTGAAATGTCCGCGTGCAGCGTAACTATCCTCGGGTCCGAGCCTATTGCAGCAAGCGTTTCCCCCCAGCCGAACCTTGAGGGCTTCATCTCCGCCTGCATGTTCTTTGCCGTGTTCCACCAGTAATTGCGCCTGAATTTCGGCATTTCCGAATTAACCTTTGCGTCTATTTTTTTCTGCGCTTCCTCCGCTGCCTTAAGCAATTTCTCCGCGGGAAATTTCTCCATGCCCAAATCCTTCAGCGCGCGCATCAATTCATCCTTGTTCGGCGCCTTGCCGTGCCAGCCCGCAAGGTTTTCCATGAATGAAACTCCCTTTCCTTTAACCGTGTGCGCAACAAGAACGGTCGGCTTGCCCTTTACTTTCTCCGCCTCGTCAAACGCCTTCAGCAAAGCATTCATATCGTGCCCGCCGAGCTCGATTGCGTGCCAGCCGAACGCGCGGTATTTCTCTGCAAGCGGGTCTATGTCCATGACGTCCTTTGTCCAGCCGTCAATTTGCAAACGGTTCTTGTCCACAATCGCGGTTAAGTTATCAAGCTTGAAGTTTGAGGCGCTCATAACCGCTTCCCAGATGCTTCCCTCGTCCTGCTCCCCGTCGCCCATTATGCAGTAAACCCTGTTTTTCCTGCCGTCCAGTTTTGCCGCAATCGCATCCCCTACCGCAATCCCCAGGCCCTGCCCCAGGGAGCCGCCGCTCATCTCGATGCCTGTGCACTTCTTCCAGTCGCAGTGCCCCTGGAAAGGGCTCCCGAGTTTGCGCAGTGTAACCATTTCATCAATAGGGAAATAGCCCGCTTTTCCGAGCGCTGCATAAAGCGCGGGGACGCAGTGCGCCTTGGAGAGGAACAGCCTGTCCCTGTTTTCCCACTTGGGGTTCTTGGGGTCGTGGCGCATTTTGTTGAGCAAAAGCGCTGCGGTAATATCCATCTGCGAAAGGCTTCCCCCCGGATGGCCTGAGCCCGCTGCGGTAATTGCAGTGAGCGCGTAGGCGCGCAGTTCGCGCGCAGCGTCCTCCAGTGCCTTGCCCTCGAGCCTCAGCACTTCCTTTCCTGTTTTGCTGTCCACGATGCCCATTTCGCACCACCCCGCAAAGCGCAAAACCCGCCGCGGTTTTGCCTAACCCCGCAAACCGCGCCCGTGCTTGTGCGTTTTGTTTTTTCTTTTTCGCACCTTCCTTTTTCGCCGCCTTATTTCTTGCCCCTGCCCTCCATGAACTTTCTTATCCTCGCAAGCCCCCCATTTATGTCCTCGTCGGAAGCGGCATAGGAGAAGCGCAGGTAGTAATTGTTCGGGTCCGCCCTTTTGCCGAAGTGGATGTCGGCAAGCGTTGCAACCTCAGCCTCGTGCAGGAGCATTTTCCTGAATTCCTCGGAATCCTTTGCCCCGGCCATTTTGCAGGCCTTTGTAACATTCGGGTAGAGGTAAAACGCGCCTTTCGGCAGGGAGCAGTGCCAGCCCTCTATTTCGTTCAGGCCGTTAACCATCATATCGCGCCTGCGCTGGAATGTCTTGCGCATTTCCTCCGCCTTGCCCTGCGGCCCGGTAAGCGCCTCGACCCCTGCAAACTGGGTCATATGCGCAGCGCACGCTTCGGTATTTGTCACGAGCGTCGTGAAGAACGGCGCAAGCTTTGAATTGAGCGCCCAGCCCAGGCGCCAGCCTGTCATTGCGTAGGTTTTTGAGGCGCCGTCAACAACAATCGTGCGTTCTTTCATCCCTTCTATCGAGGCGATGCTCTCGAATTTTTCCCCATACATTATGCGGTTGTAAACATCATCGCTGTAAACCCAGAAATCGTGGTCCTGTGCAAGGTCGGCAATAGCCTTCAGGTCAGGCTTGCCGAGCACGCCCCCCGTGGGGTTCTGCGGCGAGTTTATGAAGAGTAATTTTGTTTTGGGGGTGATAAGTTCCTTGAGGGTTTCCACTTCAAAAGAGAAGCCGCGCTCCTCTAGCAATGGCAATGCAACGGGCTTTGCGCCGTGGAAAATTGTCTGCGACTCGTAAATCGGGTAGCCGGGAGCAGGGTAAATTACCTCGTGCCCCTTTCCATACTCGGTTGCGGCAACAACAGAGTAGCCGATGAACGCCTTTGCACCCGCGCCTACAACAACATCGTCGGCGGAATATTCCGCGCCCGTAATCTTGCTCTCGTATTTGGCGATTGCATCCCTCAGTTCAGGTATTCCCGCGGAACCAGTGTAGCCGTGCTTGCCGTCATCAACCGCCTTTTTCATTGCCGCGCAGATGTTGTCGGGCGTCCTGAAATTCGGCTGCCCTATGCAGAAACTGAGTATTTTCTTCCCCTGGCTGTTTAATTTGTTCACCTCGGCAAGAACAGCGAAAGCGCTCTCCCCTGTAAGGTTTTTTGTCCTGTCTGAAACAGTAGCCATGTGCGCACCTCCGATTTTTGCGAATCTATGCCCGCAGGAATATCGGACTGCAAAAGCCTTTTATACTGCTTGCCCGCTTTTAATTTTCATGCGCTACGAACTCTGCGCAGCGGAAAGCAGGCGCGCAAGGGAATTGATTGAGCTGCTGAAACTGAACCACGTGAAACCCGAAAGGGTTGTTGTTGTGCGGAGCAAGGGCACGAAAACAAGGCGCACAATCGCGCGCATACACACAATGGGGAAGGTGATGCAGCTGGCGATGGATCAGGAGCCTTTTTACGCGATTGAACTCATAGCCGAGCGCTACGACGGGCTGAGCGCGGAGGAGCAGACAAAAACCATTATCCACGAACTCCTGCACATACCGCACGCTTTCGGCGGCGGGTTCAGGCACCACAAGGCGCATGTCAATGCGCGCACCGTGGATGAGGCGTACAGGCGGCTGCAGGCGAGGGAGCAAACCCTGCTCGGCGGGAAAACGAACTTTTAAATACAAAAACCGCAGTATTGTATCAGTAATTTTTCCGGGCTCGGGGTTGGTTTTGGCATGGCTGGGTCTGATGCAGGGGCTGCGCAGAAGCAGGGCACGGGCGCGCAGGCGCATGCAGCCGCAAACGACAAGGCGGGCGCCGCACATACCGCTGCAAAGGGAGCCGCACAGGCGCAGCATCAGGCAAAGGAGCCCCTGCAGCAGGGCATTCCTTCCGGGGCGCTGGCAGGGGATGAAAGGGATGCGCTGCTTCACAAGCTGCTTTACGGCAGGACAAAGCACACTTTCAGCCACAAGCTTTCCGACTGGATGACGAACTGGGTCGGGAGCTGGACATTCATACTTTTGTTCGTTTTTGTTTTTGCCCTGTGGATTGCGGTTAACCTCTGGGCGCTTGGGCTGGGGGGGCGCGAGCCTTTCGACCCCTACCCTTTCATACTGCTTAACCTCGCATTGTCATGCCTTGCGGCAATACAGGCGCCGATAATACTCATGAGCCAGAACAGGCAGGCGCAGAGGGACAGGATAAAGGCGGAGAGGGACTTTGCCGTGAACCGCAGGGCGGACCGCGGCGTGGATGAAATAAAGGCGGAACTTGCAAAGACGCAGAACCTGCTGCGGGAACTGCACGCGGAAAGCAAGGGCCGCGGGCGCTCGGGGTTGGGGGAATAGGTGCGTGCAGGAATAGAGAAATAGCGGTTCTTCTACATAACTAACTGCGTGCGGATGCCATTTTGCCTTAATTTTAGCCCTTCGCATGCGGGTTGTGCACGCTTTGGCCGTGCTGCACCGCCGCGGGAAGTATTATAAGCATTTTTCCGGAAAACCGATTTATGGCTCTGCAAAACAAAAACGTGCTCGTAACCGGCGGCGCGGGCTTCATAGGCTCGGCGCTTGTGCGCCTGCTGCTTAAGGGGAAGGCAAACGTAACCGTGCTCGATAATTTCCTCAGCGGCAGGAGAAGCAACCTCAAGGAGCTTGAAGGGAGCATCGAAATTGTTGAAGGGAGCATCCTTGGCGAAAACCTTGCGGAAACGCTTTCCTCGCGCAACATAGGGTTCGTGCTTAACCTTGCAGCGGAACCATACATACCGAAATGCTACGAAACTCCGAGGAGTTTTTTCGAGATAAACGCGCTCGGCGCGCTGAATGTCATGCTCGCGTGCAAGGAAGCGGGAATAACGCGCATTGTGCAGTACAGCAGTTCGGAGGTTTACGGCAGCGCGCTGAAAACCCCGATGGATGAAACGCACCCAACGCTTCCCCGTTCCACTTATGCGGTGAGCAAGCTTGCCGCGGACAGGCTCTGCTACACGCTTAACCATGAGCAGGGTTTGCCAGTGGTTATTTTGAGGCAGTTCAATGTTTTCGGGCCGAGGGAAACGCACCCTTACATTATACCGGAACTTATCTCGCAGCTCTCAAGCACGGAAAAAATAACCCTCGGGAACATAAAGGCTAGCAGGGATTTCACTTATGTTGAGGATGCTGCACGCGCCGCGATGCTGCTTCTTGAGTGCAAAAATGCGGAAGGGGAAGCGGTAAACTGCGGCTTCGGCAAGGATTACACTGTCGAGGAAATGGCGGAAATAACCGCGGAGGTTGTGGGGCAGAAGAAGCCGAATATAACTATTGACCAGAAAAGGATTAGGCCTTTGGATGTGCAGTGCCTGCGCGCGGATTACTCGAAACTCAACAAACTCACGGGCTGGGAGCCGAAGGTAAGTTTCAGGGAAGGGCTTGAGAGGACCGTTGCATGGTTCAGGGAAAACAACAACAAGTGGGTCTGGGAAGAGTAGGTTATGCCCCGTTTTTTGGTAACAGGCGCCAACGGTTTTGCGGCATCGCACCTGATAGGGCTGCTTCTCGCGCGCAAGGATGCAAGGGTTTTCGGCACCGTGAGGAAGGGTGCGGAACTTTCGCGTATCAGGCATCTGGCAAAAAACAAAAACTTCCGCAGGGTTTATTGCTCTCTCGGGGATGCGAAGGCTCTGCAAAGTGCGGTGCATTCTTCCGCCCCTGATTTTGTTTTTCACCTTGCCGCGCAGTCGTATGTTAAGGGCGCGCCTGCTGAATGCACGCTTAATGCCAATGTGCTCGGCTCCTTCAATCTTCTGGAGGCTGTGCGCAGGCACGCGCCCGATGCAAGGGTCCAAATTGCGGGGAGCAGCGAGGAATACGGGCTTGTAAATGAGCGCTCCGCGCCCGTGCTTGAGTCTGCAACGCTTAAGCCCGCGACAATTTACGGCGTGAGCAAGGCAGCGATGGAGTTTTTCGGCTCCGCATTTCATGCAACTTATGGCATGGAAATAATCACAACGCGCGCATTCAACCATGCTGGCGCGGGGCAGAATGATAATTTCGTTTTGAGTTCATGGGCTAGGCAGGTTGCGGAAATAGAGGCGGGGAAGAAAGGTGCGGCAATGCCTGCGGGCAAAGGCGCGGATGCGGTTCTCCGCGTCGGCAACCTTGAGGTAAGGCGCGATTTTTTGGATGTAAGGGATGTTGTAAGCGCGTATGTTTTGTGTGCGGAGGAAGGCAAGGCAGGGGAGGCGTACAACGTGTGCTCCGGCACGGCGCCTGCGCTGCGCGGACTGCTGGATGCCCTGCTGCGGCTTACGGATAAGCGGATTAAGGTTGAAACAGACACCTCACTTTTGCGCAAATCGGGCGTTGACATCCCGCTGATGCTTGGCGATAACGGAAAACTTAAGGCGCTTGGCTGGGAAAGGCGCGTTACCCAGGAAAAGATGCTTGCGGATTTGCTCGATTACTGGCGCGCGCGGGTTTGAAGTTCGACCGGCTTTAAATTTTCCCAGTTTTCAAGGACCTGGTCCCTAAGTTTCTGTGGGAACTTCACCCCCGCGTTTTTCTTGTTTCTTTTATTGTTTCCATTGAGCATTCTGTGGTCGACAAGGAACCTTTTTACTCTTTCACCCCCGCCTTTTCTGGAAAAGAAATCACGCGCTCTTTCATACTTCTCGTACTTAACCGGATAGGCGGGGGCGACAACTCTTCTATCCCCGTTTGGCAAAAATTCGATAAAATAATGCGCGCCGGTTACGGCGTGCTGAAATACGCGTATGTTTTTTCCTTTTTTGCCGCTGGTCTGCCAGGGCGGGTTCTTAAAATTTTTCACTTCAAACGGTCGGGGCATTATCCAACAACAGGGGCAAAGCCGTATTTATTCCTTTCCCGTTCGCGGGGAAAGGGTTAAATTCGGGCGTGCGGTTGTTTTGTTATGCCTCTAAATCCCAGACCTGCCCGAAAGCGGGAGAAGAGAACGCGCCCCATAAATATCCAGAAAAAAGCAGAGAGGGATGCGCTGATAAACACGCTAAGGCGGGCTGAGGAGCTCGGGCAGGGCGCCATAATGCAGCACGGGAGCGGAAAATATCACCCGAAAACAGTACGGGGCGTTCTCGCGCTTTTAGGGGCGCCTGCAGGTTCGCTGTTTATTCTTTACGGGCTCAGGCCCGCGGAAACCCTGGAGAGGGGGATAGGGCCCGGGCTGAAGGTAATGCGCAGCGCCGGCGGGGGCCTTACAGGGTTCTTCTGCATAAAGCAGAAAAACGAGAGGGGAACTTCTTATTTTATGCCGCTATTTCTGCACGGGCCTTTGCAAAAGCCGGGCTGTTGGGACCGTTACAGCGCAGGCATATATTCCCTCGGCGACCTTCTTAAGCTGTTGAAACTCGGGAAGCCGCGGTTTTACGGGGCGAAGGTAAATGCGGGCGGCGGCTGGCTTTACAAGCTGCCGGAGCTGGCGGAGTAACCCGAAGCGCGCAAACCAAAAATTTAAGAGGAACGGGGCTGTTTATCTGTTGCGAGGTGATTGGTTTTGCCTGGAAAAATGGGCGGGAGCAACAGGATTAGTAGTAAGCAGATTCGGGATGTAATAAAACAGAAAAAAGCGGGCTACATAGGCAAGCCGGCAACCGTCGATATATTGGAACTCCATTACGCAAACTCCATGTTGAAGAGAATTAATATGGCGAAGACTCTTGGCGGCTTGAGAGGGGTGAGGCAGGAGTTGAAGATGCACACAGAACATACGAACCTTGGGCATGGAAGGGGGCTTGTTATTTCCCCCATGAGCCACGGTGAAACCTCGGACCTTGTGACTGCCGGCGTATGGCGGCACAAAGAACTCCTAGGGCTTTTGGAGAAACGGCTGGCTGAAAGGGAGAAGGAGTTGGGGCGCTGAGGCTAAGCCTTAAACATGCTTTGCAGTAGGAACGGACCACTTAATAGAGAGGGCAAAAAAGGAAACTATGCATACATCCAAAAATGCGCGCCCGAAGAGTATTTAATCAGACAATAGATGCGTCGCACCGGAAATGCACCCTCCAAACATTTAAATCCGTCAATCGCCTATTTTTTACTGAATGATATCTGACGAATACATAATGGGCTTTGTCGAGGGCGAGGGCTGCTTCAGCATAACGCTGCAGCGTTACTTTGACCGCAAGCCCAGGGCAACTGGCCGCAGGAACAACCGCAAGCACAAGGCGTTTCCGATACGGTTGGCTCCAAGCTTCAGGATTACGATAAGGGAGAAAGACAGGCGCGTGCTTGATGAGATTAAGGAAAAGTTCGGTTTTGGCTCCATTTATTTGCAAAGGAGACAGGGGGAAAATTGCCAGGATACTTGCCAATATGTTGTAGAAACCTTTGGGGATTTGTTTGTTCTGGTGGATTTCTTCTCAATGCAGACTTTTTACACTCAGAAAGGTGAGGATTTCAGAAAATGGGCCCAGGCTCTCGAGATTTTCAAATCCGGCGGGCATTTAACAAAGGAGGGCGCGCTGGAGATTTGTAGGCTCAGGGACTGCATGAACCTACGGATGAACAAAGGCAACCGTGTTTCCGAAGAGGTTAAGGCTCTCCTCGAGGAGAAACGCGAGCACATTCTGGCGCATGCAGACAAAAATCAGAGTAAACTTCTACATAATTGTGATGGGGCACTGCCCAAATCGCCGTTCCCTTTGACGCAGCAACCCACACCCTAAGCCGTTACGAACAGGAACTGCCTCAAGTTAATTTGTCGATTTCGCCTGTATTGCATCTAAAACTGTTCAAATGCCAAAAACAACCCCCTATGTTCCACTACTGTTATTCCGATATGGCATAAAATACTCCTTATTTGCCCTCAGGATGCAAGATAAACAATATTATGCTGTAAAATCCCTTCGCAAAATTTCGCAAAATTGAAAAAAACGCACATGGGTTTTGGCGGGCTTCCTTAAGGGGCTTTGGCTGGTTTGCGAAGCGGCTCTGAGGGCGCCTGAAATGGTTCTGAAGGGAGCAGCGGACTGGCTCCGGCGCCTGCATGGTTATGTAGAAGTTAGATCCGGTTTTTGCTTAAAATCAGCGCTTTTTGCGCGTGCGCATCCAGGCGCGCATATTGAAGCGCAGGGTGTTAAAGCCACCCCTTATGCTGCGCCCAAGTTCCCTTCTGTTGAACTTCCGCACAAGCGCCTTTATTTTCTTTCCCTGCATGCCTGAAATCTCAAAAACGCCCCTTTCTTTATCGAACGCAATTTCCGCGCCCCCGGAGCGGATAAAACGCATAAATTTATCTATATCATTTGCCCTTTTTGCGCGCCCGTTCGCATACAGCACATCAGGCCTGTTTTCTTCAGGAAATATTGCGCCATAGCGCAGATAGTAAAACGGGCCGATATACTCCCTGTCGCGGTGTGCGCTCAGCCTACCACCCCTAATCCTCGGGGCTTTCTCCCGCTCTTTTGTGTTTGGCATTGCAAATAGAATGTGTTTGCACAAATATAATGCTTTCGGAGGAGGTATAGTTATGTATAACCTAACTACATAACCCTGCTCCCGAGCGCCGATATTTGCGCTCCCTTAAAAAAATATTTTCGCGGAGCGCTAATTGGCGCTGCCAATTGCGCCCATTTTGGCACGCAATTCGGCTTGAGCCGAATGCGCCCATTTGGCAACAGCCAAATAGGGTGAGCCAAAATAGGGCGCAAGCGCGCCCCGCAAGAAAAAGCCTTATTCAGCCTTCCACAATAAGCTGCATATCCTTGGCGTATGTCCTGTCCACGAACTTCCAGTCCTTGTGGTGTTCCGTTACGCGCATCCGCACATCCAGTTCACCCGGGTCGGCAAGCGCCTTCGGGTAAATATCGTAATAGAACCTTTTCCCCTCCCCAGGCGCAAGGCCCTCTATCCTCTCCACCTTGCTCCTTACAATTCCGCTCTTGTCGAAAGACAGCAGCCTTGCAAGCGCAAGCTCCATGCTAACCAATTCGTTCCTGTCTCCCCTGTTCTCCACCTCAACCGTGAGCTGAACCGGCTTTTTGTCCCTGAGCTTCAGCCTGAACGGATGAAAATGTGTCTTTATGCTCAGCATTTCCACACCCCCGTTTTAAAAAATCCCCAACCGTTCCGATTTGGTTCGTTGCGGTTCGCCGCAATTTGCCGAACCCAACCACCCGCGCGGTTTGGTTTTGGTTTTCCCGATTAATATTCTTGCCGAGAGTGCTTAAAAAACAATATCTTGGTTTTTCCGCGCGCGCAAACCCCGAAAAATGCGCGCGTTTTTTGGTTTTTATTGCGGTTTCCTTTCCGCAGGCTCCCGCAAACCTTTAAATACAGGTTGCGGAATAATTAATTGGAAACGGAAAAAGTCTTTTTGCCTGCAGGAATGGTTTGGAGCTGCCAACAATGCCAAAATCAGAATTTCCCGAAGCCGCGCTTGTTCGCAGCGCCTTTACAATCCGCGAAATGGATTTTCCCCCCGAAATAGCAATGACAAAGCGCTCCCTCCTGCGCTGGTTTGCCCTTTCCTCGGGGTTAATTTCCGAGCGCGAATCCCGCTCCACAATCCTTGATGTGCTCGACGCCCTATTCTGCATGCAGATAACGCACGCAAAGGAGCCAACCTCCAACGAAATCCGCCTCTTCATGGACGAACGCGGAAAAAAAATCTCGGACAAGCTTCTGCGCTATCACCTGAAGCGTATGCACGATTTGGGCCTTATCCACAGGAAGCGCCTGCGTTATTCCTTTGCGCACGCGCCCAATGCTGACCGCTCCGACCTGAAAGCGGGCTTTAACCACAACATCACGCGCAAGGTTCACGCATCCCTTGCCGCAACGGAGAACGCGTTCGAAAGGCTTGGGATGAGCTATAAAAAATAATCCCCGCAACTTTTATTCATGCACTCAATCATAGTTTCCCGCACGGATAAGGCTGGCATGAACATTGCGCAGCGCCTTATCGAGTTCCACGGGTTTGCGGAAACAAACGAGAAATTCCTCGGGGAAGCAATTTACAAAACCCAAAACAACAAAAACCCGCACGCGCGCGATTTTCAGTTGGTTTTTATCAAGCGCGAGCAGATTTTCGCCGACGAGTTAAACTCGCTCGAAACAGATTTCTTCATCTTCGCCTCCAAGCACCGCTCCGAATCAGGGCGCCCAACGCTCACGGCGCACGGGATAGGGAACTGGGGGGAAGACGCAAGTTTTGGGGGGAAGCAAAGAACGCTCGTGCCCACCTCCGCGAATTTGCTCAAGAATTATTTGCTTGGTTTGCAGGAGCAGAAGGAAACCCTCAAAAACAAAAACGCACTCGCTGGTTATGATGTAATGTTAGAGGTAACACACCACGGCCCGTTCCTCGAGAAACCCGCGGTTTTCATCGAGCTCGGCTCCTCAGAGGGACAATGGAAGGACGAAACTGCGGCACGCGCGGTTGCGGATGTTGTTATGTATAAAACCTTTGCCAAACCGGCGGAAAAACAAATTCCCGCAATCGGTTTGGGCGGCGGCCATTACGCGCAGGAATTCTCGAAACTCGTTCTCCGCAAAAATTACGCGCTCTCGCACATCGTTCCCGAGTATGCGCTCCCCAATTTCGATGCCGAAATGCTGCGCAAGGCAATCGCATGCACCCTTGAACCGGTGCAGGAAATCGTTGTCGACTGGAAAGGTCTGGGCAAGGAAAAAGCGCGCATCAGGGCGCTCCTTGAGGAGCAGGAACTGCCTGCGGTCGACGCCAGAAAACTGCTAAGGGGATGAATTCAGCCCCTCTTCAGCAAAGGAAAATTCACAAATTCTGCCGCATCCAGACGTGGCTTATAACCTTGCCAAGCGCTTCCCTGAACCAGGGCGCGTATTTATCGGGATTCCTCTTTACGTCCTTCTGCAGTTCCGTTACATCCACAAACTTCCATTCCGCGACTTCCCCGGGGTTTGCATCTACCTTCCCGTCGTAAGTGCCCGAGAACACCTGGTCCATCTCGCTCTCGCTGCCCCTATCCCCGTATGCAGCCCTGTACTGGAACTTGAACAGCGGCCTAAGGCGAGTTGTGAACCCCAATTCATCCTTCAGGCGCTTCTCCGCAGCCTCGGCATAACCCTCCCCTTCTTTAGGGTGCGAGCAGCACGCGTTCGCCCAGTAGCCGGGCCAGAGCCTCTTGCCCTCCGCCCTCTTTTGAATCAGCATCTCCCCGTTGCCGTTGAATATGAATACCGAAAACGCCCTGTGCAGCTTCCCCCTGCCGTCGTGCGCCTTTCCTTTGTCCTCGTACCCTATTATATTGTCGCTTTTATCCACAAGCGTTACCATTTCCTTCTTCTCAGCCATTTTCCCAACCCCTTTAAGCCCCCGATTGCCTATTCCAGCGCAATCTCAGTTCCTATGCAGTTTTTACCCCCCAACAGGAGATACAGATTATTAGTGCCATTCAGATTAAAAACCACGGCACTTGTGCCTTTCATGTGCATTTCAAGGTTTTCCAGCTTCCCCCGCATGCCGCTGGTTACATCCGTTGCCTTTGAACCGCCAACCCCGCGCAAAACCGCGCGGAAATTCGAGTTTGTTATTTTTTTAATTATTTTCGCCCCCCCTGCGGCAATCCTGCCCGCGTTTTTGTTTTCCCCGCCAAAACCCGCCTTTGGTTCCGCTGCATACACCCCCTCGACATCGGTCCCGAAAAAAACCTTCTTTGCATGCAGTTTTTTCGCGAGGTAAGCAGCAATCGCGTCCCCGCTGACAACGCTCGCGCCGAGTTTGGAGTCGAGTACCATATCCCCATACATAATTGGCACGACAAACCCGTCCATCTTAATCAAACCCCCGACCAAACCCGTATCGAAGCGGGTTATTTTTTTGTTTTTCTGGGTTATGCACGCGCTCGCTTGGGAAGGGAAGGCAAGCAGCCCTTCCTCGTTGAAAATTTCAACAACCTTCGCGCACAGCCTTTCCATCGAATTGTGCGTTTCCACGAAACCCTTAACCTGCTCCTTAGTGCGCACGCCGTTGTTTATTCCATATTTTTCAACAGGCACGTGCCCGAAAGGCCCCGCGCCCAAAACAATGATGAGTTTGAATTTTTTCTCAGCGGAGGCGCGCTTAATTTCCTGCGCGATGCGCCTCACGGCATCTTCCCTTACCCTTGCTTCCCCCGAAGCCTTGTCCGTGATGACGCTTCCCCCTAATTTGGTTATGTATAAGTTAGCGCTCATTTTATTATCACTGTTCCTTTATCCGCATCAACCTCAACCATGCTTCCGCTTTTTATTTTTTCAATTTCAATCTTATCCACGCACGGCACGCCCGAGATTATCGCCCCCACGGCAACAATTGTTTCGCACTCGGCGTTAACAATCGCGGCGGGCGCCTTGCCGTTCTTCTTCAATCTGTAAAGCGTGTAAGAGCCCACTGTGCTCCCCTTTCCCTGCGGGAACACAAGAACCTTTCCCGAAACGCTTTTCCCCTCCAAATCGTGCCCCTTTTCAACAACCTTGCCTGTATCAGGGTCCACGCCCCCGTAAAAGGAAATCCCCATCTTCGAAACAAGCGCCTCGCCCTTTGCTTTTCCAGGGGAGATTTTCCTGCCTTTGAGTTCGGTCATTCAGTTGCCTCCTTTACACAGGCATCCAAATCACGCATTTTAACCTTGAACCCGTGCTTCCCCGAGCAATAATACGCACTCTTCGCTGAATTAGTCGCAATGCATTTGAACCTTCCCTTTATTGGGGCAACAACCATGCATGTGTCGCACGCGAATTTTGCGCCAGCGCGCTCGATTTTCTCAGTGTAACCCATCGTGTCCGCGATTTTCTTAGTAGGCCTCGCTGTGCAAACCCAGAACTCCTTCCCCGCCTTTACCTTTTTCCCTTCGAGCAGTTCCGCAAGTTTTGCAATTTCCTTTATGCTCGCGTGCGGGCAGCCTATGCTTATTATGTCCGCGGCTTCCGAAGGGGAGGCGGTATTCATCTTCGCCTTTGCCTCATCAATATCCTTGCGCGAAACAGCAAAACTCTCGCCCGGAGTTTTTGTTTTATCAGGGGTTACCCTCTCCATATGGAACATCGCGGTTCCGCCATAAGTGGCAATGCTCGCGCTCAAACTCTTGAGTTCCTCGATTGAAGCATTTTTAACCCCGATAATTAGCGGAATTTTGTTTTTTATTTTATTCCCAATCACGTGTCCAAGTGCGCCGAAATCCGTCTCGCCATTAAGTTCAGTTTCAACAGTTACCTTAACCTGTGCCTGCCTGTTCTCGTCAAGATGCAGGCCGAATTCGGGCGTTCTTCCCGCAATCGCGGCTGCAATCGCGCTTGGGCCGCCCTCCCTGTTAGTGCGCGCGCCGAGAACCGAGTTAGCAAAGCACACAGCGCTCGACTCGCTCCATGCAATATGCTCCCCGAACCTCGGCAAATTCCCGATTAGGTAAGGGGTGCAGGTACAAGTAGTTACAATCCCCATCTTCCTGAAAGCGTCAATAACTAATTTTTGCTTTTTCGCAAACTCGGGCGGAATGCCAAGTGCCTCCCAGTTCTCCAAATCCATCCCCGCAGGGTTAAGCGTTGTCAGCACCCTTACCATGCCATCCTTCGCCATTTCATCAAGGAATTCCAGCCCCGCATCCCCGAGGTTATCATAAGAAACCCCTGCAACCTGCACGCTTGCAACAGGCACCATCCTCTCCGCGCCGAAAATCTCCCCGAGCGCAACGAGAATTTCCATGCTCTTCTTTGCCGCGTTCCCGTGCTTTCCAGCGAGCATTTCCTGCTCTTCTTTTGTAAGTTGCATGCTTTTTCCCTTCTGCACAAAAACAATGTTGAACCTTATATTAATGGTTTCTTCATCTTAAGGAACCCTGTTGGGCGCCTTTTCACCCTTAAGTCCCTTTGCGGGAAATGTTCGTAAATCGGCGTGTTGTTCCGTCTCGTTTCCAGCGCAAGCCTAGCCTTTTGATAGTTGTCAATCAGTGCATTTAGTTCCTTTTTCGGCACATTTCCTGCGGCGTGCGCTTGCTGGATTTTTTTGTGCAGGCTGAGTAATTCCCATTCAAGCCTGCCGACTTTTTGAGAGGGCGGGATTATGTGTTCAGCGGCATGGCTCTCAATAGCCGATTTGAGCCCGACAGGCATTTCCGTGGACGGTTTGCCAATTTTTTTCTTCCGCTGCCCGAGTTTCCTTGCAACTTTGTTTATTTCATTTAACGAATGTACTAGCAGGTCGTTTAACGAAACGAAGTGCACTCCGCTGCCCTTGAGGGCCGCCTTCGCTATATTTTTGTAGTCCGCGGGCGCAGCGGTATATGCAATAACCGTGCTTTTTTTGGCGGCAGACCTCAGAAAAGGTTCAAGGAAAACAATGTGTGGCCACTTGTCATGGAATAAATCTGACATAACAACATCAAAGGTTTTACTTTGTATCAGCCCATTTGCCTTCGTAAAGTCGTCACACACGGTTATTTCGCAATTAGCCCACTTCTTCATATAAGAAACGAGCGACTCCGACAACTTCGGGCTGTCTTCCACAAGCAGGACTTTTGGCACCCCCGTCTTTTGCTTTGCCACAGTTAGTTCCCCTTCAAAAATTTGCCAATGTCAACCTTCGGCACAGGCACCTTTGAAAAATCCTTCCCGTGCGCAACTATGGGCTTCGTCATGTCGAACCCCGCCTTGCACGTCGCCCTCGTGTTCGGGTCCGCGCTCGGGTCTATGCTCGACCCTTTTTCATTCGGCTTCATAACGAAATCCTTGTCCGCCTGGAAGCGCGTTGACATCGCCCACTCGACATCCTGCGGATTGTAGATGTTTATGTCGTCATCAACAACAAAAACATGCTTGCACGACCTGTGCCCGCGCATTGCGGCTTCAATAGCCCTCTTCCCGTCCTCTTCCGCGCGCTTCTGTATCTGCACAATCACGTGCAGCCACGAGCACCCGCCCGTGCTTACAAAAACATCCCTGCATTTCACGCCCGCCTTCTCCACTTCCTTGAATACCGTGGGCTCCTTAGGCATCCCCATCAGCAGCCTGTGCTCGTAATATGAGGAAAGAAGCGCGTGGTAAATAGGGTTCTTCCTGTGCGTGATTTTCTTCACCTCAAAAACAGGCTGCTCCCTCTGCACGTCCATGGTTCCCGTCAAATCAACAAACGGCCCCTCCTTCGCGGTTTCCTTTGTGAAGCGCCCTTCAAGGACGAACTCGGCGTCGGCGGGAACCATGACGTCCGTGCTTTTTGCTTTTGTTATTTTCAATGGTTCAAGCGTGTTTGCAATCGTGAACTCGTCGATGCCGAGGTCCACGGATGTCGCCCCCGCAAGCAGCACATTCGGGCTCATGCCTATGCAGAACGCGGCATCAAGTTCTCCGTCATTGCGCTTTATGAACTCGTTCAGGTGCCTCTCAAGTATGCGCATCGTGAACTTATTTTTCCCAATCTGCAGCGCCCTGTGGAAAGAAAGGTTCATTCCCGCCTCGCGGTCGCGTGCAAAGACAATGCCGGCCGTAACATAGTTGCCTGCTTCCCCCCCGAAGTGGTGCAGCAGCGGCAGCTTGTCAAGGTCAACAGGCATCTCCATTTCCTTGCATGGCGCGTCCTTCACAACCGCAGGCTCCGTCCTTGCATCCAGCGCCCTAATCATGCGCGGAATTAATTCCCGTGTTTTTATCCCGAAATACTCCGCAATCAAATCCTTCGTGCTGAAAAAATTCGCGGCAGTCCGTATTCCCGTTCCCCCGATATCCTCGAAAACCATCGGCTGTTCCGGCATTGCAGCCATTATCCCCGCAGCCTCGAACTTCTTCGAAACCTTGCCTGAAATTTTCCTGACCCTGCCCTGCTTCTCCAATTTTGCAACGAACTCCCTGAAACCCATCATGAACCCTCCAAACCATTGCCGCGTTTTTTGTTTTGTTATTTTGTTTTTTTATTTCCGATTCCCCGCAATTGCTTGCTTTCCTTCCCAGCGCCTGTAAAGGTTGTTCTCCAACCCAATTAAATCCATAACCTTCCCCGCAACAAAGTTCTCCAAATCGCCTATGGTTTTGGGTTTGTGGTAAAACCCGGGGCTGAGCGGAAAGACAATCCCTCCGGCAACCGCAATCTTGTGCAGGTTCTCGAGTGCGGGTGCGCTCAGCGGAGTCTCCCTCACGCACACGACCAGCGGCTTCCTTGTGCGCAGCATGTTGTCGGCACAGCGCGTTATAAGCGTGTTTGTGTACGCATTAGCAATCCCCGAGCACGTCTTCACGCTCGTGGGAACAACAACCATTGCATCCACTTTAAACGAGGTGCTTGAAACCTTTGCCCCCATCTCCTTTTCCGAGTAGTGGAAGTGCGCCAGTTCTTTTATTTGCTTTGCCCCAATGTTCGCTTCGGCCTTAACCAGTTCCTCCGCCCACTCGCTCATTATCAGGTGCATCTCAACGCCCCTTTCCTTCCCCAGCGCCTTAAGCAGTGCAACCGCGTAATTCACTCCAGATGCGCCGCTCATTGCAATAATTATCCTGCGCTTAGCCATGTCACACACCGATTCTTGTTTTCACACTCGAATATCCGAGTTTTTCAATCGCTTCCGCAACCTTCCCCTGCAGGTCCTTCCCTGGCGTGAGCGCAACCATAAGCCCGCCCCTTCCTGTGCCTGTCAATTTTGCCCCCAGTGCCCCCGCACCGCGCGCGGCACCAACCATCTCATCCAACTCATCACAACTAACCGTAATTTTTTGCAGGAGTCCGTGGTTTTTGTTCATCAGACCGCCAACCTTTTTGAAGTCGGAAGCAAGCAGGGCTTTTTTCGCCTCCTCCGCAATTTTTTCATACTCATCAAAAACCTTCGCGGTTTCGTTTGGTTTTTCATCCTTAAGCCTGCGCACGTCAGCAATCACTTCCTTAGTGCTGCTTGTCCTCCCGCTGTTGCCTAGCACAATCTCCACAGGCTTCTCCATTTTCAGTTTCTCCATTTCGTTCTTCCCCCCATCAGCGCCCTTCCTGAAAACAATCATCCCGCCGTAAACCGCCGCGGTATTGTCAATCCCGCTCGGCGTGCCGTGCGGCCCCTTCTCGCCCTCATATGCGGCCTCGTTTATTTTCTCATTATTCCGGCCCATTTTGAACTCGTCATCAATCGCCCGTGCAAGCGCGGTAGCGCACGCCGCGCTCGCCCCCACGCCCGAAGCCGCAACCAATGTTCCGCCAAGCGTGATGCGCACCTGCTCCTTCACGCCCATGAACGCAAGCACATTCTCAATCAGCGCCTCGTATTCCCCGCGCTTCTGAACCTTATACCCCGGTGTTTCGGGCCTGTTGTCAACAAGTTCGTATTTTTTCCCGTTTGCCAATTTCACGCGCCCGACCTTGGCAGTTGTCGCATCCCCGAGCGCGCACGCAATCGCGGACATTCCATAAACAACGAAATGTTCGCCGAAAAGGATTGTTTTCCCGAAGCCCGAACCAGTGCCCATTGCAACCAACCGCGCCCAAAAAACCAAACCGCCATCCAAAAAACAGAAAACGGTTTTTTGTTTTTCGTTTCCGCCAACCAAGAAACCAAATGCGTTTTTGTTTTTTTATTTCCGCTTCCCCTTACTTCACGACCCTGAACTTGTAGCCGTAGGCAATCGCCCCTTCTTTCCTCTGCTCGGAAATCTTCCTGAAAACCTTCTCCACATGTGCGCCTATCCTTACCTTTTCATTTTCGCTGTCCACGACCTGGCTTAACAGCCTCGCGCCGTTCTCAAGTTCTATTATCGCAAGGAAATAAGGCGTTTCGTGGTCGAACCCCGTGGGTCCTGTCATTACCTCCGTGTATGAAATAACCTTCCCCTTCCTCGGCATCTGCTTTGCTGAAAGCTTCCCGCGCCTCCTGCAGTTCGGGCAAACTCCCCTTGCCGGGAAGAAATCCTCGCCGCATGTGCTGCACGAATTGCCGGCAAGCGTGTAGCGCTCGGGGAACTTCCTCCAGATTAACGGCAGTGCTTCGCTCATTTCATGCACCCCCCGCAACACAATATGCGAATTTATTTCCCGTTAATTTCCTCTCGACAAGCCCCTCTTCAGACATCCGCAATAGAACATCGCGCACATGCCTTCCCGACCTTTTGCACGCCTTTGAAATGCCCGAAGCGGTTGCGAGAACGCCCTGCGCATTAAGATTTGTGATTGCTTTAATATAGTTCTCCGAAGCCTCGTGGCGCGGGAAAGACTCGAGCCCGTCAACATACCTGCCAAGAACATGCACGAGTTTGTTTTCCTTCCGTTCCAGGCCGAAACCGACCTTCTCGAGATATTTCCGCAGGTTCTCCCTACCGCTTATTATAAGTGTCCAATTGAGCGTAACTTCCCCGCTGCTTTTGAAATTGCGCCCCCTGACGACTATTTTTGATTTAATGCCCATGACTTCCAATGACTGCTGAACATCCGACAGCAACTGCGGCTTTTTTGCGGCAGTTTCTTCCGCAGCGGTTGTGGGGCATATCAGAGTAATCACCCTGCAGTGATAATTATCCACAACACAGCCGTCATCGTCAAACAGCCGTCTCAGGAGGGCTATAAGCGGCTTTCTATCGCCCGCCGCAATGAACTGCCTGGGAATTCCTAATTCGTAATTATAATTTTTGTTGCCGTCAGGAATCCCGATAGTGCCGAGGATTACGCCGATTATTTTGGGGAAAATTACGCAGGGCACGCCGCTTGTCGACCTGTGGCGTGCAAACCTGACATCGCCAAATGTGGAAACAACCGCACCCACAAAACTATCGACCTGCTGGCGCTCGTTGTTGAAGTACCAGACGCGCATCTTGCTTTTTTCTATCCCGCCGTCGCCCAAAACTCCGCCAACAACAAGCCCGAATTCCTCGGTCAAAATTTCGAAAGGCAGCTTCGGGTTTTTTATTTTCTCTTTTGATTTCAGGGTTTTCAATTCAATTACTTTCTTTTCTATCTTCCGCCCGTTAATGCCAAGTTCATCCGCAGCCCTGGCCAAAAACGAAAGCGGCATGCCGCTCCTTCCGACGGAATACCGCCTTGCGGATTCGCCCCTGCCGAGCCCGAAAGCCCTTGCGATTGCGGAAAACGAGCCGTGTTTCTTCAAGAGCGCCCCGAATAGTTCCTTCCTGAACTCGGCATCCAGCGTAACGCGAATTTTGCCCGCAGGCAAATCAAAAAGGGAAATGCTCGCCATTTCATCTTCACCAGCAATAAATATGTTTTTTATCCCCTTAAATAGTTTCGGGAGAGTGCATTTCCGGTGCGAAACAGAAATTTCCGTATTCATCTTTTCCCCTCCAGTGCCTGCAAAATGTGAATCACGCATGTTGCCCCACTCCCCCCGATATTGTGCGTCAGCCCTATGTGCGCATTCTTAACCTGCCTCTTCCCCGTAACCCCCCTTACTTGCTCGCAAATCTCGATAGCCTGCTTAACGCCTGTTGCGCCGACAGGGTGCCCGCATTTAAGCCCGCCCGAGGTGTTAATCGGGATTTCACCTTTTAGTGCGGTTTTTCCGTCCTCGCTTGCTTTTCCCCCTTTGCCCTTTTTGAAGAACCCCAAATCCTCTATTGCAAGTATTTCCGCGATTGTAAAGCAGTCATGCACTTCCGCCAAATCAATATCCGAAATCTTAAGTCCCGACTGCCTGAGCGCCTCCTGCACCGCAACCTTCGTCGCCCACAGTTCGGTAAGGCTCTTCCTGCTAGCAACGGCAAGAGTATCCGAAGCCTGCGCGCTCGCAATAATCTCGACAGGTTCCTCACACAGTTTTCTTGCCTTATCCGTCGCACACAGGATTGCCGCTGCTGCACCGTCGCTGATGGGCGAGCAATCCAGCAGTTTCAGGGGAGTTGCAACATACCCTGAATTCATCACATCCTCAATTGTAATTTCATTGTGGAATTGTGAGTGGGGGCTGTGCATGCCGTTCGCATGGTTCTTCACTGCAACAGCGGCCATCTGTTCCTCCGTTGTTTTGAACTCGTGCATATGCCTCCTTGCAAGCAGCGCATAGAGTGCGGGGAAAGTTGCGCCCTGGAAAAGCTCGGTTTCCTGGTCCCCCGCGCCCCCCAAAGCAAAGCCCGCTTCCTCGGTGCTTACCTCAGTCATCTTCTCCGCCCCGCCGACAGCAACAACATCATACATTCCGGAAGCGATCGCGTGGTAAGCCGCCCTAAGGGCAACCCCGCCAGAAGCGCATGCAGCCTCAACACGCGTGCTCGGCGCGGGATTCAGCCCTAACTGATCCGCAATAAGCGCCCCAATATGCTCCTGCCCTATGAACCTTCCAGAAGCCATGCATCCGCCGTAAACCGCCTCTATATCCGCCCCGCTTATGCACGCGTCGCTTATCGCCATTATTCCCGCCTCGGCAATAAGCTCGCGGAACGACTTGCCCCAGTGCTCCCCGAATTTCGTTATGCCCGCGCCGATAACCGAAACGCTCCTCATGCCGCGCACCCCGTGCCAATGCCGATTGCGGAAACGCCTCTCATAGCATCAACCCTTTCGACAAATTTTCCCGCAAAACCCCGCCCGTGAACCCGCGCGCGGTTTTTTGTTTTTTTGCCGCCCCCGTCAGAGCGACTTCAGCTTCCTCCTGTGTTTCGTGTAAAGCGCGTAATCGATGTACTTTTTCTCCTTTACCATTTCAAGCACAGGCACCTTCGCCCTTCTCCCCGGGATGTTCCTTGTGGCAGTAAATGAGAACGCATCGCTTCCCGCCCCCGAACCGTAACTTACCGCAAGAATTTTCTGCTTCGGCTTTGCAACATCAAGAATGCTCGCCAGGCCCAGCATTGTTGAGCCCGAGTATGTGTTGCCTATTATGGGCGTTACCAGGCCCTGCTCCAGCCTCCCCCTTTCCACGCCCAGAATTTTCCCCGCGCGCAAAGGAAACTTCCCGTTGGGCTGGTGGAAAACCACGTAATCGAAATCCGAAACCTTCTCCCCCGTCCTGTTCAGCAGCCCCTTTGCGGCGCCAACCACATGCCTGAAATATGCCGGCTCTCCTGTGAAACGCCCCCCGTGCTCGGGGAACTCCGCGTGCTGCCTCCTCCAGAAATCGGGCGTGTCAGTTGTGAATGAAAATGTGTCATTAACCCGCGCAATAATTTCCTTCGGCTTCCTGCCGATTATTATCGCCGCCCCGCCGCTCCCCGCGGTGTATTCAAGCGCATCACCGGGCTTCCCCTGTGCAGTGTCCGCGCCTATAGCCATCCCGTACTCTATCATTTTGCTCTCGCAAAACCCTATGCACATCTGCACCCCCGCAGTGCCGGCCTTGCACGCAAACTCCAAATCCGCAGCCATGTACTCGGGCGCTGCGCCTATCGCGTCCCCGACAATTGTTGATGTGGGCTTCACAGCATAAGGGTGGCTCTCGCTCCCCACGTAAAGCGCCCCTATTTTGATTGCATCAATCTTCGCGGTTTCCACAGCGCGCCTTGCCGCTTCCACAGAAATGGTTGCGCAGTCCTCGTCATAGGCGGCAACAGCCTTCTCCCTCACCCCCAGGCCCGCGCTTATGCGCTTTCCGTCCTTTTCCCAGACGCGCGCTATATCCTCGACCGCAATCCTGAACTTCGGCACATATGCGCCGTAACCCACAATTCCGCAATCCATATGCCCACCGGTTATTAATGTTCAATTAACCTCTCTTTTTATTCTCTTTCCTTTCCCCCGCGGGTTTTGCCGCCTTCTTTCGCAGATTGACGAGAATTTCCGCTGCGTTATCCGCGGATATCCTGCCGCATTTTGCCATTTCCCCCGCAACCTTCTCAATTTCCCCGCCTTTTGCCCCCGCTGCAACCGCAACATTCTTCGCATGCAGCCCCATGTGCCCTTTCTGTATCCCCTCCTTCACAATCGCGCGGTTTGCGGCAAATGTCTGCGCAAGCCCGACAGCGCAGCACACCTCCGCAAGCTCCTTCGCGCTTTTAATTCCCATAATTTTCAATGCAATTTTTGCAAGAGGGTGAGTTTTTGTCGCCCCCCCGACAATTCCCAAAGCGAGCGGCATTTCCATTTCCCCCGCCAAATCCCCCGATTTGGTTATGTAGAAGTTCTGCAGTGCCCTGTATGTTCCGTCCCTCGCGGCATAGGCATGCGCCCCGGCCTCCGCAGCGCGCCAGTCATTGCCCGCAGCAATCAGCACGGCATCGATGCCGTTCATAATCCCCTTGTTGTTCGTGCACGCCCTGAAAACATCCGCCTGCGCAAGCGCGCTTGCATCCGCGATTGCCTCAACCAATTCGCCCCCCAATTCCTCCTTTTTCCACACCGCGCACGCCTTTACGGTGCGGTGTATCGCATAATTGCTTATTATTTTAAGGCGCGCCCTGCCGCCTGCCAACCTCTCCAATTCGGGCGCAATCCTCTCGCACATGCTGTTCACGGCATTCGCGCCCATCGCATCGCCGCAGTTCACGAGGATGTGCATAACCAGCATCTTCCCGCGCTGCGTTTCCACTTCGCGCAGCTGAATTTCCTTTGCGCCTCCCCCGAATTTCAGGAGGACAGGGTCGCAGGAATTTGCTGTTTTGAGCAGTGAGGCGGAATTTGCCGTTATCTCGCGCTCCGCCTTCCCGAAATCCTTAACCCCCACCAGCTGCACCTGCCCTATCATAATCGGTTCGCTCGCCTCCGCCTTGAACCCCCCCAAAGCGCGCGCCAATTTTGCCGCGTTGGAGGCGGCGGCAATAATGCTCGGCTCCTCGGTAACCATGGGCACAAGATAATCCTTCCCGTTCACGCGGAAGTTCGTCGCAACCCCCATAGGCATTCCGTAAACGCTCACCGCGTTCTCCACCATCCTGTCCGCGGTCTCGAACTCCAGCCCGCCCTTCCCGAGCGCCGCAACCTCATCAGCGCCGAGCGCGGACTCGCGCTTGAGCACATCAAGCCTCTCCCCGCGCTTCAATTTGTAAAACCCGCTTATGTCAGATTTCATTTAATGCACCCTTTGCCAAGCAGCAGTCACGCACCATCAGTAAGCACCTTCAGCCCCGCATTTTCCAGCAGTTCCTTTGCAGCACACATCTCACTATTTGTAGGGGCTCGAACTCCTTTTAAGGGGAATTTCAGCCCTATCTCCGTCCATTTCCTTTCGCCGAGCGCACTGTAAGGCAGCAGTTCAACGCACTCCAGCATTTCAAGGGTTTTCGCAAACTCCGCGAGCGCGGCAATATCCGCTTCGGCATCCGTGAAGCCCGGAACAACCACATAGCGCAGCCTTACGGGCCTGCGCGCCGCGGCAAAGCGTATGTTCGCGAGCGCCTCCCCGTTGCTCCTGCCCGTTATTTCGCGGTGCCTTTTATCGTCCATATGCTTCACGCTGCACATGAACAGGCTTGTGTAAGGCAGCACGGTTTCGACCGCGGACCTGTCCGCGTACATGCACGAATCCAGCGCGGTGTGTATTCCGCGTTCGTTGCAGCGCCTCATCACTTCGGCAACGAACCCGGCCTGCATAAGCGGCTCGCCCCCGGAGAAGGTAACGCCGTTTATGTACCGCACGCTGCGCTCTATGCCGAGGAACAGTTCCGTTGCAGACATCTTCTTCCCGCCCTTCCCCGCCGCAACATCTATGTTCTGGCAGAACTTGCACCTGAGGGGGCAGCCCTGCATGAAAATAACATAGCGCCTTCCCGGGCCGTCAAGGGTGCCGAAACTTTCGACAGAGTGGACCAAACCCTGCATGCGAAACCACGCCGCGGTTTTTTTATTTTTATATTTTCTCGTGGAACGAGCGGTTAATCACTTCCAGCTGCTGCTCCCTGCTCAGCCTGCTGAAATTCACCGCGTAACCGCTAACCCTTATGGTAAGCAGCGGATATTTTTCAGGATGCGCCATCGCGTCCTTAAGCATCTCCCTGTTCAGCACGTTCACATTTATGTGCTGCGCCCCCTTTGCGAAATAGCCCTCAAGCAGCCCTGCAAGGTTTTCAACGCGCTCATCCGCGCCTTTCCCGAGGCCCTCCGGCACGACAGAGAACGTGTTGCTTATCCCGTCAAGGCAGCTACTGTATGGCAGTTTCGCCACGGAGTTGAGCGAAGCCACTGCTCCGCAGCAGTCCCTTCCGTGCATCGGGTTCGCGCCCGGAGCGAAAGGCTCGCCCGCCCTTCTCCCGTCCGGCGTTGCCCCTGTCTTCTTCCCGTACATCACGTTGGACGTAATCGTAAGTATGCTCAGCGTGTGCTCCGCGTGCCTGTATGTGGGGTACTTCTTCAGGAACTGGTTAAACCCGACAACGCCCTCCACTGCAATATGGTCCGCCCTAGCATCGTCATTCCCGTAGCAGGGGAATTTCCCCTCCACAACAAAGCCTGTTGCTATTCCGCGCGCGTCCCTTACAGGCTTCACTTTCGCATACTTTATCGCGGAGAACCCGTCCGCAAGCACGCTCAGCCCCGCAAGCCCGAACGCCATATACCTTTTCACCTTCGTGTCGTGCAGTGCCATCTGCAATGCCTCGTAATTGTATTTGTCGTGCATCGCGTGAATTATGTTCATTGCCTCCACGTAGTTCTTCGCAACCCAGTCGGCGAGAACCAAAAAGTTGTTCTTGACCTCGTCGTAATCCAGGTATTCGCCCTGCGGCAGAGGCACCTGCGGCGCAATCTGCTCCCCGGTAATTTCGTCCTTTCCCCCGTTAATCGCGAGCAGCAGCAGCTTCGCCCCGTTGCACCTCGCGCCGAAGAACTGCATCTCTTTTCCCGTGCGCATAGCGGAAACGCAGCACGCTACGGAGTAATCGTCCGAAAAATACGCGCGCATCAGGTCGTCGTTCTCGTACTGTATGGATGAAGTTTCTGTCGAAACCTTTGCCGCAAACTTCTTGAACTCCGCAGGCAGCGCGCTGCTCCAGAGCACGGTTAAGTTCGGCTCGGGCGCAGCGCCCAGATTGCGCAATGTCTGCAAAAACCTGTAGCTTGTCCTGCTCACAAGCGGCTCGCTGCTTGCCCCGCCAAGGCAAACCGTAACCCAGTTCGGGTCCCCCGCAAATATTTCGCCGTACTCCTTGGGGCGAAGATGCCTTACAAGGCGCATCTTGATTACTATCTGGTCAACCAGTTCCTGCGCCCCGGCTTCGCTTAATTTTCCCGCGTCCATATCCCGCCTTATGTAAATATCGAAGAACGAATCAGGCCTTCCGAAGCTCATTGCAGCGCCGTCCTGCTCCTTCACCGCGGCAAGGTAAGCAAGCCAGGCCCACTGCACGCATTCCCGTGCGTCCTTTGCAGGCTTCCCTATATCGAACCCGTACGATTTCGCCATTTCCTTAAGTTCATGCAGTGCCGCAATCTGGTTAGCAACCTCCTCCCTCAGGAACGGCCCGTTTGCGTCCATCTTCGCGAGATCCTTTTCCTTTTCCCCAATAAGCCTGTCAACTCCGTAAAGCGCCACACGCCTGTAATCCCCTATAATCCTCCCCCTGCCGTAGTTGTCGGGCAGTCCGGTTATCACGCCCGCACTCCGCAGTTTCTTTATCCCTTCAGTGTACGCGTCAAACACGGCATCGTTATGCGTCTTCCTGTGTTTGGTGAAAATTTCCTTAACCTCCGGGTTCAGTTCAACCCCGTATTCCCCGCACGCCTTCTCAACAAGGCGTATTCCGCCCTTCGGCTTTATCGCCCTTACCAGAGGCTTCTCGGTTTGCAGGCCGACAATAACCTCGAGCCCCTTTTCAATATAGCCGGGCGCGTGCGAATTTACAGTTGACGGCTTTGAGCAGTCAATCCCAAGCACGCCGCCCTTTTCCGCCTCCTCTTTCAAGAGTCCCAGGCACCTTCCCCAAAGCTCTTTTGTGCGTTCGCTCTTGCACTGCAGGAATTCCACACTCCCCAAATAAGGCACATGGTTCTTCTGTATGAAATCCCTTACATCAATAGTGCGCCGCCACTGCCCCGCATTGAAGCCGCGCCATTCACTAACCTCTTCTGCGGAAGCAATTGCCTGCTGTACGTCGTGCCTATTCTGCATCCAACTATTGTGCCCCCCGCGGCTTTTAAAGGTTTCGTCAAAAACCGAAGTATAGTTCGTTGATTGGCGATATTAACATGGTTAATTTGTGCAACTCAGGCGCGAAGCAAAAGCGCGGGTTCTCCGCGCCGCAGCAGCACGCTTCCCCGTGCAGGAACCCTTACCTTCCCGTCAATAATAACCTCGCATCCTTTCGTGAATTTTGCCAGGGTTATTTTTGCCCCGTTACCAACAACAAAAACCTTCCCGCGGTTGAGCATGGAATTGATTGGCACAACCTCAAAAACCCCGTGCTTCGGGTTTATTTTTTTTCCGCCTGCGGAGTAAGCGTGCGCAGTGCTCCCTGTCGGAGTTGAAACAATAACCCCGTCCGCCCTGTCCTTTAATTTCAATTTCCCGTTCACGCGCAGTTCGTATTCCATAATGTGCCCGAATTTTCCTGTCACAAGTTCAACTTCGTTAAGCGCAAGCGCATGTTTCCTGCCGTTAACAACCGGCAGAATCCGCGCGCGTTTTTCGATTTTATATTTTCCCGCGAGCAGTTTTTCCGCGGCGCTTAGCATCTTTTCCCTCGGCACCCTCATCAGGTTCCCGTGCCTGCCGCAGTTCACCCCAAGCACTGGCGTGCCGTGCTTCAGTTCCCTGCAGGCGCGAAGCAGTGTTCCGTCCCCGCCGAGCGCGATTGCCACGTCAACCCTGAACGCGCCAAGTTTTTTCCCCTGTGGTAAAAGTTCCCCGTCAAAAACAAACTTAACCCCGCGCTTCTTCAGGAACGCTGCAAGTTTCTTCGCCTCCGCCCTTGCGCAGGGGTTTTTCCCGCTGCCGATGATGCCGAGCGATTTAGGCGGTTTCATGGCAAACGCCTCACGAGTTTAGGCTTGAATTTGATGTCGTTGAGTTTGTTTAACACCTCTTTATGTCGCCTAATTAGCTGTGCCCTCAGGTTTCCGCCCCACAGTTGCTGCGAACTGAACTTTTTTCCTAACTCCCCCAATTCCAGCCTCAGCTCTGGCTCCCTTCGCTTATCGGGCGGAAGTTTGCCTAATTCCTCAAAGACACGCCAACGCTCCTTGTCAATCGGCGACTGGATGTGTGTTGGTTTGCCCCATGCATCTATCCCGGACATGCTTTTGAAGTAGTTCCGCTCCTCCTTTCGCATTGACCCGATGAACTTTCCACTCTTCTCAGGGTTGCCCAGCTCGGTCGGAATATCGCGGCATTCAAATTTAGCCCCATTGTAGCCGCCCAAAAAAGCGCCGCCTTCTTTGCTATACAGCCCCGAATGAATAATTTTTTTGCCCGTACTCGCTTTAGTGCAAGGGATAACAATCCAATCAGGCCTAATCGCCACGATGTTCTTCGTGCATGCCCGCAATTTAGCCGCACATCGTTCATAGTGCAGCCCCTCATCGAACAGCATCACAGTTAGCCCTTTTCTCACGTTCCCGCCTCCTCGGCAATCGCCCTTGCAGCAGCCCTGCCGTCCCTGATTGCCTCAATCGCGGTGCGCGGCCCAGTAACAGCATCGCCCGCAGCATAAACCCGCGCAACGGAAGTGCGGAACTTTTCATCAACCTTTATGTTGCCCTTTTCATCAAGTTCAATCCCCGCATCATTCATCTGCTGCACAGCCGAAGCCTGCCCGCATGCAATAACCGCCCAACTTGCGGATATTTTTTTTGTTTCCCCAGTAGGCTCAGGCTTCGAGCGCCCGCTGCTGTCAGGCTTGCCAAGGCGCATGCGCTCGAACAAAACCGCGGTTAGTTTGTTTTTTTCTTTTCCGCCGCCCAGAAATTCCCCGGGTGAGAGCAAAAATTCGAATTTCACGCCCTCCTTTTTCGCGTGCTCCAGCTCAAGAGCGCGGGAAGGCATCTCCTTTTCGGTGCGCCTGTAGGCAACAACCGCCTCCGCCCCTGCGCGGGCGGCAACCCTCGCGGCATCCATCGCGCTGTTCCCCCCGCCTATAATCAGAACTGTTTCGCCCTTTTTCAGCTTCAGCCCCCCCCATTTCTCCCCCTGCAGGAATGCCAGGGCGCCTATTACGCCCTCTGTTCCTTCTCCCTTCGCGCCGAGGCACATATCCTCCCCCGCGCCAATTCCCAAAAACACAAAGCCAAACCTGCCCAGCAGCGCCTTTACCGAGGTTATCTTCCTCCCCGCCTCGAACATGACGCCCATCTCGCGCAGGTTTTGCACTTCCCTCTCGACAACAATCCCCGCGAGCCTGAAATCGGGAATCATCTGCCCCGCAATTCCCCCGAACTTTCCCCTCTGCTCGAAAACCGTAACCCCAAAGCCGCGCAGAGCGAGCTCATAGGCGCATGCCAAACCCGCAACTCCCGAACCCACAACCGCAACCGAACCAACCACTGCCGCGGTTTTGTTTGTTTTTTTTCCGCCAGCAGCAGCGGAACCAACCGCGGCGGCGGTTTTGTTTTTGTTTGTTTTTTTTCCGCCCGCGGATTTTGATTTTTTTATTTTTTCCGTTATTTTCTTCCGCTCATACTCGGCAAGGAACTCCTCCAATTTGCCTATCCTTATCGCCTTCCCCGCCCCTGCAAGCACGCACGCGCCCTCGCACTGCCTCTCCTGCGCGCAGATGCGCGAGGTTATGGAGGGGAAAGGGTTGACGCCCCTGACAAGCGCGAGCGCAGAGTCAAATTTGCGCTCCGCTATAAGCCGATTCACCTCCTTTATCGGCCTGTGCGCGGGGCAGCCCTGCTCGCACAGGGGAACAGCACACTGCAGGCAGCGCTTCGCCTCGGCTACCGCCTCTTCCTCGGTGTAAACCCTGCCCGAATTGCAGGTTTTATCCTTATTGCGCCCGACCATATACCAAACCTTCCCGCACACACGTATTTAACGTTTTCTGCGCACATTATTTCGTGGTTTCATGCCCGCAAAAGGTAAAAAAATCCTGTTCGTAATCGCCCCTAAAAATTTCCGTGACGAGGAGCTTTTCCACCCCAAGGAGGAACTTGAGAAAGCGGGCGCAGTATGCGCAATCGCAAGCACAAAAATAGGCGTCTGCAACGGCACGCTTGGCGGAACCGCTGACGCAAAAACCCTTGTCGAGGAAGCCAACCCCGCGGATTTCGATGCAGTGGTTTTTGTCGGCGGCTCAGGCTCGAGCGTTTATTTCGACGACGAGGATGCGCACAAGCTTGCGAGGAAGTTTGCGGAGCAGGGCAAGGCTGTTGCGGCAATCTGCATAGCCCCGAGCACTCTCGCAAACGCGGGCCTGCTGAAGGGAAAGAAAGCGACGGCATACCCTTCCGAAAAAGACAACTTGGTTTCAAAGGGCGCAAAGTTCACCGGCAAGGGCGTCGAGGCGGACGGAAAAATAGTAACCGCGGACGGCCCCAAGAGCGCCCGCGATTTCGGGAAGAAGATTGCGGCGTTGCTGTGAGTGCCGCGTGAGCGGGGGAAGCGGCTGCGGAACTGCCGCGAGCATGCGTGCGCACGCCCCAGGCACTCCGATAGCGGAAACAATTTAACCCCTTTCCCCCAACAGTATGCTTATGGGCTTCCTTGATTCCCTCCTTGATTTCCTGAACTCGATTTTCGGCAGGCGCCCGCAGCGCGGCGCAGCTGCAAGGCAGATTGTCCAGCGCGCGAAGCCCGTTACTCTGGAAGAGGCGCGGCAGCTCGCGGAGGAAAAATCCAAAACAAGCTTCGACGAATTGGAACGCGTAGCCTTTGCGCGCTTTGCGGAGATAAAGCACCTCCTCACGGAAATAAAAAACGAGCTCAATAATTTCGAGTCCCGCAACCTCGAGGAGGAGGAAGGGAACCAGCGCCTTCGCAAAATTGTGGAAACAAGCAAGCGCAACCTCACAAGGCAGATGCACACACTCGCGGAAAAACTATCCCCTCCAGAATCGCACGAGTATGCAGTGCTCCGCCAGTACTGCCTCAACTCAAGCGCAATCCTTTCCGAGGAAGTGAACACCTTCGGCAGGAACGTGATGTACACAGGCATCCTTATGAAAAAAGAGGTGAAAAACCTCGGCGGATATATAAATGAACTTAACACAATCTTCCTCGGCCTTAAAACAATGTTCGAGTCCGGCGGCACGGGAAAGGCGCTCTCGGCAAAAAGCAGCCTTAAGCAATTGCAGCGCGCACTCGACGAAAGGGAACTGATCCTCAAGGACGCGAGAGCGGTTAAAGGGCACCTTGCAGCGCTCACGGAAGAAAGGCGTGCAAAGGAAGCCGCATTAAGCGCAACGCGTGATTCTGCTGACGCAAAGGAACTCGGCGTGCTGGAGGCAAAAAAGGCAAGCCAATTGAGGGAAAAACAGGAACTCAAAAACAAGTTCATAAATCTCCTTGCGCCCATAGACAGGCCGCTGAACAGGTTCATGAAGCTTGCTGAAAGCGGCGCATACCCGCTCAGCGACGCCGAGCGCGCCCTCCTTAACGCATACATGACAAACCCTTTCCACGCGGCAAAGCAGGACCCCAAGGCGCAGATGCTGAAGAAAATGCTCAAGGAAGTCGAAAACCTCGTGCATGAGGAGAAGATAAAGCTCAAGGAAAAGGAAGCCGCAAAAATGCTGCGCTCAATAGCCGAACTGCAGGACTATGATTTCTTCGGAGAACTTTTCTGGAGGCTCAACTCAATAGATGTCGAACTCATTGCAACGGAAAAAAGCATAGCCACCTCAAAGGCGGGTTCCGCAATAATGGCGCTCGAGCGCGAGATAAGGAACCTGGACAGGGCATACTCCGAGCAGGGTGCACTCCTTAAGGCGGAGGAGCAGAAACTCCTTTCAAAGGACGATGAAATCGCCGGCTTCAGGGAAAGCGCGGAAACCATGCTGCAGGGCCTTGCGGGAACGCCAGTTGCGATAAAAGTCCCTGCCGATAGCTAAAGCCCGCGGAAATTTAAAACTAAATCAGGCGCGCCTACTCTATCTTCACAACCTTGTCGCAGAACTGGCTTATTGTCTGCAGTATCCCCGAATACTCGTCCGAGCGCACGAAGATAAGCACGCCCTTGACCCTGTTCTGGTTTGCTTTCCCTATAAGCGAATGCGTGAACTTCTTCACACCCTCCGCGGAATTATACACAAGCAGCGTTGATACGGAATCCAGAATAAGGAATTTCTTGTTCTGCTGTATTGCGCCCATTTTCTTCTCAATTGCAAGCATAAGGTCCGTAAGTTCCGCAGCGGAATTTATGTATGTGACATTCCGCTCCCTTAGCATGACCCCTTCGGACATCCTTGTGACTACATCTATGAAATCTATGCCCTCCCACTTGATGCCGCGCTTCTCAAGCTCCTCTTTCGTTTTTTCGTAGCTCTTGTTCACGCAGACATATACGCCAGGCATTTTCTCCGCATTGACGAAACGCCTGAGCAGGCCTATCCTCATTTCCCCGTATTCCTCCGGCTCGACAATGGCAAGCACGCAGTAGTTCCCCTTGAGGTCGCCGAGCCCCCTCTCGATCTTGACATCCATTTTCGAATCAGGGCTGAGCAGGCGCCTTACCTGCTCGTCCTCTATGTCATCCATATTTTCGAGGTCCAGCAGTTCGGCCGCGGCCGCCCGTTTTAATTTCGCGGCATCGCCAAAAACTTTTGGCGCCCCTTCTTCGGCCTTCTTGCCCGCCGCCTGCCCGGCATTTTTTCCCGAACCCTTTGCCGCGGCCTTTTCACTAACCTTTGCCGCAGGCATCAGCCCACTTCCTCGAACAGTTCGGCCTTTGTGAGAACCTTTACCCCGTTGTCGGTTATTTGTATTGGTTTCAGCTGTTCCGATATTTCAGTGTTCCGCATCTTCAGTATGCCTATGCTCCTCACAAACCTGTTCCTTAGCTTGGTGTGGTATAAAAGCAGCACCCCGTCGGCAACATATTCCTCGAGCCCGTAAAGGCTCTGCGTTTTATCCAGTGAAATCTCGCTTGTTATTATGGTTGTGCAGCCTATCCTCTTGAACATTTTCCCGAGGGAAACAATCCTCTTCCTTGCCTCGAGTTCCCTGTCGAAAAACAGCTTGAAAATTACGCCAGGGTCTATTACGACCCTTACGGCATTTATGCTCGCCACCGTGTCCTCGACAGCGTTCTTCAGCCTTTCAAAATCGTAAAGTTCTATGGTTATTATCTTCAGCTTCTCCTGGTCGATAAGTTCCTTAATGTCCATGCCGAACTCGAGCGCGCCGCTCACAATCGCGTCTTCGGTTTCCTCAAGGCTGACATAAACGCCGCTTTCGCCGTATTTCTTCGCACCCTCGTAAAGGAACTGCAGGCAGAAAACGGTTTTCCCCGAACCGGGGTCGCCACTCAGCACGACAAGGTTCCCCCGCGGTATGCCCCCTCCTATCATTTCATCAAGCCCGGGTATGCCGGAAAACGTCCTCTCCACAACGCACTTTCCGTCCTTCATACTTATGTTTAGCCTCCTCCCCCCTGGCTTTTCTGCAGCCGGCTTCGGCGCCCTTTCCGCGGTTTTCTCCTTCATGCTTGCAATATTATGGCTGATGGGGTTTATATAGTTAATTCCGCGGTTTTTTCCGCAGCCCGCGCCCAAAATTGCAAACGTTTTTATATTTGCGGTGCGTTATCTTGTTCAGCGGCTTTAAGGTGCCCCCATGCTGACACTTTTAATAATCCCGAACAAGGAATACCAGGAGGACGTGATGCGCCTCGCAAAGCAGCTGGGCGCGCGCTATGAAAAAATATGCTATGTCAGCCTCAACGAGCTCTACGGCTCCCTGAAAAAAACTTTTGTCAGGAACGGCATACCCGTGCAGAAATTTTTTGTGGTTGACGCAATAACCCGCAGGACAGACGCATGCAGGAAGCCCGAAGGCGGCTGCGTTTTCGTCAGTTCGCCCAACTCCCTCATCGAGCTCAGCCTTGCCATAACCGGCGCAATGCGCGCCCAGGGCTCGCAGCTGATGCTTTTCGATTCCGTCTCAACACTGCTCATTTATGAATCCGTGGACATAGTGACAAAATTCATGCATTCGCTTGTCGGCAAGGTAAAGGAAGCGGGGGCCGACAGCATTTTCATCGCCCTGCAGAGCGACATAAACAGCGAAACAGTAAAGGACCTCGAGATGTTCGTCAATGAAACCATCACGATGGACGAGTACAATGTCAGGAACGAGATGAAGGAGAAAGCCACGCAGCGTACCCGGATTTCGCAGGTGCCGAAGCCAAATCCCGCAAAGCGGCCAAAACTCGCCCTTAACCCTGGAATGATCGAGGTCGGGGGCAAGCCTGTGGAAGTTCCCGCAAAGCCGACACTGCCCAGGCCCGCGCCGGTGCCAAAGCCCGCCGTTCCACAAATGCATACGCCCGCGGAAAAGCCGAAACCGGCCCAAGTGCCAAAGCCTGTGCAGTTCCCGGCGCAGCGGCGGCCAACCGAACCAGCGGCAGCCGTAGCGCAAGCGCCAAAGCCCGCGCAGCCGCCAAAGAAGCCGCGCGCAAAAAACGGCGTTCCGCAAGCAGTGCGGTCGGAAGAAGAAACGCGGAGTGAAGAAGAGCCGCATGGCGAAGGCGAACCGCGGGGTGAAGAAGAAAATAAGCAGTACGGCTAAAAAGAAAATCGAACCTTTGGCGCAATCACGTGCCCCTTTACCTGAACAGTTCCTGGTCTATGTAAACCTCTATCCCCCGCCCCGTGATTTTGTAGGGCACAATTTTCTTGTCGTGGTTCGATGACCTCAATTTGAGTATCTCGAGCCCGCGCTCCCTCATGTTGTGTATGCGTATGTTGTAAAGCACAATGACCCCGTCGGCAAGGAACTCCTCAATGCCGCTCCTGCTGTATACGCCCGGTTCCTGTTCCGTCTCCCCCAGCACTATGTTCACAGAATTGTATTTCTCAAGCGTTTCGAACAGGTGCCTCAAATACTGCCTGTAAGCCTGCTCATTCTCCATGAACGCAATGCTCAGCGCAGAAAGCGAGTCGACAACAACCCTGTCAGGCCTGAAAGGCAGGTTCAGCTTGAATGGCAGTTCGATATCGTCGACATCTATATACAATCCGCCGCGCTCCTTTGTAAGCATCGCCTCCACAGCCCGTGCAATTGTAAGCGGGTCCTGCTTTAGTATTAGCAGTTTGCCCTCGTCCTCCATCCTGTACAAATCCCAGCCGAAGTTCTGCAGCAGGTTCTCCTTCATTTTTTCCGCGCTCTCCTCAAGGGTTATGTAAACGCAGTGCTCGCCGTGCAGCGCCGCATTGTAAAGCGACTGCATAGCAAATGTTGTCTTCCCCGTGCCGCACCCCCCGGAAAGCAGTATTGTGTCCCCGCGCTTAAGCCCGCCCCTCTCCACAAGCTTGTCGAAATCGCTCACCCTCAGCGGCATTATCTCCCTGAACTGCGCCTTTCCCCTACCGCTTGGAAGTTCCGTGTAAGCAATGCCCTTAACCGCACCGCCAGCAGTGTTCCCCGCCGCAGCCACGTATTCGTAGGTTTGCCCTTCCGCCCCCTCCCCACGCCACTGCCCGCCATCCTCGCCACCGACTATTTTTTCCCTTATTTTCCCGAGCTCGCCCTTCGGCTTCATGAATCCCGCAAAAAGCCCGCCAAGAACCCCCTTTCCCCTCCCCTTTTCCGCAACAGCCTTTGCCCCCTTTATTATCTGCCCGGCCTCCTCATCGGACAGCCCGGCTTCCACAAGGCTTGCCTCAATCTCGGCATCATGTACGCCCTCCTTCAGCATCCTGCCCGCGGCAGAGCGCAGTATCTCGTTTTTTCCCATAGCACATGATAACTGCTCTATTTGTATAAAAACGTTTGTTCAGGCTCCCGCAGGCTGCGCGCGCAGAACCGAAGGCAGCCGGCAAAACCCGCGCACATTTTCCGCCTTTGCGCCCGCGCCAGGAATGCCGAGGCGGTTATTTCCCCCCTTTCTTCCCCCGCGTGCCCAGTTCCTCAATCCTCTCCTCGATCCTCGTTATCCTCGCCTTGTATTCCGCAAGCATTTTCTTGTACGCCTTTGCAGGCATTATGCCCTTCCTGAAATATTCGTCCTGCAGCGATTTCATGAGTTCCGAGTTTTTCGCCCATTCCGCCTCGAGCGACTCGAGCTCGCCGCCCCTTTTTGCCCTGCCGTAAATCCGTGCGGCAATAAATGCGAGCGCCGCAACCAATGCAATTATGTACGCCGCATATGTTGAAACAAACCACTCCGCCCAGCCTGTTGCAACAGCGTTCACAATCGCCGAACCGGAATTTCCCGCACTGTCCGCAGCGCGTATCTCGATGCCCATTGCGCCCTCATCCCCGCCCACGGTCATTAAAACTCCGGAATAATCGCCGTTCTCATCCCGCGTGAGTGCGGTTTCCCTGCCGTTAAGGGTTGCGGAAACAACCGTGCCGCTTGCAGCATCCGCGGCCTTGCCCCCGGAATAACTGGCCCCGACTTTCAGGGGAATTCCCGAACCGAGGCTGAACGACCTTGCCTTCGGCTCTATAATCTCTATGCCAAGCGCCGCCTTTTCAATTGCAAGCCCTATTGCCGTCTCGCCGCCGCGCTTTTCAGCACCGCTTCCGCTCTCCGCAACCACAATAACGCTCCACTTTCCCTCCGATGCATCGTAAGGAATTTCGTAATCGAGGTGGTAAATTCCGTTCCCCCTGTTTTCAAGCATTGTCTTTTCCCCCACGGCATTCCATGTGAAAACCCTGCCGTCGGCAACCCCCTCCCCCGAATCCGTTACCTTCACGCTTATTGTAATGCCCCCCGCCCTTTCATAACTCCCCCCGGGCGGGCTGAGGAACCTTATTACGTAATATGCGGATTCGTGCACCTGCGCAATGCTCAGCCTTGCTTCCGCAAGTTCCCCGCGGTTTTCAAGGAAAATTTCCCACTGCCCCGAAGGGTCGAGGTAACCTGTTTCATAACTTGTTTTGAAATATCCCGCCCCTTCGCACACAACCTCGCGCTCGAAAACAACCGCCCTTTCCCTTGCCGCATACAGCCTGTTTTTTCCCTCCGAGCAGAGCCCCTCTATTGAAATAACTTCCCCCTTTGCGTAAACCTTCTTGTCCGTGGCAATATTGAGCGCGGAAACCTGCGCAGCGGCAAAAACCAGCACGGCAATAACCGCCGCAACCCTCATAGCCCCCGCGCCCAATTCAACGCCCCCTCTCCTTCTCAATCTCGGCCTTGTATTTGCCTTCAAGCCCATAATATTCTTCCGCATTCATCGCGCCTTTAAAGTATCTCGCCTGCACGCCTTTAATCTTTTCCTCAAGTTCCATGGTGCGCCGGTTTCTGGCATTCAATTCCGCAGTGCGTTTTCCCCTTATGAACGTTCGCAGAGCCGCGTATGCCGCAATGCAAAGTGCCGAAACCCCCGCAAACACAACAACCGGCTGTAACCCTGGTTCAGGCCCTGCGTTTCCCGCAACCTCAACATTATCCCTGGCGCCTTCGCATCCGAACTCCGTGCACAGGCTTGCAAATTCAATTTCCACGGCAGCCCTGCCCTCCTGCCTCGCCCCTTCCACGTTTTTCACGGCAATAACCCGGCAATCCCCAAACTTTCCACCCTCGAAATCGGCTGCCCCTGAAAACAAATACCTCCCCCACGCAACCTCCCTAAGTTCGGCGGTGCTGCCGTCTGGATACACGAGCAGTACCTTTGCGCCGTCCACTGCGCCGAAGTTCTCGTCAGTTACATCAACAGTGAATTCTATCTTCTCCCCCTCGGCGTAACTTCCATTTTTCAGCCCGCCGATGTCCAGGTTCAGGAACGATTTAACCTCTGCAGGGAACATGAATATGCCCTCAACCGCACTTTCGGGGTATTCCCCGCCCTCTTCCCCCATCCCCGATGCGATTATCCTCAGCATTCCCTCTGGGCTCGCATCCGTGCCCCTATATTCCGCCGCGAACCCCCCATCCACACCGCTCTCCGTCCGCGCGCGCCATACTGCAAAAGCCCCGTTGTTAATTTCCAGTTCAAGTTCTGCCGCAATTCCCTTCCCGCCCTTTACAACAGTGCCGCTTATTTTCACCGTGTCGCCCTTTGTGTAATTCTTCCTGTCCGCAGAAACGGTTATGTAGAAATCAGGCCTTATTTCATACACACGCTCAGCATGTGCCCTCGCACCGGCAAATTCCGCGTCGATCCCGACAATGTGCGCACCGTATTCCGCATCCTCGGGCACAATGCCGCTGTTGCCGTACACATTGTCGTTCTCGGCCCCGTCATTGTGCGCGCCGTCGTTGTAAAGCTTCAGTTCCCCGAAAAACCCGTTCGCATTCACATCCGCACCGCTCACCCCGAACTCTCCGGCATAAACCGCGGCAGAAATAATGATTTTCCCCCCATGCCATAAATCCGTATTTTCATCCCCGAGAATCTCGGCCCTTATCGCCTTTGCGCCGCAATCCGCACCGCAGCTCCCGTAATCCTCCCCCTTCTCGCACCTTGCGTTGCCGCAGCACGCGCTCGCGCTTACCGCCGCGCATTCCGCACCTATGCACGCCCTTTCCTTGCACTCGCCCGGCAGGGCGCCGGAGCACGAGCCGCAGTCCTGCGGGCAGGTGCACGGCGTTTCCCCCACCGAAGCCCTGCACTCCGCGTCCCCGCAGCCTTCCAGGCTGCGGCACTCGGCACTGCAGCCGCCCTTTCCCGCGCAAACATCCGTTGTTGCGGCAATGCCGTCATCGCAGTCCGCGTCGCCCCTGCACGCAACACTGCACTCCGAATGCGAGCAGTACGCCCCGCAATCCCCCGCACCTATGCACGCGTCGGTTGTGAGCGGGCTGGCATCATCGCACTCTGCGGATGAAGTGCATGCAGGCACGCATTCCGCATTCGAGTAAACGAAAAAAACCTGCAGTGCACAAAGCATCAGCAGTACGGCCGCAACATGCCATGTTTTCATTTTTCACCGCCCCCTTTCCCCGCAGCCCAGCGCCCGCCCTGCGCCCCTCTGGCGTCGCAGGCGCTGCCCTGCACATTTCCCGTACCGCTCTTCTTCCCCGTGCCCTTGCCGTTTCCCGCCCCTATGAGTGCCAGCGATTTCCTCACATCATCGAGTTCCGTTTCGCACTCCCCCACAAGCCTGTCGTAATTCGCCTTGTCAAGCGTCGCCTCCCTGAAGAACTGCCTCTGAAACCCCTTAAGTTCGCCAAGCAGCTGCCGCTCCCTGTTCTTCAGTGTGCCTATCTGCGCACTGCGCCTTTTTGCATAAATAACCGTTGCAGTGGCGACAGCGGCAACAAGCAGAGCCACGATTATGTGCCCGATATAGCTGCGCAGGTAATGCCATGCGGAAACCCCGGCTATTTCGAACTGCACGCTTCTCGTGCCGCTGTTCCCATATGCATCCTCCGCAGCCACGCCGAATTCCGCAAGCCCGACATCCTCCGCCCTCACCACATAGCTGCCGGCGTAGACCCCGCGCTCGCTGCTCACCATCCCCACGCCTGTGCCGTTTACGTTCGCGTCAACCTCGGCGTTTGTTACCGGCTTCCCGTCAGGGTAACTGAGCATTAGCCTGAAATTAATCTGCTCCCCCGCCTCAAAAGTCCTGCCTGCTGGCTCGGCAACATCTATGGTGAGTGCAGCGGGCTCGACATAAATGTCAAACGAAAACGAACCGCCGTAAACGGTGTTCCTGTCGCTTTTCACGCCGCGGATTTCGAGAGAATTCTTTCCCACTGGAAAATCCCAGCCGAGGATTATCCTGTTCGAATAAATCCCGCGTACAGCCTCCTTGAACTCGGTCGATTTTCCCGCAGGGGACAGTAGTGTCGCCTTTGCGCCGCTTATCCCGCTGCCTTCAGCACTCTCGAGCGCCACATTCAGGTCTACGGTATCCCCCCGTTCGTATGCCTTCGCGAGCCCGTTGAGCACCCGTATCTCAAGCTGGGACGTCGCCTCCGGGCTTATTACCGTGATTTCTTTTTCCGCCGCGCCGACATTGTTTTTCCCATCCCTGCACCATATCGACGCAACCCATTTTCCCGTGGGGTTAAGCAGGGTTGTGTGGTATTCCGCACCGAAATTTCCGCCCGCGTCGCTCCGCACTGTGCCCTGCCACACAACACCGCCCCTTGCAAGCAGATTCAGGTCAACGGCGGTTTCAACGCCGACACCGTGCTTCTTTACGGTTCCGCTGATTTTTATTATGTCCCCGGCGCTGTATTTTTCCCTGTCGGTTTCAAGGGCAACCCCGAGTTCCGCCCTGACAACCGCGGTTTTCGTAATTTTTCCGGTTGCCCCCGCAAACTCCGCCGAAACCTCGATATCGTATTCCCCTGCCGCGGCATCGTCCACGAGCGCAACCGAATTTCCGTACCTGCCGTCGTTCTCGGTTCCGTCATTGTGCGCGCCGTCGTTGTAAAGCTTCAGTTCCCCGAAAAAACCCCTTGCAGTTACCTTCGCCCCGGCAGCCTTTGTTCCGTCGGCAGCCACGCTAACCACAATATCCATTCTGTCGCCGCGCGCATAGTAATCCTGCCATTCGCCGACAAAAGCGATTTCTACATTTGCAGGCATGCAATCCGCGCTGCAGTTCGCATATTTTTCCCCGGCTTCACACCTCCCGTTCCCGCAGCACCCGAGCATTATCGTGCTCACGCACTGCTTCCCCACGCACGCCTTCTCGCCGCACACCCCGGCCTGGGTTTCGCCGCAATCCCCGCAGTCCTGCGGGCAGGTGCACCTTGTCTCCTCGGCGCTTTCATCGCAGACCCCGTCCCCGCACCCGGAAAGGTGGAAACACGCAGCCTCGCACCTTCTCGCCCCGGCACACACGTCCTTTGTCGCCGCAACCTTGTCATCGCAATCCGCATCTGTTTTGCACAGCGGCATGCAGTTCAGGTTCGCGCACCCGCTTTCGCACGTTCCTGTGCGGAAGCAGAGGTCCCACGTATCCGGGTTTCCGTCGTTGCACGCCGCGTCGCTTGAGCACACTATTGCACACTCCTCCGCGTAAGCCGCCCCCGCGCAGGCAATGGCGACTGCGATAAGCGCCGCCGGAAGCAACAGCCGTGCCGAATCTAAGTTCATTCAAATTCCCATTATATAATTAGGTTGTATTATTTATATGTTGTCTAAGGCAGTTCCAGCCTTGCTTCAGAAACCGCATTCAGCCTTTTCATGAAATCTTCCTTGATTTCCCCGAGCGCCTTTTCGCTCTTCGCCTCGAACCTGAGTATGAGTTTCGCCTGCGTGTTGGAAGCGCGCAGCAGAGCCCAGCCCTCGGGGTAAAGAACTCGCACACCATCTATGTCTATGACCCCCAGTTCCGCGTCCTTTCCGAACTCCTCCTTTGCCCTCTCAACCAGCCCGAACTTCTTCCCCTCGGGATAATCCACGCGTATTTCGGGCGTGCTGAAATATTCGGGGAACTGCCCGAAAATTTCACTCACAGTTTTTCCGCTTGCCGACAAAATCTCCAAAAAACGCGCCGCCACATAAAAGCCGTCGTCAAACCCTAACCAGCGGTCCTTGAAAAATATGTGCCCCGACATCTCGCCGGAAATCGGCGCGCCTGTTTCGCGCAGTTTCGCCTTGCTCAGCGAGTGCCCGGTTTTCCACATGAGGGGCACGCCGCCGTTCGCTTCAATAACCTCGGGCAGAGCCTGCGAGCACTTCACGTCGAAAATAATCGTCTCGCCCCTTTTGCGCGAAAGTATCTCCTTTGCAAACAGCATCATCAGCCTGTCAGCCCACACTATCTTGCCGTTCTCGTCTATTATGCCGACGCGGTCAACGTCGCCGTCGAAGCCCAAACCCACATCAGCCTTCGTTTCCTTTACCTTTTCCGCAAGAGCGCGCATGTATTCGGGTATTGTCGGGTCCGGCAAGTGATTGGGGAACCTGCCGTCAAGTTTGCAGTACAGGGGAACAACTTCGCACCCCAACTTTTTCAGCAATTTCGGGGCAATCTCGCTCGCCATCCCGTTTCCCGCATCAACCGCAACCTTCAGCCCGCGCCCGAGTTTAACCCTGCCCGCGATTTCATTTATGTAAACCGGAACCATGTTTTTCTTTTTTATTTTTCCGCGTTTTTTTGTTTCGATGTAATCGCCGCCCTCAATTATCCCGCGCAGTTCCTGTATCTCATCCCCGTAAATGGTTTTTTCCCCGATGTTTATCTTCAGCCCGTTCATCCCCAAAGGGTTGTGTGAGCCCGTGACATTAATCCCGCCCGCAGACTTCAGCTTTATTATCGAATAATACATCATCGGCGTCGGGCTCAATCCCAAATCAACAACATCAATCCCGCACGCGGTTATGCCCTTTACAAGCGCCTTGTGTATCCGCACCGAGGATGCGCGCACATCCCTTCCGACAACAACAAACCCCGCCTTGGGATTTTTGGTTTTCAGGTGTGTCGCATATGCTTTGCCAATAGCCTCGACAACCTCGGCAGTCAGTTCCTTCCTGTCGTCGCCCCTTATGTCATACTCCCTGAAAATCTGCGGATTGAACTTCACAGGCGCGGGCATATGCCAAAATAAAAGCGCGAAAGGTTTAAGTTAGGTTGCGGGCGCGCTCGGCAGCGGCTAACGGATGCCCCATTTTCTTAAATTTTCATTCGCCTTGCGCCAGGAAACCTTGTAGGGCCCGGGCACGAGTTCCATCTCGTGCGTTTCCCGCCCCGGCATTATGCCCTTTTTCTTAACCAATGAGCAATTATCGAGATAAAGCTCCTGCGCGAGGAAGTAATCTATGCGCTCGGCGTGTTTGAACAGCCCGTAAGCCTCGCACTTAACAGCCTATCTGCCGGCACTTTGAAATTCACGCTCAGCACCCTGTACCTTGCCTCCGGGCCCATCTCCTGGTTGTTGAGGACGGAATTGATTCTCATTATTTCTTCCGTGTAATTTTCAGGCTTGTGTCCTTGGCGCCAGCCCTTTTTCTCAAATTCGCGCATCCTTTTGTCAAGCCCCATTTTGCGTATCCTCTCGTCTATTTCAAGTTCCGCCTGCGACTTATTCATTTCGCGCATATGCACCATATTTTTTTCCCCGCCAGCCGCGCCTTGCTGGCGCCAGTTCGGTACATACCCCGCATTTGCGATTGTTGCCGCAATCGCAGCTGTAGCCGCAATTTTCCTGCCTGCACGCTTTATTGTTTTCCAGAGGCGCATGAATAGATTAATCGCTCCCGGATATTTAATCGTTTGCCGCCCGCAAATTTTGCGTTATGAATTAACGCCCAAAAAACCGAAAAGAACAAGTGGGGGTTATTAAGGGAAGTGCAAAGCACTTTCGGGTTCCGCAGAACCCGAAGGCGCACCTCCCTGTAATAACACAGTGGTGCCGGAGTTAGCCGCAAGGTTCCGGGGAACCGCGGCTTGGCCTGCCAACACCGTTATTGCATACGCCACGCTGGTTAATGATTTTTCACTCTACGCTTCCCGAACCTTTTTCCCGCAAGCGAAAGCGGATTCCGAACCGCGCAAAAGCACGGGCTGCACAGGCAAAATCCCGAACAGCACGGAATTTATTACGTTCCGCATAATTGTTCTTTCGGTCCCGATGATTGCGATAGGAATAACCGGCGGAATCGCGTGCGGAAAGAGCACTGTTGCGCGCATGTTCCGCACTCTCGGCGCTGAACTTATCGACGCCGATGAAATCGTGCGCAGCCTCTACAGGAAGCCTGCGGTTGCCGCAAAAATAAAAAAGGCGTTCGGCAGCGGCGCGGTTTCCGCCCGCGGCGGCAAAAATGCGGGCGCGCGGCGCGAAACCGTGAACCGCAGGTTTCTCACGGACCTGGTTTTTTCCGATGCGCGGAAGCGCGGGAGGCTCAACGCAATCGTGCACCCGCTTGTCGTGCGGGAACTAAAAAAGCGGATTGCAAAATCCCGCACGCGCGTGGTTGTTGTTGATTTGCCGCTCCTCTTCGAGGCCAACCTTTCAAAAATGTTCGATTTTGTAATCGTGGTGCGTGCCGGCCGCAAACCCCAGTTTGCGCGCCTCAGGGCGCGCGGTCTCTCCCCGAAAGAGGCAAATTCACGCATCCTCTCCCAGATGCCCCTGCGCGAAAAGGTTAAATTGGCGGACTTCGTAATAAGTACTGAAGGAACCAAAAAACAAACCGCGCTTCGGGTCGGGCACGTTTGCAGGGAGTTGAGGCTGATTTCATGAGCAAAAACGGGGAAACCTCTCAGCGCACGGCGGTTTACGCAGGCACGTTCGACCCCATTACCCTAGGCCACCTCGACGTAATGGAGCGCGGCCTGAAAATCTTCGACAGGCTCATAGTTGCGGTAACGACAAACCCCTGCAAGAAGCCGATGTTTTCCCTCGAGGAACGGGCGGAACTCATCCGCGCCTCGACAAGGCACCTGAAAAACCTCGAGGTAAAAACATTCTCAGGCCTGCTTGTCGGGTTCCTCAGGCGCGAGCGCGTTAACACGCTCCTGCGGGGCCTGCGCGAGGTCAGCGACTTCGAAAGGGAGTTCCAGCAGGCAACAATGAACCGCAAGCTCAGCCCGCTTACGGACACGGTTTTCATAATGACTGGCGCGGAATACTTTTACCTCAGTTCAAGCGCGGTAAGGGAAATTGCCGCTGCAGGGGGGAACGTGAACTGCCTCGTGCCGAAGCCGGCGGCAATTGCGCTTAAGCGGAAAACAGGCAAAACCGCCGCAAAAAACCGTAAAAACGCAATTTTCGATTTGCATATTTAACCGCAACCTTTAAATAGTGCGACACCTTTTATATTTGCAAACAAGTTTTATATTTAGCAACTTGAAAAGGAGGGCAAAAAGATGTTTGGCAATAAAGGTCAATCGGCGCTGGAATACCTGATGACATACGGCTGGGCTCTCGTGGTCATTGTGATCGCGATTGCGGCACTCGTCTTCCTGATCAACCCGACG
>JAZDEL010000007.1:0-24183 GCA_043808785.1 Candidatus Iainarchaeum sp.
CATTGACGGAAACAGCAGGACGTCAAGGGCGATATTCCTGAAAGCGCTGACCCAAAACAACTTCCCGTTAATAAAAATGCCCGTGGGCTTTTCCGACCAGTACATGGGGCTCACCAAACTGAGCAAAAAGAGGGATGACGAAAAATTCGCACTCCTGATGAAACAAATTGCCCTCGAAAACCTGAAACGCCTTGTAAAAAAACTTGAAAATGAATTTTGAGGCAGCTTGTCTTTCATTCGCTGAAGAGGGCGAACCAGAGGATTAGGCATGGCTAACCGCGCCCCAGCAGCCTTTTTTATTGCAGCATCTTTTTGATTTCCTCGACTGTCGCTATTTTCCCCGAGCTCTTTACGTTTCCGTCAATTGCCAGGGCGGGAGTGGACATTACCCCGAATTCAATTATCTTGTCTATATCCGTCACTTTTTCAATTTCCGCTTTTATCCCGGTGTCCTGCAGGGCCTTTCTCGTATTGACTTCGAGTTGTTTGCATTTTGCGCAGCCCATGCCAAGTATTTTTATTTTCATGATAGCCCCTCCGATTATTTTTTGCAAGATTCACGCCGCGAAAGAGCCGTATATAAGCCCCGCAAGAGTGCAGAAAAATATTATCAGCCCGACGTAAAGGAGCGTCCTCCTGCCCCCGATATATTTCCGCACAACCAGTATGCTCGGAAGCGAAATTACGGGGTCGGCGAGCATGTAGGCAAGCAGCGGCCCTTTTGCCATGCCAAGCGCAAGGAAAGTTTTCGCCATCGGAACCTCAACCAGCGTCGGGAAATACATGAAAACACCGAAAAGGACTGCAATCAGGTTCGCCATGATAGTGTTCTGCCCGAGATGAGTTTCAAGGAACTTGGGCGGAAGCGCGGCGCCGATTGCCCCTGCCACGAATATGCCCGCAATCAGGAGCGGGAATATGGTCCTGGCGAAAACCCACGTTTCCAAAAGCCAGGCAGAAACCTGCTCCCTCGAAAACCATGCGCGCTGCTCGAAATAAACCACAATGATTAATGCCGCAAGCCCGCCGAGCCTCCACTCGATTGGCATTTTCCATGTCCCGACGAACAATACTCCAAGCAGTGTGAGGAGGAAAAATGCAAGTGTTCCGAGGGACTGCGTCTTTTCCGTAACTGCGGGGCCGCAGGCGCAGCCCGGCTTCGGCTTTTCCGCAACTTCCTTTTTTTCGTCATCCCTGAAAACAAACGAAATTATAACCCCGATTGCGATTGCAAAAGCCACGGAAAGGATTATGCGGGCGCCTGCGAAATCCCAGCCAAGGACGCTGCCAGTGAAAGCGATTGCGAGGAGGTTTGTCGCGGGGGCGGTGTAGAGGAACGTCAGCGCAGGCCCAATTCCCGCGCCCTTTTTCCTGATGCCGGCAAACAGGGGCAGTATTGTGCAGGAACAGACGGCAAGAAGGAGGCCTGCCACAACCGACAAAGGATATGCCTTGAATACGGACGATTTTGTCCCGAGATTGCGGGTTATGATTTCCTTGGGCATGAGGGCATTTATGGCGCCCGCTATGAAAAATGCGGGAACAAGGCATGTGAGGACGTGCGCGGAAAGGTAATCTATAAGGGCGGCAATGCCCCCCGCGATTATTGCTGCCGCAAAATCAAGCATAACTGCGCCCCTTTTTGTTCCGCGTGCAGCAGGTTTTCTTTAGGATGCCGCCCTTTTCGCACCCCAAAGCCCTGAAGATATCGCATACCCCCCTGTCTGCAATCCTATAAAAAATTTTCTTCCCCTCCCGCCTGTGCTTGATTATGCCCGCCCTTTCAAGCTTCGCCAATTGAATGGAAACAGTTGACTGCGTTCTCTTTACTTTCGGGAATATTTCGCAGACGCATCTCTCCCCGCCCAGGAGCAGTTCCACTATTTTCAGCCTTGTTTCGTCCGCAAGGGCTTTAATCAATGGAAGCACTTTCTTATTTTGCATGGAACATATTGATGTTCATCAATATTTAAATGCTTTTCGGTTTTGTCCGGGCTCATGTGTGGAACTTCCGCGGCAATTGCCTTTCTCACGGTTTTTGCCCTGCAAATGTTCCGCATGCCCCTATGCGTAAGGCAAACCTGTTCAGCCAACTCGCCGTTTCCTCAAATCAAAACATTTAAGCCAACCTTGCGCATAATATTGCCGCTGATTTCGGCTGCCCTGAAAAATGGCATTGTAACTAATTCATCATCTTTCGGAGCAGATGGGCGAACTGAGGCCGCTTAATTTCCGCGCTAACAAAACAAAAACCTTCTTAAACATTTCACCCGTGTTTTGGTTATGGCACGCACAATTGCGTTTGCATTCCTTTGCGCCGCTGCGGCGCTGGTAATTCTTGCGGGCTGCGCACAGGAGCCTACAGGGGAGGCGGCAATGCAGCCCTCGGGCGTAGCCAACGGAAACCCCGCGGGCACAGGTGCAGGCGGCGGAACCCCCGCAGGGCAGTTCCCCGCATTCGAGCAGGGCGGCGACATCGCGGTAAGCCTAAGGCTCACGAGCAATGAAATTGTTGTTCCGTCCCAAGTCAGTGCGAAGGATACCAACACCCTTGCGGGCGTGTGCGATAAAGTGTGCTCGTTCCTCGGCTATACAAAATACCTGCTTCAGTTCGACGTGAACCGCAACTATTCATGCTTCTGCTACAGGGAAGTGTGTAATGATTCGGAAGAAGGCGGGCAAATAGTGCGCAACTGCAGCGACGAGGCAAGGATGCTTTACTTCAGGGCCGCCTGATAAAATGCCGTGAATTTGCTTGTTTGAGGCGTTTTTGGGGCATTTTGGGCTATTCCTTTTAAAAACCTTTTTGAAACAATTTCTTTAACCATAATTAAACATTGGAGGTTTTGATATGGCTGATGCATTGGTTGTTGGTTCAAAGGTAAAAGAAGCAATAAAGAAAGAAGGCTGCAACACAGCGGGCGACGTCGTTGACGGGCTTAGCGTGAATGTCGCATACCTCATAAAGAGCGCGGCAAAGAGGGCAAAGTCCAACGGCAGGAAGACGGTCAGGGCAGTGGACTTCTGAGTTCACGCGAAAAATATTCTTTTTCTGCCCCCTCTCGGGGGCGGGATTTTTTCCCGCAGCCCGAAGGCTGGCTTTTGAAAAAACCCGCAAACCCGAAACTCCGCAGGCAGGGAACCCTGCAAACCGAAAATCACGCAAACCCGCGCGCGGTTTTTGTGGTTTGTTTTTTTCGCTTTAGGGCGTAACCCTTTTCACTTCGTAATAGTTTATGTCGTTCTCCGCGTCCACAACCGCCTGCAGCATCACGGTTTTCAGGTTCCCGCTAAGCCTCACCATGCGCGAAAACTCGGGCATGCTCCACTTTCCCTGCTGTGTCGCCACATTTATGACCCACTGGCTGTGCTCCTGCCCCTGCATCTTCCCCCTTGGATAAACCCTGAAATCAAACCCGAACTTGAACCCCGTTTTTATGCAGTAGCCCCTCTCCCGCAGGTCCCTGTAAACTATGAATTTCGTGTAGAAATTTTTCTCCAGCGCCGAGCCGGCGCCGAGAATTTCCTCGAACCCGAGCGCGCGCGCTTTTTTCTTTTTTTCTTTTTTCCCTTTCGCCTGCGCGCCTTCCGAACCCGTGATTTCTATTTTCCCCTTTTCAAGGAGGTACGCGGCCTCGTACAAATCGAGAACAAATTCCCTCCCGCACCTTTCCCCAAAGCCCTTCTGCTGGAGCTGGTCCGCGAGCTTCCTGTCGTCCACAAGAACCTTATTGTCTATGAGCAAAGCCATTTCAAGTCCGCCTCAAACCCTGCATGCAAAACCCGCATCAGCCAATTAACCATTATTACCATAATTTTATATATTAAGGTTGCTATTATCACTATGTGATTACCCGATGCCTGAAATAGACCCCTGGGGTTCCGTTCTTGTCGAGGATTACGCCCGCCTGATAAATGAATTCGGCCTCGAGCCCTTTGATGCGAAAACGCTTTCCGCGTTCCCCTCGCCCAGTAAGCAGATGCGCCGCGGCGTCGCATTTGCGGGGCAGGGCCTGAAGGGGATAGCCGCCGCAATAAAGGCAAAAAAGCCATTTTACGTTCTCACGGGAATAATGCCCACGAGCGAAAGGCTGCACTTCGGCAACCGCCTTGTTATCGAGAACGTGAAATATTTCCAGGAGCGCGGGGCGCAGACATTCGTGCTTGTTGCCGACCTTGAGGCGGCGGCAACGCGCGGCATCACTCTTGAAGAGGCGAAAAAGCGCGCCCTCGATTTCCATATTCCTGCGTACCTTGCAATGGGACTTGATGAGAAGAAAACCACATTTTATTTCCAGAGCGAGAACAGCGATGTCCGCAACCTTGCGTATTTGTTCAGCGCCCGCGTTACGCAGAACGAGTTCGAGGCAATTTACGGAAGCACGGCGCCGAACAAAATCTTCTCCGCGCTCACGCAGGTTGGCGACATCCTTTACCCGCAGATGAAAAAGCCAATGCCGGGAATAATTCCCGTTGGGCCGGACCAGAGTCCGCACATAAGGTTTTCGCGCGATTTGGCAAGGAGAACGCAAAGCCGATTCGGCTTCGTCCTCCCTGGCGCGCTGTACAACAAGTTCACGCCCTCCCTGAACGGCGAATTCAAAATGAGCAAGAGCGTGCCCGAGCATTGCATTTCAATCCCCGACAACCCGAAAGAGGCGGGCAAAAAAATGCTGCGCGCCTTCACAGGAGGCAGGAACACCGTGGAGGAGCAGAAGCGCCTCGGCGGAATTCCCGAGAAATGCGTTATTTTCGAGTTTTACAAGCAGCACCTTATAGAGGATGACAGGGAACTGCAGCGCATTTATGATAACTGCAAATCAGGCAAACTGCTCTGCGGCGAGGACAAGGAAAACGCATGCAAAATGATGGAAAAGTTCCTGCAGGATTTCCAGAGCAGGTTTGAAAAGGCGAAAGGCAAAGTGAATAAACTTAAATTCGCGAAGTGATGTGTGCCCTCACACAACCTCAACCACAATCTTCGCTTCCTGCAGTTTCTTGACAAGTTTCCTCAGCGCTATGCTGTCCTGCTTCATCAGCACGACCTTGTCCACGCGCTGCAGCTTCGCAAGGTTCTCGACCTTCTTCGCGGTCTCGCCCCATTCAAGGACTGTGTCAACCTCTTTCCCCCCGAGGTTGCCCTTTATCTCCTCCATGAGCGCGTTGCCGTGCGCAATCTCCGAGGTTGCAAAGCCGAACCTGTTCACCGCGGACGGGTCTATCACAAGCATGAGTATTATGCTCTGCGCGCCCTTTGTAGCGCGCTCCCAGAACTCGCGCCTGTTTTCAGCCTTGCACAGCATGGGTATGAGAACTTTCATTTCAGCGCCCCCCTTTGCCGCGCCAGATTGCACAAACCAACGCTTCGCACATGTGGGCATTCATTGCAAACCCCTTGGCACCCCGTGCGCGGTTTCCCGCTTATTAGCACAGCCTGTAAATGCCGCGCCGCTTCTCAAGCAGGCTTCCGTCCTCCTTCATGAACTCGCACGCTATCTTTATGACTGTCTTTTCGGTATTTAATTCTTTTGCAAGCTCCTCAAGCGGCATTGTCTTGTTCTTTTCCAGCGCATTCTCTATTTTTTTCCTCACATTCCTGTACAGCACGCCCTTTATGATGTAAAACGGGCCCTCGAAACTCCTGAGCCCCATAATTTCGCCCTTCCGTATGTCCTCTGACCTGTCCATGGATATCTGCTTTGCGAGGCTCTCGTTCTGCACCACAAGGAAGCCGTCCCTGTCCAGCGTTGGCTCGAGATGCGGCGCATTTTGTGCGGCGCGTTTTTCCTGTGCGCCGGCTTCCTGCTGTGCTTTCTGCTGCGGGTTCGGTGCGGCGTTTCCCTGCGCCCGCGTGCCCTGCTGCCCGGAATTCGGCGCAGTGTTGCTTTGCGAACCCGCGCCCGCGCCCTGTGCAGCGGAACCCTTCGCGCCCTTATTCTTTTCACTTAACTGGTAAACCGCATTTTTATATTTCGGGCTGAGCCTGAATTTCTCTATCTCGCCCGAGGCAAGCATCGCATTGAACCTTTTCAGTTCCTCCGCGTTCAGGGTTTTCTCAAACCTCCCAACAACGCGCTGGGGGAGCATTTTCTTGTTGGATAGGAACTTCACGATTTTCTCCCTTACCGCATCGTGCTGTGCTGCATGCTGTGCAGATGGTTGCTGCGCCTGCTGCACACGCGCACCCTGCTGTTCAGAGGGCTGCTGCACCGGTTTCTGTTCGATTATTTTTTCCGCGCCCTGCTCACCCTGCGTTTCGCGCGCAATGGTTTTTTCCGCGCCCTCGGTAAGGACATAGACGCCCTTCTTCACGCGCATAATTTCATATTCGCGCGCGCTGTCGAACTCAAGCGCGCCGAAATCCCCGCGCGGAATCTCGAGAATGGAATTCTGCCTGTTTACCCTTATCTTCGCCATGACTACCGCTAGAATATGTATTGAAAAAGGTGTTTAAAATGGTTTGATTGCATGCGCTGCGCTAGTGCACGCCCCTGAACTTGTGCTCGTCGTGCACAGGCAGCGGGGCCTTTGCAGCCTCGGCAAAGCCTTCGTCGTGCTCCTCAGCCTCGGCAGCGGCATCCTCCGCAATAACCTTCTTAAGTTCGATAAGCCTTGTGCGTATCGCGTCCCTTATGAAATCGCTCCTGCTGCTGTAAAGGCCGTGCTTCTTTACCAAAGCATCAACCTCCTTTATCAGGCGGTGCTCTATAACCAGATTGTACTGCTTCATGTATTAGATGTTATATGCTATGTTATATATAAACCTTCTGAAATGTGAAAAATATTAGATGTTATATAATATGTTATATATCTCTTCGCAAAAATCGCACTCAGGGCTTCCCCCCGCCCCTGCCGAGGAACCTGAATGCCGAAACCGCGGCAGTCGCCCCCTCCCCCGCCGCAACAACAACCTGCTCCACGCCGCCGATAACATCGCCCGCGGCGAAAATTCCCTGCACGCTGCTTTCCATTGTTTCCCTGTTCACGCGCACAAACCCTTTTTTGTCAGTTTCAATTCCCGCGGATTTTGCAAGTTCGCTGTTCGGCCTTATCCCTATTGAAACAAACACTCCCGAGGAGGGGATTGTTTTTTCCTTTTTCCCGCCGCCGCGTTCCTTCACCCTGATGCCTTCCACAAAGCCCTTTTCCGTGCCGAGAATTTCCGTAACCTCGCGGTTCAGCAGCACATTCACCTTTTTCTCCTCAAGCTTGCCCCAGTAAATCCTGTCCGCACCGAGCGCGGGCATGAACTCGACAAGCGTAACGCTTTTGCATATCTCAGCGAGGTAAAGCGCGTATGTAACGCCCGTGTTCCCTCCCCCGACAACAACAACATCCCTGCCGCGGAAGAACGCACCGTCACAGACCGCGCAGAAACTGACCCCCTTTCCTTTTAATTCATCCTCGCCTTTCACGCCCAATTTTTTGTACTGCGAACCGGTTGCGAGAATTATTGCTTTTGCATTTATTTTTTCCGTGCCCTTGCCCTCACCAACCGTAACCAAAAACCCGCCCGCGCTATTTTGGCTTTCGCCAAAATGCGCCCATTCGGGCGCACGCCCGAATAGGGCGGGTTTTGTTTTGTTTTTTTCTATTCCCGAAACCTTTTTCCCTTCCCCTATCTTAACCCCGAACCCTTCCGCTTGCGAGATGAATTTTTCCATAAGTTCCTTTCCCCGCACCTTTCCTGCGCCGGGGTAGTTCTCTATCTCAACAGCATCCGCGGCCATTCCTCCCGCGTGCTTCGCCTCGAAAATCCGCGCCTTCAGACCGTTGCGCGCGGCGTAAATCGCAGCGGTAAGCCCCGCAGCGCCGGCGCCCACAATCGCAACATCGACAGTGCTTTCAGCCATCGGAACCACTAAATGAGGAATAGCAAAACCGCTATAAAACCTTTTGCGCAAACTAATTCTGCAGGCGGGTTCGTTTTTAGGGGTTATATGGGCGCTGCAACAGGCGAACCCTTTTGCGCGGCGGGATGTGTATGGCATGGGCACTGCAATAGGCGAACTTATTGAAAGCGAGCGCGAGGAAATCGACCTTGCATTCCTCAGCGGCAGGAAGGTCGGAATCGATTCCTACAACATCCTCTACCAGTTCCTCTCAAGCATCCGCGGGCAGGACGGCACGCCGCTGATGGACAGCGAGGGGCGCGTAACCTCGCACCTCACGGGCCTGCTTTACCGCACCGTGAATTTGCTTGAGAAAGGAATTAAGCCTGTTTTCGTTTTCGACGGCAAACCCTCTGAACTGAAAATGAAAACCCTTCAGGAGCGCGTGAAGATACGCACTGAAGCTGAAAAAAAGCACAAGGACGCTTTGGAGAAGGGCGACATGGAGGAAGCAAAGAAATACGGCTCCCGCGCGCTGAAACTCACCAAAGAGATGGTTGAGGAGGCGAAAAAGCTTGTTGAACTGCTCGGCCTGCCGATGGTTGAAGCGCCTTCCGAGGGGGAGGCACAGATTGCGCACATGGTGATGAAAGGCGAACTGTACGGGTGTGTTACTCAGGATTATGATGCCCTGCTCTTTGGCGCGCCCGTGCTCCTGCGCAACGTCGCCTCAACGGGCAGGCGCAAGGTGCCTGGAAAGAACCTTTACATCGATATCAGCCCCGAGAAAATCGAACTCGAACGCGTGCTGAAAAGCCTGAACATAACCCGCCGGAAATTAATCTGGCTCGGCATTCTTATAGGCACGGATTTCAACGAGAAATTCCCGCGCATTGGGCCGAAGACAGCGCTTGAGCTTGTGCGGGAGCACGATAGTTTCGAGGAAATAATTTCAAAAACAAAGCACGGGCCGGAGTTTGATTACAAGGATATCGAGGAACTTTTCATGAAGCCGAAAACCACTGCGGATTACACGATAAAATTCTCCGCGCCGCAGAAAGAGGGGGTAATAGAGCTCCTCTGCGAGGAACATGACTTCTCCGAGGAAAGGGTGAAGAGCGCGCTTTCAAAACTCGAGGCAAAGGCTTCCGAGAAAGGCGAGCAGTCCAGGCTGGGGCAGTGGGTGTGATTTCTTTGGCGCGCGGCAGTTTCACATATTTGCAGCCGACGAAAATAATTTTCGGCGCGGGTTCCTTTTCCCGTGCAGGCGAGCTTGCAAAGCCCTGCACGCCCAAAAAAACCCTGCTTGTTACGGGCAGGAGTTCGATGCGCAAATTCGGCTTCGTGCAGAAACTGGAAAAGCAAATGCGCGCCCCCGGTTCCGAAGTTATCCTTTACGAAAAAATTTCCCAAAACCCTCCCGAGGGGGAGGTTGATGAGGGCGCGGAAATTTGCAGGCGTGAGGGCATCGATTTCGTAGTCGCGCTCGGAGGGGGTTCGGCAATGGATGCGGGAAAAGCCATTGCCGCGCTCGCGCGAAATGAAGGGAAATGCCGCGATTACTTGATTGGCAGGAAAACATTCGCGTGTAAGGGCTTACCCTGCATGTGCATCCCCACAACAAGCGGCACAAGCAGCGAGATTTCCCGCTACTCCGTAATCACGCTCATGCCCGAAAACAAAAAGAAGGGCATGGCATCCGGATTTTTGCATGCCGACCTCGCGCTCATAGACCCCGAACTTGCGAAAACAATGCCCCCCGATGTTACCGCGGCAACAGGCCTCGACGTGCTTGCGCACGCTGTGGAGGCATACTGGAACACCGCATCCGACCCGATAAGCAGGAACAATGCGCTCAAGGCGATCGAGCTTGTCAGTGCAAACCTCCCCCGCGCATACAAAAACGGCGGCAACATGCAGGCGCGCACAAACATGTCCTTATCCACAATTTTCGCGGGCTTAGCATTCAACGGCCCGGGCACAACCTCCCTGCACGCCGTGAGTTATTACCTCACCACAAACTTCGGCCTTGCGCACGGCAGCGCTTGTGCAATAGCAATGCCCGCATTCATGCGCTTCAACGCGGAGAAGGATAAGCATACACTTCTTGAAATATCGCGCGCAATGGGGCAGCGCGATGTGGAATCCGCTGCGCAGTTTGTGGAGCGCCTCCTTAAACGGATGAACGTCCCTACCCATCTTTCCCAAATAGGCGCAACTGAAAAAGGCCTTGACGCGATAGTCAAGGATTCGATGCGCCCGAACATGCTCAGGAACCCGAGAAGGGTAAGCGAAAAGGAACTTAAAAAACTCCTCCGCGGGATTCTGTAAACTTATTTATAGCCGCGCTTTTTCGCGAAATATTTTGTCAAATCATATGCCCCAATGTAAACCGCCATTGCCCAAAACACAATCCACTCTCCGTAAATGGCACAATACACGAAAGCAGGCACAGGGTAATAAAACATAACCTCGTTCAGCCTGAGCGCGGAAACCAGTTTTATTTTTTTGTTTCCGACCGCCTCTGAATAGTCCTTCAGGGAGCCGAAAATCAGGAACACGCAGTAAAATGCCAAAAACAAAAACGGCTCGAACACGGATGATGCGAGGAAGCCGATTATTATCGTCGATGCGGCAATCCCGTGGTTTATGAAATCCAGCCTGTTCCTGATTATGAATGCGATGTTCATCGCCAGTATTACATTTGCAAGTGCATTGTTGCTGAGAACCAGAAGAACGCCGAACGCGCCCCATAACGCCCCGAAGAGAACCGCGCTGCCCCTGAACAATTTCAGCCCGTGTTCATTGAGCAGATCGGCGGTTTTCATGGTTACGCCGTAAAGCGCGGCGTAAAGCAAAACCATCGGAAACGAAAATAGCCCGAACACAATATCCCTGATGCGCTTTTGGTTAATATATTTTTTGGTTTGCTCAGCCAGGCTTGCCTAAAACTTCCGCAACCGTATAATGCGAGCCGCAAACCAGTATCAAATCCTTTTTTCCCGCGATTTTTTTCGCTTTTTTAAGCGCGGCATTTATGCTGGCTGCCAACTCATACTTTCCCCTTGCCCGTTTCTGCTGTCCTAAAAATTGTGCAACTTTTCCCTTCGCCAGCGCGCGCGGGTTTTTGGGCTGCGAGATTATCGCATAATCAAAAGGCAGCACGCGCAGCATTTTCCTGAAATCCTTGCGCTCAACGCAGCCGAAGACGATAATTAAGCGTTCGTGCCGGAACTGCGGCTCCTTTAGCGCCCGCGCAACAACTGCGCATCCCCCCGGGTTATGTGCCACATCCGCTACAACAAGCGGCGTCCTCCCTACAACCTGCATCCTCCCCGGCCATTTAACCTCCGCAAGCCCCTTTTTTATTTCATTTTCGCTGACGGAAATCCCAAATTCGCGCAGCGCCTTTACCGCGGCAACCGCGAGTGCGGCATTCCTCAACTGGTGCCTGCCCTGCAATCCAATTCTCGGGATCGCCCGCGCGCGCGGAACTATTATTTTCGAGCGCCTTGCGCGCGCGATTTTAGAAATTTCCCCGAAACCCGCATTATCGCGCATCACAACCGTAACCGAACCCCGCTTTATTATGCCGCCCTTCTCGCGCGCGATTTTCTGCACGGTTTTCCCCAGGGTTTCGGTGTGCTCGAGTGAAATATCCGTTATCACGTTCACAGTGCCGCGCATTATGTTCGTTGCGTCAAGCCTCCCCCCTAAGCCGACCTCGATAACCGCAACCTCGACTCCCTTCCGCATGAAATACAGGATAGCCATCGCAGTCATGTACTCGAAATACGTGGGCACGCTCCGCATGGCCTTTGCCGCATGCCGCAGTTCAGAAAGCAGCGCGGCAAATTCGCGCTTCGGAATTTTCCCCCCGTTAACCCGTATCCTTTCCCTCACTTCAAGTAGGTGCGGGGATGTGTACATTCCCGCCCTGTGTTTCTGTCCCAGAATTTGTGCAACCATTGCGGTTGTGCTCCCCTTCCCGTTAGTGCCCGTAACATGCACAACAGTGAAAGCAGCAGAATATGCCCCCGCCCTTGCGGCAAGCTCCCTCACATTATCCAGCCCAAACCCCCTGTGCGGGTTTTTTAATTTGTTGAGGAATTTCAGTGCGCTTTCATAGTTCATAGTATTCCCCGATTCATTTCCACCCGAACTCCCCGCGCAAAGGGACGAAAGCAAACTGCGTTCCCAGATATTCGTCCTTCATCATTTCCCCCCTGAATTTCCTCACCCTTACCATGGATTGCGCCCACCTGTCCCCCACAGGCGCGACAATCGCCCCGCGCTCCGCCAATTGCTCCCAGAGCGGTTTCGGCACGTAAGGGCATGCAGCGCTGAGCAGTATCCTGTCAAACTGCCCCTTCCCCCGCAAGCCGAGCGTGCCGTCGCCATTAACCACCTCGGCATTCCCCGCCCCCGTTTTTTCAAGGTTTTTTTTGCAAATTTCAAGCAGTTCATCAACAATCTCAATCCCGAAAACCCCGCCAATCCCCCCTACTATGTGCGAGAGGAGGGCAAGAACATAGCCGCACCCTGCGCCCACTTCCAGAACCTTCTGCCCCTCCTGCGCATCCAGCATCTCCAGCATTATCGCAATCGTGCTCGGCTGGGAAATCGTCTGCCCGAACCCTATTGCCACCGCCTCATCGGCATAAGCATCGGCGCGCGCCTCCTCCGGCACAAAATCCTCGCGCCTCACTGCAAGGAACGCATCAGCAACACTTTTGCTTCTTACAGCTCCCGAGCCGCGCATGTACTCCACAAGCTGCGTTCTCCTCATTTCGAAAAATTTTTCAGTTTCACCGCGGGCCCCATTGCGCCCCGCTGCGCGGCATTTCATTGCTGCTTCCTCCCCTTCCTCTCCCTCACAAGCTTCATCAAATCCCTGCCCCTGCTCAGCGTGTCCAGCTCCTCCTCCCTCACTACAGGTATGCCCTCCGCTGTTTCATTCCTGAATTCCTTCGCGATTATTATCCCCTCATGCCCGAGCGCATCCCTTGTTTTTCCCAGCTCAAGCGCCCTGTGCACCACTTCCCTTTTCCCCTTTCCCTTGCCTATGAGCAGTTCATCCCCATACCCCGAATACGCCCTGAATGGCGCGTGCCTGAAAAGCGCAAGCTCAAGCCCCAAATCATGTATCTTCCTCATCACATCATCGTCCATCTCCCTGTCGAACTCCTCAACATCCGCGGGCCTGAAAATATCCACATGCCTTATTATGCTTGCATGCAGTACGCGCTCCAGCCTCTTTGCAGCCTCAAGAGTTGCCGACGCCCCTTTCTCATACCTGTGCACGCTCTCCGCGCTCGAATCGGCCTTTTCGGCAAGTTCCTCAAGTGTCAGCCCGAGTTTCTTTCTCCTCTCCTTTAATTTCTCCGCATCGAGGCAAACAAGCTCCCTGCCCTTAAAATACCTCACATCCGGCATTTTTTCCTCAAGCACGCCCCTGAGCGAATTTGCAGTGAGCACGGGTATGCCGTACCTCTCGTAAACCGTGCCGTCCTTAAGCGTGAATGCCTTAGTCTTCTCCCCGACAATGAGCACATCTATCCCCAGCACCCTGCCCAGCTTCCCAAGTTCCTGCGCCTGCGCAGGCCTTATCGCGTCTATGTTCCCGTAAACCTTCACAGCAAGCGTCGCATTCGCGCCCCTCGCAATCATGTCAAAGCACGAATTCGTGTGCGTGAACATGCTTATCCCGAAGCCGTGCGAATGCAGCAGGGTTACGACATGCTTCAGCAGTTCCTCCCTGCCTATCACAAAACCCCCGCCCACATTTCCGTGCACAGCCGGCAGTGCAGCGGTGCCGCGCCTCCGCGCGCACCCGTCCCGCACTTTCTTCCCGCCATTTACATCACGCCCCCGAGGAACGCAAGCAGCGCAATCCCCATAGCATACTTGCTCCAGCGCTGGGCATCCGCAAACTTCCCATTAACCACGCGGTATGAGGAAATGCAGAACGCAATTGCCGCAACAGCCATGAGCGGCGGGTAAAGTGCGCCGTGCAGCATTCCCCCGGCCCAAACGAAAAACGCGAGCGCGAGGGATAAGCAGTAAAGCAGGAGCACGGTTGCGATAACCGCCGCCCGCGGCAGCAGCATCGGCAGCGTCCTCTTCACGCCCTTGTCCTTTCCCAAATCCTGCATATCCTTTATTATTTCCCTTGCCGCATTCGCAAGGAGCGCGCAGAGCGCGAGGTAAGCAACCGCGGCATAGTTGCCCGTGATTGTTGCGCCGTAGACAAGCGTCAGCGCAGTTCCCGCGGCAACAACCCAGTTCCCCGCGAATTTATAATTCCGCATCCATGCGGAGTAGGCAAAGAGCAGCGCGGAATAAACCGCTGCAATCGCGAACGCGCTTATGTTCACTGCCAGCGAAACCGCAATCCCCGCAGTGAACAAAGCCAGCGCAAGGTTCCTCGCCCCCGCTTTCGAAACCCTGCCAGACGGTACGGGTTTTTTCGGGCTTATCCTTCCGTCAATCTCCGCATCGTAATAATCGTTTATCGCATGCCCCGCCCCGCATATCAAAAATGCGGAAACCAGTGCAGGCACGAGCGCCTGCGTGAAATTCACGCCCCCCGCGGCAACGGCAAACCCTATGAAAACCGCAATTGCGGCCATTGCACAGTTCCATGGGCGCAAAAGCCCAAGAATTGCCTCGGCATTAAGGCTCATAGTCCCCATATATGTGAAATAAGAAGTTATTTATTTAAATAGCCGTTTGCCCGCACTCAGCAGTCGGTTGCAGTGGTGCTGACCAGGCCGGTAACATATGTATTGTCCGGGAACACGACCCTTATAGTCACATTGGATGCACTGCCGACCCTGAGTGCCCTTCCGCCCGATATGTCCGAAACAAGGTTCACGATCGCGTTGTCGTTTGCCGCTATGTTGAACTTGCCTTCCCCCTCGGTGGAATCCTCACTCCCGCTTGCACTTGCCAAAACCTTCAGGGTTCCGGAAACCTTCAGCGTGCTGCTGCCGTTGTTCTCTATTTCTATGCTCTTCAGCATCTTGGTGCCGCCGTCGCACAGGTATTTGCTGTCGCTTATTTTGATGTCCTTTGCAGCGGTAAGTTCGGCTTGAGGCTCCGGTTCAGGTGCCGCAGCAGGTTCAGTTGCAGAATCCTCCGCAGGTGCCGCCGCTGTTCCGCCGTTGTTTGCCGGAGTTTTTGTTGCCGCCGTGCCGCTGCCCGATGCAACGTTTCCGGAAACCGTTGTCCCGCCGGTTATTGCGGAACTTCCCGCGCCTGTCGCCTGCGGCGCCGCAAAGCACGCCCCGGGCTGCAGGACGAAGCAGTAAATCCCCGCGCCCGCAACAATAAGCAGCAGGAGCCCTGCAAGAAGAACAATGATAAGCGCGGCAACGCCGATTACAATCCACGATGCCCTGTCCATACCTGCATATTCAAGTTGCATAGTGTTTAAATAACTTGCTCAATTTTTTCGCGGCCCGTGCCGTGCCTGATAAAACGTTATAAAACGTTCCATACCCTATTTCATCGGTGCCCTTTATGGTTCCTCCGCAGCCTTCAGGTTCCGCGTGCTTTGATGCCGCGGCAGTGCTCGAAACCCTGCGCGCGCACAAACCGCTCGTGCACCACATAACCAACTGGGTCACGATTTATGATTGCGCGAACGCGGTGCGCGCCATAGGCGCCCTTCCCGTAATGGCGCACGCCCCCGAGGAGGCAGCGGAAATGTCGGGAATAAGCTCCGCGCTCGTGCTGAACATCGGAACCCTCACTGCCGAACTTGTCGATTCCATGGTTCTCGCGGGAAAAGCCGCGAACAAAAAAAACATCCCCGTGGTTCTCGACGCCGTCGGTGCGGGCGCCACAAAAATGCGCACGGATAAGGTGCTTGAACTCCTGCGTACTGTCCGCGTTTCGGTGCTGAAGGGCAACGCCGGTGAAATCGCAACCCTCGCGGGCGCCTCCGCCGAAGTCCGCGGCGTGGAATCCGCGGGCGTGAAAGGGGATATAAAAACAATCGCGTGCGGCCTTTCGGGGAAGCAAAATTGTGTTGTCGTTGTCACGGGCAAAGAAGACATGGTCTTTAGCCCCTCCCATTCCGCACACTCCTACTCAATCCTCAACGGCCACGAAATGATGGGAAACGTTGTGGGGACAGGATGCATTTCCGCCTCGCTCATAGGCTGTTTTGCAGCAGTCGAGCCAGACGCAGGAAAAGCGTCCGCAGCCGCCCTCTCATGCTTCGGCATTGCGGGCGAACTCGCCGCCAAAAAAGCAGGCGGCCCCGGAACATACCTCGCGGCGCTTCTCGACGAACTTTCCGCGCTTGACCGCGCGAAGATTGAGAAAATGCAGAAAGTAACCGTGCTTGGCTGAGCCGCAAATGATGGAAAAATAAATGTGCTTGGCTGAATTGCAAATGCCGAAAAAATAAAGGTGCCGTGCCGTATGCCTGTGCTCGATTTTGATTTTTATTTCATAACCGACAGCGCGCTTTCCAAGCGCGGCAATTCCGCCGATGTGCGTGCAGCGCTTTCCGCGGGCGTGAAGATGGTGCAGTACCGTGAAAAATGCGCGAACGGAAAAAAAATGCTTGCCGAAGCACTGGAGATAAAAAAAATGTGCGATGAAAGCCGCGCAACGCTGATAATCAACGACAACATTGCGCTATGCCTTGCTGCCGATGCCTCTGGCGTGCACCTCGGGCAGGATGACGTGCCGCTCAGAATTGCCCGCACGCTCCTTCCGAAAAAAATAATCGGGGTAACGGTTCACAACCTGCAGGAAGCCCTGCAGGCGGAGCGGGAAGGGGCGGATTACCTCGGCGTTTCCCCAATTTTCCCTACTCGCACAAAATCAGACGCGGGAAAGCCCTGCGGAACCGGAATTCTGCGCAAGATACGCGCAGAAACTTCCCTTCCACTTTCCGCAATCGGGGGCATAACCCTAAAAAACCTCACTGAGGTTATTGGTGCAGGCGCGGACGGCGTTTCCGCAATTTCCGCAACCGTGGGCACTGATGATGTGCGGGCAGCAGTTGCCGATTTCCGCAGCCGCATTTTGAAGGCGAGAAAATGACCCAATACCTCGATGCGAAAAAGGGCAGGCTCACGCCCGAGATGCTCGCTGTTGCGAAATCCGAGCGCATTGCGCCCAAAAAACTGATGAAACTTATCGCGCGCGGTTCCGCAGTAATTCCCGCAAGCGCCGGGCACAAAAGCCTTTCCCCGACAGGCATTGGTTCCGCCCTGCGCACAAAGGTTAACGCGAATTTGGGCACCTCCTCAATGGCTGCAAGCACTTCCGCGGAACTGAAGAAACTCCGCGCAGCAATAGATGCCGGCGCAGACACGGTAATGGACCTCAGCACGGGCGGAGATATCGATGCAGTGCGCGCCATGATAATAAAAAAATCCACAGTTCCTGTGGGCACTGTTCCAATTTACCAGGCGGTTGTTGAGAAGCACAACATCCTCGACCTTACCCCCGACGATTTCCTTAACGGGCTCCAGAAACACATAAACGGCGGCGTGGATTTCGTAACCGTGCACGCGGGCGTTACCCGCGCGGTTCTTCCGCACCTTAAAAGCCGCACAGCGGGCGTTGTAAGCAGGGGCGGAACCTTCCTCGTGCGCTGGATGCGCCACAACAGCCTTGAGAACCCGCTCTATGAAAATTTTGATGCTATTCTGGAAATGGCAAAGGAGCACGACGTGACCCTCTCTCTGGGTGACGCACTGCGCCCGGGCTGCACTGCCGACGCAACCGACGCCGCGCAGCTGGAGGAATTGAAAACCCTCGGCAGCCTTGTCCTGCGTGCCCGCAAAGCAGGCGTTCAGGTTATTGTGGAAGGCCCCGGGCACGTGCCCCTGAACCAGATTAAGGTGAACATGGACCTGCAGAAAAAATACTGCCACAACGCGCCTTTTTATGTCCTCGGCCCGCTTGTCACCGACATCGCGCCTGGTTACGACCACATAACCTCCGCAATCGGCGGAACCCTTGCAGCATATTACGGCGCTTCATTCCTCTGCTGCGTCACGCCCGCGGAGCATTTGCGTTTGCCGAGCATCGACGACATACGTGAGGGCGTAATCGCATCAAAAATTGCGGCGCACGCAGCCGACCTTGCGCGCGGAATTTCAGGCGCGGCAGAATGGAACCTTGAAATGGCACGCGCGCGCAGGAAACTCGACTGGAAGGGGATGGAGCGCCTTGCGATACACTCCCGCAAATTCAGGAAGTACAGGAAAGAATCGGGCGCGAAAGGGGACGAGTGCACGATGTGCGGGGATTTCTGCGTTATGAAGGTGCTGAAGGATGATGAATAGGGGCGCGGGCACTGCGGAGGCGCTGAAAGATGAAGATTGACGGCATCAAAAGCGAACAGGAATTAATTGCACGCATTTCCCGCAGGCCGAAAAACAAAAACGTCCTTGTGGGGATAGGGGATGATGCCGCTGTTTTGCGCTGGAAGAAAAACCTGCACCTTCTTATTTCCACGGACGCAATGGTTGAGGGCAACCACTTCACGCGCGCGTGGTTCACGCCGAAGCAGATAGGTTTGAAGGCTGTTGAAAGCAATGTCAGCGACATCGCCGCGATGGGGGGCGTGCCCAAGCACATTCTCGTTTCCCTCGCCCTCCCGAAGGAAACTCCCCTCGCTTTTGTCGACGGCTTTTATTCGGGCCTGCATTCCGCCTCCGACAAATACAAAATCGGCATCATAGGCGGCAACCTCACGGGCGCGGGCGAAATTTCAATAACAGTCACAATCCTCGGCGAGGTTCGCCCCGATGACCTCTGCCTGCGCTCCTCCGCGAGAGTAGGGGATTATATCGTTGTGAGCGGCCATCTGGGCAAGGGGGCGGCGGGGCTTAACCTTTTCCGCAAGGGCGTGCACGGGCACGATATTGCCAAGCGCTCATATTTAATGCCCAAGGCACAGCTTGCCAAATCCCGCCGCATTGCCAAATACGTGAACGCAATGGAGGACGTCAGCGACGGCCTCGCTTCCGAGGTAAGAAACATCTGCCTTGCAAGTTCCTGCGGCGCGGTGATTTACGCGGGCAAGGTTCCGCTTTCCACTTCAACAATAAACGCCGCGCACGCCTGCGGAAACAGCGCCTTGGATTACGCGCTTTTCGGGGGGGAGGATTTCGAACTCGTGTGCACGGTGCCCAAAAAAAACCTGCGCATGGTTGGCGGGGTAATTGTTGGGCGCATAACCAGCGGCAAAAAAATAATGCTCGAGCGCAACGGAAAAAAAACAGAAATGTCTAGGTTCGGTTACGACCACTTCAAATAGTGCGAACCCTTTGTGCGGGTTTACGTCTTCTTCGCCTTTTTGCGCTTAAGCCTTAACTTGTGGCTGTTGCATTTCCTGCACTTCGAGGGCTTCTTTCCGGGCGTTGACCTGTTCTTGCCGTTGCACCTCATGCATATCCAGACATTTGCGAAGAGCCTGTTTTCCGCTGCCTTTGATTTTGCCATTTTCCCGCCCAGCCTTTACAGACCTAATACTTCCCCAATACATTTATAAAGCATTTCAGCGCCAATTCGTTAGCCGCCCCGGTAGTGTAGCGGCCAAGGGAATTTGGCTTTATGCTTGGTTTCCGCCGAAAGCATCGTGGCCTTTCAAGCCACTGACCCGGGTTCAAATCCCGGCCGGGGCACAAAAACCTTTTCTTAAAAAGAAACCCTTTTTGGGCTTGCGCCCAAAAGGGCCCTTTCGAACTTCGGTTCGAAAAGGGAGGTTTGCGAAAAGAACAGTTCGCCTGCGGGCGAACAACGGTTCGCGCCGTGCGCGAGCAAAACCGTGCCGCGGGTTCAGACAAACCCTTTTAAACAGTTCCAGTTTGGTATGGTAATATATAGGATACAATAAATAAATGAGAATTAAGGGTGAGCCATTGGACATGCGCGCTGAATTAGGCAGACTTACTTCGAAGAGGGGCTTATTGTTCCTGCTCCTTTTCGTTGCGGCGTCGCTCATCGCTTACCGCATGAATTTTTCCGCGGTCCTCGGAACCGAGAGCCAGAGCTTTACCCTCTTCCAGTTCTTCGGGCCAGTTGCCGGGGCGTTCCTCGGGCCGTTTGTCGGCGCGGGGATTGTTCTCATAACCGAAATTTTGAACTTCGCATTGCTCGGCTCAACACTCACGCTTTTCGGAGTGCTGCGCTTCAGCACCTTGATGTTTGCGGCGGTTTATTTCGGGGGAAGCATGAGGAACGCAAGGCTTGCCGCAGTTGTTCCCCTGCTCTGCATGGCGCTCTTCATCCTGCACCCTGTGGGAAGCGGCGCTGCAATTTACACTCTTTACTGGCTTATCCCCGCGATTGCCCTGATTTTCCCGAACAACCTTTTGCTTAAATCCTTCGGCGCGACATTCACCGCGCACGCCATAGGGAGCACGCTGTTCCTTTACTCGTTCCCGAGCACGGCATCCTTCTGGCTCGGCCTGATTCCCGTTGTCGCGTTCGAGCGCACGATGTTCGCGCTCGGGATTGCCGCGTCTTTCATTGCCCTGCAGTTCGTGCTTGCGAAACTTGAGCACGTTCTCCCGCAGGGAGTCGTGCGCCTCAACCAGCGCTACTCGCTTTTCGATTTCAATGGGGCGGTGAAAGCATGAGCACCCGTTCCAAGGATTCCTCGCGCTTCAAGAAAACCCGCGCAAGGCAGCGCTGGAAATGGCACAAGAAGCGCATGCGCCGCGAGAAGCGCAAGAAGAAATATATCAAGGACAGGCTGACGACGTAAAGTAGCCTGCACATTGCTTGCATCACGCTTAGGCTGCGCCAGGCACTGCGCCTGCCTGCAGTTTGCAATCACGCCCAGGCTGCGCTCCATGCAGTTAACCTTAAATCCAGCAAATGCGCATAGTTATACATAGGTGCATTCGGGCGGGAACATGGCTGCAAGATGGAGAAAATGGGCTGCGCGTGCGATGCTGCCGTTTGCTTTTACCCTCGCGCCGAAAAGCATCCACAAATCCGAAATGCCGAAAGCTCCACCCTCAAATGCCGCAATCCGCAGTGCATACGTTCAGCCCGAACCTAAAATAAAATGGCAATATCCCCTTCCCGCGCCTGCGCGGCTGAGAAAAACACCGCCAAGCAATTTCGAGCTGCACGTAAAAAAAAGCCTCAAGGACATAAATACCGCCCCCGTAATGAGAAAGGCGGTTTATGAAAATGCGCGCAGTTCCGGCATCCCGGCGCAGTTTGTCGAATCCGTAATAATAAAGGAGAGCGGCGGCGCGAAGAAAAAACTCAGGTACGGGCCGATGCAGGTGAACGAGCGCACAGTGCGGGAACTGCGGGAGAAGCACGGAATAAAAATAACAAAAATTTCAGACATCAGCCAGAACATACTTGCGGGCTGCGCCACGCTCGGCATTTACAACGAGCGCCTGCAGGGCGAGTGGTTCTACGAGCGCGGGGTAAGGAAAAATTTCTCCGAGCTTGGGCGGGAAACGCAGGTTGCGGTTCTCTACGCAACCTACAGGCAGGGGCCGCGCAGGGTTCTGGATAAGCGTCACATCGAGAAAATAATGACCCCCCATGAGGAAAGGTTCCTTGAAATCTACAGGATTGTCGGGGCGCTGTACGCTGGCAGGGCATGAACCTGCAAAACAGGAAAACCGCAATAAGGGCGGCTGATTTTTGGCGCCCAGCCGCCTTTTATCACCACCTTTTATTTTCAATTTGGCGGCGATAACTTGCCGCTGCAGGCGCGGTTCCGCAATCTGCAAATAACAGTCAATCCAGACCGAACATATGTTCGTTAATGCCGAACGGTTTGAAAATGCATCCTTCCCGGAATTTCCCGCGGGAACCCCCACCTGAAAAAAAAGGCGATAAGGATTGTGGCGTGAGCGCGCGCCCTGCCCAACCCCCCCAAAACCCCCGAAATCGCTTCGGCGCAACCTTTATAAACACCGAGCGAGGCATATATATAGGTTGCAATCCCCGTGAGGAATTGCATCTTTGGCGCTGAATCGGTTTTTGATTTTGCGTTTGCACCGCGGCAACGCGGTGCGTGTTCGCAACCGCAAGGTTGCGGGATTGCGCAGCGGCGACGTTGTGCATTTGCGCAACCGCAAGGTTGTGCTTTGCACGTCCTTCGGGATGTGCACACGCGTAGGTGAGCGCGTGCGGAAATACGCTTTTTGCGTATGCATCCGCATCCGTTTTTCCCGCGCGGAAAAATCTCACGGAAAAGTGAGCGCCCTGGCTTTTCTCGGCGTGATGTTTTTTCCGGAGCAAAGCTCCGGCTGCAGGTAAACTGCAAGTTATGCAAACCAAACAATTCCGTTAAGCGGATGAACCCATAAAAGGGTTTCAGCAAATTCTAGCTGATCCTGCTAGCGGATACTGCTCTCGAAATTCGACTAAGCCATGCAAGTCTTGGAGTTCGGCTATGGGAACTCCGGCGTACGGCTCAGTAACACGTAGTCAACCTACCCTGAGGAGGGGTTAAACCCGGGAAACTGGGAATGATGCCACATAGGCGGGGGATGCTGGAACGCGCCCCCTTCAAAACGGAACACACCATGCAAGTGTTCCGCCTCAGGATGGGACTGCGGCGGATTAGGTAGTTGGCGGGGTAAATGCCCACCAAGCCTGAGATCCGTACGGGCCTTGAGAGAGGGAGCCCGGAGAAGGACACTGAGGAAAGGGTCCTAGCCCTACGGGGTGCAGCAGGCGCGAAAATTCTGCAATGCGCGAAAGCGTGACAGAGGGATTTCGAGTGCAAGCTTTGCTTGCTTTTGCCAGCTCCAAAACGGCTGGCGAATAAGGGGTGGGTAAGATACGTGCCAGCCGCCGCGGTAATACGTACACCCCGAGTGGTATCCACTAATATTGGGCCTAAAGCGTCCGTAGCCGGTCCTGTAAGTCCTTGGTGAAATCAACGGGCTCAACTCGTTGAATGGCCTGGGATACTGCAGGGCTCGAGGTCGGGAGAGGTGAATGGAATTTCCGGAGTAGGAGTGAAATCTAGTGATCCCGGAAGGACCCCCGGTAGCGAAGGCGATTCACCAGAACGAGCCTGACGGTGAGGGACGAAAGCTGAGGGAGCGACCCGGATTAGATACCCGGTTAGTCTCAGCCGTAAACGATGCGGACTAGGTGTCCTAGCACTCACGAAGTGTGGGGGTGCCGAAGCGAAGGCGTTAAGTCCGCCGCCTGGGAAGTATTGCCGCAAGGTTGAAACTTAATGGAATTGGCGGGGGCGCACTACAAGGGGTGGATGCTGCGGTTTAATTGGATTAAACGCCAGATATCTTACCAGGGGCGACAGTAGAATGATGGCCAGCCTGAAGGGCTTGCCTGACACGCTGAGAGGTGTTGTATGGTCATCGTCAGCTCGTACTATGAAGCGTCCTGTCAACTCAGGCAACGGGCGAGACCCACGCCACTAGTTGCAACTTCCCGGTTTCGGGGGGGCACTCTAGTGGGACTGCGGCCGCAAGGCTGAGGAAGGAGTGGGCTACGGTAGATCTGTATGGCCCGAATCTCCTGGGCAACACGCGGCACACAATGGTCGGGACAATGAGTTCCTAACCCGAAAGGGCACGGTAATCCCCTAAACCCGACCTCAGTTCGGATCGAGGGCTGCAACTCGCCCTCGTGAAGCCGGAATCGCTAGTAACCGTAGATCAGCCTCGCTACGGTGAATACGTTCTCAGGTTTTGTACACACCGCCCGTCAAGTCATGGAAGCCGTTAGTACCCAAAACTTGCGCTTGTCGCAAACTAAGGTAAGAACGGTGACTGGGACTAAGTCGTAACAAGGCATCGGTAGCGGAAGCTGTCGATGGATCACCTCCTTTCTAAGGAGTATTCCTTAGCTGATTATTCTGATGCTATAAGTGCCAATCCCGATCCGCCTCGGCGGATACGGGAATTAGCCAACCGGTTATCGGATTAGTCAGATAGGGTCGATGTGCGCACGTCAGCTTCGGGCTGACACGCACTTTATCCGGAATTAACGCCTATCCCGCCTGCCCCGTACCCGTCCTGCGAAAGCAGAATGGATATACGAGACAGGTCTCAGTCCTGCGAGTACGAATATCATTCGATATTTCGAAAGTGGTACTGGGGTCACTATTCATAGGTCAAAGAAAAGACACTTCTGTTGGGAAGTGTTTTTGTTTTGTCATTCCGGAACCCGTCACAGATTTTGCAATTAAAAAAACACCATTTCGTGGTGCAAAGAAGTTCACTTGAGAGCGATGCCAGTCGCGAAGACTCCAATAAAGGCTATTGCGGGCGCGAGACCGATCAGGATGCCCCAAGGGAATAGAGGGATTCCATATCTCCCTGCTCTCCAATACCATTCTCTCAGCGACATAAAACCTCCT
>JAZDEL010000008.1:0-63283 GCA_043808785.1 Candidatus Iainarchaeum sp.
ATTGCGTTCCTCTTGCTGAGGTCCGCGATGTTGAGCAGGATTATGTTCCCCTTCTTGAGTTCGCTTATCGCCGCGTCCCTGTCCTGCTCGTTGTGCAGTGAAATGGGCTTGACGAACGCATCCGCGTCCTCGTACATTGTCTCCTCCTCTACATCCAGGTTATTGAGGAAATCCTCTATGTCTATGTTATCGCTTTTTTTGAATACTTTCTCCAAAAATGCCACACCAATCACCCCTTCCTCTCGAAAATTTTTGCTCGTGGAGAGTAATAAAACAATTTCTCCTGCGGACTGTTATTTAATTATAATTCCCTGCGAAAACTACATAACAAAAACCGTCCGCGGGTTAATATGGGCGGTTTTCCGTGCAGGGTTCGCCGCTGCGCGGCGGAAAAAGGCGGGTGCGCCGGGGCAGATGCCCCCTGCGACATAACAAACTCCCGTGCGAAGACAATAAAAACCAAAAAAACAAAAAACGCGGTTCGTGCGTTCGTGGTTTTTTGGGTTTTTGGGATTCGAACCCTCCGCCCGAAAACGAACCCGCATCAAACCCGCCCTGCGGCGGGTTTTTATAGTGCCTCGGGCGTATTGTTGTAATGCCGCCGCCGTTGGTTAAGGAAGTTGATGTGCTTGCCGGGAGCAGGCAGGTAATGTCCGAGCTGGACCAGTTGGCAAAGTTCAAGCAGAAGCTGAACATGGAGGACGCGGTTTCATACCTTAAGCGCTTTTCAGTGCTCTTTATTCAGGCGGCGCAGCACCCGGGAAAGGACTTGGAAAAGACGAGCGACAATCTGTTCACTTCCCTGCAAACATTTGCAAGGGTTTGCCCTGATGAAATTGAGGGCTTTTTAGGGGGAGAACACGGCGTTGTTGTATTAGGGAGGAAGGCACTATCAATCGGGAAAGAACGCGGCGACAATGCGCTTAGGGCGTATTTTTTCCATAATGCGGTGCATTGGGGGGGGTTTGCGGAGTGCATAGACCCAAGGCCGGCAATAAGGAATGTTTCGGTCAGGTTCGGGGAGTTCAGTGCCGCTTTCACTCCGCGGGGCGAACTGGTTTGCAATGAAAAACTTCTGGTTGAACTTATAAAGAGCCTGCCCCATGCCGTGCCGGGTTTTGTCCCGGAAATTAAAATTAAGGGGCAGGCAAGGCTCACACTTGCGCAGGCATTTGTCCTGCTCAGGAATGCGAGCGATTCAGCGCATGCACTAACATTGCGCAGGACATTTTCAGGATTTGGCAGGGCGCTTTCAAACAAAAGGGGGATAGAGAGGGCGCTTACAAGGCTTACCGACCGCGGAACGTTCAAGAAGCGCAGGGCGGAGTTCCTTAAAAATTACCATAAGGAAGAGGGGCTCCGCATGGACAAGAAGAAATTCGTTAAAATATTCAGGGACAATGTGAAAAATGAATGGTACTGGGCGGGCAGGGGGCTCATTCACCCCTCTAAAAAGGAAAAAATCCTCAAAGATTTGCTAAACAAGGATTATGCAAAATTCGGCTACGACCACATAATGGTGATAAGCAGGGTTGCGGGAGTGCCGCTTGATTACGCCGAAAATGTTTGGCATAAATATGTTGAGCGCGGGGTAATTTACGGAAAGGAGAGGGCACGGATTGTGAACGAGCTTTTTTCATTCGGCAAGCCGATGGCACCGTACACTCTTGAAATAGACATGTCCAAGGCGCCGAGGGTTGCGGAGGTAAAGACAATAGGCGGGCTTGGAGTGCCATGGTCGAAGATGTTCCCTGGCCTGATGAAGGGCACAAGCGCGAAGTTCAGGGGAATGGTTGCAAAAGAAACCCTGCAGTTCCCGGGAAAGGATGCTGCGCACGCAACAGTCAGGTTTAAGAAAATCAGGCGTGCGGCGTAGTGCGCACTATTTAGCAACACCAAATTATTAAATGATATTACTTTATATACGAGAAGGCGCACTATAATATTATGCTTGTCAGATGGAGTTTGCACGCAAAACACAGGTTTGCGGAGCGTGCGGCAGGGCACGGGATAAATTACGGGGAGATTGAATTAGCAATTAAGAAACAGGAAGTGAGGATTAAGGAAGGCGGGAACAAGTTCCGCGCGGTTTTCGAGGCGGGCGGGGAACTGCTCACAGCGGTTAAAATAGAGACGAAAAAATTCATCCACGTGCTGACGCTTTGGGAGGCGAACGAACAGGAGGCTGAAAAATGGGGAAGGAGATAGAGTGCCACCTTTGCGCAGGGAAGGCGGCGCTGAAGAGCGAGAATTTGGAGCTTGACAACGGCAAGATTGTGGTAAAGGGCTCGCCTTATTACAGGTGTGTTAAATGTGGCGAGGAATTCGCCACGAGCGAACAGATGCACGAATTGAGCGAAAGGATAAACGGCAAGTTCGTTTTCAGCAGGCCGATAATCAACGCAGGCAGGAGCCTTGCCGTAACCCTTCCCGCTGACTTGGTGCAGTACTACGGTTTGAAGAAGGGCGGCAGGATAAAAATAATTCCCGAAAGCAGGAAGGAACTGAGGATTACTGTGGGGTAAGCGGCACTATAACAAAACCCCGAACGCACGGTTCGTGCGTTTGTGGTTTGGGGGGTTTTTGGCAGAGTTCTGCGCTTGCGGCAGGTTCGAATCCTGCCCCGTGCAAAGAACCCTCCGCCCCGAAACAAACCCGCATCAAACCCGCCCTGCGGCGGGTTTTTATATATGGAAAACGTCAGTTATTGGGCACGATAGGCGCCTGTTATCGGGCAGGACGGGCGCAGGTTATCGGGCGTTACAGGGCGCGGCGGATAAAAGAAACGGGGCGGCAAAAATGGACGGGCAGAAAGGCAATGGTTTGCATAACCATCTGAAAAAATGGCTTGTCACAGAAGTGCCTGTGATAGAAAAAAGCAAAACTATAGACGAGGCATTTTCAATTATCAGGAAACATGAAAAGGAACTGAAAAGCATCGAGGAAATATATGTCATAGATGAAAGCCAAAAACTTGTCGGCACATTGCCGATAAAGGAACTGTTCGGCCATGCGGGCGGCACAACCCTGGAAAAGGCGATGCACACAAAATTCTTCTCGGTTTCCCCGAAAACATGCCCCGAAAGAATCGCCCACCTTGCATTGAAGCACGGCATTGCCGCAGCGCCGGTTGTCGAATCGGGAAAACTGCTCGGGGCAATTCCGTCCGGCAGCATTGCATCCATCCTTAACCGCGCATTGAGAAAGGACCTTTTCCATTTTGCGGGAATACACAAATCGCACCTGGAATATGAAAACAGCATGGCTGTGCCGCTGTCGAAGAGCATTGCCCACAGGGTGCCGTGGCTGATTATCGGGCTTCTCGGGGCGCTTCTGGTTGCCGCATCCATGGGGGTTTTTGAGGGAACGCTGGAAAAATACATTATTCTGGTTTTCTTCATGCCCGCCATAGTTTACCTGAGCGATGCGCTCGGCACCCAGCTCCAGACAATTTTTATCAGGGACCTTGCGATTATGGGGGAGGAGCTGAAAATGAGGCAATATGTTTTCAGGCAGATGGCGATAGCCCTTCTAATTGCGCTCATAATAAGCGGCCTGCTGCTCGGCGCGGTTTCGCTCTTTTGGGGACAGCCGCACATCGCGGCGGTTATTTCAATCTCCGCGTTCGCGGCACTCATAATTACAAGCTTTACCGCTCTCGCGATAACCGCCATAATCAGGAAGATTGGGCATGACCCCGCGCTCGGCGGCGGGCCTTTTGCGACGATAATTTCCGATGCGACCTCGATAATGGTTTATTTTGCTGTGGCGACGCTGCTGCTCTGACCATTAAGGGGGGCGCGGCTGTTCAAAAACCGAAGCGGATTAGTGGAAGTGGTTCGGTTCCACAAATGGCTATTGTTATAACCGCTTCGCGCCGTAATGGTTGCGGTGTGAACTTGGGCGCTGTGGGGCAAACCGCAATACACGCTTTTCCGCACGGTGCGGGTGAGCAAACAATTCCGCACGCTGCATCTGCGCGGGCCGCAACGCAGACAATCCCGCAGGGAATTTTCGAGAGGGAGTTTGCTAAGGAAACCGTGTTTGCGGACAGGAACCTTGTGACGCCGCACTACACACCCGATACCTTGCCCTTCAGGGAGAATGAGATAAGGGCGATAAGCGAAAATGTCGCGCTCGCTCTGGGGAAGAAGAAGCCCGACAATTTATTTTTGTACGGGAAAACAGGCACGGGAAAAACTTCGGTTGCGCGCAGGGTTGTGCAGGAACTCCTCGAATATTCGGGAAAGAAAAACGCTTCCGTGGACGCGGCGTACGTGAACTGCAGGAACCACAACAGCAAGTACAGGGTGCTGACGAAAATGGTCAAGGATTTTTACCCCGAGGAGAATTTTCTGGGGTTCAGCGCGGCGTTCATACATGAGAAGATGCTGGATTATGTGGGCGCGGGAAAAAATTTGATTGTGGTGCTTGATGAAATCGACAAGACAAAGGACCTGGATGATTTGGTTTACGCGCTCACGCGCGCGAACGATGAACTGAAGAAAGGGAGCATTTCCGTAATCGGGATTTCGAACAACCTTGTTTTCAAGGACAGGCTTGACCCGCGCACGAAAAGTTCTTTGTGCGAGAGGGAGATGGTCTTTGCTCCCTACAATGCGGATGAATTGCGCGAGATACTGAGGCAGCGCGTGGAACTCGCGTTCAAGCGCGGCGTTGTGAATGAGTCCGCGATAAACTTCGCGGCGGCAATCGCCGCACAAGAAAGTGGCGACGCAAGAACTGCAGTAATGCTACTCCTCCGCGCGGGGGAGATTGCGGATGCGCGCGGCAACGGAAGCGTGACGGATGAGGAAGTGAAGAAGGCGAAGAAAAAGGTCGAGGAGGAAATTGTTTACAACATGGTGAGCACTTTGCCCGAGCAGCAGCAATTGGTTTTGTATTCCATCGCGGACCTTACGCTGGATAAAAAACCAGTGAGAAAAATCACGGGCGAAATCGAGGAGGGTTTGCTGTATTCAGGCAGCGTGTATGAGAGGTACTGCAAAATCGCGAAAAAATACGACAAGGGCTGCGTAAGCGCGCGCTGGTACAGGGATTACATAAAGGAACTTGAAATGTACGGGCTTGTTCTAACAAGCGCCTCGGGCAAGGGAGTGAAGGGGCAGACGACGCTGATAAAACTTGCCACGGATGCGGAAAGGATTAAGGAAATGCTTGGGAAGGAATTTGCCGCATAAGTCGGTGCGTGCCAGCGGAGGAATTTGCTGCGTGAGTCAACCTTTTTTCAGCAAACCCAATTTCTTAAGGTTGGCTAATGCCTCACCCTTGGCTTCGCCTAGGCTTGGCTTTGATACCTCGCCAACGATGCCAAGACCGCCCATCTGCAATTCGTGCGGGGCATGGGTTAATTCGTACAGCGCATAACGTGACTCCAGCGAATTAAACACCGCCCAAGTTTCGATTTCAACTATTTCAGCAATGTTTGAGCCTTTGCTTAAGCGGCTTTCGTAAAATGCCAGTTTTGCATCACCACTATAACTGGAAAGTTCACGACCAAGTGCTTCAAAAAGTTTAGCCTTGGGCAAATTTGAATTTGCCAAGATACTGTATTTTTTGCCCAAGTCATTCAATGCTGCAGCAGTACTCTTTCCTAAATTATCTCCCAGACTTTGAAATCTGCCATAGACGCGCTGCTTGTTAGTTTCATTGTGCCCCAAGCACTTCGTAAACCACGCCGCTCGGGCAGAGGACTCCCTACGCTCAGTGAACTCACTGAAGGGAATTATGTTACATTTTTTGGACTTTTTAAGCCTCATCAAACCAAGCATAAGTACGATTTTTGAATTTATTAACGTTACTGTTGGTGCTGCCGTCTTCGCCCGCCCAATAACCTTTTGCTCAGCCAACCTGTGCCTTAATTTGCTGCGCAACCTTCGGCCCGAGAATCCTGCCGAGGTCGGCAATGTCGATTTTTTTCAGTTCCGCAACAGTGCGCACGTTGCTGCGCCACAATCTGCGGGCACGCACGCGCCCGATTCCACGAACTTCAACAAGCGCGAGCAGTTCCTCCTTTATCCCGTACTTGAGGCGCTTGCGCAGCCTGCCCAAGGGAACTGCATGGGTTTCAAGCGCAAGGAGGCGGCTTAATTCAGCAGCGGAGTAGGACAGCCAGTCCAAAATCTGCAGCTTGTTGTGCAGAATTCCTGGTTGCACATTGTACTCTTTCAGCAGGTCCTGCTCGCTGATTTCCTCCAGCCAGTCGCGCAGGAGTAAGGAAGAGTTGAACTTATTCAGCAGGGAATTGTCCGCGTACATCTCGATGTCAAGGTTGATTGGGAGTTCCTGCTTGTGCCCCTGCAGAAGTTCCCACAATTCCGCCTCCTTCTTCTTCGGCACGCTTAACCAGGGCATAAACTCGTAGCAACTAACCAAAGTGAAGATGTATGACATGGTTGCGGTTTTTCCCGCGCGCAGTGCCTCGACCATTTTGTGCGCGGAAAGCGGGTCAAGGTATAATTCTGAAACCCTTGCGCCCAGCGGGGTTGCGGAAACCCGCTTCCCGCCGTAATTTATGAAATCCCACTCCGCGAGTTCCTCGAGTATGCCGGTAAGTTTTGTGAAGAGGCTTGAGGTATCGCCGTACTGCTTCGCGTAAAAGGTTTTTGAGAAGAATTTTTCCAAACTCTCGAGGTCGGAAACGAAATTTGTCGCCACTGCGCCTAGGAGGTGCATGCGCAACACCGGCTCGATGCCGAGACGGGAGGAAACGGCTTCAATTTCCCCTTCTACATAATGCTCCATCAGCTCTTCTGCGTCCAAATCCGAGCGGGCGATGAGCACTGCCCTGCCCTCGCTGTCGAATTTCGGCCTTCCCGCACGCCCGGACATCTGCTTGTACTCCGAAACAGGTATGCGCTCCGAACCCTGCATGCCGTAGCGGTAAACCGAGGGGATAATTACCGTGTGGGCGGGAAGGTTTATGCCTGCTGCAAGGGTGGGGGTTGCTGAAATAACCTTCAAATGCCTGTTGCGGAACAATTCCTCAATAAGTTCGCGCTGTTTCTGCATTAACCCTGCGTTGTGGAATGAAACCCCGCTTTTCACAACCTCGGAGAGGAGCCTGCACTGTTCTGTGGGGCTTTCAAGCACCTGCTCGATTTCGGAGGATTTTTTGAGCAAATAATTTTTTTCCTTTTCCAAAAGAGTTTTTTCAACGAGGCGGGAGAGGCGTTTTGCAATGCTCGAGGATTGCTTGCGCGTGGACGCAAACACCAGTGCCTGCTTGCCTTTTTTCAGGGTGTCCTGCACGAGGGAAGTTAGGGCGTCGAAATCCTGCGGTATTTCCTCCGCCAGGTATTTGCCTGCGGGAACCCCTGCGGGAACCAATCCTGAACCCGCTGCAGAACCCGCTTCGCGCTTGTGTTTTTTTTCCGGCGGATATTTTATTTCGTCATTGAAATAAACCCCCTCCAAAAGTTTAACCGGGCGGTATTCCGAATGCACGAGTTCCGCACCCAACCACTCCGACAGCTCGGAAGCGTTGGGTATGGTTGCGGAGAGGGCGAGAACCTGCATTTTCGGGTTCATGGAACGGAGCTTTGTTATCACGATTTCCAAAGTGGGGCCGCGGTCCGTGCCTAAGGAATGAACCTCATCAACAATCAGCAGGCCTATGCTGCTTAACCAGTCCGCGTTATGCCGCAAAAGGGAATCCAGTTTTTCATAGGTTGTGAAAATCAGGTCGAAGTTTGAAAGGTATTTGCTGCTTGAGTCGAAATCGCCTGTGCTGATTGTGAATTTCACCTTCAGCGCGCTCGAGTATTTGCGCCTGAAATCGGAATAATGCTCCCCCGCGAGCGCGCGCAATGGGCAGGTATAAACAACCTTCCTGCGGCTGTTGATTATGCTGTTCAGGGCGCAGAGTTCCGCAATAACGGTTTTGCCGCTTGCAGTGGGGGCGCTGACAACAAGGTTCTTTGAATAAGGCTGTTTTTCGAGCACGGAGCGCTGCATCGGGTTGAACTGGTCGAAGCCATTGAGTTCCTTTACCTTGTTTTCTACATTTACCTGTTTTTCTATATCCATGCAGCCACACAGAATTTTGCCTGAACAGGAATATAAATGATTGCAGGGTGGGTTTCCGGTGCGAAACTCCGCCCCAAGAAGGGTTAAATAGTTGGTTAGCCTATGGTTATTCCGGTAATGAAAAGGGAATTTTCAATGAAGCCGGTCAGGATGAAAAAAATAATCGGCTATTTTAGTGGGCTAAAAGACAAACTCCCTTGGGCAAAGAAGCGGCGTGCCAAGGAGAGGGCGCGGGAATCAACTGCCACAATCGAAGCGCGCGAACAGGAAATATTGAAACAACATCTGAATCCTGAAAATATCGGCAGGATAATCGGGCTCTGCAAAAGCGGCGAAATGGGCAAAGTCGGCCAGGCTGGGATGACAGTTCTTGAGGAAGTTCTCAAGGGCAGGGACGCGGAGCTTTGGGGCAGCAAGGGATGGGGCAATACAGAAATACCTGAAAGATTAAAAGAATGCAAAGATGCCTACGGAAAAATGAAGTCCTATGCCCTTTCCAAGGGCTGGTTATTTGGCGAGAAGGGAGCCATAGTGGATTATATTGAATGGAAAACGTCCCCCTCTGCGGCTGATTTTGCCGTGATTGGCGACAACATAGCGTATGTGGCGAGGGATTTGAAGAACCTAGGCTACAGCAGGGAAGAGGTAGGCAAAATTCTCCATGAGGGGCTCTCAATCAGCGAGAGTTTCAAGAGGATGTTAGGCAAGGGGGGGAATGAAAAAATAAAGAAAATAAGGGATGAAATAGATTTGGCGCTCCATTACGTACCTTGGAAGAATTAACTAATCCGGGGCGGCAGCCGAACCCAATAATTTAATAACACATCGTGTTACAAAGTAACACATGGAATACGTAAGCCTCAAACTGGATGCGCAGGTGCTGAAGGAAGTCGAGAGGGGAATGAAGGAGTTCCACTACAACACAAGGTCTGACTTCCTCAGGGATGCGATAAGGGAGAAACTGCTTGCCCTTGAGAAAAGGCGCGAGGAAAAGAAGGGTTGGGAGGCGCTGTTTGCCGCAAAGGGTGCGTTCAAAGGGCAGGGAAAGTTCAAGACTGATGAAGAATTTCATGCATGGAGGAGTGGGGAAGGGAGCGAGGAAATGAAGAAATGGCTTAATGAGAAGCACGGCTTTAACCTAAAGTGATTTCCTCAGGCGCCCTTGATTCGACAATGTCTGAAAGTTCCCCGAAGTGCCTGTCGCGCGTAACCATCAGCGCAAAGTTGTCCCTTGCTATTATCGCGTGGAAAGCATCGTTGAACGGCAATTGCCGTTCTTCTGAAATGCGTTCCGCCTCTTTTGCCTGTGCCTCGGAGAAAGCGACTTTCAGGATTATGCCGCGGAATGAGGAAAATGCCTCTTCCAGGCGCTCTTTTGGGACTCCCTTCAATTCCTTTAGGACAATATCGGAATAGAGAACCTTGCATTTGTGCTTTTCGCAATCCTTGAGGAACCTGAATGCCAAATCCCCGAGCGGCCTGATGCCGTTTCCGCGGGCGCCGAAATAATCCATCCAGATTGCGGTATCGAGGTAAAACCTGCGCTGCATAAATAAGCCAACCAATGGCGGGTTTAAAAACGCGCCTAGGGTTGATTTCCGGTGCGGCGCACGAAAGGGTTCGCAGGCAGGGCAGAACCGCCTCATAACCGAAAGCCCCGAAAACCTGTCTACATAACTTTTTCGCTAAAATTGTTTTTGTTAAGAAAAAATACTTTTTGTTTTTCCCTTTTGCTGTTTTGGGCATAGTTAGGGGTGTTTGGGTCAGGTGAGGGAAAGATTTATTAATTTGGTTTGAAAATGTGTGTTTTTTGCGTGCTTTTTTTTCACATGGCGTATTGCCATTTATATTCAAAATTAGGAATCCGAATTCGGAAAAAATCCGCAAAAATCAGGGAAAGTTTGTGCGTGCGGGCTGCTTTCTGGGTTCATGCTATGCCCTAGGCAGTTATTATGCCGCAAAAGCAAAAAAAACGCGGGAGGCGGGGTAGTTTGGGCGCCGGTGGGCGGGGCTTAACCAGCCCAAGGCCGGGCAAAGGGCAAAAATTGGTGCCAAGGGCGGATGCTGAAGGGCAAAAGCCGGCAAAAACCGCGGGGGAGGTTATACTGAAAAAAGAAAAAATGCGTATTTTGCCAGCATTAGGCAAATAGACTTTGAATTTGCATAGTCTACATAACAAAAACAGTAAAAAAAGCCCTAAATAGGGGGCAATAGCGAGGCATAAGCCTCGAAAATCCTAAAACCCGGGCGCAACTACTTCCTTGCCCAGAGAATCATGGAATTAATGGTCTTTATCTGCCCTTCAATCTCGCCGATTTTCTTCTCTATCTCCAAAACCTTGCCTTCGGAAACCCCTGCCCTGAATTCCTGCAATTCGTTTGCATAGCGCGCCACTTTCCTGTCGTTGCCGTAAACTATGGAGTTTTCAACGGTTTCAACCAATTGCTTCCTGTATTCGATGTCATCAATGAACATCCTTACCATGGGTTTCCAGCGCGGGTCGTCAACCAAATGCACGGGCAGTTTAACGCTTTCCGCATCGGCCTTGTAATCCGCGTCGGACATGGTTTTTGCAACGTGCTTCCAGTACAAAGGGTTTGAGAACCTGGTTATCTTATGCCGCAATTCATAAGTTTTTGCCTTTGCAAGCTGCCTGCGCCACTCGCCGCGCTTGGACTGGAAGCGGTCCTTAAGCGTGTTTATTTCCTTTAACTGTCTGTTAAGGCGCGCGGCATCGGGGTAAAGGAGCTTCGGCCAGGCGCCCTCCTTTTCCTTCAGGACATTTACGACTCCGCCGTGGGCGAAATAGGTTTTCAGCGCCGCGGCGCGCGCATCGTTCGGGTCCGCGACTGCCTCGGGGAACTTCTCCCCGAACTTTTCAAAGGATGAGATTATCAGCGCCATAGCACAGGAAAGATAAGGGGAAGGGGTTAATAAATGTTTTTCGGGCGGGTTTGCGTGGTTTGGCAAGGGGAGAATTATTTTCTGGCGGGTTTCGCGGGAAATGCCTCCCCCCTACGGAAGGCAAAAAACAAAAAACCGAACGCGCGCGGTTCGCGGCGCGGTTTGCGGGGTTTGCTGCAGCAAACCGCCCAACCTGCGGCGCGGCAATGCTGCAAGCAAACCCTTGCCGCGGGGGCGCAGCGGACGGCAAACCTGCCTTGCCCTATGCGAACCTGCGGTTTTTTATTTTTGGAAGCGTTAATTATTGGCATGAGCAATAGCAACAGCTTGGCAGCAAAGGTGCACGACCCCGTAGAAATTTTGGACAATTATATAAAAAGCAGGGGAGTCAAGAAGGGCACTGGCGAGAAGGGCAACGAGGAAACGCTTAACAGGGTGCTGAAACGCTTGTCCAAGGAGCCAGGCAACATAAATGCCGAAGGTTTCAGGCAGGAACTTATCTCCGCCTGCGCCGTTTCCCTGACGGGTTTGCGGCACATTAAGGAACCCGTAAGGCTGTTCAGGAACCTTACAGGTGCGTTTGAGGGAAGGGGCTACTGCATTTACACGCAGACAGTGATACGCGCATTTTCCAGGCTTGAGCGCGATGCGGAAAGGCAGAAGAGGCTTGGGGAGATTATCGAAGTATGGAAAAGCCTCGGGAACCCGATGACAAAGGCGAACAGCATTTCCCGCATCCCGAACGAGTTGGCAATGACAATGCTGGGTGATGCTACGGCACATTATGAAGCGGCGGGAAATTTGGCGGCCAAACCCGATTATCCGTTAAAGGAGGTTGAGGGGCTGCTGAACCATAGTGATTCCGGAATACGTGAGTATGCGGCAAGAGGTTTGGCTTACAGGAAGGGGCTGAAGCTGGAATTCCTGAAGGGTTTGTTGAACAGCAGATTTCAAGGGGTAAGGATAGGCGCATCATTTGCCCTGGCTTCAAGGGCTGACTTTCGGGTTAGCGAAATCGGGGAACTGCTGAATCGCGGCGACCCCTACGAAACAAAAATCATAGAAGCGATAAAGGAGGGGCTGTCAAGGAGGAGGAAATTAACCCCAAGCGAACTTGACAGGCTGATGCAAATAATGCCTGGCAGGCGCCCAATCCCAAAGCAAACATCCACGCTGGCGCACATAAGCGGCCCGAGCAGAAAAAGAACGGAGAAAATGCACAATTTGACGCACGGCCTCAGGGCAAAGCCAGCCAGGTTTAAGCCCCTCAACACAGCCATAAATGCTTTTCGCAGGAGAGTTGGGTTATGGCGAAGGAAAATGCACGGAAGATAGCGCAGTTCTTCCACGAGGCAGGGCAATTGAAGCGCGTGAAGCGCTCGGGCTGGTGGTTAGCGGGCGTGCAGGAGCCCGAAAGCGTTGCGGAGCATTCATTCCGCGCCGCGATTGTTGGGTACGCGCTTGCGAAGCAGGAGGGGGCAAACGCGGAGCGCGTGATGAAGATGCTTTTGTTCCACGATTTGCCTGAAACGCGCATAGGGGATATGCACAAGGTTACGGCGCGCTATGTTGATGTCGAGAAGGCGGAGCGCAGGGTTCTTGAGGAGCAGGGGGAAACCGTAAGCGCGTTCGATGCCGCGCTTGGGAAGGAGTATCTTGCACTCATGCGCGAGTTCCTTGCGCAGGAGAGCAAGGAAGCGGTTGTTGCGAAGGACGCTGATTTCCTCGAATGCGCGCTGCAGGCGCGCGAGTATTTGGACAGCGGGGCGAAAGATGCGGAAGACTGGCTGGAGCGCATCGGGAAAAGGCTGAAAACCAAAAGCGCGGGGGAAATTTTCGCGCATGTGAGGAAAAACCCCTCGCACGCATGGTGGAAAAACTTAAAGAAACTTTGAAACTTGGGCCAATGAAGTCGAAGTTGACTACCTTGCCTAGCAGGTTCATAAAACATCACCACTCATATCGGGGTGGATTTCCTTAATATTCACTCAAGTCAGTTTTTGGCGGTTTTTGCGAGGTAGTATATAAATACTTAAGAAGAAGGAGTCTATTTGGCCCTTCCAGAAAGCGAACACCTGGGTGGAATGGCCCAGACCAGCGGGCAGTTAACATTAAATACTGTTGTATATCAATTGATATATAGTGATTTGATGCAAAAGCAGGCGCAGATTTTCAGGAACGACGTGCTCCGCTACCCCAGGCTGGACACGGTGCTGATGATTGAGAAGGCGATAATGGATTCAAAGGGCGACCTGACAGTAAGGGAAATCTGGAAGAAACTCCCGAAGCAGGCGATGTGGCAGACCTACATGGCCGCGCTGGATTACCTTGAATACAGCGGCAAAATACTGGTTGATGATGAAAAGCGCCCGATATGGATTTGGGCGCCGAGGGATGTCGAGGAACTTAAGAGGAAGGGGCTTGTGGCGAGATGAACCCAAAAATAAAAGAAAGGTATAAATAGGGGCGGGAACATAATAATTGGTGGGAAAAATGGACGACAGAAGCAAATTCTTAACCCTATTCGTAAATTTGCCCGCTCCCATGCGAAAGGAAATTGCAGTCATTGTTGACGGGCAACCGTTCTCGTGGGAGAGGGCATACAGGGAAATACAGGCAGAAACAAAGCTCGGAAAAAAAATGTTAAAAGAACTTAGTGCATTAAAGTTGTGGGGGTGAGGGTGTGCCAGAGATTTCTAAACAGGCGCAGATGCTGGTGCTTGAGAGGCTAAAAAATCTTCCGAGGGATGCCAAATTGTCGGCAGGGGGCGGCCCTTCAGTTACAAAAGAGGAATTGATACAGCATGTAGAGAATCTGGATTCCGTGGGGAAAGAATACATCGAGATGGAATTATTTTATTTGAGAAGCATCGCAAGAAGGCACGGGTCCCCATGACATTCCTAATAACCCGCCCAGAAGATGACGACACAACATTGTATTTATCAGAATACTCGAAGCCTATAATTGAACTGGCGGAAGATAGGGGAATCGATGTTTTCGATTGCTTCCATGAACGTGCCTCAAAACAGAGAGTTACCTCACTAATAACCGAAAAAAATCCGAAACTAATCATGTTCAACGGCCACGGGTCGCCTGAAATCATATCCGGATACAAATTCGAGCCGATAATAAGGCTGGAGGAAAATGCGGATTTAATAAAGGACACTATTGTTTACGCCAGGGCGTGCCATACTGCCAAGGAATTGGGCAAGTGGTGCGGAGAAAACGGCAACGGAGTATACTTGGGCTATGACGACAAATTCCGCTTTTGGACAAGTTCGAGCTATTCGCATACGCCTCAGAACGACCCCTACGCAAAGCCAATTCTTGATGCTTCAAATCACGCGGCAATGTGCCTTTTGAAGGGCGGCACTGCGGGTGACGCACTCAGGCGTTCCAAAGAGGCGTTTGACAGCGTAATAGAGAGGCTTGAACGCAGCAACTCACCTCAAAACCTTAGGTTCCTGCTCTCAGCATTGTATTGGAACAGGGAGCATCTGATAGGCTATGGGGATGAAAAATTAAAAATGTAGCCAACTGGAGGTTTTTGTATGTTCCCCGGAATGCGCAACATAAATCCCGGCCAGATGAACAAGATGATGCAATCGCTCGGAATAAAGAGCGAAACCATTGAGGCGAAGCGCGTTATTTTCGAAATGGAGGGCAAGAGGCTGATAATTGATGAGCCGAATGTCAGCGCAATAGACATGCAGGGCCAGAAAACTTACACAGTCATGGGCAAGGCGAGGGAGGAGCAGGCTGGCGTGCCCGATGAAGATGTGGAAATGGTTGCGCAGAGCGCGGGCGTGGGAAAGGAAAAGGCGAAAAAGGCGCTCGAGGAAACGAAAGGGGATATTGCGGAAGCGATAAACTCGCTGAAAGGCGGAAAATAGGCTGCCGCTTATTCTTCCATCTCGTGTGCGGATATGCTCCCCGCATTATTCCTTGTTGCGAAGAAGAACAGGGAGAGTTCGACCTCATCCCCCGCAAGCCTGCCCGGAACCACGGTTGCTTCGAACATTCCGCCCTCGACCGAGTATTGCTTACCCTCATTGTCCGCAACCGAGTTGTAATCGAAAACCGCTTTTCGGTATGGTTTGGCATCTATGGAGTATTTTGAGAGGATTGCGGCGATTCCTGACGCTGCAGCGGATGAATCAACGCCTTCAGAAAGGGAAATTTCCGCGCTTATGTTGATTTCCGGGATTTTCAGTTCCTTCACGGAGAAGCCCGCATCGGAAACGGCGGAGCGCAGTGCTTTTTCAACCTCTGAAACCGATGCGTCCCTGCCGTATTTCACCTTAAGTGTTGCCGGCTCCTGCACGGTTACGTTTAGGACGCCGCTTATCGCAAAGAGCGCGGAATTGAAATCCGCCGAAATCTCCGAACCGATGTTCTGGTCCAGTTCAAGGTTTATTGTGTAATCGGGATTTGAGAATTCGAGGTTTGCGTCATTCACGCCCTGAACCGCGAGGAGTTCGGACTTAAGCGTACTGCTTTCCGGAGAAGAGGGGAGAGGAACTGTGCCGTTAAAGATAAGTGCGGGGAGAAGGGCAGAAACCTTGTAATTACCCACTGCGCTGACAAGCATCATTCCCGAATTCGGGTTGTAGGTTTCATAGGTGAGCATTTTCGAGACGATTCCCCCTACGAAGTCGGCAGTTATCTCGACCTGTATGCTGTCGCCCTTCATTGTTTCGGATGCGAGTATTGACTGGATCAGCGGGTTGGGGAAAGTGTAATTCTTGCTCATTTCGAGGTCGGCATTGTAGAATGCCACGGTTTTCGGTACGGAAACAAGGCCGTAGGGGTATGCCTCGATGTCGTACAGCGCATCGGATTTTTCGGTTATTGCTGAAATTATTTCGGAAGCGGAGCGCGCGGGGTCGAAGGTAACTTCGGCAATATACAAAAGCGCGCCTGTGGAGCCCTCGGGCGCGGAACCTGCGAAGTAGGAACTTATATTGCGCACTCCGCTTGCGGAGCGCACCTGCGAATCTATTGCCGAAAGTTCCGGCTTATCCGTGGTTGCGATAAGGCGCATGGAGGGGAATATTTCGACGACGTTTGCGTCCACATTCTCGGCCTTGAAGGCTATCGCAGTGGGCGCGGCGCCGTTGCCTGCGGGAGGCGCCTGCTCTGCGGGCTTATCGCCAAGGAACATCATGGCAAACCCTATGATGGAACCGACCATCACTATGATTATGAAGATGCTCATTGCCTGCTTTGAGTCCATAATAACCACTGCCTTCAGAACCGCTGCCTGCAAATCCTTTTGCGTCGCAAGATTTATAACCCCCGCGCAGGCAAAATTGTTGCATGAAGAAGGGGGATATACCCGTGGTTTCGTTTACAGGCCGCGAGCTGTCAAGCGGGCGCGTGTTTGACACCACAAGCGAGGCGGAGGCTAAAAAGGCGGGAATTTACAGGGAGGGGGCTATTTACCGCGCAATACCCGTTGTTGTCGGGAGCGGCGACCTCATAAAAGGGATGGAAAATGCGCTCGAAAACATGGGCGCAGGGGAGGAAAAGGTATTCAGGCTTTCCCCTGCCGAAGCTTTCGGCGAGAGGAGCGCGGAACTTATAAGGGTTATCCCTATGCGCGATTTCACGAAGAACAAGCTCACGCCTTTTCAGGGAATGGTTCTGGAGATAAACGGAATGGCGGGGAGGGTGCAAACCATTTCAGGGGGAAGGGTGCGCGTGGACTTTAACCCGGAACTTGCGGGAAAGGAAGTGGAGTACAAACTTAAGGTTGAACGCGTTCTCACGAAACCGCAGGAGATTGCGGATGCTTTCCTTGAAAAATTGTTCCCCATGAAGGACGAGGCGAAGAAGCCGAGGGCGAAGTTCTCCGCGGAAAGCGGGGTGCTGGAGGCGTGGTTCGATTCGGAAATGCCGAAGGAACTTGATGTTTTGAAGGATGTTTTCGCAAAGACAATGAAGGGGGGCATGCCTGCCGTTAAAGAGGTCAAGTTCCTTGAACTCGTTGGCGTGACCAGGAAGCCGGGCGCCGGGGAAGCGGAAAAGGGAGCTGCGAAGGAAGGCATGGCAAAGGCGGGGAAGGAGAAGGCAGCGGAAGGCGCCGCCAAGGCTGCGGGAAAGGAAATGGGCGCGGGGGCGGAAGGCGCGAAGGCTCCTGCCGCGGGCAAAAAGCAAAAATAATTTTAAGCGGGGCGCGGCAAAGGCAATCTTAAGCAAGGCTGCGGGCAAAGATAACATTTAAGCAAAGTTGCAACTGAAGATAATTTTAAGGCAAGTTGCAACATCTGGTTTTTGGCACGGGGGTTTGCAGGGGTGGCGGTAGCGGTGAATCTCAAATTAATTCGGAGAATGGCGGGCAAATTTAGGATTCGGCCACTAGAGGGCTATTTCCAGGAAAGAACCAACGGGAGGGAAACGACCGGGAAAAAAATGACCCGGAGGGAAAAGAAAATACTGGACAGTGCGCTGGAGACAGCCTGCGACCTGTGGATGGAAGGGTTGCACAGCGGGAAAAAGAAGGAATTTGTGCTGAAATATTACAACATGCACAGCGGCAAAGAAAACATGCCCGAGCTCGTTTATGCCGAGTGCAAAAAACACTTTCTGGGCACGGGGTTTGACGAGAAACGGGCGCACATGCTTGCATGGTCGGTAGAAAGGGAGTGCAGGGAGTTTGAAAGGCGGAGGAGCGTTGCAACAGACCCGTCCAAGAACACGTACAGGTATTTTCTGGGCAGAGTGGAGTTGATTGCTGGGGACTATTTCAAAAAGCACGAGGCAAAAATCGGCAGCCCTGGGTTTCTAAAAACAATACGCGATGATGCCTACAAAAGGCTTATCAAAACCGGGAAGTTTGACGAAAAGAGGGCAGGCATCTTTGCCAGCAATATTGAAGCGGAATGCGGCCGGATTTTGCGCATTCGCAATGAGGCGAAAAAATATCTCGAAAAATACGGTGAAAGGCTGGACGAGAGGCACATCCTGGAAACCATATTTAACGATGCCTACGAAAATTCAATTAAAATTGAAAAACGCCCGGAAAGGGGGGCTGAAACCATTGCAAGCAGAATCACGGATGAGTGCGCAAGGATGTTAAACAACGGGAAAATGGCGGCGCGCGAAAAGTAGGCAAACAGCCGCAAGCAAACGGTTTAAGCCAAACGGGCGCATGCCTGGTTTTCAGCCGGGCACAAAAAGCGCGCGGAAAAATCGGGCAGTAGCATGCCGGATTCCGGCGTGCCATCGGGAAAATATATAAAGGGCGGCGCACAATAATATGGAAGTTGTTGCGAGGAGGCTGTTGAATATGGGGGAAATTAGGAGGGTTGGCAAGCCAAATATTGCAAAAATAAACGTAAAAATGCCCGTAGTTGAGTTCAAAAAAACCGGCAAATTCGGGTTTCTGATGAATGTTGCGCGCAAGGGCGGAAAGGGGGGGGCATTCGGCAGGGCGCTTGCGGAGGAGGGGGTTGAAAAAGGGCAGGCTGCTTTGGCGCTCCACCTGTTTTACAAGGGCGTGTGGAAAGAGGGCAGTGCTGAAGCGCGCAAGAAGTTCATAGTGCGCGAACTAAATGCTTACGCAAAGGCAAAGAAGGCATAAATAACGGTTTAAAATAACATGCCTTACAAGTATTACTTGTAAGGAAATGGTGTTATGGCTCTCTCCGAAATCAGGACTTCAACAATAACCGCAAAGGGGCAGATTGTGATCCCGGGGGCATTGCGCACGAAAGAGGGGTTCAGGAACGGGCAGAAGGTCGCAATTCTGGCGTTTGAGGACAGGCTGGAGGTAAGGCCTCTGAAGCCGCTGGCGGAAAGAATTGACTGGGAAAGCGAGGGGGCAAAAACAAGGCTTGCGGTAAAGGGGTTCGCGGAAAAGCACTGCCTGAAAGGGCGGAAAGTGAAGGAATTTTCAGCGGAAGAGAAGGACGCCCTAGCTAAGGGTTTCTTTGCACAAACTCGGCGGGAGTGAAGCAGGGCATTATTGCCCGCGCCCTTGAAAAATCCTTCTTGTCCCAGGTTATTATTGCGTCGCAGCCGGCGGCAACCGCGGCGGAAACATGCGCGGCATCGGCAAAGTGAATCCCGCAATCCCTTGAAATTTTGAGTACCCGATTTTTTTCAGGAACGGCTGCCCAAACAAAAGAAACGCCCGACATTCGGAAGAATTCTCCAATATCCTCCCTCTCAAGCGAAATTGCCTTTTTGATTTCATATGCGAAAAGGTCGGAAACCACAATCTCGAAACCGAGCGCCCTGCAGAAGGAAATGAAATCTTCGGCTTCCTGAAAACGCATGTTGAAAGCCCTGTCCATTTCGCTCCGCAGTATGGAGATAAGCACGTTGGAATCCATGTAAAGGCGCATATTGAACAAGAGGTTCCAGCGGCTTTTAAACCGAACCAGGCAGTGCATTTCCTGTGCGCGGGGCTTTGCAGGGCAAACAACGGGTTTAAAAACTTTTACTTGAGCAATTAGTTTAGGCTTTTACATCGCTGATTTTGGCGGGCTTTTGATGACCGAAAAGGCTGAGTTAAAGACAGGCACAACCACTGTAGGGGTAAAAACCTCGGACGCAATCGTGCTTGCCGCGGATATGCGCACCTCTTTGGGGCACATAGCGTACGAGGACGAGAGCGAGAAGATTTACAAAATCACGGACAGCCTTGCGGTGACAAACGCTGGCAATGTGGGGGACAGCCTCACAATTGTGCGCTTTTTGAGGAGCCAGGCGAAACTTTATGAAATGGAGCGCGAGGAAAAGATGAGCGCACGCGCAGCAACTACACTGCTCTCGAACATAATGAACGCTAACAGGTTTAACCCTTTCATAGTCCAGCTTGTGATAGGCGGAATGAACAACGGCCCCGAGCTGTTTGAGCTTACCCCCGACGGCGGGGTAATAGAGAGGAGGAATTATGCTGTGAGCGGCTCTGGAACCGAGTTCGCGCTGAACACTTTGGACCTCGGATACAAGAACGGGATGCAGGAAGACGACGGGATAAGGCTTGCGATAAAGGCGATTGAATCGGGGAAGAGAAGGGATATTTTCTCGGGCGGGAAGTCGGTTACTGTGACTGTTATTGACAGGAAAGGGGTAAGGAAATTGACAGAGAGGGAGATAGAGAAGTACGCCTCTTCGCAGGGCGGCGAGGGAAAGAGGGGCGGGAACTGAACAACTGCACGAAGGGCAAGCCAAAGAAACCCGACGGGCGGATTTTTATTTTTTTCAATATTTTTTAAATTTTTTTAATTTTAATTTTTTTGTTTTTTGCCGGATGGCACGCGATTTACACCGATGATTTTAGCGGGCATTGCATAACAAAAACACCCGACAAGAGGGGCTAAAGGATGGAACAGGAATACATAAAGGAAATCAAGGAAAAGATAGCTGAAAGCGTGCCCAAGGAGGCGGGCATCACAAGCGTTGAAATGGAGGGGCCCGAGATAGCCATTTACACGCGCAATCCGAAGGCGTTTTTCGAGAATGAAAATTACGTTGCGAAACTTGCCTTTGAACTGAAGAAGCGCGTGAACATACGCACGGATAAATCATTGCTGACCGAGCAGGAAGAGGCGAGGAAGAAGATAATTGAAATCATACCTCCAGATGCGCAGATAAAGGAGATTGCGTTCAACGATGTTTTCAGCGAGGTCGTGATTGAGTCCATAAAGCCCGGGCTTGTTATAGGCAAGGGCGGGGAGACAAGCAAGCGCATAATCCTGGAAACGGGATGGACGCCGAACATTATACGCGCGCCCACAAGCGAAAGTGAAATTCTCCGCGGGATAAGGAGGCATTTGTACAACAGCTCCAAAGAGAGGAAGAAGATACTGCAGGATGTTGCCGCGAAAATTTACGGTGAAAGCGCGGAGCAGAACGGCTGGATAAGGTTAACCGCGTTGGGCGGCTTCAGGGAGGTCGGAAGAAGCTGCATGATGGTTGAAACAAGGAAAACAAAGGTGCTTATGGACTGCGGGATTGATGTTGCCGCCCATGATGAGCCATACCCCTACCTTGATGCGATAAGGTTCCCGATTAACGAACTTGATGCCGTGATAATAAGCCATGCACATTTGGACCACAGCGGGTTTTTGCCCTATCTTTTCAAACTGGGCTATAGGGGGCCTGTTTACTGCACGCTTCCCACGCGCGATTTGATGACGCTTCTGCAGTTCGATTTCATAGATGTTTTGGTAAAGGAAGGGAAGGAGCCCCCGTATACGGAGCGCGATGTAAAGGAGATGGTTAAGTACTGCATACCCCGTGATTATCGTGAGGTTACCGATATTGCGCCTGACATGAGGCTTACTTTGCACAATGCGGCGCATATTCTTGGCTCAGCATCGGTGCACCTGCACATAGGGGACGGGGCGCACAATTTGGTTTACAGCGGCGATTTGAAGTACGGGTTCACCCGCTTGTTTAACCCTGTGGACAGCAATTACCCAAGGCTCGAAACGCTTATAGTCGAGAGCACATATGGGGGGGCGAATGATATACAGCCGAGCAGGGAGGAGAGCGAGGCATTGCTGCTGAGGATAATCAAGGAGACAACGAGCGCGGGCGGGAATGTGCTTATTCCAGTTTTCGCCGTGGGAAGGGGGCAGGAAATAATGCTCGTGCTCGAGAACTTTTACAGGCGCGGCCTCTTGAGCAAGGAGACAAAATGCTATGTGGATGGGATGACAAAGGAGGCTTCCGCAATACACACAGCATACCCCGAATACCTGAGGAAGGAGGTGCAGAGGAGGATACTGCAGAACGATTCGCCGTTCACTACGGATTTTTTCCAGACCGCGAATTGGCAGGACAGGGAGGCGATTGTTGCCGAAAAAGGGAGCATAATTCTTGCTTCATCGGGAATGCTGACGGGCGGCGCGTCACTCTGGTATCTGTACAGGCTTGCGGAGGACCCGATGAATACTCTGCTGTTTGTCGGTTATCAAGGAGAGGGTTCATTGGGAAGGAAACTGCAGGCGGGCGTGAAGGAAGTGCCTGTAACTGTCGAGGGGGGAAAGGCGAAGAGGTTAAAGGTGAGGCTGAGGGTTGAAAATATTGAGGGGTTCTCAGGGCACTCGGACAGGATACAGCTTTCGAATTACGTGAGGAATTTGAACCCGAAGCCGAGAAGGGTGCTTGTCGACCACGGGGATAAGGCGAAAACAATAGAGTTTGCGAAATACATATCCGCAAAGTTCAGGATAAGCAGCAGCGCACCGAGGAATTTGGATAGTGTCAGGCTTAAATAGTTCGGGCTCGTTCTTTTTGCATGGTGCAGAACTTGCAGAGACCGCTGGTTGTCGGCGTGGTTCACGACCCGCGGGGAGCAACTTCCAAGGAAAGGAAACAATTTTTTATGCGGGAATGGAAAGGGATTCGGGAAGGAATAAGTGCTCTTCCTCACGGAGCAAAAATCGGCCTTGAATTAACTAAAGAGGACGTAGAATCTATTCAAAATTTTTGCAAAAGAACCGAGTCGCCCGTTGCCGATTTAATGAGAAAGGCGAGGAAGACCGGCATACGGGACGTGTTTATCACGGGCGCCGTGGTTTCTATCTCAAAAAAATATGAAATTGTTGCATTGGACAATAGGACAATGCACCGTAGGGCGGGGGAGGTGAAAGGCAAAATTGGGGAAATAAACAAAAAGGTAAGGCGCGTGGAAGTTGAACTTTTGCGGAGGCAGCGGCAACAAAATTTTGAGGGATTAAACCTGCAAGAAATTGAGAGGGGCCTTGGAACACTCAATAGCAAACTTCAGGAACTTTATAAAAAGTTGGATTTGTATAATGTGCTGCGCTCAAAGCATATGGCTGAGACTATGCTTGCCGAGATGCCTGCAGTGTCATTTGTTGGAGACGGTCACGCCAGGGAAATAAGCGAGGTATTTCCGAAAGAATTCAGGTTTTCCTTTAGCCCTGAGGCGGCAAAGAAGTAGCCGCAATCGCTGGATAGGGAGAGGCAGGAACTGAACAAACTCAGGGTAAAACTCATGGAACACATGCGGAAACTGAAAACCCGCCCTAAAGCGGTTTCACAACCGCACCGCCCTCGGCTCAAATAGGGGCACTTTTTGGCGCCTATGGCGTGTTCATGGCACGGCTAAGAATCTAACGCCAAAACAAAAACTCTCTTTGTTTTTAATCCAATCTCTTTCCGAAAAAGGTACATCTACATAACCGTTTTTTTAGCGATTTTTTTGAAAATTTTTTTTTGGCAAAAAAACATGAATATACATAAGAAATAAGCCCTAAATAGGCTTCTTTTTTGAAAAAACCCCCTATAAAACTGGAGGGCGTGAAAAGAAGCCTAAATTTTGCTCCTAAAAGCGAAAGGTATTTAAATGGGTATGGCATAATATTAGTGAAATGAAATCTGAAAGTGTTTGCATGGCAATGGTAAATCCTAGCACTAGGCTGGCGGCAGAACCGCAGGAAACGAGGATAAGCAGGCTGTGCGAGCACTTAGAGAAAGGCGGGATAAAGGTCACTGATTCTGCAATCGCGCTTGGAAAGCGCTGCAGAAAGTGATTTCGCTTTTCACCCAACCAAGGGCGGTTTCACGGAACCGCCCTCCACCCCTTTTGAAGCCAGCCGAAAGGCTAACCTGAAAAGGGCAAAGTGTTGCTTTTTAACGCTTTTCAGGGGCTAATTTTTGCATGGCATTGCAAAGAGTAGCGGGAAAAACGCAAAAGGGCGCAAAAACAAAAAAAATCACGCTCAGGGTTCTGGTTACAGGAACGCCTGGAGCAGGGAAAAGTTCGGTCAGCAGAGCACTCGCCAGGCTCCTCAAAATAAAGCGCGTCATAAATGAGAAAGAATTTGCGCTCTCGAAAGGCCTGGGGAAATGGGACAAGAGTAGGGATGAACTTGTCGTGCCTCTCGGGAAACTCGCTGCAGTGCTCAACACCGAACTCAAAAAACCCGCAGTGAAAATCGGCGGCGCAATCATAGAAGGGCACATGCTGTGCGAAACCAAACTCGGCGTCGATGCTGTGGTTCTCCTTCGCACGCACCCCGAACTGCTGCAGGCAGGCCTAGAGCGCAGGGGTTACGGTGCGGAAAAGGTGCAGGACAACGTGTTTTGCGAGGGGATAGACTACTGCAGGAAGCATGTGCTGAGGAGATATCCTAAAAAAAGGGTTGTAGAGTTATATGTAAAGCGAACCGCTGCGGAAACCGCGGCGGCGCTGGTGGAATTGCTTGGGTGAGAGGGGGGTATTATGAAAGTAAGGGGTGCGTTGGGGTTAATTTCAGTTTTGGTCTTTGTGCTTTCCGCGGGATTTGCTGCGGGGGCGACATTAAAGGAAAATGGTTTGGATTCATTGGGCTATTCGGATTTCATTGTAAGCGGCGCGGACAGGAATGTGTGCACAGAGTATGCGTTCATAAAGCCCGCAGATTTGAACCGCATGGCATATCCGGTGCTCTCAATCCACGCGCAGTTCTCGCCTGTCGAAAGCGCGGGGGCGGATATTTCCGTTTACCTTAACAATGACGAGAACGCGGTTGCTGTTGTGCGCGCGGATAAATTCACTAACGGGTGGGCAAGGTTTGATTTGCCCTGGGAATTGCTTGAGGAAAAAAACACTGCAAAGGTTTGCGCAAGGACCTCGTACACAACAACTGAAATAAAAGTGCTGAAGGATTCGCTGCTCGGATATTACTTCAAGCCCGATTTCGGCAGGGTTGGGGCGTTCACAAAAATGATCGTGCCGAAAACCCCGAAGCCCGGGCAGGAGTTCGAGGTAAGGGTAAGGCTTTTCAATTACGGCAGCGAGGGCGCAAAGGCGGAACTTAAATACGTGAGGAACGCGCTCGAGGACAGGCTGCCGGAGCTTATGTTCGTTAAGGGCGACACAGGCTTCAGCGGCGAGATAGGGCCATGCGTAACGAGGTCGGAAGACGCGAACTGCATTGTGCCTGCGGAAGCGGGATTTGGATACCTTGTCAGGGCGAAAAAGCCGCAGCAGATGACGCTGCTGCCAGCGATATTGAGGTATGAAAACGTTTTCGGCGAAACAGTAGAACGGGAATCGAACAGGCAGACGATCACGGTTGTGCAGCCGGAGATACGGGTAAGGGCGTTCCTGCTTGTGGACGGGGATGCGCAAAAGGCGGGGGCTGCAAGCAAGGCAACCCTTGGAGTGAAGAACGAGGGCATAGACACGCTGTACAATATTTCCGCTGTTGTCCTGCCGCAGCAGGGCCTGCAGGTAGAGGGCAACGGCAGGGCCGCAATTTCTTCAATCGCCCCGGGTGAAACCAAATACACTGACTTTTCGCTCACTGCCGGGCAGGCGGGGAATTACGGCCTGGGCTGCAGGCTGGGCTACCTGGATTACAATGCCGTTGAAACAGAATGCAGCACAGCGAATGTGATTTATGAGGCCGTGGGCATCGACCCTGCGCTCATAGGCGCGGGCGTGCTCCTGCTGGTTGCGATAGGGGTTTACGCATACTTTGTGAGGAAGAAGGAGTAGGGCAGGATAGGGGCAAGAATAGGGCAACTGTTTGCGCAAGCGGGACGGCACTCTGCAGCAGGCAGGGTTGGCAGGGCACAATCGCACCCGCTTACCCTACTCCTCATTCCTCTCCAGTTTTTTCAGCGCCGGCGGGTTTTTCGCGTTGCGCATTGCGCGCAGCCTGAAGATGCCCGCAATGACAACAACCGCCGCAAGGGGGTAAACAGCGAGCGGGATTTCGGGTATGCCCTGCAAAGCGGGCTGCATCGAGAGGAGCGCCGTTGCCCGGTTGGAGAGTGAGATTGCCTCAGGGTAATTTCCATTGGAGAGGTTTTGCTTCGCATCGGAAAGGAGCGCCTCGGCATCCGTGTTGCCCGCGCCTGAACCGTTGAATTTCTTCACCACGGAATTGAAAATAACGGTTGCATCCTCCCTCACCTTGGCGAGGTTTGAGGAGAGTTCGGCATCTATGCGCTCCGCTTCCGCGAGCGCTGAGGAAAGTTCCGCGGAGGATTTTTCCGCGTCTTCAAGTGCGGATGGGCAGTTAGGGCTGTGCAGGGAGGAGGAAAGGGAGGAAGCAAGCTGCAGGAGTGCCTTCGGGAGCGCCTTTGCAAGTTTGGACTCAAGCTCCTGCAGGCGTTCCTCGGTTATGGGGAAAATGTAGGAGGAAACAACGGTTTTATTTTCCTGGGCGAGCATTTTCCGCAACTCGGAAATTTTTTTGGGAATCAAGGGGGAGAGCAAGAGCAAGCGTTCCGCATTCTCCGCTGAGGAAGCGCATTTGCCCATGAGGGAGGAGGCGAGCGCAAGGTTGTAATCATGCACCCCCTTCTCAAGCGCGGAGAGTTCGGCCTTTGCCCCCGCAATGTCCTCCATAACAATTGCACGCGCGAGGTTCTGCTCGTGCGCGGCAATCGCATCCCTGAGCGCGGCATCATCCATGCCGTATTTTTTGCCAGCGGTGAAAATTGCGGAAGATGAGGAGAGAAGCACATCCTTCCTCTGCGATATGCTTTCCCACAAGGCCGGCACCTTCACGCCGGAAAGCACTGCCTTCGCATTCAGCAGGAAGGATATTGCCTCCTCATCCCTGCCAGAGGAATGCAGCGCTTCCGCCTGCGCAATCAGCGGCTCGGCATTGTGGAGTGCGGAGAGGAATGCGAGGGAGTTCTGGGAAAAGCCCAGTTCATCGAGTTTTGAAATGGTTTCCTTAACCGCGAGCGCTGCTTCCCCCGCATCGCGCAGGAGCAGGGAATACCTTGCCTCAATCGCTTCCTCACGCTCGGCGTTTGAATCAAGGGCGTTCACGCGCGTGCCCAGGGAGAGGATGCTGTTAAGCTGTGCCGTGTTTTTGAGGTCGAGTGAGGAATGCAGGGAGGAAAGCTCGGCGAGGAGCGAGGAGGCTGCGGAGCTTATGCCCGCATCCTGCGAGGATGCGTAATTGCTTAACCTCGTTTCGTAAGCGGAGAGCACTGAACCCCAATAGGAGGCGTAGTCCTTAACCGCGAGGGCAAGCGTGAACTGCAGCCCCTGCTGGGGAGGCAGGCTTGAAACCGTGAACGCGATTGCCCCCGAAGGGAGAAGTTCCGCTGCAATCTTCGCGCCATCGGAACCCCGCAAATCGATTGCGGAAACGTTTTCGCCGCGCTCAAGGACGGGGACGGATATTTTTGCGTTCTGCAAACTTGAAGGGAGCAGGTTCTTTATTGTTATGGAATATGCGTATGAAACCGTGTTTGCGTCCAACTGCGTTTGGGAAATCAGGGAAACGAAAACCGAGAGGGGCGTGAGCAGGGAGTAGTAGATTTTCACTGTTTCGGATTTCTCAATCGGGAGGGAAAACGCGAGTGCGCCGCCTGCAACAAATGATTCAACCGGCTTCCCCCCCGCATAAACGGCAATGCTCCCTTCATCAACCCTGCTGCCGAAACCGGAAAGTGGCAAAGAAACCGCGAGTTCCGCTATTGCGGAATTTGATTTTATTTCGAGGGTTTTTTCCATCAGGGCTTTTTCCGCGTCAACCAAAATAACCTTCGTGGTTTCCGTTGCTGTTGCGGGAACTGAATTCGAATCGAAGATAAGCACCGTTGAACCGAGGGGCAGGGAGGAAAGGCTTACGGAAAGTTTGCCTTTTTCAGCGGAGGCTGATGAAACATTGGGTGTTGAGTAGGAGAGCGTGAGCGGGGCGGAATCGGAAAGGGGCAGGGGTGCCGCTCCGGCGAATGGGGGGGAAATTTCCAGCGCTCCTGCGAATTCCGCAAAAGGGTTTTTCATCTCCAGCCTGATGCTTGATGCATACTCCTTCCCGAGTTCGGGCGTGCCCGAGGAAAAATATTCGAAACGCGCGGTTTTTTCGAGGTAATTTTCAAGGGATTCGGCAAGGAGGGCATTGAGCGAGGAAAGCAATTGCGAGGATGCTGAATTTGCCCCGCCAAGTTCGGGGAGGAGTTTGGAGTAATCGATTTTGCCCCCGCTGAAAAAGGCGCCGAGTTCCGCAAACTTTTTCTCCGCGGAGAGGAGCGAACTGGCGTCAACAATGCCCTGCCCCGCACGGCTCATCAGCCGCAGGTTTTCGAGAAGGGCTTTTGCCGAGGAATAGTTCCCTGAAAATTCCGCAGCCTGCGGGTCCGAGGCAAGCACGTATTCCGCGTTCGCTTTCAAACCCAGGCAGGAATCCAAAACATACTGCGGGTTTTCATAGGGCTTTTCAAGCGTCTGCAGGCTGCGGAGAATAGGGGAATAGGATGCGAGGCTGTCCCGCGCCTGGGAGGAAAACAGGGCTGCAAGGTAGCGCATGCATGCATCAATCCCCTCCTCCGTATCCGCGCTGTACTCGCTGAAATCACGGAGGGCTGCGGCATACTCCGAATAGGCTTCGACTGCGGGCCTGCAGAGCTGAAGTTTTTGCCGCGCGTCCTTTGCGGATTTGTACTGCCTTATCCTGTACTCGAGCCTTGCCTTCAGGTCCGCGGCCGTGGTTGCGGCATCCGCGGAAAATGGTTCCGGGGAAATTTTTTCGCCTATGAGTTCAATGCGCGAATCGCAGAGCACGGCAAGCCCTGAAACCGCCTCCGAGGAGATGAACTCGAGGCTTTCGGAAAGCAGGCGCGCGTCACGCACTATCGCCTTGAGCTTATCCCCCTCTTCCCCGATGGAAAGCCTTCCCAAAAATTTCATGTCCCGCGCTTCCTGAAGCGCTGAATTGAGACGCGAGAGTTCCGTCGATGCGGATGCGCGGGCGGTTGAAATATCCGAAAGGGAGTAATGCTGTGTCGAGATGCCCGTGCCCTGCCCGAGAAGGGAATAGAGTTCGGATATGAAGTTCTGGTCGAAGGAGGAGTAGGCGCTTGAATCCAGGGCTGCGGCTTTTGCGGAAGCCGCGGAGAGCAATGATGCTGCCTCCTGCGCTAGTTCGGAATTCCTGCTTCCTAATTCCGCCCTGTGCGCGCTGTCGGAATTTATCAGTTCGGAAAATTTCCGTGCAACCGAATTCTCCGAACCCGCTATGCCGTTGTATGTGTTCAGGAGTTCGAATGCGGGGAAGCCTTTCAGGGAGGAGACGGATTCGTGCAGTCGGTAGCTTTCCGCTGCGGAGGTTATGAGCATGGAGAGCGCATTGGTAAGCAGCGGGACAACAAACGAGGTTTTCGGAATCTGCGCAAGCAGCGGCTGGTCGAGGTAATCCGCAAGGTCGAAGGGCGAGAATGTGCCCGCAGTGCCCGCCCCTCCCGCTCCGACGCCCTGTGCAGCGTTCTCGAACTCGCGCATGCGCGAAAGGTAAATGGAAACATAGCTGTCGCTGTTCTCGGGCTGGACGCCGGAAACCGAGGGCGTGCCGGAAGAGAGTTCGTTTATGTTAGTGTTCAGGAGGACGTAATCCGCGAAGAGCGGCTCCTCTTTCACGAGGTTCACGCCCTGTGCCTCAAGGGCGGAGCGCTCGAGGAAAATGATTGAGAAGGATTCCTTGTTAGCGCTGTCGGCTTCCGCAAATGCCTGCGTGAGGTTGTTTTTGAGTTCGTTCAATTGCGTTGATATTCCGGAAAAATCCCCCGAGGATTGGCAGATTGCATGCATCGAGTTCAGGTTTTTCATTGCCCTGTTGTAGTAAAGCCAGCTCAGCGCAAGGCGGTTCTTGTAGAGGTGCAGGGAATCCTGAACCTGTGGGCTCAGGTTTGGGGCGCGCAGGCCGAGTTTCTCCTCCAGCAGGGAGAAGCACTTTTCCTGTGTTTCGCATTTGGGGATTGAGGTTTGGGAATATGATGTGAGGTTCAGGCAGGCGAGCCTGTCAGCTTCGGTTGACTGGGTGCAGCCAGCAGTGAGGGTAAGAAGAAGCAGAAGCAGGATCGCAAAAGGCGCACTCTTCAGCCGAAGCATAACCCCTACTCTGTTTGAAAGGGTTTTTAACTATTTCGTCAATTGACGAAATAATATTTGGCTCCGTTCTGCACTGCAAACACGGGCATCTTCCGGATTTCGGCGCGCTGCCGCGGCCCGTGCATCGGGCACGGCTTCCGGCACTTTCCCGCAGCCTACTTCCCCTCAATCTTGTAGTGGTGTATCTTCGTCAGGCGCCAGAGTATGAGGATTACGACAAGCAGTGTCGCGACCTGCGCAACGAAGATGAGCATTTCCATCGCCATCTGAAACCTCCTTGGGTTCAGAGTATAACTGCGAGGGGGTATTTAATTGTTCTTCCGCGCGCAATCAGAACAGCAGCGGCTTTTCCCCGAGGGTGTTGAGGAGCACGCAGGTTTCGCTCCTTTCAATTGATTCATACACGTGCAGATGTTTCAGGAAGGCGTCGAGCGCCTGCCGGTTCCTGAAGCGCGCCACAACAAGGACGTCGAACCTGCCTGTGATGTCGTGCACAGCAATAACGCTCGGGTGCTTTGCTACTTCTATCCCGACCTTTGAAACCATCTCCTTGGGTATGCAGAGGTTCACAATCACAGGCAGGTCATAGCCGAGCTTGTCGTAATCTATGACTGCGGAGTAGCGCTTTATAATTCCGGAATCCTCGAGGCGCTTCAGGCGCGTCATAACCGTTGCCGGGGCGAGGCCTATTTTCTTTGCGATTTTTCTCAGGGAGAGGCGGGCGTTTTCAGTAACCGCGTTAAGGATATCGCTGTCGGCACGGTCGAGGTCCATACGTTCCAGCCGCCTTTTGTGTTGTTCGTTTGATTTTGTTTGGTTTATTCTAATATAACCGAACGAATATTTAATTTTATGCAATAATGTTGCCGTTTTGTTCTGAAGTAATTTGCACGCTTGTTTGCTTTTGTTTGGGTTATTCTAATATAACCAAACATATATTTAATTTTATGCCACGAAGGAGATGTTTTGTTCTGAAAAACCAAAGAAAACTATATTTATGCCGGTGCGGATATATGTGCATGGGCAGGAAACCGCCTATGAAGGTTGCCAAGAAAGTTCCGATATTCGTCGGGAAGAAGCGGTATCTCGTGGACGTGCGCGAGGAGAACGGATAAGAAAGGCGCGATGTCGCGTTAACCGCGGTTTTTGTTAGGCGCTTTTGTTGTGTTTTTATTTTGGCGGAAAAACTTTTTTAACCCGGAAAAAACAGGCGTGATTGCCGCGCCGGCGGCAATGCGGAAATGAAAATTAAACCGCGCGCGGATTACGGCATCCTGCGGATTTTTGGGGTTGCTTTCTTCCGGAGAAAGAACCGGTCAAGAATGTCCAACTGCGTCCTTGCGAGGTTCTCGGAAATAGAAGTACGCGATTTGCGCCTTAGCTTTATTTTAGGTCTTAAAGGCCTAACCAGATAAACCACCACTAATTAAATACAACGACGCCGTGATATTTAATGGTTTGGGTTTGTTTTCTGCGAAGGCTTACCCCAGTTGGGCGGTGTATTCCGCTCTCGCTCCCCTCACAAGTTTCCTGGCTTTTTCAATGTCGCGGCTTTTCTTAGCTTCATCCAGTTCTCGCCTAAATGCGGCGGGCAAATTGCTGAAATCGATATCCCGCGAATTAAATTTCTCCAGGAATTTTTTGCCGTCGCCGACAAGAAACCGTTCGACATTCCCAACATCCCGCAGTACCCTTAAACAACTTCCCCCCCCCGGCGCCCCTAGTTTCAGCTCCCGCGCTCGCTGTCTTAATTCACCCAGCTCTTCATTGCCGCCGTAATAAGGGTGGTGCCCGTAGTCAGGCACGTCATGCTCGGGAAACTTGTCAGCGGGAAATGCGGCACTGAAGCGCGATTCGCGGTTTTCTGAAAAGGGGTAATCCGCGCCTTTCCCGCCGCCTCTTTCCTTTCTGTCGGTTTTTTTCGGCTTGCACCGTTTCGGGAGCCAGGGCATTGGAACACCAGTAACAAAATAAAAGGGCGCCGCTGTATTTATATGTTTGGTTTGCATGGCAAAAAACGGCTTCGCTTTGGAGGAGGGCGAACTCCTTGTACGCGCCGCGCGCAGGAGCATCGAGTATGCAATGGCTTCCGGCAGGGTTATGCGAGAGAGCGCACCGAAAAGCGCGTTCACTGAGGAGCGCGGCGTGTTCGTAACTCTGCACACTTTTCCCGCGCGGGAGCTGAGGGGATGCATAGGATACCCCGAACCCGTGAGGCCGCTGTGGAATGCCGTGTTAGAGTGCGCGGTGAACGCCGCATTTAACGACCCTCGGTTTCCGCAATTGCGTGCGGGGGAAATGGACAATGTTGTTGTCGAGGTGAGCGTCCTTACGCGGCCCGAACCTGTCGTGCTTGACGACGAAACGAAACCTGAGCAATACCTGAAAAAAATAAATGTGGGGAGGGACGGGTTGATTGCGGAGCGCGGGGCAAAAAGGGGCTTGCTGCTTCCCCAGGTTGCACCCGAGCGGGGCTGGAAGGAGGGGGAATTCCTTTCGCAAACCTGCAGGAAGGCGGGGTTAAGTACGGAGGCGTGGAAAGAGAAGGGGACTAAAATTTACAGTTTTCAGGCGCAGGTTTTTGGGGAAACAAAGCCGAAAGGGAAAGTTGTTGAGGGCGAACAGGGGAAGGTTTGCTAAGCGGGCGCAAGGAATGTTTTGAGGGCGAACAGGGGGAAAGGCTGCTGAGCCGGCAAAATAGCCCGGGCTGCAGGAGAAAAATCATTCATCATACCCCAGGGGCAGGTCGACGAAATACTGCGTGCCGTTTACTGTGATGGGCGCTCTCTTTTTTTTAGGCTTGACCTCCCTGGAAATATCAACATATTTAGGCATATATAGCTAACGCAGTCAACATAAATATACTTTTTTGCGTTTTTTTGAAACAAAAATAGCAATTTTTTTTATTTAATGTGTATTCTGTTTATTTATTCATTGCAAAATAAAACACTGAATAACGTTTGTATTCTTATTCAATTATTTTTTTATTACAAATGCGCAAAATGGGCGATATATTTAAGTATTTGTTTACTCATAATCAATTAAAATAAACGAGAATGAACATTCACCCTTAGGGGGCAGTTTGGAATGGAACTTGACGGCACAAACCGCGAGATACTGAATGTCATAACCGAAAACGCGCGCCTCTCGCTCAGGCAGATTGCAAAGAAAACCGGGTTCTCCCCCGCCACAGTAATGAAACGCATGAAGAGCCTTGAGGATGGGGGTGCGATTAAGCGCTACACAGTAATGCTCGACTACGACAAGCTCGGCTATGAGTTCGGGGTAATAACAAGCATCCATATTTCCGGGGGGAAAAGCCTTGAGCTGGAGAAGGAAGTGGCAAAGGAAGTGGGGGTTATCGGGGTTTACGGAATAACAGGCGCGGATGACTTGCTTGTTATTTCGCGCTTCAACAGCAGGCGCGCCGTGGACAACTTCCTGAAGCGCGTCAGGGAGTTTGATTTTGTCGAGCACTCGCAGAGTTCGCTCATACTGCGCGCTGCAGTGGAAAAACCCCTGCAGTTCTGAGCGCACGGTAAGTGCGCCCCTAAAGGGCGGGCGTTTCCGCCCCCTTCCCGCGCCATGGCCGACAATGCATAATTCGCCTAACCCGGAAGTTCGCACGTTTCCGCGTCGATGCCCAATTTGTTCATGCACGCGTAATAGGAATCGGCCTTTGTGTTCAGCGCGGAGTACTGTTCGCCCAGCGAGTTGTAATCGGAACTTGCCTTGTGCAGTGCTGCGGCATCAAGGAAGTTTGATGTAAGGTACCAGCCTGCGAGGATGCCCGCGATGAAAATTACGATAAGGATTATGTTCTGCGGACTCGAAATGTTGGGGAGCAGCCCTTTTTTCCTTCTTCTCCCGCGGCCTGAATCTTCCTCTTCGTCGGACATTTAAACCAGCCCTGCAAACAAAAAAATCACAAAAACCCGAAAACGGGTTTTGGTTTTTGTTCTTTATTTTTCCGCTCCGCAGCCCGGAATTACCATCGGGGTTTTGCCGTTCCACAGCATTGCAACCCTTGAATCCGCGCTCTGTGCGGCAAGAGAATAACCGCGCAGGTGCTTATTAACCTTTTCTGCGAAAACGAGAATCTCGGCATGCGAGGGCATATTTGATTCCTCGAGGCGCTTCCTGCTGAGTCCGAGGAACATGTAGGCTTTTGCCTCTATGAACGATGGCTGTGCTGGCTGCAGGAGTTCGGCATACTGTTCGGCCTCAAGCATGTTCATGCCCTTAACCAAAGTCATGCGCACAACCGAGCGGTTGAATTTTTTCACGAGGGAGAGGGATTTCATTATTTTTTCCCACGAGCCTTCGGTAAGCGGCCTGCAAGAGCGCGCGAAAACTTTCTCGTTCGGCGCGGGAAGGGTAAGGTAAAATTGTGTGGGCTGCGCGTTTTGCTTCAGGATTTTTTTCAGCATCTCGGGCTGCGTGCCGTTCGTCACCAAAAAGGTTTTCATTCCGCGCGAATGGATTTCTGAAATCAGTTCAGGCAGGAGGGGGTAAAGCGTTGGCTCGCCAATAAGGCTTATTGCGAAGTGCAGCGGTTTTGCAGCCTCGGCAAGCTTGCGCCTGTCGACATTTTCATACCCTCCGAAGCCGCTGAGGAGTTTTTTCTGTGCTGCAAGGCAGCCGTCGACGATTGCCGCAGGCGAATCGGCTTCCCCCTTCCATTCCGCCTCCGTGAACTCGACATTGCGCCAGCACCAGAGGCAGCGCAGGTTGCAGGAGATTAAGGCAGGGGTCATCTGCACGCACCTGTGGGAGCGGATGCCGTAGAATTTTTCCTTGTAGCACACGCCCGAGCCGCGCAGGGATTTCCTTAACCAGGCGCAGGTTTTTACTGCGGAGTGGCTCCCCACGACGGCGTAATGCTGGCGTGCCAGAACCGAGAGGTAATTATCGGAAAGCATGAATATGAGGGAGTGGGAACTTATAAAAAACTGTTGCAAAACGCGGCAAAAAAATAAAAAACCGCGCTATTCGGGCGCGAGCCCGAATGCGCCCATTTGGCAGGAGCCAAATAGGGCGGTTTTCGGGTTTTGTGCGGTTTTAAATGGTTCTTTCCGAAGTTTTGTGTGTTATGTAGAGGGGTGTTTTTTTGCGGGAATTAAGGGGGAATTTAAAAACCCCCAAAAAACGATTATGTAGCGTGCGAAGAACGCAAGATTTATATACAGGTTCACCGTTTATAGATAAGTGATTTTTCATGTACAAATACACAATTGCAAGGCAGTTAGCAACAAAGCGCGTCATCACAAACAGGGGTGACGAAATAGGGAAACTCACAGACCTGCTCGTTGCGGAGAATAACGGGGATATAGAATACCTGCTTGTTGAAGTGGACAGGGACAGCAAACTGGCCAGGACCACGGCACTCAAGGAGCGCACAATCAAGATCCCTTATTCTGCCGTAACTGCGGTAAGCGATGTTTTCATTGTGGATGAAAGGGAGCTAAGTTCGGTTAGTGCGGAATAAGCCCTTGGTTGGGGTTTAGTTTTTTAGGGGTGGCTCCCTTTTTATCCAAGCCGTGCTTTGGTTGCGCGACTTTCTGTTTGTTATGTAATTCCGTTTCTTTGGGAAGGCTGCGCCTGGGCAGTGCCCTTTGCTTTTTTCGCCTTTTGCCTTAACGCGCCAATGCTTTGCCGGTTGCGCTAGGGAAGCTCAGCAACCAGTTCCTTGCGCTTGCTGTCATAGGAGAGAAGGAGTTTTGCCGCCTTGTTGCCTTTTGCAGCCTCGGAACGTATCTTATACATAATTTCTTTTTCGGGAATTTTCTTCTTCTCTGCCGAGGAAATTGCATTCACCAGTTCCTGTAACTCGGTGAAATGTGAGTAAATGAGTTCCCCTGCGCGCTTGTTTTCCGCTTCCCTGCTTTCAAGCATTGCCTTTGCCTCGCGCTGCTGTGAGAGATAATGCCCGACTTTTTTGCGCCCGCTGTCCTCCACAGCGGCTTCTTCAGTGCTTTCCTGCGCAAGGTGAGAGGAGGAAAAAATCTCGTCAATAGCGTCGTTCAGTGTGCCAAGCTCGCGTGCCCCTGAAGGTATGGATTGCAAACCGAAAGGGAGCAGCGTGTTTTGGAAAAGCACTGTGTTTTTGTTTGGGGGTTCATGCGCCGAGTAGAGCCTAGTTATGTGTGCGTGCAACTGTGAAATTTCGGCACGCGTGAGGTTTTTGGCAGGGGTCTGCTTGCCAATCCCTGCAAGGTGCAGGGCTTCCTCGGCGAAAAGAGGCGCTATGTTGATGTTTTTCACGAGGGTTCGCACAGCGTCCGCGGAGCCCTGCGCGAAGATTTTTTGCAGTTCCTCCGCGCTAACTTTCGCGGGGTCAAGGCCGCGCGCGGGAGGGAACTTATATGCTTCCCCCTTCAGCACCTTCCTGTCCTTCCACTCCCGCCTGTGCAGGGGCTGCATAATAATTCCTTTGCCATCAAGCAGCACAATGTTGAAATCCGCAAGGAATTCAACAACCAGCGAATTGCCGTGGCTGAATTTCAGCACAACTAACCTGTCGGATTCGTGCTGTTCAACAGAGAGGATTTTCTTGTTCTTCAGGTGCTTGTTCAGGAACGCGCCGAACCCTGCGGCATTTTGTTTTGCGGGGATTTTGTAATTTGTGAAATAGATGGATTGCGGGCAAATGATGAAATCCTTGCTGCCTACTCTCGTGCGCATCTTGAATTTGTAAATTTCCCTCTCCACTTCCTGCACGCGGTTGATGAACGCGTTCTCGAGCAGGGGGCGCAACTCAAGCAAGAGATGGCGGAGCGTGAGGTTGGTTAACTGAATTTCTTCCGCGCGCGGGTGCGCTATTTTGGCTCTTGCCAAAATGCGCCCATTCGGGCATGTGCCCGAATAGGGCGGGGCTTTGTTGGCTGCGTGCGCCTGGTTTTTGCCTGCGCGCGCCGGGGTTTTGGCTGAAGGCATGAGGATTAATTAGATGCAGGAAATATTTAAACAGTGCCTAACAAGATTACTTACTAGTAATTTTCCCACCAAGGGCGCGGCTCGTCGGGCTTTTTGGTTTCTTTGGGAATACGTTCTTTGGGAATACGTTTAGTTGGCAAAACACCAGCTTTTGGCGTTTGACCCTTCCTACTTGCTTTTTCAAGGCGCACTCTGTGCGCATCTCTCAGCCAAGGCGGGTTGAACTTTTCGCCTTTTGGTTTTTTCTTAAAAACCCTCCAAGGCTTATTTTTGCTAGCTGGAGGTTGCGGGGCAACATTTGTTGCCGTTTTGCGCCTTTTAAAAAAGTTGAACGGCATAAGAACAACCCGCAATCAATATTGTGCGAGGGCATATATAACCTTTGTGGTGCGGTTCGCTTTGTAGAAATCCTCAAAACCAAAAAAACAAACCGCCGCAAACCAGCGGTTTGACAGGTTTTGCGAACCCGATTTTTGGGGTTTATAAAGGATTTCTACAGAGCCGGTGCGGTTTTGAGTGCCCGCATCATAACTGAGGGGGCCAGTGCACGGGAATATTTAAATACAGCCGCGGCGTTGTTCTTTTGGGGCTTTGGAATGGTTGTCCGGAGCGGGGGAAGTTTTACAAGCAGGAAAGTTAGAACACGCTTCGAGCCCCCTGAAGTGCTCAAGGTAAAAAAAGGCGGCCTCGGCGGGTATTCGCACATCAGTGACGAGTACAAGATTACAAAAGAGGGGTTCAGAAAACATGCGCAAGAATTCCTGGAAAAAATACGGAACTACAAGGATTACAAGACGAATGCGATAGGGCTCCCAGTATGTGACACTGACCTTCATGGAATCTGGATGGATTTTTTTAGCAAAGTCATGAATTCGGCCAGCCTGAATGTATTGGATACTAAATTAATCTATCTGAATTTGCTCAGATATAAAATAGTTACGAAAGAAGAACTTGTCAAACTGCACAAGTCATATATCCTTGCCAAGTTTACCTCCCCAGAGTCCGAGCTAAAGAGAGAGGCTGGCCTTGAATTTCAGCTCCGAGAGGAGTTGAAAAAACCGCACTACCTGCGGAACACGGAGACAATTCTAAAAACCCACCCAAAAATGGTGGCATTAAATGACCCGGCGGCTGACCTAAAGAGAATATTGGACTACCATCCAATAACTTGGATGAGCCCCAAAATCAAGAAAGAAACAAGCAGGCGAAGATGACGAAAAATGCCGCACCTTCACCTCGCTAGCGCCTTCTGCATCTGGCGCCCGCTTTCGCGCGCCGCGCGCAGCGTTTTCTTCGCAAGGCCGTCGTAAACAGAAACAAGAGCAAGGACTTCGGGATTTTCGAGGGTGGCGATAAGTTTTAATCATTTTCGTCAATTGTCTTAATTATTGGTTAACCAAAAAACATAATAAAACATAACATTTAATTATGTTTTGTTACATGAATCTGCGGGGGGTTTGAATGGTGCAGGCACTTATAAATCTCGATGAGCGCCTTGACAGGGTGCTCACTATAGTAAAGGGCAAGTACGGCCTGAAAAACAAGTCCGAGGCGGTGAGCCTTATTGTCGAAAAATTCGAGCAGAACATTCTGGAGCCGGAACTGCGCCCGGAGTATAAGGAGGAACTGCTCAAAATAGACAAGGGCAAATTCAGGCATTACCCAAGCATTGAGGCGCTGAAAAGGGAGCTTGAAAATGCATGATTTCGACATCAGCGAAAAACTGCGCAGAATCCTGAAGAAGCTCTCTAAAAAGGACAGTGTGCGGCTTCAGGCAACGCTGAAAAAGATGGGGGAAATTCGCGCTGGCGAAAGCACGGAACACTACAAGAACCTTTCGTACGAAATGAAGGAATTCAAAAGGGTTCACATAGATTCGCATTTTGTGCTGGTCTTCAGGTTCGAAAGGGCAAACAAAAAAATATGGTTTGAAGACCTGCAGCACCACGACACTATTTACAAAAGATGAAACGCGTGGCTTTGCCGCATCAGAGGTGCTTCAGCATCTGCCCCATTGCGTAGGGGCGATCCGCGTGCTGCCTACAGCAGCACTGGCCTTCACAAGTGCTTTAACATTTTTTTCATCAGCGCGGGCTTCTTGATGAAGCGTAGCCCTATCTTTGCCTTCATTCCGAGGTCGCCTTCGGCAAGCTTCAGCACTTCATCCCCCGTGAGGTTGTCCGCGATTGTTTCAAAGTCTTCGTCGGACATTTCCTCGAGCATGAGCCTGCGCTTCAGGCGCCCTTTAAGGTGCGTGCCGCGGGTTTCGTACCATTTTGAATTGTAAGGCGCGAGGGCTTTCTGCGAGAGGTCCTTCTTTTTCAGCGAATCGGAAATAACATCGGCGGCAATCTGCCCTGCTTCCATCACAATGCCCATTCCGCCGCCGTGAATAGGGTCGACCTGGTGCGCCGCGTCCCCCACAACAACCATGTTGTCCATAACCATGTTGTCCAAAAACCCGCCCACGGGAATTGCGCCCGCATTTACGATTATTTTAGAGCCGTTCTCAAGGCCCTTGTGCGCTGCGATGAACTTGTCCAAATAATACCTCGCCTTTTTGGTTTGGTTTCCGCCTATCCCGACCCCAACATTCGCCTCGTGCTTTCCTTTGGGAAACACCCAGCAATAACCCCTAGGGGCTATGTTGTTCCCGAAGAACAGCGTGATGAGGTCGGGGTCGTCGAAATCTATGCCCGCCATTTCATACTGGAACCCTGAATCAACGTCAACAAGGCTTATTTTCGTGTCCATGCCGAGCATGCGCGCAATCCTGCTTTCAATTCCGTCGGCAGCGACAATTACCTTTGCGCGGTATTTCACGCTTTCGCCGAAATATTCCGCTGTAACATCGACCATTCCGTCCCTGCGCTTTGCGTCTATAATCGGGCATTTCACGATTATTTTCGCGCCTTTTTTCGCTGCCCAGCGCGCGAGTTCCTTTTCGAAAATCCTGCGCTCGAGGACGTAGCCCGAGGTTTTTTTCGTGCGGAGTTCGACTTTCTTCCCTTTCGGCGTCCAGAGAGCGCCGCCGCGGATTTCGTTCACTGCCCACGCTTTATCGGGCTTTATGTTCAGGCGGTTGAACCATCCAAGGCCCAGGCCTTCCGCGCAGCGCACCGGCGCGCCGATTTCCTGCAGTTTCTCAAGGCATAAAACGCTTACTCCCTTCTCCGCGAGCTTCTGGGAGCACATCAGGCCTGCGGGGCCTCCGCCCGCGACAATTACATCGTATTCCTCGACCATCAGAAAGCACCCCTTGCGCACAATTCTTCAGCCATGTGTTCACCTTGCGCTTTCGCATCATTTTTTCAGCATTGCCTCAACCGCACCCATACCTTCCGCATTGCCTCGACAGGGCAAATGAGGATGCAGGAGCCGCATTCGATGCATTTTTTAGCGTCGATTTCGATGCGGGTTTCGTTAAGCGTTATCGCCGCCTTCGGGCACACCCCGACACATCCGCCGCAGTAGCAGCACTTCTTCGGGTCGTTCACAATCATTTTCGCGCCTTCAGAATTTTTGGGCGGCTCACAACCATCGTTTCGCCTTCATGAATGGGGGCTGGTAAATTTTAAAAAGCGGTTTGTTGGCACACACGGCAGATTAGGCTAAGGAAGTTATTTATATGACTGACGCCTATCCTTTATCGGGGCCTTGACAATGCGCTGGCGCAGAGAGAAAAATCCGCTTCTGGAGGAAGGTGCCTTTAGAAAAGGCGGGTTTTCGGACGCTTTTTTCCTGCATAAAAACGGCTCCGGCGGCAAACCTACCGCGTTCATGACGCGTTTGAAAGAACTTTCAATCAAACACGGCGAAGAGCCGGCAGCACTTGCCCAGCAGTACTATGTCGCGGCAAAAGAGGCGGGGCAACCCTGCCATGGAAGAGAACTTGCGGGGGCATTGTTAATTTCAGTTTTCCGCAAAAATCCCGCATTGCTCCAGGAATGTGCCGGCATCCTGGAAAAAAGATATTCTCTGAAAAGAAAGGAAGTACACGGCAAGTTTGAATCCCAAAAGGCACTGAGGCTTGAAAATCATTTTGCGCTGGCAGCATCCTATTGCAAAAAGATTGCAAATTCAAAGATTGAGGCCAAAAAATTCATAGGCATGGCATCAGGGTTTTCCAAACTTATAGGCGCTGAAGAGAAGGTGAAGGAACTGGTGAGCGACCCTGAATTTGTAGAGCGCATGAAAGCGTATTTTGGGGGCAAATTCAAATGAGTTTTACCGCCTCACTCATTTACTGCCTGGAGAACATCCTGAAGAGACATACAGGCGACTGATTGCTCAGTTCCCGGCGCGGCGCGTAAAAAACAAAAACCCCCGCTGGTTTTTTGCAGGTTGCTGTGCGGGGGTTTTTTGCCGTGCCGCAAAAAACCGCAACCTTTTTAAAAAGCACCATGTGCTACATAGTAATACCGCTGCGGGGGATGGAGAATGGAGCATGTAAGCATAAAACTCGAATCAGGCATTGCGAAGCAGATTGAGAAGGGAATGCGCGAGTTCAATTATACGACCAAAACCGAGTTCATAAGGGACGCGATAAGGGCGAAACTGAAGGAAATGGACGGGGAGCGCAAAAAGAATAAGGCGTGGGACGCGCTGTTTGCGGCGAAAGGAATCTTCAAAGGAAAGGGCAGGACGCGGACAGACGAGGAATGGCATGCCTGGCGCAAGGAATACGGGGAGCAGCTTGTAAAGGAACTTGCTGAAAAGCACGGGCTTAAGGCTTAATCGATTTCCTCGGGCAGGGAGCAATCGGCGATTTTTATTTCCCGAAAATGCCAGTCCCTGCACACAAGCACTGCACCGCAATCCCTTGCGATAACCGAATGCAGCACATCGGAAAACGGAAACTCCTTTCCGGTTTTTTCCCAGAATGAACGTGCCTCGGAAAGCTGCGTTTCGGAATAACCAACCTTCACAATTATATCAATAAATGAGGAAAAAACCTGCCCGACTCTCTCCGCAGAATAATGGTTCAAAAGCTCCTTTTCGACAATCGGGGAAACGAGCACAATGTGCTTCTCCCTCCTGCACATTTTAAGGAACTGAAACGCAAGGTCGCCGAGCGGACGGATGCAGTTCTTCCTGTCCTCGAAATAATCGCGCCAGACCGAGGTGTCGAGGTAGAATTTACGCTGCATAAATAAGCAAACCTTTGGCGGGTTTAAAAACTCACGCAGGGTTCATTTCCGGTGCGCGGGTTTTTTGCACAATGCGAACCCGCACGAGAAAAACCAACCAATTTAATTGGTTCGCAGCAAGGTATTTTTCGGTAAGCATGCACCCGTCGCTTGAGATTGAAGGAAGCGCAAGCAAACGCCTGCGCGGGAAGCGCGTTGTGCTCGCGCTGACGGGCAGCGTTGCGCTTGTGAAAGGGTTTGAAATCTGCAGGGAACTGATGCGCAGGGGGGCGCAGGTGCAGGTCGTTATGAGCGAAGCCGCACAAAAATTGGTAAGCGCGGAGATGATGCATTACGCATCGGGGCGTAAACCCATAACGGAAATTACGGGAAGGGTCGAACACGTTGAGTGGTTCGGGAAGAAGGGGAAGGGGGACCTTTTGCTCATTGCGCCCGCCACTGCAAACACGATAAGCAAAATCGCGCTTGGCATTGATGACACGCCCGTAACCACGTTCGCAACAACCGCGATAGGTTCCGGAAAACCCGTAATTCTTGTTCCCGCGATGCATGAATCGATGTACAACCACGCAGTGGTAAAAAAGAACCTGAAAACCCTCGCGCGCAGGGGGGTTTTGGTTATGGAACCATTGGTGCAGGAGGGCAAGGCTAAGCTTGCGGGCGTGGGGGATATAGTGCTTGAGGGCGAGAGGGCGCTGCTGCGCTGCGGAACCTGCCGCGGAAGGCGCGGCAAACGCGCGGGCTCGCGCGTGAAGGGCACGCTTGAAGGCGCAAAGGTTGTTGTAAGCGCAGGCACGACTTACGAAAGCATCGACCCCGTGCGCGTGATTGCCACGCGCGCCTCGGGGAAAACGGGTTTGGAAATCGCGAGGGAGGCGTACAGGCGCGGTGCGGAGGTTACTCTTCTGCATAACCATAACAGCGCGGAAGCGGGAATAAAACAGGTTACGTTCTCATCCGCGCGGGAAATGAAAAACGCGCTCATGAAGGAACTGAAAGGGGCGGATTATTTTGTTTCAAGCGCCGCGGTGGGGGATTTCACAATTGCGGGCAAAGGGAGCAAAGAAAAAATAAAATCGGGTTCAGCCCTTACCCTCGCGCTGAAGCCGAACGAGAAAATAATTTCGGGCGTGCGGAAAAAATTCCCTAAATTGTTCATTGCCGGGTTCAAGGCGGAAACGAACAAAACGAAAAATCAGATGCTCGCAATTTGCAGCGGGTTCATGCGCACGAACGGCCTGCAGATGGTTGTGGGGAACGATATCGCAAGGGGCGGGATGGGGACGGAAACGAACAGCGTTGTTATCGTCCGCCAGAACGCCAAACCCGTGCGGGTTTCGGGGAAAAAGGAAAAAATCGCGGAAAAAATCGTCCTGCAGATGGCGCGCTAGAGTTTCTTCGAAACAGGGTAGCCGTCATTTATCGTGAAGCTGTGCCTTGCGTCCGCGGTGCACACGAAAACGCCGTCTTTCGCTTCCTTCAGCGGAACGGTGCAGAAGCTTTTGCCGTAGCACTTGGGGCAGAAATGTCTCATGGGAATCACCCACCTATACTCCTGGCGAAGATTTAAACATCCATCGTTGGGGGGTGATGCGGGTTTTTGCGGTTTCGGGCACAGGGCACGGGTTTTCCGTTGCTCAGCCCTTCAGCACTTCCAGGCCCGGCAGTTTTTCGCCGGAGAGGTATTCGAGCAGCGCCTTTCCCGCGAGGGAGACGAAATCGAAATCGGAGGGGAGCAGGCCTATTGCAGACAAGGCCTTTTCGGTGTCCCCGCCCCCCACGATGCTGAAGGTGCGCGAGAACGCAACTGCCTCAAGAACCTTCTGCGTGCCTATGCCGAACTGCTTCTCCTCGTATTTCCCCATGGGGCCGTTGAATATCACGAGGCTGCTTGCGCGGATTTTCGCCTTGAACTGCCCGTATGTCTGCTTGCCTATGTCGAATGTGCTCAATGTCGAGGGAAGTGCGGAAAGCGGTATTTCCCTGCGTTTGCCCTTTTCGGAAACCGCGAAATCAACGGGGAGGGAAATTTTCCTGCCGAACTTGTCGAGGATTTTCTTTGCCTTCGGCTTCAGTTCGGAAAACCCGTTCCCCTCGAAAAACTTGTCCTTCTCCCCCAGCCTCACGCCGCGCGCCCAGAGGAAAAGTTCGCCGAAAATGCCGCCAAGAACTGCCTCATCCGCCCTTTTGGTTTCGAGCATTTTCTCGAGCACCGCAATGCTGTCCTTCGGCTTCGCCCCGCCCAGGACAAGGAGGCGTTTGCCCTTTGCCGCATTGAGGCCGGAAAGGGCTTCGAGTTCCTTCAGGAGATAGCAGCCGGCGTAGCAGGGCATGCGCTTTGAAAAGCCGACAACTGTTGCATGCTGGCGGTGGCAGATGCTCAGCGCGTCCTGCACGAACAAATCGCCGAGGGGCGCGAGTTCGGAAATCAATTTTCCTTTCGCGTGCTCAGCAGCGGTTTTCTCCTCCATCTCCTCCTCCCTGAAGCGCACGTTCTCGAGGAGCAAAACCTGCCCGTCCTGCATTTTTTTTATTTCCGATGCATAATCCGAATCCCATGTGCAGAATTTTACCTCGCGGCTCAGGAGCTTCGCAAGCTTCTCCCCGTGCCTTTTCAGGGAGATGAACCCCTCTTCGCCGGGGCGCGCCTGGTGCGAGAGGACAACGGTTTTTGCGCCCTCCTCCGAGAGGTAGTAAATGGTTTTCGCGTGCTCCCTTATCCTCGCGCCCATAAGCACGCGCCCCTCGACAACGGGGCTGTTCAGGTCAACGCGGAGGAAAACGGTTTTGCCTTTTACGTTCACGTCGTAAATCGATTTGCAGCCGAGAACCGAGGGCATGAAAACACCGACAGAATTTAGTGGGGAAGGGTTAAATATATAACCACGCGCATGGATTATTCGACAGCCTGTTTGCCATGCACAGCCCTAAGGTTCTGGTTCTTCTTTATTGCATCTAACACCTTCTTGCTCCGCATAGCCACAATCCTGCGCTCTATTGCGCTTGGCGCATCCCTAAATCCTTTGGCACGCTGGATAGCCAAGGCAACATCTCCCGGTCCAAGGCCCGCTTCCTTCGCATACTCAAGGCTTTTCTCCAGACGGGCGACGACATTCCGTGTATTTTTTAATCCCTTAGATTTGCTCGCAACTCCATAATCTGGCCTGCGAATTGAAGGCAGCCCGAGGAGCGCAAGTTTTTGCTCCAAGAAACTGGTGGTTTTTGCCGGGTTCAGTTTTTCCCTTCACTAATTGAACTGATTAGTTCGGACAGCATCAAGCCGCTTATGCGCTCGCGTGAACCAATGCTCCCGCGCACCATTGAGGTCGTGAGATGTGCCTCTTCGTGCCTTATCGTTTTTTTAGCAGAACAGTTAAAAAGCAAGTTTATCCCGACAACGCCGACGCCGGGAAGAAAAACTGCCTCGCTTGTGCCATATGACTTCCAAACCCAAATAGGCCGCTCTGAAATCACGGCTATGTTGACTCCCAATGGGCTGCTTTGTTTGGCTATTTTGAACTTCACACGATTAAGCACTTCGGGAGAGCCTGTGAGGCTGTATTGACTGGCCCATTTTCTCAGTTTACTGATAAGCGCCTGCTTAGCTTCGGGGTTTTTCCAGCATTCAAGGAATTTACGCTTGCCCGCAAGCAGAACTCGGGTTCGCTCCAGCGCATCCAGCCCCCCGATGCGCGCGCCGCTTCCAAACCCTGCTTTGCGCAATTGGGCAGTGTATTCAGATTTTGACTTTGAAACTCTCGGCGCCATTGCTCTCAATTAATACAACGGCAAGGCAATATTAAAATGCTTGCCTTAGCGCACGGTTCCCATAAGCGCGAAGCGGGAAAACCGCGGAACCCGCCCTCTGCGGCGTGTTTTGGCATTTCCTACAAGTAAGAAAGTCTTATATATTAGAACGCACGCATTTATTGCAGGAGGTGAATCTATGCAGGCTTCTGTCGAAACAACAAAAATGTCAACAAAGGGGCAGGTGATAATCCCGAAAAGGGCAAGGGAGTTCACTGGCAGCGGGAAGGAAACCATATTCACTGTTTTTCCCTTTGACAAGGACACCATAGTGCTGAGAAAGCTGGACGCGGAGAAACTGGTCAAGGAGTTCAGGCAGCTCAGGGCGAAAGTAAGGGGCAAGGTTCCGGAAGCGGAGGTGTGCGGGATTGTCGGCAAGGCAAGGCGCGGAACGGGTTGTAATTGACACCAACATAGCGGTGTCCGCGCTTATCGCAAAGGAGGGCGCGCCTGCAAAGGTATTCGAGAAACTCATCCGCAGGGAAATCGAGAATTACACTTCAAAGGAGATAATATCCGAACTGAAGGAAGTGCTGAAAAGGAAGGAAATCGCCGAAAGGACGAGCGGAAAGGCGAGGAAGTTCATCCTGAGGGAGTACCTGAATAATTCAATGAGGGTCGCGGCAAAGCGCGGGGTGCACGCTGCGGCGCACGATGCGGACAACAGGTTCCTTGAGGCTGCGCTGGCTGCGGGGGCGAAATATATAATTACGGGCGACAGCCATCTGCTGGAACTGCGCGAATTTGGGGGCGCGAAAATATTGAGGGCGAAGGAATTTCTGGAAACATCGGCAGGGAAGGGTTAAATATATAACCCGCTTCCTGCGCGGGGAAAGGTTAAAAACAAAGGAAGCGCAGGTATATTCGGGGTTCGGGAATGCCTGCAAGGACAATGCGCGGAATAGTCCGCGGGTTCGGGTCAATAAGGCTTGACATATCGAATGTGGAAACAGCCGAGGAATTTGAAAGGCTGGAAACTGAACTTAACGACCCCGATGTCCTGAGCGAAGTCGGCGCGGAAAGCGTGCGCGTTTTGAGGGAACTGATGCTTGAAAGGCGCAGGGAAAAGGAATAGGCACTGCGGGAAAGGTTAAATATAAAACCACAAACAAACACAAACGCTTCGGGTTCGGTTCGGATGCCTTCGGTTTTTGTCGATTTGCAGAAAATTTCAGGCTTGCCCCTGAAACTTGACAAAAAAACCAACCGCGCGGTTTTCGGTTCGGGTGCGAGGAAGGTTGACGCGGTTATACGCACGGGCGCGGAAATGAGGCAGGCGCTTGCTGATGCGGATTCTGTTGAGCCCGCAAAGGAGTGCTATTACATGTACCGCGGGGTTTGCATGGAGCACGATGCTTTGGAGATTGAAAGCGCGGGGCTGAGGTATGATATAACTGTTTTGCCCGCGCTCATGCTCGGAAAGGAGTTCAACAAAACCTTCGGGCATTTCCACCCGAAAGTCCCCGGCACTGCGATGAGTTACACCGAGGTTTATGAAGTGCTGCAGGGAAAGGCGCATTATATCCTGCAGAACCCTGCGTGCACGGAGTTTTTTGTTTTTGAAGCAAGCGCGGGGGAAAAGGTTGTTATCCCCCCTGGATACGGGCATGTTACAATAAACCCCTCCAAAACGGAAACTTTGGTTATGTCGGACTGGACTGCTGCGGGGTTCAAAAGTGATTACGGGGTTTTCAGGGAGAGGCACGGCGCAGCACAATATGAAACCGCCAAAGGATGGATAAAAAACAAAAAATACGCAAAAGTTCCGAAGATGCGCATGGTTAAGCCGCGCGAGGTTCCAGAGTTCGGGTTCAGGAAAGGGAAGCCGATGTATTCCCTCGTGCAGGAGGGGAAACTGGAACTGCTGGATTTTTTGAAGATGCCTGCGGATTATGCGAAGGTTTTTGAAAGGCTGCTGCGCTGAACCGCGCGCCTGAGCGCACGGGCGCAACTACTTCTTCACAGCAACGAGTTTGCACATTTCAACAAGCCTCTGCGAGTAGCCCATCTCGTTGTCGTACCATGCGAGGACTTTCACGAGTTTCCCGCCCGAGACGCGGGTCATTGTTGAATCAAAGATGCACGAATGCTTGTTCCCTATGATGTCCGTGCTAACGAGCGGCTCCTCGGAATACTGCAGGATGCCGTTAAGTTCCTTTTCAGAGGCGCGCCTCATTGCGAAATTTACCTGTGAAGCCGTGGCTTCCTCCTTGAGAAGAACGGTTAAGTCGGTGATGCTGCCGTCAGCAACGGGAACGCGGAGCGCGAGGCCGTCGAGTTTCCCTTTCATGGCGGGGAGGACGTTGCCTATCGCGCTTGCGGCGCCGGTTGTTGTCGGCACAATGTTGATTGCGGCGCTCCTCGCGCGGCGCAGGTCGCGGTGCGGACCGTCAACCAAATTCTGGTCCGCGGTGTATGCGTGAACCGTGGTCATAAGGCCGCACTCGATGCCGAATGATTTCTCAAGAACCATTACAACTGGGGCGAGGGAATTTGTAGTGCATGAGGCGAGGTCGATTATTGTTTCACCGTTGTATGAGCCGCAGTTGACGCCGCGGACGAATTCGTTAACGCCCGTGCCTTTTGCAGGGGCGGTGATTATCACTTTCTTGGCGCCGGCAACAAGGTGCTTGCCAGCGCCCTCTTTGCTGCAGAAAACGCCCGTGCTTTCTATAACTACCTCGATTTTCATTTTTCCCCAGGGGAGCTTTTCTGGTTCCTTCTCGCTGAGGACGGAAATTTTCTTTCCCGAAACAATAAGCGAACTGCCCTCGTGCTTTACCTCAGCGGAAAATTTGCCGTGCACGGAATCGTGCTTAAGGAGGTGCGCGAGCGTTGCGCTGTCGGTGAGGTCGTTCACTGCAATTATTTCAATTCCCTTCTCGCCAAAGGCGCACCTGAAAAAATTCCTGCCAATCCTGCCGAAGCCGTTAATTGCAACGCGAACCATGTGCAAACCTCCCTTGAGCCAATTAACCTAAATATGAAAAGCATTTAAATTTGGTTGTTTTCGGGCGCCCCGAAATTACGGGCTAGCCGTTCTGCAGTTTAATCCACTTTTTGTGCAAATCCTCTTTGCTAACCCTAATCTGCTCCAGTATCCCGAGCGCAGCATATGTGTCTTTAGTCCCATATATCTGCGCCAGCGACTTGTTTGACTCCCCTTCCTTCACCATTTCCATTATCTCCCTCAGGCGTGCCGCCCTCTTAAGCCCCTCCTTCCCATAAACCTTCTTTATGCTCCAGTCGCTTATTTCAGGGTTGTGCAGCACCATCTCGACACCCCAACCGTCCTCGGCCATGGCGGAGCGCATTTCCTTTACATAATGGCGCTGCCGCCAGCTTCCGCGCACCTTTGCGATTGCGCCGGAAATAAGCCGCTTCAAAAAGAAAGGCTTCTTCATAATGACTTTTCTCGCACGAAATATAAAAACCTGCGCAGGAATGCGAAAAACGGCTCACACGAACTGCTCGTAGTTCGTTGAATTAAACCTGTATAAAAATCTTCTTATGCGCTGCCCGTTGAAAGTGTATTTCTGCAGCACCTCTTTCTTTTCCCCCGAAAATTCGGAAAATGCGTGGCTGCGCGAGGGGTCGAGGAGAGTGAACTTTCCCGCGCGTTCGTTAGCTGCTTGCCCGGCTCCCGCATGCCCTGTTCCTGCGTGCACGGTTCCGGCGCGCTCGGTTATGACAAACGCGTGAGTTGTGAGGTTCTCGAGCTCCGCAATCACGACCTCGGCGCTGGAGTCGCCGAGTGCGGAAAGCAGGGAGCAGAGGAAAATCGCAAGGTCCTCGTCATCGGCAATTTTGCCGCGCATTATTTCCTTGGGCGTGAGCCAGAAATTGATTTCCAAATCGCTTTCGACGTAATTGATGTCGCGCTGGAGGAAATCGAGGATGCGCGCAGCGGCCTGCGGATAGTGCTTTTCGAAGGAATAATCCGCGTGCCTGTATTCCTGCAGAAGGCTCTGGATTGTCAAATCTTTCTCATCCACAAGCGATTTCAACTCGCCGACGGTTTTTTTCTCGAATTCGTTTATCAGGTCGGAGTAGCGCGTGAGAAGGGTGCGGTAAAGCCTGGACCTCAAGTCCTGCACCTGCTCGTGCTGCTTCTCGTTTCCTGAAACGGAAATTGTCGCGCAGCCTTTGAGGGCGTTGCACTCCTTGAGCGCGCCCATGAGTTTCGCTTTTGTTACCGCAAGTTCCTTTTTCAGGCGCGTGTTCTCGCGCTCAAGGTCTATGTAAGCGGGCCCCTGCAGGGAAGCAAGGTTGTTCTTGAGGTTTGAAATCTGCTCGGATAATTGCTCCCTGCGCGCATCATCATGCTCGTCCCTAAGTTCGGATTCGAGTTCCTGTATGCTGCGCCATATTGCCTGCTCCGCCGATGTCTTGCGGAGTTTCTCTATAGGGAGGCTGGATTCGGCATTTTGCTGTGAATGCATACGAATATATTTATCTGGGCGGAAAGCCTCAAAAAAGGCACGGTTTTGGTTAGGCACGCAGGAATAAGCGAAAAAGCGCCTGGCTTCGGCAGGGTTCGGGAAACGGTTGCGAAAAAACAAAAAACGCGCGGGTTTTGCGCGGGCACGGGAAAACCGGGCATGGTTTGCCGGACGCGGGGCAAAAAACAAAAAACCGCCCGCGGTTTGCGATTTACGCGCGCGGGAAAACGAAAGGTAGGGTTTTATATTAATAAAAATTACATATAGTGCCATGGTTTCAGTTTTTGGAAAGGGGAATGGGCGAAAAGGGCAGGTGGCGATAGAGTACATACTCATGAGCGCGTTCCTTCTGCTGGTCGTGGGCGTGCTGTTCGTGCACTCATATACGCAGTATGACAGGACAATGAAGATCGAGATGACGCAGCATGCCGTGGATTCGCTTGGCGAGGCTGCGGACCAGGCGTATGCGCTCGGCACAGGAAGCGTGCTTTTTGTCGATATGGACCTGCCTTACGGAATCGAGGGCTACACGGTTACGCAGAAGAACATCACATTAAAGTTGAACCTAATAGGGGTGCAGGACACGGTATTTACGAGGACTGTTGCCGACCTGAATATGTTTTCCGCAATTCCAACATCCCCGACAAGGCACAGGATGAGGGTCAGCATGGGGGCGACCAACATAACGCTGCAGGAGGTCTTCGACTGAACTGCAGCCAGCCAAATCGCTTCGGGGGGGTGTTGCCGGCATGCGTAGAGGACAGGCTTCCATCGAGATCCTGATGGCTGTGGGGCTTATAATCATAATATTCATCTTTGTGAGCTGGTTTGTCTCAACAAGGGCGGCGGATACGGAATTCGTACACACGCAGTACGAGAACCAGCGCGTGTGCGAAAGGCTGGCATCCATAATTTCTTCCGTTTACGCGGCAAAGTCCGGGACTGAGATAAAGACCACTATAGAGAGCAATGCCCAAATAGTGAACAACAGCATACACATAGGGCAGTATGCCTGCGACTTCGTCGGCAAGGCAAACCCTGCAACCCTGGCTGCGGGGCCGATAAGTGCGCGCAATCAGGGCGGAATCGTGATTTTGCAAAACCCGTGATCCTGCAAAACATATGATGTTAGCCGAAAACGAGCCATATATTAAATAAAAAATGCAGAAGGCGTTATGATGGATGTTGCTTTTCCAGGGAAATCCCCTGCGTGCGGAGTAAGGGGGCAGATTGCGGCAATAGACTTCCTGTTCGGGCTTTTCATATTCCTGCTCATAGTTGCGTGGCTGCTCAGCGTGTGGACAAACAACATGGAGGTCGCGATAGGCGAGCAGAATTTCGATGAGATGAGGATGAAGGGCTTCCAGATCATGGACGTGCTTGTAAGGACGCCAGGCACGCCCGAGAACTGGGAGGGCACGGGCATCACAAACATAAGCACGATAGGGCTGGCATACAAGGACAGGGTTGTGGATGCCAACAAGCTCGCGAAGTTCATATGGCTCGGCGATATCGCGCACGAATATGCAAAAACAAAGGAGATATTCGGGATTGTGCCTTACGATTACGAATTCACGCTTGACGGCATCGAGGACTTCAACACCGGCAAGCCCATAGAGGGCGCACCCATAGTTATCTCGATGGAGAGAACAGTGCTGTATCTGGGGAGCGATGCAAATGCGAAGATTGCCATTTACTGGGAAGAGTAGGGCTGCCTGCACGCGGCGTGCGGGCAGGGGCGTGGCAATATCCGTCGATGCCCTGCTTGCGGTAATATTGATAGCCACGCTCGCCACTTTCGGGAAGTTCGCGCTCTACCAGGAGGCTGCGCCCAATAACCTTGTAAAGATGCAGACAATGCAGCGCACGGACGACGTGTTCACTACAATGGTAAACTCGGGTTACATGATGGATGTCATGGACGACAACGGCTTCAACTCGGCTTCCGTGCAGGCGATTTACGCAAAGATGAACGCCATGACGCCGAGCAGCCTCGGGCTCAGGATTGCGATGAGGAAGTACGACATAAATTTCATGCAGTGCAGGGAATCCAAGACATTCGAGGCGTGCTTCCCCGATGAAAGCATGAGCGAGATAATTGAGGGTGGCACTGTGCCGCCAGATACCGAGGTGCTGCACGGCAGGAAGGTGTTTGTAAAGCAGGAAAAGCCCGGGGAGTGCGGAGGCGATTATAACGGGGGGTATGCGCAGGGCGGAATCGCGGATGCGCTTTGGAACGGCATCCTGATGTTCGCTGCCTACGGAAACGCGGACATTAACTTCAGCATAGATGTCAGCCCCGAGAGTGAGCTCAATTGCGATGAAGAGGCGGATGTGTCGCTTGGAATAAGCGTGGGCATCGGCGGCAGGGACCCTGTCGATGTTGCGCTTGTTATGGACCGCTCGGGGAGCATGGATGATTACACTATGTTTGACAGGAACGTGCTTACGGGGCAGTTTGACGACGGCAACAAAACCTGCAACTGCGCAAGCTGGATGTGCAGCCTGTGCGGCAACAGCTGGTGCTCGTGGTGCTATACTTACGGGAACTGGCAGACGCTCGGCACTTTCACAATAGACAGCAACCAGGACACGAATGTGACGATGAGGTATGCGGGATACAGCGGGGGCAGCAAGCCGAAGCTGAGGATTGTGAGCCCCGGTGGAACTACTTACGGCGGGACCGCGGCTTCTGTAGCGGCCAGTTATCCTGTACAGCTAGGCACCTGGACCGCGCAGGGATGGAGCGACGACTGGATAGATTACAATGTGAGCGTATATTACAGGAAGATCGATGTCTCAAAGGACGGGGCGCAGTATTTTGTGGGGCTTGCGGACTGGGAGGAACAGGACCAGCTTGCGCTGGTTTCCTACAACCAGAGCGCAACGCTGAACCAGGCGCTGACTACGGACAAGAACAAGGTGTGGGTTGCGATAAACGGGCTGAGCGCCGGCGGCAATACCGCGACAGGGGACGCGATTTACAAGGCGACGGACGAACTCATGGGCGGCACGAACCAGAATTCGGATGCGATGAAATTCCAGGTCTTGCTGAGCGACGGGCAGACGAATACCGGCAGTTCATCCTCGGCTGCGGCGCAGGACGCAAAAAACAAGGGCATAATAATTTACACAATAGGCCTTGGCGAGGATGTCGATGCGAACGAACTGCAGGCGATTGCGGACATAACCGGCGGGCAGTACTATTATGCAAACGACCAGAACGCGCTTCAGGAACTGTATGAAATTATTGCGGGGAATATAGGGGACGACGCTTCGGGGGGATATGCAATGACCAATGTCATTGTTAAGATTCCCGTGCCCCCGGGCACAACCATAACCGACACGGGGAACGGCGAATTCCAGGAGGGGGATGAAAACTTCCTCGTGTTCAATGTCGGGGACATGGAGTACAGTTCGGAGTGGCAGGGGAATTATTCCCTTGTTTATCCCTGCTCGGAAGAGCCGAGCTGCTCGGCTTCCGAAAAGGTTTTTCCAGAAGAGGGGGCGTACGTGAGTTACATAGACGTGAACGGTATCCCGCAGAATATCGACTGGGATGTCAATGTTACCCTGGATTTCCTCTACCGCGACCTTGCAATAGAGATAATCGGCGGCGAAATCACGGGCGAGAACGAGGTTTACCTCGATGTGAATGCGAAGAACCCGGGTTACCTTGACACAGTGGCCACGGACATAAAGTTCTACCTCAACGGCACCGGAGGGGACGGGGGCGAGTACATTACAAGCAGGAATGTTTCGGCAATGTGCGGCGGGTTAAGTGAAGGGTGCGATAACAGCAGCGAAGAGTTCTACGATATTTTCATAAACAAGGAGGGTTATATTTATGCGGTGATAAATGAGGATTCGGAGAACGAGGAATGCCCGAACAGGAATGTGGATTCGATAAATTGCTACGAGGGCGCTAAGACGCAGTATTTCACCCTCGATTACTGGGTGTGGCTTAAATGAACAAAACGAAAAATCAGGCATGCCGCAGGGGCTACACGCTGTCCCTCGATGCAATGCTTGCTCTGCTCCTCGTGATTGCATTCATAGGTTTCAGCAGGGTTGTGCCTTTCGAGGCCGGCACCACAAGCAACCTGCCGAAGATGCAATCCGTGCAGAGGGCGGACGATGTTTTCACTACGATGATAAACAGCGGATATATGTGGCAGAAAATAGACGAGGTCGGGCTGAATAACGAGGCGGCGGAAAACATATACGCCAAGATGAGGGGCATGCTGCCTGACAGTGTCGATTTCAGGATTGTGATAAGGAAGTACCAGGTGAATTTCGACCAGTGCAGGCTTGGCAAGACATTTGAGGCGTGCTTCCCGAGCGATGGCTTGTCGGAAAGGATTGCGGGCAAGGTGCCGCCCGTAAGGAGCGAGGTTGTGCACGGCAGGGGCGTATTTGTGAAGAAGGAGCCTGTCGGGATGTGCACTGTGGAGGGCGGGCTTGCGCCAAAGGAAGGCGGGGTTTCGGAGAAAAAATCCACTGCATGGCTTGAAGGGGAAATGATGGGGCTTGAGATGACAACAAGCGTAGACCCTCCAGCCCCGCCGTGCCCCCCGAATTCGCTTTTGTGCGACGGCACTGCTACAACACACCTTGGTCTAAATGCGATAGCCGGGGAGGGAAGGGCGCCGGGGCATGTGCTGTTTGGGATTGACATGGGCAACCCTATGGGCAAGAGGTACGTGACCCAGAGCGGCTTCAACCTTGTCGGCCCCTGCAGCAAGCTAGGGACAACCATGGGGACGTTCCAGAACACAACAGATTACTCTTTCACGCTTAAATTAAGCGACTGCTTGGGGGCCAAAATTACAGCCATCAGCCCTACTCTCGCGGAATACGGGCCGGGTGACTATGTCGATGTTTACCGCCCGACAGCGCTTGGCACCTGGACTGTTCAATGCAGCAATAAAGATGCATTGTCGTGCAATGTCATTATGACGCGCACAAATTTAGAGGCGGGGCAGATGTTTCTTGAAGGCGTAGTGGCTACAACCGATTGGAAACTCGAGGGCGCTGAAGGCCCCGACGAGGATGCGTTCACGACATTTCAGGACACCACATCAACGCTTCTCGTGCCGTTAACAACTGACGAGGATTCGGTACTGCCTGCAATAGACGGCCTGCTAATCTCCCAGCTTGGCAGCAATGCGGATGTTGCTGCAGCGGTAATTGCGGCAACCGATATACTAAAAACAACCCCTGAAGGGGAGGTAAGGATATTTATTCCTGTCACAAACATCCACACAGGGGGGAGCATAGCCGATGCCGCGAACTATGCCAAGGCAAACGGCGTGGTGGTTTACCCTGTTGGTGCCGGGTATAATTCGGATATGGTTGCACTAAACGAATTAGCATTAATTACAGGGGGAGAGGCGTGGCTTCTGACCGAAACTGACGCACTAATAGATTATTATACACTCATGGCCCAGAAACTGAAGGAGAGCATGATAAACGGCAACCGCATAGACAATGCGCAGCTCAGGATTCCTGTTCCCGCGGGGCAGCTGGTTACCGAACACCTTGGCGGGGAGATAATACCGGAGGGCGAGGAAGAGTTCCTTGTTTACGACCTTGGAACGCTTGATGTCGGCGAGGGGTGGAGCACGGATTATTCCGTAGTGTTCCAGTGCAATGACGACCACGCATGCCAGAGCGGGAACACGCGGACTTTCCCGCAGCCTGTAACGGAAATAACCTACATGGATATAGATGGCTTGTTCGGCTCTGTGCCCTGGGACCCGCTTGTGGAGGTGCCTTTCAAATACCGCGACCAGGAGGTTAAAATAATGGGCGGCAGGATTGTGGGGGAGAACCAGGTTTACCTTGATGTGAATGTTGCGAATGTCGGGCATCTTGATACGGTGGATACGTCGCTCAGGTTTTACAAGGACAGCACAGGCGATGACGGCACGTACCTTACCGCAAGGGGCGTAAGCGCGATGTGCGGCGGGCTCGAGGCGGGGTGCGGGGACAATGAGGCGTTGTATTACGATGTTCCGCTGGCAGCGGAGGGCTATCTTTACGCGATTGTGAACAAGCTCGGGGAAAATTCCGAGTGCCCCACAAACAGCCAGGATGTCATACTGTGCCAGCTAGGGGCGAAGACAGAGTATTACACTATCGATTATTATGTGTGGCCGAAATGAGCCATTTGAAGGGGGAATAAGTGAATGAAAAATTGCCTTGTGCGGAAAGGGATGGGCGAGAGGGGCGTGCTTTTCACATTCATGGTTTTCATGATTGTGATGATAGTGCTCGGCCTCGGCACGACTATAAAGGGCGGCAGGCTGAAGTTCGAGTCGGATGTCACCAAAACCTCGGCACTGGAGGGCACGAGCAACAAATTCGGCAACATAATGAACGATGTCGTAAATTTCGACAAAAACAACCTTGCGAGGAACATACAGAAGAGAATTATGCCGTTCGATTATGAGTATGACGGAAACGCCATCCGGGTAGGGCAGGAACTGCCGATGAAGGTCGGGATGCTCGACCTTTCGTTCGACATACTGAACGCGTACGATATCTTCATTTCGGACACGAACTCGCAGACTACATACGACCTGATGCATGTCGACGTGAATGCGGCAAAAAACAAATATTGGGGCGGCGACAGGAACAGCATACAATTCATGATAAAGCCGCAGTGCCTGAAGTTTGTTGTTGTCGACGAGAACGTTACGGGCTTCTTCGGCGGGATTGCGGACGAGGGCTGCGCATCGGGCTTCTCAGTCCAGAGCCTAAGGAGGTATGACCTCAATATCCTGATAAAACAGGCCAACCAGGCATATAACAATATTGTGTGCAATTTTGCAGGGTCCCCCCCCGAGGAATGCCCCACGGAAATTTTCAGTTCTGGCGACAATGACCCTTACTTCGAGATGTTTGTTGACGACAGTTTGTGCACAAACTGCCAGCTCGGGGGGCAGACAAAGCACATATACGGGCATTACGACCCGGCATCCAACAATACTGTGGGTGTTTCGTGCGCAGGGGGGCCGGAAATATGCGGCGTCACGATAAACCCCATACTTGTGACTGTCAACAGCGGCATGAAGGCGGAGAACAAGGGCGGCGCTTTGGACGTAAACATGAGGGCGGAACTCGGGGGAAATATAATGCGGTTTTATTTCATGGACTTTAATTTTGCGGTAAGCCGCCCGGATTTCAACACCATGATGACGAATGTCGGGCAGTGATGCCGGGCAAATTGCGGGAAAAAATAAGCGGGCGCGGGAAACGCGGAAATAAGAACCAATAAAAAGCGGAACGGGTATATTTTATTGAAAACAAAATCTTGGCATCGGATGGAAAAAGGAACGGGTCGGAAATATGGCTGAAGGCACTGGAAAGGAAGGCATCGGCGAGGCGATACTGAATTTCTTCAGGTCGCTCAGGAGGACGAAGATTCGCGGGAAAAAACAGCAGGATGCCGAGGCGCCGGGGGGCGAACTTGCCGAAGAAATTGCACCCGAAGAAAAAAAGGCGGGGAGGGGGAAGGCTGCGCCTGGAAAGGCTGCGGGGGGCTGGGAAGAGCGGGGGGAAACCGCCGAAAAAACAGCCGGCAGCGGAGAGGCAAAAGCGCGGGAAGGCGAAACCGCGGGAATGGGGCCTGAAGAAAAGAAAATGCTCGAGAAGGAACTCAGTGAGTGGAGGTCAAAAGTAGATGCGCTTACAAAAAAGGTGGAGAACCTTGAGGAAAGGCTCAAGTCAAACACAATATCCCCCAACCAGGCGGTAAGCGGGATTCAGGTTGTTTACGGGGAAGTGGACAGGGAGGAGAACTCGATAAACAGGGAGATGCGCGCAACAAAGGCGGTGATGAAGGGCACTGTTTTCGATTATTACAAGAGGCGCATGACGCTGGACGAGTTCAGGAAGAGGATGCTCGAGTACAGGGGCAGGCTGCGCGTGCTGCAGGTCGAGAAAGCGGAATTGAAGAAGGAGGGCTCGAAGATAAGGGAAATGGGCGGGACTGTAAAGCAGTTCGCGCTGCAGATGCCTGCAAACGCAACAGTTGTGCCGGGCGGGAGTGCGGAGATGGACGCGGTATTCGGAAAAGGCGGCGGGGGCGGGAAAGGTAAAATTATAGGCGTGATTGGGGGCGGGGGCGGTGAGCAATCAGGAGGCGGGGCGGCGCCCGGGGGGAGCGGCAATTCCGCAGGCGGCGGGATAGGCGGCGCTGTTGAGGGCGTTGTTTCCGGAGTTGTGGGGGCAGGGTATGCAGCAGCATCCGCACTTAAGGGCGGGAAAAAAAGCGATGCGGGTTCGCGCGCGGCGCTGGCTGGTGCGGAACGCGCCGAGAGGGAGGCAAGGGCTTCCGCTGGAAAAGCCGTGGCGGGAAAAGGTGCAAAGGGGCCGAAAGGCGCAAGGGCATTTGCGGTAAACGTCTCGGGCAGGGATGAAGGGGGGGCGGGAAAGGCTGCCAAGCCGGCGCTCCCGAGGATGCCGAATGGGAAGGGGGAGCGGGAAGGTGCGGATGCAGGAGGGGGGGAAGAAGTGGATAAGGATGCCCTTGAGGAAAGGTGGGGGGGCGCGGCAGGGGTGAAGGAAATACTTGAGGCAAAGGCGGGGGGAAAAATCGACAGCGAAAGGCTTGCGGAACTGGAGAAAAAAATAAACGCCCTGCTCAAGGCGCACAAAATTTCCGAAAGCGACCTCGGGGAAAAGGCCGGGGAGATGGACACCTCGAAAGTCATAGAGAGTTTCAACAAGCTTATAGATTTGGTGGAACTTGAGAAGAGGGCAAAAAGGGCGGGCGTGCTGCAGGAGCCGACAAACACCCTGGAGGTTTCCGCTGTCGGGCTGGGCTCGCCAAAAAAGGTGGAGGCACTTAAGGGGATTGCGATAGACCTGAAGAAGCACCGCATAGTGACGGATTTCGACCGCGTGCTCTCGCTCATAAAGGAAAAAAAGAAGATGGGGCTTATTGAGGTCGCGGCAACGCTCGGCATAGACAAGAAATGGGCGGAGGAGTGCTGCGAAATACTCGAACAGAGCGGGCTTGTGGAAATAGTATACCCGCCTTTCGGAAAGGCGGGGGTAAGGCTTTCGGGATATGTTGAGGAGAAGAAGCCCAAGAAAAAATGAAATTTTCACGGGAAGGTGAGGTGCATGGCGGATAAGCAGATAAAGGAATATGAACTCGAATCCGAGGGAATGAAGGTAAACATACGGATTGTGGAGATGGAGGGCGAATTCGTAAAGAGCTATTTTGTGGACATACCCGAATTCGGCCCCGGCACGGAGGCGCTGCTGCAGAACCTGAAGGGCTACCTTGTTACGGACACTAGCATAAAAACGGAGAAGATGTTCGACGCGAAATTCATAGATTCGCTGAGGAAGATATTCAGGGAGCGCGCGGAAATAATACTCTCCAAGGAGCTGCCGCATGCGGACCAGAGGACGAAGGACCTGCTCATAAGCATGCTGCTGCACGAGATGCTCGGGCTCGGCAAGTTAGAGTTCATGCTTGCCGACGGGAACCTCGAGGAAGTGGTCGTGAACACGGCAGCGGAGCCTGCGTGGGTCTACCACAAGGAGTTCGGGTGGCTCAAGACGAACATAACGTTCGCGAACGAGGGGCAAACGCAGAACTTCGCAAGCATAATAGCAAGGCGTGTGGGGAAGCAGATAACCGTGCTGAACCCGCTGCTTGACGCGCACCTCATAACAGGGGACAGGGCGAATGCGACGCTTTTCCCGATTTCGGGGAAGGGGAACACGATAACGATAAGGCGATTTAGGCGCGACCCGTGGACTGCCGTGGATTTCATAGCGAACAAAACTGCAACAATTGAACTTATGGCACTTGTGTGGTCCGCAATACAGTATGAAATGAACCTTATAGTGAGCGGCGGCACGGCTTCGGGAAAGACCTCGTTCCTGAACGTTTGTATGCCGTTCATACAGCCGAACCACAGGATTGTGAGCATAGAGGACACGCGCGAAATTTCATTGCCGAGCTTCCTGCACTGGGTGCCAATGACCACAAGGGAGCCTAACCCTGAAGGGCACGGCGGGGTGAGCATGCTTGATTTGCTTGTGAACTCGCTCAGGATGAGGCCTGACAGGATAATTGTGGGTGAAATAAGGAGGCAGAAGGAGGCGGAGGTGCTTTTCGAGGCGATGCACACCGGGCACAGCACTTACACAACAGTACACGCAAACACAGCGGACGAAACAATAAGGAGGATGGCGAACCCGCCAATAGCGATACACCCCACGATGCTTGAGGCAGTGCACCTCAATGTGGTCATGTTCAGGAACCGCAGGCTGGGGATAAGGCGCATACTGGAACTTGCGGAGTTTATACCTGAAAAGAGGTCCGAGACCGAGGAAAATATAAAGCCGAACGTGCTTTACAGGTGGAAGCCTGCAAAGGACGTAATAGAGAAGCACGCGGACAGCATAAGGTTCTTCGACGAAATGAGCCTGCACACGGGAATGACACGCAGCGAGATAGACAAGGACCTCAAGAGCAAGCAGGGCGTGCTTGAATGGATGATAAATCAGAAGATCCGCTCCATTGAGGACGTCGGGGCGGTAATGGCAAATTATTATTCAAACGAGGACGAAATACTCGGCTTCGTCAAACAGAAAAAGAAACCGCCGTTTGTGAGATGATGAAGCAGGCATCGATACCGTTCAGCCCTTTGCCGGCAAAAATGCTGCTGCAGCTTTGCGGGCGCTTTAAGGGAATGGGGGCTAGGATAACAAACGCTTTCCCCTACATGAAAGTGGAGCTGAAGCAGGCGGAACTCGGGGTTGACGAGGCTGAATACGGCGCCGCAATGGTCTTCCTGTTCGGGTTCTATTTTGTGGCGGCAACCATAGTGGTTTATGCTATGGGGCTGCAGTTCTTCCCTGAAAACGCGATTATTGCGGCGCCGACACTCGGCGGAATATTCGCATTCCTTGTGCTGATACAGCTAAGCATGTTCCCGAAAATAAAGGTAAAGAAGAAGGTAAGGGACATAGAGCGCAACCTTATTTTTGCGCTTAGGACCCTGCTCATCGAAATAAAATCCGGCGTCACGCTTTTCAACGCGATAAACGTGGTTGCGGAAGGGCGCTACGGTGCGGTAAGCAGGGAATTCAGCAAGGCCGTTGAGAAGATAAATACCGGCACGAGCGAGGAGGCCGCGCTTGAGGAAATCGCCGCCCAAAATCCCTCGCTTTTCTTCAGGAGGGCGATGTGGCAGCTGCTTAACGGCCTTAAAACCGGCGGGGACATAAGCAATGCGGTTGCCGCAATGGTGGATACGCTTGCAAAGGAGCAGGCAAATCAGGTGAGGAAATACGGCTCGTCGCTGAGGCTGCTCTCGCTTGTTTACATGATGCTTGGCGTGATAATACCTGCATTGGGGCTGACTTTCCTCATAATACTCGGGTCGTTCCCGCAGATAGCGATAACGGAGATGATGTTCTGGGCACTGCTTGCGGCAATAATCCTCGGGCAGTTTATGTATCTCGGCATGCTTAAATCCGGAAGGCCGAACCTCATGGGTGAGTGATATGTACAAGAAAATAGCGGCATTCATCCCTTCGGGCATAATCAAGGCGTTCAGGAGGGAAATGGACTACCTCAATATAGACCTGAGCGAGAAGACCGTGGTTGGGTTCATTGTTGTTTATGGCGCTGCACTGAGCCTCGGGATTGCGCTGTGCGCGTTTGCCTTCATAGGGGTAGATATTGCCGCGACTTTCCTGGCCTCATTTGTGCTGTTCTGCGTGGGCACATACCTCTGGCTAAGCATTGCCGCCGAATCGAAGGGAAAGCTTGTGGATTCAATACTCCCCGACGCGCTGCAGCTCATTGCCGCAAACATAAAGGCGGGGCTGACAACCGAAAGGGCACTGCTTGTTTCGGCAAGGCCCGAATTCGGGCCGCTTGAGGCTGAACTTAAGGCCACTGGGCGGAGGATTATGGCAGGCATTCCGCTCGAGGTCGCGCTCGAGGAAATACCCAGGAAGATAAAATCCGAGACGCTTGAGAGGATGATATGGCTCATATCCAAGGGGATAGAGAGCGGGGGGCAGATTGCGGACCTCCTTACGCACCTTTCCGACGACATGCGGGAGCAGAACAGCGTGAAGGACGAAATATCCGCGAATGTGTCGATGTATGTGCTGCTTATTTTCTTCTCCTCCGCAATGGGCGGGCCCATCCTGTTCGGGGTGAGCAGTTTCATTGTGCAGATCCTTGGTGCGCAGACCGCAAACATGCCGCACCTCGATATTTCATCCCTGCCCGGCGGAGGGGGGAGCTCTGCAGGAATTGCCGCAATGGCCAGCGGGGGCGGGGCTTCGATACCTCCCGATTTCGTCATGCTCTTCTCCGAGATTTGCCTTGTTGTTACCGCGATATTTGCGGCACTTACCATGGGGGTAATAAACACAGGCAAGGAGCAGGGAGGGGCAAAATTCATACCCATAATACTTGTGATTTCATTCGTACTGTTTTTTGCGGTAAGGGAAGTGCTGAAAGCTGTATTTGGGAACCTGCTTATGTAGCTGGCGGGAAACTTGGGGATTGCCGCGAGGCAATGCCGGAACTTGGCTGCCGCACAGCCGGTGGCAAGCAATTGTCAGGCTTAAGCCTGCGCGGAATAGCGCTGCATGGTTAAGCCCGCTAAGGAATCGGCTTGAAAAATAAAAGAAGGGGGGAGTGCGGCCTTAAGGCGCCCTTCCCTTGCAGCTTGCTGTCGAAGTCCTGCTGAAGCCGTCGGAGTCGGTGTATGTTATGGACAGGTTCACTGTGTAGGTTCCCTTGGATGTGAACGTGTCGTTTGTGCCCAGTGTGGATATTATCCTCTTTTCTTCGTTCGCCGAAATCGCACCAAGGGTGTTTGTGTCTATTAGGTTGCCGGTGAATGTCAGGGTTGCGCCTGTGAGGTTCTGGCCCGTCATGTTTGTGAAGATTACGGTGTATGTGCCGCTGCTGCACGCGCCGCCTGCACCTGTGCAGGTTACGCTCTGCGCCCTTATCGGGAGCTTTGCAAGCCCTGTGCAGCCCTCCGCACCTATCTGCGTCGGGTTGATCAGGAAGACGAGTGCCGCAATCGCGATCACAATGACCACGAGAGCCCAGCCGTATGTCATCAGGTATTCCAGCGCCGATTGACCTTTATTGCCAAACATCTTT
>JAZDEL010000009.1:0-182652 GCA_043808785.1 Candidatus Iainarchaeum sp.
CTTGCCCGATACGGACTTTACATAGTGTGCCTCTCACGCCGGGGCCCTCTCGGCTAAGCGCGACGCACGAATAGATGCATGTCTACGAGGCATATGGGATGGCAGAAAAAGGTAAAGGTTTAAAGGGGTTTTCATAGATGCTGAGGCGCATTCCTGTTGAAAAATGGAAAGAACTGCTCCCCCATGTCAAAACATCCGTGCGAAAGGGCATCTGCCGCGGGGGGTTAAGGCGTTTGTGGAAATTGGCAGAGCCGCGGGGGAAAAAGGGCGCTGCGAAGAAACGGGAAGCGTACATAGTTGATGACGGTAAAACCGCCAAAATTTACAGGATAATGGGCCCCCTGCAGGCATTAAGGCCAAGCTACCCCTGAACAGGAACCGGCCTCTATCAGCCTAAATTCCACGGAGTCGAGGCTGAAACCGAAAAAAGCTTCCTTGAGCGGGAACTGCTGGTTTCGTGGGACGGATTTCACTTTTTCAGGACAGGCTGAAAGATGCGCGAATCACTTGTTTAGGGCGGGAAGGCAAAGCCGATAAAGAGAGGGGAGGAATGGTCCCGCAACTGCAAATTTTAGCCGGCGCTTTACCAAATTCCAGGCACAATTTTGTAAGGGGTTTTCTTCGCGTATTCCCTGTAGCCCGGCAGCTCGCGTTGCAAAGCTGTGTCCTCCTTCACTGTGCGGGCAACTATTATTGCGCTTGAGAGCAGTGAAATTATGAGCGCCCAGCCCGAGCCGAGCAGGAGCGCGGTGCATATTATCATCACAATTACCGAAACGTACATCGGGTGCCGCACATACGCATAGGGGCCGGTGCTCACGACCTTATGCCCCTTTGCGATTTTCACAATGCGGAAGAGGAATGCGTTTTCGCGCATAACGAGGAAAAGCAGGATGTATGAAAACACCAATCCGGCGAAACCGAGCGCCTTGTCAAGAAGCGTGAGCTGCCACCAGCCGAACCTGAAGTCGAGCGCCGCAAGCGGGAAAATGGAAAGCATCAGCACGCTTGCGATGCCTACGATAACAATGTCCCATCCCCTTTCGGGCATCAGCATCTCGCGCCTTTCAAGCATCTCGGGGCTGTGCTTCATGAAATAGAAAATCATCGGGATGAACGCGGCAAACATCAGGATTATGTAAAGCCACGCCTCTAGCCATTCATAAGTCCCTGCAACCCAGAACAGCAGGGCAACCATGAACACGAGCGCCCCTGCAAGCTTCAGCGCGGCGTTCAGCAAAAGGCCTTTTTTCGGCATGAAACTATAACGCACTCCGCAAATAAAAGCCTAACTTCCGGGCCCTTGCCCCTAATCCAGCCTCGCCCCTTTCAGCAGCAGCGAATTCGTAACCACGGAAACACTGCTGAACGCCATCGCACCCGCCGCAATAACGGGCGAGAGCAAAATCCCGAAAGGGTAGTAAAGCACGCCCGCCGCTATTGGGATGCCGATAACGTTGTAAATCAGCGCCCAGAACATGTTCTGCCTTATCTTATTCATTGTTTTCCCGCCGAGCGAAAGCGCCGCGGGAACATCAAGGGGGTCGGAGCGCATGAGAACTATATTTCCCGACTCAATCGCGATGTCCGAGCCGTTCGACATCGCAATCCCTATGTCCGCCTGCGCAAGCGCGGGTGCGTCATTAATTCCGTCCCCCACCATTGCGACAACCTTTCCCTGCGACTGGAGTTTTTTCACATAACCGGCCTTGTCCCCCGGAAGCACCTCCGCGAAAACGTTTTTTATGCCGAGCTGTTTCGCAATCGCATTTGCGGCGCGTTCATTGTCGCCAGTAATCATCCAAACATCCATTCCGCGCGCGGCGAGCTTTGAAACCGCTTCCCTGCTTGTTGCGCGGATTGTGTCCGCAACCGCAACCCCTCCCAAAACCTTCCCCGCGGAAAGGAGAAGCATTACGGTTTTCCCCTCCTCCTGAAGTTTTGAGATTTCCGCGTCCAAGCCCGCGGCAAATTTGGTTCCGGTTTTTGCGTGGTTCACGCTCCCGAGGAAGTATTCCTTCCCCGCGATTTTTCCTTTTATGCCCCTGCCGGGAACGGCGGCAAACCCGGCAACTTTTTCGGGTTTTATTTTTTTGTTTTCCGCGCCTGAAATTATCGCCGCGGCAAGCGGGTGCTCGGAACCCTTCTCGAGGGAGGCGGAAATTGCGAGAACCTTGCGTTCATCCGCTGCCGAACCCTGCGCTGCAAAGGTGTCGGTGAGTTTTGGCTTACCCTCCGTGAGCGTGCCTGTCTTGTCGAACACAATGGCATTAACCCTGTGGCTTGTTTCAAGCGCCTCCGCGCCTTTTATCAGAATTCCCTTCTCCGCGCCCCTGCCTGTGCCGACCATAATTGCAGTGGGCGTTGCCAAGCCAAGCGCGCAGGGGCAGGCAATAACAAGAACCGAGACCGCGGCAACTAACGCAAAGGGCAGCCCTTCCGCAAAAACAAAAAACCACGCGCAAAATGTTAGCAGTGCAATAACAACAATCGCGGGCACGAATATGGCACTCACCTTATCCGCGAACCTCTGTATTTCCGCTTTTGACCCCTGCGCGTCCTCCACAAGTTTTATTATCTGCGCAAGAACCGTGCCCGCACCGACCTTCGTTGCCCTGAATTTAAGCAGGCCGTGCCCGTTAATGGTGCCCGCGAAAACCTTGCTCCCTTTGCCCTTTTCCACGGGTATGCTTTCCCCTGTAAGCATGCTTTCATTTACCGAACTGCCCCCGAAAACAACAATCCCGTCCGTGGGAATTCCGGCACCGGGTTTGACGATTACAATATCCCCTTCCTTAATTTCAGCAGCAGGAATTTCAATTTCCCTGCCCCCCCTTTCAACAATAGCGGTTTTAGGCGAAAGGTCCATTAACTTCCTTATCGCCTCGCTTGTCCTGCCCTTTGCAACCGCCTCCAAATATTTGCCGACAAGCACGAGGGTTATGAGCAGTGCAGCGGTTTCGAAATACTGCTCCATAACAATGCCGAGGAGCGCGGCAATGCTGTAAAAATACGCGGCGCTTGTTCCGAGCGCGATAAGCGTGTCCATCGAGGCGCTTTTGTTCCTCAGCGCTGCAATTGCGCCGCGGTAGAACCTTGCCCCCGCAATGAACTGAACGGGAGTTGCGAGCGCAAACAGAATCCAGATGCGGTAAGGCAAATCCATGAGGAACATGCCGATTATGAAAACTGGAACGGAAAGGAAAATGCCCAGCAAAAGGTCGCCTTTGAGTTCCTTTATCTCCTGCGCGCGCAGTTTCTTCTCGCGCTCCAAATCCATGCCTGCCTCCGCCTTGTAGCCCGCGGCCTTTATAGTGCCTATTATGTGCTCAATGCTTGTCTCTTTCTCATCAAACTCGATGCGCGCCTTTCCCGCCGCGAAGTTAACGTTCGCGGATTTCACGCCCTTCATGTCAGCAAGGCGCCTTGTAATCAGCGCGGAGCACGAGGCGCAGTGCATGCCCTCCACAATAATGGTTTCGATTTTCACAGTAATCACCTGCCCCCTTCTTTATTTCTTCTTTTGCATTTAGGAGGGGTGCGGGCGGAAACCCGCCCGCGAAAAAACGCTAGCCTCCGCAGCCGCAGGAAGCGCCGCAGCCTCCCGAGGAGCCCCCGCAACTTCCGCCTGCGGAGCCGCCGGAAGCGGCTGGCGGCGAACCATTATTCGCCGTCCCGCCGATTCCCGAAAGGCCTGCAGTTGCCGTTGCGGAACCGCCAGAACTCGGCCCGCTTACCACGGTTGCCGCGTATGTCTTGAACACTTCGAGCGCGAGTATCTCGCTCTTTGAAGTCTGCTTAGGGTCGAACGCAACGTCGAAGTAATTCGGCGATTCGAACTTAACCCCCGCAACTCCTGGAATTGTTTTCAGGTCACCTGTGATTAAGGAGGCGTGCCCCGAGCAGGGTATGTTTACCTGCAGTTTCATTATCGAGTATTGTGCATTTTCCCCCGCGGTTTCCGCGGCAACGTTTCCCGAACCCGCAAGCGCAACCGCCCCTGTGGGGGTTGCGAACACGCCGGTGTCAAGGTTTGCCAGCATCGGGAACGCGAAAACGAACAGCAGGAGATTGACGCCCATTGTCGAGCCATACATTGTCGCGAGATAGCCTTTCTTCCTGCTCACGCCGTTCCAGGAAAGCATGCCCTGCTTCCTTAGGTAAAGCGCGGATGAAACAGTTGCGAAAACGAGGGACAGGGCAATAAGCGCATAGAAGAACCATGCGTTCATCAGCAGCGGCCTGAACAATTGAACCGCAACAGTCACGCCCAGCACCGAGGCGGCGATGAAACCTATGCACCCGATATGCGGGGTTAACCCGTAAATCAACCCCTCCTTAAGCGAGGTTTGTGCGGTTGTTTTTGCCTCCGTTTTCGCTTCATGGGCCTGTGAGGGAGCAATCCCTCCCTCGACCCTGTAGCCCATCTTTGTTATTTCATTCTCTATGTCGCCTCTAGTTGCCTTGCCCGCGTCGAAAAGCACCTTGACATTCTCGTCCGCATAGCTTGCCTTAACTTCGGCAACGCCGTGCATCCTCGAAACCCTGTCCTTTATCAGTTCCGCGCAGCTGTTGCAGTGCATCCCTTTTACCTTAAGTTCCGCGTTTTCCATTTATACCACCGCCCTTTGTTTCCCCGATTCCGCAATTTTCCACTTGAACCACTCTCCCGCGGCGCAGGCGCCGTAAAGGTTCCGCGGTTTTCCCGCGCATAACCTGTACCTTATGCGCCTGATACCATACATATGGTTTGCTGAAACCGTGGGAAAACGGGGAAAATTCGTGCAGTTTGCCGAAACCACTGAAAAATCAGGAAAAACGCCGTTAATGCGGGCTCGGCTTAAAATAACTTGTGTCCAGCGTTATTTCAGATGGAACTCAAAATAGACCTTTCAAACAGGCGCGCGATTGCGGGAATAGTTGTCCTGCTCTGCGTTATGGCGCTTGTGCTTTACCTCCCGCCATTGCTGAACGAAACAAATCCCGGCGTGTGTTATGTGGGGGGCGTTTGCCAGCACGAGAAGCGCATAGAGGTGCTGAACCAGCTCGTGCCGTTCTTCATCCTCGGCGGCGTGGCGATAGGCGCGCTTGTGTTCTTTTTCATGACCTCCAAGCTCGAGGACAAGGGGAAGGAACTGAAAAAGGTCACTTCCGCGCTTGTGCAGTTCCTCGGAAAGGACGAGAAGGCAGTGGTGCAAAAAATTCTTGAAAATGGCGGAAAGGTTTACCAGTCCGAGGTTTCGCGCATCGAAACCGTGGGCAAGCTGAAAAGCCACCGCATACTCCAGCGCCTTGCGGACCGCGGGGTAATTGAAATAGAAAAGCACGGGAAGACGAACATAATAAAGCTCGCGCCCGCGGTGCGCGAGGTTCTTGTGAAATAGGCGCGCGGATTCGTGCGGAATAGGCGCATACGGTAGCGTGCGAAGCGCATGCGAAATTGCCGCGCAGGCGGCGTGTGCGGGTTTCCCGCGATAAGCACACTTGCACCTTATTTTCCGTAAATCTTTTTAATCGCTTCCCCGAGGTATTCGGGCTGCGCTATGAAAACGTCCCTCTTCATGTAGCCGTGCCTCGTGAGGACGAGGCCCGTGTTTATGAGCCCCCTGTATATTTTTTTGCCGTATCCCAGTCCGCCCGCGAGCTTCTGCGCTTTCGCCCCGTGCGCCCCTTCGGAGCCTATGCGCAGGAGGATTTCCGCAAGGTCCGATGTTGCGCCCTCCCCGAACCTGCCGAGCCCGGCATCGAGCGCCATCCTGAAAACCCTGAGCGTGTAGCTGCCCTCTATTGCAAACCCGCGCACCTGCTTCTCCGTGATTCGCTTTTTCTCCAGAAGGCCGTTCAGGAAGTCGGCAGCCCCGGGCGGGTTCTCCGCCCTTATTTTGTCCATCGCCTGCTTAAGGGGGGACACTTCCTCCTTTTTTGCGGGCGCTTCTTTGGTTTCGGCATCCCGCCTGTTGCCGGTTTCCTTTTTCCCCTTCTTTTTCGGCTTTGCTGTGCGCCCCATCCTTGTTTCCGCGGGAAACCCGCGCAGTGACGCCTTCATGACTCTTGTGTCCCGCCGCCGCAGTTTTTTCAGGTAAATTTTTTCATAGAGCCTCCATTCGGGGTTGCCCGCAACGTCGAAACGCACGTAGCGGGATGAAAATGTTTCCTTGATTAGGCGCTTGGAAACAGGCAGGTGCCTCATGCGCAGGTAATTTTCAAAGTGCTTGGGGAGTTCCGATTTCGCAATCGCCGCGAGCCTTGACGAGATTTTTGCGAACATCCCGCGCCCGGCAGCGGAATAGTTCCTGCTTTTCGCGCGGAAGTGCGCCTCCACAGCGGCATCGCCCATCGGCTTGCCTCCGCTGCTGCTCTGCAGGTTTGCCCCGCGCACCGCACTCCCGATAAATCTTTTCTTCGCCTCGAGGCGCCCGCGCATAACCCTTGCGAAATCGTTCGGAAACTTCGCCCTTCTCCCGAGGGGCTTCTTTGCCGCAATTGGCGCCGCCATAGCATGAATACGCCGCGGCTGAATAAAAACATATGCCGAAAATGCGGCGTTCCGCCCCGCCTGGCGGTGCCGGCTTATCTGCGCGGTTTGCGCAAGAAAACCGAAAACCTGCGGCAGGTTTGCCGCGCGTGCGGAAACCGAAAACAAAAACGCACGCTACCGGGTTTGCCCGGTGCGAACCCCAAAAACCCGCGCGGGTTTTTGTTTTTTGGGTGCGCGCGAATTTGCATTTTGCCCGCGGGCAGCCTGCGGGAACCAAGCCCGAAAACCGCGCTTGCTTTTTGTTTGCGCGCGGTTGCGCCTTTATTCCCCGCCGAGGTTCCTCGACCTTATGCGCTCGTTCTCTATGTGCCTTATGCGCGACTGAAGCGCGGCAATCTTGCTTTTCTTGCCGTCAATCTCCTCGTCGAGCGATTCCGCCTCGCCCTCGGTGAACATGTTGCGCTTCCTCTTGAGCGCCATGCGCTTCTCGAGCGCAACCTTATCCCTTTCTATGCGGTCTATTGCCGCCTTTATTTCCATTATTTCCGCTTTGTAATCGTCCCTATCCATAATATTCACCCCGTATTATGGGTAAATCAAACATTTTAATAATTCTGCAATTCCCGCGCAGGGCGGCGGGAACGCATAAAAACCCTTATAAACCGCCAAATTTGCGGGGTTCGGCGCACCGCCGGGCATTGCCGAAGGCGCCGGAAAAGCGCCGGCAAACCCTTATAAACCCCCTTAACAGCAATATATACGCAGGGAAGCGGGCAGGCAGCCAACGGTTCTCCGAAAGGATTCGAACTGAGGAAAGTCCGCCCATCCATTCCAAAATGACGCGCCCGAGAGGGCGTCCCACGGAACAGAAACGATACCCTTCATTGGGCTGAAACGCGCTGTGGGTGGTGGTGTCAAAACCACCGGGATGCAAGGCTTCACGCCGCTTAGGCGAATGCTGCCGAAATTACAGAAGGCGGCTTATTGCCCGCAGCCCTGCACCTCAACTTTTAGGAGCGTGAGGCTTCGCCTTGCGCTCAGCCTCACTTCCCAAAAGTTGGCAAAACTTCTGGTATGTGGGCTGCCTTCGGCAGCCCGATAATTCGTGCTGCGTTTCGCCACCTTTTTATATATCCTGCGATATTGGTTATTGTGCACGCTTTGTGTTGAGGTGGCTTGAATGGCGGGTTCTGAAAGCATAGAAATCAGAGACGAATCTAACCACCCTAGTATTGCCGGCAATGAGGGCATACTCGTTGCATGGAAGGGCAGGGGGTATCTGGGCTGCATTAGGTGGAAAGAAAAGGCAAACTGGAAAGGGGACAAGACCTGGTGGCTTGTGCTGAACGGGGGAAAGGAAGTTTCAACGCAATTGCTAAGGGCGGTTCACGAGCATGCGAAAGAAAAGGGCATCAAATATATGGCATTTGAATTACCCTGCCCCGAACTGAGGGGGTTCCTCAGGGGGGCGGGAATGAAGGGCGGATCCAAAGAAAGGGTGCTTTACAAGAAATTCTCGGTTGCGTCTGTGCGTTTTGAGCCCCCCGTGCGGAAAAGTTTATTTAGCGCATTCAAATTCAAAAAGCCAAAGTAAGGTAACCATTATATATCATTTATTGAAATATTAATAGTTATGCAAGCCCTTACGGACAAGCAGGTAAAGGCGAAGTTCAGGCCGAAATTCGTGAAAGAATACAAGAAGTTTTACCCCGTGCAGGCTCTGCACTCACTGGGCTTCGAGAGGCGCGAGTGCATGAAATGCCAGCGCGAATTCTGGAGCACGGATGCGGAAAGGCAGGCCTGCGGCGAGCCCGCGTGCGAGGGCGGATTTGGTTTTATCGGGAAGACGCCCGCGAAAAAGAAACTGAATTACATAGAGGCGTGGGAGGAGTTCGCGCGCGAGTTCAAAAAAATGGGCTACCTTGCAGTGCCGCGCAAGCCAGTGGTTGCGCGCTGGCGCAACGACGTGTACTGGACGGGCGCCTCGGTGTACGGGTTCCAGCCGTACGTTGTGAGCGGCGAAATAGAGCCGCCGAGCAACGCGGTTATAATTCCACAACTCAGTTTGCGTTTCAATGATGTGGATAACGTTGGCATAACAGGCTCGCACTACTCATGCTTCGACATGCTCGGCCAGCTGCGCTTCGAAAAGAAGGGGGATTACGCGCCCGGCGATTATTTGAAAGATTACCTCTCATGGCTCGAGAAAGGGATGGGAATCCCGCGCAACGCGCTCGTTCTGCACGAGGATTCCTGGGCGGGAGGGGGAACATTCGGCCCGAGCATGGAATTCTTCAGCGCAGGGCTTGAACTCGGCAACCAGGTTTACATGCAGTATTCCGCTAACGCGGACGGCGGTTACAGGGAACTCGACATAAAAGTTTTGGATATGGGGCAGGGGCATGAGAGAATACCGTGGTTCACGCACGGCAAGAGTACAAGCTACGAAACCACTTTTCCGGACGTCGTGCACTATCTGCGGAAAGTTTCAGACCTGCGCGCCGACGAGGAACTGTTGCAAAAATTCCTGCCCTATTCCGCGTACCTGAATGTTGACGAGGTTGAAAATATAGCGCGTACATGGGGCTTTGTTGCGGGGAAAATAGGCATTTCTGTTGAGGAACTGCGCGCGCGGCTTATGCCCATGCGCGACCTTTACGCGATTGCGGAGCATTCAAGGGCGGTTCTTGCCGCGCTGAACGACGGCGCGATGTTCAGCAACACGGGGGGAGGGTATAACATACGCACGCTTGCAAGGCGCATGTTCTCCCTTGCTGAGGAGCGGCGCTGGGATGTGGATTATTCAAAACTCCTCGAACTGCACGCGCACTTCCTGCGCAACCTTTACCCGGAACTCGAGGAAAACCTGAAGGATGTGAATGAAATGCTCGCCTATGAACTGCAGAAGCACGGGCAGACGAGGTTCAAATCCAAGCAGGTTATCGAGGGGCTGATTGCGAGGAAGGAAAAAATCACGCCCGCGAAACTCGCGGAACTGTACGATTCGCAGGGAATAACGCCCGAACTCCTGCAGGGCTATGCAAAGGGCACGGAACTCGAGGTAAGCGTGCCCGACAATTTCTTCGCGCTTGTTGCGGAAAGGCACGCGGAAAAAAAGGAAGGTGCCGGCGAAAGTGATTCGGAGGACAAAAACAAAAAAACAAAAAAACCCGAAATCGCGGGCAAGGTTTTGGAGGGTTTGCCGGAAACCAAAAGGATGTATTACGAGGATGCCTCGCTCCTCGAATTCGATGCTAATGTCCTTTACGCGCAGGGAAATGTTGTTGTTCTGGACCGCTCGGCATTTTACCCAACTTCGGGGGGGCAGGAGCACGACACGGGGGAAATAATGGGGGAGCGCGTGATTGATGTTGTTGCGCAGGGGGAGATGGTTTTGCACATCCTGCAGAACGGCAAAACCAAAATAAAAACGAAACAGCGGGTTAAGTGCGTGGTTGATGCCGCGCGCAGGAGGCAGTTAACACAGCACCACGACGGCACGCATGTGCTGAATTATGCCTGCCGCGAGGTTTTGGGCGCGCACTGCTGGCAGCACGGCTCTTATGTTGGCTTGGATAAGGCGAGGTTCGATGTCACGCATTACAGGCCGATAGATGATGCCGAGGCAAAAAAAATCGAGGAGGTGTGCAGCCGCATAATAAAGGAGCGCCTGCCGATAAAGCACGAGTTCCTTGCGCGCAATTTAGCGGAGGAAAAATACGGCATGCGCATTTACCAGGGAGGATACGTTCCGGGAAAGGTGCTGCGCATCCTCAGCATTGCGGATTTGGATATCGAGGCATGCGGCGGCACGCACGCAAAGAACACCGCCGAAATCGGGCAGTTCCGCATTCTCAACACCGCAAAAATCCAGGACGGGGTTATACGCATAACTTTCGTTTGCGGGAAAGCCGCGGAGAAGAGCGGGAGCGAGGCCGAAGGATTGCTTGCGGAAACCGCCGCAATTTTGGGCATCGAGCCTGCCGCTGTTCCCTCCGCATGCGAAAACCTTTTCGCGGCATGGAAAAGGGCGAGGAAACTTGTGAAGGGCAAAAACACGGGAGCGCTTAGGGCGCTCGCGCTTCCGACGCCCGAAAAAAGGCATGGTTTGGGCACGGCAGAACTGCTGCAGGCAGCCGCGCTCGCTTTCAGCACGCAGCCCGAGCACGTGCCGAAAACCGCAAAAAGGTTTTTGGGCGACCTGCGAAAGTGGAAGGCGGGGTGAGCGCGTGGGAGTGCGCCGCGGAAACCGCGGAAAACCCGGAAACGTTGCGGGGTGTTGATTTGGGCATCTTCGGCGGAAAGCCCATACTCACAAAGAAGCGCGAGAAGGCGCTGGACGATTTCCGCGCGAACGCGGTTGCCGCGCTCGGGGAACTGAGGCGCGGGACAAAGGACGCGAATGTCCGCGAACTTTACGACAGCATGATTTACAACATCGGAAGCACGCCCGTTGTATTCCACCCCCTGCGCAACCTGCGGGAAATGATTTACCGCGTGGGGAACATGGTTTTCGGCTCCGTTACGAAGGGCGAGAGCGTGGAGAGGATTGCGGTTGTGCAGAAGGGCGGCAGCAGCTATATTGTAAGGCGGCATTACATAAACATGCCCGCGGAGCACATGTTTAGCGGAGACCGCCTGACAATCGACGGCATCTTCACGCTTGCGCACGAATATGCGCACTTCGGCAAGCCGCTGATTGCGGAGTTTGCCGCATCCCTGCGCATAACGCCCGATGTTGCCGAGGAACTGCTTGCCGACACGCTCTCGGCAAAACTCGCGGCAAGGATGGGTTTCCCGAAAAGCGAGGTTCTTGCGCACTTCGAGGGCAGGGATGTTGTTTATGGCCCATTCCCCTTCAGGAAATACCTCGCGCGCGCAATAGGTTTTTAAGGAATGTACACCATAAATCCTTTTTTAAGATGCCGCATTTTAACGTGCAGAAAGCAAGGCTGGTTCTCGGGGACGGTTCCTCTTTTTCGGGCATTTCGTTCGGTGCAAATGCTTCTTCCGCGGGCGAGGTTGTATTCAACACGGGCATGTGCGGATATGAGGATTCGCTTTCAGACCCCTCATATTCGGGGCAGATACTGGTTTTCACATACCCCTTGATAGGTAACTACGGGGTAAGGGCGGAGGCACAGGGAAAGTTTGAAATGCGCCTTGCGGGAAAGGGGAACGGCGGCTTCCCGCCATACAAGCTCGACAGGAAATTCTTCATAAATAATTTCGAGTCCGAGCGCGTGCAGGCTGCGGGGGTTATAGTGGCGTCATATTCTGGCGCCTTTTCGCACCACTCCGCTGAAAAATCCCTCGGCGCGTGGCTTGAACAGCACGGCGTTCCCGCGATAACCGGCATAGACACGCGCGCGCTGACAAAAAGATTGCGCGAGTGCGGAACGATGCCGGGAAAAATTGAAATAGAGGGCGTAAGTGATGTGCGGATATGTGACCCGAATAAAACCAACCTTGTCGCGGGGGTCGGCATAAAGGAGCCAGTGGTTTACGAGAGCGGGAAGCGCAGCCCCGCGCATGTTGTTGTCGCGGACTGCGGCGTTAAGAACAACATCCTGCGCATGCTGCTTGCCAGAAATCTCAAAGTTACGCGCGTGCCGTGGAATTACGATTTCAATTCAATCGAATGCGATGCAATCGTGCTCTCGAACGGTCCGGGCGACCCAAAGATGCTTAATGAAACAATCTCTCACGTGCGCGCCGCGCTTGCAAAGGAAACCCCGATTTTCGGAATCTGCCTCGGCAACCAGCTGCTTGCGCTTGCAGCGGGCGCGGACACATATAAACTCAAATACGGCCACAGGTCGCAGAACCAGCCCGTACTTTTGCGGGGCACAAAGAAATGCTTCATAACCTCCCAGAACCACGGTTACGCGGTTAATGAAAAAACCCTGCCCGCGGGCTGGGAATCATGGTTCACAAATCTGAATGACGGAACGAACGAGGGCATAAGGCACGCCAAAAAGCCCTTCATGTCGGTTCAGTTCCATCCCGAAGCAACTCCCGGGCCTGTGGATACGGCGTTCCTTTTCGGCGAATTTTTGGGGGCTTTGAAATGAGTTTCGCACAGGAAATGTACCCTCTCCCGAAACTATTTAAGCGCGGGCTGAACTTAATATTCATGGTGCCGCATTTGGATGCCGTAAAATCCGTTCATTTCTGGGATTTGCCCGAAACAACGAGGTTCGTTTTGGACCGAAATTTTTGTGCCGAACTTTTTGATAAGGCGGCCGGGGGAAGCCTCCGCTCGCTGGCTTCAAAATTGGGCGTTTCTTACCCGCGCGCCTGCCATCTGAGGCGGCCTTTGTATTCAATCCCTAAAGGCGTCCTGATGTGCCTGATAATTTTGAGTGCCATTGAAAAGGCGGATGTCGAAAATAAAATTATTGAAATAAAAACCCGCTCAGGAGGCGGTTCCAAAGTTAAATTTCCCATTAACGGCAACAGGGCAATAGCCTCGCTTGTAGGGCACGTTTTCGGTGATGGGTGCATTTATTCGAAAAAACGGCAGTTCGAATACGGCAATACCAAACCCGAACTTCTGGAATCCGTAATGAAATTGGTCGGCGATGTTTTGTGTGCGGAGCCAATAAGGATTGCCGAAACAAGGCTTGTTTATTCGGCAATTGTGGGGGATATTTTGCTGTTGTTTGGCGCACCGAAAGCGCCTAAACTGAATTCAGATTCTCCCGTGCCGGAATGGATTATGGCCGGCCCGAATGAATTCAAGGCGGCATTTCTCGGGGCTTTGTTTGACGATGACGGTTCAGTTATGTATTCGGAAAAATATGCCGCAAAAGGCATTAACCTGTACCAAACAAGGCACGAAAAAAATCTGGATTGCTTGATGCGCCTGATGAGCCAGGTAAAAACTATGCTGTCTGATTTCGGCATACTTGCGGGCAAGCCTTCCGTAAGCAGGAGTTATTCCAAGCCGGATGGCGCCCATATTGTCGCATATCTGAACGTTACCGACATTGAAAGCATGCGGAAATTTAATGAATCGATAGGGTTTGCCCACATTGAAAAAAAAGTGAAATTGGAAAAGATTCTCTCCAGAAAAATAATTTACAGCAAAACCCGCGAAGCCGTGCTGTCGAAAGAAATCCTCGGATTTTTGGCGGTGCGCGGGGCATCAACCGCAAAAGTTTCGGAGGCCCTGTCACTCGATAAATCCAAGGCTTTAAAGAAACTTCTCAGGCTTGAATCAAGAGGGCTTGTCAGGAGGGCGGGAAGGGCCGCCCCGAACAGGTCTTTTATCTGGCAAACGAGGGAGGTGACATGCTGATTTGAAAACAAAAAACCACCCAAAGCCGAAGAAGGTTCTCGTGCTGGGTTCGGGCGGGCTGCAGATAGGGCAGGCAGGCGAAAGCAACTTGTGGTTTCATTGAAACTATAATTGCCGCCAATTCGACTACTCAGGCAGCCAGGCGATAAAGGCGCTGCGCGAGGAGGGCATAAGCACCGTGCTCATCAACCCCAACATCGCCACAGTGCAGACAGGGAAGGGGTTCGCAGATAAGGTTTATTTCCTCCCCCTTACGCCCGAATTTGTCGAAAGGGTGATTGCTCGGGAGAAGCCTGGCGGCATACTACTCTCCTTCGGCGGGCAAACCGCATTGAACTGCGGCCTCGAACTCGAACGCAGGGGCGTTCTGCGCAGGCACGGGGTAAGGGTATTAGGCACGCCTGTGAAGGCAATTGCACTCACGGAGGACAGGGAAAAATTCAACAGCGAACTCGGGAGGATAGGGGTTAAGGTGCCGAGCAGCAGCGCTGTAACCACTGTGCCCTCGGCCCTTAGCGCGGCGGAAAAATTGGGCTACCCCGTGATTGTTCGCGCCGCATTCGCATTGGGGGGCAGGGGTTCGGGTTTTGCGAAAAACAGGGAGGAATTAAGGGGCATCGCGGGGCGCGCGTTCACGCACTCGAAGCAGATTCTTGTGGAGGAATGCCTGAAGGGCTGGAAGGAAATCGAATACGAGGTTGTGAGGGATGTGCACGGCAACTGCATAACAGTTTGCAACATGGAGAACTTCGACCCTTTGGGAATACATACGGGGGAGAGCATTGTTGTTGCTCCCTCGCAGACGCTGAACAACAGCGAATACCACATGCTGCGTGAAATCTCGATACGCACGATAAGGCATTTCGGAATAATCGGGGAATGCAACATACAGTTCGCTTTGGACCCGAAAAGCGAGGAATACAGGGTTATCGAGGTTAACGCGCGCCTCTCGCGCTCGAGCGCGCTCGCTTCAAAAGCCACTGGTTATCCGCTCGCGTTCGTTGCCGCAAAACTCGCGCTCGGCTATTCCCTTGCCGAACTTGAAAACAAGGTCACAAGGACAACGAAGGCATGCTTCGAGCCCGCGCTGGATTATATTGTCGTGAAAATTCCCCGCTGGGATTTGCAGAAGTTCAGGCGCGTTTCAAGGCGCATAGGCACCGAGATGAAGAGCATGGGGGAAGTGATGGCGATAGGCAGGACTTTCGAGGAGGCGATGCAAAAAGCCATAAGGATGCTTAACACAGGCATGAACGGCCTTGTGTGCAACAGCGTGCATTTCCTGAAACTGCGCAGGAGCATTGCCCACCCCACTGATAAGAGGATTTTCGCGGTTATAGAGTCTCTTGAGAAGGGTTACGGCATCGACAGGATACACGCGCTGAGCGGCATTGACAGATGGTTCCTCCAGCGCCTTGAGAATGTGGTTGCGCTGAAGAAGGAAATGGTTAAGGGAAACTGGACAGCGCAGGCAATTCCCGCCGAAGTGCTGCTGCGCTGCAAACAGCAGGGGTTTTCGGATAAGCAGATTGCAATTTTGCTCCGTGGCGGCGGGGATGCGGGGGCGGGCGCAGACGGCGCGAAAATGCGCGGCTCGCCGGGCGGGGCGCAGGAGGCCGCGGTGCGCGCGAGAAGGCACGCCCTCGGCCTGCATCCTTTCGCAAGGCAGATAGACACGCTTGCAGCGGAATTCCCGGCGCGCACGAATTACCTTTACCTCACTTACAACGCAACCGAGGATGATGTAAAATTCCCGCGCGGGAAGAAGGCGCTTGTGCTCGGCAGCGGCGCATACAGCATAGGCTCCAGCGTCGAGTTCGACTGGTGCTGTGTCGGCGCTGTTAACGCGCTCAAGCGCGCAGGGTTCGGCACGATAATGCTCAACTGCAACCCTGAAACCGTCTCAACGGATTATGATGTGTGCGACAGGCTCTATTTCGAGGAAATCAGCCTTGAGGCAGTTCTTGAAATTTACGGAAAGGAAAAGCCGCGGGGGGTTGTTGTTTCAGCAGGCGGGCAGATACCTAACGGCCTTGTGCCGAAGCTCGCGCCCGCGGGAGTAAAAATTTTCGGAACGCCCGCGGAAAGCATAGACCGCGCGGAGGATAGGCATAAGTTTTCCGCCCTTCTCGATTCCCTTGGGATTGCCCAGCCGGAATGGCGCCAACTCACAACGGAAAAGCAGGCGCTTGAATTTGCAGCGCGCGTTAACTATCCGGTGCTTGTAAGGCCGAGTTACGTGCTCAGCGGTTCCGCAATGCGCGTTGCTTTCTCCCCCGCGGAACTCTCCTCATACCTGCGGGAAGCCACTTCGGTTTCTGCCGAGTACCCTGTTGTGATAAGCAAGTTCATCCTCGGCGCAAGGGAGGTTGAAATTGATGCTGTTGCCTCGAAGGGGGAAATGGCGGTTTGGGCGATAACCGAGCACGTGGAGAACGCGGGCGTTCACTCAGGGGATGCCACTATGGTTCTCCCTCCCCAGCGCACAAACCTCGAAACCGTGCGCAGGATAAAGCATATTGCGAGGCGGCTTGCCTCCTCGCTCCGCATTTCAGGGCCTTTCAATATGCAGTTCCTTGCAAAGGACAACAATGTGCTCGTGATAGAGATGAACCTGCGCGCCTCGCGCTCGTTCCCGTTTGTTTCGAAGGTTTCCGGCACGGACTTTATCGATGCCGCGGTTTCGGCAATGCTCGGCGCGAAAGCGAAGCACGCAAATTCCTCCTCACTCGGGCCTGGCAAGGCGCCGCACACCAACTCATCCTCACTCGAGCTCGACCATGTGGGCGTGAAAGTTCCGCAGTTCTCCTTCTCAAGGCTGCACGGCGCAGACCCTAAACTCGGGGTTGAAATGGCTTCCACGGGAGAAGTTGCGTGCATAGGCCCTGATTTGGAGGATGCGTTCCTCAAGGCAATGCTTTCAGCGGGCTACTCGATGCCCAAAAAGAACATGCTTGTCAGCATTTCAGGGGACAGGAACAGGGAAAAACTGCTTGACGCGGTGAAGGCAGCGGCAGTTGCAATGCGCCTTAACATATTCGCGACGGAAAATACCGCGCGCTTCCTGCGCGCGAACGGCGTGAAATGCAGGCGCCTGTTCAAGGCTCACGAAAACAAGAAGCCGAATGTGCTCGGCTACCTGCACAGCGGCAGGCTTGATTTCGCGATATGCGTCCCCGACCCGCAGGTTGCCGCGGAAATGGGCGGCGCATACCTCCTCAGGCGCGCTGCCGTCGATTATTCAGTCCCCCTTATAACTGATGCCGAGGTCGCAAGGCAGTTCCTGAAGGCGATTTCCGCAAAGAAGCCCGAGGAGCTTGACATAAGGCCGTGGCAGGAGTATTTCTGAGGGTTTAATGCACAATACGTTGGAATAAAAACCTTTTTCCAGTGAAATTTAGTGTCGTGGTTTCCATGGGCACGGACTACAACAAAATCGCGCAGAAATGGCAGAAGCGCTGGGCAGGCGCAAGGCTTTTCGCCGCAAAGGACGGCAAGGGCAAGAAATATTACATCCTTGAAATGTTCCCATACCCCTCGGGAAAACTGCACATAGGGCATGTCAGGAATTATTCAATCGGCGATTCTTATGCACGCTACAAGCGCATGCAGGGCTTCAATGTGATTTACCCCATGGGCTACGACGCCCTGGGCCTGCCTGCGGAGAACGCGGCAATAAAGGGCGGCGTGAATCCCGAAGAGTGGACATGGGCAAGGATAAGGGAGATGCGCTCCCAGCAGGAGCAGCTGGGCTTCTCCTATGATTGGGCGAGGGCATTCGCAACCTGCGAACCCGCCTATTACAAATGGAACCAGTGGATTTTCCTGCAGTTCCTGAAAAAGGGGCTTGCATACCGCAAAGGCGCGAAAGTGAACTGGTGCGCGAAGTGCGGAACCGTGCTCGCGAACGAACAAGTCGAGGAGGGGAAATGCTGGCGCTGCAAGGGCACGGTGGATGAACGCGAACTTGAGCAGTGGTTCCTGAAAATTACGGCATACGCGGATGAACTGCTCCGTGATTTGGAAAAACTGGAGCACTGGCCGCAGCGCGTAAGGACAATGCAGAAGAACTGGATAGGGAAGAGCAAGGGAACGGAGGTTTTCTTTGCGATTGCAGGCACAAACAAAAAAATTTCCACTTTCACAACCCGCCCCGATACATTGTTCGGCATGACGTTTGCCGCAATCGCTCCCGAGCACCCGCTTGTTGAGGAACTTGTGAAGGGAACCCCGCGGGAGGGCGACGTTAAACTTTTCGTGCGTGAAGTGAAACAGCAGAGCATTGCCGACCGCACTGATGAATCAAAGGAAAAGCAGGGCGTTTTCACAGGGCGCCTGCTTGTTAACCCCGTTAACGGCGCGGAAGTGCCGCTCTTTGTCGCGAACTTTGCCGTTATGGAGTATGGCACAGGCATCGTGATGTGCGTACCCGCGCACGACCAGCGCGATTTCGAATTCGCGAAGAAATACGATTTGCCGATAAAGGTTGTGATAACACCGGAGGGCAAGGAACTGAGCGCTGGCGGGCAGGGTGCAGGGGAACCGAATGCGGACGGAATGGAGCGCGCTTACGTTGATGAAGGCGTGCTTGTGAACTCGGCGCAGTTTAATGGCGCAGGCAATATTGATGCTATTGAAAAAATCTCCGACTGGCTGGTTAAGGGCGGCAAGGCGAAGTGCGCGACATATTACAAACTGCGCGACTGGCTGATTTCGAGGCAGCGCTACTGGGGCACGCCGATACCGGTGATTTACTGCCCAAAATGCGGAATGGTTCCCGTGCCTGAAAAGGAACTGCCCGTGCTCCTGCCGAAGGGGGCGAAGTTTACGGGCGAAGGGAACCCGCTCGAGGGCGTTGGAAGTTTCGTTAACGCGAAATGCCCCAAGTGCAAGGGAAAGGCGCGCAGGGAAACGGATACGATGGACACCTTCTTCGATTCAAGCTGGTATTTCCTCAGGTATTGCTCGCCGAAGGAAACCAAACTGCCGTTCTCGAAAAAGGCTGCCTCATACTGGATGCCTGTCGACCAGTACATCGGCGGAATCGAGCATGCGATAATGCACCTGCTTTACGCGCGGTTTTTCACAAAGGCGCTGCGCGACCTGAAACTGCTGAACTTCGGCGAACCCTTTGCGCGTTTGCTTACCCAAGGCATGGTTTTGAAAGGCGGCAAAGTGATGAGCAAATCCCTCGGGAATGTTGTTGACCCCGGCACAATTATGGGCAGGTTCGGGCCGGACACGATGCGCTTGTTCATCCTTTCTGTTGCCTCGCCCGAAAAGGAACTCGAGTGGAGCGACAAGGGCGCGGAATTGACGCACAAATTCCTGGACAAATTCTTTGCGCTGGTTCAGGATAATAAGAAAGCGGCAGCGAAGCCCGCCAAGATTGGCGCCAAGCCCCTATCCTCCCGCGACAGGCTGATGCTCAGCAAAATCAACCGCACAATCCTGCGCGTTACGGAAGCGATAGAGGAATTCAGGCTGAACTTTGCGATTAATGCTGTTGTTGAATTGGTGAATGCGCTGCACAAGTATGCCGAGGAAGGGGGGGCAAAGCAATCGCCGCAAACCAGTGCAGTCCTTGGCACTGGCATTCGCACTTCCGTGCTTCTCCTCTCCCCCTTCGCCCCGCATACCTGCGAGGAACTCTGGGAAATTGCGGGGGGAAAAGGCTTTGCCTCCACAGCGCCCTGGCCAAAGTGCGACAAAAAAATGATTGATGAGAAAGCGGAGCAGGCAGCGGATTTTGTGGATGCCGTTGTCGCGGACATCGAGGCAATCAAGGGCATAGCGAACATCCCCGTGCCTAAAAAGATTGTGCTCTACACCTGCCCCGCGTGGAAGTGGAAGGCGATGGAGCAGGTTGTGAAAGTCTGCGTGCCGAAGCCCGATGTCGGCGCTGCAATGAAGGCAGTGATGGGCGATGCGGAACTGCGCAAGTACGGAAAGGAGGCGCAGGTCTGCGTTAACGCGTTCGTGAAGCGCGCGCCTGAGTACAGGGGCGTGAAGAAGATTGACGAACTCGCCGCCCTTAGGGAAGCTGCGGAAGCACTGAAGCAGAGGTTCGGCTGCGAGGTTCTCATCGAGCGCGCGGACGTGTGCTCATGCGACCCAGCGGGAAAGGCGAAGAACGCGCTCCCTTTGAAGCCCGCGATTTATGTCGAGTGAAGTTGCGGGCGTCCTTGTGTTGCTGAACAGATATTCTTTTATATTCGGGCACACCTAATTATAGTCATGTACGCAAAGACCCGCACTATTGGGAAGCCTTATTCCAAAGGGCAGATTAGGGAAATAAAGAGGCTTTTTGCCATTCTTAAGAAGGCAAGGCATTCGGATAGCGTTAACGCCTACACCAGGAATCTTATTGCCGGCCTTAAAGCTTAGCCAATTCTTCTATTTTGATGAATTTCGGCGTTTCAAGGTCTTTTTGCCTGTTGACTTCTTTATATGCCTGCAAGGCTTTCCTTGATTTCATTGTTCTCTCGTCTTCCGAGACAATAATATCGAGCCTGTGGATTGTTGCAATAGCCACTATTATAAAGTCGGGCATCATTTTTCTTTTTGCGGTTCCGCCCCTGTACGCCCGCCAGTATTCTTCCGCAAGCGTTTCCGCAAGGCTTTCGACGGGATAGCTGTGGTTTTTTGTGATTCTGTCGTATATTGAAATCAGCGTCTGCCTGTAGTTATGCCCTTCGACTGCGATTGTTTTCGGTATTTCCCTCAGTTCGTCCCTTATCGTTTTTGCATCCGTAAATAACAAGACGGCTCGATTCGATTAACTTCAATATCTGTTGCAGGTCTTTCCTGTACAAAATCTCGTAAGTGTTCGTGTCGAGCATCGCCCTCAATGGTTGGTTCATGATATTATAGGGCCAAGAAAAGAATAAAAGCCCGCCTATTTTTCGCCAGCCGAATTTGCTGCAAGTTCCGTTTTTCCTTGCTCCATCTCGAGCATTTTTTTGAATATCCTGACCACATCCGCATATTTTGCCTTGCTGGGGAGTGCTGAGGCGACCACATTCGGATTTTCTGCAACAATTCTTCGTATAGTCGCCCTTTTTGTTTTGGATTTTGGCGCTGCATCGAATATTGCGAAAGCCAGCATGCGCCCGATAATATGCCTTGCAGCATCCTTATTCGGAATGGGTGCGACACCCTTCTCTTTTGAGAATTTCTCAATAACTTCGAGAACTGGCTTGTCGTTTTGAATATTTAAATACTCGTAGTATCTGTTGTGAAGTCTTGCTTCCTTCAATAATAGCGCCTCTATAGCATAGCTGTCTGCGACTGTCGCGGAAGCAATATCGTCAATATTGCTGAGGCGAAGATGTCGTTTGTAATCACGCGGCCCATATTGCATTTTTAGGATTTCCCCCCTTTTTTTTGAATATGCGGCATGCCCCGTCTCATGTGCAATCACATATTCGGGCATATTTTTCTTTAACAAGTAAATGGTTCGTTTTGTCTTCTTGTTGGGGTTGCGACTATTTATTATCTCCATGTTTCCAATAGAATTTGACGGCAAATCCTTTATAACTTTTCCAAGGCTTTCCTTGGTTGTGACGTGCACTTTCACGCCAAGCGGCCCTGTGCCGAGTTCATTCTGGATTTGCTTTTTCATTCTCTTGTAATAGCGTCTCAGCGGTTTTGGGAAATGAGCCATCCCTACATCTCCTCAAGCGCCTCAATCCCAAGCAGCGTCAGCCCGTTTTCAAGCACGATTGTGCCCGCCTTAACAAGCCCAAGCCTTGCGGCGCGCAGTTCGGGCCTTTCCGCGTTAAGCACCGGCACTTTCTGGTAAAATGAGTTGAACGCGGCGGCAACCTTAAGCATGTGCTGCGCCATTATGTGCGGCGCGCAGTGCTCGGCGCTTTGCCCGACTGCCTGCCCGAAACCCGCAAGCGCGCTGACGAGGTTTTTTTCCTGTTCCTCTGTGAGTAAGCCATAATCCGTTTTCCTTGCGGAAAATTTGGATTTTTTGCCCGCTGCGGTGCCTTTCCCTTCACCCTTCGCCTTCCTCAGTATGCTGCGCGCGCGCGCATACGCATACTGCACATAAGGCCCGGTCTCGCCCTCAAGTTCCGTGGCGCGCTCCCAGTTGAATATTATGACTTTCTGGTTCTCCCTGCTAACCATTGCAAACTTTATTGAGGAAAGCGCAATCGCTTTTGCGGTTTTCTCGGACTTTGCTTTCGCCCAATCCTTGTGCCTTTTCCCCACTTCCCCCATGCACTTGCCCATGACCTTGTTCAGCAGTTCGCTGTATGTTATCACATTCCCTTCCCTCGAGCCCATCTTGCCGCCCTCGAGCATTACAAGCTCGTATGAGATATGCCTTGTTTTTTTTGCCTGCGGCAAACCAATAAGTTCAAAGGTTTTTATCAGCTGCCTGAAATAGAAATTCTGCTCCGCCCCCACAACATGGTATGAGCGGCCGAATTTGTATTCTTTCGTTTTCAATCGTATAAGCCCCAAATCCTTCGCTGAGTAAAGCGGCATCCCGTCCTGCTTCAGCAGGACAAAGACGCCGAGCCCCTCTTTCTTCAGGTCGATTATTACCGCACCTTCGCTCTCCTCCGCAATCCCCTTTTTCAGCAGTTCGCGCGCAGCGGAAATGCCGGGCTTCTCCACCTCGCTCTCGAAATAGAGGCGGTTGAATTTCACGCCGAAATCCTTGTATATGCGGTCGAACTCATCAAGGCTCCATTTGCGGGTTTTTTTCCAGAGCGCGAGGAGTTTTTTGTTCTTGCCATCATGCAGTTCCTTTACAAGGTCGCGCATTTTCTGCTCAAGTTCCTCGTTCCCTTTTACCTTCTTGCTCGCCTCGGCATAAACCTTCCCTAACCATTCCCCTTTGTTCACGCCCCTGCCTTTCGGTTCCTTCCCATTGTGCAGTTCCAAAAACCCCCAAAGGGTTTTGGAAACATGCGGTCCCACATCGCCCTCATAATTCACGCGCAGGACCTTGTAGCCCGAAAACTCCAGCAGCCTGCACAGCGCCTCCCCGAATGAAATGTTCCTTACATGCCCGATATGGAAAGCCTTGTGCGTGTTGGACTCACAAAATTCAACCATTACTGTTTCATTCTTCCCCGAACCGCTGCCGTATTTTTTCCCCTCCGCAAGCACCTGTTCAACAGTGCTCTCGGCAAGCCCTGCCCTGCTCACGAAGAAGTTTATGTAACCCCCGACAACGCTGACAGTGTCGAGCTCGGCCATTGCCTCCGTGCTTTTGTTCACGCCCTCGGCAAGCTCCTGCGCGATTTTCTTCGGGTCCTTTTTCAGCGCTCCCGCAAGCTTGAAGCAGGGGAAGGCATAATCCCCCAACTCGCGGGATGGCGGCACCTCTATCAGCGCCTCTATGTGCGCATCTGAAAAGCCCTTTGCGCCCATAGAGAGGAGCGCGGAATGCACGGCCTTTGCAACCTTTGCCTTGAAATCCCCCGCAGGCATATCCTAAATTAAAACACGCAACTGCTTAAAGTTCTTTTCTTTTGGCGGTTAGGATTACATATTTGGTTCCGCCTGCAACATCCGTTTCGGCCTTAACTTCAAACCCCCTCTCGCGGAGAAGCCGTATTATCTCCTTGAAATCCACCCGCTGGGTGTATGACATTTTCAGCCTTTTTTCATCCAGTTTGCTCCCTGCCATCTCCGTGCGGAATTTGTCAAATGGAATTTTAAGCCTGTCGATAATCAGCAGCGCATTAGTCCTGCCCGCGATATCAGCTACCGTCTGTAGCCTCTCCTCAGGCCATATGTGCGCTAGGACTTCATTTGCAACAATAATGTCCGCCTTAATGCGGCGAAGTAATGGCAAATTCCTGATGTTGCCGGAAATAATCTTTGAACCTTTGGCATGGCCGCCTTTTTTTATCCTTGCTGCAAGCGCTGGGCTGCCCTCCACATAAATTTTTTCTTTGAAGGGGTGATACTGCAGCACAGGAATAAGTGCCGGCCCTATCTCTATGGCGGTGCTCCTTTCCGGGTTTGGAACGAGGCTTTTTATTTTTTCGCTTATTTTTGGGAGATTTTCCCATGCCGAGGTCAGGTATGTGCGGAATGGCTGCTCCCCCTTTCTGTAATAATATGTGCTGAAAAACTTCCAGCCCTTTTTCGGGGTTCTTCCCATCATACCTTAACTGAGGCGCGCAACTGCTTAAAGTTCTTTTCTTTTGGCGTTAGGGAAATGCCCGCCTTTCTTTTCGCGCACGCTGTTTTTGTCCTCATAGTTATGTATATTCATTAATAACATACCATTAAATACTTTTTCAGCGTTTATGTAACCATGCAAACGCAGGCAAAAACCACTATGAGCTTTTCCGCGGAACCCGAGTTTGTGCGGACCGTGGAGAAAATAGCCCTCTCCACAGGGCTCTACAACTCGAAGAGCGAGTTCCTTAGGGACGCGGCAAGGCAGAGGCTCGTGCAGCTGATGGGGCTCGAGGAATCGCGTAAGAGGATAAGGGGGTTCACGCAGGAACTTAGGGCAAAGGCCGGGCCTTACAGGCCGCTCACGCGGAAACAGAGGGACGCGCTTGCCATGCGCTATTTTGAGAAAATTCGCAGATGAATTCCTCGGGCGTGAGGCAGCGGATGAATTTTTCCGCAGCGGAAAAATCCCCCTTATTCCAGCTCACGAGAACATCGCATTTTGAATCGAGGGCAAGCGCAAGGTGGAGCGAATCGGCAAAGTGCATGCCTGTTTTCTTCTGGAGTTTGTCCGCCTCTTTTGATTTGTTCCCCTCGCCCGCCGTTTCAGTTTTCGCGTTATATTTCTTGAGTAGGCCGATTACGTCCGCTTTTCCCAGCGAGATTATTTTTTCTATTTCCCCGAAGAACAAATCGGAGAGAACCAGCGTATGGTCGCCTTCGTCACATAAGGACAGGAATGCCTCGCTGTCCTGCGCGAGCATCCTGAAGCCGCGCCCGAGTTCCTGCCTTGCGAGGGAAATGAGGACGTTTGAATCTAAATAAATCCTGAGCCGCCGCTTTTGCATGGAAAATTAAGGGCAGGAACATAATAAAAATGTTCGTCAATTGACGAATTGATTAAAGTTCCTTTCTTTTTGCCGTAAGGATAACATACCTTTGGCTCCCTTCCTTATCCTCTTCTGCCCAGACTTCCCAACCGTCATTCTTGAGGTAGTCCCTTATCTCCCTGAAATCCACAAGCCGCGCATATGCAAGCCTGGCATCCGCCAATGGCATGTTTATTTTAAATTTATGCAGTTCCAGTTCCGCTTCCGGAACCCTCTTCCCCTTAAGCAGTTCCAAAGCGGCTCTTCCTTCCTCCGCGAGTTTTTCGCGGAATCTGCGGAATGAAATTGCGGGTCTGTCGATAATCAGCAGGGCATCCGCTCTCTCGGCAATCTCCTTTAATGCAGGAAGCCTCTCGCGCGGCCAGAGGTGGGCAAATACCTCATTCACGGCAATTATGCCGGCTCTCTGCCTTTTGGTTATTGGCAGATTCCTGATGTCGCCCGCAATAACCCCTGCGCTTTGGCGCACATCCCCGTATTTTTTTAACTGCGCAGCAATGGCAGGGCTGCCGTCCACGTAAACAGTCCGCTTAAAAGGAATTCCCGATAAAACAGGCGCATCACCCGGGCCTATTTCCACCCCAATCCTATTTTCAGGATGCGGAACGAGGGCCCTTATTTTTCCGGAAATATTCAATATCCTTGTTTTATTCGCCCCGTCAATCCCCGGCCTGAGGTATGTTACGTATGGCTGGCTTACTTCATAAGGGCGCGTACTGAAAAATTTGGCTGCTTTTTTCGGATCCAGCCTCCAGACCTTGATTTTGCCCATGCTAAACCTTCATGCCAGGTGTTTTAAGGTATTGTGAGCACCCCTGATTCATTTGGTTGCAGAGCGCGGGGCTACTGCCCGCATGTATTTTGAAAGCGCCTCATCCTCGCTCAGGTATTTCACGCCGTTGCGTTTCATTTCATCTTTTTCTTTTTTGAGCCGCTTAGATACCAGTGCCATCTCTGCTTCTTTTTTTGTCTGCTTCATGCTCGCGCCCTCATTTACTTACACCTTAACCCCCAACAGCTTCAGCATCACAGCCTTCTGCACGTGCATCCTGTTCTCGGCCTCATCGAAGACAATGCTTGCCTTGCTGTCAAGCACCTCATCAGCAACCTCGCATCCGCGGTGCGCGGGCAGGCAGTGCATGAACAATGCATCCTTCTTCGCGTGTGCCATCAAATTTGCATCAACCATGTAACCCTTAAAATCCCGCAGGCGCTTCTCCTTCTCCCCCTCCTGCCCCATGCTGACCCAGGTGTCGGTGTAAACAACATCCGCGCCCTTAACCGCGTCTTCGGGTTTGTTGTAGAGCTGCAGCGCACCGAATTTCTTTCCCACATCAACCGCGCTTTTGTGGGGTTCGTAACCCTTCGGGGTTGCAACAGCAACCTTCATACCCATTTTCGAGCCGCCGATTATGAGCGAGTTGCAAACATTGTTCCCGTCCCCCACAAATGCCAGTTTCAAACCCTCCAGTTTTCCTTTTTTTTCCTTTATTGTCATCAAATCCGCCAAAATTTGGCACGGGTGATAAAGGTCGCAAAGCGCATTTATGACGGGAACCCTGCTGGCTTCCGCCATTGCCTTGATATCCGCATGCTTATACACGCGCGCCATGATAATATCGCAGTACCTGTCCAGGCACCTTATTTCATCCTGAATTGCGCCCAATGTGAAGTTGCTCGCCCTCCAGTCCAGAAAAATCGCGTGCCCGCCCAATTGCGTCATTCCCGCCTCGAAACTAACCCTTGTACGTGTGCTGGTTTTCTGGAACAGCATGCACAGGCTCTTGTTTTTGAGCGCGTCCGCATAATCCCCCTGCGAACCCTTTACTTTTATTGCGTTGTCTATAACCTCGCCTATAAGTTCGGGTTTCCAGTCCAAAAGAGTTACAAGATGCATCCTCAAACCTCCTCGAGCCCACACTAAACAGCAACCAAAATTATTTAATAATGGTTCATGCCGGTTTTGGTTCGGCAATAAAAAGCCTAACCCCTAGGCCGGGGCTTTGGCTGGTTATTCCGCCTTTCTCTTGTTGCGGGCCTTTTTCCCGCCTTCTTGCGCCGCCATGCCCTGAAACTTTTCACAATAAGGTCAAAATCAGCAGGGCGCAAGGAGTGCTTTTCGGCAAATTTTATTCTGCTCTTTATTCCGCGCGCCTTTAGCGCTTCTTTCAAATTATCCGCGGCAGCATCTATGCAGCCCGGCTCGTATTCCCTATTGCGAGCATTAAAATTTCCCAGATACTCGCCCATGCCCTCAATTTCAACCCCCTTTTCATCAAATTCAAACTTTGAAATAAGCCTTCCCAATTCCGACCGGTAATGCTGCTTTTCCCTTACGGTTACTTCATAGTCCCCGACAACAGCATTTCCGCCCGAATGGCGGAAGTCCCCGTAAACCTTGGGCAGTTCCAGAAATCTGCTGCCAAGCGTTTTCCCTGCAAATTCCCTGAACCTGCCATACGTATCCTTCAGGCCGCTCGGAATGGAAGAAAGAGGCTCAACCCCGACCATAACCGCCATTGCATCCGGGTTATTTTTTATTGCCGCTATCTCTTTTCCCCAGCCGCCGAGCATATTTCTTACAAATGAGCGAGTTACCTGCGGGAATTGCGAAAGCCTTTGTGGCGGTTCGTGCCAAGGAAGCCCCTGATATATCATGAGAAACAGGCTGTGAAACGGGTGCACTATCAAAAGCACCCTGTTTATTTTGCCCGGCTTTACATGTTCATTCATTTTGTTAGCCATCCGAAAAATAAGGCATCAGGCACTTAATAAACCTTCCCGCCCATAGTTCGGCGGCAGGGCACGAACCTGCGGGATATCTGGGCAGCCCTATTGAACCATAAGGCAATTAAGCGCGGCGTCAACAGCCGGCGCAGGTTCGCGCCTGTTTTTTTTCACAGTTCTCGCCCTATTTTTTATATCCTGATTTTCTTCTGCGGTCCCTGCGGTCCAAATATACGTCAACGGTATCTGTTACTCTCCCCGGGGGTATCCCGCTTTTACGGTCCAAAGACGTCAGGCCAACCTTCGTAAGGTTCCATTGTTTGCCCACGGGCTTTAAAGTTTTTTTAGATACCGCATTCACAAGGCCGCGCTCCGTTGCGAAAATTTTCTTGTGGACTTTTGTATCAGTCCCTCCTTTTACGGAATAATGCGTTCTTGACGGACTGCTTGACTGACTAACAACCTTATGCGCTTCAAATAAACCGGCGTGCTTGTTTGCGGCATCAGTCAATGATGCATTCTTAAGCGTATAGAGCGGCTTTGTATTCCTCCTGTTCTTCGCAGGCTTCTGCCAACTGCGCCAGTTTTTAATCGGTCTTGCCATTCAAAAAACACCTCCATTTGGGAACCTGACTTTCCCGGATATATGAACGCCCTCGGCGTATATAAATTTGTCCCCGACAGGGGCTCTGTAGAAATCCTTTATAAAACCCAAAAATCGGGTTCGCAAAACCCGGCAAACCGCCCTATTTTGCCTTTCGGCAAAATGGGCTTAATAATAGTTTAAGATATTTAACGATAATTAACGATTTATTTTTATTCCGCAATCGCACTTACCGATACAAACCAAGCCGCTTTTGCGGTTTTGTTTTTTTGTTTTCTCAGACAGGATGCGAGCGCATTTTCCCGCGCAAACACAAGCGAAGTTATTTATAATAGTTCGGCGTTCAATTATGTTGTCTTTCACTTCCTTCGTGGTTGCAAATGTGCGGAATTCTCGGAATATACGGGCATGGCGACGTAATCAGCGAATTATATGACGGCCTGCTCGGGATACAGCACCGCGGGCAGGATGCCGCGGGCGTAATCACTTATAACGGGGAAGGGAGGCTGCACCTCAAGAAGGGCTGCGGCCTTGTAAGGGATGTTGTAAAGCCCAAGCACTTCATGCGCATGCGCGGGCATTTGGGAATAGGGCACGTGCGCTACCCCACTGTCGGAGGGGGCTGCGCGGAAGATGCGCAGCCTTTTTATGTCACGCACCCTTTCGGGATTGCGATGGCGCACAACGGAAACCTCACTAATTTTGCGGCGCTGAAAAAGGACCTGCTTGAAAAGAACCAGCGCTACCTCACATCGAACTGCGATGCCGAGGCAATCCTTAATGTTTTTGCGGATGCACTCGCAAGGCAGAAGGTAAAGGCGCCCTCCTTCGAGAACATTTGCCGCGCTGTGCAGGATGTTTTCAAGCGCTGCAGGGGCGCTTACTCGGTTGTTGCGGTTATTGCAGGGCACGGCATTGTTGTTTTCAGGGACCCTTACGGAGTAAAGCCGATTTTATTCGGACAGAAAATTGTTGAGGGTAAGCAATGCTACGCCTTTGCTTCGGAAAGCGTTGCGCTCGACATCCTTGGCTATGGCAACAACACACGCGACCTTATGCCCGGGGAGGTTGTTTTCATTGATGCAAAGCGCAAGGTTTACTCAAAGCGCCTCCTGGCCAAGAAGCAGGCGCTCTGCATTTTCGAGTTCATCTATTTCGCGCGCCCCGACTCGATGATCGACAAGATTTCGGTTTACAAAACCCGCCTGCGTTTGGGGGAGGAGCTTGCGCGCGAGTGGGAAAGGACGGGCGTGGAGGCTGATTCGGTCATCCCCGTTCCCGACACAGCGCGCACCTCCGCAAGTTCCTTTGCGCGCGTGCTCGACCTTAAATACCGCGAAGGGCTTGTTAAGAACCGCTATGTGGGGCGCACTTTCATAATGGCGGGGCAGCGCGAGAGGCAGAACTCCATAAGGCAGAAACTTAATCCGATAAAACTCGAGTTCAGGCGCAGGCGCGTATTGCTGATTGACGATTCAATAGTGCGCGGAAACACATCAAGGCAGATAATTCAGCTCGCAAGAGATGCGGGTGCAAGGAAGGTTTATTACGGCTCCTCCGCGGCGCCGCTCAAATTCCCGTGCGTTTACGGCATAGACATGAGCACAAAGCGCGAGTTTGTCGCAAAGGGCAAGACAATGAAGGAAATATCCCAGAGCATAGGCGCTGACCGCGTGCTGTACCAGACGGTTGACGGGATGGTCAGGGCTGCAAGCGCGGGCAACCCGAAAGTTGGGTTCTGCACGGCGTGCTTCACAGGCAGATACCCTACAGGGGATGTAACCCCGCAGATACTGAAGGCTATAGAGCGGGAGAGGCTTTTCAAGGGCAAGGGGCAGAAAGGCAGGGGTGAAAAGGGCAAGGGCGGAAAAGGCCAAAATGCATTGCAGGCAGGGCAGGGATGCGGCCAGCCCGACTGCGAGGTTTCGGCAATCGACTGATTCTGCTGCAGGCAAGCCCTTGCAGGCATGCAGGGCTTCGGCAACAGGCTGATTCCGTTACCCGCGGCAAACTACGGCAATCGACTGATTCTTTTTCGTCAATTACACAATATTTAAAAAGGGCACCTACCAATATATTCTTGGTCTCTGTTCTCAGTTTGGAGGGTGGTTTTCTGGCAGGAACAATGAAGGCTATAGTTAAGGCTAAGCCCGGCAAGGGCGCGGAGATAAGGAAAGTGCCCATTCCCGTTCCAAAGGGCGGCGAGGTGCTGATAAAGGTTCTCGCAACCTCTATCTGCGGCACGGATGTGCACATTTACAACTGGGAGGGCGCATTCAAGGACCGCGTCAAGGCGCCGCAGATAATGGGGCACGAGTTTATAGGGGAAATCGCCGAACTCGGCAAGGGCGTTACAAGCGTAAAGGTCGGCGACAGGGTTACTGCGGAAACTCACATCGTGTGCAACAAGTGCGACCAGTGCAAGACCGGCAATGCGCACGTATGCAAGGAAACCTCGATAATCGGCGTGGACAGGGACGGCTCGTTCGCGGAATATATCGCAATCCCCGAGGAGAACGCATGGTTAACCAGCAAGGACATTCCCCTGCACGTTGCATCCGTGCAGGAGCCTTTGGGGAACGCCGTGCACGCAGCAATGGAGTTCGATGCAGCGGGAAAGAATTGCGCTGTTTTCGGCTGCGGGCCGATAGGGCTTTTTTCAATCGCAATACTGAAAAAGAACGGCGCTGCAAAGGTAATCGCGCTTGACCTTAAGGACGAGCGCATAGAACTCGCGAAAAAGATGGGCGCGGATGCCGCAATAAAGGTCAACGGCAGGAGCGTTAAGGACGAGATAAGGGAGCACACGAACGGCACAGGCATAAACCTCGCGCTCGAGATGTCGGGCAGCCCGCAGGCTGCGCACGACATTCTCGACACGCTTGTTATGGGCGGGGAAATGGTCTGGTTCGGCCTGCCTAACGAGGAAATATGCATAGACATTTCCAACAAGGTGGTTTTCCGCGGGGTGAAGATGCACGGAGTGATAGGCAGGAAGATGTACGACACATGGTTCAAATCCAGGCGCCTGCTGAACTCGGGCCTTGACGTAAGCCCCGTGATAACTCACAAACTGCCCTTCGAGGAATGGGAAAAGGGCATGGAGCTGATGGGCAGCGGCAAGAGCGGGAAAATCGTGCTTTACCCGGACACGAAATACATGAAATGAAAATTATGGCGGGCAGTGCCCGGCACGAAATACATGAAATAATGTGCGATAGGAAACACAGATAGGGTTAAAACAAAAACCAGCGCCAACCCGCAGGTTTTTGTTTTTTTTGGTTTTCAATAGTTCTGAGGAGGTGCTCAAATGCCTAACCCGACAGATTTCATGAAAAATGTGGTGGATGACCTGAAAAGCAAGGACCTTTACTGGAACATCCGCGTGCTGCAGTCCGCAAGCACGCCGCGCGCGAAGGTCGACGGAAGGGACGTGATAATGTTCTGCTCCAACAATTACCTCGGCCTGAGCGACCACCCGAAGCTTAAGGAAGCGGCGATAAACGCGGTAAAGAAATACGGCGCTGGTTCGGGGAGCGTAAGGGCTATTGCGGGCACAATGGATTTGCATGTGGAGCTTGAAAAGAAAATCGCAAAATTCAAGCACACCGAGGCAGCGCTCTACTACCAGTCGGGGTTCACGGTTAACTCCGGCCTCATACCCGCGCTGCTGGAGCAGGGCGATTTGGTCATAAGCGACGAACTCAACCACGGGAGCATAATCGACGGTGTAAGGCTGACCAAGGCCGAGAGGGCGATTTACAAGCACAAGGACATGGAGGGGCTTGAGAAAATCCTCAAGGATGCGCAGGAGAAGAAATACGGCAAAATCCTCGTTATTACGGACGGCGTTTTTTCAATGGACGGGGACATCGCGCCTTTGGACAAGATTGTGAATCTCTGCAAGCAGTACAATGCGCTGAGTTACGTGGATGACGCGCACGGCGACGGCGTTTTGGGGGACCACGGCCGCGGCATATCGCACCACTTCGGCGTTACGGGAAAGGTTGATTTCGATATGGCGACATTTTCAAAGGCGTTCGGCGTTGTAGGGGGCTGCGTTGCCGGCACTAAAGAGATGTGCGAATTTGCGTTCAACAAAAGCAGGACATGGCTCCTGACAGGCTCGCACCCGCCCGCAACGGTTGCCTCGTGCATTGCAGCAATGGACCTGCTCGAGAACGACGACACGCTTGTGAAAAAGCTCTGGAGCAACACCAAATACTTCAAGGCGGAACTGAAAAAGCTGGGGTTCGACACGGGGCAGAGCGAAACTCCCATCACGCCCGTGATGCTCGGCAAGAGCGAAACCGCAAAAAAATTCAGCATGGAACTCTTCGAAAACGGCGTGTTCGCCTTGCCCATCGTGTTCCCGATGGTTGCGCAGGGCAAGGCACGCATAAGGACAATGGTTACGGCAGCGCACGGGAAGAAGGATTTGGACGATGCGCTCGCGGCGTTCGAGAAGGTCGGGAAAAAGCTGGCAGTGATCTGAGCCGCTCCGCAGGCGGAACAGAATGCTTTATAAACTATAGTGACCTATATATCTACTATGGTCACTACTATACAAATAAGCAGCGGCCTGAGGCAGGCGTTGCTTATGAGAAAGATGAACGATGCCGAGAGTTACGAGAACGTTATCTGGGACCTTCTTGAGGACTCCATGGAGCTGTCGGACGAAACCAAAAAGGAAATTGCGGAATCGCGCCGGGAGATAAAAGAAGGGAAATTCAAGCCTCTTGCCCAGGTGAAAAAAGGGCTGGGCTTTTGAATGTACGAAGTCGTTTTCTCCGAAAAAGCCGAGCGGCAGCTGAAAAAGCTCGACAAAAAAACGCAGGAACGCGTCATTTCCGTTATTGAGAGGGTCAGAATAAGGCCCGAGGCGCACCTCCAGAAACTTATGGGGGAGCACGCGTACAAAATACGGGTCGGGGATTATAGGGTTATTGTGGACCTGGATAACCGCAAAAAGATGCTTTTTATCCACAAGGTTGGTCACAGGAAAAACATTTACAACAAACTTTAACCCTTCCCGTAAATCATTGCCAAACCCGCGCCGAAAAGCACGAACGTGATTATAATCGCCCACGCCTTCCCGCTGACGAAAATGTAATCCCAGTCGATTATATCCGTCACGGAAAGCAGGAACACCACTGCGGCAACCACAAGCAGCACGCCCGTGGTTGTGCGCATATTGTCCTTTTCCTTGTGCTCGCCCATGCCAACCATTATGCCCCGAACCGCATAAAAGAGTTACCACTGGGCGGTTGGGACAGCTTGCCCCCCTTCCGCAGCCCCCCGCGCCGGTTTGCAGCAGGGGCGGCAAACCTTTAAATAACCCTGCAGCGTTATTTGTTTGTTGGTTTTTATGCCCTCCGCGAAAAAACCCAAAAAACTTTCCGCGCGCGCGAAGGCGCATTACCTCAAAATTTCCTTCGGGATTTCAAAGGACCGTACGCCCGAGGTTTACGATTTCTTCTTCAGGCATCTCCCCCCCGTGCTGCATGCAATGCGCGCGGGAATTGTTGAAATAGAACTGGAGCGCCTCGAGCCGCTGGACAGGACGCACACAAACCTTGCCGTGAGTAGGGAAGAACTGCTGCGCATCTTCGGCAGGTTCGTTAAATGCCACCACCTTGAGAGAGAGCCGTCCCTCGCATTCGAAAAGGCGCGCACCTCGGTAATGGCGCACGTGCACACGGAAAGGCTGGGCTGCCTCCTGCAGGATTACAACATCCTCTTTGACATGTTCTTTACGGACATAACCGTGAAAACGAAAAAGCCCGCGCTCACAATCGACATGATGGACGGCTTCTCGAATTCCGTCCTGGTTTTCGGGGAAGGAGCCGCGGTGAAAAAGTTCCGCTCCCTGCTCTCGAAAAGGATGAAGCGCCCGAAGTTCAAGGATGTTTCCCGCAAATCCGCGGGGAAAAAATAAGGCCCCTTTCGGATAACGGAAGGGCAACGGAACCATTTTATTCCTGTTTGACGTGAGTTCTGTATGCGCACGGGACCCGTAGCCTAGCCTGGACAGGGCATCTGGCTTCTACCTCCCCGGAAGTTACCAGAAGGTCGAGGGTTCAAATCCCTCCGGGTCCACTACAGCCTTTTCGGAGCGTGGGGCTTCGCTATTTTGCCTGCGGGCAAAATGCGCGCATTCGGCTCAAGCCGAATAGCGTCAGCCCCACTTCCAAAAGCCTGGGGAAAACTGAAAGCACGTGGGCTGCCTTCGGCAGCCCGGTAATGCATATGTCCGACTTCAAAAAAGTTGGCGAAAAAATGCCCGAAATAATTCCCGAAAAGCCGCGCGCGGAAATTCCCGCGAGGGGAAGCGCAGCGGAGCTTCCCGCGGAGGAAAAGCGCGCGGAAATTCCCGCGGATGAACGCCGCGGGCGCGGGAAAGCGCCCGAAGAAATTTCCCGCGGCGAAAGCCCCGAGGAAACCGCCGCGGAGAAAAACGCAGGGGAACAAACTTTCCTTCTCGAGGCGCGCAGGCAGTTCATCCACTTCCTCTTCGGGAACCTTTTCCTCGTGCTTATACTCCTTGCGGGGACCGAAACCGCTTTCGGCGTCCTCCTTGCGTGCCTCGCCGCGGGTGCAATAGTTTCCATCCTGATAAAGGCGGATGTGAGGGTGCCGTTTTTTTACGATATCATCCAGACCGTCGAAAGGGAGCATGAGAAGGAACTCCCCGGGCAGGGCGCGATACTGTTTTTTATTTCCGCGATAATCACAATCGCCATATTTCAGGATAAATTGATAGTCCTCGGCGCGCTCTCCGCGCTGATTTATGGGGACAGCATTTCAACAATTTTCGGCATGCGGTTCGGGAAAACAAGGATTGCGGGGAATAGGACGCTTGAGGGTTCGGCTGCAGGTTTTGTTGCGATGCTGCCCGTCCTGCTTGTACTCTTCCCCGTGCACGTTGCGCTCATCACGGCGCTCGCCGCGATGCTCGCGGAATTACCGCCGGTGAACGACAATTTCACGATTCCGATTGCCGCGGCGATAGCGCTTTCTATTTTGCTTTAACCGCGCGGGTTTGCGCAAAAGACTTATAATGGTTTTGCCCCTGGGTTTTTTCGGATGATATTCTGCCTACACGCGAAAGAAGCATTGCAAAAACAATAACCTTCAGGATAATCGCGACAATCGCAACCGTCGTGCTTGTGCTTGTTTTCACCGGCGACCTCGCCATTGCGGGAGCCATAGGCGCCCTGGACTTTGTTTCAAAGCTCGCAATCTATTACCTCCACGAGCGCGCGTGGGCGAAAATAAAGTGGGGCAGGCGCGCTGCCCGAGATCACTGAATTTTTTCATTACGGCCTGTTTTCCCTCGGCTTAAGCATTTCGGCTTCGCCGCTCTTCGCGCCCTTCGGGATGTTTGATATCATTCTGCAACATCGCCGCCTTCAAGCATCCATTTCCAGGCCGGCTTGACGGCAATACTCTTGCCCCTCTCTTTTATCGCATCTTCCTGGCCGTGTGTGACTATCACGCCCTTTTTTAAATTAAACTTTTCAAGGGCTTCCAAAAGCCCTGAAATTTCCCTTTCCTTGTTGTCATCGTTTATGGACCAGCATACCTGAACCGCATCGGTAATTTTTCCCTTTTTCCCGATAACGAAGTCGCACTCGTGCTCTTTCCTAAAATAAAAAATTTCCCCGTGTTTTCTCCTAAGGTGCAGGAAGACCTGGTTTTCGAGCATCCTCCCGCTGTCTTTTGAGAACGATATTGAATTCGCCGCCGACAGCCCGTTGTCTATGGAATAGGCTTTTTTCGGGCTTGCCTGCTGTTCTTTGTAAGAGTAGCTGAATTTCGGGATAGTGAATATCAGGTAGGAATCCTCAAAGAATGAAATATAGTCAATAATGCTCTGTACCGAGGCCACTGAAAATGTTTTTTTCAGGGAATTGTATGAAAACTCCTTCCCGACGTTGCTGACCAGGTATATCGCCAGTTTTTTCAGCAAGTCGGAATTTCTTATGCCGAACCTGACAGCCACGTCCCGCATAATAACGTCCCTCAAAAGTTCCTGCAGCGCATATCCCTCTCTCTTTTCAAGGTATTCCGGGAAGCCGCCCGCAGTTAAGTATTTTGCAAAGGAATCCGCAGACGGCCTGTGCTTATGGTACCGCAGGAATTCCCTGTAGGAAAAGGGGAATAATTCGTGGCTTAAGTGCCTGCCGGTTAAAAGCGTTCCGAGTTCCCTGCTCAGGAGCGATGCATTGGAGCCAGTCAATACGACCTTTTCTTTTTTGTCTACGAGCCAGCGCACAAATTTTTCCCATTTCGGAACCGTTTGAATCTCGTCGAAAAAATAAGTTCCCCCCGTCCCGTAACGCTCTTTGAAAATTTCGTCCGCTTTCGTGAAGTCGGACAGCTCGAAGCCGTTCAGCCTGATGTCCTCCAGATTAATGTAATAAAAATTTCTCTCCCTCTTTAAGAGCTGTTTTAAAAGCGTGCTTTTTCCGCAGCGCCTTATCCCCGAAATGACTACCGCGAAGGAAGTGGTCGGCTTTACAAAAGCAAGGTCTTCCCTGGGGACGGTTTTCCCGCCCTTGTCGTGTTCTTCCCTCTGTGTGGCAATCACGGCCTCCAATTTGTCTTTAAGCATGAGATAATGGTGCCCAAAAACAAATATAAACCTTTCTATTAGAAATAGAAACTAACTTCTATTGCTAATAGACACTAAACTAAAAAAATCTTTTGCGGGGTGGAGGATTCGAACCCCCGTAAGCACTAAGCTACGGGCCCTCAACCCGCTCCCGTTAGCCACTTGGGTAACCCCGCGCCGGACAGATCCGGCGGCGATCTGTCCCGTCTTCGCTTATGCTCGACGGGACTAGCCTGCACGCCAAACTATCCTGGACAATTTTCTGTTGCAAAGCCCTTTTTATGCTTTCCGCATGCCGCGCATTCGGGAAAGCAGCAGCCTGCATGGTTTATATAGTTGGTTTTCCGTTTCTTTTTGTGGCGAAAAATAAAACCCTTGTTACTGGGCGCGGGCCTGTTGATATGGGAAGGCGCCGGTTTCTGGGCAAAAGTGCGAAGGCTGTATTGGGTGTTGCGGGCATTGCAGGCGCTGCTCTTGCGGCTGCAAAGGCACAGAAATTGGGCAAATGGTTTTTCTGGTTCACGCATCGAAGGAGCCGGGTGGCAATGGAGGAGACACTGCGCAAGAATTTCGAAAAGTGGAAGGGAAATGCCTCATTCACAGTCCTTGCCACGCGGCATGCCTCTTTTTCAAAGGGCAATCGTTGCGTACAGATTGCCGATGAGGCCGAAAAGGCAGGCAGGCCTTTCCACATGCTCATTCTGGAGAGTGCAGACATGATTGAGGGCAAGCGCGAGGCAAAGGAGGCAAAGATTAACTCGCGCATTAGCGAGCTTAGGCGCCGCTATGCGAAAGATATTGCCGACGGGAGATTTTCCTCTGTCAAATCGGGGCTTAAAGATATTTTCAAGCCGCACATGCATTCCAGAACCCTCGAATTTCACGTTGGCGTTCTGCTTGCCGCGGTTAAGCACGGCTTGGTTGTGAAATTTGCAGAGGAGTATTCCCCCGGGTATTTGAAGCGTTTGGACGACCTGTACGGCAAAACGAAGCGCGTTACTGCTCCGGATATTACTGACCCTGGATACGCCCCGACTTCGGCAATCAGGATGAAAATTGCAGAAGGTGCCGCCATTTACCGCAGGTATATTGTGGCAAGGGACAATGCCATGCTGGAAACAACCCCTAAGGCGGTTGCGGAAGTAAGGCGCGACAACCCCGGCATGAGGGAGCGCAAAGTTCGCGCGTTGGTCGTGGTTGGAACAAGACATTATGGCGTGGCGGGGCGGCTCAGCGGGAAGGGGAGCATACTTGTATCGGACCCCGAATACCTCTATGCTGCAGTTGTTGACATTTCACTCTCGCAGGGCCATGCCTTCGATTCGAACCTTGCAGTTTCAAGGGCAACCTTGGCATCCTTTGTGCATAATGCGCACAGAGCCTATCTGGAATCGGACCCTGCACGGGCAGAGAGGCTCTTCCAAAGGCTTTCCCGCCTGTCTCTTCAGGAGGCCGATTCCATACTTTCCAAATTGGAAAATCGTACATTCGTGGATAGGGCAGAGCGTGCCGAAGCTCTTCTTCTTGGGAAGTGATGCGCCCCATTCCGGCGCAAAATTACTTGCATAAGGCTTTTTTTATCTTTTCCGAATAGCGCGCGCTTTCCCCTTCCGCATACTTCCCCTGCGGCCAGAGGTGCAGCCCGTCGTTCTCATACCTCGGGATAATATGGAAATGTATGTGCGGAACCACTTGTCCCGCACCCTTGCCATTGTTGACGTGCAGGTTGAAGCCATTTGCCCCCAAACCCTTAACCGCCGCGGCGCCGATTTTTTTAACCGCGGACATCATTGCGCAAATGTCCTTTTCAGGGGCGTCAAGCAGGTTCTCGGAATGGTTCCTTGCAACAACCAAAGTGTGCCCTTTTGTTGTGGGTGCAATGTCAAGGAACGCCACAACCTCGGCGTCACTGTAAACAAAATCCGCGGGAATTTTCCCGCTTATTATTTTGCAGAAGATGCAGTTTTCATTATTCATTGCATTCACCTGCCCGCAGCAGCGGGCTGTTCTTTTTGCAGGCTAACGTTTTTCGCAAACCTTTTGGAAGTGGGTTTGAGCCCAAGCGAAAACCCACGCTCCGAAAAGGTTTAACGCGGGGAACGAGATTCGAACTCGTGCATCCAGAGGATAACAGCTTTCCAGGCTGCCGCGTTAGACCGCTCCGCCATCCCCGCATTTGCTTTCATTTAAGTTTCTTCAGCGCCTCCACCGCGGTTTTCATATTCTTTGCGTGAATAACATAAGAGCCCGCGCAGAGCATGTCCGCGCCCGCATCAACGGCAAGTTTTCCCGTCTGCATGTTTATTCCGCCGTCCGCTGCAAGCACGCATTTATGCCCGCCCTTATCGATTGCCCTGCGCAGGGCGCGCACCTTCTCAAGGTTCTTTCCGATGAAGCCCTGCCCCCCGATTCCCGCCTCCACTGCCATAACCAAAACCAAATCCGCGGTTTTCAGGTATGGCATAGCCCTTTCCGCGGGAATTTTGTTGTTAACCGCGATGCCCGCCCGTAACCCGAGCGATTTTATTTTTTTTATTGTTTTTTCGGGCGCGGGAGAGGTTTCTAAATGGAATGTTATCGCATTTGCGCCCGCCTTTGCATAATCATCAAGAACCCTGTCGGGTTCCTTAACCATCAAATGCGCGTCGATGTAAATTTTTGTTTTTTCCCTGATTTCGCGCAACTCCTTCACGCCGAACTTTTTCGCGGGAACATATTTGCCGTCCATCACATCGAGGTGCAACTCATCCGCGCCCGCCCTTTCGATTTCCTTAAGCGCCTGCGGAAGTTTTGCCTCCTCAGCGGAAAGCACGGAAACCCCTAACCTTGCCATAAAAACCCCTGAACGGTTGCCCAAGTAAAATAGGCATGGCGTGGTTTTTAAGGGTTTTGTTCATGCCCTGCCTTGCCAGGCCTCAATATCGTTAACTATATATTAACCTGAATGATTATACTAACGGCTCTTCATGAATGGCAAACACGGTTTTGGGCGTTCCACTGCAGGAAGTGCAGTTTTCGCACTTTTTTCCTTAGCACTGTTGCTGGCTTTTGCAGGGAATGTTTTTTCCGCGAATTATGTGCTGGATGTGAACCAGACAGGGGATAATTTTGAGGTCGGGACTAAGGATTTCAATTTGTTTTTTGAGCAGTATTATGGCGGGGGGATTACAAAGGCAGTTGATTTGAACAGGGACGGCGCGGGTAAGGCCGACTTTGTCACCTCAGCCGTTGGATCGTGGTCAGTTACCTATTACTCATTGGACCCTTGGGTGGGAATAAGGGATGGCCTGGGCGGCAGGTTAACGGATGACGACAACGGCGCGCAATTGTGGAAGGCGGAGGGCCTGGACAGCAGGGTGCAGATGAAAGTAACCGGCGCGCTTATTGACTGGGACTTCTCCCCGCCGGGGCCAAAGTATGACCTAAACTTTGCAAAGACAAACACGATATATCCTGTTCCCGGTGGCATTAAGATAGCGGTGCACCTTGAGCTGACCGATACAAATAGTGTGGCAACAACTTATGGCCGTTTTAGCAACTGTGCAGGTAATCCTTCCACATGGATTGCATACACGGATAATAATTTAAGCGACCCTGCAGGGTCTGAATGGTGGCGCGCGCGCCAGCGCACAACTTTGGGTGCCACTTCCGACGCAAATACCGTAGTCGTCATTGGTTATGCCAAACGTGCAGCGGACTCGAAGTTCTACAACAAAAAATTTGACCCTGATTCGGCGGGAAACTGGTCCGCCGGTGGCTGGTATTCTTGGACCGATAGTGCCTTAACCGAGCAATTCGATGCAGGCGAAACCGACTATATCAACTATGTGATTTACATCGCAAGCACAACTGAATTAGGGCGCGTTCAGGCAAGCCCGCAGGAAATCCCCGACGAAAACATGATAGACTACATCATGCTCGATTACCGCAACCCCGATAATTTGTTCATGAACAAAGGCACAACCCAAGGGTTCGATTTCAACACAGGCGCCTACTTAATCACAACAGACAGCAACCGCGTTGATTTCAATATGTGCACGAACGGAGTGATGAACGACCAGAACACCTGGGACACGAACAGGTATTACCCCGCGTTCCAGATTAGCGACTACAACGCATCAACAGTGCCCGTCATGAAAGTAAACGGCGCAGCGAAAACAATGGGCGTTGATTATGTTTCCGATGTGAACACAACTGGGAAGTATGCGGTTGTTGTTTGGTTAGGCGCGCTAACGGGAAATGACGAGAACGCGCAGTTCACAATTGCAACGGACTTAACAGCGCCGACTGTTTCGATTTCATCCCCCTCGGGCGGCTCAAGCACTGCCGCAAACTCGATGAACATCGTGTACTCAGGCTCCGACGCAAACAGCGCAATAAAGAAATATTACGTGCAGATGGATTCGCTTGGGTGGGTTGACAACGGCATGAACATAACCAGAAAGTTCTTTGGCCTTGCCCCTGGTTCGCATACCGCTTATGTAATTGCCGTCGACACCGCGGACAACAACTCCGCCCAGGCGAGCGTAACCTTTACCCTTACTGCACCCGAGCAAATAAAAAAATACCTCGACGTGAACGCAACAGGCCAGAACTTCGAGGCAGGAACGCCGGACTTCAACATTTTCTTCCTGCAGAATATCGGGGGCAGCATAAATAAAATTACCGACCTGAACCTTGACAGCGCCACAAAAACCAACTTCGTAAACAGCACAAGCACTACTTATTTCGAATATTGGTCGATTACCCGTGTCAATGGGAGCAGCAGGACCAGCGATGCGGACACCTCCGCAAGGCTGCGGAAAAACGAGGATCTTGCAGCAAGGGCAAAAATAACCTCCGAAGGCGCAATTACCGACGGCAGTGCTGTCGGCGGATATGACCTGAACTTCACAAAAACTTATTCCATCTACCCGAACAAGAAAGTGTATGTGCACACCCTCCTGACAGACACGAACACGGGACCTACGGATTATAGTTCATTCAGGCATGTAACCCGCGCAAAATCAGGGGGAACATTTTCGGGCATTGACAATAACGACTCCTCTCCTCTGACAGGTGACAACCACTGGCACGACGTGGGGCGCATAGACATGAACTCTGATTTTGACGGAAACACAATTGTCGGCACAGGTTATGATGCCAACAGCGGCATTACGTTTTACACCCATAAATGGAACCCCGACTATACTTACACAACCGCCACAGGCTCCAACCCCGGCCAGGGCGGTTATGCCTGCAACGGCCTCAGTCCCGACTTCATTTCCGGGGAAACAGATTTCATAAATTACCTCCTTGTAATTGCCAACACCAAGGAAACCGGCCACCCTGAGGACGGCAACAACCTCTTCGACGCGTATTTCCTCGATTACCGCACGCCTGACAGGCTGTTCATGATTACGGGAACATCGCAGAACTTCGATTCGAATGTAGGTGCGTACAAATTAACCGCAAGCAGCAACACGGTGGATTTCAACATCTCCACGCGCGTCGGGGCAACCGATGTTAACCGTTACAAGCCAGCTTTCGAGATTGCAAACTACACTGCCTCCAACAAGCCATTGCTGAAACATAACGGCGTGCTCAAGAATGAGGGCACTGATTACATCGCGGATGTGAACACTCTTGGCGATTACGCCGTTGTTGTATGGATGGGCGACATCCTCACAACGGATGTGAATGCGGAATTCACCATCTCCTCAAGCTTCAGCGGCCCTACGGCAACAATCTCCTCTCCCGCAGCGGGCTCGAGCACAGCGGCAAACTCGATGAACATAGTTTACTCCGCCTCGGACGCGAACGCGGGAATAAAGAAATATTACGTGCAGATGGACTCGCAGGGCTGGATTGACAACAACCTGAGCATCACACGCAAATTCTTCGGTTTGGCGCCTGGTTCGCACACGGCTTATTTGATTGCGGTTAATGATGCGGATTTGAACTCAAGCACGGCGAGCGTGACGTTTACATTAACCGCACCAGCGGCAACAAAGCGCTATCTGGATGTGAACGCGACAGGGCAGAATTTTGAGGTGGGGACTGCTGATTTTAACATTTTCTTCCAGCAGAGCCGCGGGGGCGGCCTAAATAGCATAATCGACCTGAACAGGGACGGGGTGATTAAAACAAACCTTTCGCGCAATCCCCTATCTTTTATATTCGACGATTGGTTGGAGCAGGTGAATGGCAACCAGACCCGCACAATGTATGACGACAACGGCGCGCAATTGTGGAAAGCCGAGGATTTGAACAGCAGGGTTAAAATAAATGCGAAAGGGGCATTGATGAACTGGTCAGGCTCCCCAGCAGGGCCAAAATGGGATTTGAACTTCTCAAAGACAAACACAATCTACCCCATTCCCGGCGGATTAAGGGTTGCGGTCCACCTTGAACTTACTGACACGAATTCATCGGCAACGGCAACTACCACCTTCCACCATTCAATGTCAGGGGTTGCACAAACTTACTTTGTTTCATATACCGACAATAACGTAACCAGCACCGCAGGTTCTGAATGGTGGCACGCGCTACAGCGCATAGATTCCAATTCGGACTTTGATGCGAACACTGTGTTTGTTACGGGTTATGCCAAGCGCGCGGCAGATTCCGGTTTTTACAACAAGAAATGGGACCCCTCTATCGGGGGCGCCTGGGACTATTTGATTAACTATAGCAGCACTTGGTATATGTACACCTCAGTCCAGTTCCAGCCGAATGAAACAGATTATGTCAATTACCTGATATATTTGGCAAGCACAAAGGAACTCGGCGCCGTGAATGGTTATCTTTCGCCAGATGAAAACTTCATCGATTACCGCATGCTCGATTACCGCAACCCCGATAATTTATTCATGAAAACAGGAACTTTCCAGGAATTCGATTTCAACACGGGCGCCTACCTTGTAACTGCGGCAGGCAACAAGGTGGACTTCAACATCTGCACAAACGGAATAATGAACGACCAGAACCTCTGGGACACGAACAGATACTCGCCCGCCTTCGAAATCGCGAACTACACCGCATCAACAAAACCCCTCCTCAAATACAACGAAGCAGTGAAAACAGAGGGCGTGGATTATGTTTCAGATGTGAACAATGCTGGGGACTACGCAGTCGTAGTCTGGCTCGGCTCGCTCACAGGCAACGATGAAAACGCCCAGCTAACAATAGACGACAACTTCTTCACCCCGAACCTGGAAATAACCTCCCCGCCAAATCACTCGACCTCGGAAAACCAGTATGTCACAATCGCATACTCGATTGTGGACACAAACAACGCAATTGAGAGGTATTTCGTGAAGGCGGACGATGGCGCCTGGGTGGATAATGCGCTGAACACCTCATACACATTCTCGGGCCTCTCAAACGGCATGCACACGCTTTACTCTGTTGCGCACGATATTTCGGATAACAACTCCAACACCGCATACGTCTGGGTCAATGTTTCTCCCCCCGGCACAGCTTCGGTGGTGTCCGGCACGCCTGCGGGGGGGCCTGAACAGCCTGCGGTGCCGGCGGATGCTGGGCAGGCACCAGCAGCGGAAGTGCCGAAAGTGAAGGAGCCCGCAAAAGAACCCTCCGCAGAAAAGAAGCCAGTGGCGAAGAAAGAAGCGGTTCAGGAGCCTCCCGCAGGAACATTGCTGCAGGCATCCATGTACGCCTTCCAGCCAAGTGCGGGGGAGATAAGCAAAACACTTTCCGCGCTGGGCAGGGGCGAGGATGAAATAAAGAACGCGGAAAAAGCCAACGCAGCGCTCGGCATAACGCGCATTGTAAGTGTTGTGAGCAACGGCAAAGGCGCGGAGGAATTTTCAACTGAGTTCACGGTAAGCGCAAAGAATAATTCATGGAGTACTGTGAGAAATGTGAAAGTAATTGAAAATGTGCCAAAGGCGGCAGCGGCAACGGCTGAAAAGATACGCAGCAGCACAGGCTTCACCGTGCTTGAAAACGACCCGATAATTGAATTTGCTTTGGGTGATATCGCACCCGGGGAGGAAAAAGTGGCGGAATACTCCGTCGCAGGGCAGCTTGACAAGGAAGTCTTCTCCTCAATGGGCGCGCCGATTGCAACAGGCGCTGTTGAGGAAAACCTGCTGGATAATATCCTGCCCGCAATGGAGGCATACCCTGCGATGTTCGGCGCCTCAATAATCGTAATTATTGCGCTGATGGCTGTTTTATTTTATATCCTGAGGAAGCGCAGGGCCAAGGGTTAGGGTGCCTGCACAACCCTGCGGATGCTCGCCATCGCAATCATTAAATATTGCTTCGCTGTTATCCTTTGCGCAAAAGGTGCAAAGTTCATGGCCGGCGTAAGAAGTTTGCTGCAAAGCGGGGCGAGTGCATGGCAAACATAAGGGAACTTCTTGCGGGCGTGATAGTGCTACTCGCGATAATCGCGATACTCCTGTTTTTCACAAGGGCATCCCAGCCGACGGAAACTGCGGCAGTGGCAAACTCCCTCGCTTTCGAGAATTCGCGCCTGAAGTTTGAAAACGACCAGCTGCAGAGCAGAATCGGCGGCATGGCGGACAAGGTGAAAAACGTGGAGATGGATTATGCCGAACTGCAGCAAAAGCGCGATGAGGATGCTAAAAGGTGCGCGGCTTCGGTCCAGCCGCCCTATGTGCTGTGGAAGGGCAGGAAGGCCACAGCGGTTTTCAGGGACATAAACAGCGAGCTGCAGCAGTGGGTGTGGGATGCGAACGTGCTGGAGAACGCGATGCAGGCAGGCTGGTATAAGAGGGAGGTCCTGCCCGAAATGATAATCCCATTCTTAAGCAATCAGGATTCTACATATGCCAAAAAACTGAAAAGCGAGGCACTGGGCTTCATAGGGATTAAGATGAAGGACGGCAGGATTGAGAGGGTTGCGGATGTAAGGCCTTTTGTCACGCCCGAGGCGTTTAAGGATATGGTGGGGACAATTGCGGGAGGCGAAAAGAGCGACGAGCAGGTGATAATGGAAATCTGGAACCTGAACAGGCAGCTCTCGACATATTCAGCGGAACTTACGGAAACGCCGCGCTATCCCGCGGAAACCCTCTCCCTCGGGGGAGGGGACTGCGAGGACACTGTGATACTTGTTGCAAGCCTGCTCAGGGCGGTGCCGCGGGAGTGGAAAGTGCAGGTTGTTTACATGGACTTCGATAATCCAGCGGAGCCGAAGGAGGTAAACCACATGGCGGTTTATGTTAACACGGGCACTTACTCGACTATAATTGAAACCACGAATAAGGAAAAACTCAACCCTTTCGGCGCGGACGTGAACGGATGGTATTTTGACGTTTAGCCAATCATTCAATATTATATCCGCCTAAACGAAAACTATTGGGTGGCGATAACGCCGGCAAGGAAAAAACCGGCCCGTTCGGCGGGGATGTTAACGGATGGCATTTTGGCGTTTAGTGTGGCGCACCGGAAATGCACCCCCGAAAGGTTTAAATATCCGAATTATAATATATTATAATGGTGATGGCGTGCAGCTTTTTGAGAGCAAGGTAAGGAAGGTCGGCACATCCTTGGGCGTGCTTATTCCCGCAGAGAGCGCAGTTAACGGCAGGCTGAAGGAGGGCTCCAGCGTGAAGGTTGCGATAATAAGGAAAGACCTAAGGCTGATTGACAGGATGTTCGGCTCGTTTAAGGGTGGCGCATTCCACAGGGAGCACGCTGACAGGGCGTTCTGATGCTCCTTGACACTTACGCATGGGTGGAATACTTTAACGGCACAGCCAAGGGCGAGACTGTGAGGGCCCTGCTTAGGGAAAAACAGTGCTTCACCTCGGCGATTTCCCTTGCGGAGTTGAGCGAGTGGTGCGCCAGAAAGGGGCGCGAAAGCGGTGAAATTCTCGGCGCGGTCAAGAAAACCTCCATCATTATCGGCCTTGACAACGATTTGCTCGAGGCTGCCGGAAGGATAAGCCACGGCATGAAGTGCACGGTAAAGGGTTTTGGGATGCTTGATGCCATTATCCTCGCAACCTCAAGGGCGTATTCCCTACCCGTTGTTACGGGCGACAGGCATTTTGCAGGGGAAGAAGGCGCGGTTATGCTGTGACTGCACGCGGCACCGGAACCATTTATTCCGGCAGTTCGCCCAGCAGTTTCATCGCCTTTTTTGCCTTTCCCGCGGGCACGAATAAATGGTCGTGGTAATATGCGGAAACCGCGTTGACGCTTATTCCGTTTTTCGCAAGTTTTTTCGTTATCGCCGCAAGGAAGCCCACCGCTGCAAGGTCGGAGTGCACCGTGAGGGTAATCATCGCCCATGCCCCGCAGTAAGGCAGCCCCGCAATGTCCGCGGCCTCTTTTTCAATTATAACCGTAACCCCTTCCTTTTCCCTGAATGCCATGACCGCGGGAATTTTTAATTCCCCGAACCGCGATTCGGGAACTGTGCAGAAAACATACTCCCCCTTAACCGGTTCGGGCTTCATCGAACGCAGCAGTTCGCCGAGATTTTTGGTTCCTGGCATTTTAATTCCCCAGTATCACAATATCGGCTCCAGCTTCTCAAGCAGCAGACCGAATTTATCGTAACCCGCCTTCGAATTGAAGTGCCCGGCATCCTTCAGGCGGATTAGTTCAACCCCAAGCTCCTTTGCGATTTTTTCCCCGTTGGCTATGCAGATAAGCGGGTCGTCCTCGGAATGGAAAACGAAAAAATGCCCCGAACTGTTCCTGATTTTTTCCCAATCGAAAGGCGCCTCGACGAACGGCCTGTCCGCCTCGTAATATTTTATCGGCTTAACCCCCGCGGAAGCCGCGACAAACACCGCGACTTTTACTTTTGTTTTTGTTTTCTCCAGCACCCTCAGGAGGAACGCTCCGCCGCAGCTGTGCCCTATCAGGATCGTGTCCCTGTTAAGGAACTTTTCATAATTTTTGAAAACCCCAAACCATGCGCGCGGGTTCTGGTTTTTCGGCGTAGGGAACTGCGGTATGATTACATCATATCCGTGTTTTTCCAGCTGCTCTTTCAGCCACGGGAACCAGTTTTCCTTCGGGTGCCCTTCAGTGCCGTGGATAATTATCGCATTCTTCATAACCCTGCCCCTTTGCGGCGCATTTTTGCCGGGGTTCATTAACGCCGTTATGCGCAAACCGCTTAATTATTGTTTCGCTGAAACCGCACAGCCCGCAAAACCGCCCCAAATATATTAATTTCCGAACCCATATGCCCTTGGGGTTTTGGCATGGGTTCGATAGGCCTGAGGGAGATAAGGGATTATGTGGAGCAGATGACTCCCATTTTAATCCGCCCCACGGCAACATCCATAACAATCAGCCTTTCGAAAAGGTTCTTTATTTTCCAGATAGCCAGGCAGCTCATCAGGGTTATCGAGGACGAGCCATACCTCAATTTCATAAGCTTCCTGAAGAATTACAAGGTCCTCAGGAGTTTCCTCACGGGAAGCATTTCCGACATATACAGGGACAGGAACAAATCATATTTCAGGAACTTTTTCACGGACAAAAGCCTTTATGAACTCGTGAAATCCGACCTGGAATGGATTTATGAAAGGAACCGGGACATCAGGCTCACGGTAATGAAAAACGGGCTTGTAATTTACGACAATTACAAAAAAAATAAATTCAACATACTCCTGTTAACCGTGCATTCGGGGGCATGGATGCCGAAAGGCATAGGGGCGAAACAGATTCTGACAAAGGCTGAAAGGGCGCTTGAGGAGGACACCGAGGTGCAAAAAGTTTACGGGGACCTGTTCCTCGCGAAAGGCGGCATATGGATCGACTGCAAATTTTCAAGGTTCGCCTGCGACCTGAACAGGGCGCCGGGGAACGCGATTTATTCCAAGAATTCGGAAAAATGGGCCGGCGACATATGGAAACAGGAACTTTCCGCGGCGCAGAGAAAGGGGCTGATGCAGGTCTATGACGAGTTCTATTTCATTCTCGGAAAAATCGTGGACGCATATAAATTCAATATAATTTTTGACGCCCACTCCATGAAGGATGCGCCCGACAGGGCGGAAATAAGCTTCGGCACGAAATACATACCGAAGTTCTATCTCCCCGTGATAAAAAGCATGCGGAAGAAAATGCAAAAGCTCGGCTACCGGAATGTGCAGCTTAACGCCCCGTACTACGGCGGGCACATACTTGAATGGCTCAGCGGAAAGTTCCCCGACCTTTTTATTTTTTCGATGGAGGTAAACAAAAAATTATACCTGGATGGCGGCAGGAAAAAGGTCGATGAAAAAAGAATGGCCGAACTTTCGGGCAATATAACGAATATTTTCGATATCGAAGAGGAAACATAGCTTTTTATATGGCGGGCAACTTTTTATATGACGAATAATTTTTTATATGGCAGGGGCTGTACTTTTTGATGCAATCTTCCAATCCGGCGGGCGGGAAGCCGAAAAAGAAAGTGACCTTCGGGGTCGAGTTCGAACTGTTCACGCTTGACAAGTCCGGCAGGATGGCAAACACCGCAGGCACGCTCATAGATTCCGTGAGGAAAAAACACCCCCAAATCGACATTGTAAAGGAATGCGGAAAAAATATGGTTGAAATGCGGAGCGAGCCCGACGCGGACATCCCGAACGCGATGCTGGAAACTCTTGAAGATTTTGAATGCCTTCTCCACACCGCGGAAACGGAAAATATTATCCTCTATCCGTACGGCACATACCCCGGGGAATTCAGCCCGCTGATGAACGAGGATAAATCCTATGCGATAAAGGAGAAAATTTTGGGGAAAAAAAGGTTTTCCATTGCGGGGAGGTGCGTGGGCATGCACTGCCATTATTCCCTGCCCCGCGGCGTATTTGATTTTTCAAACAAATTCCTCGACATTTTTGCCACGTCGAAAAACAAGGACGTCCTCGGCAACATGTACAACCTTTTTATCGCAATGGACCCCGCGCTGACAACCTTTACGCAATCCTCCCCCTTTTACCAGGGAAAATATATCGGCAAGGATTCAAGGGTAATAGTGTACAGGGGCGGAAAGCCGTTTAACTATCCCGAAGGGCTTTACGCCAACCACCCCGAATTCGGGGCGCTTCAGCCCTACAAGCTTGCGTACATCGATTTTAACGAACTGATACAAAAGCAATTTTACCTCTGGAACTATATAATCGACAGCGTGGATGTGAAGCTTCTGGCATTCGCAAAATACGGCTCGATTCTTGACACAGCATGGAATCCGGTGAGAATAAATGCGCACGGCACAATGGAACAGCGGGGCATGGACATGAACAGGCCGGGGATTACCGCGGCAATTGCCGCCCTTGTAAAGGCGATATGCGTGGCTGTGCATACGAATTTTTTGGGTGTTGAACCGTCAAGGGACGCAATAAGCAGGCCTTTTAAATTCGAGAAAAACACGATTTTCATACCGCCGCATTCCCACGTAAGGAATAAGCTTCAGTATAATGCCGCCTATAAAGGGCTGGAGGATAAGGACGTGCATAATTACTGCAAAAGCCTTATGGAGCTGGGCAAAAAATTCATGAATAAAAGCGACATCGTGCTCCTGAAGCCATTGGAGATAATGCTTGAGTCGAGAAAAACGGTTTCGGATGAAATCCTCGATATGGCGAAAAAGCAGGGAATTGACATTGCCGCAAAACTGTCGAATGAAGATGCGGCACAGCTTGCCCTGCTGCTTTCGAATGAACTGTTCAAGGATGTGTTGCTCACGAAGCAGAGCCTGAGCAAGGCCGAAGGCTGAACTTTTCGCCAGCCTTTTGCAGGCAGCGTGATTTCCGCGAAGCGGAAATCCTTCTTTTCGCAGGCTAAATTTTTCCCCGGGATTTCGGCCATTGGCCGAAATTTTTCGGGCACGCTAATTGGGCTCCGCCCAATTGCGCCCGTTTTGGCGAAAGCCAAAACAGGGCAGCCCGAAATGCTTTTGGAAGTGAATTCAAAACCCTTGGTTTTGAAATACGCCCCGAAAAGGCTGCGCGGGGGACGAGATTCGAACTCGCGCGTCCAGAGGACTCCCGGTCTCAAGCCGGGTGCGTTTGACCGCTCCGCCACCCCCGCATGAGGGCGTGAAACCCTATTTACACACTGAACCAAATATTTATTAATGCCCGCTCTGCCCCTAAAGTAAATTCCCTGAACGCAACCAAAAAGTTAAAAAAGAACGGGGGCGTTAATTATAATATGGCTCAAAAAGGTTTTCTTTCGTTCAGAGTGGCAGGTGCAATAATCGGTTCCGCGGGTTTTATTTTGGCGGCATATCAGGGCATGGGAACCGTTCCGACTGCACTGATAGGTATCGGCGTTGTCCTAATCACGGCAGGTTTTGAATATGGGGGTTGAGAATATGGGGGCTGAAATTCTCGGGCTTCTTATGATTGCTGCTTCAATGGTTTTCGCTTTTTACAGAAAGCGGAATGAACTTGGGCTGGCGCTGCTGATTATTCTCTTTATAGTGGCTTATATGCTGGGCTACTTTGGAAAGTAGCGGGATTAATTTTTCCATGCCATTTTTCGCCCCCAAAGCCCGCACTTTTCAGGACTTTAGGGGCAAAGCCCATCGGCGCCTGCGGGTTCCGTAACTGCCGCGGCACAGGGCAAATAAGGCGGTTTCGGTTCAAAGCCCGCAGGGGGTGCCTGATTGCGGCGGAACCAAATATTTATCGCCCGGCAGGGGTTTATTGCCTCCGCGCGGCGGAACCAAATATTTATTAATGAAGTATTGTCATTATTACAGTGCCTGCGCATTGGCGCCGGCAGTATGGGGGTTATTTTTTGGGAATCGCGGAAAACCTGCAGTCCATGGCGCAGGAATGGATGCAGGGCATGCGTGAAATTTACTCGAGCCTTGAGGGCAAGTACTACGACTTCCTCGACAAGGTAGACGAGAAAATCCCGATTTACAGGATAATCGACCCGATTGACAAGGTTGTGCCTTCATTCGCGCTGCTGCTTCTGCTTATTTTCCTTGCAATTGTTTTGCTGCTTGCCTCGGCTGTGTTCCTTGCCATCATGCAGCCCTCCGCGCTGTTCAGGGTTCAGGATGGAAAAGGGAACCCGCTTTCGGGAATAGAGGCTGTGGTTGAAAATTCCGCGGGTGCGGGCACCTTCACCACCGATGCGTTCGGCGAGTTCAGGGTTGCGATGGGCGAGGGGGAGGCGGATGTAAGCATTGACACCGAGGGATACAAGCCGTACTCCGCAACAATTCAGGTTTCCCTCGCCGAGCCGAACATAATAACCCTGCGCAGCGGCACGGTGCTGCTTGAGGGGGAGAAAACAATAACAGTCAAAATCAGGGATTCCGCGGGGCAGGCAATAAAATCGCTCGTGAACCTGCGCTTTTCGTGCAGTTACGGCACCGCACCGAGGGGCAGGACAACAAGCACGGGTTCGGCATCAATAGATGTAGAGCTTTCATGCGGAACCCTCACAACCGAGGCCTCTGCATACGGCTATGAAAACGGGCGCTCGAGCGATAATGTGCAGGCAACCGACACGGTAATTATAGCCATGAACGGCACAAGCACCTCCACAGGCAGCCTGCGTGCGGAGGTTTTCGACGCGGACAGCGGTGAAAGGCTTCCGGGAGTGACGCTGAAATTATACAAGGAGAGCGAATACGGCACAAGCGCAACCCTCATGGAAACCGCGGAAACGGATTCATCGGGAGTGAATGTTTTTGAGGGGCTTTACGCAGGCACGTATTACGTAGGCGCGCAGGACATGTCGGAAGAATACATTTCCGCGGACAGCGGAAGCGTGACAGTTATAAGCGGCAGGCAGGCGGATGTGCAGATAGGGATGCGCAAAAGGGCCGAGCAGGACAGCGAGGCGGAAAAGCTGCTCCTGCAGTTTGTCGGCGCCGATTCATCTGAACCAGTGGAGGGCGTGCTCGTATCGCTCTTTAACGGCGATGTTTTCGAAACCGCGGAGGAAACCGATTTCGAGGGGATTGTGGAGTTCAGGAACCTCGATAATGCGGACGAATATTCGATAGTAGCGGAGCACGCGGATTACCTTACGAAGGCGCTGATGAACCTCGAGCTTGTGCCGAAAACCAGCAACGACCCGATGGTAATAGAGCTCACGCCGGCAACCGAAAGCAATGCAGGCACAGCGAACGTTTCCGTAAAGGATTACCTCGGCAACCCGCAGTATTCCGCAACCGTGTACCTTTACGACGCGCAGTTTGAATTTTACGTAGGTTCGGGAACAGCGGACAGCGCGGGGAATGCGGAATTCACAAACCTGCCCGCGGGAACATACTATGCCTATGCGGAAAAGGGCGCGCTTGAGGGCGTATCGGACGATGAGAGGCTTGATTCCGGCGGAACCATAGCCCTTTACGTAACCCTCGGCAATGCGATGGGCGGCATAAGGGCGATTGTAACCGATAAGGGCGGCGCGCCCATAGAAGGGGCGGCTGTTGAATTCTTCGATGAGGCAAGCGGCGGGAAGCTCGGGGATGCGCAGACAGGCGCGGACGGCCTAACGGAGGCGCTTACACTCCCGATAGAAACAAAGCCGTACCTGCGCATAGAAAAGGAAGGTTACCTGCCGTACACGACAATCGCCTACACACTCAAGGTCGATGAAACAATAGATGCATTGGTTGTGCTCGAAAAGGGCGCCGCGGATTTCAGGGACGGGGCTCTTGAGATTTCGCTCATGGACGTGCTTGATGAAACAATGCAGCAGGCGGATGTGATTTCGCCCGGCAGCACTTATTATTTCATGTTCAATCTCCGCGTTTCCGATAATTTCGAAAACGCTGACGCGCTTGTAAGGGCGGGCCTGCAGGAGCAGGTGAATGAGGAGGATTCGGTTATTGTGATAACGGGCGTGGAGCGCTCGAATGCATCCGCAACACTCTCCGCATGCTACAATGCGGCGGACAATTATGCGGACTGCGAAATAACCGAGGGGGAAGCAAAGCAGGCAAGGCTCTCTTATGGCACGCTCGAGCGCGGAACGTATGAATTCATGGCAAAGGCGCACATACGCGATGTGCCCGAGGAGGGGCGCGCGGGCACGGTAATTGAGCTGAGATACGGGGCAAAGGGCACGTACGGCGGCAGGGAAATTTACATGCCGAACAGCAGGGACCTTTATTACGCATCCTACAAATTCGGGCCCATAAGCAGGGGCAAGGGCAAACTCATATATGAACTCACGCTCGAGGACCCGACAGGGGAGTATTACCCCGAGCCTGTTGAGGCGGGAAAGAAAACCCTTACCCTGCCTTTGGGTGAAAATTTCATATTGCATTACAAAATAACCAACACAACTGCGGAAGATTTCAGGAACGTGAAAATCTCCGCAGTGAACACCGACACAGCGCTTGAACTCGGCTACGCGGAGCGCGATTTGGGTTTCCTCGGGCGCGGCACCTCCTTAAGCGATACGCTCGGGTTCAAAACAGCAAAGGATTCCGCAGCTGCGGTGCTGAAGCTGAGCCTTAACCTTAACCGCAATGATGCAAGTGCCTCTGCAAAATTCAAGGTCCTGCCCGCGGGAAAGATGAATGTTTCGCTCAGCCCGGGCAAACTTGTGCCGAACCTATCAACAACAGTAACTGTTTTCGTTTCCGATGCATCCGGGGGAGCGCCGATTAAGGGCGCATACATAAGCGTCAAGCGCATAGAGGGTAGCACTGAAACGCCGCTGCCTTCGCTGACTGCTGAGAACGGCGGAATGGCTGATGATGCGGGCAAATATTCCATATGGTTCCCCGCGTACGATTATGATGAGCAGAACCCCGCAAAGTTCAGGGTAATTGCGCGGAAGAGGGGCTATGTTGATGCAAGTGCGGAAATAGCGCTTGAACCTCTGCCTCCCCCCGAGAAAGGGTTTGAAACAGGGCTTTCCTGCGTTGAAATAACCCCGCAAAGCGGCAAATGCACAAGGGGCGGAAAAGGGGAATTCACAATAATGAACAGGAACTGCAAGGCTGTTGTGGAGATTGCGCTTGGAAAGGCGGCTGCAGGCGATATTTCCGCGGAACCGGCGCTTGAAGAGGCTTTCGAGCTTGCGGACGCGCAGAGCAAAAAAGTAACTGTAACAAGCAACGAATACCTGGGCATACACCCCGTGTTCGTTTACGCGAATTTCAAGGGCAGCGCTGAACAGGCATGGGTTGCGACCTTTGAACTCATTGTCACGCAGATGGGCACATGCCTTGAAATTGCGGATAATAAATTCACATACGACCTCCTGCAGGGCGACAATAAGGGAACTGCCAAGAATATGTGCTATTCAGGCTACTATGACGCCCGTGCGGAGGGCGCAAGCGAGGGGGAAACTGCGGGCTATTACCCGAATGTTGAAACCCCGGATGAAAAGGGGCTTGTGTTCAGGGTAAGCGAACCGCGCGATTGCACGGGCAGCGGAGGCGCTATAAAGGGATGCAGCCTATTCGATTACATGATGATTAACCGCGGAATGAAGGGCGAACAGTACGTGCTTATGAATGTCGAGGATTACAGGACAGGATGATTATGGTGGCGGATGCAGATGGCTATCTGGAGGCTGGCAGTTATGAGGGCTAACCTTGCGGCAATTGCGCTCATTCTTGCGCTTATCCTGCCCTGTGCATATTCGGCCTCATCACCCCCGGATATTTTCATAAAGGGCGCACTGCAGGTGCAGGCGGAAAAGGATGTGCTTAATGCGGGGGAAGCGTTGAAACTCAAAATCACGGTTTCGAACCTCGGCGATTGCCCTATTGCGGACGGCGCGGTTGTTGTTGAAATTGTTAGGGGTGCGGGAATGCCTTACCCTTCGCAGTCCTCGGATGCGGGCACGGTGTTTTATGAGGAAGTGCTTGGCGGAATAACCCTTGCCGCGGGTCAGAAAAAGGAAATTTCATTCGGGTATGTTCTGCCTTCTGACATTTCCGCGGGTGATTATGCCGCGCAGTTATATTTCCGCACCGCAAGGGCGCCGATTGCGGGGATTGCGCACCTGTTCGCATCGCCGCTTACGGTTCCGTTCAAGGTTGCGAACCAGGCGGCATCTGCAGAATTCCCGATGCTGAACATTGTTCGCACAAAAACCGAGTTTAATGGTTACACAGGCCCTGTGGGCGCGCCGGCGGAAGCGGGCTCGAAAATAATTGGCAGGGTTTACGTGCAGAACCTTTCGAGAATAGAGGTTAGCGGTGCGGAGGTTTTCGTGGCACTGTGCGAGTGGGACGATACTGCCTGCGATAAATATATTTCGGAAAGCACGCAGGCACTGCAGGCCCTGAAAGCCGGCGCAACCGCAAGCGCGGATGCCGAACTCAGCGCCCCTACTCAGCCTTCCGCCTATGCGATACGCATCGAGGTGCGCGATGCGCAGGGAAGGGTGCTGTCCCTTTACAGGAACCGCGTTATTGTGCAGGGCGGCACTGCCAAGATACGCAAGATGCTCCTGAACAAGGCTGCTTTTGCACAGGGCGATGCGATTGAGGTTAATTTCCTCCTCGGCCCGAGCCCGGACCATTACGCAAACCCCGTGTTTGAGAATTTTTCGCTGGATGTGGAATTGAAGGGCACTGGAGGGGGAGGCGTTTCCCTAACAGGCAGCGAGAACTACGCAAAAATCTCATCCGAAACAGGTTATTATGAAAAGCGGTTTACGTTCACCGCCCCCGAAGCGCTGGCGCAATTCACGCTCTGCGGAAAGGTTGTGAAGGAAGGCAAGGAGTACGACAGGTACTGCTATGAGGTCAATTCAGCCGGTTTCGCTGTGGAGAAGAAAATCGAATCCAAACTTTCCGCGGAATGGAAATACGAAAAAACATCGGGCTTACTCACGCTGAAACTCTGCAGGCTTTCCGCGGGGAAGGAAATTGACATGAACTCGCATTATTTCCTGCAGGACAGCGCAAGCGGCGAAATTGTGAAGCAGCGCTTCTTCTCATCGCGCGGATGTTACTCGGACGTGCTTCCGGTTCCGCAGGCGAAGTATCTGCTTGTGCTTGACGATTACATCTCGAAAACGCAGAAGAGTTTTGCCATGGATTTGTTCAGGGCGCCGGAGGAGAAGCCTGTGGGGGCTGAAAAAACCTGCGCCCAGTTGGGCGGCTCTGTCTGCCCGCAGGGCGAAGGCTGCACCGCAACGTTTGCGCGCGCATCCGACAGCGCAAGGTGCTGCACCGCAAAGTGCGCCCCGAAAGGAAGCGTGCCGCCCCCGCAGTCAGGCGGTGATTTATTCTCATTCTTCCTTATACTTATCGGCGTTGTGCTCCTTGCAATAGCATTCCTCATACTCAGGAAAGGGCGCAAAAAGGAAACGCCTTTCCCCGCGGACAGCAGGAAGCGCTGGGAGTACGCGCAGCCAGGGGGTGCGGAGCTTGGGTAAGAGGCTGATATTTGCGTTCCTTGCGTTGGCTGCGTTCTCCGCAATTGCCGCTCACGCTGCAGCGGCGGGAACTGATGAAGCCCCGGGCCTTGGTCTGGACTGCAATAAGGCCAAGGAAGTCTGGGACGAGATGCGCACCCATCCTTCAGGGAGCATTTATGAGGAACTGCAGGGCTGGATGTCTTATATTTATTGGGAGAACCAGAGCGCAAAAGCAGGCTCCCCGCTGAGGTGGTGGCTGTTCGGGGGGCAATGCAATTTATTCTGCAATGGCTGCAAATGCATTGAGCGGCCTTTCTACATGCATTATTACCTCGACGAATGCCCCGACGGCAAAGCGCTGGGCTATCCCGAAGATTATCCGCTATACCCCCCGGACTCCTCGCCATATCCCCCGGGTTCATCATCCGGGTATCGTATGCCGCACTGCCAGTGGGTCGGGGACGGCGACAGCATCAGCATGGACGGCAAAATTTATTTCATAGATGCGCAGGGCGCCGAAAAAGAAGCGCAGCCTCTTGAGGGCGAGGGGCCTGCGGATTACTCGGTTTCGCGCATGGGAACCCTGCTCATAAAGGACATAGGAACTTTCAACACAAGCTGTGTTGATGGGGTGGCAATGCAGGGCGTAACCCCGCCGATGAGGGTTTATGCGAGATACAGGAACTTTGAAAAAGGCCAGTGGGGCGCCTGGCAGGGCCCTTCGAATAACTACTCCACCGACAGCGACCAGATTTCATGCCACGGCGGGAAATTCCTGAAAACTACGGGGGGAAATTCTTTCGAGGCTTACAGTTTCGGCAACACGGGATATTATGACGTGAGCGTGCAGTATGCGGTTTACAGCAACGGCGCAAAGTGGCAAGAGTGGAAGAGGCTCACTATTGTTGTGCCGAGCATAAGGGCGAAAATAACCGCCCCAAAGGCAGCGCACCTCGGCTTCTTCAAGGAAGAGGGCAAAGAGGGCAAAAAAAGCAAGGATTTCGTCTGGGAAATAGAGAACACAGGGGAAAGCCCCTTCATGATAAAGGAAGTAACCGCAACAGGCTGCGGAAAGGATGCAGCAGGGAAGGACACAGGCCTTGAATGCAAATTCCCCGCGTTCGCAAGCGGCACCCTTGTGGAGCCGGGGGCATCATACATGCTTCAGGAGAACGTTTCCGCATCCCGCCCGGCTGCCTCGCCGCAAAAAAAGGAGTTCGGGATTGATGTGAAGTTTGCGGATGAATTCGGCCTTGACGCGGAGAACATGGGCGAAGTAATCCCCGTGGGGCAGGACTTGATTTTCACTGCAGTCGGCTATTCGTTCACCCCTTATGAAAAGGGCGGAATAATCGAGAACCTTGCTGCAGGCGAGTATTACCTGCAGGTCTGCACCGATTCGGACAGGGTTGCGGGGGTTATCGAGCCGATGATAAGCCTTGTTGTCGAATACGATGCGGGGGACGAAAAAAACCCGGACATGCGGGTTGCCAACGCAACCTTCCACGCGAGCGACCACTGCAGCGGAGGCAAGTTCTTCTATTATTCGGGCAATGACGGCACAAACACCGCAAAAATCGTGCTGAAAAAGGACCAAAACCTGCACTGGACCCTGCGCGGCAAGGTCGGCATAGAATCCGCAGGCCCCGGCGCTTACAAGAGCGACTGGGCGAGGATAGGGAAAAAAATAAACAAGGACACGAATTATGTCGAGGGCTTTGAAGATGTGCTTGACGCGAACATAGGGGCGCAGAAAACCCTTTCAAAAACTTCGGGCCCGCACTCAGGAAAAGTTTCAATAGACGACGGCATAATCAAGCTCGGCAGCTTCAAGGAACAGGTAAAGATAGGCCCGCCGGCAAACGGCGGCATGGCGCCTATTTCCTACGGGCTCACGGGTGTTGTTATAGGCGGCAAGCCCTTTACCGGAATTTCATCAAGCTACACAAGCACAATAAGCGACCCTAAAAGGGGCGATATGAATACTTCGCTCTGGATAGATGAGGCAAGCGCGGATGTTTTCGCAAGCACGCAATATTACAAGGTCAAGGAGGACGCGAAGCAAAATGCGGAACTCGCCCTCCTATGGCTCGACAGGGAGCAGTTTGTAATAAGGGTCGGGAGCGGGCAGGCGGGGGTGTGCCATGATGCCGCGGGCACGGCGGGCTTCAGCGGCTCCGCCGCCGTGCCAAGGGTGAACTACAACTGGAGCTGGGATTCCATAGGTGCGAACGGGTGCGACGCGGGCAACGACAATTACATATACTGCGACGCAACGCAGTTCGGAATAGAGCTTGTGCAGAGGCTCAATGCGATAAAGGAGCTGACGAAGGGCGGGGGCACGGAGCTTGATGCGGAGTCTCTCGAGGAACTGAAGGGGCTTATGCACTTCCAGGTTTACCTCATGCGCGACGCATTCACGGATGATTTCAGGAAGGACTTTGACAATTACATGAATTCCTCGGTTTTCGCCGACACGCCGAGTTATTACACGCAGGGCTGGTCGAAATATTTCACGGACAAGGGGCGCCTTGTTTTCGATGTGGCGGATGCCGCGGACACTACGCTGCGCACCCCCGGCCTGTACAATGTCGACATATCCCTCGAATTCCCGAAACTGCAGGATTATGTCTTCTTCCTTGGAGAGGAGCCGAACGCGGAAATAAAAGTGCTCTTCACAAAGCTGCCATTCGCGGGCGGGGCTGAAAGCGCCGCGAGCGTCCTCTACTACCTCCCCTTCGATGCAGGGCTAGGCCTTAACCCAAGCACGGGAAAGTTCGAGCGCGAAGGATATGGGGTCGGGTTCGGCGGTGATACCGTGCCCCTGAGCCTTTCAACCGCGGGAGGGGGCGCGCTCGTAGAAACAATCCCCGCGGACAAGACAAAGGGGCCGCTTGTTAACCTTGCTGTGGCGGAGATATCGGACTTCGATTACCTGCAGAAGCAGAAGAGCGGCAGCGTGCTCGGCATAGAGCGCGTGAAAGAAGGGGAATACAAAATGGAATACAGCCCCAGTTATGCAACCCCCGTGATTATGGAGGCCTGGGCGGATGCGGGAACCGCTGGGGCGTTCTACAGGATAGAGGAGGGCAATGAAATCCTCGGCAAGGATGGCGGTTACTTGTCCTACTGGAGGGCGATTGCCGAGAACATAAGCGACGGCAAGGAGTGCGCGGATTATGCGGGTGAGGAACTGCCGTACGCAAAGGCGGATTACCCCGCATCTTCGGGCGATGCATGCAAGCTTTCGGTGCAGGATGCGGGGGGAACATTCGGCCTTGCATGGGAGACAGGACTTGCAGGGAAAATTTACCTTGAATCCGTTTTCTACACCCCGCTGAACAGTTCCATGGCGCTTGCAAACGCCTGCTCCTCGACAGGCAGGTTCTATTCGAAACTGAACCGCGCGGACCCGGGTTCCGCAAGCAGGGCGCTCAGCCTTAAGGGCTACGGCCAGGACTACGGCTCGGTGCAGGGCATGCTGCAGGGAATAAAAGCGGGGGAGCTCTGCGCAACCTCCGGCGGGGAGCACTTCGACGTCTGGTGGAACGCGGGAAAATTGAGCGAGGAAATGCGCAATGCGATGTCCGACAAGAGCCCGGTTGCCGACCCCTGCCCGCACTAAATGAAAGGTCGGTTAAAGAATAGGCATAATTGAAATCGGCATCAAGGGGCTGCGGAAAAAATCGCGAAAGAGGCAAACCAGGGATCTGCTCGGCCTTTGAAAAAAAGCCGGCGAAAAGAATTCGCAATGCAGTGTGGCTTGCCTCCTCAACTCCCAATACTTTACGCATTGTGCCTGGATGTTTTTAAATACCTTTTCACACGGGCAAAAAGAGTTTTTGTGTTTTCGGGTGTCCGCAACATTTAAATACATCCGCGGCGATATGTTGGAAGTATGGGCATCCTTGAACAGCCGGCTTTTGCATGCGCGGGCAATGCCGCAAATTATGCGGGCACAATGACGCTGGCGACCATATGGCTTTTGCAGCTTCTCTTTGCGGCGATTTATTTCTCCACGATAAAAACAAAAATCTCGCGCAGGCTGCTGACCTCCATAACCGTTGCGAACATAATACTCATGCCGGGCATTGTTGTCCTGCCCTCGCTGTTCTCGTACGCGCTTCCGGCATCCGTGATGCTTGCGTTGGTGCCGGTTGCCGTAATCGCGGAATCCCTGCTCATTTTCCTGCCGAACAGGGATGTAATTACGCTTGAAAAATCGTTCATGTTCAGCGTAACCATAAGCTTCATCTCGTTCGTTCCGTTCGTATTCGCGATGAACTTCCTGTGCTGAGAACCCTCCCCGCAGATCCTGCAGTAACCTTTTTATACCAGTTCGAACCTCATTTAGGCATCAGCGCGTTGCTACTATGAAGTGGTGCTCTTGGAAGAACTGATTGAACTCGCAAAAAAACTCGGCCTGAACGAGTACGAATCAAAGGCATATGTGGCGCTTTCAAAACTCGGCTCCGCCCCTGTCTCGCAGGTTAGCAGGCACGGTGCAATTCCGAGGGCACGCGTTTATGACGTGCTTGCAAGCCTTGACAGCAAGGGTTTTGCGGTGAAAAAGCCCACAAAGCCCGTGGAGTATGCCGCACTTCCCCCCTCCGCAGCGCTTAAGAACCTGCACGAAAGGAAGAGGCAGGAATTGGACAGCAGCCTTAAGGAACTTGAAAAGGTCTGCATTATGCTCGAGCGCAAGGCATCCTCGGGCGTAAAGCCTGGCGTGAATGAAGGAGGTGCCTGGAGCCTGCAGGGCGGCAGGCGCAATATTTACGAAAAAATACTGCAGGAACTCGCAAATGCCGAGCAGGCGGTCCTATTCTGTACGACCCCCAAGGGCATTAAGAGAAAAAACGGCGCCTTTGGGCATAAATTGGAAGCGCTTTCAAAGAAGGGCGTGAAGGTAAGCTTTGCAAAGCACCCCAATGCAAGGTTTGTGGTGTTCGACAAGAGCAGTGCAGTGCTTTTCCTTGACCCTGACAGGGGCAGCGGTGATGAGGAACGCGCGCTGCTTATAAAAAGCCCCTATATTGCGGGTTATTTGTGCTCGACCCTGAAAAAGCAGGGTTAACCCGCTTTGGCATTTTGGGGGGCGAGTGTAAAAACATTCCTGCAGGGCGCGGGTTTTCCCGCCCTCTGCAGCAAAAAGAAACTGTTTGCAATGGCGCTTATTGCCGGGAATGGTTATTTCCTTCCCTTCCTGCGCTTTGCACTTCTGCCCGATGCCTTTCTCGCCCTCTTTGCCGGCTTCTCTATTTCCTCAAGCACCGAGAACATCGGCACAGGCGCCTCTTCCTTGGGTTTCCTTATTGCGCTGACCGCTGCGAAAACAACGAGCGCCACAACTATGAGCAGCAGCACAAGTATTACTATGTTCTGCATGCTCACAAGGCTTACAAGGCCGGTGCCTATTGCTACAGGCTCGGCCTCGGTTTCATTTCCCGCGCCTTCCGCAGACTTTCCGAGTTCCACTGTTATGTCCCTTATGAAAGTGCCCTCGTTGGTTTTGAAAACCACGGGCACTATCGCCCTTGCAGCGCTGAAATCTTCGGGCAGGTCGAGGTACATGGTAACCTTTGTGGACGAATTCGCCTCTATAGTTGTGCTTTCCACATTGAATACCGCGCTGTAGGACATCGCCTCCGCGGAAGTTATCATCAGGGTTTTTGTCGAGTTGTTGTTCAGTTCGAAACTTACAACAGCGTCAACAGCGCCCTCCTTCTTCATCTCGTCAAGCCTGACGCCGCTGACCTTTATGTCGACAACTTCCTCCTTCACTTCCCTGCCCTTTATGTTGAGCTTTATTTCCGCAGTGGACACAAACCCGCGGTCCGTCTTTGCAGTTATTTCTATAGTGCCCTCCTCAGGGGTTATGTCAGCGGGCGGGCTTATTATGAAGTAAACATCAGTCCTCTCGCCCTTTCCCAGCTTTACCTTGGCCCGGTCTGGGTAAGCCCAGCCCTTGTTAAAGCTCAGGGTTACTTCCTGCGCAACCACGCCGCGGTTCTCCAGCGAGAGAACCTGCTTTGTACCCTCGCATTCCGCTACATCGAGCCTGTACTTCATTATTATCAGGTCCACACCGAAGCAGCTCGCTTCGCTGAGGTAGTTTATGGGTTTCTTCTCCGTAGCCTTGGAGTGCGCGGATTCGGCAGTTGCCTGCATCTCCGCTTCCGAAGCGTCATTTGGCACATTCACGGTTATGGGCACAAGTGCCGAGCCCATTCCGTCTATGCTTACCTTTCCCTCGGCCTTAACCCACTTCGGCAGGATGCTCAGCGAGAGTTCCTGCTTTTTGGTCCCGAGGTTATTTATCGCTATGGAGTTTGTTGATGCAACGCCCCTGCATACGTTAAGTTCGGGCGGCAGGAGCAGTATGTTGTAGCAGTCCTCCACGCCGAGCGTGTACCCCTTTGAGAGCATCGCTTTGTCCGCGCTGACCTTTACAGTGAACGCCTTCTGCACAGGCGTTGCCAGCTCTATATTGAGCTTCTTCGCGAGCCCGCTGAAAACCGCAGACAGGCTGTCCGCGCTTTTCACATCATAATATTCCCCGCCCGTGGTTTCCACAATCTGCTTGAGCTGTGCCATGCCTTCCTGGTCTATGTCGAAGCCTATCGCATAAACAACTATTCCCTTCCCCTTGAGCCTTTTTGCCGCGTCGGCAACATTGCCCTTGCATGTTTCCTTGCCGTCGCTCACAAGTATGACGTATTTGCTTGCGGCTCCCGCTTTGAAGTCCGATGCAGCGCCGTCAAGCGCGTTAGCCAAGGGTGTCTTTCCCCTGGGGCTCATGCCCTCTATTTTGTCGGTAATCTTCGCTATGTCGAGCTTTGAAACAGGAACAAGCAGCTGCGAAGCCTCGCATGCAGCGCCCTGCCCGAAAACCCTGAGGCCGAGCTGGACTTCGGTTATGCTGTTTGCGAACGAAACTATCGCGTTCTTTGCCGCGTCCATCTTGTTGTGCGAGTTTATGCTCTCGACCATGCTGCCGCTCGAGTCCATAAGTATCTCGATGGCAATGTCGTTCCTCGACACCTTTGCCCCTTCCTCATAGCCCGAGGTTCCGAGGCTTGCGGTGAATGCCGCCTTTTCGCCCGCCTTCAGCGAAAATTCCTGCCCGCTGAGCGAAGCGTTTATGCCCTCTACGCTTACCCTTGCATCAACATCCTTTGTGCCCGTGTTCCTGAGCTCAAAGCTGTACTTTGCCCCTTCCTCAGCGCACGCGTTTTCCGCGCCGCCTGTTTTCTCGAGCGTTATGCCGTAGCAGTCGCTGAGCGTGAATTTGAATGTCTCCGTTGCCGTGTAATCGAACTTGCCGGATTTGGCGATTATGCTTATCTCATAATCCCCTGCCCTTTCCGAGGTTTCCCTGAAATCAAGCCTTGCCTTTTTGCTCTGCCCGGCGCCGAGCGCAAACTCCTTTTCGCTGAGGCCGACCCATGAGGGTGCGCTCATCCCGAGCTTCACTATATCGTCCATCTTTCCGCTGTTTGTAATCTCGATCTCCGCGCTTGTGGCTTCCTCGAGGCATGCCTCGTGGCTGCCTGCAGCGCCTATGCCTATCTCGAACTCCTGCCCCTGCCCGAGCACGTACTGCGCGCTGTCCGCGGAGAAGAAATTCGGGTTCTGCAGGTATGCAACCGCATCAAAACTGTAAGTGCCGAGTTTTGCGTCGCACGGCGCCTGCACCCTAAGGTTCGTGTGTTCGGGCGTTCCCTTTGCGACCATGAAATCGGTTTTGCCGAGCGTGAACCATCCGCTGTCAAGGCCGTTCAGCCCGAGCCTTACGCTCTCCCTCAGCTGGTTGGGTATGAGCGAGCGGTTTGTAAGCTTAACATCGTATTCCTTCGCCTCGCACTGCGTGGCGTTCTGCTTTGTAGGGGTTATATCCACATCCACAAAGTGCCCCTGCTTGATGTTTATGTTGCAGGTTACCCTTGCCGAGATGTCGTTCTTTACCACAATATCCGTCTTGTAACTGCCCGGTTCCGCGTAGCAGTCCGCGATGGTGTAAACGCGCAGTTCCCTGCACTCGTTCTTCGCAAGCGTTACAGTCGAGGGGATTATGTTTACCCACTGGGCTATCGGGCCCTCGGCGTATGTCTTGTAAGTGTGCGTCACGCCCGAATCGTTGCAGAGCTTGAGGTTATTCACGGAAAGTTCGCACTGCACGCTCGTGCTCGAGCATTCGCCCTCAAGCGATGCAGCCCTCGCTATTCCGCCGAAAACCAGCAGTATAAACCCCAGGATTACAAGCCTTTTGTCCATGTTTTCCACCTCAAGCTTTGTTTTTTCAGTTTCGCCCTTTGTTTTTCTGTTTGTTCGCCCTTTGTTTTTTTCAGTTTTTTGGAACCTTACCTCGCCCTGACCATAATCCTTCTAGGCAGGCCATACCCTGTTTTTTTGTTACTTCCAAGTAGTAAAACTAGATAAATTATGGTCAGTAACATTAATATAGCTAACCCTGCGCCCAAAACTGCGGGGTTTGCGAGGTTCAGGAAACCCGTAATTCCCGCGGGGAGCCATCCGTTTCCGCCGCCCTGGCCTGTTGAATTTCCCCCGGTGCTTCCGCTGCCCGCACCCTGGCTTCCGCCAGCGCCGCCCCGGACATTAATCCTCATTCCCGCGGTTGCTATGTACTTCTCGCCCTTTGCCTCGAGCGTTGCATCATACTCCCTGGGCAGTGCGTTCTCCGCTGCATAAATCCTGCCGCTTACTGTTGCGCTGCCGAACGGCGCTATGGATGTTATGCGCGTTGTGGGGAAATAAACGCCGTTTCCGAGGCCCCAGAGCCTTATTGTTATGTTCTCCACGGTTTCCGCGGAGTTGTTCTTAATTGTGAACTCGAGGGTTTTCTCCTGCCCCGCGGCAATGGAAACATTGCCTGCGTAACCCGAGATTTCAAGTACGCCTTCCGCCCTTCCCGCGTTTCCCGCGTCCTCCACAACCCTGAATTTCAGTTCGTACTCCTCATTGAATCCTCCGCCCGCCTTTGCGTGCAGGGTTATTTCATAATTCCCGATTTCCGCATCGTAACCCGGGACAACGCTTACATAAACGCTTTTGCTTTCCCCAATTCCGAGGCCGAAATAACTGTCGGAAATGTCGTGGCTTATTGTTTCATAAGGGTTGTCGAGGTGCAGTGAAACGTGCTCCTCGTAATCCCCCTTGTTGCTGAACACTATTTCGAAAACCTCGAGGTCCTGCGCGCTGCATGCCCTTTCCTCAAGGCCGTTGTTCTTTACCTCCACGCGCATATCGTGCATCCTGCCGACATTTACCTGCACGAATTCCTTCTCCTCGCCTTTCGCGTTCCATGCGTAAAGCGCTATCTCGTGCCACCCTGTCTTGTCGGTTTCCCCTGCCTTAACCGTAATTTTGCCGCTGTAGGTTTTCCCGCCCTGCAGGGTTATGCCGTAGCTTTTCAGCGAGTTCGGCAAATCTCCCGTGCTTGAAAGCCTTATGTCCTGCTTTTCGCCGAGCAGGTTTTTTACCGTGAACCCTATGCTCACCTGTGCGCCCTTTTCAACATCATATTTAACCGCATCAACGGAAAGCTCGAAAGGCCTGCCTGCTTCATCCGAGCACTCGGTTATGCCGAACCCGACAGTGCTTTCGGAATAAACCCTCTTTGCCTGCCCCTGTGCCTGCACAGCCTGGGCATAAAGGGGCACGTAATAGTAACCCGCGGCGGTTGTGCGGTTTATGTTTATCTTAAGTGTGACTTCCTCGCTTTCCCAAGCGCCGAGCCAGAGTTCATTCTCCCCAAACGAGGGAAGGAACATTTCCGAAACCGCGGAAAGGGTTATGTGCTGTTCCTTTGCGGTGTTGTTTTCGATGTAAACGGAAATTTCCTTTGTGTAAGAGTCCTTGCAGAATTCCATGCCCTGCTCGGGGAGTATGCCTATACTGCCCGCGCTCCCGCTTCCGCTGTTGCTGTTCGCGCCCTTGACATTAACCTTAATTTTCATTTTTTCCGTGAAGGTTCCGCTTGCCTCGGTTTCGCTGCCCCGCTCGCCCCCTTCTGCGCGGTAGCCCATTATCACATTTATTGCATATGCCCCTTTCCCCGCCCAGTCCTTTGCATTTACATGCATCGCGAATTTGGTGCTCTGCCCTTTCGCAAGGCAGAATTCCCCTTTCGGAAGAACGGCATAAATTCCATCGTAATTTGATTCCGTGCGCAGTTCCACGCACGCCCTGCCTTCGTAAAGGTTCTGTATTGTGAGCGCAACTCCCGCAGATGCGGAAGCGCCAAGCTCGATGTTACTGTTGTCCGCGCTTATTGCCACATCGCCCGTGCCGAAAGGCACCGCGGAAACGAAAACCGAAAGCATAATCAGGGCGAACGCGAAAGCGAAAAGGTTCGCAACCTTGAGTTTTCCCACCTTGATTTTCCTTGCCCTCTTCGCAATCGCGGGCACCGGGTTGGCGATTTTCACACCTGCAACCTTGCCCACAATCGCGGGCACGGGGTTAACGAGCTTTACGCCCCTAACTTTTCCCGCAAGCGCTGTAAAGGGTTTGGCTATCCTAACCCTGCGAACCGCCTTAATTAGCCCTGAAAAAGGGCTTTTCGCGCGTGTTTTTGTTTTCATTTTTCTTCCCCCCCGCCTCTTAAGGGCATTACTGCCCCCAGGACTGGATCTTTATTTTCGCCTTCTTTGTGGCTTCAATAAGTCCCGCGAACGGGTTCCTTATTTTCGCCCTGCGCAGGCGCTTCGCCGCAGAAGCAAAAGCCTTGCCCGCGGTTTTGGGCGCGCCCTTCATGAATGCCGCAAGCGGGCTAACCGCTTTGCGCATTGTTTTTGCCCTTATCTTTTTGCCTTTTGTGTTTTTTGCCTTGTGTGTTTTCATTGTATTGCCTCCTTATCCCGCTATCCTGTCTTTCAGGCCCTCGAGCTTGGGGTCCCTTGGTTCAAGTGCGTTTCCGCGCCTTTTTGCCGAAGCCCCCTTGTTTTTGGGCATTGAAACCCTTGCAGTGAGCCTTGAGATAAACGCAATAAGCAGCACTGCCGCAATAACCACAAGCACGATATCGAGCAGGAGCTCTCCCGTTGCCCCGCTGAAAATTCCCCCGAATGCGGTAACCATTCCGCCGAGGTTAAACAGCCCTTCCGTTTCCCCGTTGCCTGTTCCGCCACCCTGTGTTCCGCCCTGAACTGTTCCTGCGCTTTCGCCCGCCTTTAAAAACCCAAGTGTTATTTTCCTCTCGTCCCTGGTTCCGCCGAGGGTTACCGCGACAGTCGCGGTGTATGTCGAGCCGCGCAGTTTCTCCGAGGGCGGGAATTTTATTTTCACTTCCGCCTTTTCGCCCGCGCCGAGGAATTCCGGCGCGCTTATTTCGCTATCCACAGGAGCGAAAGCCTCTATCATGAGGCCCTTCCCTTCCCCCGAAGGGTTTGATACCGTGAACCTTATCTCGCCGCCGCTGTCCCCGATTTTAACGTTTTCGGGGAACGCCGCTACCGCGGCATATGCCGTGCCCGCAACCGCAAGGCAGGCAAGAATTGCGGCAACCGCGAACACGGATACCAGTGGTTTACAAGCCATGAGAACAACCATTCACTCATTAACATTAATGTGTTGTTACTACTATATTGTAGCAACTGAAGTATATAAAGGTTTCGTTTGGCCCCCTCGCAGGGAAAATTTGCCGCCCTGCTGCACAATAATACTCATTTTTAAATTCTAGAATACTATATAATGGGGGCGGGGGAACTGGCTTTGTTGCTTAAATCCGGAGTTTGGGGCGGGGTTTTGCTTGCAATGGCTGCCCTGGCGTTGTTCGGGGCACTGATTTACGTTGCGCTTCCCGGCTTGGATTTGCAGGGCACGCCTGCGCAGGGTCAAAACGCGCCTTCGCGGGGCACCGGGCTTTTCACGCTTTTCTTCAGCACATGTAACCCCAACGGAAACTGCCAGCCCCAGCAGGGCGAGAGCTATTCAACCTGCCCCGAGGATTGCTGCGATGCCGACTGCACGGATTACCAGGACAGCCTCTGCCATGCCGAATGCCAGGGCTACAACGGATGCTCGTTCACAAGCGGGTGCAACGGCCTTGCAATAGACACAAATATCTGCATCAGCACAACGCAGCGTGCCGCGTGCTGCTCAGGCTCCGGGCAGAGCTGCTCGCAGAACCAGTACTGTTCGGGGGGAGGCTGCATTACCTGCTCCACAGTTTGCGACAACACCTGCCAGGGTGCGCAGTGCTACGGCATAGACCCGGATTGCGATGCCTCGGGCAACCCCACAGGCCAGTGCTGCGGCAACGGCGTATGCAATGTTGCGGAAACATGCTTCACCTGCAGTGCGGACTGCGGCAGCCCGGCATGCACCGCGGACGCGAACTGCAATGACGGCAACTCCTCGACAAAGGATGCATGCATAGGCGCAGGCACATGCTCCGCATACTGCCAGAACTGCTATGTTGCCTGCGACAGCAATGCCTCGTGCAATGACGGCAATTCATTCACGCAGGACACCTGCACTAATCCCGGCACCTGCAATTCCGCGTGCTCTTACTGCACGATTAAGTGCAGTTCCGATGCCGCATGCAATGACAATAACTCCTCCACAACCGACTTATGCATAAGCCCGGGTACATGCCCCTCCTACTGCTCTAACGCCTCCTCCGGGTGTACGCCGGCCTGCTACACGGACGCGAACTGCAGCGACAGCAATTCGTTCACGCAGGACACATGCACTAACGCGGGCACATGCACCGCAGCCTGCCTGCACACCCCATGCACAATCGCCTGCACCTCGAACGCGCAGTGCGACGACAGCAATTCCCTTACTTCGGACACCTGCACTAACGCGGGCACATGCACTGCGTCATGCACGCATTCCGCCGCTTCCTGCGAAATCATATGCGCATCGAATGCCGACTGCGACGACGGCATTGCCTCCACAACCGACACCTGCACAAATGCAGGCACATGCAACGCATACTGCGAGAACACCCTTGCGGAAGAGGGGCAGGATGGGCAGCAGGGCGGGGAGGATAACTGCGCAATCGCATGCTCCTCTGCGGGGGATTGCGACGACCGCGATGCCCTTACCTCGGATTCCTGCGGCGCTGCCGGAACCTGCAGTGCGGAATGCCGCCATGCGCTTGCCTCCCCCGCTGCCCTGAACTTCAAAACCTCCCCGCCGAAAACAATACAGCGCGGGCAGAAACTTACGCTTGCTGCCGAGTTCCTTGCCGGCGGCAATCCCGTGGCAGGCGCCGCACTTGCGCTTTCAGGCACTAAAGGCGAATCCGCAAAGTTCGGGGCAGCAAAAGGCGGAGGCTACCTGGTTTCGTATGAAATCCCCATAGATGCCGCGCTCGGGGAGCGCGAGTTCACGGTTTCCGCAAAAAAGGTGCACGCGCTCGGAACGCTTGAGGCCGAGAAAAAGTTCAAGGTTAACGTCGGGCCTGCGGAGCTCCTTATAACCCTCCTTAAGCCGAAAGCCGCGGACATTAATGCAGGCATCCCTGTAGCCATCGAGGTCGGCATCGCATACCCCTCGGGGGAAGCCGCAAATGATGCCGAACTGACAGCGGAAATCAACGGCGCGCCCGTTGTTTTCACAAAGCTGCGCGACGGTGTTTATTCCGCGCAGTACACATTCACTTCCGCGCAGGCGGGCGCGGCAGACCTAACCATGCAGGCAACCGATGCCTACGCAAACCTCGGCTCGAAATCGGTTTCCCTGAATGTGCAGAAGCAGGGCATTGACCTGCTCCTTGCCCTGCTTTTGGTGCTTTTCGGCGCGCTTGTTCTCGGCATAATAGGCCTCATACTCCTGCTAATAGCCGCGTTGCTTGCCTTTGCCTCCCTTGCTTATATGAAGGAGCGCAGGGTTGCTGAAATTCTGGCGAGAAAAAAGTGGCTTTTTGCCGCTAAAAATTCCGCAGCTGAAAAGCTCAGGAAAAACGAAATCAGCAGGGCGCAATATGATGAACTGTCCGCGAAATACGACTTGGAGATAAAAAAACTTGACGAGTCGCTTGCATTCCTTGAAAAGAGGCGCCCAATAGGCGACATATTCCACGATTTGGGGGTTAAGGCAAGGGCATTCATAGATTCGACCGCGCCTGTGCAGCCTAAGCAGGGCGGGGCTGTGCAGGGCAAGACTTCAGGGCCTGCACAGGCCGAACCAGGCAAACCATGGCGTGCCAAGCAGGGCGCACAGGCGCAGGCCAAGGCAGCCCCTCCCAAGCCGCTTTCGCCAGAGGAACGTGCAAAGGTCGATACTGAAATAAACGAAGTTAAGGAAACAATGAAAATCCTTGAAAAGGAATATTTCAAGCGCGCCTTGACGGATCAGGAATATAGGCAGAGGATGTTCGACCTGAAGACAAGGCTGCACCTTCTCGAGCTTAAGAAGGGCGGGGGCCTGAGGAAGGGGTAAGCGTCTCCCCCCTGGTTTCTGCACGCCACGCAACTGCTAATCGTGCCCCATTTCCGCACCGAATTCGGATGTTTTCCCGCGCAGTTTTGCCCCGTGCTTCGGCCCCCTCAAATCCAGCGCACTCCCTTCTTTCCCCTCGAAACTATCGCACCCAGCACGTCGCTCTTTGTTATTATCCCTCTTATTTTCCCCCCGCGCCCGACAAGTACGGCTTGCCCCGAATCAAGCAGTGCGGAAACAACCCCGAGCGGGGAATTTTCCCTTATCACAGGCATTGCCTCATCCATGACTTCCTTCACAAGCATCTTTCCCAGGTCTGCGGGCTTCTCGGACTTGCCTATGCGCGTGAGTATAAACATTTCCGAAACCGTCCCCACTGGCTTGTCATCCTCGAAAACAGGCAATTGGGAAACCGCGTTCTTTTTCATCACCTGCACCGCCCTTTTCACGGTGTCCTGCGGCCTTACGCTTATCACCCTTGCGCTCATCACGTCCTTTGCCTGCAGTTCGGTTTCCCTGTGCATCGCGTCAAGCAAATCGAATATGCGCTTGGCATTATCGTAACTTGGCACAAGCACGCCCGACTCCATCTTTGCAATCAGCGACTGCGACACAGCTGCCTTTGCGGCGAGTTCCGCCTGGGTAAGCCCAAATTGTTTTCGCCTTTGTTTTATTTCATTTAATTCGGGAAGCACATGAACCAACCCCGCCCCTGCCCATTGTGCCCGCCAAATGCGGGAAGCATATTCGATTATTATGCCTGCAAACATTTATAACCCTTATTCCTATGCGAATATTTTATTCAATAATTATTATTAATAATCCCGTGCACTATTTGTGTAATATCATTCATATTCTCTTCACTTCGGAGGTTTTCTTATGAAACAGGGAAAATATTTCTTCACGTCGGAGTCCGTAACCGAGGGGCACCCGGACAAGATGTGCGACCAGATAAGCGATGCCGTGCTCGATGCGGTTTTCGAAAAGGACCCTAACGCACGCGTTGCGTGCGAGTGCGTAACTAAAACAGGGATTGTTTTCGTCACGGGCGAGATTACCACAAATACCTATGTCGATATCCAGCGCGTCGTGCGCGACACGATAAAGGACATAGGCTACGACGACCCTTCTTTCGGGTTCGACGCCGACGGCTGCGGGGTTATTGCCGCAATCTCCGAGCAGAGCCCCGATATATCCATGGGCGTTACAGAGGGCGAGGGGCACGAGCAAGGGGCGGGAGACCAGGGAATGATGTTCGGCTACGCGACAAATGAAACCCCCGAATACATGCCTTTGCCTATTGTGCTCGCGCACAAGCTTGTGAAGAAACTCTCCGAAGTGCGCAGGGCGAAGGAACTCACATATTTGCGCCCGGACGGAAAAAGCCAGGTTACCGTTGAATACGACAGCGGAAAGCCGATAAGGGTTGACGCTGTAGTGATTGCGGCACAGCACGCGCCCGATATAACGCACGACCAGATTAAGCAGGACATTATAGGGAAAGTGATTAAGCCCGTCTGCGGCGAGTGGATTGACGGGAAAACAAAATTCTTCGTGAACGAGACGGGAAAGTTCATTGTTGGCGGCCCTGTTGCGGATTCAGGCCTCACGGGGAGAAAGATAATCGTGGACACATACGGCGGCCACGGCTCGCACGGAGGGGGGTGCTTCTCGGGAAAGGACCCCTCGAAAGTGGACAGGAGCGGGGCATATGCTGCGCGCTACATTGCGAAGAACATAGTCGCTGCCGGCCTCGCGGACAAGTGCGAGGTGCAGTTGGCATACGCAATCGGCGTTGCCGAACCTGTCAGCATTCTGGTGCACACCTTCCGCACCAACAAAATCCCCGAGGAAAAAATCTCGGAGTTGGTTCGCAAACACTTCCCCCTGAAGCCGAGGGCGATAATTGACCATCTCAAACTGCGCAGGCCGATTTTCAGGAAAACCGCGGCATTCGGGCATTTCGGCAGGAACGACCCCGATTTCACATGGGAGAAAACGGATAAAGTCGAGGCGCTGAAGAAGGATGCAGGGCACCTGCACAAGCCAGCAGTGAGCGGGGATAAGGTGCCGCTGGACGGCGCCTGAGTTTTGCGGCAATGCAGGTTCAATTTCGGAAAGGGGCGCATTTTGCGCCCCTTATGCTCTCTTCCCCCGCGCTTTTCTTAAATTGCGGTCAAAACCGTCGTCAAAATTAAGATTTTTTTTCTTCCGTTGGTCTTTTGCTACCTCATTTCGTATGCTCCCCTTTATGAATTTCGCAAAATAGCCGTCTATGTTTTTGAAATTCCTGGCATATTTGAGCGCATTTAGAATCCCAATTCGCCCATAGTGCATTTTCGCCGCAAATGTAACGTTCATAGCGCCCGGGATGTGTTTCCCTGAAATAATCCTATTAAGTGGTGCGTAAACTTCCAGCAATTTCTCCTTTGCTTTAATATCCCCCCGTGCTGCCGAGACAATTAGCCCTTTCTTATCCTCCAGCGGCAGACCCTCATATGTTTGGCTTCCTATTCTCCCCAGCACCTCTCTGCTGACTGGCGTTCTCTTCAGTTCCTCGTGCTCCCTGACGGCGCGAGCCTTTTGCCTGATTGCCCTCTTGTTTTCTTCGCCTAGGGGCAGCTGGAGGTTTCTGGAAAATCTGCTTAGGTCTGTTATGCCTGCCCCTAATGCCCTCAAAATGCATTGTGCATTCTCTTTGAGCCTCTCCATGCCGGTTTCCATGAGTTCGTTATAGCCCCGCATTTTGGGGGTTATCCCGATATTTTTCAGAAATTCCCGTTTCGCCCCCTCAACATGCTTGGGCACGACCCTCCCCTTGCTCAGCCGCAGGCGCAAGCGCTGGAAGTCCGGAACGCTGATGCACTGCGCCCCCAGGAAATCCCGCACCCAGCCGTGCCTTTTGCAAATCTTCCTTACGCTCTCTATGTGCATGTTTGTCGCCCCTTCTCCCTTTAGGACATCAAACGCGTATTCAAAAGGGACAATTCTCCTCATTTCCAGGAAGAGGTTGTTTATTGCCCAATTGGGCACCCGCCACTGCCCCCCTTTCTTAACCGCGCCGTTTATTTTGCCCTGCTCGCACAACTGTGCCATGGATGCCCTGGTAATGCCAAGCATCCCGGCAGCGTCCTGGGCACTCACCGCATTCTTGTGCGCCAGCAGCCGCTCCATCTGCTGCCCATCAATTACTATCCGCCCCCTCTCAACAGTTTTTAGCCCCAACTCGCCCCTGTTGATTTTGTTTCTCAGGGGCTGTATCTTAAATCCGCTTTCCTCAGCAGCCTCGCGGACACTATATGTGCCCTTTTTTGGCTCCACCTTTGGCAGCAGTTTCGGTTCTGCATCTTTCCAGAGCCCCCTTAGTTCTGAGGCAGGGTGCCCTTTGGAAAGGCCTGAAAGGTAGCGCAGAGTGCGCGCATAAGCCTCTTTCTGTATTCTCCGTCTCATTTGTTATCGTTAATACAACGAATGCCTGCTTAATTAACTTTACTTTGCGGGTGCTGCCCAACCTGGAGAGCAAGAACATAAGCGCGGGATGGTTCGCTCTTCGGGGAGAAATAGTTTTTAAATTAGTCCCCCCTATTTTTCCTTGGCATGCTCGATGACTTTCTGGAGGCGAACGGCCTCAAGGCGGAGCTTTTAGTTCCCAAGCGCCCCCTGCGCACCGCTCACGACATTCCGCGCTCGCTTGGGGTCGAAGCCGCAAATGTTGCGCAATGCGTTCTCGCGCTTGTAGGTACGGCAAAGCGCGCGGAGCACAACGAGGCAATCCTGATTGTCCTTCCTCTCGCGAAAAAATTCGGTGAGGAGGAACTGCACGAACTTCTTGGTGCATCAATAGGGGTTCGCTTTGCAACAGAGCACGAAACAGAGGACCTTACAGGCTACCCCGCGGAATTTGTCCCCGTGGTCAGCGTTTACGGCGTGCGCACCCTCATAGATGCGGAACTCATGAAAAAGGAATTCATCTACTGCGCAGGCGGGGAAGCGGAGCACGTTCTGAAAATCACGCCCGCGGAACTGAAGGAGAACACGGAAGGGATTGAGGAGATTGATGCATGAAAAAGTCCCCTGCAGCGGCAAAGGCGGAGAAAATAACCGCCATCTTTACTGACCTTGACAACACACTCTGGAGCGGCATTATTGCCGAGGGGCAGGAACCAGTGCTCAGGGAAGATTACTATGCATTCCTGAAAGGGCTTTACGCGAAGGGAATCCAGATTTTTGCGGTTTCAAAGAACGAGGAAGCGGACCTTGAAAAGGCATTCCGCAAACTCGGCGTGGACAAGGAAATGTTCACAATGGTTGTCGCCAACTGGGATGCAAAATACCTGAACATAGAGCGCCTGATAAGGCAGGCAAACATCCGCCGGGAAACTGCAGTGTTCATAGATGACAGCCCTTTTGAGAGGGCTGAGGCTGAAAAAGCCCTGCCCGAAATCCACGTGCTTGATGAAAATGGCTGGCGTGCGGTTCTTGCGAATGAATATGTGAGGGGCAAAAAGGAACAGCCCGCATCGGAAATAAGGGAGCGCATAAACCGCTACCGCACCGCAATTGCGGCACACCGCGGGGAGCATGCGGAGAAAGAGAGCATTGAATTCCTGCGCAGCCTCGGGCGCGAACTCAGCATAGGGGAAATTCCCGCGGATAACCTTGACAGGTTTGCGCGCCTGCTTGTGGATACGCACAGGATAAATTTCAATCCCGGGAAGTTCGGGGATTACGGCAAGGCGCTCGATTACCTGCATCAGCGCATAAATGCGGGGGACAGGCTTTATGCGGTTTCAACGCGCGAGAGCGGCGTTTCCCTGGGCTTAACAGGCGCGCTTGTGGTTGATGTAAAAGGAAATACTGCAAGCATTGTTGACGGCACATTTTCCTGCGGGATTCTCGGGCGCGGGTTCGAGGGCAAATCCATACTTGCACTTGCGGACATTTTACGCAAACAGGGGCTGGAGAGACTGGATATCTTTGTGACCCTTACTGCAACAAACTCGCGTGTGAAGGAAATCCTCCTTGCTTTGGGATTTTCAGAGGGCAGGCGCATTTCCGGAAAAGCGGGGACAAAGGTCGTTTATTCTGCGGATTTACGCGCTTTCAGGCCCAGAAATGATTTCGGCTGGATAAAGGTTATTGCCGGTCCGCCAGAAATTAAATATACGGGTCACCCGTTTGTTATTTCATTTTTCGAGGAGAATGTCCTGCCGCTTATCGGGCAGGGGTTCGGCATTGTGAACCTGGGCTCGGCGCGCGGGGAGTCTATAGGCCATGCTGAGGAAAAGAAGCGGGATGAATTCTATAAACTCCTGCACCAAAGGGATGTTAAATACACAAAAATAGACGTCGAACATTATCCCGAAGAAAATAATATCGTTGCTGATGCGGAAGACCTTCCCGCCGTGCTCCAAGATGAAAGCCAGGATTTGGTGCTCGCATTTGAGCTTCTGGAGCACGCGCGCCACTTCTGGAACGTTGTTACTGAAATGGTACGCATATGCAGAACGGGCGGTTACATTCTGGTTTCAGTGCCCTCCTTTAACTACCCGAAGCATGAATACCCCATCGACCTGTGGCGCATAGGCCCGAAAACCCTGAAGTCGTTCTTTCCCGCTGAATATTTCGAAACAATAAAGTTCGCAACCGAAGGGCAAAAGAACGCACCGCGCAGGGCAATAATCCTCGTGCGCAAGAAAAAGCAATTCACAAAAAAGTTTTCGATGCCTAATGGCGGGAAAACCGACTGGAAGACGGGATTGACTGTTTTTCTCTGAACCTGCCCTATTTGTCCCAGTTAACCCCACAAATCTCGAACGTTGTTGTTTTTTGTAGGGTTAACCTAAAATAAGTTCCTTCCCTATCTATCGTATATTTCATCCCTTTTCCCGACTAAAATTTTCCCCATGGCAAAGCCTTTCCGCATGCGCCTTATCTGCCGTTCCATTGCGAGTTCCCTTTCGGGGCGCTCCTCCCTTAGCCCTACTGTTGAAGCACCCCTTGCAATCCCTCTCGCATCCTTGATGTCCCCGACGGGCACCGCTATGGCAACCCCGCCCTTCTCCAGAACCACAATTCGTTTTTTGCCTTTTTTCATGCGAACGCCCTTCGTGCCTCAAACATATTTCACATAAACCCCGAAGAACTTATCAAATGTCTTCTTGTATTTCTCAAGCATGAACCTTTCGAGGTTCGCGGTGTAGCCGTTGTCGAAATCCTGCAGGCATTTCAGGTATGCCGTGCGCTGGCTTTTCCTGATTATGAGCGGGGCATAGCCCGCGTTCACAAGCGCGACATTTATCAGGAATCTCCCCACGCGGCCGTTGCCGTCGTCGAAAGGGTGGATTTTCTCAAACCTGCCGTGGAAGAGCGCGGCTTTCTGCAGGGGGTGCATCTTTTTCTCCCCGCCAAACCAATCCATGAGTTTTTTCATTTCCTCCCCGACCTTTTCCGGAGCCGCTGTTTCAACTTCCCTGCCGAGCAGGAAGTTAGGAATTTTTTTATAGCCTGTTTCGATGCCCATGTCCTTTACCAGGATTTTGTGCATCTTTATTATGTCCGCCTCCTGTGCCCTGAATTTCTTCTTCAGTATGAGGCCGACCACCTCGCGGCTGTTCCTGGTTTCATAAACCTCCCTCAGGTCAGTTCCCTCGGGAGCCTTGCCCTCGAACAGCACTATTGCGACATCCTTCAAAGTGAGCGAGTTGCCTTCCAGGGCGTTCGACTCATATGTGAAGTTTACAGTGAACCTGTCGAACAGGTCCTGAAGCTGCTTCTTCGTGAGTTTCGAGATTATTTTCTTGTATTCCCGCCTTGTTTTCTCAAGTTTGGCGATTTGCTCCCTTGTAAAAATGCCGTCCGTCCCGAACCTTTCGAGCGCGGCTTTTGCGCGCAGTTCGTTCTCCTTTTTCGAGAAGTATTCCCTCAGGGCTGGCGTAAGGGCTTTTTTGTCCGTGCGCCTGCCTATCTTCACGACCCTGCCGTTCTCCAGCCTGACCGAATGCACGGCATAGCGGTACTTTTTCCCCTTTATCCTCTTCTCGGTGAAATAAACCATACTAAAAGTTAACCCCACAGATTATTTAAATATATGGTTTTTGTGGGGTTAACGGAAATGCGCGGAAAATCAGCCGAACGCCCCTAATATCTTTTCAGTTGTCCGTGCAAGCAAATCAATCTCTTCCTTAGTGTTGTACAAATAGAAACTCGCCCTGCACAGGCCCTCGCTGTTGAAGCCGCTTACCAAAGGTTCGGCACAGTGCATTCCCGAGCGGATTGCGATGTTCTCCGCCTCGTCAAGCGCAAGCGCGAGCTCGTGCGGCTGCAATTTAAGGGCGTCGAACATTGTAATTGCGCCCTGTTTCTCGGCGTCTTTCGGGCAGTACAGCCTGATTTTTCCCCTACCCTCAAGTTCGCCCATAACCTTCAGCGCATGCCTTGTGAGGTCTTTGCCGTGCGCGTGCACATTATCCATCCCTATTCTCTGCAGGTAATCCACAGCAGCGCCAAGCCCTATCCCTCCCGCAATATGCGGCGTCCCTGCCTCGAACTTGTACGGCAGCACATTCCATGTCGCGCTATGCAGTTTAACCTCGTGTATCATGTCCCCGCCGTAGAGGAAGGGCGGCATTTTTTCGAGCAGTTCCTTCCTGCCGCAGAGCACGCCTATTCCTGTCGGCCCGAGCATCTTGTGCCCTGAGAACGCGTAAAAATCCGCGCCTATTTTTTTCACGTCCACGGGCATGTGGGGAACAGCCTGCGCGCCGTCGACAACAAACAATGCGCCGTTCTCGTGCGCGATTTTCCCTATCTCGCGCACGGGGTTAATGCTCGCCACGGTGTTCGAGGCGTGCATAACCGAAACCAGGCGCGTGTTTTTGTTTATTTTCTTCTTGAGGTCTTCCATGTCGAGGGTGTAGTCCACATTGAGGCCTGCAAACTCGAGCTTTGCCTCCCCCTTCCTCTCGAGAAACTGCCACGGCACGATGTTCGAGTGGTGCTCCATTTTTGTGACAACGATATTGCTTCCTGCACCGAAAATTCCCTGTTCGCGCAGGGAATACATCAAAAGGTTCAGGCTTTCCGTTGTGTTGCGCGTGAAGATTGTTTGCTCAGGGCTTGCACCGACGAACTTGCCTACCCTTTTGTGCGCATCTTCCCACTCGCGCGAGGCGTCCTCGCTCATCCTGTGCACGCCGCGGTGTATGTTTGCCGTAAACTCCGTGTAATAGCGGTTCATTGCATCGAGAACCTGCCGCGGTTTCAGGGAAGTTGCGGCATTGTCAAGGTAGGTTATCGGCTTGCCGTTAACCCTGCGCTGCAAAACGGGGAAATCCGCGCGGATTTTTTCGGTGTTCATTTAAGCACCGCCTGCCTTCCCCACGGGCACAGAGCCCTAGCCCCCCGCACCGTTCGCCGAAATCTGCGGCGCGCTGCAGCTCTGCACATCCTTCCCGCAGGTGCATGTCTGCCCCTGCGCAGCCTGCTGCGGCGTGAGCACGCACGAATCCGGGTTCTGCGGGTCGCAGGTGCCGTGCACCGCTATGTTGTAAACCGCAATCGCGGAGTAAATAAGGCTCACTATCGTGAGTATTGTCAGTGCCCACGAAATCGCCTCGAAATGCCTGAAAGCAAACCCCCCTACTTTCGGATTCATCTTCATTATTCCAGTGGTTATTTTCATCTTCATTTTCTGGTCGAATGCGGTGTTGCACTTCCTCAGGGTTATGCGCCTGAAAACGCAGTCAAACGCCTCCTTTGCGTAAGCCCTGTGCGTTGCGCTGAAAATCCCGAGAATCCCGAAAACTGCGAGCGCAATAAGGCAAATCATCCCGAGGTCACCGCCAGATTGGCAATAATTGATGATACAATAAGCCATACAAACCTTTTTAATTGCATTCAAATTGTGCGGTTTTTGCATTAGAAGTGCAGGGAAAAACCCCGGGCAGGGGGAAATGCCTTGAATGCCTTAAAATAACGTTGCCTCCAAGTATAGCGTATGCGCCTCGACATGCACGTGCACAGCAAATACAGCCATGACGCGCTCACAAAGCCCGAAACCCTTGTAGCAAGGGCGAAGAAGCTCGGCATTGGCTTTGCGCTCACTGACCACAACACAGGCAAGGGCTGGGAACTCTGCGAAAGGCTTGCGCAGGAGCAGGGCGTTCCTTTCATTCGCGGCGAGGAGATAAACGTTTACCATGAGGGCAGGTTCTGCGGCGAGCTTATGGGCCTTTTCATGAACGCGCCCGTACGCAAGCGCGAGTATGCGGATGTTATAGACGAACTGCACGCGCAGGGCGCGCTGGTAAGCGTGCCGCACCCGTTTGATACGTTCCGCGCGCCTTTCGAATTTTTGGGGCAGTGCTCGGCAAGGATTGACCTTGTCGAGGTCCTGAATTCCCGCGTGCAGAACCAGGAGTTTAATTCCGCGGCGCTCGAATTCGCGCGCGCGCACAAAATGCCCGGCATCGCGGGCAGCGACGCCCATACGCCCGAGGAACTGGGAAACGCTTACGTTGCGCTCGAGGCTTCCTCGCTTGAGGAGGCGAGGCGCCTGCTGGTGCGCGGGAAATGCACCTGCCACGGCAAGCCTTCGGGATTTTTTGTGCATGTGCAGACCTGGCTCAGGAAGCGCGGGATGATGGGGGAGAGGTAGGGTGCCAAAAAATGCCTGCAGGGGCGGAAGGCAAAAAACAAAAAAATTCGCGGTTAATTCGGAGGTGGTTGTTTTGATAGAGTTCGGCGAATGGCAGAAAGTGGAACTGAGGATAGGCACGATAAAAAGCGCGGAGGAAGTGCAGGGAAAGGACAAGCTGTACAGGCTCTCGGTAGATGTCGGCGAAGCAGCGCCCCGCACCCTTGTTGCGGGAATAAGGCAGTTCCGCACCGTGGGTGAATTGAATGGGAAGCAGATAGTTGTTGTCGCCAACCTCAAGCCCGCGAAAATTGCCGGCATTGAGAGCAACGGGATGCTGCTTGCGGTGGGGAAAGGCGCGGATGATTTTGCTTTGCTCACGACGGACAGCGAGGCAAAGGCAGGAGCGAGGGTTGAATAGGCTACTTGCCCAGCATGCTTGAGATGTCTTTCCTTGCCGTGTTAAGTATTTTGTCGTAGTTGGCAAGTATTTTTTTCTCGTGCCCGTTTTTTGGCCCGTGTTTGCGGATTCCCTCATAAAGGTTGTATTCATCTATCGAACCCTTAATTGATATCGGAAGTTCGCCTTTGTTTAAGACCCTTTGCGCCTCCACCCATGCTATCCGTTCATTGCTGAGGTAAAGTTCCTTTTTCAGCAGACCGTATTTTGTCTTGCGCGAGATATTGTCTGAGTTAAGCATGTTAAAAACCTGCCTTGCGTCGGGGTTAACCTTCCCCTTGGCGGATGACAGGAATTCTCTGAAGGATGCCATCTCCTCTTTTGCCAAATTAACCTCGCCTTTATTTGACAGCACCATATATTTTACAGTTCCTGTGGGGCGCGGTATGGGCCTTGTGTCTACTATTGCCGTTGGCTGCTTCACACCCCTGTAATTTTGTTTAATTGCGTGCCCTGCGCCGATGCCAAGCCCGACAATCCCGACGCCTATGCCTATTTTTTTGCCCAGTCCTAATTTTCTTTTAACCCCTGCCATTTTCTAACCCCCACAAAACTAACCGCATCCGCATATTTAATATTTTGCATTGCGTGTTTTCCGCCAAAAGCCGCCCTATTTTGGCTTTGCCAAAATGGGCGCAATCGGCAGCCCTATTTTGCCGTTCGGCAAAATGGGCGCATTCGGCTCAAGCCGAATAGCGCAGCCGATTAGCGCGGGTTTTTGAACCAAAACCTATAAAAACAATACATCCCTTTGTATTAGCATATGAAGCGCAATGAATACCTTTACCCTAACCTGCAGGCAAACGCTAACCGCGGGTTCCGGGATGTGCTGAACCTGCAGGTTTACAGGAACACTTACCTGCAGGAAATGGCGCTGCTGTTTGTTTTGGGCGCTGCGGGCTTCCTTGTGCCCTTCCTGCTGAACCATGTCCAGCTTTTTGTCGGGCCTGTTGTGAATGCAATGCTTGTCGCTTCCGCGCTTTTCCTGCGCGGGAAGAAGATTCTTCCCCTCGTGCTTATGCCCTCGCTCGGCGCGCTTGTGGGCGGCCTGATGTTCGGCGGCTTCACAATGTATCTTTTGTATATGGTTCCTTTCATCTGGGCGGGGAACCTGATAATGGTTTACGCGGTTAAGTCCGTGCACCTGGGGAGGGGGATGAATTATTGGGCAAGCGCAGCAATTGCATCCGTTGCAAAGGCGCTTTTGCTCTTCTGCTCCGCGTTTGTGCTGTACTCATTCGGGCTTGTGCCTGTGCTCTTCCTCACTGCAATGGGCGCAATGCAGCTGTTCACCGCGCTTGCTGGAAGCATCATCGCATATCCTTTAAAGCACATCCGCAGAACACCTGCCTGAGGTGCGTTAAGTGCCTGCGGAATGGCTGAAAAAGGAAATCGATTTTTACAAAAACATGCGTTCGCCGCTGATACCTTTGCTGCACGAAATCCGCAGGAAGGAGGGGCACCTTTCGCGCGAGAGCCTTGTTTTCATTTCCCGCGAGCTCGGCATACCGTTAAGCCACATATATGAGGCAGCGACCTTTTACGCTGAATTCAACCTGAACCCCAAAGGAAAAAACGTCCTCAGGGTTTGCACAGGCACGACCTGCAATGTAAAGGGCGGGAGCTTCTGCCTGCGCTTCCTGGAGAGGGTTCTTGAAATAAAGCCTGGAGAAACGACCGATAACGGCAAGTTCACTCTTGAAACAGTCAACTGCTTCGGCGCATGCAGTGCCGCGCCGGTTATTGAAATAAACGGCGTCCTGCACACAAAGATGGGTTTGCAGGAACTTAAGGAAATAATTTCAAAGATGGGGGCGAAGTGAATGGGCAGGGGAAAAGCCGCAGGCGCGAGGGTTAAGCGCACAGCAAAAAAAATTACTAGGCGCGCCACGGGCGTAAAGCACGCAGCGGGGGCGAAGCACGCCCACAAGGCAAAACACCTGCGCAGCCATATCCGCATAGGCAGTTCGAAGCTCAGGCCGCGTGCCGGCGTTGGAAAAAAACGGGGGCAAATCCAGGTTTCAGTCGGCGCAGCAAGCTGCGGCATTTCCGCAGGCGCGCTTGCGGTTATTGCCGAGTTCGAGAAGCGGGGCGTGAAGCCGAAGCGCGTAGGGTGCATCGGCATGTGCCACGCGGAACCGATTGTCGAGGTGAAATACGGCGATGGGGAGACGCTTGTTTTCGCGCATGCAAACCCTGCGGACGCGAGGAAAATCGCGCACGGCTTCGGCTTCCTTGAGAAGGGGAAGTTCATTGCGAAAAGGAAGGGCGGAAAAAAGGTTATCGGCGGGCATTACCTTGATGAACTGCCTTTTTTCAAACTTCAGGAGCGCAGGCTTACCTGGCGCTGCGGAAGGGTAAGCCCCGACAGCCTTGATGATTACCTTGCACACCGGGGTTTCACCGCGCTGCGCAAGGCGCTGAAAATGAAGCCCGAACGCATTGTTGCGGAGGTAAAGGATTCAAAACTCAGGGGCAGGGGCGGAGCCGCATTCCCCACTGGCCTGAAATGGGAGTTCATGCGAAAAAGCCCCGAAAAGGAGCGCTACCTGATATGCAATGCGGATGAAGGGGATCCTGGCGTGTTCTCAAACCGCATACTGTTTGAATCAGACCCTTTCGCGGTTATTGAGGGAATGGTTATCGCAGGTTACGCGCTGGAAGCCACAAAAGGCTTCATTTACATCCGCGCGGAGTACGGGAAATCCATAACCCACCTGAAGCACGCGCTTGCGCTTGCAAGGGAAAACAACTTTTTGGGCAGGAAAATCCTCGGCTCGAAATTTTCATTTGACATAGAAATCCGCGAGGGCGCGGGCGCCTATGTATGCGGCGAGGAAACCGCGTTAACGCGCAGCATTGAAGGGCTTTCAGGCAGGCCTGTGCCGAGGCCGCCTTTCCCGACCGAGAAAGGGCTCTGGGGAAAGCCCACGGTGATTCAGAACACGGAAACCCTTACAAATATCCCTTATATTGTGCTCAATGGTTCCGCATGGTTCGGGGAGAAGGGGGTTTCGCACTGCCCCGGCACGAAGATATTTTCAATAAGCGGTGATATAGCGCACACGGGATATGTGGAGGTCCCGCTCGGGGTTAAGTTAGGCCATCTGCTCGAGCTGCTTGGAATTAAAACCCACGAACTGAAAGCCGTTCACCTCGGCGGCCCGAGCGGGGGCTGCCTGCCCATAGCCCTGCACAACACGACGCTCGATTACGATTCGTTGTGCAATGTGGGCGCTACGGTAGGTTCTGGCAGCATAATTTTCCTCGGAAAGAAGCGCAGCATACCCGAATTCGCGCACAAGTATGTCGGGTTCTTTGTTTCCGAATCCTGCGGCAAGTGCGTGCCCTGCAGGGAAGGGACGATGCGTTTGCTTGAAACCCTCGATAGGGTTCTTGCAGGCGGGGGAAAAATTTCTGATTTGAAGGAACTTGACGATTTGAGCGGGAGCATGAAGGATTCAGCGCTCTGCGGCCTCGGGCAGGCGGCGCCCAACGCACTGCAGAGCACGCTGAAATATTTCAGGGAGGAATACCTTGCGCACATAAGCGGCATGCCCTCGGTTGAAAGCCCGTTTTCCGAATTCATAATAAGCAAACCGCTCTGCAACGGCTGTGATTTGTGCGTGCGCGTCTGCCCCACTGACGCAATCACGGGCAGAAAGGGCGAGCTGCACGCGATAATCCGGGAGAAGTGCATATGGTGCGGGCACTGTGTGGAAGCGTGCCCTGTTAAGGCTATACATCTTGAGAGGGTGAAGGTTTGAGTAAGGGCAAAAAGCGCGCCGCCGGTTCGGGCTTAAAAAATAAAATGCGCGCCAAGAGGGCGGCAGGCGGCGGAACAGTTGCAATAAAGGTCGACGGCAGGGAATATTCGGTTAAGCAGCAGTTCCTCCTCGAGGCGCTGAAGGGCATAGGCATAAAAGTGCCCGCCCTCTGCCATCACCCCGACCTTCCCGCGCTTTCAAACTGCCGCCTCTGTTTGGTCGAAGTGAACGGGCAGGTGAAAACCTCGTGCAACCAGCGCGTTTTCGGGGGCATGGATGTTGCCACCAGCAGCGCCCGTATCCTGCGGGAGCGGAGGACAAACCTCGAGCTTATCCTGGCAAACCACCCCTTCGAGTGCGAGGATTGCAGGAGCAACGGGAGGTGCGAACTGCAGGGGCTTGCGGAGGAATTCGGAATCAGCGGATTCAAGATAGCGGGAAAAAAGCGGAACCTGCCGAAGGACGAGAGCTCGAATGCAATCGTTTTCGACCCTAAAAAGTGCGTGCTCTGCGAGCGCTGCACCGCTGTCTGCGACAGGCAGAAGACAAGCATACTTTCCCTGATGAACCGCGGCTGGGAAACGATTGTTTCCCCTGTCGGCGGCGCGAAGCTTGCGGACACGCCCTGCGTTTCCTGCGGGAGGTGCACGCTGCACTGCCCCACAGGCGCGTTCTCGGAGCGCGATGAGGTTGAGGCGGTTCTTGCGGAACTCAACAACCCGAAAAAGAAGGTTGTTGTGCAGATTGCGCCGTCCATACGCGTCAGCCTCGGGGAATATTTCGGGATGAAACCCGGAACAATCGCAACCAAAAAAATCGCGACAGCACTGAGGATGTGCGGCTTCGACGCCGTGATTGACACCTCTCTCGGGGCGGACATCACGATTGTCGAGGAAGCCACGGAACTTGTGGAGCGCGTGAAAAGCGGGGCATGCCTGCCGCAGTTCACCTCGTGCTGCCCCGGCTGGGTTTATTATGCGGAATTTTTCCACCCCGAACTTACCGAGCACCTCTCCTCGGCAAAAAGCCCGCACATGATGCTCGGCGCAATAGTGAAAACCCATTACGCACAGCAAACCAAAACAAACCCGAAGGACATTGTCGTTGTTTCGATAATGCCCTGCACGGCAAAAAAGGCGGAATCCGACCGCGTTGAACACAAAACGAACGGCATGCTTACAGTGGATTACGTGCTCACAACCCGCGAGGCCGCGAGGATGATGAAAATACTTGGGGTGGATTTGGCGGCGGCGGGGGAATCCGGCTTCGACAGCCCGCTGGAAACAATCACGGGCGCGGGGGAAATATTTGCATCCACGGGCGGGGTAATGGAGGCGGCACTGCGCACAGCGCACTTTTACATTACGGGAAAGGAACTGCCGGATGCAAGGCTCGATTTCAGGGAAGTGAGGGGGCTTGAGGGGGTCAAAAAGGCGACGGTGAACCTCGGGGGGAAGAAACTGAATGTTGCCGTGGCGCACGGCCTCGAGAATGCGGAAAAACTGATTGAAGAGGTGCATAAAAACCCGGGATGTTTCGATTTCATCGAAATAATGGCCTGCCCGGGGGGATGTATAGGAGGGGGAGGGCAGCCTGTGCCGCACAGCATGGAAAAGGTCAGGGCACGCATGGAAGGGATATATGCCGCTGACAGGGGCGCTAAAATAAGGAGAAGCCACCAGAACCCCGCAATAAGGGAAATTTACAAAAAATTCCTGCACAAGCCGGGTTCGGAGAGGGCGCACAAGCTTTTGCACACGCGGTATGTGAAGAGGGACAGGTTTAATCCCTAGTGCGGCGCAAAGAATATTTTTTTTAGGGTTTTGGAAGTCAAAATTAAGTGAAGGATGTGCTGAAATGAAAAAGAAGTCGATAAAGTTCGGATGCGACGGCTTGACTTTTGATAAGGAACTTACTCTCGAATATGTCAACAACGGCTTGGTTTTGCCCGTAGATTTTGCCCTGCCTGGCAAATGTTTGAACAGTTGTGTCTACTGCGGATATTATCAGGTAAATACGGAAGGCAAATTAAAAACCGATGAAATAAAAAATATCATCGGCCAACTTTCAGAACTTAAGGCAAAAAGTTTAAGGATTGTCGGCGAGGGCGAGCCATTCCTCAGGAAAGATATTCTTGAATTATTGGAGTACGCCCATTCCCGTGGCATTAAATCGGTAGTGTTCAGTTGCGGCGACGTTCTTGGCAATGACGAGCTGGCAAAAAAAATTCACGGCATTAGCGGGGAGCAGATAATCGGCAAACTTAAAGAACTGGGCGTGACAATCATCCTGAAATATGAAAAAGAATTTCAGGATGATATTTCCGGGCGCCAAGGATATTCTGCGATGAGAAATACTGCCCTTGCAAGATTGATTAAAGCGGGATTTAACAGGGAAAGCCCCACCCGCCTGGCTTTCGGCACGGTTATGACACGGTACAACAAAGAATACATTCCCAAGGTTTATGAATTTGCCCTGAGGCAGAACATTTTCCCTCTTTTGTGCCCCCTGATGCCTATAGGTAAAATGAGGGACAAAAAAGAAAGAGATAAGGTGAAACTGAATGCCGAAGAGGTAAATGAGATAGCCGTGGAATTGCACAAGATTAATCACAGGTTCGGCATCCCGTATCGGGGCCCTTCGGATTTTCCCGGAACAATCCCCTGCTTTATCGCAAAGTTCGGGATGTATCTTACAGATGTCGGTGATATTTACCCCTGCGTAGCCGAGGAAAAAATCGGCAATACGAGGGAAATGCAATTGAAAGATGCCTGGGAAATGCTGAAAGAATATAAAAAATCCCATTGGCCTGAAATGCGTTCCAGAGGGCAGTGTTATATGAAGAGAAAAATGGGGATAATTCCTGCGGATTATGGTGAAGTTATAGATTCCAGGGTTAAAGAATATCTTGCGAAAAATCGGGGCGAATTTAATACTGCACGCAAGGAAAAACTTGGCGGCCAGGATTGGGACTATTTGGCGGAGCCGACAATTTTTCACTGCTAAAGAACAGCACTCACGCCAGCAGCGTAAGTATATACGGCAGCGCAATCAGCGTCCCTATTGTTGCCCCAATGTTTGCGAACGCGGCAACAAGCAATATGCGCGTCACGCTGTTGTTTGCGAAATCTCCGTATGAGTTCAGGTTCCGCAAGCCTTCGAAGTCCTTGACCTTCGGGTTCCGCATCTTTGCTTCCATAGCGCCCGCGAACCAGCCCACTGCAAGAAGCGGGTGCAGGGTTGTGAAAGGCGCCGCAACAAACGCGGTTATTATGCTGAACGGGTGGCCGCGCGCAATAAGCGTGCCCAACGCGGCGAGAGTGCCGTTTATCAGGAACCAGAAAAGAACAATGTTCAGGCTTGCCCCCGCGCCTTTTGTAACCAGCGCATATGCTATGAGCGCGAAGAAGAGCAGGGGCACTGAGTAAGCAATCAGCTGCAGCATGCCGAACCTTTTCTTGGGCAGTGCTTCCAAGTGCAGGGTATCGCGCGGTGCATCGAGGTATTTCACCACGCCCTCCATGTGCCCCGCCCCTACAACGGCAACAATTTTCTTCCCATGCATTGCAAGTATGCGGTTCGCGATATACAAATCCCTCTCGTCAACAAGCACGCGCTTCACGTTTGGCATCTCCTTCGAGAGCTGCTGCATGAGTTCGCTCATTATGTCGTGCTTTTTGAGTTCCTCGATTTTTTCGGGGGTAAGCATATCTTTTTCCGCCCCGAAAAATCCTGAAAATATCGAAACAAGCAACCTGGCCTTTTCCCCGAGGCTTGTGACATCCATCGCGCGCTTCAGCGTAACCCTCACATCCCTGTCTATGAGCGCGACAGGTATGCCGCACTCCTCCGCAATCTGCGCTGCCTGCAGCATCTCCTCCCCCGGCTTTATCCCGACTTTCTGCCCGAGCTGCCTCTGCAAATTGGCGAGCAGGAGGTTGATGAGGAAAAGATACGACTGCCCGCTGCTTATCACATGCGCAATGTTTGTTTCGCCCCACCTTTCGCCGGATTTCAGCTGCGCATAGCGCTGCGCGTCAAGCTCGACTGCGACAGCATCCGGATGCTCAGCCTCGATTGTCGAGCGCACAAGCGCGATGCTCTCCGCGGAAATATGCGCCGTGCCTATAATTATGATTTCCTTTCCCGCATATGAAACGCGGTGCACGTTCTCGTGCACTGGTGCGGGAACACTGCGGGCATTTTCGTGCACGGATGCCGGAACCGCGTGGGTGTCCCCATATGCAGGAACCCCGCGAACCGAACCCGCGAAACCCGCGGGTTTTTTTGGTTTTCCTTTTTTTTGCGGGCTTGCCTTCCGCGCGCACGGAGCCGCGCGTGCGTTTTTGTTTTTTGTTTCGGCTTTCCCTGCGGGCATGCTACTATAGTAAAATAAAGCCTATTTAAACCTCTTGCAATTGGTTAGGCGCACGGGCAGCAAAACCAAACCAATAAATAGAAGGAACGGGCAATAAAATAGGCGAAGCGGGCAATAGTTTGCGGCGATTTGCCGCAATTGCTTGCGGTTTTGTCGTGGTTTTTATGGAGCGGAAGAATGTGGTTACCCTTGCCTTGGGCGCGGCTGTAGTGGTGCTTCTGGGCGCAGTTGCCGTGCTTGTCCTTCAGCCTAACCCTCCGCCCGTTAATCCGCCGCCCGTTGTCGGGGATGAGGATTACAAATGGGGCTTCCTCACCCGCGGCACTGCGGAGATTGCGCAGGAGTTCGCGCAATTGGGCGTGCCTTTTGTGCGCACAGGCACGATTGAACTTTACATGCCTTTCGATGAGCTCGACGCATACTACCGCGCGTTCGAGTTTGAGGGAATTGAGCTTGCGGTCACTCCCCAGCCGAATTTCAAGGACAGCACGGAGAAAATAATCGGGGGCATACGCCCCTTTGTGCAGCGCTATGACGGCGATGCGGATTACGATAATGACGGCAAGGCCGACGGGGAGAAAATGCCTTTCGTGAAATACTGGCAGTTAGGCACCGAGGTTGACGCAAGCGCGACAGGGATCGAGAAGGCCACGCCGCAGCGCTATGCCGAGGTGCTGAAGGAATTCTACATAATGGTTAAGGAGGAAAGCCCGCGCGCGAAAGTTGTGGGGCCGAGCGTTATAGGGCACATGAACTTCCCCAACGACCAGGGCAGGGATTCGAAGGATTACATTAAGCAGGTAATCGATGCAGGCGGCCTTGCTTACACGGACATGATAGATTTCCACTATTATTACTGGTGGGACGCATTGAATTACGACGACATAAAATACTCCGTGGATTTCCTGCGCGCGAACGCAAAGGGCAAGGAAATAATGCTCGGCGAAACAGGTGCGCCCTCGGGCACGGTTGAATACGAATTCGACGGCACAATCACAAAACGCTTCTACTCGGAAGAATCTCAGGCGGCCTACCTTGCGAAAATATTCCCCTACTCCTTCGCGCTCGGCATAGACAAGGTTGTGTGGGCATACGGCATGGTTGAGAGCAAGTGGGGCACGGAAACCGCCGGAGGGGTGCTGATGCAGGGCTTAGGCGGGCAAAAATCCGCGCAGCAGAGCGTGCTTTCCGATTTCAAACTCGACCTCGACTTGGGGAGCGCAACCCTAACATGGCAGAACCCGGAGGAGGAGGATATTTCAGGCGTGATGATGCGCTACAGCACCTCGGCATACCCGCAGACAGTGAAAGACGGAACCCTGCTTGCGGAAGTTGCAGTGCAGCCGGGGGAAGTATCGGCATATGTTTTCAATGGCGCGAAAAGCGCGGTGAAATATTATTACTCCCTCTTCCCGAAATACGCGGACGGCAGTTACGGTGCGCCCTCGGAGAACTTCGGGCGTTACGTGGACCATTACTTCGCGCACACGGGGCTTATTTACAACGGTTATGGTTCGGATGATAAAGGCGCGGGGGTGAAGAAGCGCTCCTATTACGCGTATAAACTCATGTCGGAAAAGCTCGGGCAGTGCAAACTCGGCACAGCAAAGATTGTTCAGACAGGCGTGCCAAACACAATCGTGGTTTCAATCGGGAAGAAAAACGGCAAGATGCTTTATGTCGCGTGGAGCGATACCGCGCCTGCGTCTAACGGCGGAGGGAGCGTGCCGCCTGTTGTTGCTGAAGGAAGCATGCCCCCTATCGTGGCGCAAAACCCTTCCGTGGAAATCTTCGTCGGCGCGGGGAATGCGAAGGTGACAAACTCGGTGCCCGATTCCGCGGGCAATGTTTCTTCCGAAACCGTGCCTGCCCGAAACGGCACGCTCAAAATAGAACTCGGCAACTCGCCTGTTTACATAGAACCAATTTAAATAAACTTCCCGCGAACTTTCCTACGGTGGTTTTCATGGCAAAGGTGCAGAAGGAACTTTCAAAAGCGCTCCTTGACGTGCTCGCCTGCCCGAAATGCAAGGGCGATTTGGATTACAGGAAAAAGCAGGGCAAACTGGTATGCAAAAACAAGCCCTGCGCGCGCGAGTACAGGATTGAGAACGGCATACCGATAATGCTTGCGGATGAAAGTTAGGCCCATTGCGGGAAACCCTGGTGCGGCAAGGGCAGCCCTCAGGGCGGGGGTTAACGCCTGCAGTGCCTGCCGGGCGCGCGGCAGCAATGTTTAAATAATCCAAAAGCCTATCTTTATCGGTGATTTGCTTGAAGAATGCGATATTTGCGTTTTTGGTTCTTGTGCTTTTCTGCGGCGCGGTTTCCGCAACCGAGATAATTTCGGCAAAACAGGTTCCCGCGGACATGCTCTGGGGCTTTTCCGTGCTTATGCCCGCAACAGACACATTTGATTCCACGAAAATCTTCCTGGACGGAACCGAGATAGCGGCAGTTTACTCATCCAGCCAGTTTGTGCTTACCCCTTCCGCGAACGGGGTTGTTGCAGTTTACCTCTATGACAAGGACCCGAAATCGAATTCCGGGCTTACGTTTGCGGTTTCCCATGCAGGCCTGGGCGAAGGCGTGCACACCATCCGCGCGGAGAGCTACAATGAGGGCGGCACGCTCGACAGCGCGGAGGCCCAGCCATCATTCTTTGTTCCCGAGGATTTGCTTTCGAACAGGCTGAACGAGGCGGAGGCGACATTGGAGGAAATTAAAACCAAGCAGGCGGGCATGAAGATTGACGATGAGCAAATTTATTCCGAACTTAAGGTTGCGCAGTCCGACCTGAAGGCGCTTGCGGACAGGGCTGCTGCGCTGGAGCAGGAAACGCAGGCATACGGGCAGGAAACCGGCAATTCAAGCGCGGCAATGGCGGAAATAAGCATGCTTAATTCCGATTTGCGGGCAGTGCAGGACCGGCTTGACGCACTTGGCGCGCAGTTCACGGAACTGGAGAAGCCCGAACCATCGTTACTTGAGAGCATTTTCGGTTCGGGAAGTTCCGCACAGCAGGCATCCGAGACGGGAGATGCCGCCGGACAGGAAGGTGAGGAGCAGGGCTCGTTATTCGCGGGCCTTCTCAGCCTCGGCAGCGGGGGGATTCTTCCGATAGCGCTTGCCGTGTTCATTGTCGCGGCGGTGATAGCGGTCTTCGCATACTACAAATATAAATCCTCATCCTCGGATTTTGGCTACGGCGGAGACCCTTTTGGTTCTGATTCCATCTTCGATAACATCGGCCTCGGCGCAAAGAAGCTCGAACAAAAACGGCAGGGCAAATGGCCCTCGAACAACCCTAGCCAGGACAGCGGGGAAGAGGAATAGTTTGCCCGCGCAGTTGGCTGCGGATAAATGCGCGAATAAAGCAGGCAGTGCAGGCAAGCAGCGGTTCGCAACCATTCAGCAGGGCTGCCTAGCGCTTACCCCTATTCTTTCCCTTCAATGCACGCCTTGACAAACCCCAAATAGCACGGGTTAGGCTTCAAGGGCCTGCTTGTGAATTCGGGATGGAACTGCACGCCCAGGAAGAACGGGTGCCTTTCCTTGGGCAGTTCCATAATCTGCATAATCCTCTTCTGCGGCGCCCTGCCGCTCCATATAATGCCCTTTTCAGCAAGCGAATCTATGTATTTCGTGTTCACATTGAACCTGTGCCTGAACCTCTCCCTTGCCTTTTCCTTTCCGTACAATTTGTGCGCGAGCGTGCCCTTTTCAACAACAATATCGTGCCCTCCAAGGCGCAGCGTGCCCCCTAAACCTTCGACCTCGTCCTGCTCGGGGAGTATGCATATTACCGGGTCGCAGGTTTTCATGTCGCACTCGGTTGAATGTGCGCCCTTAAGCCCGCAAACATCCCTTGCGAATTCTATAACCGCAAGCTGCATGCCGTAGCACAAACCCAGATAAGGCACCTTATGCTCGCGCGCGTATTTTATGCACTCTATCTTCCCCCCGCTGCCCCTTGAGCCGAAGCCCCCAGGGACAATGAGCCCATCAACCCCTGCAAGCGCCTCCCCCGCTTTCTGCGCACCCTTTTCAACATCAGTGGTTTCAATCCACTTAATGCTTATTTTGGAGTTCGTCGCCGCCTCGCAGTGCTCCAGCGCCTTTATTATGCTTATGTAAGAATCCGTAAGCCCGGTGTATTTTCCCGCAATTCCGATAACGACCTTGTGCTCCGGCTTATCGACAATGTTGGCGTTAGTCCACTTCTCAAGCCTCCCGCCCCCGTTTGTGCGGAACCTGCCGTCGAGCTTCAGCAGTTTCAGTATTGCATTATCTACGCCCAGCTTCCTCATGAACAGCGGCAGTTTGTATATGCCGTCAACATTGTGCGCGCCGAAAACCCTTTCCACGGGCACGTTCACGTTAAGCGAAATCTTCTCCTTTATTTTATCGGGAATTTTGTGCTCCGACCTGCACACTATAACATCGGGCTGTATGCCCATCTCTATGAGTTTCTTTATGCCCTGCTGTGCAGCCTTGCTTTTGAACTCCCCCACGCTCGGCGGGTTAAGTATGTATGTGAGGTTTATTATGCACACGTTTTCCGCGCCCTCCTCATACCTCAGCTGCCTTATTGCCTCGAATGCGAACATGTTTTCGTAATCCCCGACAGTGCCGCCGATTTCCACAAGCACGACATCCGCCTTTGTTTTCATTGCGAGCCTGCGCAGGACGAGCTTCATTTCACCCGTGACGTGCGGTATGAACTGCACATCCCTGCCCAGGTATTTCCCGGCGCGCTCCTTCTCTATTATGTGCTTGTAAATCTGCCCGCTTGTTACAAAGCTTTCCTTTGTCAGGTTTGCATCCATGAACCTTTCATATGAGCCCAAATCCATGTCGCACTCCATGCCGTCATCAAGAACAAAAACCTCGCCGTGCCTGTACGGGTTCAGGGTTCCAGCATCGACATTCAAGTATGCTTCCAGTTTTATCGGCGCGACCTTAATTCCGTGGTCGACAAAAAGCTTTATGAGCGAGCTTGTGAAAATTCCCTTTCCAATTCCCGAAATAACGGAACCAGTGGTTATGGCATACTTTGTCCTGCCCGGCTTGTAGCCGTCGGGCATCGGGGTGTATGCTTCTTCGGTTGTAGCACCTGAAATTTTCTCAATCACGCATTCCTCTACCAAATTGCGCACCTCTGCAGGCTAAGCAGCCATCACACTAATCTACAGCAATAGTAATATAAAAACCTTCGCTGTGTATTTGGTGAGGTGTAGCCGGCTTGGAGGATTTTGGGGGGTTGGTTGCTTGAAGGTCAATTACAGCGTGCAGGGCGAAGAGGGCAAAAACTGCGGAATTTGCGCGCATTTCAGGCCCACTGAATACGCCTCCCTGAAGGGCACGTGCTTCGGCCGTGAAGTAACCAAATCGGGCGGCTGCGGCTTTTTCAAGGGGAAATAGGCGCGCGCATTAGTATTAAAATAAACCCCCCTCACTAATTATTAGCGATTTTCGCTCGTTTGGGGCCGTGGTGTAGCCTGGCAGCATTGCAGCTTCGGGAGTTGCCGACGGCGGTTCAAATCCGCCCGGCCCCACACAACCTTTCTTTAAAAAAGAAAGGTTGGCGAAAGAAACACAAGGCACGGTTGGCGAAAAACGTTAGCCTGCAAAAAGGAGTTTTTTGCTTCGCAAAAAAGTTCGCCTGCTGGCGAACAATGAATTTCGGCTTACGGCCCCAGCCTCGCCCTAACCTGTTCGAACGTGAATACGCGCCCATTGCGCAGGTCTTTCCTTGCTTTCTTAACTGCCCTGATGGCTTTCTCGCTCAATTCCATTTTGCAGCCTCCTTATAGTTCGCCTAATTTTCCGAAATTGTACGTTTCCCCTTCCTCGCACACCCACAACCTTTCTTTAAAAAAGAAAGGTTGGCGAAAGAAACAGTTTGCCCTTCGGGCAAACAACTACTGCAGTTCGTTCAGTTTGCCAAAAGCGTATGTCTCGCCTTGCTCACACGCCCACACTTCGAACTCGCCAATTCCGCCCTGCAAAAACGGGCTCAGCAGTCTCTCCCTCGCGATGTTCGTGCCTATATGAATCTGGTTAAGCGACGGCATTACAATCAGCGTTTTGCCTTTGTGCTTACCACGCAGGAAGCATTTATACGTTTCCGCCTTCGCGCCCTCGCGGATTGTTATCGCGGGATGCTCGTGCGCGATAACCAAAACATGCGCGCGGTTCAGTTCGTGCTTGGTTGGCAGTTTGTGGCCGTGAAGGAAAAGAACCTTGCCCGCGGGCAGAAAATGGCATTCCTCAATCTCAATCCCCCGCCATTTCGCAATAGGGCCGAGAACCTTGTCGTGGTTGCCGCGAACCAAAACGATTTTTTTGCATTTTTTCTGCAGGAAGCCGAGCATATCAACCACTTCTCCCCACTCCTGCTCCGAAATCGTGCCGAACTCGTGCTTCAGGTCGCCGTTGATGATTATTTTTTCCAGGCGCGAAATGCCGTGCCTTTCCCTCAGCACGGCAAAAACCTTTTCCAGCCTCTCCTTTATTCCTGAGAAATTTATGCGCGGCACAAGCGAGCCCTCGCGGTTAAGCATTTCCTCGTATCCCAAATGCAGGTCTGCAAGGGCGAGAACATTCTCGGCGGGGAGGAATAGGCAGAGGTCGATTATTTCAAAACCCTGCGAGATTTGGTTTCGGGGGTTTTGATTTTCTTTGCCTTTGGTTTCCATAACCAAAATCGCAACCAAAATCCTTAAATAGTGCCCAGCGCTATCCTTTATTGGGTTTTTTTATGGAGCGCATCGGCATTGTGATTGCCCCTAAAGTCCGTGGCGGTTATGCCGTTGCCCCTGATTTATTTTGGTACGAATTTAAGGTGGCAATAGGGGGGTATTTGAAAGGCACGCCTTATGTTACAAGTCGCAGCATACGAGAATCAATAACTAACGGCAAACTGACAGCGGGGTGGGAGGTGGGCCGCCTTACGTTTATTGTAGATAAAGACAAAAAGGAAATACAGCCATATCAGTATTTCCCCCTTCTGAAAGCCGAATTTCTGAGGAAAATGGGGGTTGCCACGAATATAGAACTCGCCTGCCTGAGACATCTGCGAAAGGAGTTCAAAGGCTACTCTGTGGTGGATTCCCAAGCCCTATGGCCCCCCCGAAAACATCAATTGGAGGCGCGCAGGGATGAGAGTGGCGAAGGGCTCGATGTCAGAATCAAAAAATCGCAGAAATATCTGGTGCGGCAGCACCGCCTTCACAAGCCGCTCGCCTAATTTATCCTTTTCACAACCTCCGCATGCATCCTTCTCACAAACTCCAGCCTGTCCTCCATCTTCATTATGTCCGCCCTGCCAGCCATGAAAATGCCGAGCGCGAAGGGGCTGGGCACGGCATTCTGCACCTTTTCCACTTTCAGCAGGCCTTTCTCAATTGCTTCCACAACCATCTCCGCGTGCTTGATATCCATGAGGTCTTCGAGGACTTCCCTGCGCGCCTCCTTCAGGATTGGGAAATTCAGGTCGATGCGTTTCACGGCGCTCAGAAGCAGGCGCGAGGACATCTGCTGCTTCCCCGCGCTTTTGTTCCTGCCCCTGTAATTGCGCAAAATCATCAGTGCGCGTACGGCGCAATGGCGGAACCGCCTGCTTAAAACCTCGGTGCGGTCTATTGCCATTTCGATAACCGTGCGCAATTCTTTGCTTTTAATCGCGGTCAGCGCTTTGTCAAGGGGCATTTTGTATGTACTACTCAAAACAAACCCGTTGTCGTTCATGCTCATTTCAATGTCCCTGTGCATTAATTTGCTGAGTGCGAAGGCATAGGAGCGGCTGAGGACGTCATTCGTGCGCCTGCCAAACAGGCTGTGGAAGATTAAGTGTGTTGTTTCCCCTTCCTTGTAATATTCCACAAGCAGGCGCCCGCGGTGCGGGATTTTGGAGAACGCATACTGCGCGCTGAAATATTCGTAAATCGCGTTCGCGGCTTTGTCATCTACATACAGGTATCGGTGCAGGAATTCAAGCACCTCCTCCCTGCTTCTCCCCGCCTTGAGCTTACCCTCCATAAGTTTCCTGAAATTCTGTATCTCGTTCGCCAAATCGAAGGACAGGGGAAGCATTTCGCTCACCCATGATGGCACGGTAGGGGGGCGCTTGCTCGCGCTTTTTACCTGCGCAACCATTCCGCGGGAGAAGCGGAATTCGTATGTTTGGCCACCGAGCACGAACACGTCACCTGGCCGAAGGCGCTCAAGGAAAGCCTCATCAATAGTGCCTATTTGCAAGTCCCCTACCTTCACATTTATCCGCGCCTCGTCGGGGATTGTGCCTATGTTCGTCATGTAAATTATGCGCGCCTGCTTGCCGCGCCTGCCGACAATTCCTGTTTCCCTGTCGTACCATATTTTTGCGTAAACATGCCTTACCTCGAGCGCTGCGTATTCCCCCGAAAGGTAATCTATGACATCGTTAAAATCCGCACGCGAAAGGTTCCTGTAATTGTAGGAGCCGCGGACCAGTTTGTAAATGTCGTCTATGTGCATTTTTTCCGCAATCGCAATTCCGTAAATGTGCTGCGCAAGCACGTCGAGGCAGTTTTGGGGGATTTGGATTTTGTCAATCTTCTTCTCAAGTGCGTTCTTCAGCAGGACCGCACACTCGACAAGGTCATCGCGGTCAAGAACGATTATCCTGCCCTTCACTGTCTCGTGCAGCATGTGCCCGCTCCTGCCCATCCTTTGTATCGCACGCGCGACGGATTTCGGTGAGGAAAGGAGAATCACGAGGTCTATGTAGCCTATATCAATCCCCAGCTCCAGGCTCGTGCTGCACACAACAGCCTTTAACTCGCCGCGCTTGAGGCGTTCCTCGACATTAAGCCTCATTTCCCTGCTCAATGAGCTGTGGTGCGCGCCTATGTTCCCTTCCATGTATTTCGCAGGGAACTTTTCCTTCAGATGGTGCACAACACGTTCCGTGGCCGCGCGCGTGTTCGTGAATACAAGGGTTGTGCGGTTCTGCTGGATAAGGGTGTCGAGCAGGGAGTACAGGGATTCGTGTATTTGCTCCTGCGACACATCGGTGAAACTGCCAAGGGGCGAAATCACCTTCAAATCCATCTTTTTCAGGAAATTGACATCCACAACCGCACAATCGCGCGGCTCGTTATGGTTTTTCATGCCGACAAGGAATTCCGCAATTTCGTTGAGCGGGGAAACCGTGGCGCTCAGGCCTATCCTGCACATTTCCGGGCTAAGGCGCCGAAGCCTTTCGAGCGAGAGTGATAGGTGCACGCCCCGCTTGTTCTCGGCAAGCGCGTGCACCTCATCAACAATTAACCACTTCACGTTGCGCATGTTTTCGCTGAATTTCGGGGCATTCAGGAGGATTGCCAAACTTTCGGGCGTTGTTATGAGGATATGCGGCGGCTTCCTGAGCATCTTGGAGCGCTCGCTCTGGGAAGTGTCCCCTGTGCGCACGGAAACACGGACCGCCCTATTTTGGCTCGCGCCAAAATGGGCGCAATTGGGCTCACGCCCAATTAGCGCGATTTTTTTGTTTCGTTTTTTTGCGAGTGCGGTTATTTCCTCAAGCGGAGAATCAAGGTTGCGCTCGATGTCGTTGCTCAGCGCGCGCAGGGGCGAAATATAAATGCAGTAAACCCTGTCCTCCAATTGGGAGTGTTCGCTCAGGGTAATGAGTTCATTCAGGATTGCGGTGAACCCTGCAAGCGTCTTTCCAGTGCCTGTTTCCGCGCTTACAAGGGTGTTAACGCAGTTGTGTATGTTCGGGATTGCGTAGCGCTGGGGCTCTGTGAATGAGCCGAACTTTTGCATGAACCACGAGCGCATCAGCGGGTTAAGCAGCGCGAAAATCTGTTCATCCCCGTGCTTTTCCTTCTGCAGCCTTATCATAAAAAAGCATGCCTGAAAAAGGGTTATAAAACAAACCAAAACCGTGCGTAATTCGCAACGGCGTTCGGTTTTTTTTGGTGCGGATTTATTGCCGGCCTTTGCCGCGCGTTCAGTTCTTGCCAAACTCTTCGTAAAAGACGAACTCTTGCTTCCCCTTCCTCGGCCTTTGCGCAGGCTTCTCATCCGCCTTGCCCACGGGCATGAGCGCCACAACCTTCAGGTTCGCGGGCACCTTGAGCGCCTTTTTCACTTCAGCCTCATCAAAGGCGCCTATCCAGCAGCAGCCGTAGCCGAGTTCCGTAGCCTGCAGCGCGATGTGCTCAAGCGCAATTGCCGCATCTATGCTTGTCCAGCGCGAGATTTTTTCGTCCACAACAACACAGAAAACAGCGGAAGCCTGCGCCATGAACATCTGCCCGAGGCATGCCTGCGCAACCTTTTTCTTAACCGCGGCATCGCGGACAATTATGAAATTGCATGGCTGCAAATTCTTTGCGCTCGGCGCAAGCCTTGCGGCTTCAACCAAGGTTTCGATTTCCGAATCGGAAATTTCGTGGCTTTTGTAAGCGCGGATGCTCCTGCGCTTTTCGATAGCCTCTTTTACATCCATAGGGCTCTCGCCCCCGCCATCATTTCTTCAGGTACAGCAAAATGCCCGCCAAAAAGAAGGCGAACCCGACAAAGGGGTTAACTGCGCTGAGCGGCTCGGGCAGGGTCGGGAAATTTATCCACATCCCCACTGCGACGCCTATCAGCAGCATGCCTATCATCTCATTGCTCATAACATCACTCCCGAAAAACGGCGTACTTACTACTGCGGAACTTATATAAAAAACCGACACTGCGGCGCAAAAAGAGGCTAAAATCACATTAAAATAAAATGAAAAATGAGGGGATGAGAACAGGTTACAAAAGAGGGGGAAAGACTGCCCAGAAAGGAGGAAAAAGAACTCTCCGCATATCCTCCATACTCAACAAAGCTGAGTGTGCTTGCTTTCGCCCCTCTTTTTTGTCACCTGTTCTTGGTTCAATCACCTCGCACATAATACGCTATTCTCATTTATATACTTTTCTGCCCCGCGTGCCGGTGAAAATATGAATTAGGAATCCTAACTTTTTTTGGCATTTGCCGAAGATGGGTTTGGCAAAAAATTAGCCTGCGGCGGCACTACTTCGCGTGCAGCAATGCACTTACGCTCTTCTCCTCGTGTATCGCGAGTATCGAGCAGGCGAGCAGTTTCGCAATGGAAAGGACCCTGAGTTTCGGGAACTGCTTCTCCTTGGGCAGGGGGATTGTGTTCGTCACAACAACCTCCTTTATCGGCGCCTTCTGCAGCCTCTCCACCGCGGGCCCTGCCAAAACCGCGTGCACGCATGTTGCATAAATATCATTTGCACCCGCCTTTTTCAGCGCCTCCGCGGCATTTACCGTGGTGCCGCCCGTGTTTATTTCATCATCCACAATTATCGCGTTCTTCCCCTTCACATCGCCGATTACGTTCATTACTTCCGCAACGTTCGGCTTCGGCCTGCGCTTGTCTATTATCGCAAGCGGCGCATCGAACTCCTTCGCGTACGCCCTTGCGCGCTTTGTTGCCCCCACATCCGGCGCCACAATCACGACATTCCCGAGCCTCTTCTTTTTGAAGTAATCGATTATAACGTCCGAGGCATAAAGGTAATTGTGGGATATGTCGAAGAAGCCCTGTATCTGCTCCGCGTGCAGGTCAAGGGTAACGACAGCGTTTGCCCCCGCCTTCTCCAGCAGGTTTGCCACGAGTTTTGCGGTTATGGGTTCCCTGTGCTTGGCCTTGCGGTCCTGTTTTGCATAGCCGTAATAGGGTATGACCGCGGTTATGCGCCTTGCCACTGCGCGCTTTGCCGCGTCTATCATTATCAGAAGTTCCATCAGGTTGTCGTTCTGAGGGTAGCACGTGGGCTGGATTATGAAAACATCCTTGCCGCGCACAAGTTCGCCGATGTTGATATAGGTTTCGCCGTCGGCAAACTTCGTGATTTCAACCTTGCCGAGCTTTACCCCGAGGTATTCCGCGGTTTCCTCCGCAAGCTTCGGGTTCGCGGTGCCCGAAAAAACCCTCAAATCGGCGAGTGCCATACAATCATATCTTGGTTCAAACTGGTTTAAATAGTTTTGTTTTCCATTATTTTTATGCTCTGCAAAAAAACCCTTATTTTCCTCTGCATGGAAGATGTGCTTACGCCCGGCAGGGTTTCGGAAAAAGTTGATGTGCGGGAGGTCAAAAAAATCCTGCAGAACCTGCACGCTCTCGAGGGGAAAGGCACGCTCGCCTTAGTGCTCCTCAGCGGCAGCCCGGAGGAAAAAACGAAAAAAACCCTCAAAGAGCACGGGTTCGCGGAATTTTTTAAGCCCGAAAATGTGTTTGCCGTGGCAAAGGGTTACTTGGATTCCAAGTCCGAGGCCGACCGCCTGCTGTATGAAAAAAATATCGCAAAAGACCCGCAGTTCAAGGACGAGTATTTCAAGCAGCACGTGATTATGGAGTTCATCCGCAGGGGGGAAGTGCCAAAGGAACGCATGCTTCTCCTTGGGCACGACCTGCTCACTGACGGGTTCTACACGCTTCGTTTCTCAGGCATTGACTTCGCCCTCCTGGAGGACGCGCACAGCGAGAGGCACGCAAAGAAAGATGCGAAAATAAAGGGGCTTGTCTATTTCAGGCGCACATGGGGGGGTGTAAGGAAACTTATTTCATACTTCCCCGAGCACGATTACTCGGGGCTCGAGAAGTTCATTTTCGAGGAACTCAGGGAGCACCTGTGCAGGGATACGAAGTTAGGGGCGCTTGCCGCGATTGGGAAAAGGGGTTGAAAGCGTCCCAAACCCGAAAATGCCAAGCGTCTGGCGGAGGCAATAAGTTTATTCGTTTTTCCTGCGCTCCCGCCCAAGGTTCAATTTGCGCCTGTCGTGAGGGTAGCTTTTTCTATCCCATCCCGTACCCACCATATCTCTCCCGCGTCTTGTGTGCAGAATATCGCCTTCCTCCGCAGTAGGCATGTCTTCAACGCCTCCCTTCGGCACTTCGAAGGTTGTTGGAAGTTCCTGGCTCGGGCTGGTCCGGACGTTTCCCCAAGGTATGCCGCCCTTCATTTTTCCCTTAGGAAACTGCGGAGCCGCGTAAGCCTTGGACCATTCACCAGGAGCCCTTCTCTCACCCCGCACTCGTTCATTAGTGAGGGCGGGTGTTGTGCCCGTAGGCGTAATTTTCTTAGTAAATATTTTTTTAACTATTTTTTTGATTCCCATAAAATCACCAATATAGTATGCGAACCTTTCTATTTAAACTTTGCTTATGTCTTGCGGGATTCGGGGTGCGCGGGTAAAGCAACCTTTTTATAGCAGAATGTGCTTATTCTGTCCATGAAAACTCGCGAGATTAAATCCGTCCGCGCGCGCTGGGTTCTTGACAGCCGCAGCTGCCCGACTGTTGAAGCAACGGTAAGCACAAAGCGGTTTTCAGCGAGCGCGATTGTGCCCAGCGGCGCAAGCACAGGCACGCACGAGGCAAAGGAACTCCGCGATTCGGGCAGGGCTTTTTACGGAAAGGGTGTCGATAGGGCAGTTGCAAATGTCAACAGCGACATTGCGAAAAGGCTGCGCGGAACGGATGTGGCAGCACAGCGCGATATCGACAACGCGATGATTGAACTCGACGGCACGCCGAACAAGGCAAGGCTCGGCTCCAATGCAATGCTTTCGGTTTCCCTTGCATGCGCAAGGCTCGGCGCAATGGAGAAGGGCGCGCCGCTTTATGCCTATTTGGGGGGGCTTGCAAAGAACAAAAAATTCGCAATGCCCGTGCCTTTCATGAACATAATAAACGGCGGCGTTCACGCCGGCAGCTACCTCGACATACAGGAACTCATGATTGCGCCTGTAGGGGCAAAAAACTTTTCAGAAGCGGTGAGGATGTGCTCCGAAACTTATCACCTGCTCAAAATGACCCTGAGCGACAAGTACGGCAGGGGCGCGACTAATGTCGGGGATGAAGGGGGCTTTGCGCCGCAGATGAAGTCCGCAGCGGAAGCGCTCGACTGCATAACTGCCGCAATCAGGGAACTCGGCTACGGCAAGAAAATAAAACTCGCACTGGATGCCGCGGCATCGGAATTATACGACGAGCAGAGGGGCAGGTATGTTGTGGAGGGAAGGCGCATGTCCGCGGGAAGGCTCGCGGAGTATTACGGGGACCTGTGCAAAACCTACCAGATAATTTCCATAGAGGACCCGTTTGCGCAGGAGGACTGGGATGCGTTTGCGGAACTCACGCGCACCCTCGGGAAAAAAGTGCAGGTTGTCGGGGACGACCTGCTCGTAACGAACGCCGCGAATGTGGCAAAGGCCGCGAAGATGCGCGCTGCAAATGCCCTGCTCCTGAAGCCTAACCAGGCAGGGACGCTTACCGAGGCGCTCGATGCCGCGGAACTCGCGCTTGCGCATAACTTCGGGGTTATGGTCTCGCACCGCTCGGGGGACAGCGAGGATTCGTTCATTGCTGATTTGGCTGTCGGGCTCGGCAGCGGGCAGATAAAGTCGGGCGCGCCCTGCAGGGGCGAACGCACCGCAAAGTACAACCGCCTTCTGAGGATTGAAGGGGAGCTTAAAAATACCCCCTATGGCGGGCACAGGTTTTAGCCCTGCCTTGCGCCGCCGAAAAAGCGCGGAACAACAACAAATAAATATGATGGTGCCTTTCTATTGTCGGGGCTTAAAAATGGCATCGGGCATAGAACTGAACCTCCTGGTACTCGCGGCTCTGCTGCTGCTGTCCGCTTTCTTCTCGTCGGTTGAGACTGCCTTTGTCTCGCTGAACAGGCTTAGCGTGCGCAGGATGGTGCGCAGCAAGGCGAGGTTCGCGGAGCTAATAGAAAGGCTGAAATCGCAGCCCCACAGGCTGCTTATAACCGTACTTATCGGGAACAATCTCGTGAACGTTGCCGCTGCCGCGGTTGCGACAAGCCTCGCGCTGCAAATTATGGGGAACGAGGCGCACGCAATCGCGCTGGCAACAGGAGTCATGACCTTTCTCCTGCTGGTGTTCGGGGAGATAACCCCTAAGGGGATAGCAATAAGGCATTCGGAGCTTATATGCCAGATTGCCGCAAAGCCCCTGCACTGGCTTTCGGTGATTTTATCCCCCCTTGTGTGGGTGCTGGAGAGGATTACGGGCGCCATAATCTCCCTCACGGGGGAGAGGCACGGGCAGGAAACCGTCACGGAGGAGGAAGTTAGGGCGATGGTTGCCGTGGGCGAGGAGGAGGGGCAGATAAGGAAGAGCGAGAGGCAGATGATACAGCGCATTTTCAGGTTCAACGACATTCCCGTCGAGGACGTGATGACCCCGCGCACCGAAGTCGTGGCTGTGGAGGCAGGCACGAAGCTCAAGGACCTGCCCAAGGCGCTGAGGGGCACGGCGTTCTCCCGCGTGCCCGTGTATAAGGGGGATATGGACAGGATTGTGGGCGTACTCTACGTGAAGGACGTAAACGACGCGCTCCTTGCCGGCAGGAAGGCCACGGCCGTAAGCAGGATAATGCGCCCCGCGTTTTTCGTGCCTCCCACAAAGATGATTGACAAGCTGCTTCAGGAATTCCAGAACAGGCGCGTGCATATGGCGATTGTAATAGACGAGTACGGCGGCGTTCTGGGCGTTGTGACAATAGAGGACCTGCTCGAGGAGCTTGTGGGGGAGATTGTGGACGAAAACGAGGACGTGCCGGTAATAAGCCAGACAGACAGCCGCACATATGTTGTCGACGGCGACGTGGAATTGGAGCGCCTGGGGAGGGAGCTGCAGCTTAACCTCGAGAGCAAGGAGTTCGACACGATAGGGGGATACATCCTCAACAAGCTTGACCGCGTGCCCAAGCGCGGGGAAAAGATAACCATGGACGGCGCCACGCTGACGGTTTCCGCCATGGACGGGCAGCGCATAGCGAAGGTAACAATAGAGAAGGCGCCCAGGCTCGGGGGCTAGTTCAGGCGCGGATTTTGAGCATGCAGTCCATTGCGCGCCTTGCCCCTTCCGCTTCGGGGCTCCGGAGCATGATTTCCTCCGCGCCGGTCTGCAGTGCCGCAAGCAGGTTACGCAGCGTAATCTCCTTCTGCTGCATGCAAACCGCCTCTTCGCACGCGGGATAAAACTTCTTTTGCGGGTTTTCCTTCTGCAGCCTATGGAGCATGCCTATCTCAGTTGCAATTATGAACTCCTGCGCAGGGCTTTCCTTTGCGTGTTTCATCATTCCGCTCGTGCTCAGCACGGCATCCGCGGCTTCCTGCACCTCGGGATTGCATTCCGGGTGCGCCAGAAGTTCGGCGTGCGGGTGCAACTTTTGCGCCCGCGAAATTCCGCGCATATTGAACTTGACATGCGTATAACAAAAACCATTCGCGGGAACGGGGATTATTTTTTTGTTTGTTTGCTTTTGCACATAGTGCGCAAGGTTCCTGTCCGGCCCAAAAATAATTTCGCGCGACGGCATTGCCTCCACAACCTTCGCGGCGTTCGCGCTCGTGCAGCAGCAGTCCGCAAGCGCCTTTGCGGAAGCGCTTGAATTGACGTAAAGGACAACCTTCGCTTCGGGATGCTTCTTCTTCGCCGCGAGAATTTCTTTTGTGCCCAGCTGCGCAGCCATTGGGCATTTCGCGCTTTTTGCGGGAATAAGGACACGCTTTTCAGGGTTCAACAGCTTCACCATTTCAGCCATGAAATCGACGCCACACATCACGACAAGGTTCTGTTTCACCGTGGTTGCGCGCTTCGCAAGCTCCAGGCTGTCCCCCACAAAATCAGCAACATCCTGCACTTCCCCAAGCTGGTAATTGTGCGCGAGTATAAGCGCATTCTTCTCCTTTTTCAGGCGAAGGATTTCTTTTGAGTAGTCCATAAACCAACATTCCCCTGAAAGGTTTATATTGGTTTTACCGCGGCCCTGCTGGGCCCCGCCCCTACAAAGGCGGGCGACCAATAGTCGGATTTAAGTATCACGGATTCCACGTTCCTTATTGCCTCGGCGAATTCCGACTTTATCCTGCCTATTATCTCGTTGTATTCCTTATGGCTGCCGGCGACAAGTTCCACCTCTATCTGTGTCAGGTCCCTTATGAAATACTGCGTGTTCGGGATTCCGCTTACGAACGCCTCCAGCCTCTTTTCGTCCTTCTCCGAGTATTTCTGGAAATAGATTATCGCCTTGTAGAGCTGCAGCCCCAGCGTGCCGAGGTCTACGCTTATCCTGAACTGGCTTATTGCCCCAACGCCCGAAAGTTTTTTTAGCCTGTGTGCGGCAATTGCCGGCGTTATTCCCGCGCCCCTGGCGAGCTCCGTAACATGCATCCTGGCGTCCTTTGCGAGCAGCGAAAGCACCCTGACATCGGTTTCATCCAGCCCCGCGTTGCTTATCTCAGCGCCGAACTGCACCGGCGTGCACAGCTCGTTCATGAAATACATTTTCGGGTAAGAATGCACGTCGATTATGAGTTCCGTGTGCGAATTAAGGACAAGGTCGCCGAAATCCGAGAAGAAGCGGTTCCTGAAGGCGAAAAATTCGTAGTCGCTGGCGTAGCAGGCGCTGAATATCAGGTCCCAGCTGCCGTCGCACTCCCCGACCCAGTTAACGTTCCTGTTTTTCAGCAGGAAGTTCAGCATCCGCTTTTTTGCCGCTTGCTTGTTCTTCAGTTGGAGGTAAATCTTCCACACCCTCAGGCCGAGCCTGTGCGGGTTTATGTTCACGCCGAAGTGCGTTATAACGCCTTCCCTGAGCAGGCGGTTCAGCCTGTATTCGGTTGCGGGCCTCGATTTCCTTATCCTTTTCGCAAGCACGGTCATCGGCAGCCTGCAGTCCCTGTCGAGCTCGAAAAGCAGCCTTCTGTCCGTTTTATCAATTTTAACTGCCATATTAGTAATTATTCATAAGTATTATATAAATATTATGTTTTTCGCTCAAAATAAGGCAGAATCTTTAATATATTTCCTCAGGGGCAGGTTATCTATGGTGAGCAATGATTACCTTGCGGAACTCGTTCTGCGCTATGGCCCGGGGGAGGAGCCTGTTGCAAAGCGCTTCCGCGGGGAATACGTCAACGGCATACAGGGCTGGCAGTTTTCGGAAGCCGAAGTAAAGGAAGCCAACCGTGCGGGAAGGCTGCTTACAATGGACCTTGATTTTCCGGGCACGAGGTGCGCGCTTAACTGCACCTACTGCTTCGCAAAGGCCGGGGAAATGACGGGCACATATTACCGGCCCGATGCCGGGGACAGGCCGCTGTCTCTCGCGGAAGTGAAAAGGGCGGTAAGGGGCGCCAGGGAGCTCGGCCTTAAAAGCATGAAAATAATAGGTTACAGAGAGCCTTTCGACAACCCCGGATTTTACGATTTCATAGATTTCGCTGACAAATTGGGCATACACCTCGTAATTTTTACCTCGGGATATACGCTTGGCGAGGAAAATTTCGGCGGCAACCTCGGCAAGGCCATAGATTTCCTCGCGCAGAGGAAGGTCTCGATCATGCTCAAGCACCACACCCTCGACAAGAAGGCGGAGGAAAAGATTGTGAGGTACAAGAATTACTCGGATGTCAGGGACAAATACCTGCGTGCCCTGCTGCAGGGCGGCAAGTTTACGGATACGCCCATGACGAGGCTCGGCCTGGAAATGGTCATTTCAACGCGGGATGCGGACGAGCTCCTTGCGATGTACGAATACTTCAAGGTTTACAGGAACGTTTTCGTGGATTTGGACCCGCCTATTCCCGTGGGCAGGACAGGCACGCTCGAGGAGGCTGAAAAGGCGGGGCTTATGCCGCAGGAGGCGCTGAAAAAGCTCTGCACGGACACATACAGGCTGAACGAAAAGCACTGCATAAAGTTCGAGGGCGTTTCCCCCTACTTCGGGGGCCCGCCCTGCAGCCAGCTAGGAAACAGTGTCTACATAACCCTTTCGGGAAAGGTCGTGGCCTGCTGCGGTTCCGATGAGGAAATAGGCGACCTGAGAAAGCAAACCCTCGGGGAAATTTCGGAAAAAAACCCCTACCGCGGAAAATTCAGGGCATACCATGCCTGCCCCTACAGGCAGAAAAGGAGGATAATGACCGACGAGTTCATAGCCTGCGTAAATGACGCGCTCAGGCGCGCGCAAACTCCGCGCGTTTTCGCGGGAAGTCTTCCCTGAAATGCACGCCTCTGCTCTCCCTGCGGGAGAGGGCCGAGTTGAGTACAAGCAGCGCGATTTGCCTTTCGGCGCAATTTTCAAGTTTGCCGAGTTCCGCGATGCCTTTCTTCAGGCCCTGCGCGCTGCGCACAATTCCCGCGTGTTCCCAGAGGATTTTGCCTATTGCGCGCCTGCCTGCGGGCGATGCCGCGGAAACTGTGCGCTGTTTGGTGCCACCCTTGCCGGCATGCGCCTTTCCCTTATCCTTGACCGCATCCTCCCCCGCCCTCTGCCCGAACACGAGCGCCTCGAGCAGGGAATTGCAGGCAAGCCTGTTCGCGCCGTGCACGCCCGTGCTTGCACATTCCCCCGCGGCATAAATGCCGCGCACGTTAGTGCGCCCTTCGGTGTCAGCGCGAATGCCGCCGATTGTGTAGTGCGCCGCGGGGCGAATGGGGAGCAAACCATCGCCCAGGCCGATTTTCTCTTTTTTCATTTTTTCATGCAGGCTCGGAAACCTTTCATGCATTCCTGCTTTTGCAAGCCCGCCTACATCCAGGAAAATTTTATGCCCTTTTTCAATTTCAGTGAAGATTGCGCGCGAAACAACATCGCGCGTGTCCAGTTCTCCCTTCGTGCTGTACTCAGGCATGAACTGCCTCCCCTCCTCGTCGACAAGCCTTGCCCCTTCTCCCCGCACGGATTCGGTTATGAGATAATTTTCCCCGCGCCCTATAAGCACCGTGGGGTGGAACTGCACGAATTCCATATCCGCGGGCCCGGTGCCTGCGAGGTGCGCAGCATAAATGCACGCCCCCGCGGAACCCTGCGGGTTTGTTGAATTTGAGTAAAGGGGCGCGAACCCGCCCGCCGCGATAATGGCGGAGGATGACTGCAAAATTGCGCCGTCGGAAAGCACGCATCCCGCATATTCAGCCCCTCCTGCAGAAATCGCGAACCCGCTTATTTCCCCGTCCAAAAGATGCACGTTTTGCTCAAGCGCGAGTTTTCGCATGAATTCCGACATTCCCTTCCCCGTTGCGTCGCCGTTTATATGCAGCACGCGCCTCGCGCTGTGGCCGCCCTCTATCCCCAAGTCCGGCTTCTCATTGCCGTCGTCGAAGGAAATGCCTAGTTCAATCAGTTCACGGATTCGCGGCACGCTCTCCTTCACCATCAGGTTCACGGCGCGCGCATTGCATAAGCCATCCCCTGCCGTCAGCGTGTCGCGCACATGCAATTCCGCGCTGTCGCCCTTCCCCATGGCGCACGCGATGCCGCCCTGCGCCTTTGTGCTCGCGCTTTCCGAACCCTTGGGGCAGCAAACAAGTGCAATGGATTTGTTTTTGCCGCCTTTGCTTTTTGCAGCGGCATATGCCGCGCTCAGGCCGGCAAGCCCGGAACCGATAACAACAAGGCCGAACCTCTCGGGGGGCATGCGAAACCGCCCTATTGCTTCCTCTCTTCCTCGAGGATTTTTTTCAGGCGCTCCGCGGCACCGATTTCCCGCAGGAACCCCCCGACAGCAGCAGGAACCATCTTTTCCCACGCCCCGCCGTTGAGCATGGCTTTCCTTACCTCCGCGCTTTCCGCCCTGCTGTTGTTCGAAACCATGGGCCTTACAGGCATGCCCTCCGCTTCGAAGAGTTCCTTGACAAGAGGGTTGTTTGTGTAAACAATGCCGAACTTCGGGACGTAAGAGCGCACCCTTCCTGTCCAGAGCGCGTATTCCTTTACATCGGGCACCGGCACTATTATGCATTTTTCGTAAATCCCGTCAGCCCTGAGCGCACGGGAAATCATTTCCACCCTTTCCCCCGTGGTAAATGGGTCCTTCTCCTTATATGAGTCCTCCGTGGAGCCGATTGCGATTATCAGTTCGTCGACCTCGCGCAGGATGTTTTTCACCGCATGATGGTGCCCCAAATGGTAGGGCTGGAACCTGCCCACGATTAAGCCGCGCCTGATTTTTTTCATTTATTTGGCCCCCTGCATGCTGAGCGAGAAATCCACGGAGTGCGCGCTTTTCGTCAGCGCGCCCATTGAGATAACGTCAGGTTTCAGCGCCGCGTAATCCGCGAGGTTTTTCATGTTTATTCCGCCGGAAAACTCGACAAGAACATGCGGGTTTATCCTTTTTATTTCCGAGATTGCGGCTTTCGCCTCCGCCAAGGGAAAGTTGTCGAGCATGATTATGTCCGGCTCCGCACGCGCTGCTTCGAGCGCTTCCGTGCGTGTCCGCACTTCGATTTCTATTTTCTTTGAGAATGAAGTTTTTTCCTTTGCCGCCTTAACCGCCTCCCCGACCGAACCGAAAAAAACGAGGTGGTTGCTTTTTATCAGAACCATGTCCGCAAGGTTAAAGCGGTGCGTGTCAGCGCCTCCAAGAAGCGCTGCCCTGCGCTCGAAGGCGTTCATGCCCGGCATTATCTTGCGCGTGAGCGCAACCCTGCAGGGCTTTGCAATCTTCACTGCCTGCGCGCACGCTGTTGCAACGCCGCTCATCCGGCCCAGAATGTTCAAAGCGGTGCGCTCGGTTTCGAGTATGCTGCGGTTCATGCCCGAAATTTCGAGGACAACCGTGCCGGCCTTTGCCTGCGTGCCATCCTTCGCGCCCGCGTGCACCTTAACCCCGCAGCCGCGGTTTTCAAGCAAAAAAGCCGCCTCCTCCAAACCCGCGAGAACCGCGTTTTCTTTGAGGGTTATTCTTGCGTTGCAGCGCCTCTCCGGAACCACGGAAGAGGTTATGTCGGAGACCGAAATGTCGTCCTCAAGGAATGAGAGCAGCCTGCGCTGCATGCCCGGGGGAAGCATACATAACTTGCGTGGGGAGGGTATTTAAAAATAACCGTGCGCGGGGTTCGGGGTTTGTACCAAAAGAAGCGCCGATAATGCCTGTTTGCCGCCGCCTCTGCGGAAGCCTCAGTACAGCCCCCTCGCAATCCTCTCTATCCTCACGCCCTTGACAGCAACCTCGGGCGTTATTACCACGGCATCCTCCGCCCATGCAAGCGTGGCATGCTGCTCCTTCCCTATGCCCTTTATGTTCATGAAAATGCGCTCCAAATTATCATTAATCCTGCACGTGTTGGGTATGAGGCCCGAGGTAATTTCCCCGTTCCTGATTATGTAAGAGTCGCCGCGTATTGTGGATGTGAAGTCAGCGCTTGCAAGGCCGTTAACGGGATAACTGTACCATATACGCCCTATGTAAATGCCGTTTTTTACCTCGCGCACAAGGTCGGAATCCTTTTTGAAATCCCCCGCGCCTACAACAACATTCGTTGCGCTTATCCCGGGTTCCGAACTGTAATTCCTGCCCCCTCCGCCGAAGCGGAAGCCGTTCTGCATATTGTAGCGCGCATCATCCGAAAACTTGCGCGCGTAATAATTGTTCGAAAGGAAATTAACCAGCGTGCCGCCCTTTATTATCTCCGTGCGCCCTGTGGGCAGGCCCTCATCGGTAACCCTTTTTGTGCCTATCGCGCCCTTGTAGAGCCCGTCATCCGCAATGTTAAGCCCTTCCACAGCAACCTTCTTCCCAAGCTTGCCCACGAAAGGGGATGCCTTCATGTCTATCGAGTCAAGCCCCACGCTAAGCCTGCTGTAAAGCAAATCCGCCAACGCCTGCCTGCCGAGGACAACATCGTAATTTCCCGATTCGACCCTGCCCGCGCCCTTAACCGAAAGCACCTTCTGCGCGGAAGTTTTGCCCGCGTTCTTGGGCCTGAATGCGGAAAGGGAGGAAGCGGAATCGAACCACATTCCCGAGATATCGCTTTCAAGCTCGAGGATTGTAGTCAGGGTGCAGATTGCGATAGTGCTTTCGTCCGTTTCGTCGATGCCGCTGCTGCTCGCAATAGCCATTTTCTCGGTGAGGAAATTCAGTTCCCCGGTGATGTTAAGGTTGGGCAGTTTCGCGCTTTTGCCGAGTTCGGAGAAAGCGCCGCCGAGCGCATCATAGGTGAGCGCCACGGCCTTTTCGTCGGAAATGCGCTCCATCCTCACGTCGTGATATTTCCCTATCTTCGGCTTTCCGCGCGGCTGCGGCAGCCCGTGGTAATCCGGGTCGTGCACCTTTGAGAGCACGGCTTTTTTGTAAGCAAGTTCCGCTCCGGCGCGCGTGAGGTCGGCATCCGCCTTGCCGAATCCCGTTCCGCCATCCCTGAAAGTAACCCTGATTCCTATGCCGAAGCCTTCCTTGCTTTTCGCCTCCTCGAGGCCGTTGCTCGGCACGTTTGTGGCGTAGCATATGCGCATTGTGCGCAGCATGTTTGAGGAGGCGAACGCCTCTGCCTCTTTCACGTCGGGCTTTTTCGAGACTAACTTCACGCCGTCGCGCACGGCATCCCTGAGGTGCTTCACTTCAATGCCTTTTCCCGCAGCCATAACCATCACTCAGCCCTCTTCTCCCGCACCCTTATGCCCGCAGCCATATCATCCGCCCCCTACTCGCCCATCATATGGGCGCCGCTGACTGTTGCCCTTCCCCTTATGTGCGGCCCGCCGTTCCCTACCTTCATCGTCTGCATCGGCGTCCCCTTCCCGCAGTTGGGTATGTTGTAAAGCATGAAATCGTCCGCAACAGCATCGATGCTTTTCAGGAACTGGTAGCTGTCGCCCGTCACGCCGCCCATGCGGTAAAGCTGCGTCTGCTCGCCGTTCTCGATTTTATAAAGCTTCCAGCACGTGATTTTGAAATTCTGCCTCGTCTCCCCGATGCTCGGGGTTTTGGCGCCGACCGCGTAATAGCCGGTGCGCGTTTCCCTGAAGAGCTCGTCCTTTTTCCATGTGCCAGGGGCAAAGCAGGTGTTGTTCATCCTTATTATCGGCACCATGTCCGCGGAGCATGCGCGCATCCCGCCGTTGGGTTCCCTGCCGAGCACTGCCGCGGTTTCCCTGCTGTTGAGGAACTCGTTAAGGACGCCCTTGTTTATGTTGAGGATTTTTTTCGCCTTTACGCCCTCATCATCGTACTTGTAATGCCCGAAGCCTTTTATTGTGGGGTCGGAGAAAACCGTAACCTCTTTGCTTGCAACCTCCTGCCCGAACTTGTTATCATCAACGCCCCTGAACCACCACGCCCTGCCCGCCCACGCCGCCTCGCGTTTCAAAGCGCGGTCGGCCTCGCTCGGGTGCCCCGTGATTTCGTGGCTGAGCAGCGAGTTATACCAAGGGTCCGTGATAACCGTGACGTTCTCGGTTGCTTTCATGGCGGGGGCATTTGAAACTTCTATCGTGCCCTGCGCAATGAATTCGGCAAATTCCTCGATTGTCTTGCCGTGGGGATTTTCACCGTCGAAAACCTCGGTGCCTGCGAAATCCCCGAGGCTTTCCCCGAAGGTTTCCATCGCCTTGCCCCCCGCGGCAACAAAAATATACGCGTCCGCAAGCGCCTTTTCCTGGTCTATAAGCGCACCCTCGGTGCTCGCGAAAATTTTCCGCCCTATGCCTGCAACCATCCCGACGCTGTTTGTCGCAATGCCCTCAATCTTCTGCAGGTTTGCTGAAATATCCTCCGCACGCTTCGACATTTCCTCAAGCGAAAAATCGCGCGGGTCCTTCTTGAACTCGGCCTTAACCGTGTCGGTGTGGGCCTTTGCATCAGCCAGCCTCCCGCCCGTGAGCGATTTCCCGAACGCGGGGTATTTCTTTGCGAGCATTGCCTTGCATTTCAGGTTCGCCTTTGCGCGGGAAAAAGATATTTTCAGCATCTCCTTCGCCTGTTTATCGGCGTGCTCCAGCTGTTCCTTGCCCAGCACGCGGCCGCACATTCCGGCGGCGAAAAACTTTCCCGATTTTGCATATGCGCGCGCGCCTATCGCAATCCCGTAATCCTCGGCGGCGCCGCGCATGCCGCCCTTTATCGCCCCCGCACCCCTGCCCTCGAAGACCTCCAGCCTGAGGTCCGCATAATGCAGGGAAGGGCCCTTAAAGCCGGAAATAGCTGCGGCTACCTTGTCCTTGACATTGCCCAGGGATTCAATTGTGACTTCCATGCTTCCACCAATAAGCAACGGAACTAACTAGATTGGGAGGGTTCCAATAAAATAGGGCTTTTAGTGTTTATAAACCAATGCCCGCCCAGGCGCTTTTGCCGGGGCGCCGCGCCCCGGTGCCCTTTTTACCATAACCCTTGCCAGCCGAATTCTTTACTATAATATGGCGGATAACTGCATAGCGCAACGAATTATGGGCAATTAATCGGCAAGCCCGCTGCGCTATATTGCATAAAGGGCTAAAATTGCCATGGTCGCGATAATTATCGCAAGTGACCAAAATAAAGGGCTGCCGCAAGTTTTTGATTTTTCGGCGTTATCTCTTGTGATTACATAGGCGATGTAAACCCAAACAGGCCCATACTGAGAAATAAAATCAAGCTGAACATTAAGAAAATATCTTGATACCGCTGCAAGCGCCAAAATGCAGGCCGCAGCTACAATGGAAATCTTTATTCCATTTGAAAATTTCATAGGCATAACCTTAGTTGCATTTCCCCGCAATCCTTAAATAAATCATTATCAAAAGGAACACTATTGCCCAGGATTCGGGCAGTATGCTTTTGCCTGTAAGATATTTCACAAGCACCAAAAGAACAATTGTTGCCAATAAACTCAAACAAGCCTCAAAATAAATTGCTTTTGAATTAATTTTTGCCATGTATATAGCAATTGAAGCGGAGTTATTAAGCTTATCTCTTGCGTGGCGTTACCTTGTGCCGCAGCGCCTTACGTGCCTGCGCTGCCTCGTGCTGCCCGCGCCCTTTAGGCGCCCCTACCTTGTGCTTCCTCTCCTTCTTAACTCGCCGTTTGCAGCGCTCCCCTCCCACAGCCTTTTGAGGCTTGTGCGCGTGATTGCGTAGTATTTCCTCAGTTCGTTCGGGTCAGCAAATTTAAGTATGTCAAGTTCGGGCGCGAACATCTCGCTGTACCTGTCCCTGCGCCTTATAAGTTTCAGTGTCCCGTCCTCCTTCACGAGCACTATCGGCGCGCGCTTGAGGGTGTTGAAGTTCGAGGCCATTACATTGCTGTATGCGCCGCAGTCCATTATCGCGAGCAGGTCGTCCTCCTCGAGTTCGGGCATCTCCCTGTGCCTGCCCAAAACGTCTATGCTGTCGCACGTGCATCCCGCGATGTGCCACTTGCCCTTTATCGGCCTGTTCATTTTTGTCGCGGGGATTATGTCGTAGTTCGCCTTGTAAATCAGCACATCGGGCACAAGGCCGTATGTGGAGCCGTCCACAACAACAACCTTTGTCTTGTTCAGCATTTTTTTGCTCACCACTTTCACAAGCGCCATTCCCGAATTTGCCGTGATAAACTTGCCCGGCTCGAAAATCAGCCTGGGCTGCGGGAGGTTGTACTGCGCAAGCAGCTTGTTGAAGTCCTTTACAAGCCGCTCGCCCATGTCCTCGGGTATGAAGAAGCTTTTCGAATTGTAATCCACGGGGAACCCCCCACCCAGGTCTATGAACTTAATCCTGCAGTTGTTGTCGTAGCAGAATTTCATGAGTTTCAGCATCTTCTCCGCGGCAATGCTGTAAATTTTCGGGTTGTATATGTATCCGCCGTGGAAGTGCAGCCCTACCAAATCTATGTGCTTCGCCTTTATCGCGAACATCAGCGCCTTTTTCACGGCGGGGTAAGGGATGCCGTACTGGTGGAGTTTCGTGGAGTAATGCCCCAGTTTTATGAGCGGATTGACCCTTATGAAAGTGCGTATCCTTGTTTTGAGTTTTGCCCCCACCCTCTCGAACCTTTTCAGTTCCTCCATCGAGTCCGCGGTTATTGCCTGCACCCCCACCTCGGCGGCGAAAGCTATGTCCTCCTCCCTTTTGTAGAGGTTGGTGTATGTAATCTGCTTCGGCTCGAAATCCGCCAACAGCCCGAGTATTATCTCGCCCACGCTGCTTGCGTCAAACTCCATCCCTTCCTCGCGGGCAATCCTGATAATCTCGAGGTTGGAGTTGTTCTTCCCCGCGTACTGTATCCTGAGTTTCGGGTAGGGGAAGGCGCGCTGTATCCTGCGCATCCTGCTCCTCAATTCGCTTTCAATCATAACATGCAGCGGCGTGCCGAACTTCTGCGCGATGTGCCTGACGGAATAGTCGTCTATGTACAGCATGCCGTTGCTGTCCTGGTATAAGTAACTCCACCTCGGCCTGAGGAACCTTTTTGAACTGGGTTTTCTTTTCATTTGCTTTTCCTTTCCGCTGTATTGCATGGTGACGGAGAAATCGCCATATTTCAATTACCCAATATTACATGAACTTTTTTAAAGGTTATTTGTTGGGGTTTTGCCTACATAAAGTCCTTCATCTTCCTGTGAAGTTTGAAAAAGTTCTTGCCATCCCATGAACCAAATAATTCCCGCTCCGAAAACGGCACATTGGCATCGGCCTCGATGGCGTGGAATTGAGGTTTCAGAGTTCCCGGCCCGTTAGGGTGAGCCGAACCCTGCGGATCTTTCGCCAGCCATATCTTGATGTTCTTATTATCGTCAACTATATGTGCATCACTTGGCGAAATCAAACAATGCATCCCGAGGTCATCATACTCATGCCTATTAGATTCTTGAGCTACAAGCGCCTTAAAACCCCTGAAACAGTCATGGCAAATTCTCGTGTCGATTCTGGTACGTATCTTCGGGATTAGTTTCTTCCATTGTTCGGGCGTTCTCCGCTTGAATGGCGTACGTGGCATACCAACAACTAACGCATCCCGAAAATAAAAATTTAACCCGTGCGGCGCGCAGGCGGCAAAGCCGAACCCCGCACGCGCACATTCGGTTTTTTTGCCTTACTTTCCCTTCAGCATGGGCAGGCCTGTCTTCGGGTTCTCGACAACAATGAAGCCCGAGGGCAGGTCGATTGACTTCGCCTTGTTCAAAGTGCCGCCGAAGTAATAAAGCCTGCCGCTCTGGTGCAGGAAATATTTCTTCCCTTTAGAATTCACGTGTTCGTAAACCATGGAACCATCCTCCTTGAAGCAAGCGAAATGCTTTGCATAATTTAGGTTCCTTCCCCTTTTAAACCCTTCCCTGTGCGGTTCTGCGGCGCCTGCGGCTTCGGGAAAAGTTTAATATACATGCGGCGCATATTTAGATTCCATGGAGAAAAGGCTTCTAAGGCGCTTCCGCGGCTTTGTGCAGGGCATAACCGCGCGCGACAGGGTGTGCGTGCTCTTCCATCCCGATGCGGACGGTTTGTGTGCAGCGTTCATCGCCTCGAACGCGCTCAAAAAACTCCGCGGGAAAGGCGCCGACCTTGTGCATTTCCAGCCGCGCTCGGAAACAAGCGTGAGTGAAAAAACACTGCGCCTTCTGAAAAAGAAAAAATTCACGAAATTGATAGTTGTCGACCTTTCCGTCGACCAGAACCCCGCCACGGTGCGCAGGGCGGCGAAATTCCTTGACGTTCTTGTTATCGACCACCATAAAATATATGCCGACCTCAATTCCGCACATACGGTTTTCCTCAAGCCGCAGCTTCTCGGCCGGGGGGATGCGGCATCATATCCCGCCTCGAAGCTGTGCTTTGATTTGTTCAGCAGTGTTGTCGGCCTCAGCGACCTGCGCTGGATTGCAGCCGTAGGCATCATAGGCGACAATGCGGAGAAGCGCTGGCGTGCCTTCATAAATTCGGTGCCGCGCAGGAACAGGATTTCGGTAAAAAACCTGCGCTGCCTCGAGGGCGTTATTTCGGGCGTGGAATCGATGAGGCAGGGCATGCTTATCTCGCTCTTCAAAGAACTCTGCAAAATTGGCAAGCCCGCTGATTTGTGCCATTCCAAGTTCTACGCGCTGAAGAAAAAGCTCGACAGGGAAATCGCGCTCCTTGAGAAAAAGTTCAGGAGGGGTGTGGAGAAATTCCCCGCACTGGGCTTGGAATATTTCCAGTTCTCCAGCCCATTTAACATAAAATCCGCGCTGATAAACAGGCTGAGCAAACGGAAGCCGCACACAACATTCATTTTCGTTCAGGATTCGGGAAAAAGCACGCTCTCGTTCAGCGCGCGCAGGCAGGATGGCAGGGTAAGGGTTAACGACCTTCTTGAGAAGGCTGTTAAAGGGCTGAAGGGCGCGAGCGCGGGCGGGCACGCGCCTGCTGCTGCGGGAAGGGTAATGCGGCGGGATTTGGGGGAGTTTAAGGAGAGGGTTATTTCCCTGCACCCTAAAGAGAAAAAATTTACGTGAGCCGTTGCTTGTTCGTTTTGGTTCATCTTATCTTGGCAAGGTATTTCTTAAGGCCCCCGTAGTCATTTTTCCTCTCGAGAATACAGACAAGGATTATGTTCGGCTCAAGAACCGCATAAATAAGCCGTGTTTCTTTCCCCCCGAGGCTCAGCCTCACCCTGAAAACACGCCTGAACTTCCCGGAATGGATGCGCTTGAAATGAAACGGGTCGGATTTTATTAATTCAATTTTGTTCCGAATAATGCCTCTGGATTTTTCATCCAGCCCTTTGACCTGCTCCAGAAAGCAGTCAAGCGCCTTTATCTGGAAGGTCATCCCAGCGCCTTCGCCAGTTCCTTCTCGTCCCTGACCTTGCCCGCCTTTATGGATTTCTCAATGAGGGAGTCTATGAACCCTATCTCCCTTCCCGAGAAGGATTCGTCAAATTCGCCCCTCTCGAAAATCTTCTCCCGCAGGCACTCCGCCGCGAGGTCCTGCACGTTCCTGTAACCATATGCCCCTGCAAAGGATTCCGCGGCATCCGCCAGGTTCTTGGAAAGTTTCAGGTTTATCTGCTTGGTAGCCATAGATACTGATAGATACCCCGAACTATTTAAAGATTTCGCTTTCGCGTTTTCACGGATTCCCGTATTTTTCCCGTTCCTGCAGAGGCTGCGCGGCATGATGCCTAGCCTAAGATGTTTCGGCGCATTTAAAAATATGCGCGGGGTGCATTTCCGCTGCAAATTAGCCGGCGCATGCACTTACTCAAACGCGCGCTCGGGCGCGGTTATTTTTCCCCTTTCAAAAACCCGAAAGCGCCCCTGAACAGCCGCATCCCGCCCCCTTCCATGGGCATCTGCACACGCGTCGAGTGCGGGTGATTAAGCATCGAGTGGCTCTTCTCCGGGTGGGGCATCATTCCGAGCACGCGGCCGCTCTCGTCGCAAATGCCTGCAATGCCGTCAACCGAACCGTTCGGGTTTTTGCCTTTGTATTTGAACACAACCAAATCCTTGCGATAGAGCTCCTTTAGCACTTCCCCACTTGCGGGAACAAACCTGCCCTCCCCGTGGTTGATGGGGCATTCGATTGTTTTTATTCCATGGACCATTCCGCAGGCTTTTTTGTTCACGTTCTCCATCTCTATCCACTCGTCCTGGAACCTGCCGCTTGTGTTAAAAGTGAGCGTAACCTGCTGTTCGCCGTATTTTCCGCCCAAAGCAGGAAGCAGGCCTGCCTTAACAAGCACCTGAAAGCCGTTGCATATGCCGAGCACGCTGCCGCCCGAGGAGATGAAATCAGGCACCTCCCTGCCAAGCCTGTAAGTGAGCTTGTTTGCGAGTATCTTCCCCGAGCCGAGGTAATCGCCGTCAGCAAACCCGCCGGGGATAACGAGCAGTGAATAATCATCCAGCCTCTTGTCCTTATTTATAAGCCTGTTCACATGCACTGCCTCCGCCTCGAAGCCCGCAAGGTTCAGGCAGTAAAGCGTTTCGTAATCGCAGTTCGTGCCCGCAGTGCGCAGCACAATTGCGCGCGGCTTTTCCCTTGTTTCAGCAGCCATTTTTTCACCATTCGCCTTTCCCGCAATTCACCAGTCCAGGGTTTTTTTCCATGCCGCTTTCAGGGCGTCAACATCCGCATCCAGCAATTTCCTGCCGCCGAGGCCGAGCACACCCTTCTTTTTTGTGCCAAGCACAACAAGCCTTTTGCCTTTCGTTACTTTCCCGCACTCCGCGAATATTGCGCCGTTTGCGCGCATTATTTTCTCGAACTCGTTCTTCAGCGCGGCGTTAACTTCCACAACAAACCTCGACTGCGATTCCGAGAAGAGAAGCACATCGTCCCTCGCTTCGGTTTCAGTCCCGCAGGGCAGTTTCGCAAGCTCTATTTCAGCCCCCGTCCCCCCGCCGATGCACATCTCCGCAAGCGCCACTGCAATTCCGCCCTCGCTGCAGTCGTGGCAGGCGCGAACTATGCGCTCCGCATTCTCCACGCCTATTGCAGCTGCCCTGCTCATGCCCAGAAAGTTCTTCTTCGCCTGGCGCGCATCAACTTCAGGCACCTCTCCGCCCGAAACGCCCTGCAGGCGCGCATAGTGCGAACATCCAAGTTCGTTTTTTGTTTCCCCGACGATGTAAATCGGGTTTCCATCTCCCTTAAAATCCATTGTCACGCGCTTCCTGACGTCGCCCATTATTCCTGCCGCGGAAATAAGGAGCGTTGAGGGTATTGCAATTGCCCCGCCCTTTGCGGGGGTGTACTCGTTGTAGAAAGAATCCTTTCCCGAAATGAACGGAGTATCGAATGCGGTGGCGAAATCATAGCACGCCCTGCATGCGCGCACGAGTTCGGCAAGCTTGCCCGCGTCCTCTGGATTGCCCCAGCAGAAATTGTCGAGCAGCGCTATCTCCTCGAACGGGCACCCGACTGCAATAAGGTTCCTTATCGCCTCGTCTATTGCGCAGGCAGCCATCCAGTAAGGGTCTATGTCTCCATAGAGCGGGTTTATTCCGCAAGCAATCGCAACGCCCTCCATTGCGCCTAACACCGGCATTATTACCGCGGCATCGCTCGGGCCGCAGTTATCTGCGCCCGCAAGCGGCTTGACAACCGAGCCTGCCTGCACCTCGTGGTCGTACTGCCTTATGGTGCTTTCCTTGCTCGCGATGTTCGGCATGGAGAGCAGGGAGATAATTTCCGCGTTGTAATCGCCCTTTTCAGCGGGCAGTTTGGCTGTGCCTTTGCCAGTGCCCTTTCCTTTTGAGCCCTTACTCCCTTTCCACACGGCTTTCATCCTCTTCTTCGGCACGCCCTTGTGCAGGAAATCCATCTCAAGTTCGCACACGGATTCATCCCCGTAAAAAACCCTCAGGACTTTGTCGTCGTTGAACTTTCCTATGACCGCGCACTGCACATCCTCCTCCGCACATAGCTGCGAGAACCTCTCGAGGTTTTCAGGCGGAACCGCAAGCACCATGCGCTCCTGGCTCTCGCTCACCCATATCTCCCACGGCAAAATGCCCCGCGCCTTCAGCGGAGCTTTCTCAAGCTGGACACGCGCCCCGATGCTTGCAGCCATCTCCCCTACCGCCGAAGAGAAGCCTCCCGCGCCGCAGTCGGTTATTGCGGAGTACAGCTTCATGCCGCGCGCCTTAAGCAGGATATCGAGGAACTTCTTCTCCTCTATCGCGTTGCCTATCTGCACCACGCTCGGCGGAACCGCACTGCCGAGTTTCGCGCTCGAGAATGTTGCGCCGTGTATCCCGTCACGCCCTGTCGAAGCGCCGACCGCTACAATCAGGTCGCCGAAGTTTGCGCGCTTCTCCTGCATGCCTCTCGGGATTATGCCCACGGTTCCGCAGTAAACAAGCGGGTTTCCTATGTACCGTTCGTCAAACAAAATCGCGCCGTTAAGTGTCGGAATTCCCATGCGGTTCCCGTAATCCCTTACCCCCGCCCTTACGCCCTTTGCAATGCGCTTCGGGTGCAGAACGCCCTTGGGCAGTTTCGAGCGCGGGAAATCGTGCGGGCCGAAGCAGAAAATGTCGGTGTTCGCTATGGGCTTTGCCCCCATGCCGCAGCCGAGGATGTCGCGTATTACGCCGCCTATGCCTGTGCTTGCCCCGCCGTAGGGGTCCAAGGCGGACGGATGATTGTGCGTTTCCACCTTGAAAGCGATGTCGTAATCCTGCGTGAAACTGATAATGCCGGCGTTGTCGCTGAAAACGGAAACAAGGAATTTCGGCTTCCTTTTTTCTATCTCCTCCGTGGCGCGCTTTATGTATGTGCGGAAAAGGGAATCTATTGTTTCCCGCTTTTGAACGCCTTTGCCCGCATCCTTGGCAGCGCCTTTCTTTCCGCCCGCGCTTTCGGTTTCCGTGTACTCTATTTCGGCATTCATCACCTTGTGCTTGCAGTGCTCGCTCCAGGTTTGGGCGATCGTTTCGAGTTCCGCGTCCGTGGGGTTCCTGCCGGTTCCTTTGAAATAAGCCTGTATTGCGAGCATTTCCTCGCGGTTCAGGGAGAGCAGCATTTTTTTGCCGAGCGCAAGGAGCTGCTTGTCGTTGAGGCCGAGGATATTCACGACATTGGCTGCAGCTGGGCCCATTATGCTGCTCAGGCTCGGTCCCTGCACAGAACCATGAACCGTGCCGTGCAAACCGCCGGAGTGGTTTTTTTTGTTTTCAATTTCGCCCATTATTTCGCCTTCCCGTTCCCCCTTTTCCGCGCCCCTGCTGCGCCTTCCCCGCGCGTGATTTTCCACTCCTCGATGAGCGGGTTCGCAAGCATCCCTGTGCAGATAAGTGCGGCTTCCTTTTCGGAGAGCGCGCCGTTGATAACATACTTGCGCGCGGAGCGCACGCTTTCATCCCGCCCAAGCGCGCGGCGCAGCAAATCCTCAATTCCGATGCGCGCCGCAATCCCTATGTTGTCAGTGACATTTTCCCTTACTCTTACCTCGATTTCCCAGTCAAAATCGGAAAAGAGCGGCGCATCAACCGAAACGCGCTGCACAACAGGGTCGTGCATAAGTTTTTCGGCAATAAGGTTAAGTTCCGCAATTGAAAACCCGCCGCGCAGGAGGTAAACATCGACATAATTGATTTCCTTCACTCCCTGAATTAGCAAATCCTCGCGTATGTCCGCAAGAACTCCGTGCGCTATTGCATCGTCCTTCTGGCTTTTGTAACCCGCCTCTATCCTGTGCGCGGGCTCCGTTGGCATGGCGCGGGGCATAGTAAATGGCAGGCGCAAAATGCTTTTTAAGTGGTTGCCGTGCGGCTGTTTCCGCTAAAACTTTCTCGCTTTATCCAGCTTCATGAAATAAGTCACTATGCCGCCGCTATCGTGCCCCCTGCGCCAGTTTGCGACCTCATAGCTCCTTATCGCGTTTTTGTTGTCCGTGCTCGTCTGTGCCCGTATCTCTTTGGCGCCGTACCTGTGCGCTATCTTCTCGCCAAGTTTCAGCATATCCGTGCCTACGCCTTTCTTCCGGTATTTTTCCGGCACTTCCCTGTTCATGTATGCCACCTTGACCTTCGGCGCCCTTATATCTATAATATTGTTTTTCCCGAAAGGCAGCTCCTTGTCGAAGAACATTTCCGCAGTGCCGTATTTTCCCCCGAGCACGTTTGGGCTCATGTAATCCTTGTTCAGTTCGGGTTCGAAGCCGCGCTTCAGCGGCCCCGCAAGCAGCCATAACAAGCGGCCGCCTGTTTGCGTGAAGAGCTGGAATTCCATGTGCGAGAGCCTGCCGTTCGGCAGCCTTGCAAGAAGGCGCTTCCTGCCCCTCCCTGTAAAGACCGACGGGAATGCGCGTATCGGGCCGCCTTTCCGCCTGCGTATTTGTATTCGGCGCCTGGTTGCGGATTTATTCATAGTATAATCAATTGCGCGTTCCGCTATTTATTCCTTGCCCCGTGCCGGAAATTCGCCCCCCGTTCAGTTTTTCGCCAACCCCCGCTTTGGGCTTGCGCCCAAAAGGGCCATTTTGAGCCAGCGGCTCAAAACGGGTTTTGGAAGCGGGGTTGAGGCAAACGAAACCCCGCGCTCCGAAAAGGTTGCACCGGAAACGAACCCTGCGAACCTTTATATTGGGTTTACGGCACAATTATGCGTATGCATGTTTACTCGCACTCGCGCCTTGAAACATACAGGAACTGCCCCATGGCGTTCAGGTTCAAGTACATAGACAAGCTTGACACCGAGTTAGAGGAGACTGTTGAACTCTTCCTCGGCTCGCGCGTCCATGAGGCGCTCGAGAAACTTTACAGGGACATGCGGTTCAGGAAGGAGAACACGCTCGATGATTTGCTTGGATTTTACAATTCCGAATGGGAAAAGCAGTGGAACCCCGCCATTGCAATCGTGCGCGCCGAGTACACGCCCGAAAATTACCGTTCAATGGGCGAGGCTTACCTGCGCAACTATTACGCGCGCCACGCCCCGTTTGACGAGGGCACGGTGATAGGGCTTGAAAAAAAGATAAACGTCGCGCTGGATACGGGGAAAAAATATGCGCTCACAGGTTACATCGACCGCCTTTCGATATCGAGGGGCGGCACCTACGAGATACACGACTACAAGACTTCCTCCAGCCTGCCCCTGCAGGAATACCTGAACGCGGACAGGCAGCTTGCGCTTTATGAAATTGCGGTAAGGAAGATGTTTTCGGATGCCGAGAGGGTTGAACTTGTCTGGCATTACCTTGCTTTCGACAAGGAACTGCGTTCCTCAAGGACGCCGGAACAGCTCGAGGCGCTGAAGTGCGAAACAGTTTCGCTCATTGATGAAATAGAAACCAAAAAAATAACGAACGATTTTCCCGCAAAGGAGAGCGCGCTGTGCGAATGGTGCCAGTTCCAGGCGCACTGCCCGAAAACCATGCACGCGCATAAGGTTGCGGCGCTTGATGCGAACGAGTATAAGGATGAGCCGGGCGTGAAACTTGTGGATAAACTGGCCGAACTGGAAAACAAAAAACAAAAAGCACTTGAGGGTTTGGAACCCGAGATTGAAAAGGTACGGGAGGCGTTGTTTGCCTATGCTGAAAAGGCGGGGGTCGATAACGTGCGCGGCTCGGGGCACGAGGCAAGGATTTTCTGCTACGATAAAATGAGCTGGCCGCAGAAGGGTTCCGAAGCGAGGGAAGGGATGATTGCGTTGCTGAACCAGCACCGCAAATTTTTCGAATACGCGGATTTGGACGTTTACATGCTCACGAAAGCCATTAACACGGGGCGCCTGCCGAAGGAGCTCGCGGAAAGCCTGCAGAAGTTTGCCGAGAAGCGGCAGGCAAAGATGCTGAAACTCAGGGAACTGGACAGGGAGTGCTGACACCGCAGATAAAGGGCAACAGTCCGCAATTCCTAAATCCCGAGCAGTTCTTCAGCCTCTTTAACCTTGCGCGGGTTTATTGAAACATGCGTTTCCCCAGTTGACGGTTTCGCAAGCAGCATGCCCTCGTTAAGCAGTTCCTTAACTGCCTGCCTTATCGCTTTCAGCCCCTTCCTGCTTGAGCGCAGGTGCAAAGGCATGCCCCTTTCCAGGTTCTGCAGTGCGGTGTGCGCGCCGCCGATTTTGCCCATGTTTATCAGTTTTCTCAGCATGTAGCGCTTTGTCTGCAGAACCAGTGCATCATCCATAAGTTAGACAATTGACGAAAATAATTATAATTCTATCAAACTTCCGTTTTGGCACATCAATGTGCCAAAAAGTAAGGTTTAAATATTTGTTTGTGCACAGTCAGTAATTATGGCTGAAAGCACGGAGAGCAAATTCCTCGCATTCATGGGCGATTCCCCGCAGATGCGCATCCTGGATTTCCTAATCACGGGGCGCGAGTTCGATTATTCCCTCTCCGACATTGCCGAGGGCGCGGGCGTTTCCTGGTCTACACTGCACCGCATTTTCCCCGCAATGGAGCGCAGCGGAATTGCGGCAAAAACCCGCGAGGTGGGGAGAGCCAAACTGTACAGGCTTAGCACGCAGAAGCCCGAAGTGGCAATGCTGGTTTCGCTTTATGACAGCCTTGCCAAAAAAACCCTGCAGACGGCGCGCGAAATTCATGGGCGGGAAAAGCAGAAGCAGTTTGCTTTTGCGCGCTAAGGCGGCCACTAATCCTCAAAACTGAAAACCTCATCTATCTTCGCCTTAAGCGCCTTTGCGACGTCGTGCGCAAGCCTCAGGGACGGGTTGTATTTGCCCTGCTCCAGGAAAACAATGGTTTCGCGCCTTACCCCCGCTGCAAGCGCAAGTTCCTCCTGCGTCATGCCGCGCTTTGTCCGCAGCTCCTTTATTTTTGTTTTCATTTCAGCCGCCTTTTCTGTCATAGTAAAGCAGCGAAAGCAGGCACACAAGCAAGTTTCCGCCAAAGAGCACGGGAAAGGCGGGAGCCATTAGCCAGACGCTGTCTGTAAGGTAAATGCATACAATTGCCCCGGCCCCGAAAAGCATAGAAAACATGAAGGCATTCCTTGCAGCCCTGCCGAGGTTTTCCTCGAGCCGCTCATCATTTAATTTGTAGAGGAAAAAATACGGAATAAACCCCAGGAACCCGAGAAAGGCAGCCTTGCCCTCAACGAAATACAGCAGGCTCAAGGCAGAAAGGAACCCCAGATACCAAAGTGTGTTTTTCATGGCACCGCCCCGCCCCCTTTCTCATAGTAGACGTACGCCGCGAAGTACACAAGCACTCCGAGCGCGAGCGCGGGCCCCACTATTGCCGGAAAGGGAATCGCCCAAAGCACGTCAAATGCCGAGAGCACAAGCATTGCCGAGAGGAAACTCACAAGCACAACAAACCCCTTTCGCGATGCCCTGAGGCTGTTCATCTCCAGCCTCTCATCTATCCTGAACCCGACTTCGCCTGTTTTTTTGCATTGCATCAGCCTCATTGCCGAATCAATCAGGAAAAAGCCCCCGACAAAGATGAAAGAGAACGTGAACACGTCCATTATTCCGCCCCAGGGGTTGAAGAATATCGTTGCTATGCCGAACAGGATGAAGAACCCCGCAACCGCTGCACGCCTTTTCACGATTTTTATTTCCTTTTCTCCGCCTTTTTTTATTTCCCGCCCTTCGCGTTTCCCCGTTTCCATCCTATCGCCTCCAGCCTAATCCACATTCCCCTTCCTGCTCAGTAGCAGGTACGAAACCATGAACACAAAGCCAGTAAGGATTATCACGCCCTCCAGTGCGTGCCTTGCAAGAAGAGTCTCCCCCGGCGCGGAATCGGCCCACATGAGCGCAACGCTGCCCCAAATCGCGGCAATGAATGCATAATACCCCGCCTTATGGTTCACGCGCTTCAGCCTCTCGTCCTCTGCAGGCAGGCCCGCACGTATCGCCTTGAACCTGGGCCAGAATACAAACAAAGAGCCTGCAACAAGGAAAAGCACAAGCGCGATAAGCATCACCTCCGGCATCTCTATGGGCTCGGCGCTTGCCGCATACGCGCCGATGCCCGCTATAACAAGCACGACAGCAACCACTCCTGCAGTAATCTTGAGCTTATCATTCGCATTTCCTTCCATCAACTCGCCTCTTTTTCGCATGTTAGCCATTTCTAACATGTTAGATATATGTAACATCTTGTATTTAAAGGTTTCGGCGCAGGCGCCGTTTGCCGGGCCGAGGCTCCTGCGAGCCATTTAAGGCATTTTCGCAGCCAATTGGGGATGGTGGTTTTGTGAGGAATGTTATTTTTGTATCCATTATTGTTGCCGCATTGCTGCTTGCCGGCTGCGCGCAGGAACAAGGAAGCGGAAACCAGGCGGATATTCAGGGCGCAGGGAATGCGGCGGATTCTCAGGGCACAGGAACTGCGCAGGAACAGGGCGCAGGCAATCAGGCAGATGCGCAGGGCTCCGGGACTGCGAACGAGCAGGGGGCGGGGGCCTCCACGGATTCTCAAGGTTCTGGAAAAATTCCCGGCATCTGGAACCAATATCCGGGCGGGGGGAGTGGCACAGGCGAAACGCAGGAGGGTTCGGGTGCAACACAGGGAACCGCGGGGAATGCCGAACTCGAGATTGTTGAGCTGGGCTGCCGCTACCAGTACGGCTCGTATTTCATAATCCTGCTTAAAAGCGTTGCTGCTGCGCCGATACCGCTGTCCTCGAACATTGTCGTGCGCACGGACGACGGGCACTATTCCTCGCATCTTATACAGAACAAGTACGCCAACGGCGCAAAGGTGTGGACCGATAAAATTACGAGGGCAACGATGGGCAGTTTCGGCATGCCCTTCTATGTAGAGGGCATAAACCCCCGCAATGGAGGGCACATCGAGCAGAATTACGCATTCATTTACTGCCCGCCAGGGGTAAAGCCGATTAACTGCGACAGAAGCAGCGGCACCGTGATTTACGACGGGAACGCCATGGCTGACTGCACGCTCGAGGGCGACGGCATAAATTACTTCGTGCCCGTGCAGGACAGGGTGGCTCTGCCCGCATAGGTGCTTGGGATGCCGAAGCGCGCCATTCCCGCAACGCATTCCTTGTTTGCGTGCTTTTTCAGCTCGGCAATAGCCTGTTTTGCACCCATTCCCTGGTGCCCGCACTCCCTTCCCCCTGCCGTAAAAACCGCCGAAATTATTTGCACGAAAAGGATTATAAACAACGGCGCGGTTCTATTTTGGGGATTGCGATGATGAAGAGGCGCATGGGAGGCACGTGGATTGCCCCGGGCGTTTATGTGAAATGGACTCCTGAGGTTCTCAGGACCTCCCTTGCAAAAGTGGCTACTAGACCTTACAAACTTACAGTCGGCGAAAAATCATGGCAGGCGATGCGCATATTGCTGCCAGGGCGAAGGTTTAAGCGAATCATCCTCGGCAAGCCGGAAATCGGAATCCCGCCTAAGGAAGGCGCAGGGTTTATCCGTGAAGTCGGCCTGGTAATGGGCTCGGAAGGGACAATGGACCTTGTAAGGTATGTTAACAAGGACAAGCAGGCTTGCTTCGACGTTTTTTTGGATATCCCTGAGGGCGAATTAAGGGAGGAACGCATTGCGGACCTTATAGATGCCGCTGAAAATATAGCAAAACTGAGCGGAATAGAGTACCTGCACTTGGACACGCCATGCGGGGAAAAAGGCAAAATTACTGACGAAGCTCTGGAGTCAGCCTGCGACAAACACGGGTGGGCCAAATTCCAGACAATGCGGGGCAAGAAACGCAGGCTCTGGGCAAGGTTTGGCATCTATCTGGTGAAACATAAAAAGAAGCCGAAAGTGCGCAACTGAACGCGCTCCGAAAAGCCATCCTAACCTATAAAAACCCAACGCACCTGAATTATTTCCGTTTTAGGTGTTACGCATGCGTATACTGGTTGTCGGTTCGGGCGGACGCGAGCACGCGATAGTGTGGAAACTCGCAAAGGGTGCGGGCAGCAACAAGATTTACTGCGCCCCCGGCAATGCGGGAATTGCGCAGCTTGCGGAGTGCGTTGACATAAAATCCGATGACGTTAAGGCGCTTGCGGATTTTGCAAAGCGCAAGGGAGTTTATCTCACGATTGTCGGCCCCGAATCCGCGCTGTGCGCGGGAATTGCCGACGAGTTCGACAGGCAGGGGCTGAGGCTTTTCGGGCCCAGCCAGGGCGCAGCGGAAATTGAGGGCAGCAAGGCGTTCGCAAAGGAACTTATGAGAACCTACGATATTCCCACAGCGGAATTCGGGGTTTTCGACAATGCGGAAAAGGCGATTGAATTCATAAACGAAAGCAAGATGGGGAAGGTTGTTGTAAAGGTAGAGGGGCTTGCAGCGGGCAAGGGCGTGATAATTTGCGAGAGCAAAAGCGAGGCTGTTGCCGCAGTGAAAAAGGCGATGGTTGAGAAAGTGTTCGGCGATGCCGGGAACCGCATTGTGATTGAGGAATTTTTGGAGGGCGAGGAAGCAAGCTATATGGTTCTCACCGACGGCGAGAATATAGTGCCGCTTGCGAGTTCGCAGGACCACAAGCGCGCGCTTGACAATGACGAAGGGCAGAACACGGGCGGAATGGGAGCGGTAAGCCCTGCGCCGATAATAACCGCAAAACTCGAGAAGAAAATACTGCGCGATGTAATGGAGCCCGCTGTTGCGGCAATGCGCAAGGAGGGCAGGGAATACAAGGGCGTGCTTTACGCGGGGCTTATGATAGGCAAGAAGGGCAATGCAAAAGTGCTTGAGTTCAATGCAAGGTTCGGCGACCCGGAAACGCAGGCAATGATGCCGAGGCTGGAGAGCGGGCTTATAGAGGCAATGGATGCGTGCATCGACGGCACGCTGAACAAGGTCAGGCTTAAATGGAAGGAGGAAGCGTGCACATGCGTTGTAATGGCTTCGGGCGGGTATCCCGAGGCGTATGAGAAAGGCAAGCAGGTAAACGGCCTTGATGAGGCCGCAAAAATGGAAGGGGTTGTGGTTTTCCATGCAGGGACCAAAAAGGCGGAGGACGAAAGCATAGTTACGAACGGCGGGCGTGTCCTCGGGGTAAGTGCCCTGGGCGGCAGCATAGCGGACTCGGTGAAGAATGCTTATTCAGCTGTTGCGAAAATAAATTTCCAGAACATGCAGTACAGGAAGGATATCGGGAAGAAGGCTGCGGATGCGGAGGCAGGCACAACGCGCGCAGAGGGTGCGGAAGAAGCGGAAGAGGAAGAGGGCGATGACGCTTATTTCGGCAAATGGGGAGATGATGAGGCTGAAGCCGCAAAGGGCGGCGAAGCCGAAGGCGCCGAAGAAGGCAAAGAAAAGGGCGGCGATGATGAAGAAGCCGAGGATGAAGGCGGAAGCGCCGAAGCGGAAGAGGATGCTTCCATTGAGGGCGAAGATTCCGGGGAAGAGGCCGGCGGCGATGAGGAAGCTAGCGAGGAAACCGGAGAAGATGAAGATAAGGCAAAGAAGGGTGAAAGTTCCGCAGAATCAGGGGAAGAAGGCGAAAGCCCGGAAGCCGAAGAGAATGAGGCTGCAGGCAGCGAAGATACAGATGAAGCAGGCAGCGGTGATGAAAAAGCCGATGATGAAACCGCAGGAACTGACGAAGAAGGCGGCGAAGGCGGTGATGAAACCGCAGGAACTGACGAGGATAAAGGCGCAGAACCCGATAAGGGATCTGCCGGCAAAGGCGGCGAAGGCGCAGAACCCGAAAAGGACGGGGAAAAGTAGCCTGCTTACTCCGCAAAAAAGGGGCCGTAACTGATGAAGGACGCACTCCGCTCCGAGATGCGCCTCAGGCGTGGATCCCTGGATGCCGAGGAACGGCGTTCAAAGAGTTCCGCTATTTCAAAAAAATTCAGGAACCTGCCCGAATACTGGGATGTAAAAAATATAATGGTTTACGTGAGCTTCGGCTCGGAAGTTGAAACGTGGGGGCTGATTGAGGATTTGCTCTCGGACAAAAAAAGGGTTTTTGTGCCTGTGATGGGAAAGGATTGTGCAATAAGCGCTGTCGAGATAAAATCCTTCGAGCCGGAGAAAATGGTTAAGAACCAATTCGGCGTGCTCGAGCCAAGGGGAGGGGTAAAAAAGGCAGTGCCGCCCCACGAACTCGGCACGGTTATCGCACCCGGGCTCGCTTTCGATGAGAAAGGCACAAGGCTCGGCTTCGGGGGAGGGTGCTACGATAAATTCCTGCACGAACTGCATGCGCTGCAGAAAAAAATCCCCGTGGTCGGGCTTGCGTTCGATTTCCAGGTTTTGCCAGCGGGAAAAATCCCGAGAGAGGGGCACGATAAGGAAGTTGATGTTGTGATTACCGAAATGCGGGTTATAAGGTGCAAATGAGGTTAAGTGCCTCAATTGCCGCGATGCGGAATGCCAAAAGCGCTTCAGTGCCTGAAATGCCTTGTCCTCGTGAAAACCATGGCGATGCCGCGCTCGTCGCACGCCTTTATCACTTCCGCATCCTTCACGCTGCCGCCGGGCTGGATTATTGCGGAAATGTTCGCATCCGCGGCAAGCCCTATGCTGTCGGGGAAAGGGAAAAAGCCGTCGCTAGCCATTACGCAGCCCGCTGCTTCCGCCTTTGCGCGCCTTATCGCAAGCCTCACGGATTCGACGCGCGAGGTCTGCCCCGCGCCGATGCCTATTGTCTGTGTTCCCTTCGCAAGCACTATTGCGTTGCTCTTCACGTGCTTTGCAACACCCCATGCAAATATAAGGCTCTTCATTTGCGCGCTGTCGGGGTTCGCAGAGGTGGGGTAGCGCAGGTTGTGCTCGTCAGGGGTTGCGATGTCGCGCTCCTGCACAAGCATGCCGCCAAGAACATCCCTGAGTTCGTTCTGCCGCGGCGCCTGTGGAGAGCCCTTGCCAATCCTCTTTTCTAAGCCCTCGATTTCAAGGATCCTGAGGTCCTTTTTCGCCTTCAGTTCCGCAAGTGCGGCTTCAGAATATGAAGGGGCGATTACAACCTCGTTGAAGAACGCAATTATCTGCTTTGCCGTGGCGGCATCGCATTCCCTGTTCAGCGCTATTATTCCGCCGAAAGCGCTCTCCTTGTCGCATTCAAGCGACTTTGAAAATGCAACGTGAAGTTTTTCGTCCGTGGCAACGCCGCAGGGGTTTGCATGCTTAACAATCGCACAGCACGGCGCGGAGAATTCCTTGACAACCTCTATCGCAGTAGCGGCATCATTTATGTTATTGTATGAGAGTTCCTTTCCGTGCAGTTGCTTTGCATCGGCGATTGTTGCGGGATCCGCCGAATTCCCGCGGTAGAATGCCGCTTTCTGGTGCGGGTTTTCCCCATAGCGCAAATCGGAAATTTTCGAGAACGAAAGGGTCAGAGTGCGCGGGAACTGGGAGGAAGCGAACCCTTTCTGGGAATTAAGGTAATTGTTCACGGCTGCATCATATGCCGCAGTTAGTTCGAATGCGGAATTTGCAAGTTTCCTGCGCAGCTCGATGCTTATTTTCCCCCTGCTTTCGCGCAGTTCCTGCAGGAGAAGGGGGTACTGCCTCGGAGAGGTTACGGCCGCAACTCCCCCGTAGTTTTTCGCCGCGGCACGCACCATTGCAGGCCCGCCTATGTCGATATTCTCTATTGCGTGCGCAACGGAGGTGCCCTGCTTTTCCGTTGCCTCGGCGAAAGGGTAAAAATTAACGCAAACCATGTCAATAGGCTTCAGTTTCATCTTTTTCAGCTGCGCAAGGTGCTTCTTGCTGCCCCTGTCGGCGAGTATTGCGGCATGTATGCGCGGGTGCAGCGTCTTCACGCGGCCGTCAAGGCACTCGGGAAAGCCCGTGACCTTCTCCACGGGCGTTACCTTGAGTTTAGGCTTTGCCTTTTCAAGTTCCTTTGCTGTGCCGCCGCTCGCTATAAGTTCAACGCCGAAATCGGAAAGCGCGCGGGCGAACTCCGCAATGCCTGTTTTGTCAGAAACAGAAATGAGCGCACGTGTTATTTTCATAAATATCTAACCATATTGGTTAATTTAAGGGTTTGTTTTTCGGGTTTTGCCTGTTCTGCCCTGCCGTGCCGCTTTTGTCACCCGGCTTTGCCTTTCATGAACAGCCTTATCCCCTCAAGGATTGCTTCCTGCTCCGCCTTCTGCACGCGTTCCTTCAGGGTTTCGGCTGTGTCCCCTGAAAGCACGGGAACGCGCTTCTGCAGGAGAATAGGGCCTGCATCAACATCCTCGGTTACGATGTGCAGGGTACAGCCTGTTTCCTTTTTCCCCGCCTTCAGGACCTGTTCGTGCACATCCCTGTCCATGCCGCCCGCAAACTCGGGAAGCAGGGAAGGGTGGATGTTAATCAGCCTGTTGCGGTATTTGCGAACCATCTCGTCGCCAACAATGCGCATATACCCTATAAGAAGCACAAGTTCCGCCTTTGCATCCTCAAGTTCGTGCATAACCTGCCTGTCGAACTCTTTGCGCACGGGAAATTTTTTTGGGTCAATAAAAACCGCGGGAATTTTGTGCTTCCGCGCGCGCTCAAGGATGAATGCGCCTTTCCTGTCGCTCACAACAGCAACAATGCGGGCATCGAGTTCGCCTTTTTCAATCTCGCCAATAATCGCCTGCATGTCCGTGCCCTTTGTGGAGCCGAGAACTGCGATATTCAGCGGCATCCTGCAGACAACTCCGCGGCTTTAACCGTGTTTGCCACAACGCTTGCAACAGTCATGGGCCCCACGCCACCCGGCACGGGGGTTATTGCGGAAGCCTTTTTCCTTACGGCATTGAAATCTACATCCCCGTGCACGCGGTCCCCGACTTTAGTTGTCCCAACATCCATAACCACTGCGCCCTTCTTCACCATGTCCGCGGTTATGAGTTTTGGCTTGCCCACAGCGGAAACCAGGATGTCCGCCATGCACGTGTGCTGTGCGAGATTTTTTGTGCGGATGTGGCAGAAGGTAACCGTCGCAAATTCATTAAGCAGCATAATTCCAAGCGGCTTCCCCACAAGGTTTGAGGAACCTACAACGACCGCGTGCTTCGATTTTATTTTTATTTTCGCGCCGCGCAAAAGGCCCATCACGCCGAGAGGGGTCGCGGGTGCGAAGAAATTCCCTTTTACATCCCCCGCAAAAAGCCTGCCGAGGTTTACCGGATTAAAGCCGTCAACATCCTTTTCGGGCGCGATGCATTCCATAACGCGCTGCACATCCATGCGCTTCGGGAGCGGCAGCTGCACAAGTATGCCGTGCACTGCATCATCGTTGTTGAGCGAGGAAATTGCCCCAAGCAGTTCGTCTTCGCTTGCGGACGCGCCCAAACGCACAGTGCGGGAAAGCACGCCCATACCCCTGCATGCCTCGGTTTTCTTCCCGACATATAATTCCGAAGCCGGGCTGTTGCCGACAAGGACCGCTGCAAGGCAGGGCGCCACGCCACGTGCCTTTAATTTTTCAACTCTCGAAACCAGCGCGTGCAGTGTTTTTTTCGCGAGTTTTTCGCCGTCGAGGATTTTTGCAGGCACTTGGCATCACTTGCAGATTTTGGCGGACAATTCACATCACTTGTAAAAAACAAACTTCTTGCAGAGTTCCTGCACCTCTTTCCCTGTGCTTTCAATCAGGTGCGCATCATCCGGCCTTTCGATTATCGCGGAAATCCAGCGCGCAATCTGTTTCATCTCCCCCTCCTTCATGCCGCGCGTTGTGGCAAGCGGCGTGCCGAGGCGGATGCCCGATGGATTCATAGGCGTGCCCTTGTCGAAGGGGATTGCGTTCATGTTCACGGTTATGCCCGCCCTGTCGAGCTGCGAAACGATTTCCTTGGCGGGAGCCTTCCTGCCTGAGACATCAATCAAAATGAGGTGGTTGTCCGTGCCCCCGCTGACAACGCGCACGCCCTGCTTCGCAAACTCATCCGCCATCGCCTGCGCATTCTTCACAACCTGCTTCGCATAATTTTTGAATTCCGGTTTCGCGGCTTCCCCGAGCGCAACCGCTATTGCCGCTGTCGTATTATCGTGCGGCCCGCCCTGCATGCCCGGAAAAACCGCGCGGTCTATCTTTTCCGCGAGCGCGCTTTTGCACATTATTATTGCCCCTCTCGGGCCGCGCAGGGTTTTGTGCGTTGTTGTCGTAACCACATCCATGTGCGGGAAAGGGGAGGGGTGAATGCCTGCTGCAACAAGGCCTGCAATGTGCGCGATGTCCGCCATAGAGTAGGCCCCGATGCCCTGCGCAATCTCGGAAAAGCGCTTAAAATCGATTATGCGCGGGTAAGCGGTGTAGCCGCATACTATGAGTTTGGGGCTTTCTTTTTTTGCCAGTTGCTCGACGGCATCATAATCAATCATTTCAGTTTCCTTATCCACCATGTAGTGGGCCCAATTGTACGCCTTGCCGGTAATTGAAACCTTGTGACCATGCGTAAGGTGCCCGCCGTGCGCAAGCGCCATACCCATTGCCTTGTCGCCGAATTCGAGGAGCGCGACATAAACCGCTAAGTTCGCGGGCGAACCCGAAAGAGGCTGGACATTGGCATGTTCCGCATTGAAAAGTTTCTTTGCGCGCGAAATCGCAAGTGTTTCTATTTCATCTATGATTTCATTTCCCGCGTAATAGCGCTTTCCCGCGTAGCCCTCGGAATATTTGTTCGTGAGTATCGAACCCGTGGCCTCAAGAACCGCGGGCGATGCCAGGTTCTCCGAGGCAATCAGCTCTATGCCCTGCTCCTGCCTATTCTTTTCGGCCTCAATCAGTTTGAATACCGCGGGGTCGCTTTTTTCGAGCATCTGGTGCACCTCACAATGCGCAGGGGGGAATATTATTGGAGCGGAACTGTATAAAAGATTAGCGGGTTTATTTCAGAAGCCCGATTCCCCGTGCGGCGTGCGGGCATTCCTAGCTTCCCAATTCTGTAGCGAGTGCATCCTGCGCGCAGTGCGCTCAATCCTGAAATTGAGGGCCAGTAATCGGAGTATTGCCAGCCTTTTCTCGAGGAAATGCGTTTCATTTATCTTGCACTCCAGCCTTTTTTTTTCAATTACCATTCCGGAAATTTTTTGCGCGAGTTCATTAACCCCGCCGGATTTTTGGTTGTGGTGTGCGGGAAGGTTCCCGCGCCATGCCTTGCCGGAACGTTTAGTAGCCATTTTTAAGCCACGCTCTATTCAATATCAATTGCTGCCGATGGTTTCCGCCCTGTCCGCGCCTATTGAAACGAGTTTAACCGGCACGCCGGCCTCGCCTGAGATAAATTTAAGGTATTCCCGCGCGCCTTTGGGCAGGTCCGCAATGCGCCTGTATTTCCCGCCCTTCTCGAGCGTAAAACCGGAAAATTCCCTGTAAACCGGCTTTGCCTTTTCCGCATCAGCGGCGCTGAAGGGGAAGTACTTTTCCGTTTTCCCCACGAGTTCATATGCAACCGCAACCTTCAAGGGCCTAATTCCGCTGAGCACGTCCAGTTTGGTTATCGCAAGTTCTGTAAAGCCGTTCAGCCTCTGCGATGTGCGGAGCATGCATAAATCGAACCAGCCGACCCTGCGCGGGCGGCCCGTAGTAGTGCCAAACTCTGCACCCTTACTCCGAAGTTCCTCTGCCCCCCTACCCTGCATCTCCGCGGGGAACGGGCCATTGCCAACGCGCGTGCTGTAAGCCTTCACAACCCCGACAATGCGGTTCAGTTTTGCGGCGGGAATCCCGACGCCGACGGCGGCTGCGCCGCTTATCGGGTGTGATGAAGTCACGTAAGGGTATGTGCCGAAATCTATGTCGAGGAAAGTGCCCTGCGCCCCTTCGAAAAGGACCTTTTTCCCTTTCGCAAGCGCATCGGAAACAAGCGCCGAAACATCGCCCGCATATTTCGCAAGCGCCATGCCGTAGGCGGAGTATTCGGCGAAAACCGAATCCGCATCAAAATCAACCGCACAGTTGTGGACCATTTCAAGGTTCTTCTTTTTCAGGGGCAGGATTTCGTTTATTTTTTCGCGAAGAAGTTTTTCGTCAATAAGGTCTTCGAAGCGTACGCCGAGCCGCGATGCCTTGTCGGAATAGCACGGGCCTATGCCGCGCTTGGTTGTGCCGATTTTTCCGGGGCAAGAGTTGCTGCCTGAGCCGCAGGCAACGCTGCCGCCGAACCCGCCCGCATTATTGGCGCCGCCAGCGCCGGAACCGCCGCCGAACCCGCCAACGCCGACGTTGTTTTTGTTGTTTCCGCCATTGCCCTCCTCCGCGGAGTCAAGCAGCTTATGCCACGGCATTATTATGTGTATGCGCGGGTCTATAACCAGATCAAGGCATTTCCTGTCGCCGAATTTTTCAATCTCCTCCACAAGCACAGCGGGGTCAAGCACCATTCCTGCAGCCATCATGGATTTCTTTCCGTAAACAACCCCGCTCGGCAAGTGGTGCAGGCTTATCTTTTCCCCCTTCACGACAACAGTGTGCCCCGCGTTGTTCCCGCCCTGATACCTCACAACAATATCCGTATCGCGTGCGAGAAAATCAGTAACTTTCCCCTTGCCCTCGTCGCCCCACTGCGCGCCGATTACAACCGTGCCGGACAAATGCTCACCAACCATAACTGCGCCCAAATGTATATAAATCCTTTTTGCGCAGCCGCGGTTAAGGGGCTGAAAATAGCCGCCATCGGGGGTCGGATTTTTATTGCCTGCGCAGCAAAGAACGGTTATGGCCGAGGCAAACTGCCCCTGCTGCGGCAAGGGGGGCGCGGCACACTGGTGCGATTCGGGGGGCTTTAAAATAATGAGGTGCGGCTGCGGGGTTTCTTACCCTGTCGCAGTTCCGCCGAACACCGCGCCAAGCGATGCGGAAATAAATGAAATATACAACAAAAACGAGGCTTCGGGCGTGCAGGATTACCTCGAGATAGAGGGGGACAACAAAAAGGATTTCGAAAGCAGGCTGGATTTCATAATCAGTTATATAGGAGGCGCTGGCACACTCCTGGACATCGGGTGCAATATAGGCAGCCTCCTCGATGTTGCGCAAAGGCGCGGCTGGCGCGTGGAGGGCGTGGACATCAACAAAACCGCCGTTAAAATAGCGAAGGAACGCGGGTTAAAGTGCCGCAGCGGCGATTTTTCGAAAATCGGCAAAAAATTCGACCTGATTGTGATGAACGACGTTTTAGAGCACCTGCCGAACCCGAACCGAGGATTAAGGTGCGCATCAAAACTGCTGAAAAGCGGCGGGCACATATACATATCCACGCCCGACTCGGGAAGCGCAGTAGCAAGGCTTGCAAGGGGGAGATGGATCCACATGAAGCCGAGGGAGCATCTCTGCATTTTCACGAAAGGCGCAATCCTGCGCCTTCTCGAGGAGGAGGGATTTGAAATCCTGCGCCTTAGCGCGGTCGGCAGGACAAGAAGCGCGGGGCTGGTGATTAGAAAAATGAAATCCTGCGCCGGAATTTTCGGGGCGCTTGAGCTGCTTCCCCGCTTTGCGAAGGGCATGAAACTGCACATAAACCTTTCCGACGAGATGCAGCTAATCGCGAGGAAAAAGAAGCGTGCGTAATGCGCAAATAAGTTTAAGCCCTATTTTTTCAGGGACTGGATTGCATCCCCGACAGGCATCAGGCTATTCCCCCCTCGGATATCCATGTATTTCAGGTTAGGGTCGGCATAAGGGGAAATAAGCACATAATCCACGCCCTCGCGTTGCCACATCGCAAGAAGCTCCCCTGCCGAGCCTGCGGGATGATATGCCGAGAGCCTGCCTGTCATAAGAAAAAGCTTCTCCGGCTGCGAAACCCAGATTACCGCGCCTTCGGGGGTTCTTTCAACGACTTCATTTGCAAGCCGCTCGAATGCGGTGTAATTGTAGTCGGAACACCTGTTGCGCATAAGCCACGGCATATTTATGGAAACTATTGAGCCGCAGACAAGCATCAGCACAAGGATTGCGGGTAATGCCCGCCTCGGCATCCACACGCCCTGCAGGCGCCTCAGGCCGAGCGCGAAGAAAAGCAGGAGGAAGGGCACTGCAGGAAACATGTGCCTGTTTGCGGTTGCGGCACTGTATGCGGGGTTGAATATCAGCGTGATGAAATAAATAATTGCGAGAAACGCAAGGAACCTTTTCCTTTGTTCGGTTCTTGCGCAGAAAAGCCCGAAGAGGAAAATAAAAAGCGCGAAAGGGAATATTGCAAACTCCACCGCCTGCCGCAGGTTGGCTAACGGGTAAGGGATGAGCATGCCTGCAAGGCCCGACGGGAAAAAAATTGCTCCGGGTATTGCGGATGCGGCGTAGTTGCCCGCATTCGTGAGCGCCATTTCCGCAAGCCCTGCAGTGCCTTTTTGCGACAGCAATTCTTTGTACGGGTCCGCATATGTGGGGAGCGAACTTTGCGGCGGCGTTGCGGCCAGATACACAAGCCACGGCAGGGTAAGCAGCAGCATTGCCGCAAAGAGCGGCAAACCCTGCTTCAGTTTCCTCTCCGCAAGGAAATAAACAAGCACCGCGGGCAGGAAAATAAGCCCGATTACCCGCGTGTATGCCGCGAGCGAAAGGAAAAGCGCGGCAAGCAGCATCTCCGTTCTCCCGCCGCGTTCAGCATAGTTCAGGGCGTAATATATCCCGATAAGCGAAACGAGCAGGAAGGGTGGCTCGCTTAATTGTATTGCGGAATACCACATTATCGTGGGGCTGAATGCAAGGAGCGCAGTGAGAAGCAGCGAAATTCCGCGGCTGAAAAACTTCCTGAATATGAATGCCGCGGGGATGATTGAAAACGCGGTCAGCAGAACCGCCGCCCACGCCGTGGCGCGCATGTCCACGCCGAACAGCAGGATTGGCAGGGCATAAACAACAGGTGCAAGAGGGGGGAATGTTGTCGCCGCCTCGGGGTGCGGCATGTTTGCGCAGACATATCCCTGCCCGCGCGCTATTCCTGCAGCGGACGTGAGGTAGAACGGCGTGTCCATGGGGTAGAAGCAGCCGCTTATTCCCGAAGAATAAAGCGCAAGTGCGGAAATTGCGAGCAATGCCAAGGCAATCCTGAAAACGCGTTCGCTGCCGAAGCGCTTGACGGCGTTTTTGATGCCCGAAACCTGCCCGAAACCCAGCATGCCCCCACGCCCTGCTAATAAATGCCGACCACGTTTAAATAGTTTGCCTCTGCAGGGGCGCGTTCGCATAAGTTTTTAACAACAGAAGCGCCAATAATTTCATGCCATCCTGCGATGTTCTTGCTATTTTTGGCAGCGGTTCGGACCGTGCAATTTTCGGCCCGCTTATGCGCGGCCTTGCGGGGAAAAAGGTTAATGCGGAACTGAGGATATGCTCCGCGCACAAAACCCCTGAAGAGTTGCGCGAACTAATCGCAAAAACCTGCGCAAGGGTTATTGTTGCCGGCGCGGGGTTAAGCGCAGCCTTGCCTGGTGCATGTGCGGCACACGCCCCAACAAAACCCGTCATCGGGGTTCCCGTGCAGGGAGCATATGCAGGGTTGGATGCGCTGCTAACCGTTCACCAAATGCCGCCAGGAATCCCCGTACTCGGCACGGGCGTTGGAGCTTGGACAACCGCCGCGGAGGAAGTGCCGAAGATGTTCCGCCCCTACTCGGGAATTGTAATTGTGAACCGCAGGAAGGGAAATGCCGCATATGATGCCGCGATTTCAAAGGCGGAGCGCGTATTTGCCGAACTCGGAATAAAGTGCGAAACCCTAAACGCGCCGCAGTTCAAGAACGCGGATAAAATTTACATAGATTTCCTTGCGCTCAACGAGCTCGAACTCGTGCAAAAGGGCGATTGCCTTGTACTCCACGTCCCTGTTGCAAAGCAGGGCGCCGAGAAGGCGGAGGATGCGCTGAAACTCCTCAAGGGCACGCGAAAAGGGCTATTCCTCAGGCTGAACGCGGGTGACAATGCGGCGCTCGCCGCAGTGCAGGTTATGAACATTGCAGGCGGGGCTTACGAAAGCAAACTGCAAGAATACCGCAGGGCGGTCGCGAAAAAGGTAAATGATGCGGACGGGAAAGAAAAAAGAATTTTTGCATGAATGAGTGTGTCCCTCATGGGCTCGGTAAAAGACTTAACCATAAAAAAGAAACCAACCGCCGCAGCGGCGGGTTTGGGCGTGTTTAAGTTCAGCGACGATTACTCTGTTTTCGATTACGGGAAAATGCCGGACACAATCCCGGGCAAGGGGGAAGCGCTGTGCAGGATGGCTGCTTATAATTTCCGCGAGCTTGCCAAGCTCGGCGTGAAATCGCACTTCCGCTCGCTGCCGAAACCGAACGAGATGGAGGTTGACCTCGTGCGTGTTTTGTATCCGCAGAGGAACGAGATTAAGGAAGGCGACACAAACTACCTTGTGCCCCTCGAGGTTATTTTCCGCAACTCTCTCCCGGCGGGAAGCTCGGTGTTCAAGCGCCTGCAGAGGGGGGAACTGAAACTCGCGGACCTGGGCCTGGGCAAGGTGCCGGAACCAAACGAGCACTTGCCCAAGCCGATTGTTGATGTCAGCACGAAACTCGAACAGGGGGACAGGTATCTTTCATGGGAGGAGGCGAGGGAGATGGCAAAATTGAGCGCAGGCGAACTGGCGGAACTGAAACGCAAGACATTGCAGATTAACGATTACCTAAACAAAAAAGCGCACGCGGTCGGTTTGGAGCACGCCGACGGAAAAGTGGAATTCGCCCTTAACCCGAAGCGCGAGCTGATTTTGGTTGATGTTTGCGGAACTCCAGATGAAAATCGCTTCCTTTTCAAAGGCGTGAACCTGAGCAAGCAGGTTTTGAGGGATTATTATGCGAGGGAGCACGCCGGCTGGGTCACGGAGCTGGAGAAGGCGAAAAAAGAAAAAAAACCCAAAGCCGATTATCCGGTTCCGCCGCATTTGCCTGCAGAGTTGGTTAAAATCGCAAGCGTGATTTACAAATCAGTTGCCTCGGCATGGATAGGGGAAAAAATAAATGGCGCGAAAAGGATTGAGGATGCTGTGGCGGATTACCCCGCATTTGAAGGCTAAAAACAGGCACAATTACAATTAAATACTTCAAATAACCAAGGTATTTATGGTGAGCACGATGGCAAAGGACAAAAAGCGCAACATCTTCTCGAATATTTCCCCGCTTGATTACAGGTATGCCCCCGAGGGCGCGCTTGGAAAAAAGATCGGGGAATTCCTCAGCGAGGAGGCGAGGATAAGGTATCAGGCGAGGGTGGAGGCGGCATTTGTAAAGGTTCTCGCAAAAAACAAAATATGCCCTCCCAAGGTTGCGCGCATGGTTGAAAACGCGGCAAAAAAGGTGCGGGCGGGGGAGGTTTATGAAGAGGAGCGCAGGGTAACAAAGCATGACATCCGCGCTTTGGTGAACGTGCTCAAGCGCAAGTGCCCCAAGGAGGCGCACCCATACATCCATTTCGGCGCCACGAGTTACGATATTGTCGACACCGCGAACGCACTGAGGTACAAGCACGCTGCGGAGAAACTGCTGCTGCCGGAATTGGTTGCACTTGAAAATACGCTTATCAAGCTCGCACTAAAAAACAAAAACACCGTCCAAATCGGCAGGACGCACGGGCAGTTTGCCGAGCCCATCACTTTCGGCTTCGCCCTTGCGGGGCATGTGGACAGGTTAGGCTACAGGATTAAGGGCCTGCACTGGTGCAAAGGACAATTGAAGGGAAAATGCTCGGGCGCGGTGGGGGCGTATAACGCGCTTTCGCTCATAACAAAAAATCCGGTAAAATTCGAGGCGCAGATGATGGCCGAATTGGGCCTTGCGCAGGGCATGCACTCGACGCAGATTGTCGCACCCGAACCGACCGAGGACTATATGCACCTCGTTGTTTCCGCCTTCACAGTGCTCGCAAATTTGGCGGATGATATGCGCAATTTGCAGCGCTCGGAGATTGCGGAGGTTGCGGAAGCATTCGGCAGCGCGCAGGTGGGGAGCAGCACAATGCCGCACAAAAGGAACCCGATTTCTTTCGAGAATGTCAAAAGCCTCTGGAAGGAATTCATGCCGCGCATGCAGACGGTTTATATGGATTCGATTTCCGAGCACCAGAGGGATTTGACGAACAGCGCGAGCGCGCGCTTCCTGCCCGAGATGATTGCAGGGCTTGCTATAGCGGCAAACCGCATGAATAAGGCAATGGAGAAGCTTGATGTGGATAGGGAAAGCATGGCGCTGAACCTCGGCACTGCTGCAGGCACAATCACTGCCGAGCCGCTTTACATTCTCCTCGCAAAGCACGGGCATGCGGATGCGCACGAGCACGTGCGCAGGCTCACGCTGAAAGCGGAGAAAGAGGGCATAACCCTGCTCGAGGCAGCTGTGCTTGACAAGGAAACCGCGGAAATGCTGCGCGGATTGGGCACGCGGGAAACGGAATTTTTGCTGAACCCTTCGGCATATGCGGGAAAAAGCGCGGAAAGGGCGGAACAGGTCTGCAAATACTGGAAAAAGGAACTTGCGGACTTGCGGTGAGTGGGCCTTATGGGCGGTGCGACATACGGCGCAGCGGGCGTCGACATCGAAAAGGGCAATTCCATAGTACGGGGCATAAAAGGGCTTGCGGAAAGCACGCACAACAAAAGCGTGCTTACAGGCATAGGCTTGTTTGGCGGGGTTGTGGATGCCTCGCGCCTGAAAAAATACAAAAACCCCGTGCTTGTTTCGAGCATCGACGGTGTCGGGACAAAACTCACGGTTGCCGCAATGGCGGGGAAGTGGGATACCGTAGGCATCGACCTGGTTAACCACTCCGCGAACGACATAGCGACCCTCGGCGCGGAACCCTTGTTTTTCCTGGATTATGTCGCGGGGGCGAAACTTGAGCAAAATGTTGTTGTTGAAATTGTGAAAGGAATGGCAGGCGCGTGCAGGGAACTCGGCATGCCTTTGGTCGGGGGGGAAACCGCTGAAATGCCCGGCGTGTATAATGAAGGGGAGTATGACCTTGCGGGGTGCATTGTCGGGGTTGCGGAAAAGGGCAAACTGCTCACAGGCGAAAAAATCCGCGCAGGGGATGTTTTGATTTCCCTGCCCTCGAACGGATTGCACACGAACGGTTACTCACTTGCGAGGAAGGTTTTGTTTCAGGATGCGGGATATGATGTGGGCACGCACCTGCCAGAACTTGGCACAACTGTTGGTGCCGCCCTGCTAGCGCCCCATACTTGCTACTCAAAAGCCGTGCTCGCGCTCAACAAGAAGGGCCTGCTCAAGGGCGCTGCACACATTACCGGGGGAGGGATAACAGATAACCTTCCGAGGATTCTGCCAAACGGGTTAGGTGCTGGGATTGAAACAGCAAGCCTGCACGTGCCGCCAATTTTCAAACTCATTAAGGGGAAAGGGAATGTCTCGCACGATGAAATGTTCCGCACATTTAATATGGGTGTCGGCATGATTCTTGTTGTTTCCGCAAAGCACGCGAAAGCCGCGGCAAGGGAACTGGCAAATAAATATAAAACAAAAGCGCAAGTTATTGGCTCTGTTGTAAATGGTAACGGTGTAAACTATGCCTGATGCCGGGGACGGGGAAATAAAGCTTACCCTCCTGCAGGAGGAAACCCTGAAGGAGATGGCGAACGTCGGCGCTGCGCGCGCCACGGACACGCTTGCTAAACTGACAAACATTTCGCTTGAGATAAAGGTGCCGTACATACAACTGCTGCACCTTGAGGGCGTTTTCGGCGGGCTTGTTGCGCCGAGGGAGATGCTTGTTTCCCTGCCCCTGAATGTTTTCGGGAAGGACAGGGCGATAATCTGCGTTATCTGCAAAAGGAAGGCGGCAATGCACCTTGTTGACCTGCTCTTCGGCAAGCAACTCGGGCACACCCTGAAGATGGAGGAGCGCGAGATAAGCGCGTTCCTTGAGATTTCAAACATAATCCTTAACAGCTACATAACCGAAATGTCCGAGTTTTTCAAGACCGAATTCGCGCCCTCCGCGCCGAGGATTGTGCTTGAACCGGAAAGCCTTCAGGAGGAGTTCAGGGAAACAGTTGATGAAAAAACCGCGTTCGCGCTCGTGCTCGGCACGCGCTTCAGGGTAATGCATTCGGAAACAATTGCGGCGCAGTTCACGCTGATTGTGGGGCTGAAGACGCTGGACAAGCTGAAGAAGGCAATAGACGGAAAGGTAAAGGAGCAGGTAATATTCTGATTTTCCCCGCGGGGGAGGGGGGAGCGGGGCAATATTCCGGCGGCGCATGGCTTGCCTGCGGTTTGGGGCACTGATTGCAGGCGTGCAATATTCTGCCGCTGCGCCTGCGCAGGTTGCGGCTTCGCCTGCTGCTGGCAGGGCTTTCGCGCATGGGCAAACAGGGCTTCAGAGGGCCTGCTTAACCTTGTCCCTGATTTCTTTCGCCCCTATGGGCTTGGTAAGGTATGCGTCCGCGCCAAGTTCCTTTGCATTCTTGAAATAACTCGGCTGGCTAACCGCGCTTATCACAACAACCTTTGTTTTCGGCAGGCTCTTCTTTATTTCGGCAAGCGCCTCCATTCCGCTCTTGCCCACAAGGATAAGGTCAAGGAGTATCAGCGCGGGCTTTGTCGCAAGCGCCTTCTTCACGGCTTCCTCGCCGCTTGACGCCTCTTCTATATCCTTCAGGCCGTCGAGCGCGAGCGCGTCCTTTATCATCATGCGCGTGTAGCCCGAGTCGTCGACAATAAGTATTTTCGGCATGTTTCCGCCTTTGCATTACCTTTGCACTATATTAAACTGTTACATATATATAAAAGTTTGGTTATTAGGGTTAGTGGAGAGGGTTTGCGCATGACTGAGTTTTACAGCAGGGAGGGGGCAATCAAATTCTTCGTCTCAGGCTCCGCTGCTGCGGTTCTTTTTTACCTCGCCCTCACCTTTTGGTTTTCCGTGCACCCGCGCATTGCCGCGGAAGCCGCGGTTTTTGCGTCCATTCTTGCGCTGACGGGGAGGTTCCTTTTCGCGTTATGGAGGGAGCAATACCCGCACACAAGGACGGCATACCTCATGGTCGTGGGCTCTGCAATGCTAATATTCATATTTGTATTTGACATGTATGCCCAGCTGACCGGTACGGAGATAGGCAATGAGCCCGTGCCTGTTTTGGCCGGGATTGCCTTTGTGCTCGGGTTCATATTTTTCGTTGCGGGCTTCTGGATATGGGTGCTTGCTATATCGGCAAGCAGGACAAAGGCACTTGAAGGGAACTCGCGCGCCCTTCAGGAATCCGAAAAAACAAGGCACGAGTTCATAGACATGATTACGCACCAATTGAAGACGCCCCTCACCCCCGTGAAGGGCTATTCGGAAATGCTGCTGAACGATGATTTCGGCAAACTGACGCCGAAGCAGCGCGAAGCAATGGGGGTGATACACGGCAGCGTTGCGCAGCTCGACGATTTGATAACGAAAATGCTGCACATCTCAAGGCTCGAGGCGGGGAAGATGAGCCTTGCAAAGGCGAGCGTAAGCATAGGGGATGTCGTGAAAGCCGTGCTTGCTGAAACGCAGGCATTTGCAGGGGCAAAGGACATAACCCTCCTCTCCGAAGTTCCGGAGAGCCTGCCGAAGGTAAGTGCGAATAAGGATGCGGTAATTTCAGTGCTCAGCAACCTTGTGCACAACGCGATAAAATTCACGCCCCACACGGGGAAGATTGCAATCGAGGCAAAGGAAAGGGCGGAGGATGTGCTTGTTGCGGTCAGGGACAACGGCGTCGGCATTTCAGAGGAAAGGCTTGCGCACACATTCGACAGGTTCCATGCTGCCACGCCCGCGACAGACGGCACCACAATCGGCGCGGGCCTCGGCCTGAGCATATGCAGAAGCATAATCAACGCGCACGGCGGGAAGATATGGGCGGAAAGCGAGCTGGGAGTCGGCTCCATATTCTATTTCACGCTGCCGAAGGAAGTGCCGAAGGAAGGGGTAATGACGGAGCCAAAGCAGTGAGAAAACACGCCGTGGGAAGGGGGCTTTGCAGCCGAGGCAGGCGGGGAAAGCTGGCATGCTGCAGCCTTCGGATAATTCAGGAAAGCCTCTGCGCCTGCCTCAGGAAAAGCCTGAACACGCGCATCTGGTTTTGCGGAAGGGGCGCAAGCAGCCTGTCTCCGAGCAAATCCAGAACCAATAATTGCGGCTTGTTTGATTTTTCGCGCAAACTGGCGAGGGTTTTTTCGGGCACATGCATATTGCCGAACTTTTCCTTTTCCCGCACCATGCGCAGGCAAAAATAAACCGCAGCGCTTACTTTCCACCTTTCCGCTGTGCTGCTGAGTTTCTGCCAGTCTATTGCCTTGCCCTTGCCGCAGCAGTAATATTCAATCGTTTCATTGATATCAACCAAATCCCTGAGCAGGCTCTGCATGCCGTGCGAGAACCCTGAGTGCAGGCAGAGGTAGCACACCTGCTTCTCGGGGGAGAGCTGCAGCGCCTTTGCGCCGTCAAGGCGGAACGGAACCGCATCGCCCCACAAATCGCTTTCTTCGGGCCTCACGAAATAGTTGAGTTCCCAGTGCGTGTCAAGGGTCGCACCCTCGATTGCGAACTGCGGCAGCTGGCAGCCGTTCTTCAGCCTTTGCTCTTTTGTTTTTGCGTAATCATGCACCGCAAGCCAGCCCTGGCGTGCGAGAACCTGCTCAAGCGCCCCTATATCCACGCGCCTTATGAGCAAATCTATATCCCCGACCTGCTTCAGGCCGTCATCTGAAAATTTCTGCGCGGTTGAAATGCCCTTCGGGATTATTGCGGGAATTTTATTTTTTTTAAGAGCGAGCAAAAGCCCGCGGGCGCGGGAAAAAACAAGCATATTGTGCCGCACGATTTTTTTGCGCTCGTTGTGCAGTTCCTCCATAACGTCCTGCGGAACCCTGCCTTTAAACTTGCTGAGGCTGTTGTGCAGCAGCGGAACCATGCCCTGCTGCCCTGCAAGTTTTTTTATTTTTTCCCAATTCAGGGGCGAGGAGAGAAGCCGTGCTATTTCAGCCCTTTCCCGCTCCCCGAGCCTGCTCCTTGCGCACAAAAGCAGCAGTTTTTGCTCGTTTTCCAATTCAGGCACCCCTGCAAACATTAACAATAATAACAATAACTCATTCCTTATTTATGCATAGGGGGTTTTACTGCAGGGGCATGCGCAATTGAAACAATATTATGCACGGGGATTTTATGGCTGGAACCTACGCAATTGAAACAACGAACCTCTGCAAGAGCTATGCAGGGTTCAGGGGTTTCAGGGAACTGATTAAGCATCCGCTCCAAAAAAAGGGAACCCTTGCATTGGACGGGGTGAGCCTGCGTGTCAAGCGGGGGGAAATCTTCGGTTTGCTTGGGGAGAACGGCGCGGGGAAAACCACGCTCATAAAGGTGCTGTGCACGCTTCTCCTGCCAAACAGCGGTACCGCAAAGGTGAACGGCTTTGATGTTGTGAACGAGGGGCAGAGGGTTAAGGAGAGCATAGGGCTCGTGAACTGCGAGGAGAGGAGCTTCTTCTGGCGCCTGAACGGCAGGCAGAACCTCGAGTTCTTTGCCGCACTGCATAACCTCGGGCATGCGGAAGCAAAAGAGCGGGCAGCGTATGCGCTGGATGTTGTCGGGCTCACGGAAAAGGCTGACGAGCTTTACTGCCAGTACTCAAGCGGCATGAAGCAGCGCCTCAGCATTGCGCGCGGGCTGCTGAACAACCCTGAGATTCTGCTTATGGACGACCCTTTTGTTGCGCTTGACCCGAATATTGCGAGGAAGACGGGCAAGTTCATCAAAGGGACGCTTGCAGGGAAGATGGGGAAAACGGTTTTCTTCGCAACGCACAATTTGCGGGAAGCGGAGAAGCTCTGCAGCAGGGTTGCGGTTCTGCACCACGGAAAAATTGCAGCCTGTAATTCGCTTGCGGCTTTCGGGAAAAGGGGCGGCATTGAAAAGGCATTCGGGCAGGCAACGGGGGATGGAATATGAGGCTGCGCCTGTTCAACACTGTTTTCGCCTTCCTGAAAAGGGATATCGCAATGGAGGCAAGCTACAAACTCTCCTTCCTTACGGAGTTCCTCGGCATTTTCTTTGCTGTGCTGAGTTTTTACTTCATCAGCAGGCTCATGGGCGCGGCAGCGCAACCGCTCCTTGTGCAATACGGCGGGGATTATTTCAGCTTTGTTTTAATCGGCATTGCTTTCACGGCATACCTTTCAACAGCCCTTGGAACATTCTCGGGCACAATCAGGCAGGCACAGGTTATGGGCACGCTTGAATCAATGCTCGTAACCCCCACAAGCTTCACGGTTATGCTATTCGCCTCCTCGGGGTGGAGCTTCATTACCACGACAATAAATGTAATTATCCACCTCCTTTTCGGCATTTTTGTTTTCGGGGTTGATTTGGGGAACGCGGACATCCCCGCGGCGATTGCAATCCTTTTGCTCACAATTGTTTCCTTCGGCGCTGCGGGCATAATTTCCGCCTGCACAATCCTGCTTTTCAAGCGCGGCAATATTTTTGCATGGGCTTTCAGCAGCGTATCCGCGCTCCTGTGCGGCACCCTTTACCCCATAACAATCCTTCCCGCCTGGCTGCAGGCATTCTCATATTTTCTGCCGCTGACATATGCCCTGCACGGAATAAGGCTTGCGCTTTTGCAGGGCTACTCTTTGGGCGCGCTTGCGGGGGATTTGCTTGCGCTGCTTGCATTTGCGGTTGTGCTCGTTCCTTTGAGCATTGCAGTGCTGCGTTTCACGCTCAGGAAGGCAAGGCTGGACGGAAGCATTGCGGGCTACTGAGCAAAAAGGCGTGCAGCCAGCCCTCTCACTTTATTATCATCGGTGCAACTATTGTCTTGTGCTTCCAGTAGGGGCAGCTTTTTGGCGGGTTTACCCCGCATATCCTGTAATCAATTTTTGAGAACCCTGTGCGCTTCAGCGCATTTAAGTGCTTTGCCGAGAAGCCTTTTTCCTCGTTTGAGTAGTAAGTGAAAACCCCGCCTTTTTTGAGGAGCGAATACGCCTCCTTGAAAAACGGGTGGTGGTAGCGGAAAACAAGATTCAGCACCTTTTTCTTTGAGGCATCCTCGACTATGCTGAACCGCGTCTTTGCCTTGCTGCAAAGGTGCGCCCCCCCGAGGTAGTAAGAATCAAACAGGATGCCGTCGAAACTCCCCTTAGGGAACCTGCCGATTGCGTCCTCCCAGAAGCCGGTTATTACATTTACCTTCCCTTCGGCAATTTCCTTTTTGAACATTTTTTCGGCGTGTGCGGAGATGCCCGGATGGACCTCTATTATCGTGTGGTTTTTCACCTTCGGGTTTTCCCGGATGGCCCTTGCCGCAAGCCCCATGCCGTAGCCGACCTCAAGGATGTTGCCGCCGTTTTTTGTGGCGATTGATGCCAGCGTTTTCATGTAGCTGCGTATCCAGGTGTCCATTACCTGCCAGCCGCCCACAGTAAGCGAATTTTTGGTGAAGCAGGCTGGCTGCCTTATGAAATCCTTCTCGTCGGGTATATTGGCGTAGCTTACCCTCGCATCCCCGGAACCGAGGTAGTTTTGAAGTGATGCGCCTGCAGCCATAGTTGAAACCCCCCGGATAACCACTGCTACATTTATCTACAAGCATCTTTATAAGAATTTCACTAGCCAGTTGGTTCTGTGCTGACTATCGTAGTGCCCTGCCACAATGAGGAACAGAACCTGGAGGAATGCATCCGCAGGGTTCCGCAGATGCCGTGGGAAACCGAAATAATTGTGGTTGACGACGGCAGCACGGACCGAACCGCGCATGTTTGCCGCGGGGTTGCGGGGGAAGAAAGGCGGAAAGGCAGGGCCGTGCGGCTTGTAAGTTACGGGAAAAGCCGCGGCAAGGGGTTTGCATTGAGGCGGGGTTTGGAAAGCGCGAATGGGGGGGTAGTTGCAATACTTGATGCCGACATGCAGAACCCGCCGGAGGAGCTGCCGCACATTGTGGAGCCCATAATGAACGGAAGTGCGGATTTTGTCAACACAAACCGCTTTGCGGGGGGAGGGCACGGATTCAATTTTCATTCCGCAAGGAACAGGCTCCTCGCATTCTTCTTTGCGGGCATTACAGGCATAAATGTAAGGGACTGCCTGAGCGGAATGAAGATTTTCAGGGCGGAACCGCTGAAGGGGCGGCTTAAAGAGGACGGCTGGCCCGATTTTGAGCTGCTTGTGCTCGCAAAGAGGCGCGGGATGCGCATTGTCGAACTGCCTGTCGCCTACGAACCGCGCGAAAGCGGAAAGTCGAAGATGCTTACCCTGCGCGGAAGCGCGGGGCTTTTCAGGGCTTTTGCAGCCTCGCTGCTGCGGCGTTAGCCGCGTTTGCACTGCGCCGCGAATTCCGCGCCCGCGGAGCGCAAAATTGCGGCCTTTTTTTCAGGGAATTCGTAATACAGTTCGTCAAGCGCGCGGATTATCCCTGCGCAGCAGTCCGCACTGTGTGTGCTGCCGAATGCCGTGCACATTGCACTGAATTCCGCAGGCACGGGCCCGCGGCGGTAAATGCTTATGTATGCCGCCCCCGCCGTGCAGTCGCCGTAAAACTCGGCGGGAGTGCCGGTGCATGCGCCCGAAATTGCGCCAAGCTCAAAGTAGCATGCATTTCTGTAGCGCGGGGAAAGCATTGCGCAGGTTTCGGGGGACTGCGGGATGTATGCTGCAAGGGTTTCGGCACAGCAGTCCGCGCAAACTCCGTCAAGCACGCCGCACATTGCGTTTGCGGTTTCAATGTCGCGCCCGTAGGCCATTGCAATGCCCCACACAATTCCCGAGTGGCAGTGTTTCCTGTATTCCGCGGGAACGGCGGCGCACCTGCTGATGGCGCTCTCAAGGCGTTCGCTGCTGTTGCATTCCGTGCCTGCGCATCGCTTTGCGAATATCTCGCCATAGCCTATGCCCTGCCCCAGGCCCCAATAGCAGTGCGCCCTGTTCTGCGCGTCAAATTTCCCGCACTGTTCAAGCGCGGCGGGAATGTCCGCGCCGTGCATCCCGCCCGGCTTTTTGGCAAGCCAGCCATAACAGTAAGGCCTGTAAACAGAATCGCCGCCGAAATTGAGGTTGCCCGGCTTGATAAGTGCGAGGTTTGAGGCAAGGCCCGCAAGCAGCAGCAGGCAGATTGCGGCAAATGCCGCAGGCGCAGCCCAACGCGGCAGGCGCACCACCCCCGCTTTCGCTGTGAGGAGTGAGAACGCCTGCGCGATAATTATGAACATAAAGGGCAGCAGCGGCACAAAATACCTGAATCCCTTGCCGCCGAATTCGGGATTGACGGTGAAACTGCCGAGGAGGTAGCCTGCGGAATAAATAATGAAAAATGCAATAGGGAATGCGGGCAAAAGGCTTTTTATGCCGCCGCTATGCCGTGCTTTGCCGAATAATGAAAACGCAACAAGCAGCAGGGAAAGCAAAAACACGGCATAGTAAATGCAATTAAGCATCCAACCGTCCAAAAACAAAAGAGCCCTGAAATTCAGGGATGCGGGAAGTTCAACAAGGATGTAATTGGCTGTTTTCGCTGGCAGGGCCGCAAGCCTTTCCCCCGCGCCCGAAACAAACACGGCCCTTGCCTGAACAAACACCGAGGTGCCGTACGCAAGCGCATAGTAAATAGCGGGGCTGAATCCCGCAAGGAATGACGCCGAGAACACTGCAAAATTCCTGCGCAGGAAAAAGCCCCTGTCAATTGCAAGCCAAAAAATAATGCATGTTATTAGCATCCCCGCAGTCATGCCCCCGAACCACAACGAGAAGCCCGAGGCAATGCCGAATGCCGCGAAGTCGCGCGCGCGGCTTCTGCCCCCGTAAAAAATGCGGAAGAAGAGGAACATCATCAGGAGCGTCAAAAATGTGTCCTCAAACGCGTGCTGGGAAATCAGGCCGCGCACTGTGAAGAGCGGCGGGGAGAGCAGGGCAAGCAGGGAGGCTGCGATTGCGGTTTTCTTGCCGAAATATCTCCTTGAAATCAGGCAGATAAGCGCAAATGTGCCGAGGGAGAATGTGAAGAGCATCATCAGCTTGAGAGTGAAGCCCGAAACCCCGAAAAGCGCAAAGAAGGGCGCAATCAGGAAGGGCAGGGAGAGCCCCGCGCCGTCGTAGGGCACCCACATGTAATCAAAGTAGGGCATTCTCAAGCCCCGCATAAGCTCAAGCGCAACCGTGCCGCGCACGCACTCCTCGTAGTCAAAAAGTTCAAGGGATGTTGAGGCAATAAGAAGCCTCAATATGAGGAATGCGAGGACCAGTGCAATGAAAATTTTGCGTTCGATAACCCGTTCCATAATCAAAACTAATTTAAAGTGCAAAGTACATATAAATATCTGGTTCCATGGCTCCGGAAAAAGTGTACTTTAGGGGGAAGAACATCCTGCGCAGGACTGTCGGGGGGAAAGAAATGATAGTGGATATTGGCAAGCAGACATTTTACCAGCTGAACACGGCGGGGACATTTGTGTGGGGGCAGATAAACGGCAGCAGGTGCACGGGTGAAATCGCGGCAAAGGTTGCAAAAAGGTTTGGCCTGCCCGAGGGGCGGGCAAGGGAAGATGTCGAGTCTTTCCTGAAAAGTATTGAAAAGGAAAAACTCGTAAGGCTGAAAGATTAAGCATGCTACAGGAGATGCATATGCTTTTCAGGCTGAAGAAAAAGCACCTGCGCCAGGCATGGAAGATTGCTGCAAGCCCTTCGGATGCCCTTCTTTTCATAGGGATATTTTTCAGCATCATAATTATTTCAGCCCTGCTTAAATTTTCAAACAGGAAAAGGATTTTCGAGATTATAAAGCCGGGGCGGGTGTTCAGGCCCGCAAACACGGACGAATACTGCCTCAAGCTCCGCAGGTATGCAAACTTCCTTTTGTCAAGGCGCACGCCGTGCTTCAGGCTCACCTGCATGAAAAGGGCGATTGTTTACTACATTTTTCTGAACATGGCAGGCATAGAATCAAGGCTGTGTTTTGGCGTGAGAAAAAATGACTGGGGGGATAAAGGTGCGCTTATGCATGCATGGGCAAGCGTGGGCAGCAAGCCCTTTCCCCCGAAAAGCGATGATGCCTCTGTTTTCAGGCAGGTGTGCTCGTTTCCCCGCGCGCGCTAGGAAACCAATACCTGGCACCCGGCACCAGATGAGGCCTTCATGCAGGTTAATTTGGATGCATTTTTGTCAGCAACAGTGCATAGCGCGGCTGAAATTCTCTCAAATACCTCTTTGGACTCAATCGCCGGCTTTTCATATTTCCTCTTCATCGCAATATTATGCACTTTTCTCTTTATTATTCTTTTCGTTTGCTGCAAGAGCCCTCCTTACGGCAAGCCTGTGAATCCTTGCCTGCCTGCAGCTTTCGCGCAACGGCATGTCAATGCCTCCCCCCTCAATCATTCTCAGCCCGGGGCAGGTAATGCAGTATGATTTCAGCCTGCAGGATGTGCAGGCTTCAAGTATTTGGCTTCCCGTTTCCCTTAGCTGTTTAAATGCTTCGGAATTATGCCAGATTTCCTTAAGGCTCCTTTCCCTTATGTTGCCGCCCCATATCCTGCCCAGCTCTATGCATGGAGATACATCGCCATAGGGGGAGATGCGGCAGGTATTCCTCCCCGCATAACAGCCTATCAGGTAAATGGGCTCTTTGTTATTCTCGCGTTCGGCAATCCTGCGCAGGATTGGGGTTTTTGAGCCCTTAAACCTGTCTGCATGCCATTCCGCCAGCTCCCTGTCGGAGAGCCTGAATTTGCACGGCCCTAGGGAACCGTCGTTCTTGGGGGTAACAAGCGCGGTGTGTGAAAACGTAATCTTTTTTTTCCTGCAGTGCTCTTTCAGGGGGGCGAACTCCCCCGCGTTCTGCTTCATGAATGTGCTTTTTGCAACAACCTTAACCCTGCGCTTTTTTAGCAGGCGCATTGCCTCGATGGTTCTTTCAAGGGAGCCGGGCGTGCGTGTAATGCCGTCGTGTATTTCAGGCTTCAGGGAGAAGAGGCTTATCTCAACAGAGAGCGGGCTGAGGGATGCGAGTTTATCTGCCGCTTCCTCATCAATCAGCGTGCCGTTTGTAAGTATGCGTATGCCGAAGCCGCGTTTCCTTGCATAGCACGCTATTTCAAAGAAGTCCGCGCGCGCCAGCACCTCGCCGCCCGTGAATGTCAGAAAAAGGCAGCCCAGCTTTTCAAGCTGCCTTATTGCGGATTTTGCCTCCGCAGTTGTCAGTTCCTTTTCATGCCTTTGCACATTGTAGCACATTACGCAGTCCTGGTTGCATTTGTTTGTCAGCTCAATAATTGCCGAAATCGGGATGCACGCCTTTTCGGAATATCTCATCAGTTCTATGTATCCCATTGCCCGCACCTTGCAAGCCTACTTTGATTTCATTACAAGCAGGCCTTCTTTCTCCAATTCATGCAGGAATTTCCGCACATCCCTTTGCACGGTTGTTTTTGCAGCATCATACTCCGCAAAGATTTTTTCAGCTATGCCGCGCTCGCTGTTCCTGCTGTTTATCTTTCCCCATATTCTGGTGCCCGAGGCATTTAGCGTATATGCGCGGTAATTGCCTGTTTTTATTATCATTGCCTTTTTGCCAATGGCTCTTGAGGCAGTATCATTAGCCCTGCACGGCACTGCCGCTTTCACAGAATCCCCCCGAGTTTTGCCCCCTTTTCAAGGCAAAGTTCGTAGCACCTGCTTTGCATTGCGATTTCGCTGCACAAATTAAAAACTGCAACTGTTTTCCCCCTGCTTTTGTTCATGTGTATCGCGCACCCCATTAGCATATGCAAGGCCTCGGCTTTCGGCAGTTCCGATTTTGAATTCCCGCGGCCTTTCTTTAGGAATAGGACTGAATCCATTTTAATGCCTTTGTTACTGCCGCGGTTCCCTGCAAGTGCGCCCCTGCCCCCCCAGAAGGGCGTGCCGAAAACGCGCAGCGTTTTGTTGACTTTGCGTATTGCGCAAATTTCATCATTAAGCACAAGCAGGCTCCTGCGGTTTGCCATTGAAATTGTTGTTTTGCCTGCCCCGCTCCTCCCCGGGAAAAGGAAGGCGCGGTTTCCCTTTGCAAGTGCGGCAGCATGCACAAGCATGCCGCCCCTCTCGGCAAGGAAAAAGGAGAAGCAGTTCCTGAGGAAGACATCCACATTGTCCTCCTGCCCCTTATGCACCCAGACCTTCCCCGCGCTATTTCCTGCATCAATCATGCCGCGAATAAACCCGCATTCAATGAAAAGCTTCTTCCCTTTTGCATTTGTGAATATTGTTGTGTTTTCCCTGCTTCCTATGCCGTTGGAAACGGCAACCTCGACGCAAAAATGCGGCTTTTGTTTTGAGCGGAAATCCCTGTACTGCTTGCCTATGTAAGAAATGATTTCCGGGCTGTCAGACATTATGCGTGTGCAGATTCCCGCAACTTCAACAAGGCGCGTTTCGCAGTTTTTCGGGGGCGAAAAATTCCTGAATTCAATCTCACGCTCAGCCATTGGGAACAGCGGCGGCGGCAGGAAATTTTTTTGCATTGCCATATGAAACACAACATCAAAAATACAACATCGAACCAACATGAAGGCAGTTCCAAAAATAATTAAAACAAAGGTTTTAATATAACGGATTGCTAACTAATTACGAACTAATTGCGCTGTAATTGTGTCGGTAATTATATGGGGCTAAAACTGAGGAAATCTTGGCTTGTACTGCCCGTGGCAGTGGCTGCGCTCGCGGTGATCATTGCGGCGGAACTCCTCTGGCTGAACCCCGATGCGGCGGAGGGGGACGGTTTAGCGGGGCCGCTTGGTTTGGATGCGGGAGGGCTTACTGCAAACGACCAGAACAAGGAAATTTGCGGGGAGGGATACTATTACACAATTGAGTTTGACTGCTGGCAGAAAAAGGACAATCGCTTCTGTTACGGGGTGAGGGAAAACCCCGCAGGTTACTGTGCCGGGCCGAGCAACTGCGGCGTGTCAGGCTGCTGCCCTAACCCGAATGACTGCAGGATGGATGGGCGTTGCTATGTCTCCGGAAAAGTCTTTACCGGGGACATGTTAGGCATAATGTGTTATGAGGGAAAATTCGGCCTCTGCCGTGAGGATGACGTATGCGAAGAGGTAGGGGGTTATTACTGTACCGGGGATACGTGGGTGGAGGAAGAGCCTGCAAATTGCGAGGGCGGGATTTCAATCAAGCCGCCGGAGCCCGAGGATAGCAATGCGGGTACTGAACCAAAAGGCGACTGCCCCGAAGGCGAATTTTACCGCGGCGAGTGGGACTGTTTCGAGCGGGGGGATGATGAAAAGTGCGGCTCCGCGGATGCGGGGCACGGATGCTGCGCTTCCGAGGGGCAGTGCTGGTTCGGGGGAAGGTGCTATGCGGGGGGGAAGCCGCTTTCTGAAAGTTCGGAGTGGATATGCACGGAAGGGATGTGGGATAAGTGCATTGCTGATGACAGGTGCGAAAAACAGGGCACGTACCTGTGCAATGGGCTGGTGTGGTCTGCCCTGGCGCCCGAGGGGTGTGAATGATAGGTTTTTATATAAGTAAAGAGGATATTTAAACTGTAAAATGCAAATGCACAGGCCGTTGGGAACATGGCAAAGGCGCGGGCTGGAAAAGGATTCGGCGGCTTCGCTGCTGCATGCGCGGTTTTTTTGGCGCTGATGTTTGCCGTGCTCGCGGCAAATTATTTCTATTTCAAGGAGGTTCCGCTGAAAACCCCGATAGTATGGGCGCTCGAGCCTGTTGCGCACATGCTTGTAATTATTGCGCTGTTCATGTTCTTTGCAAGGATGCGGCTAAATGATATGCCCGCATTTTTCACGGGATTTGCAAAAAGGTGGCCTTACCTGCTCATAGGCGCTGTGCTTGTCTGGGCAAGGTATTCCGTTGGAACGTTCGAGTTTTCAAAATACCTCACCGCCGCGGGCATCGCATCCCTAGGGCTTTTCGTTTTCGGCTTCAAACGCCTGAGAAGCCTGCGCAGGCGCTACGAGAGGGAGCTTATCCTTGCCGCACTTGCATACCTCTTCCTCCGGGTTGTGTTCGGGCTCGATTCGGTTATTTATTCCATGCTCATGATGCTGTTTGGGTAACCGAAAAAACAAAAAACGTAACCAAAAAACAAAAAAACGAACGCGCCGGTTTTTTTGGGGGGGTTATTTTTTTGTGCGGATAGCGGGGCGGAAGCGCATGCCCCGAATACTAAATTATATATATACGTATGCCATAATCTAATTGAAAAATATGGATAATAAGGGTTATCCGCGCACTGCGGGCAGAGGCGCGGGAAGGGGCTTTGCGGGAAAAAGCCGCGCAGGGGGCTTTGCGTTATTTTTGCTGGCAGTTGCAGTGCTCGCGCTTGCCTCTTATGCAGGCGCCTTCTGCATAACCAATGCCGAGTGTGCGGCAATAAAATGCCCGCCAGCGGCGAACAAGGACACAACGCTCTGCAACAGCAAAACAGGGCAGTGCTACTGCGGGCCGAAAACCTGCGGGAACCTCGGCTGCGACAGGGGGGAAAACTTCATAAACTGCCCGTCGGAGTGCGCTGCAGGCTGCGGAAACCTCAGCTGCGAGCTCGGGGAAAACGGCAGGAACTGCCCCGCTGACTGCAGGGCTGTGTGCGGCAACAAGGTGTGCGAAACAGGGGAAACCGAATCAAGCTGCTTCTCGGACTGCGGGGGGAAACTGGACTGCTGTGAATATTCCACTGATGCGTATGCGGGCAAGGGGGCGTGCGTGTTATACTGCGCTGTGTGCGGCGACGGCTACTGCGACAGGCAGAGGGGCGAGGACAGGCTGACCTGCAGCAGGGATTGCGGAATGGCGGGCTGCGGCGACGGCATATGTGGAGCGGATGAGGACGCGCTGAACTGCCCTGCCGACTGCCCGAAGGCGGAACTGGCGTGCGACGTGAACGCGCACTGCAATAAGCTTCCGAGCTGCAATTACGCGCCGCACGAGGAGAACATATATTACCTTGCTGAAAAGCCTGTCTTTAATGTGTGCAGCTGCATCACGGGAATGTGCGCAATAACCCTGCGCGCCCGCGATATTTGCGGCGACGGGTTCTGCAGCAGGGACGAGAGTTGCGACCCGACATTCGACAATTTCTGCAACCAGGACTGCGGAACATGCAGGCTTCCGGACCTTGCACTGGCGGGGCTGGAGGCCGACAAGGCTGTCGCTGAAAGCGGGGAAGGGGTTGCAATAACCGCCGCAGTAGAGAACCTCGGCTCAAAGGAGGCGGGCAAGTTTTCAATCTCGGTTTTCAGGGGAAGCGAGGGCGGGCAGATGCTTGAAACAGCGGAAATCCCCGGGCTGTTCCTTACCCCCGGAACAGGCGAAGAAAAGGTAGTAAGGTTCGGGAGCGAGGGGCAGCAGGGCGTGGCGCCGCTTGCAGTGGAGTTCGAATTCAGGGCTGAAGAGGGGAAGACTGTCGAGAGGTACGACCTTGATTTCGACGGGGATGGGACTTTCGACCTTTCGCTGAAGCCGCCTGTTTCAAAGGTTTCGCACACATACGGAAAGCCCGGCTTTTACAGGGCCACGACAACCGTAAGGTATGCCGACGGCAGCGGCGGGGAGAGCAGCGCGAACATAACCGCGCTTGAGCCGCAGCTGAGGCACACATTTAATCTTGACACAACAGGGATGTGTGGGGAGGTTCTGCTTGTCGTGAAGGCGGATGCGGAAGGGATTATTTCCGAGGCGAGCAGGGAGAACAACAGCAGGGCAATAGCGCTTAACATAAACTGCCCTGCGCTGCCCGTTGCTGTGTTCACGGTTTCTCATGAGGGTAGGTTTGCGAAGTTTGACGCTTCCGCATCGCACAGCGATGAGGGCGATATCGTGCAATACAGGTGGGATTTTGGGGGCGGAAAAACAATTGAAGCGGCGGATGCAATTGCGGAGCACACATATGAAACGGACGGCAATTTTTCAGTGAAGCTTGTTGTAGTGAATGCAGGCGGCAAGAAGGGCGCCGCTATCAAAAATGTTGTTGTCGGCACCCCCCCAAGCGCGAAAATAAGGCTCACTAATGGCAGCGGAATCGTGCCGCTGAAGATAGGGGCTGATGCCTCTGCGTCCTCCGACAGCGACGGGGAAATAGTTTCATACGCCTGGAAGTTCGGGGACTTGGAAAGCGCTGAGGGCATTCAGGCTGAGCACACATACCTCTCCCCCGGAGTTTACTCCCTGCTGCTCGAGGTTGTCGATGATGCGGGCCTGAGGGGAAGCGCTGTTTCGGAGGTTGTTGTTTTCGGCTCGCAGAAGGCGGACATTGCCATAAAAATGCCGGCGCAGCCGGGCGATGTGGAACGGGAAAATGAAATTACTCTTGAGTTTTTGCTTTCAAACATCGACGGCGGGAATGCGGGGGCATTTGATTTAGTGCTGAGGGAAGGGAAGCCCGACGGGAAAGAAGTCGCAAGGGAAAGCGTGCAGGGCATTAAATCAACGGAGTCCGTAACCGTAAAACTGAAAATAAAAACTCCCGAGGACCTCGGGCCCGTGGATTATTATGTTGTTGCCGACCCCGAAGACAGGGTAAGGGAATCGAACAAACGCGACAATGTGCTGCAGATTAGCCTGAATGTCATCCTGCCCGAGATTTGCGGCAACGATACGGATGATGATATCGACGGCTATGTGGATGAGGGCTGCGGGGTAAGCGTTGAGGTATGCGCGAACAAAATCGACGATGATGGGGACGGGAAAATTGACGAGGGCTGCACGTGGACAGAGGCAATACTTGAGGGCGGGCATCTCATTGTTTCCGCAAAGGAGGAAGTGGTTACTGGGGAGCGGGCTGTTGTTGAGGTAAGCCACCCTCGGCTTGGGCCTGTTGAGGGTGCGGAACTTAAAATTATTTCACCGCAGGGGAAGGAAACGCGGCTGGCAACGGACAGCGAAGGGAAAGCCGTGCTTATGCTGAACGAGGTCGGGGAATACGCGCTTGTTGCGACAAAATACACGCTCAGGACAAGCCAGGGGCTGGCTGCGGTTTCGCAGGCAATGATTGCGGAAAGGCTTGCCAAAGTCCTGCCTGTTGCGCTGTTCGGGCAGGTTGCAATCGACCAGCCGCTGCTGATAATGCTGCTGCTTGCTTTGTGCGCGCTTGTTGCTGTGCTTGTTTTCGAGAGCGCGGAGCGGCTCTTCACAGAGGCGGAGTATGTGCCTGCCGAGGCACGGCAGAAGAGGGCGTTGAAATATGCCCTTGCGCTTGCGGTTGCAGCGGTGCCGCTGCTGATTAACAAGGTATACGGCTTTGAATTCGGCACTGGAGTTGCCGCGGCAGGCCTGCTTGCAATGCTTTTCATCACATACAGCGCAAGAAAGGTCGACAGGCCCTGGGAAGCGGAGGGAGAACAAAGGCAGGAGGAAATGTTCCCGCCGGAATGATGTTCTTCGGGTGCAGAAAGTTTATTCCCAAAGTCTGCCGAATTTGCCCTACTCCGCGCTTGCCCCGCTTCCCTTTATCCAGAAAAAGGCTTCCTGCCCGCTTCCACTGTATGACGCCACAACCCTTATTTTGAAAGGGTATGTTCGAAGTTCGGCAGGCACGTCAAGGGCTGCGGGAACTTCAATGCTTTTCCCCGCAGGAACGAAAATATCCCCGCTCTTTATCAGCGTGCCCGCTGCAAAGAACCTGACGGCGTAATTCATGTCCCTGCCCTCCCGGTTTTCAATGCCGTATGTGAATACTGCCTTTCCGCCCCTTAGATAGCTGTCCCAGCTGTCGTGCACAAGGTAAACCGCTGTGCCGTGTTCTGGCTCATTGTAAGCGAGCATAACAAGCAGGGCAACAAGGCTGCCGGCTATAATAAGCGCAACGGTTGCCCTAAAAGCGAGGTTAACCAGTTCAGTATTTTCCTTTTCAGTTGCTTGGTTCATTTTAAAGGCCTCACAATGCATATCGCGTAAAGGAATACTGCTTCCGCCCCGACAACAATCGCGCTGTTCAGGAAGTTCATGGGCAGATTAAGGATGAAATATGAAACAAGCACGCCGAAAACAACCGAAGGCACGGACAATGCGATTGCAAGCATAATTGTTTCAGCAAGCCCTGTCTCCCTCCGCAGCATTGCCGAGCACAACAGCGCGCCCACAGGGAAGAAAACAAGGTAAATTCCGAGCAATGCCTGCAGGTCGCGCAGCATTGCCATGCCTGAGAGGCGTATTGCGGCAATCGCGAGAAGCGAAACTACGGCGCTTGCGAAAACAAGCGTGTCAGCGGTTCGGGACATAAACATGATACCCTCCTTTGCTGTATGCGAGGTCCAAAAATTCGCAGTCTATGTACGCCTCGCCGCCGTAAACAATGTCGGGCTTATATTTTGCAACGGTTTTTTCCCTGTCTTCGCAGCCTGCTGTCGGGAACTCAATTACATCCTGCAGCGACTGCAGGCTTGCGCCAAGCCTTGCGGCGCCTGTTTCAACAACTTTCCTCTCGGAGATAAGGTAAACAGGCTTCGCAGCCCAGGGCAAAGCCATTACTACATAATCCGAGTGGGAATTTTCTGCAATCCATTTTATTGCATCGGCCTCCCCGAGCTCGATGTTATGGTAAAAGCCCGCCCTGTTTGTGTATGGTTCGGCAGTGAGCTGCTGCAGGAGGAAAACCGCAAGCGCAAAAACCGCAACAGCGTGCAGAACCCTTGAGGGCCTTGGAGGAATCTGCGCCGCGATTTTCGAAAGCGCATTTATTATTGCGAAAAGCCCTATTCCCGCTGCAATAAGCGCCATCACGGCAAATGCGGGGGTTGTGCGCCTGCAGGGGCCGAGCAGGCATATGCCGCTGCTGTCCGCATATGCGCGCACAAGGAAGAGGAGGGCGATGAAAAAGAGCATGAGTTTAGGGAAGTGCGTGCGCGCATTGCGCAGTGCGGAGGAATATGCATCGGATTTTGGCAATGCGCTGGCAGTGCGCGAACCAGCGGTTTCTTTTGCCCCTGCGCGCGCTGTGCCCGAGCCTGCAGCAGTTTTCCTCCCCGCAAGCGCCGCCCTTACTAAAGGCAGGAGCAGCCATCCAAGCCCCGCCAATGCAAGCGCAAAAGTGAGCGGCGTGATGTAAGGGATAAGCTGGTATGTTGCCGTCGTGTCCCCGTAATTCCACACAAGGAAATCCACGATGCGCTGCAGCGTTAGTAAAGGGTTCGAGAAATCCCACTGCACAAAGCGCGCTGAAAGCGCGATAAGCACCGCAGTGCCGAGCACGATTTTTGGCAGGTTCCTTTTCAGCCCGCGAGGGGCTGAGATAATGTAAAGGGCAAATACAGGTATGAAAACCACCGCATAAACCGCGTGCGTGAGGGTTATGTTAATGAAAACCGCGAGCAGCAGCAGGAAGTACGCCCAGGAGCCAAGGCCGCGCAGGAAAAGGTAGGCCATAACGGGAATTGCGGCAAGGCCCATTGCCATTGGCACAAGAATCCAGTAGCCGAGGAATGCTATGTTGTTGTGCAGGAACAGGACAAAGACTGCTGAGAGCAGCGCTGCAAAGCGCTTTCCCGTGATGAATTTCACAAGCACGAATGCCGAGAGCGACATAAGGAATGTGAGCATGGGCGGGATAACGAGCGGAATAAGCGTGAAGTCAAGGCCGGTGAACTGGCGGAAAACAAGCAGGAATATGTCGTAGTTCAGCTCAAGGTTCCTCACAGCAAACCTGTACTGCGTTATGTAAGGGTCGTAAAGCACCCTGCCCTCCGTCCTTTCCATTTCCGCAACTGTTGCAAGGTGGTCGTATTCATCGGAGTGTATCGGAAGCGGGTAATTGTAGTGCATGGAATAGTTCAGGGCAATTGAGAGAAGGAAAAGCGCTGCAATAACCGCTATTTCAGAGCGCGGGGTTTTTGCGCGTTGCCGCTCCGCCGAAGGGCGGAGCATGTCCTGAAAAGCCTGCGGAAGGCCTGCACCCATCATTGTTTCCCCCTAATAGCCCTGCACGCTCATAACCCTGAAGAGCCTGCGGAAAAGGTAAACCGCCGCAAGAGGCGCGACAACCGCAAAGAAGAGCAGGTACATCAGCGGCTCGAAAGGCACAATGCCGTGGAGCCATATCGACCTGATTACATTAACGCCCTGATATATGGGGTTGAAGTACGCTATCGTGGGGAGGATGCCGCCTATCGCGCCGAACTGCGGCACGCGCAGCACCTCAAGAGGGTAATAGAAGCACGAGAAAAACACGACAACAATCCGCATATAGCCGAAGAGCGGGACAAAGTTCTCGTTGAACAGGCCTGCACAGCCGACAATGAGCCCTATGCTCAGCGAAACAGTGAAAAGGAGCAGGAGCGCAAAGAGCACAAGCGCGAGATTGACGAAAGAAATCGGCATCAGGAAAAAGCAAAGCGCAAGGAACATCAGCGTCGAAGGGAAGAGGGAAATAGCCTCCGCAAGCCCCACACCGAAGATGAGCGAGAGCCTGTTTATGGGCGCGAGCAGGGTTGCATCAACGGTCTGCCAGTATTTCTCCGCGGTGAACTTCTGCAGGAACGTGGACCATCCGCTGAAAAAGAACACGTCCGCAAGCATGCCGAGCACAAGGAAAACAACGAAGTTCTGCGAGGTTACCTCGTTGCCTATTGCGGCAGTGCCCTGCCCCAGAAGAAAGAAGCCCCAGTAAACCAGGAGGAACGGCATTATGCGCATCAGCGGGGAAATCATGCTGTCCGCGAAGAATGCGAACTTGAAACGCATGGCAAGCGTTGTTTCCTTCTCGCCTATGGCAAGCGACTCGTCTATTATGCTCATACAACAGACCTCGCGGCGGTGAGCCTGACAAACACGTCTATAAGGCTGGGCTGCTCCTCGCGTATTGTCGTTATCTTATAGCAGGAGAGGAATGAAAGAAGGTCGGGCAGGAATTTCTTGTCCTCGAGAAGGACGCGCACCCCGACCTCGGAAAGTTCAACCGAGTGTATGTAGTCCTGCTTCCTGAGCTGACCGAGCACGGATTCGTCGACATAGCTCAGCCCGATATCAACAGCAACATTCTTTGCAATAACCTTCTTCAGGTTTGCGGGCGTGTCCTCCATCACAAGCCTGCCCCTGTTCATTATGCCTATCCTGTCGCAGAGGTCGTTCGCCTCGTCCATGTAGTGCGTCGTTATGACAACCGTTTTTTCCATTTCCTTTATTAACTGCCTTATCTGCAGGGATATTTTCGGGTCAAGGCCGAGCGTGGGCTCGTCAAGGAACAAAATATCGGGGTCGTGCAGCAGTGCGCGCGCAAGCGCAAGCTTTGATTTCATTCCCGAGGAGTAATGCTCCACATATGAATCAAGCCACTGCCCGAGGCCTAAGAAGTCTGTAAGTTCGCGTATGCGCTCATCAAGGTTTTTCACCTTGTAGAGCTTGCCGAAAAACCTGAGGTTGTCCCTGCCCGTCATCCTGTGGTAAATCATCGAGAAGCCGAACATGACGCCTATGCGCTGCCAGGCTTCCTGCGGGGGCCTGCCCTCTATAACAACCCTGCCTTCGGTCGGCGTAATCAGGCCGACAAGCATCTTTGTTGTTGTTGTCTTTCCCGCGCCGTTGGGGCCGAGGAGGCCGTAAATCTCGCCCTCCTTTATCCTGAGCGAAACATCATCAACCGCACGGAACATCTGGTGCTGCGGGAAAAGGAAATCCACGAACATATTTCCCGTGTGCTGCGCCTTCGAATAGGTTTTCACAAGGTTGTCGGCTTCGATTACGTAATCGCGCTTCTTTACCCCTGCTTCTACCTCGAGGCCGAATGGCATTCGGAAAACACCGCCTAAGCGTCAATTTCTAAGAAGAGTAAACCAAACTGTTTAATATAACTTTTCCCGCGGCTTTTTTCGGCCTGTTTTCGTTTTTTTCGCATTTCCCGGGAATGCCTTACCCTGCAACTTTTAAATAAAGATTACCCTATTTACTATGGTTTTTAGGGGATGCCATAGATGCCGTTTGGGATAAAGTTTCCGGAAGAGCTTTTGCAAAGCGAAAAACGGGCGAAAGAGCGCGAGACCGCGCTGCCGCTCCGTGTCCCCGGGCTTGACGCAATGATAAGCAGGCACGGCATAGAACGCGGCTCCACTCTCCTTATTTCCGGCGGCTGCGGCACGGGAAAAAGCACGCTCGTGCTGCAGTCAATTTACAACGGCATGCTAAAGGGCGAGAAGGCGGTTTACATTTCATTCGAGCAGGAGGTTGCGGCAATAAAAAAGCACGCAAGGGTTAACTTTGGCTGGGACCTCGAAAAAATGGAGCGCGAGCGCAGGCTTTTCATGCTGCGCATGGACCCTTTCAAGATTGCGAGAAGCGTCGAGGCGTTCCTTGCGCAGAAGAAGGGCGACCTGCTTGTGAGCGTGGATGAAATCGAGTTTCCGTTCATACCCGACAGGATTGCCATAGATTCATTGTCCGCACTGAACATCGCCTTCATGGGAAACATGGAGAACTACAGGTACTATGTGAGTTACATGTTCGACATGCTGAACAGGTACAACTCGCTGAACTTTGTTGTAAGCGAAACCGAGCTCACAGCGGGAACATACAGCAAGACCGGCATTGAGGAGTTCCTTGCCGACGGCGTAATTGTGCTCTACAACACGAGCGAGAATTTCGGCGGCGAAAGGAAGCGCGCGCTCGAGATACTGAAGCTCAGGTTTTCCGAGCACGTGCACAGGCCAGTGCCTTTTAAAATCGGGAAATCAGGAATAAGCCTGCAGAAGCAGGGGATGTAGAGGTTGCGATGCGTGCAGGGATGCACTGCACAGGGAGGCAGTTGCAATGAACTTCTGGCGGATGAAGGCGGGCAATGTGCGCATTTTGCAGGTGCTTGCGGCACTGCTGCTTATTGTGCCCCTATCATATGCCGAATGCGGCAACCTTGTCTGCGAGAGCGGCGAGAACGAGTGCAACTGCGCCGCGGACTGCGGCTCCTGCGGCGGCTGGGTTGAAAATGCGATGTGCCAGACATACACCTGCGCAACAGGCGCATGCGCTCCGACGCTCGCGCTCGACTGCTGCGGAAACGGCATATGCGAGAGGGGCGAAAGCTTCGGCAGCTGCGAATGGGACTGCGCGCCGAAAACAGTGGAGGTAAGGCTTGAAAAATTCGAGCAGCGGGATTACCTGCGCGGGGACAATGCGTTCGTGCAGGTTTACGTTTCCGCGGATTCGAAGCCCGCAATTGGCGCTTCGGTAAAGGCAAGCGGCATAGGGGATGTTGCGCTTTACGACGACGGCAACCATTCCGACGTCAGGGGCGGCGACGGGATTTATGCAAACAGCATACAAATACCCCTCGGCGCAAAGAAGGGGGATTATGTTGTCACTGTTGCCGCTGTAAAGACAGGGGTTACTGGCACGAAAACATTCACGCTTGCGGTTAACCCTGAAATAGAAATAAAGCTGAATCTTGGCAAGGCGCAATACAGCCTCGGGGACATAATAACTGCAAGCGGCACGCTCTTGCGCGCGGGAAAGCCGTGCAGGGAAAATGTTTCGCTGGATTTCATCGTAAGCGGGCGCGGCATATTCCACGCCGATGTCAAGCCCGATGCCGCGGGAAATTTCAGCATCGCACGCAGGACAAGCCTGATAGACCCCGCAGGAACCTGGACACTGAAGGCAGGCGCAAGGGATGAGAATTACAACGAGGGCATCATAGAGCAAGAGTTCGGGGTTCTGGCTGCGGAGGGCGGAAAATATTACGTAGTGAGTTTTATAGAGCCCGTTAGGAAGGTGTTCACGCGCGGCGAGGAGATAAGCTTCCTTGTCAGGGTCGAGGACCTGAACGGCGAAAGCATTCAGGGCGCTGATGCCGAGGTCGCGCTTTCGGACGAGGCAAAGGTCGCGCTTAAGGAGCTTGCCCCGGGAAATTACGGCGGCACAATGCGCATACCCCTGGATTTCGGGCTCGGCAAGCAGAAGATAACTGCAAACGTTTCAAGATATGACGGCGGCGCCCTGCACTCAGGGTTTGCTGAGGGCGTGCTATACACGAACGAGAGCCCCATAACAATAGAGATTATTTCGCCATTGAGGTCGACATTCAGCGCGGGGGAGAAGATTGATTTCAGGGTAAGGCTGCTTTACTCATTCGACAGGCCCGTGGAGAATGCCGCGCTCGACCTGAACCTTAACGGCAAGATAGCAAGGGCAAAGGAGGTGGGGGGCGGGATTTATTTCCTGTCGCACACGCTTGCAAAGGACGCCCCTGCGGACTACTATGTTGCGGTTTCTGCAGCGGACAAATACATGAACACGGAAACAAAGAACCTTGTTTTCAGCATCAACTCCGAGTTTTCCCTGTTCTATTTCATAGCAAACGACCCGCTTGCGGTTGCCGCTGCAATAGTCGTGCTGCTTTTTGCCGTTATTGTGGGGGGGCTTTTTGCCTCGAACTACATAAGGCTGAGGCTGCTAACAGGCAGGAAATGGCGGCTGACCGAAACGAAAAAGAAACTGCAGAACGCGTACTTCAACGAACGCGTGATAGGCAGCGAGGAATACTATCCGCTTATGGACAAATACAACGAGGAGCTCGGGAAGATAGATGCCACGCTGCAGACGCTGCAGCCCAAGAAATAAGGGGGAGTAAAGGCAAGCGATTTCCCTCCCGCAGTGCCGCCTTGTACAGCAACTGCACTTCACGCCCTACCGCGTTGCTTCACACAGGCAAGGCATCTTCGGCAGCAAAGCCCCGCAAAGCAGATGCACTTACTCCCCTGCTGCGCTACTTCATGCAGCGCACCGACCCGAGCACGTGGTCGCTTATGTCCTTGATTTTCGGGACCTCTTCCTTAAGGGATTTCACAGCAACCGTGTAGAACTTGGAGTTGCACTCCACAATTTTCGCCTTGTAAAGCCACTCGAGCCTGCCCTGCATGAAAACAAATTCCAAATATGCGCTGTCCACGCCTGTTTTCTCAACAAGTATTGTGGCCTTTAGCTGGCTCTTCACAAGCGAAACAACCTTGCTCACATATCCGCCGAATGTAAGCGGATATAGTTCCTTTACCGACGACTCCACGCCGCACGCCCCGCTCGAAACCGAAAGCAGCACATCCTCGGAAACATTAAGGTCCGGCACCCAGCCGGGGTACTCGAAATAGAAGTTGCCGTGCGTGAAAGGGTGGAACTTCACCTTGCGCTGGAAGAGCTTGCGCGCGTCGATTATGGAGGAGATGCCCTGCACAAACTTTGAGATTCCCTTAGGCGCCTCTTCCGCCTTTCCGATTTCCGCTGCGGCACCGTATCCGAAAACCACTTTCCCCCTTTCGGGCAGGAGCTCTGTTTCCCTCACTGAAAATTTTTCCTGCAGTGCGGTGCGCGTTTCCGGAACCGCGGCTGCTGCGGCTTTCCCGCGCCTCCCTGCCGCCTGCTTTGCCTTCACTGCACCCTTTCCTCCCGCCGACCTTAGCGCATCCAGTTCCGCTGCAAAGGATTTGTTTGCCCCCTCCTTTTCCTGCAGTTCGTTCTGCAGAAGCTCTATCCTCCTGTGCAGGCGCTCTGCCTCGCGCCTGTAATCGCCCTCATTGCCCGCGGCCGCGGCGCCGGAAGTTTCCGCTGACTTCTCCAGTTCCGCCTCGAGCCCCTCTATGCGCCTGTTTAATTTTTCAACAAGCGCCTCGAGGGATTTTGTGCCCGCACCGCCGTGCGCGTGCTGCTTGCCCGCAACGGAAATATCCTTAAACTGATCGAGCAGGCTGCCCGAAATCAGGTATTCCGCAATCCCCATTTCCCCGCGCTGCGGGTCCTTTACGGTTACGCTGTCAAGTATGAGCTGCTGGTTCATGAGCAGCTGCTGCTGCCCCTTCTCCAATGCCGAAAGAAGCTCGTTGTCGAACGCGTATTTCATGTACGGGTTCTTGCGTATTATGTTTATTGTGGTGTCAAGATCTGTTGCGCCTTCCGAGAGCTGGCGGATGCTTCTTCTCTCGCGTGCGGCATCTGCGCCTTTTTTATCCTTCGAGAAAAAATCGAGAAAACCCATGCTGAACCAATATAACTGTTCAGAATTATAAACCTTTCGCAAGGTTTTTGGTTCGGAATCCCGCGAAGGGAGGGCGGGGCAACGCACCAAAGGCAAAAACTGCCCATGCCCGCCCATACGAAAATTTAATAAAGGGTTAGATGGTATTAGATATAGAAAATCGGTAGCAAAACTTTACAGCCGAAACTTTGAACGGAGAAGAAAATGGTTTCAAAAGAAATTGTAGGGTATGCGAGGATCGCTTTCCTCGGGGGCTTTGTTGTTGCGCTCCTGAGCGGATTCATAATTCCCGAGGAACTCGGCGGATACAGGCCGATGTTCAATATGGGCGTAGTGCTGCCGCTTGTTATAATGCTCATTCTCGGTTTGACAGGGGTTTTCATTGCGTTCTTTGCAATAAAGCAGGAGGACGAGGTCCGCGTGCTCACAGGCATGACAACCCTGCTTGTTGCAGCGATTGCGGTATTCACTGTTTCCCCGCCCTCGCTTGCGATAGAGGGCTACACAATAAGGGGCGCGATATCCGCGCTCAGCCTGCTCATTGGGCCGCTTGCGCTCGTTATTTCGTTCAAGACTATTTTCAGGGCAGTGCTCAGGGAGTAGGCCTGCTCCCAAAGTTGCGGCGGTTTTTTCAACGCATGATTAGCGGCAAGGCAGCACTTTTGTTTGCCTGTTCCCCGCCCTACCACGCGGTTTATAAATATAAATCGCACTATATATCAGCATGCTTACAGTCAATGCAAAGCAACGCGCACTCACGCTCCTGCTTGCGGCACTTGCAGCGGTTTCGCTATTTCATTGTGCCTCGGCAATAGGAGATTTGCGCCTTGAAATTCCCGTGCAGGGCATCGAGAGGGGCAATGGGGAGTTCGGGGTATCGGGCATTGCGCAGGGCGCTGTCTCTATAAGGGCATTTCTCGGCGATGTGGAAGGGGGAAACGAGATATTCAGCCGCACTGTGCAGCCAGATGAGCGAGGCAGGTTCAGCTATGTGCACCAGTTGACTATGCGCGAGCCGAGCGGAAGATGGCTGCTGCTTGTAAGCGACGAGAACAGCACCGAAAGGCTTTCCCTGTACGTTCCCCCGACAAGGGAATCCTCGTTCCTTGTGGTAAGCTTCCTCAGCCCCTCGCCAACGAGATATTACCGAACCTCGGAACTCACTGTGTCGGCGCTTGTGCTGGATGCCGGCACCCCGATAAAGGGCGCAACGGTTTATGCGTGGGATATCTCCGGCAAGCGGCAGAAACTGCGGGACAATGGTGACGGGAGCTATTCCCTAAGCATGGACATACCGTATGACGCGGAAACAGGGGAGTTTGAAATACTTGCGCTTGCATTCGCGCGCCTTGAAGACGGGACGCTTGCAGGCGGGCAGAATTCCATGAAAATAACCGTGGAAAAAAACCCGATTAACGTGGAATTCATTTCCCCGAAAACAGACGAGTATGCTGTCGGGGAGAACCTGCCCATAGAAATCAAACTTTCATATGCCGGGGGAAAGCCCGTAGAGGGCGCGAAAGTTTATGCTTTCGTGAATCTCCTTGCGCTCGACCTTGCGCCAAAGGGCGGGGGAATTTATGCAGGCACCCATTTCCCCAAGTACGCAAAGAACGATGTCATAACCCTGTCGGTCAAAGCCGAAGATTCCGCAATGAACAGCGGCGAAGCCCTGAAATCGCTGAAGCCGGGCAACTACCTCATTTGGCAATTGAAGAGCAACGCAATATTCTACATATTCCCCGCGCTCATAATAATTTACATCCTCTACATTTCACTCAAGGAATTCAGGGTTTTCTTCTCGAAATCCATGCTCAAGAGGGAGAGGCAGGAACTGCTCAGGCTCAAGGTGCACCTGCATGAAGATTTTTACCGGCGCAACATAATAGGCGAGCGCACCTTCCAGCAGCGCAATGCGGAATACAACGCGAAGCTTGACAGGATAGAGGCTGGGCTTTCGCAGCTTAAAGATGCGTGAGGTCGAGAGGGCATGGACGCACTTTCAAAAAAAAATAGGCGCGTTCATCAAAAACCCGAAATTTGCAATCGCGCGGCTGTTCGGCAGGAGGCGCGGCTGGCAGGAAAGCGGCGAAGGCGGCGGGCTTAAGGCGAAAAACTACATGAGTTACGGGGAATACCTCGCGCACCAGAAATCGAAACTCGGGCTGATGCGGAAAGAAACACTCCTCAAACACGATGAAAAATACCGTCCCGCGCTCATGGAAAGGCTTATGGGGAACGGCATCGCGAAGCGGGGCATGAACGTGCTCTGCCTGGGCGCGCGCACGGGCGCGGAGGCAAAGTCCTCCCTCGACCTCGGCTGTTTTGCGGTCGGCATAGATATCAACCCGGGAAAGGAAAACAAATATGTGCTTTACGGGGATTTCCATAAAATCCAGTTCCCGGCGCAGAGCGCGGACATCGTATTCACTAATTCCCTCGACCATGCCCTCGATTTCGGGCTGCTTATGAGCGAAATAAAAAGGGTGCTCAAGCCCGAGGGCAGGCTGATAATAGAAATCGCTGATAAAAAAGAGATGCCATGCCCCGGCTATTACGAGTCTGCGGCGTGGGAAAGCGCAGGGGACATAATTTCATTGTTCCTGAAATCCGGCTTCAGGGCGGAAAGCGAGTCGCGCTTCAGGGTTCCCTGGGAAGGCAGGCATTTTTCGCTTGCGTTTGAATAATTCTTTTCACAAGCCCCGGCTTGCGCTTGAACAGAAGGGACATTGCCTTTATTTCAATTCCTTATTTTTTTCAAGCAGCGCAAACCCTCCCGCGGGACGGCAAAACCTTTTCCCAAAAAGCAACGGGTCGAGCATCTCTACACTGCCCTCAAGCAGCCAAAACAATTTTCCAATCGCATTCGGTCTTTTTATCTCCAAAGCTTTGCCCGGGCTCGGAGGCCTGCCATACTTCGCCTCCTCAAACATTTTTTCCCTGGCAGGGCGGACAAATGACACCACCCTCCTTGCAATGGGCATAAAAAATTGCCCGTAAACCACGAATTTCCTGACTGCAAATCCGGACTTTTCGGCAAGTTCCGCAAACTCGCTTTCCGAGTACAGCGAAACATGACCGTGGCAATCATCCTCCAAAAGCGTGCGCCTCAGGCGCTTTTTTGATTCCGGGATAAAGCCCGTGAAAACAACCAGCTTCCCCGCAGGCTTCAGCACCCTGTTGAACTCCCCCATGCATTTCAAGGGATCCGCAACATGCTCCATGAAATCCATTGCGAATGCCTTGTCAAAATAAGCATCCCCGAACTCCAGTGCCGAGACATCGCCTGTTGAAAAGAAGGCGTTTTTGGCGCCGGCGGATTTTTTGTACTCTAACGCGAATTCTATTATCGGCGGGTTTATATCCACCCCGCATACTGCTTTGCAACAATCGGACAAATTGACTGCATAATGCCCGGGGCCGCATGCCGCATCCAGCACCACATCGCCTTGCGCGGGCTTAAGGAAATTTTTCAGCAGCCTGAACTTGGCCCTATACCTGAAATACGCCCCTGGGGAGAGTGATATCTGCGATTTCACATACTCCGCCAAATCCATAGTTGCATAATTTTTGGCCTGACCGGGATTCCCGTAGCATTCGACCATGAGATAAGAAAGGGGCGAAATAGTTAAAATAAGCTACATAGCCGCAAGACCGCTTCCCAGCCGAATAATAGCCCGCCTGCGGCACACGGCATATCAAGCAGCACGGCCTGCCTAATGCCATACCTCGCTTTTTATATTCACGAATGGCGTTATTAGTTTATGCTCACCGCAGGAATCTGTGCATACAACGAGGGCAGGAGCATCGGGAAGGCAATCGCTTCCGTTCTGCCACAGCTCGGAAGCAACGATGAATTGATTGTGGTCGCAAGCGGATGCACGGACAGCACAGCCCCTGTTGTGCGCGAAATTGCCGAAAAGGATGCAAGGGTAAGGCTTATGGAGGAGCCAGAGAGGCGCGGCAAGTCGTCCGCGATAAACTTTATCCTGAAGAATGCGAAAGGCGGCACAATAGTGCTTACAGACGCGGATGTCATTGTCGGCAGCGGCGCAATCAAGGCGCTCGAGGAAAGGCTCGAAGAAAGCGGCGCGGGCGCGGTTATTGCCAGCACGTGCCCCTACAAAACCGAAAACTTTTTCGACAGGCTGCAGGCATTCGCATGGCGCGCATTCAACAGCACGCGCGCGGAGCAGTCGCAGAGCGGGGAGCTTTTCGCGCTTAACGGCTATCTCAGTGCCTTGAGGGCGGGAATTGTGGAACAAATCCCCGAAGGAAATCTTGTCGAGGACTGGCTCCTCGGCTGGGAAATAAAAAAGGCGGGGCATGCGGTGCTCTATGAGCCGCGCGCGGAGGTTTATGTCCAGGCCGCGCAGAACCTCGGGGATTACATAAGGCAGAAGGAACGCGTAAGGACCGGCCAGTGGCAGATGAGGCGCGAGGGGATGAAACTTTCATACCTGAGGAAGCCCGTGCACCTGAAGCACCTGCTGAAAAGCCCGTACGCTTTGCCATACCTTGCGCTTGATGCGGCAATACTTGCAAAGGCATTCCTGAACTTCAGCACAGGCAGGCGCGCATGGGAGCCTGTTGCATCTTCAAAAATTTAGGCACGGCGCCGCGGCAAAAAACAAAAATTTATATTCAGGTCGGGCGTAATACTTCGGATGAACTGGCTGCTTCTTGCCCTTGCTTTTGCGCTTGCATTCATCCCAACGGCATATTACATGCCTCATTTTATAGGCCTGCTGCGCACAAGGAAGGAGCTGCTGCGCCCGGACATGAACAAAGCGGGGAAACCGCTGGTGCCTGCGCTCGGCGGGATTGCGCTTGTAACCGGCTTCATGTTTTCCCTCGCAAGCGTTGTCCTTATTTCGGTATTATTCTCCGCGAATTCGGTGAATCTTGCGGTGCTGCTGCCAGCAATGCTCACCCTTGCCCTCATAGCCCTGCTCGGGCTTGTTGACGACATAATTGTGATTCCAAAGAGGTTCACAAAGCCCATACTCACGCTTTATGCCTCGATACCGATGATGGCGCTTGCAGGGCTGAACACGGTTATTTACCTGCCGCTTTTTGGGGGCATAGACTTCGGCATACTCTACGGCCTTGTTTTTGTCCCGCTTGCGATAGTCTTCTGCGCAAATGCCGTGAACATACTCTCGACATACAACGGAATCGAGGCCGGAATGGGCCTTGTTGCCGCGTTCGGGATTTTCCTTGCGGCATACATAAAAGGGGAATTCACTGGCATGCTGATTGCCGTGCCGTTCATTGCAGTGCTCATTGTTTTCCTGCGCTACAACATGCTCCCCGCGAAAATATTTCCGGGGAATGTGGGGGCGCTTTTCATAGGCGGCGCGCTTGCTGTTGCAGCAATCCTCGGCAACGTGGAACGCACGCTCGTGATAATAATGATACCCTACTTCGCACATTTCCTCCTTTATTCCCGCAACCTCTTCAGATGGAAGCCCGAAATGTGGGGCGTTCCGCAAAAAAACGGCACGCTGAAATGCGGCTACAACAGGCCATACGGAATTATGCACTGGCTGATTATGAACAGGCAGGGCATGACCGAAAAAAAGGTTGTTTATTCCCTTATCGCACTCGAGGCGCTGTTTGCGGCTGCGGCAGTTATGGCTGAATTAACGCGCCTCAGGATTCCGGAGGTTTTTGCGCTTTGACAACAACCGAAATCGCAAGCCTCGGGAAAATTGCCGCAACAAAGTTAAACCAGTAAAAGCCGCAGCCTGTTGTTTTTTTTACTTCGAAACCGTGCGATTTTATTTTTTCCGTGATTTCATCCATTGAATATTCGTGAAGGTGCAGCGGGTTTGTTGGCGGGTTCATGCCGAGAGCGCGCAGAATCCTCCTGTTCATCCTGTTCCTGTTCGGCACCGTGACTACGAGCGTGCCGCCCGCCTCAAGCACGCGCAGCGCCTCCTGCAATGCCGCGCCCCCGTCCTGCATGTGCTCCATTATTTCGCTCATCACAACCGAGGAAAAAACCCCGCCCCTGAAGGGCAGGGCTGCGGCGTCGGCAATCGCAATCCTGCTCCTGCGCTTTGCCCAGTGCTTCGACCATTCGCCGCAACATTTCAATTCATTTTCTATCCCGAACGTGCTGTCCGCGCGCGCGAGGAAGCTGTCGGTCTGGCTTGCAACAAAGCAGCCCACGTCCAGCAGCCGCCCCCCCTGCGGCAACAGCCCGAGAACCAGCCTTGCCCTTGCCTTCCATAGCTTTTTGCTCCTGAAAGACTGCTCGCTCAGGCTCATGCCCCTGAGAATTTCAAAAAAGCCCACAATAAATAGAAGCCTTAACAAAATAAAAACCGCACTGCGGGAGACCGGCGCAGCAGAAATTAAAGAAACCTGAACCCGTGGAAAATTTGGTTGTGAAAAAGAAAAACCGCGGAAGCGGTTGGTTTGCGGGGTTTGCGAGCAGCGCAACCGCGCTATTCGGGCGCGCTAATCGGGCAGGGGCAATGAAAAGCGATAAATATAAGTTGCCACCAATTATTGCAAAATCGGGGGATACCATGGCGGGAAACGGCATATGCAGGGCTGCGGCAGTTATTGTGATTTTTTTCGCGCTCGCCGCTCCCGTGCACGCATCATACGACAAAGGCAGATACAATACGGACGTGGATTACCTCGCCCTCCACCTTGCCGAGATAGATAAGGACGGCTTTACCAAATACAGCGACGAATACGCGAGCTTCAGGTGGCGCAACCTCGCATTCCTCCCGGAAAAAATCCCCGTGATGGGGCTGGGGCCGCTCGCCTCAGACGCCCTTGTTGTAATGGAACTCAAAGACATAAACGGCACGGTTTTCATGCACACTTTCATAAATTTTGACGGCATGGAAAAATATCCCATAATAGAAGGGGCGGACTATTTTGAAGGCGACCCGAAGGCTCTCGGCCTTTTCAGGAAGGTTGACGATGCAAACGAACTTACCATCTGGCGCGAGCATCCCGTGATTTCAATCTTCGGCAACAGCATGTTCGACCCGCCGTCGGGAGTTCCTTTCAGGGTGAACAACAGCGGGGCATTCGGCAATATTTCGATATTTGTCCCGAAAAACCTGGCTATGCTGGATTATTACAGCAACCAGTACATATTCAAGACAAACGAGAACTCGGTATTTGCATACCATTACAATGTAACCTCTGTTGTATATGCCGACCTCGGCTTCAAGCTTGCGATACAGATTGCGCTCGGCTTAATAACCATGCTCGTTGTTTTCACAATACTCTGGCTGTACAAATACATCCCGCAGTTCAACATAAGGCCGAAGCACTTCGTGCTTGCGATGCTTGCCTGCGGCCTGTTAATGGCACAACTGGCGTTTCTTATCCCCAACCCGAATGCGCTTAATATCGACTGGTGGCTGAAACCACAGTACGGCGAGGAAGTGGTTCCGTTCTACCTGCGCTTTATCCTCGGCATGACCGATTCCGCGGACGGAATATTCATCCACAGCTTCAGCTGGAACGAGAACGAGCCGTTCAGCAAGGACAGGGGAACATTCCTCCTTATGAAAAGTGCTGGGAAAATTTACATCTTAGAGGGGCTTGAGGACAGCAGGGGCACTGTGCAGCTCATAAAGGAAAATGCGGGCGCGGAAAAGGTCGAGTTAATATCGGAAGCACAGCTTCAGGAAAAGAAACAGGAGATGTCGCGCGCTTATCCGTGGGATTTCCTCTTCCAATACGTAAGGGCGCCGATATATTTCCTGTTCCTCATTATATCGTTTGCCGCCACTGCATTCATAATAACCCTTGCTTTCGAGATAAAAGGAGTGCGCGCATTGGTTGCTGCCGCGGTTATCCTGTTTGTGACGCCGTTCGCGCTCCAGTTCCTCAACATACTCGCCGGTTTCCAGGCGCATCTCCCGGTGACATACCACGGCGCAAGCACGCTCCCGCTTACTATGTCATCGCGCTCGATCCCTTTCCTCGAGCAGGCGCACTCGGTAAGGGCTGTGCTGCTCATGCTCGGCGTAGGGTTTGCTTTCATTTTTGTGCGGGCGGTGCGCAGGCGCATCAGCATCCGCGCGTTCCTTGTGCCTATCCTTATATTCGCGCTTTTGCTGACCCTGCCGCAGACTGAATTTTCCGCAAAAAGGACAATAGGCGCCTTTGCATGCGGCGACTGCGGCATAAACTACCGCGGCCAGCTTGACTGGCTGAATACCATTAACCTATATTCCGCGGTAAGGGCAAACAGCGACCTCTCGGCGCTCTTCGAGGAAAGTTCCCAGGACATGCTGAATAAGGCAAGGGGCCTGCGCCTGCAGGGAAAATACCCTGAAGCGATAGAGGCGTTCGAGGAGATACTTTATTCGAGGCCTATTGATAGGGACCTGATTCCTCCGCTGATTGAGCTTGCCGACCTCAGTTCATATACCGGCGATTACGGGAAGGCGATAACCGCGCTGCAAATAGCGCTCGACACAGGCCCCGACCAGAGCGAAAAAGGCAACATACTGCTTGGATTGGGAACCGTGTATGAAAGGCAGGGCGGCGCGGAGAATTTTAAGAAGGCAATGGACATTTACACCGAATGTATAGGGAGCGTTGGGGTCGAGGATTATGTTGTAGTGTGCATGTTCCGCAGGGCGGAGAAATACGGGCAGAACGGGGAATTCGCAAATGCGGTAAAGGATTATAAGGAAATAGTCGAAAAATACCCCGAACATAGGATGGCGCCTACGGCACGGCAGAGGCTGGAGGGCCTGATGGGGGCGAAAAAATGAGGGCAAGGAATGCGGCACTGCTTATCGGGTTTTTCCTGCTTATGCTTATGCCGTCCGCGTTCTCGCGCGCAGGATTTGAAAGCCTTTTCGAGGCGCAGATTGCGAGCAGGGGCATGCTGCTTTATTTCGCCGCATTTGTTGTGCTGCTTGCAATCCCCTTTATGAACAGGTATCTGGCGATTGTGGCAATTTATTTTATAGCCTTTGCATTGAGCAGGGGGCTTATGCGCATAACCGACGAGCAGGATACCGTAAGGACGGTTTACAGCATCGGCGCGGGCTTCGAACTCGGTTTGAAGGTCGCTTTGCCGCTACTTGCAGCCGCGGCATTATGGCTCGGGATAATTCTCCTGCTGAAGAGGCTGAAGTTTGTCTCCGCAACATCGGGAGAGGAAATAATCGAGCGCATAAACAGGGAAAGGCGCAAAGGAAAAAGCCTGGATGCAATAAAAGGCGAGCTAATCGGCGAGGGCGTGAGCGCGGAGGAGATAGGCAAGGCGCTCCGCGGGAAAGGGGGGAATTGATTTGAGGGAAAGGCTTAAGGAAGCGCTTGCGGGCAAAGTGGAATCAATTTTGAGGAGCAGGAAATTTGCCGCGGCACTGCACCTGCCTGTTGCTGGCGCGCTCCTCTGCATGGCTTTCGGGTTTTTTATCGCAAAAAGCTGGCGGACGCTCGGCGAGGACGTGAAGCTCGGGGTTGCGGCGCAGTTCTGTTTTCCACTTGTTTTCCTTTTTGGCCTTGCAGTGAGATACCTTTTCTGGCTCTTTTGGTTCGAGTGGGTGAATCTCGCAATGCAGTATGCGCTTTCGGCATATATGGTAGCTGCATATGCCGCAATGCTGCTTGCCGCATTTGGCATTTACACAGGGCGCAACTTCAGGTATGGGCGCCTCAAGCCCGCATTGCTCGGGTTTGCGGAATGGCTCTTCGGGTGAGTATGGTGAAAGCCCCGAGTGAACTGCCTGCCGCTGAAGCGGGTGAGGGTTCTCTCGGGCTGCGCCCTAAAGGCCGGGCGTTTCCCGCGCACGGGCTAAAGGCGGGCGTTTCCCGTGCCACGGCTAGCCGCGGTAGTGCGCGAGTATTTCCCCCGCAGCCCTTTCCCAAGAAAAATCCTCCATTTCGCGCCTGAATTCACGTACGCACGAGGGCCTGTCTTTCAGGATGCCCAGAACCTTCTCAATAAACTCCCGACCGCTTGAAGCAGTAATAGTCAGCTGGCTTTTCATGGAATCGGGACCGATTACGGGGACGCGGAAGCAGTATGCCACGTGCGCAACCCCGCTCCAGTTGTTCTGTGTGTTTGTAAGCAGCGCGGCATCCGCAATCGTGAACAGCTCCGCTGTTTCCTTTTCACCCATATATTTCGGGTGCAAAACCGCAAAATCCGGAAGTTCCTTGAGGCCGCACTCGCCAAGGCTTGCGTATCCCTGCTGCCCCGCAATCAGAAGCATGGCATTCGGCCTTTTCCGCACAACGTCACGCATAATCCGCAGCATTGACGCATAGCCCTTGCTCGGCCGTATTATGCCGTACGAAAGCACAACATCCTTTCCGGAAACGCCCCACTTTTTCTTGAGCATTGAGCGCGGCTGTTTGCTTCTGTGCTTCAGGTAAAACGAGAAGTTGCCGTGGGGAATCGCCGCTGTTTTATATGAAAAGCCCCACTCTGTTTTGTCGTGCACGAGTATTTTGTGCGCGGTTTTGTAGAGCAGGCGCTCGTACAGCCTGCTCTTCAGGGGCTTTGCGCCGCGCGCAGTCGGGCAGAAGCTCGTCACAATAACCCTCTTTCCTGCCGCGCGCCCGAGCATGAGAAGCGCTAGGAGAAAAACCTGCTTCGCATTGCCGAAGGTGTCGAAATTGTAGTGCAGCACGTTTGCGGAGGGAAAATCCCGCCAGCCAGCCGAGGCATGCACGCCCTTTTCCTTCAGCGCCCTCTCAAGCTCCCGCACATAGTAGTAAATGCCGCCTCTTTTCCCCCTGCCGAACAAAACCGCGTTCAAAGTTTATCGCCCGCCCGCAGCGCGCCATAAATTGTGCCGAAAACAAAAGCGAAGCCGTCCGCAAAGCTGAGCGCGGCAAGCCCCGCAATATAATGCGCGCTGCGGAAGCCGAGGACTGAAATGCCGTTCCTCCTTATCGCGTGGTTCAGGATGGCTGCGGCAAAAGCCGCAATGGCGGTTGCCGCAAAAACAAAAAAAGCCGTAGACCAAAACAGCGATGCTATTCCCGCAAGGGGAATTGCGGCAAACAATGCGAATTTTGCAGCGGGAAATTCGCTTGGGTACGCGCGGAAGTATGCAACACGCCCCGCGCTGTGCAGGAAAGAGCGTGAAATGCCCTGCAAAAAATTGCGCGGCTTGCCTGCATGGAACTGCACCGCGCTTGGCTCGAAGCCGATTGTGAAGCCCGAGGCAAGCATGCGCTTCCCCAAGTCGCGTTCCTCCGCGACATTCAGCGATTCATTGAAGCCGCCCGTTGCCCCAAGAACCCCGCGCTTCATAACCCAGGCACAGAAAGGCGTGTAGTTTGCGTAATTCAAATCGTAATTCGCCTGCAGCAGGCGCAGGTAAAAAGTTTCGGGCTCATGCACCGCGCGCCTGTCCGCAACTGCATCAAAACTGCCGAGCGCGCCAGCGGCGAGGCCAAGCCACTCCCGCGAAAAAACAGTGTCCGCATCGCAGAATGCGACCACATGGCAGCGCGCAGCGCGCCACCCCGCGTTCCTTGCCGCGCTCCTGCTCCTTTTTCTGCGCGGAAAAACTACTTTCGCGCCCATGCGCCTTGCTATTTCAACGGTTCTATCATTGGAGCCGCTGTCGGAAAGTATTATTTCCGCTGGCACGAGGCTCTGGCCAAGCAGAGAGGATATGCATGCGGAAATAGTGCGCTCTGAATTAAGTGCGGGAATAACAACAGAAACCTTTATCGCACGGAACGGGCCGCGATTTCGCTTATCCTGCATCTATGAAAACCCCTTTAAACCTTTACCTTTTTCTGCCATCCCATATGCCTCGTAGACATGCATCTATTCGTGCGTCGCGCTTAGCCGAGAGGGCCCCGGCGTGAGAGGCACACTATGTAAAGTCCGTATCGGGC
>JAZDEL010000010.1:0-233549 GCA_043808785.1 Candidatus Iainarchaeum sp.
CTTGCCCGATACGGACTTTACATAGTGTGCCTCTCACGCCGGGGCCCTCTCGGCTAAGCGCGACGCACGAATAGATGCATGTCTACGAGGCATATGGGATGGCAGAAAAAGGTAAAGGTTTAAAGGGGTTTTCATAGATGCCAAAACCGATTAATTAACCGCGGACATTGTTTTCTTATAGCGGTTTTTATTTTTATATTCCGGCAATGGTGTGTCAAACATGGATGTTGCAGTCGTGGGAACAGGTTATGTCGGGCTTGTTGCGGGCGCATGCCTTGCCGAACTCGGCCACAATGTCATATGCGTCGACAGCAACGCCGCCAAGATTGCCTCCCTCAAAAACGGCGAAATCCCGATTTACGAGCCCGGCCTCGAACCCCTGGTGAACAAGAACGCAACCGCAGGGCGCCTTTCCTTTACAACCGACCTCAAATCAGCGGCGAAAGAGAGCAGGGTTGTTTTCATCGCGGTAGGGACGCCTCCGAAGGAAAACGGCGAGGCCGACCTCAGCCATGTTGAGGCCGTAGCGAAGGAGATTGCGCGCGCGATAACGAAGCACACCGTGATCGTGGAGAAGAGCACCGTGCCTGTGCAGACAGGCGACATGGTTGCAAGTGCAATACGCGCGCAGAACGTCAAGCCCGAACTTTTCGATGTTGTTTCAAACCCCGAGTTCCTGCGCGAGGGTTCCGCAGTGAAGGATTTCATGGAGCCTGACCGCGTCGTAATAGGCACGGACAGCGAGCGCGCAAGGAAGGTTATGGAGGAGCTTTACGCCCCGCTTGAGGCTGAGAAAATTTTCACGGACGTGAAAAGCGCTGAACTCATAAAGCACGCCTCTAACGCGTTCCTCGCAACGAAAATTTCGTTCATAAATGCCGTTGCAAACATCTGCGAAAAAACAGGGGCAAACATAGGGCAGGTCGCGCACGGCATGGGCACCGACAGGCGCATAGGGCGCAGTTTCCTGAACGCGGGCATAGGTTATGGCGGCAGTTGCTTCCCGAAGGATGTTTCGGCATTCATACAAATTGCGGCGAAGAACGGCTACGATTTCTCGCTGCTGCGCGAGGCTGAGAACATAAACAAAAACCAGCGCAAGGCATTCATCGGCAAGATTGAAAACGCCCTTGGCGGCCCGAAAGGGAAAAAAATCGCCGTGCTCGGCCTCGCATTCAAGCCGGACACGGACGACATGCGCGAGGCGCCGAGCATCGATATCATAAATGCCCTGCTGGAAAAGGGCGCGGAAGTAAGCGCTTACGACCCCGCGTCAATGAAAACCGCGGCGCAGCACGTCAAAGGCGCGCGCTTCTGCACGGGCCCTTACGAGGCAATGGAGGGTGCGGACGCACTTGTTATTGTCACGGAATGGGACGAGTTCAGGCGCCTTGACCTTGAGCGCGTGAAAAAACTGCTGAAGAAGCCCGTTGTAATAGACGGGAGGAACATCTTCGATGCGGAAAAGATGCGCGACCTCGGATTCACTTACGTAAGCATAGGGCGCTGAACTATATGCCGTATGCGTTCTGCGGTTTATTTTTGCATGGTGTGATGATGAAAGCGATAATCCCTGTTGCCGGCTATGCCACAAGGCTCTACCCCCTGACACGAGAAAAACCAAAGGCGCTTATCGAGGTAAAGGGCAAGCCGATACTTTCGCACATCGTTTCCAGGATATGCGCAATCGGGGGCATAACCGAAATTCTTGTCGTGACAAACAACAAATTCTTTTACCAGTTCGAGGACTGGGCAAAGTGCGAGAATTCGGACGTGCCCATAAGGGTGATAAACGACAACACCGTGAGCAACGAGGACAGGCTCGGGCAGATGGGGGATATACAGCTTGCGCTTGAGGAGGGCAAGGTTAAAGATGACCTGCTCGTGGTTTCGGGGGACAACCTCTTTAATTTCCCGCTGAACGGGATGCTTGCGGACTTCAGGGCAAAGCGCGCAAACCTCATAGCGCTTTACGACGTTTCCGACACGGATGAGGCGAAGAAGATGGGCGTTGTGCAGGTCGACAAAAGCATGCGCGTCAAGGCCTTCCATGAGAAGCCGGAGGAGCCGAAAAGCACGCTCTGCTCATGCGGAATATATTTCTACCCCGCGAAGACAATAGCGCGCATTTCGGAATACATATCCGAGGGGAACGACCCCGATAAAATGGGAAATTTCCTCGAGTGGCTTATAACGCGCGAAGCGGTTTACGGGCACATATTCCTTGAAAAATGGTTCGACATAGGTTCATTTGAATCCCTCGGCAGGGCGAGGGAGGAGTTCAAGCCCTGAGCGGGCGCGGAACTTAAAAAACAAAAAACACATGCGTGTGGTTTGGTTTCTATGGCTGTTAAGCGTGCGGTTGTAACGGGCGGCGCGGGGTTCATAGGCTCGCACCTCTGCGATTTCCTGCTGGGGGAGGGGTTCGGCGTTGTCTGCATCGACAGCCTAATCACCGGCAGCGTGAAAAATATCGCGCACCTGCGCGGAAATAAAAATTTCGAATTCATAAGGCACGACATCGTTTCCCCGCCAGGGGTTAAGGGCGGAATAGATTTCATTTACAACCTCGCTTCCCCCGCATCGCCCGTGGATTACCAGAATCACCCCGTGGAGACGCTGCTTGCGGGTTCGCTCGGCGTGAGGAACATGCTCGAACTCGCCCGCGAAAAGAAGGCGCGCTTCCTGCAGGCTTCGACTTCCGAAGTTTACGGCGACCCTCTGCAGCATCCCCAGCGCGAGAGTTACTGGGGGAATGTAAACCCCATAGGGCTGCGCTCGTGCTACGACGAGAGCAAGAGGTTTGCGGAGGCGCTTGTCATGGCTTACCGCCGCACACTCGGCGTTGAAACCCGCATTGTACGCATCTTCAACACATACGGCCCGAGGATGGCGGACGAAGACGGGAGGGTCGTGCCGAATTTCATAACGCAGGCTCTCGCGGGAAAGCCGCTCACGGTTTACGGCAGCGGAAAGCAGACCCGTTCCTTCTGTTATGTTTCCGACATGGTGCGCGGCATTGCCCTTGCAATGGAGAAAGGCGGCGCCGAACCCATAAACCTCGGGAACCCGGACGAGTTCACGGTCAATGAGCTCGCGGAAAAGGTCATCGCCGCAACAGGCTCGAAATCGAAAATTTCATATTCTCCCCTGCCGCAGGACGACCCCGCGCGCAGGAACCCCGACATCTCGCTTGCGAAAAAAACCCTCGGCTGGGCGCCAAAGGTCCGGCTTAATGAAGGGCTTAAGGAAACAATAAGTTATTTCCGCGGGAAATAACTGGCCGATTATTCGGGGCATTTCTCCCGTGCGTAAACCCAAAAAACCGTGTACGTTCCCGACTTTATTTCCGCACAGGGCGTGAATTTTTCAAGTGCCGCCGCATCCTCGGTATCGAAAAATACCGCTGTTGCGACGACATAATCCGTGCTGTCCGCAACATCCGCAAGCCTTGTGTTCACGTAATAATAAAGCCGCTGTTCCTCCTGCCGCGCCTGCGCAGGCACCCCTGGCAGTTTGGAGAAGAAAGGGTTAACAACAACCGTATCTGTTTTGTAAATCCCGAGGTAATACCTCACGGGGTCCAGGCTGCTTGTGTACACCTTTGCGCCCTGCGGCAGTTTTTGCATCTCCTCCGAAAGCCCGCGGAAATTATGCCCGCTTATCAGCGCGGCATCCTGCCAGGCGAAGAGCAGAATGATTGCCGCGAGTGCCGCGATGCCCGCGGCCCTGTTCATTTTCCACGCCCGCGCAATCCCGAACGCGGCAACAGCCATGAGCGGGAACTCCATGCCCAGCGCATACCTCGGCGCCATGTACTGGCTGGCAAGCGTGAAGAACGCGAGATATGCCGTGAAAATAAGCAGGAGCATTAGCAAAGTGCGGTTCCTCTCCCTTATTGCGAAGAGCGCGCCCGCAATGAACAGCAGCGCCGCCGCAGGCGTGAGAAAGAACATAAGTGTTTCGGGGTAAAAGCCGGTGCCCTGCTGCAGCGGCTCCCCGCCCATGGCATCAACAAACTGCGCGCTGTAATGCTCCATATCGCTTACATAATTGCTCGATTCCGCGCTCCATGTTGCGTATCCGCCGAAACTTGAAAGCATTGCCGGCAGGAACGCCCCCATTGCCGCCACGCAAATCAGCGCGAATACCGCACAGTTTTTCCTGTTTTCCTTTTCAAGTGCCCAGCCCCTGTTTTCGAAAATCAGCCATGCGAAAGCCAGCGCAATCAGCGCCGCCGTGTATCGCGTGGCAACCGCGCAGGCAAACATCGCCCCCGCAATGGGCATTAGCCTCGAGTTCCGCAGGGCGAAAAGGAACACCACAAGCGAACCGTAGCAGAGCGCAACCTCAAGCGGGTTCAGCAGTGCGGTGCTTGAATAAAAAACCGAAAGCGGGGAAAGCATGAGCAGTGCGAAGAGCACGAGCCCGAATTTTTTATCGCGCAGGTAAACGCCCAGCAGAAGCCCGAAGAAAGCCAGCGCAATCAGCGCTACTGTTGATATGAGTTTCCCCACAACATCGGGCGCAAGCCCTGTCAGGAATATTCCTATGGATGCGAGAATGTTGAAAAGCGGGGGGTGCCGAGGGTGCAGGGTGAGGGGAACATGGAGTGCAAGGGATGCAAAGAGCAGGGCAAGCGCAGCCGCGCCAGCGGCAATAACGCTCCTGCGCACGAGGATTAAATATGCGAGAACTGCAGCCACTGCAAGGCATACTGCAAGTATAAGCGGCTGTGCCCAGAACACCGTTGCAATCTTGTACGCAATCATCACGTGCCAAGCCCCGTCCCAGGCAATGTCCGTGCCTGAAAAGAAAAGCAGCCTTGCAGCAATGCCCAGCGCACATACAAGCGCGATAAAAGCGATTTCCCGCCCCGAGAATTTCAGCTGTTCCATACAATCCGCCGTGGAATTTCCCGCGCAGGCAAACCGCGCCAAGGTTTTACGCCCGCCCGAGTATTTTTTTCAGGTGAGAAACAACAATTTCCTGTTTTTCCTTTCCCATGCCGCACCAGAGCGGTATGTCTATGAGGCTTTTCCAGAGGGAGTAGGAAACGGGAAAGTCCGCCTTCCCGTAGCCGTATCTTTCCGCATAATAAGGCTGCGCGTGTATCGGCGGGAAACTCAGCCTTGTTTCTATGCCTTCCTTTGCAAGCCCTTCGACAATAATGTCGCGCTTTTTCGCGTCGACATTAACCGTGTAAAGGTACCATGCGTGCTGCGTTACATAATCGGGGATGTGCGGCAGTTCCAGCCCTTTCACGCCCTCCAGCGCCCTGTAATATTCATCCGCAAGCCCCTGCTTTTCGCTTATAACCGAATCAAGCCTCGCAAGCTGGCTGTTGCCTACGGCAGCCTGCAAATCGGTCATCCTGTAATTGTTGCCGAGCATAACATGCCTGTACCTGCCCTCCTGCCCCTGGTTGCGTATTTTGCGCATCTTTTCAGCGAGTTCCGCATCCCCCGTTGTTACCATTCCCCCCTCCCCCGTAGTTATGTTCTTGTTCGGGAAGAACGAGAAGCAGTGCAGCGGCGCTATGCTCCCTATCCTCCTTTTTTTGTATGTGGCGCCGAGGCTTTCCGCGCTGTCGGCAACGAGCGCTATGCCCTTTTTTTCGCAGAGTTCAGTTATTTCATCGTAATCCGCCGGCATGCCGTTCATGTCGACTGAAATTACCGCCTTCGTTTTCGCAGTGATGCGCTTCCTTATCTCGTCCGCGGTTATGTTGTAAGTTTCCTTGTCGCACTCCGCAAGAACGGGTTTCGCGCCCTGGTAAAGCACGACATTCGCGGTCGAGATGAATGTAAGCGTGGGCAGTATTACCTCGTCCCCGTGCCCTATGCCGAGCGCCACAAGCGCGGTGTGCAGCGCGGATGTGCCGTTGTTAACCGCCACGGCGTTTTTCGCGCCCGTGCATTTGCAGAAATTTTCCTCGAATTCCTTCACGCGCGGGCCCATGCTGAGCCACTGGCTCTTTACCGTTTCATACGCCGCCCTTGCGTCGTCCTCGTTCAGGCTGGTGTTAGCGACAGGTATCTTCATTTCCCTCTCCCCCGCGTTTCAACTGTTTCACCTAAATCTTAAATAAACCATATTTAAACCTTTTTGCGCAGCATTCTTTCATTGCGCGGCTGAAGGCGGGTTTTCCTTGGTACAAAAATCTAACGTGAATGTTCGTGCAAAAGTGCCTGTTGTCGCGGTCTGCGGCCTCGGTTACATAGGCATGCCCATGGTTGCGGCATTCGCGAATTCGGGCCTCGGGGTAATAGGCGTCGACATCGACGGCGCGAAAGTGAAGGCCCTGCGTGAAAAATATTCCGCGGAAATATTCGAGCCCGGCCTGAACGAAACCCTGCGGAAGCACAAAAGCGCGATAACCTTCACATGTGACTATGCAGTTGCAATGAAGGAAGCGGACGCGGTGATAATAACGGTGGGCACGCCCCTTAAAAACTCCCGCGAGCCGAATTACGAGTACATAGACGGCGTGCTCGAGAGCATCGGCAAAGGCCTGCGCCGCGGGCAGGTAATTATGCTCAAATCCACCGTTGTGCCCGGCACAACCGAGAACCACGCAAAGTCGCGCCTTGAAGCCCTTTCGGGCCTGAAGGCCGGAAAGGATTTCTTCCTCGCATTCTGCCCCGAAAGAACAATAGAGGGCATGGCAATGCACGAACTTTACACCCTGCCTAAAATAGTGGGGGGCATAAACCGCGGGAGTGCGGAAAAGGCGGCTGAAATAATCTCCCGCCTCGGCGGGCGCGTTGTAATTGTTTCAAGCCCGAGGGTCGCGGAACTATGCAAATTAATAGACAACCTTTACCGCGCGGTCAACATAGCGTTCGCGAACGAGGTCGGCATGCTCTGCGAAAAGATGGGCATAGACTCCTACGAGGTTGTGGAGGCGGTGAACAATTCATATTCACGCACATCTATATTCAAGCCGGGGCTGGGCGCGGACGGGCCGTGCCTTTCGAAGGACCCCGAGATATTCAGGTATTTTTCCGAGAGCAACGCGCTCGGCGCCGCGCTCGTTAACGCGACGATAGACGGGAACCAGCACGCAACCCTCCGCATTGCCGACATTGTCAGGCGCTTTGTTCGCGGGCACAAAATTGCGAAGCCGCGCATAGCCGTGCTCGGCCTCGCGTTCAAGGGCAAGCCCGAAACCGATGACATGCGTGGCGCGCCCTCCGTGAAGATAACGGACGCGCTCGGCGCGGAGTTCGATATGGAGTACGCGGCATTCGACCCTGTTGTGAAAACATTTATGGGCAGGCCGGTGGAGGCAGGTATCGCCGCCGCCCTTAAGGGCGCGGATGCGGTGCTTTTCCTCACAAACCACGAGAAGCTGATGAATGCGGACGCGAAACTTATCCTCTCGAACTGCAATAAACCCGTGCTTGTCGTGGACTGCTGGCACAACATTGCGGACGCCGCGGCGCTGAGGCATGCAAGGGGCGTTGAGTACGTCAGGATAGGGGACGGGACGGCGTGAGCCCTATGGGGAAGCCGAAAAAGGGCAGGGTTCCGGTAACGGGGCACGCTGCAGCCGGGGGTGCAAGGGTTCTCGTAACCGGGGGTGCGGGCTTCATAGGCATGCACCTTGCAAAGGCGCTTGCACTGCGCGGCACCGCGGATGCGCTTGCAGGGCGCGGCATTGCAGACGGGGCAGCACTGTGCGGCGCAGTGCGCGGCTCGGCGCGCGATGAACTGCGCGGCTGTGAGGTCACAATTGCGGACAACCTCTCGCGCGGGAAGGCGGACGCCGAATTTAAAGAACTCTGCGCGCTGAAAAACGTTGATTTCATAAATGCCGACCTCTCCGTGCACGGCGGAACAAAAAAGCTCGGCAAACCCGACGCGTTTGATTTCGTTTACCACCTTGCCGCGATAAACGGCACGCGCTTCTTTTACGAGAAGCCGGAGGAGGTGCTGCGCGTGAACATCTCGTCCGCGCTCAACATCCTCGAATGGCTCAAGTCACGGAAAGGGAACGGCGCGAAAATAATTTTCTCATCCTCATCCGAGGCTTATGCAGGGGGCGTCTCACTCGGCGTATCGAAAATCCCCACTCCCGAAACCGCGCCGCTGGTTATCGAGGACGTGAAGAACCCTAGGTGGAGCTACGGCGGGAGCAAGATTGCGGGCGAACTGCTGTTTGTGAATTATGCTCGCCGTTACGGTTTCCCGTTCTCCATAGTTCGCTACCACAACGTCTACGGCCCGCGCATGGGCAACGAGCACGTAATTCCCGAGTTCATAATGCGTGCGCAGCGCGGGGAAAACCCTTTCAAAATACAGGGCGGGGGGCAGACAAGGGCGTTCTGCTTTGTGGATGACGCGGTAAGGGCGACAATCATGGTTGCCGAGTCTGAAAAAACCGTCGGTGAAATAGTGCACATAGGCAACGATAAGGAAGAGATAAAAATCTCCGAACTTGCGGGCAGGGTATGCCGCATGCTCGGATACGAGCCGGAGCTGCAGGTTGTGCCCTCCCCCGAGGGCTCGGCAATGCGCCGCTGCCCCGACATAACAAAACTCCGCACGCTCACCGGCTTCGAGCCGAAAGTTTCGCTTGCAGAGGGGCTTAAAAAAACCGCAGAATGGTATTTGGGGAAATAATTTGCAGGGTGTTCCGGTTATGGCAAGCTCTATTGAAATAAAGCCGTCCAACGCGCTGCCTTTCGCGTACAATTACCTGCGCTGGCATTTCAATTACTACGTTATGAACAGGCCATTCCCCCTGATTGCGCAGTTCTATACCTCGCACATGTGCAATTTCAGGTGCGCGTTCTGCAACTTCTGGCGCAACCCGGGGAAAAAATACATCCCCCTGCAGCGCTACAAATCCCTCATCGACGAGCTCTCGCTCATGGGCACCTGCTTCGTGAACTTCACGGGCGGCGAGCCGCTGATACTGCCCGATATAATCGAGCGCGTGCGCTATACGAAAACGAAAATACCCTATATGCACATGGTCTCGAACGGCTCCCTGCTCACGCCCGAAATTGCCCGCTCCCTCGGTGAGGCGAAGATTGACGCTGTTTCGATAAGCGTAAACGCTTACGGGGAAGCATACGACAAACTCACGGGTTTCAAAGGCGCGTTCAAGCGCGCAGTGCGGGCGGTCGAGAACCTTAAGGCTTACTCCCCCGCGGTTTCCGCATCAATAAATTCCGTGATAACTCCCCATAACGCGGACGAACTTTACAAACTCCACGCCCTTTCAAAGGAACTTGGCATCGACCACAAGTTCCAGGCAGTGAGCATACATCCCGAATTTGCGGGGCAGAAATCAAAGGCACGTTACGATTTCAAAACATCGGAACTCGAAAAGGTGCGCAAATTCTGCACGGAAATGGCGCGCGAGAAAAACGTCCTGAACAGCAAATATTACCTCCTTCAGGTTGCGGATTATTTTGCGGGCAACGCACGCTCCGGCATTTTCGCCGAGCGCTGCATAACCCCGAACTATTTCGTCGAATTCTGGGAGGACGGCTCGTTCAGCCCCTGCCTCACGGGCACAGGCTGGGCGCGCAATTTCAGCATCCGCGGCAAAAGCCTGCGCTCCGTCCTTGAAAGCCGGGAATACCGCGGCCAGTGCCTCGCGCTCGAGCAGTGCAAAACCTGCTCCACGAACCTTCAGGTCTGCATAATGGAGCCGCGAATTTTCTTCCCGCTCGGCAACTTTATTAAATATACCGTGCTACCAAACCTTAGGTGAACCTTTGCCGCAGGCGAACAGAAAGCTTTCAGTAAGCATAATTATCCCCACGCTTAACGAGGAGAAAAACCTCCCCCTGCTTGTAAAGAGGATTCCCCGCGGCGTTGCATCGGAAATCATTGTTGTAGACGGCCACTCCTCGGACGGAACCGTTGCCGTGGCAAAAAAACTCGGCCTTCGCACGGTCATGCAGGAAGGGAAAGGCCTCGGCAACGCATACCGCACGGGCGCAAAGGCAGCAAAGGGGGAACTGATCGTAATTCTGGATGCCGACGGCTCCCACATGCCCGAAGACATCCCGCTCCTGCTTAAAAAAGCGAACGAGGGTTTTGACCTGGTTGTCGGGAGCAGGCTCAAGGGCGGAGTGCAGAGCAAGGACATGACTTTTTTCCGCCTTTACGCAAACTACCTCATTGCATTCACAATGCGCCTGCTTTTTTCAGTCCCCCTGACCGACCCGTGGATGGGTTTCAGGGCGATAAACAGGAAAAAATTCCTCGCCCTCGCCACCTCGGCGCCCGGGCAGGAAGTCGACCTTGAGATAGAGATAAAGGCGAAAAAGAACGGCATGCGCATTGCGGAAGTCGCAACATTCGAGCCGCAGCGCATACACGGCAGCAGCAAGTTCAATGTCTTCTTCGACGGCCTGCGCGCGGGCGTCCTCTTCGCCCGCGAGTTAATCCTGCCGCACGAATCCCACAGGGAGTCGTGGCTGCTCGAGTTCATCCACAGGGTTCAGATGCGCTTTTAGCGCGGGATTGCGTGTTCGGCATGGACAGGACCAATTCCCAGAAGGAGTTCTTCGACAGGCAGTCAGCGGAATACGAAATGCTGTATGGGGATGAAAGCGAACTCGAGCGCGAGATTGTAGAGAAGCGCCGCACGCTCGTTAAATCCTCGCAGCCCGCGGGAATCGTGCTCGACCTCGGCACAGGCACGGGCACGCACCTCGGGGAAATTTCGGGGAAGGCGGATGCGGTAATCGCGCTCGACATCTCCCCGCAGATGATTGCACTTGCAAGCCGCAGGGCCGAGAATGAAAAACTGCGGAACGTTTCCCTCGTGATTGCGGACGCGCAGAGCCTGCCCTTCAAGGAGGGCGCGTTCGATGCCGTCTACTGCATAAACGCTTTTTACCATGTGCCCGACAGGGGCAGGGCGCTTTCGGAAATGCGCAGGGTTATGCGCAGGGGCGCATTTGCCATTCTGGAGTTCTACAGCATACTGAACCCTATGGTGTTTGCAAGGGTTGTTGTGAATTACATTTCCGCAATTTCCTCAAAGCGCGGCTTTGTGTATGCGGAATTCCCCCCCGCGTTCCGTGCAACCCTTTCGCGGAACGGCTTCACGCTCGAGGGCGGCTCTTTCTCGGCGCTCTCCTATGTCGAAACAAGCGAAGCAGTGAGGCAGTGGCTGCCCGAATTTGCGTTCCGCATTCTCTCGGCATACAGGCGCATCAGCGAGCGCCACACCTTCCTGAGGCCGCCGAAGATGCGCTGCGCGGCGAAAATAAGCAAGCGCTGACCGTTAAGCGCCGACTGCGCCTAAAATGCGCCGCGCCGCAAAAATAACCGTGCGCCGACTGTACTTCCCGTGTGCCAGCCTAATCAGAAACCCTGTATTTCAGCAGCGCCCAGAGGGCGCAGAACCCGTCCTTCCACCAGCGTATTTTCTTTCCCTCCGCAAACCCCCGCGGCCTGAAATCTATCGGCACCTCGATTATTTTCTCCCCCTTCTTCAGGATTTTCGCGGTAATTTCCGGCTCGAAATCGAATGCGTTGGACCTGAGCCGCATGCCCGCCAACACTTCCCGCCTGAACGCCTTGTAGCCTGTTTCCATGTCGGTAATCCTTGTGCCGTAAATAATTGCGGTTACCGCGCTCAGCAGCTGGTTCCCCATCCTGTGCAGCGCTATCTCCTTCCCCCTGACCTTGCCGAGGGCGCGCGAGCCGTAAACAACGTTCGCCCTTCCCTTCACTATCGGCTCAAGCAGTTTCGGGATGAATTTCGGGTCGTATTCCAGGTCCGCGTCCTGTATGATTATTATTTCCCCCTTCGAATTCGCAATGCCTGTCCTGATTGCCGCTCCCTTTCCGCGGTTCTTTTCGTGCTTCACCAGTTTTATGCCCTTTATTTTTCCGAGCGTTTCCGCGCTGTTGTCCGTGCTGCCGTCGTCCACAACAATGATTTCCTTTTCAAGCCCCAGCCCGGCAAGGGAGACGCGCTTTACCGCGCCTATGGTTTCGCCTATTGTGCCCCCTTCGTTGTAACTCGGTATTATTATACTTGCCTTCATCCCATCCCGCCGCAGTGCAGAATAAGCACACCTAACACTGCACCCATACGAATAAAAGTTTATTCGCGCCCGCGGCACGCCCGCATGCGGCACCCAAACGCATAAAAGTTTATTCGCACAGTATTATCGCATGGCAATCTCAGGCTACTTGAAGTGCCTTATCGCCCTGGCGGCTATTGCCGCGATTTTCTACTCCCTCGCGCTCGACGGTTTTATCGAGGGCGGGGATTCTACAAAATATGCGGTAGGGGCGCTCGCGCTTGCGCAGGGAAAAGGGTACGCGGATATAAGCGTTCCCGTTCCCGCACCGTTCACATATTATCCGCCCCTCACTTCCCTCCTCATGGCGCCTTTCGCGTTTTTCGGCTATAATGCGCTTGCCCTGAAAATTCCCGCCCTGCTTGCCTCGGCACTTTCCGTCATTGTTGCGGGCATGCTCTTCCGCAGGTTTTTCGGGCCGAGGCTTTCGCTCATGCTTGCCGCGGTTTTTGCATTCTGCCTGCCGGTTTTATGGTATTCCCACAAGGCGCTGAGCGACGCCCCGTTCGTGCTGCTCTCGCTCCTTGCGGTTTTCTTCGCAACGGAACACGTGCGGCTTAACTCTAGGCTCTCCGCTGCGCTTGCAGTTGTTTTTACCGCGCTCTCGTGCCTCACGCGCGTTGCAGGCCTTGCGCTAATCCCCGCGCTCCCGATTTTCCTTTCCCTGCGCGGCAGGCCCAAGGCAGGCATTGCGTTTTCCCTTGCAGCCCTGCTCCTTATTTCCCCATGGCTCATATATCCCGCGTTCTTCCCCGAAAGCGGCGAGCCGAGTTACCTCGGCCTGATGTTTGCGAAGAACATAGAGGAATATTCCTCGGGCTATGCCTCCGGCACGCTTTCCGTGCAGGAGGTTGCGGCAAGGTCTGTTTCTTTCGCGTCATTCTATCTTTTCTCCTCGATACCCGAAACCGTTTTCCCGCCGCTCGGCGCCGCGCGCTGGGTTTTCGGCGCAAACCCTCTTGCCGCACTGCCTATTGCCGCAGCGGGGATTGCGGTGTTTGCGGTTTTTGCAGCGGGAATGCTCTCCGCGCGCAGGGAGTCTGGCTTCGCGCGCATTTACCTGCTGATTTACCTTGCAGCGCTGTTTATTTACCCTTACATAGACACAAGCGCGGTGAACAGGTTCCTGCTCCCTGTGCTGCCCCTGCTCCTGCTCTTCTTTGCCGACGGCCTGCTCCTTGCCTCGTCCGTCTTCAGGGAAAAAACGGGAATATCGCCGAAAACATCATCCGCCCTGGTTTTTGCCGTAATCGCGCTAATGCTTTTCGCGGGTTTTTCCTCGTGCGTTTATTACCTCGCAACCCAGCACGAACGCAATTTCGACGGCCCGTACACAAACCTGCTGCTCGCTTCGGAGTGGGTCAGGGAGAACGCCCCGCAGGGCGCACTGCTCTGGTCGCCCATGCCGCAGAGGGTTTTCCTGCTCACAGGCAGGCACACAATAAAGGAACCCGCGGAAACCGCGGATGAACTCCTTTCCGCGTGGAAACGCAGCAGGGTTTCATACGCGCTCCTCGTTGATTACTCTGACAGCGGCAGGACCGCTGCCGAGGCGGCAATTGCGCAGGGCTTTGCCGAGGCCGTATACTCCGCACCTGACGGAAAGACAAAAGTGCTGAAGGTCATTAATGGCGTTCCTGCGCCGTAACCGCGCAGCGGCGCGCGCAGTTATTCCATAAACAGCCAGTGCATTCCCCGCACCCGCAGGCTGCAGTTGCAGAGTTCACTCCATAAACAGCCAGTGCAGCCCCCTTTTCATCACGAAATAGAAATGCTGCGGAGTCCTTATTTCGCGCAGCATCCCGAGCAGTATGTGCGGCCGCATGTAGAATTTCGACAGCCCTTTCTGCCTCAGCTGCCTCAGCCTTTCCTTGCTTATTCCCTTCGGCGAATACGTTGCGCGGAAAAGGAAGCAGTTCTTCCAGTCAACATCCCCTATCTCGCCGCTTGCCCTGAGCGTGTCGTAAATCTCCGTGCCCGGGAAAGGCTGGAGGCAGGAGAAATTTATGCGCTTCAGTTTAAGCCCGAGCACGAAATTTATTGTTTCCTCTATTTCCTCCTCGGTTTCAGTCGGGAAGCCGAGCATCACAAACCCGATAACCCCCAAGCCGACGGAATCAATCAGTTCTATCTTCTCCCTTGTCTGTGCGGGAGTGAGCCTTTTTTTGACAAGTTTAAGTATGCGCTCCGAACCCGATTCTATTCCCACGGAAACCGAGTAAAGCCCCGAGCGCTTCATCAGCAGGAGCAGTTCCCTGTCAAGCGTGTCCAAACGCATGCCGTTCGGGCAGCACCAGCTTATCCCGAGGTTCTCCGAAATCAGGCGGTTGCAGAACTCCTCCACAAAGCGCCTGCTCATCGTGAAATTGTCGTCCTCTATATGTATTTCATTTATGCCGTACCTGTTGTGCAGGAGCTTTATTTCCTCTATCACGGAATCCACGCCGCGCACCCTTATCATTCTCCCCGAAACAACATGCCCGGCGCAGAACGTGCACTGGTAAGGGCAGCCGCGCGTAACAATTATCGGCGCAGTGGGGTACTGCCTGAAGAACGAGCCGTGCGGCGCCTGCGGGTATGTGCCTGGCCTGAGCAAGTCCCATGAGGGCGTGCCCAGTTCGTCGAGGTTCTTGACAAATTTCCTTTCGTTCACAACAACGCGTTCCCCGTCCCTCCATATGAGGGATGGCACTTTTGCAAGTTTGGCTTTGCCTTTTTCGCCTTTCTCAAGCAAATCAAGCAGCGCAGGGAACCCGATTTCGCTCTCCCCCGCAAATGCGAAATCTATTTCGGGAATTTCGCGCATTGTTTCTTCGGGCATCGCGGAAGGGTGCGGCCCGCCGACAACAACGGTTACGTGCGGGAACCTTTCCTTTATTCCCCTTGCGGTTTCCATTATGCCGCCGTAGTTCATTGTGAAGAACTGCATGCCGACCACATCTATGCCCTGCGCGCCGATTTTCTCGAGCAGCTGCTCCGTGCCGATGTTTTCCTTTATGCAGTCAAGTATGCCGACGCTGTGCCTGCCCCTTATTGCCGTGGCTATGTAACCCAGCCCTATGGGGGGCATTGTTTCGTCCGCTGTGCTTTTGAGCTTTACAAGAAGCACTTTCAAGCTATCGCCCTCATCCCACTTGCAAACTAATTCCCGCTGCGCTATCTATTTTAATTGTTTCTGCGCGCTTGCGATCGCGCATGCCGCGTGCTGCCTCGCTATTTTGCCTGCGGGCAAAATGCGCGCATTCGGGCTTCTGCCCGAATAGCGTCGGCAGCACTAGCCTACCCGCGCTTTCTGCCTTGCGCCACCTATTTTAATTGTTTCTGGTACAAAACCCGCAACCTTATGCAGTGCCTGCCGCGCTATCTATTTTAATTGTTTCCATGGAGCATTCTTTGCATGAAATCCGCGGATGAAACGGTTTGCATAATCGGTCTCGGCTATGTCGGCTTGCCGCTTGCATGCCTCTGCGCAGGGCGCGGCCTTGATGTCAGGGGCCTGGAAGTGAGCAGCTCCATTGTCGATAAGGTTAACCGCGGCACAAGCCACATTGATGACGCGAAACTCAAGCGCGAGGTTGCCGTGCTTAAGGGAAAAATCCGCGCAACTTCGGATGCTGCGGAAGCGATGAAAGGCGCCGACGCCGTAATCGTCTGCGTCCCCACGCCCGTTGACGCACAGCAGGAACCCGACCTTGCCGCGCTTAAATCCGCGTGCTCCGCAATCGCAAAAAACCTGAAGAAGGGGCAAATGGTTATAATCGAATCCACAATTTACCCCGGCACGGTCGAGGAAGTGGTTCTGCCGATTCTTGAGCAGGGTTCGGGGCTCAAGGCAGGAAAGGATTTCGACCTTGCGCACTGCCCGGAACGCATAGACCCTGGGAATGAAAAATGGCCAGTTGAAAAAATACCGAGGGTTGTTGCAGCATTAACGCCGGAAGGTACAAGGCGTGCAGCAACATTCTACAGGGGCATTTTGGATAAGGGCGTGCCTGTGCTTGAACTCAAATCCCTCAAGGCTGCCGAAGCAGTGAAGGTAACGGAGAACACTTTCCGCGATATAAACATAGCGTTTGTAAACGAACTTGCCAAATCCTTCGACCAGTTGGGCATAGACATTTCGGAAGTTGTAAGTGGCGCATCCACAAAGCCCTTCGGCTTCATGCCTTTTTACCCGGGGCCGGGGGTAGGGGGGCACTGCATTCCAGTTGACCCTTACTACCTCATAAAGCGCGCCCGTGACTCGGGTTTCGAACACAGGTTCCTTTCCCTTGCGCGCGAGATAAATAATTCAATGCCCGATTATGTAGCATCCCTCGCCGAAAAAATGGCCCGCAATTTGGGCGCAGGCATGAAAGGCATGCGCATCTGCGTCCTCGGAATTTCATATAAGAAAGGAATAGACGACGCGCGAAACAGCCCGGCAATGGAGATTGCGGAACTGCTTGCAAAGAAGGGCGCGGATGTTGTTTCTTTCGACCCGCACATTCCCTCCAAATCCGCTGCGAAATCTTTGGAGGAAGCATTGAAGGGCTCAGCAATCGCGGTGCTCGCAACCGACCACAAGGAGTTCATTTCCCCCCTCCCCCCCGCGAGCCTGAAAAAATTAGGGGTGAAGGGCGTAATCGATGCGCGCAATGCGCTTGACAGGGAAGGCATTATCGCTGCAGGAATATTGTACAAGGGAATAGGGCGTTAGCATGCTTAAACAAGCCGAAAAATTGCTCCCCCTTCTCGGAATTGCGCTTTTTGCCGCGATAATCTGGTTGGTAGGCATTGACAAGATAATTTCCGCAGCGCTTTCGGCAAACCCGACAATGCTCCTTGCAGCGGCGCTTATACTTATCCCCGTAGCCCTTATCCAGGCATTCAAGTGGCACTACCTTATTGAAAAACAAAAACTCGGCGAGGTTAGTTTTTTCCAAGCGCTCCGCTGGTATTTCATAGGCTTATTCTACGGCGCGATAACTCCCGCAAAGATCGGCTCGTTCATGCGCATAAGCCTTCTTCAAAAAGCCACAGGCAAGCCGCTCGGGGCGTGCAGCGCGAGCGTTGTGCTGGATAGGATGCTTGACGTACTTTCAGTCGCCCTTCTGGCGTTTTTCGGCGCGGTTTTTTTCCTGAACGCCATCTCAGGCTCCGTGTTCCTTGCCTTCGCCCTCCTGCTTGCAGCGCTTATCCTCGCGCTCTGGCTTCTCACATCGCGGGGAAAAGGCGCCGCGCTGCTCTCCGCGCTTTATGCCAAACTAATTCCTGAAAAACTGAAGCCGCAGGCTTCGGAACTTTTCTCCTCTTTCCGCGCGGGCATGCCGCAGAGGGGCGCGCTTTCATTTGCATTCATCCTCTCCTTTATTTCATGGGTGCTTATTTTCACGCAGACCTACATTGTGGCGCTCGCACTCGGCATGGGCTTCGAATACGCATTTTTCATCGCCGCTGTCGCGGTTTCCAGCATTGTCGCGCTCCTGCCGGTGACGATAAACGGCCTGGGCACAAGCGAGGCCGCCCTTATTGTCCTGCTCTCCCCGTTCAATGCAGCTCCAAGCGCGATTGTCGCGATGTCCCTTATCTCAGCCCTCCTCCTTACCTACCTCTCCGCTGCGGTAGGCGCGGCATTTGCGCTCACTGCAAAATCTTTTAAGCCTTTAACAGGATGATTCGTATGATGGGCAGGGATGAAACCGAAATCAGGAATAACATCCGCGAAGAAATTGTGCGGTTCTTCGAGCTAAAGGAAAGCGCCGCGGACAGGAAATTCGTTCCCGGCAAAACCAAGATACAGTACGCCGGCCCTGTTGTGGGGCAAGAGGAAATCGGCGCATTCGTTTCCTCCCTGCTCGACGGCTGGTTTGGAGTTGGGAGGCAGGCAGCGGCTTTCGAAAACGCGTTCTCGCGCTATCTCGGCACTTCTTCCTCGGTGCTCACAAACTCTGGCTCCTCCGCAAACCTTCTTGCAATTGCGGCGCTGCGCTCAAGGCAGGCGGAGAAGCCGCTGAAGGCGGGTGACGAGGTCATAACTCCCGCGTGCACATTCCCCACAACATTCAACGCGATAATCCAGAACAACCTCAGGCCCGTTCTCCTCGACGCGGAGCTCGGCACTTACAACATAAACCCCGCACACCTCGAAAAGGCGCTCTCGGAAAAAACCCGCGCAATAATGCTCCCTCACACTTTGGGCAACCCGAACAAAATGGATGCTGTAATGGATTTCGCGGAAGAGCACGGCCTCTTCGTTATTGAGGACACTGCTGATGCGCTCGGTTCCGAATACAAGGGAAAACTTGCTGGCTCCTTCGGGCATATGGGAACGTTTTCATTTTACGTCGCGCACCAGATGACAATGGGGGAAGGGGGCGCGATAGCGCTGCGCGACAAATCATTCGAACCCATAGTGCGCTCGCTGCGCGACTGGGGCAGAAACTGCGCCTGCAGTGTCTGCAGGGTTGCAGTTAGCCCGCAGGACTTCTGCCCTTTCAGGGAAAGCGCGGAAAAGGCCGCCAAAGGCACGCCGCTGGATGGCTACGAAAACCGCTACCTTTACAGCAACATCGGCTACAACCTCAAGCCGCTTGAGTTTCAGGCTGCGATGGGCATTGTGCAATTGAAGCGCCTGCCCGAGTTCATAAAAAAGCGCAGGCATAATTTCGAGGTGCTTTATGAGGAGTTCAGTGGGCTTGAGGATTGTTTTGTGCTTCCTGAAGCAACTGAAAACTCAAAGCCCGCGTGGTTCGCGTTCCCGCTCACGATAAAAGAAGGCGCGGGTTTCGGCAGGGCGGAATTCGTGAAATGGCTTGAGAAATGCCGCATTGAAACCCGCATGCTTTTCGCGGGAAACATCCTCATGCATCCCGCATATGCGGGCATCGATGTGCGGGTTGCGGAGCCGCTTTCAAACTCCGACACGGTGCTCAAAAACAGCCTGTTTTTGGGCGTATACCCGGGCATAACCGACGAGATGCTTTCGTACGTTTCCGCGAAGGTCAGGGAGTTCGTTGCCGCGCACAAATAGCCCCCGTACTGCGGCAGCCATAGCCCCCTGCAGGCATCTGCGATTTTTGTACCAAAAGCCCGCCAAACGCTGGGCAAACTGTCCACTATTAAAAGGTTTTTCCTTTTTAATTTCGTTATGCGTGTCCTGGTTACCGGTGCTGCGGGGCTTTACGGCGTCCACACGGTTGCGGAGCTTGTCTCAAGCGCGAAAACCGGGAAAATTTTCGCGCTCGACGACATGAGCCGCGGCTTTCTCGGCAGGGAGCCGTTCATACTGCCCGAGGGCTTTGCGGAAAAGGTCCAGATAATGAAGCGCGATTTCCGCACGCTTAAGGCGAAAGAAATCGATGCAATGAAGCTTGACACCATTATGCATTTTGCCGCGCACGTTTCCATAGACGAAAGCATGGTTAACCCGCGGAAATATTTCGACAACAACGAGCTCGGCACGTTCAACCTTTGCAGGGAGCTGCTTGCAAGCAAAACAAAGCCGGCGCTTATTTACGCATCATCCCCCGAGGTTTACGGCAACCCTCTGCGCACGCCGATGGACGAATTGCACCCTCTTTCCCCGAGGAGCGTTTACGCAGTCACAAAACTCGCTGCTGAAAAGCACTGCCTCTCCATGTTCGAATGGCACAATTATCCCGTGAACGTTATAAGGAACTTCAACACATTCGGCGAGAACCAGAACCTCTGGGGCTATTCCGCGGTAATTCCCGCATTCATAAGCCGCGCGCTGAAAGGGCAGGCACTGCAGGTTTCCGGCAGCGGGGAGCAGACGCGTGATTTCCTGTATGTGAAGGACGCGGCACGCGCTTACAGGATGCTCGCTGAAAAAGGCGGCTCTATAAAAGGCGAAATATTCAACATAGGCACGGGGAAGCAGACAAGCGTAAAGGCGCTTGCCGAAAAAATAATAAAAATCACGGGTTCTGGTTCGGAGATTGTTTCCGCGGAGGCGAGGAAGGGCGACCTCAAGGCGCTGGAGGCGGACGTTTCAAAAATTTCCTCTTCCCTCGGATGGAAGCCGAAGTACACGCTTGAACAGGGCCTGAAGGAAACCGCGGAATGGTACGGAAAATTTGTGAAGTGAATGCATGGCATGCGGGGCGGAATGGAAATGGAAATTTGTGAAGTAATTTTTGGTGTGCATTATGGCTAATGTCCTTGTAACAGGCGGCGCGGGGTTCATAGGGCGCTGGGTTGTGAAAAAATTGCTCGGCGAAAAGCACAGGGTGTGGGTTCTTGACAACCTCTCCAACGGCAGCGCGGAAAACCTTGCGGAGTTCAAGGGCAATAAAAATTTCGCGGGGCTTGTTCAGGGAAATGTGGAGGATGCCGCGCTTGTTTCAGGGCTCTTCTCCAAAAACAAATTCGACCTCGTTATCCACCTCGCTGCGCAGATAAACGTTCAGGAAAGCATCGGCAATCCGCGGAAAAGTTTCGATTCCAACATCCTCGGCACATTTGTCCTGCTCGAGGAGATGAGGAAGCGCAGGTCCTTGCCGAAAATGGCGCTCATAGGCACATGCATGGTTTACGACCTCGCCTCAGCAGGCGGGGCAATAAGCGAATCGCATCCCTTGAAGCCGTTGAGCCCTTACGCGGCATCAAAGATCGCCGCAGAGCAGCTTGTCGAGGCCTACGGAAATTCCTACTCCCTCCCCTACACAATCCTGCGCCCGTTCAATACCTACGGCCCTTTCCAGAAAAGCAATATGGAAGGGGGCGTTGTAAGCATCTTCCTGCAGAACGCCCTCAACAAAGAGCCGCTGAAGGTTTTCGGCTCGGGCAAGCAGACGCGCGACCTTCTCTATGTGGAGGACTGCACTGAGTTCATAGTGCGCGCGGCATTTGAAAAGCGCGCGGAGGGTAAGGTGATAAATGCGGGCTCTGGGCAGGACATAAGCGTAAATGAACTCGCGAAAATCATCGCCCGCGGAAAATCCAAAGTCCTGCACGTGAAACACCACCACCCTCAGGCGGAGATAATGAAGCTGCAGTGCGATTATTCCCTTGCGCGGAAACTCCTCGGATGGAAGCCGAGGCACACGCTTGAGGAAGGCATAAATGAAACTCGCGAGTGGCTCTCGCGCCAGGGGGGAAATTGATATGGCTTCGGGCAAGGGTGTGCTGTCAGGCAAGGGGGGAACTGGCGAGGCTTCCGCAAAGGAGCAGCAGATTTTCAGGCTTGTGGAAGAACTGATGAAGGAAAATGAAGAATCGAAAAAATTTATCCCTGGGCAGTCAAAGGTCCACTACTCGGGCCCGTTGTTCGGCCACCGCGAGGTTAACGCAATACTCTCCAGCCTCTTCGACGGCTGGCTTGCGGAGGGGAAGAATACGGTCGAGTTCGAGAGGCGCTTTTCGCAGTTCGTCGGGGCAAAGGATGCCGTGGTGACAAACTCAGGCTCTTCCGCCCTGCTGCTTTCCTTTGCAGCGCTTATGAACCGCGGGGTCGAGAACCCGCTGAAGCAGGGCGATGAAGTAATAACCTCCGCGCTCACATTCCCCACAACCCTGAATGCAGCGCTGCTTAACGGCCTTTCACTCGCTTTTGTCGACGTTGACAGGCAGAGCTACAATATGGGCCTTGCGCAGCTCGAGCGCACGGTTACAAAGAAAACCCGCGCAATCCTCGCAATGCATCACCTCGGAAACCCTATAGAGATGGATGCGCTTATGGAGATTGCGGAAAGGCATGACCTTGCGGTTGTCGAGGACTGCTGCGATGCGCACGGCTCTTCATACAAGGGAAAAAAGCTCGGCTCATGGGGCGAGTTAGGGGCGTTTTCATTTTACGGCGCGCACGCAATGACAATGGGTGAAGGGGGAATAATCACGACAAGCAACGAGGCGCTTGTGCCGCTTCTGCTTTCGCTGAAAACCTGCGGCAGGGCCTGCGTTTGCAGGGTATGCACGATTGCAATGAACTCCGAAACCCGCTGCCCGATAAGGTTCAAGGCGGGGATGAAGGGCTTCGAGGAATACGACAAGCGCACGCTTTACCCGAACGTAGGCTATAAGCTCAAGACTTTGGACCTGCAGGCCGCCATGGGCCTCGTGCAATTGGAGCGCCTGCCGCAGTTCGTAAAGTCGCGCAAGAGGAATTTCGATTTCATTGTTTCCTCTCTGCGCCCGTTTGAAAAATTCCTGCAGCTTCCCGAGGAAACAAAAAATTCCGAAGCCTGCTGGTTTGCGGTGCCCCTTACGATAAAGGAGGGCGCACCCTTCTCGCGCAGGGATATTGTTGACTTCCTCGAGAAAAAGAACATAGAAACAAGGCCGCTGCTCGGCGGCAACATACTTAAGCAGCCCGCTTACAATGGGATGAAGTTCCGTTCAACGCCCCTGCCAAACACCGATTATTTCCACGACAATTCATTCTATATCGGCTGCCACCCCGGATTGACGCATGAGATGCTGGATTACATTGCCTGCAGTTTCGGGGAATTTTTCAAGAGGCCGAAGTAACTTGGCATGCGTGTTCAGGGGGTGGATGTAACTTGCCGCGCGAAAAAGTTTTCATAACAGGCGCCTCCGGCCTCCTCGGCGCGGCGTGCTGCCTCGAACTGCGGAACAGGTTTGATGTTACTGGCAGTTACCATTCTCACGGGGTAGGGATGGATGGCGTCGAAACAGTGATGCTTGACTTCGGCAATTCCGCGGATGTAATTAAAAAAATAAAATCCGCAAAGCCGCAATGGGTTATCCACACAGCGGCAATGACTAATGTCGACCTCTGCGAAACCGAGCGCGCGCGTGCTTACGAGGCGAACGTAACCGGGGCAAAAAACATCGCGCTCGCGGCAAAGGAATGCGGCGCAATGCTCATCCACATGTCCACAGATTACGTTTTCGACGGAAAAAAGGGGAATTATTCCGAAACAGACGCGCTAGGGCCCGTTAGCTATTACTGCGAGACAAAGGTGCTGGGGGAGCAAGAGGTTGCAAATGCGTATCCCGATGCCGCAATAGTGCGGGCAACAATCTTCGGCTGGAATATTGTCGGCGGGCAGTTCAACATAGGCTCGCGCATTGTAAGCGAACTGCGCGCGGGAAGGAAACCCGCGCTCTTCACCGACCAGTGCAACTCGACAATACTCGTGAACGACCTTGCGGAACTATTTTCGGAGATGCACGCGAAGCGCCTTTCCGGCGTGTACCATGCCGGCACGCAGGGCAAAACAAGCAAGTATGCTTTGGGCCTTGAGATATGCAGGGCGTTCGGCTTCGATAAGTCGATGCTGCGGGAGGCAAGGCTTTCCGAGTTCGAGAAGAGGGGCGTGCTCAAGGCGAAAAGGCCGCGCGACACATCGCTATCGTCAAAAAAGCTCGAGAAAGCCCTCGGAAGGAAGATGCCCGAAATACGCGGCTGCGTGGAAAGGTTCAAGAATCTGGGGGGCAATAATTATCTGGGCAACTTTGCCCTGAAATGAGGCCGCGGGAATGAGAAATGAAGTGAGGATGCAGGCATGAAAAAGGTAGTTGTTTTTTTCGATATCGAAGCAAACCTTGTGAGCCAGGGCGGGGACAACAAGGGCTACATAGAGGCGTGCCTGAAAACCCTGCAGAAGCACGGTGTGCATGCAACGCTAAATGTTTGCGGCAGTGTTGTGAAACAATATCCCGAAATTTTCAGGAAAGCCGCGCTCGCGGGGCACGAGATTGCCTCCCACGGCTACTCGCACGAGAACTTTCTGGAACTGCGCGCGGAGGAACTGAACCTTGCGCTAGAAAAAGCGGAGCGAGAAATAGAAAATGCGTGCGGAGCAAGGCCTCTGGGCGTACGCAGCCCGTGGCTTTACATGAACCGCGGAGTTTATTCCGTTTTCAGTTCACGCGGCTATCTTTGGGCAAGCAACCGCAGGATGCGCATGCCCGAAATAGTTAAGCACCCGTCGCTCCAGCCGGATGCAAGCCTCGCATACCGCGCCAACGCGTTCCTCATGCGCACATACCTTTCGTTTCAGGGGCTCTGGTTCCCCAAGGCGCCATATGTGCTTGACGGTGTGCTTGAGATTCCGCTCCTCTCCTCCATGGACGGGGAACTCCTCGGCCTTGTTGACCCCAACCAGGAAAGCAGCGAACAGGCTGTTGAATACGCCATTGCCTCGCTTAAGAAGCAGTTCCTGCGTTCCAAGGGGCACTTTAATCTTACATTCCACGACTGGGTAATAGGTTCCGCAAACCGCACAAAAGTTCTTGACGAACTTCTGCGCTTCATGAAATCGCAGGGCGCGGAATTTTTTACCGCTTCAGAACTCCTGAAATGACCCTTTCCATTTCCGCGCCTATCGCTTTTGTAGAGAACCTTTCATTGTAGGTTTTCCGCGCGCCTTCCGATATTTTTTTTCCGAGCGCGGGGCTCTTCCTGAGTGCGAGTATTGAATCCGCAAGTTTGCGCGCGTTTTCAGGTTCGACAAGCAGCATGTTTTTCCCGCTTTCGCCAATCTCCCTTATTCCCGCGCCTTCGCAGGTTATCAGCGGCCTGCCCATTGCCATTATTTCAAACGCCTTTGTCGGGATTACGCGCCCTATTTTTTCAACCCTGCTGAAGTGCCCGAGGCAAACATCGGCTTCGGCAATCATCTGCGGCAGGCGCGCATGCTCCGCCCATCCCGTGAATTCCGTGTTTTTGAGTTTCAGTTCAGCGGCAAGAGATTTTAATTCCGCTTCCTGAGGCCCGCTGCCCGCGATTGTGAACTGCACTCCCTTCTCCTTCTCGAGCAGTTTTGCCGCGCGCAGTATTGCCTCAACGCCCTGCCCGGGCCTGAGCGAGCCGTAGAAGAGCACAGTGAATGCTGCGCTGTTTTTTTGTTTTTGCAGTGCGCCTTTTCCCGAAGCCCCGCCGCATTTTTCTTCCCGCCCCCCTTTCCCGAATATTTCCTCGTCGAGCCCCACAAAAACCCTCGCGAATTTTTCCTTCCTTATGCCGAAAGTGCGGGAGAAATATTCCGCGTGCGCATTTGTGTCCAGGATTATCTTGTCCGCTAGCATGCAGGGTATTTTGTCGAGCCAGAAATAAAGCCCTGCCTGAAGCGATTTTTTCCCGGCGTAACCGCGCTGGAACACAAGGTTATCGTAAGCGGAAAGGAAAGGGAAATAAATTATTTTTTTGCCGCGCAGTTTCGCGAGCGGCCATGCAAGCAGCATATCCAGGTTGCCGGGGTAGAGCACGGCAACGGCGTCGTGCTTTCCCGCACCGAAATATTTTGCAGCAAGTTTTGCCGCTGTCGGCACATATCTGAGGAGATGGCCCGCGATTTTTCCCGCGCTTGTGAAGTTCTCCGCCCTGTTCCTGTCGAACTTCCAGAATTCCGCGTGCGCCTCGGCAACCTCGACGCCGTTCCGCCGCAGCCCCCCGATTTTGGTTTTGTTGAACGCCCACTTTCCGTCATATGTGCCGAAAAAGAGTACGCGCATCGAATCAGCCTGCCGCTCGCGTTATGCACCCGCATTCCTGTGCCGGGCATGCATTTTTCCCGCAGAGCCTTATGCCCCCTTTACCCCGCTCTTCCTCAGCCTGTAGAGGATTTCCTCCTGCATCTTCCTCTGCCTCTCGTTCATGTCTGCCAGGAGGGCAAGCACCACGAGCAGGAACCCGATGAGCAGCAGCATGCCCGCTACGGAAATAAGCGAGGTGTAGGGAGAGGTCATCCCCGTGCTTAGCCAGTGCAGGAAAACCGCGCCGCCAATTGCAAGGCCAAGCGCAAGGAAGCCCGCGCCTATGCTTGCGAAAAACTCCAATGGCTTATAATCGCGCACGGTCCTCACGATAATAACAAGCGCCCTTATGCCGTATGAAAACACGTTCCCCACAACCCTGCTTTTTCCCTCCCTTGCGCCCTTTACCCTGAAAGGCATTTCCATAATCCTGCAGCCGCTGTTCGCAAGCCCGAGGAAAACCTCCTGGGTGTATGTGTATTTGTGGAACAATGTCATCTTCATTGCAGCTTCCCTCGAATATGCGCGGAAGCCGCACTGCGTGTCCGTGAAATTCCCGCCCGTGAATTTGTTCACGAGCCATGTGAAGACCGAATTCCCGAACTTCTTGATCCGCGGCATTTCGGGTTCAAGCCCCTTATCCAAAAACCTGCTGCAGCTCACCATGCCCGCCTCTCCCCTCAATATGGGCTGCACAATCTTCGCAATGTCCGCGGAATCGAACTGCCCGTCCGCGTCTATGTTCACAATCACGTCCGCGCCCATTTCAAGCGCCTTCTCAATTCCTGTGGAGAACGCAACCCCCAGGCCGCGGTTCATGCCGTGGCTGAAAACAGTTGCGCCCTTTGCCTTTGCCGCCGCAACCGTGCCGTCAGTGCTGCCGTCGTCCACAACAAGAACGCTGGTTTTGCTTATGCCACTTATTTCCTTCGGCACGTCGGCTATAACCGCGCCTATGGTTTTTTCCTCGTTCAGCGCGGGAACCATTACAACCAGATGCATTCCCTTTGAAGCGCCTTTCAAGATGTTCCACCTTTATGCAAGTTTCAAATTTGTACCAATAGCATTTATTAGAAATTTGTGGGGTTATATCCTATATTATAATTATCGTTTCCCCTTGTTTAAAATAGTAATGGTACGGTTCTGGAACCCGTTTAGGGCAGGTGCAAAAATGCAAATCGACAGGGACAGCCTCCTCAATGCCGCAATTCTCATCGTGCTCTTCGCGCGCCTTTTCTCGCTCGCGGTGCTGCCCGAGGCTGCGTATGCGGACTCGTTCAGGCACGTTATGATATCGCAGGATATCATGAACTACGGAACCCTTGACATGGCAGATAACATCGACAGCCCGCTTTGGTGGGTTCCCCCACCGCTTTATTACCTTGTTTTCTCCTCGGTTTTTTTCCTTACAGGCCTGCCGATTGGCCAGTACATAATCAAAATCCTGCCGTTATTTTTTGCAGTGGTTCAGCTGCTGCTTTTCTTCCTCGTCTCCCGCAAACTGTTCGCGGAAAACTGGAAAGTGCCGTTCGCGCTTTTCGCGGCTTTCCCGCTTGTGATACGCTACGGGTCGGTTAATTACGCCGAAAACCTGGCGCTGATTTTCGTGCTTGCATGCACGCTCCTTGCGCTGCGCATAAGGGATGCACGCAAGCCCGTAACCCTGCTATCCCTAGTCCCGCTTGCCTTCTGCCTCGGTGCGCTCTCGATATCGAAGCTCAACGGCGCGGTTCTTGTGCCGTTTTTGGCCGCCGCCGCTTATTATCTCCTGAAAAACGGCGCCGGCAAAAAAACCGCCGCAATTTTTATTATTTTTTCCGCCCTGCTTTCCTCGGCTTGGTTTGCCGCGAATTACGTGAAATACGGCTATGCTGACAGGTCGTTTTACATTTCCCCGGCACTGCATGAAACAGGCGAATCAGACCTCTCGCTCCTCTCCGCGTTGCCGCAGAATCTGGCGATGCTTGCCTCGAGCCCGGAAATGCTTTCCGCGGGTTTCGTGCAGTTCTGGGACTTCCCGCCTTTCGGCCTCCTGCCCGAGCAATTTCTGCCGGCACTTGTGCTGGCATTTGCCCTGGTGGTTCTGCCGCTTTACTATGCGCTTTTCACAGGCGCATTATCCGCCGCAAGAACTAAGCGGTTCTTTTTTGCCCTCGGGGCGCTCGCAACCGCCGCCATTGCGGTGATGGTAATTGCGAGGACGATTGACCTCTGGTATTTCAGGCTCCTTTTCCCTATTGTGCCGTTCATCGCAATCCTGTTCGGCTACGGCTGGCTCGAACTTAGAAAAAATAAAACCGCACAGCGGCTTGTTTTCTTAGCACTCATGCTCTTCGCGTTGTATTCATTCGCATATACATCATACACAGCAATCTATTACGCGAACGACCAGGCAAACAGCGCATCGCTCTATGCGCAGATTGCGCTGCTCCCTGAGGATGCGAAAATTGCGATACAGCCTAACCTCCTGCATGCCGTGAACTTCATCTCGGGCAGGGATGCGATATGGAAGGAGATAGGGTTCAGTGCATCTTCCGCCACGGAACTGCACGCGAAATTGCTTTCATTCGGCGTAACCCATCTTGCAACCGTGTGCAGGAAAGACCCGTGGGATAAGGAAATGCTCGCAGAGCTGCAGTCGGAGGGAAAACTGCGCCTCCTCTTCCGCGAAAACTGCTCCGCGCTTTACGGGGTCGTGAAATAAATGGCTGAAAACAAAGCCCAAAGCGGCAAAGCGCAGTCCGCCGAAAAAAACTTCGGCGCAATGGATGTCGCGAAGAACTCCGGCGCATTCGTGGCAGGGCGCTGGATCGGAAAACTGCTCGCGCTCGCAACTGTGCTTCTCCTCGCCCCATATCTCCTGCCCGAGCTCTTCGGCCAGTATTCCCTAATCACCGCATTCCTCGGCTTCTTCCTTTTCCTTAACGATTTCGGCGTGTACAGTTTCATTGTCAGGGACATTTCAAGGGACGAGAGCAATGCATCGCACGTGCTTGGGACTGCCTTTGCACTGAAAGGCGTGCTTTCCCTGGCTGCAATTTCGCTTGCCGTACTCTCCGCCGCGCTTCTCGCATACCCCTGGGAAATAGTCCTCCTCGTGGCGATATATTCCCTCACAATCCTTATAGGCGGGCTGGGCTCGGTTTTCGGGATAGTGTTCAACACTGAACTCAGGGTAAAGTACAACGTCTACACCGAACTCATAGAGCGCATATCGTACCTCGCGATAGCGCTTTTCGTAATGTACGCGCTCCCGAAAGAGCAGGCGATGTTCTGGCTGATATCCGGCCTTGTTGTGAGCGTCCTGCTTTCGAATATCGCGAGGTATTTTTTCTTCCGCAGGCTTGTTTCAGCCAAGCCGCAGTTCAAGTTCAGGCCGGAAATCAACCTTCCTTACTGGAAACGCCTTCTTAAGCAGTCGTGGCCATTCGCTTTCATAACCCTCTGCATAGCGATATACGGGCGCATAGACATTGTGATGCTTTCTAAAATGGTCGGCGAGTCGGCAGTCGGCTACTACTCCTCCGGCTACAGGATTACCGACACCTTAATTCTCATCCCCACCGCGCTCATGGTCAGCCTTTTTCCGATAATGTCCCACTACTTCTCCAAAAACAGGGAGAAGCTCGCGACAACGCACAGCCTTGCGCTGAAATATTTGGCAATGGTTATGCTGCCCGCGGCGATAGGCACCACTTTCCTCTCGGATAAAATCCTGACATTCCTCTACGGCACGGGCTTCATCGGCTCGGAAACCGGCATGTTCCTTAGCCTCTCCCTGCTTATGTGGGCGGTGCTCTTCGCATTCTTCAATTACGTGAACAGCTACACCCTTAACTCCATGAACCTTGAAAAGGTCGGCGTTGCAGTGCTTTCCTGCGGGATAGTTGTGAAAGTGCTGCTCAACCTCTTTTTCATACCCGCATACTCCTATGTCGGATCCGCGTTCGCGACCCTCGCAACCGAGGCGCTGGTTTTCGCGGCGTTCACCGCGCTGGTTTGGAAGCACTTGGGCTGGGCAAAGCTCGGCATATTCGCGAGGCCGCTTGCCGCATCCGCGGTTATGCTTGCATTCATACTGCTGGCGCCGGTGCCCGAGCTGCTCGCAGTGGTGTCGATTGCGGCGCTGGTTTATTTCGTTTCGCTTTACGCCCTCGGCGCCTTCACGCAGCAGGACAAGGGCATAATTATGGGCGTGCTCACCGGCACCGGAATCGCTCAGCGCTTCCTCAAAAAATAGATTTTGTTGCAGGAATTTTCCATCCCTAATGCGATATTCACCGCAACCTTGAGCGGGTTTATGTAGTGGTTCACGCCCAATTCCTTCACAAATTCAAATCCGAATTTTGACGCAAGGTCGCGCACGGTCTGCGCCGTATACGGCCTCCTGTGCCCCGCCGCATCCCAGAAATTGTGCAGCATGAAAAGGTTCCTGATGTTGGGTGTCGACAAAATAAAAAATCCGCCGCTGTTGAGCGCCTTTGCCGCCCACCTGAAATAGCCCTCAGCCTCGCCCTCCGTGAGGTGCTCTATTACCTCGGTCATCACAATAAAATCAAAGCCCTTCCCGAGCGAATTTATTTTTTTCGGCTCCACAACCCCGTAGCCTTTTGCCCGGGCCTTTTCCGCCTCCTGCTTATCCGGCTCGATGCCGGCCATTTCCGCATTCGGGTTTATCTTCCTCAGTTCGCCGAAGAACAGGCACCTCCCGCACCCTATGTCCGCAACCCTTTTAGCGGAGCGGAAATCCGCGCCTTCGAGTATTTTTTTGTGCGTCTTCCAGCTGTAATCTTTGCATTCCGCCATTTTTACCGCCCGAAACATTTTCCTTTTCCTGAAATCACAGGTAACCGAGGCCCTTAAGCCTTTCCTTCACTTTGCCCTCAACAGGGTTCTCCACGTCAGCCCTTGCGGCTTCCGCAGCGCCCGCGTTTTCATAGCTCTCCACATATGCCGTGCCGCGTTCCGAAGAAAAGCCTTTCCCCAGCGCCTCTTCTGCGGCCTCGCCGTCCATGTCGCGCGCCTGCGGCATGCCCATCAATGCAAGCATTGTCGGCATTATATCCCGCACGGAAATTTTTCCTATCTCCCCCGCCTTCGCAAACCCCGCGCCCGAAAAAACCGAAATCCCCGGCGGCCCGAACATGTGCCCGCCGCTGTATTCCCCCTCCGCCTTGCTGCCCAGCGCCGCCTCTACGCCGTGGTCCGAGACTATTATGAAATTCGCATCGTCCCCCGCTGCGCGCATAACCCTGCCCAGGCATTCGTCCGCAAATTCATAGTAGTTCAAAATCGCCTCCCCGAATTCCGAAATTTCCTCCCTTGTGACAACGCTGAAAAGTTCGGGGTGCATGTACTTCCAGCAGAAGTGCTGCATGCCGTCTATCCCGTAAAAATTAACCGCAAACACATCGGGCTTCTCCCTCTGCAGGAGTTCCTCCGCAACCGCGCAGTTGAGCTTGTCCCTCACATAGCCGAACTTCAGTATGTCATACGGCTTCTTGTTTTCGTTCAGGCTCTTCACCGAGCGGAAAATTTCCATGCCCTTGCCCCCCGTGTTTATGAACCTTTTAATCTCGGCATCGCTTATCCGCATTGCGCTTTCCATTTTCTCCCGCACGAATGAGAATAGTTCGGCGGGGTATGCCGCCCTTTCCGCAAGTTCCCCCCCTCCCTTTCCCGCGTGTATCTCGCGCATCATCAGGTCTATGTTGTCCGTGACCATGAACCCGTTTACCTCCTCCGCGGGCCAGCTTATCATCCAGTCAACAACCCCCACCTTATATCCCGCGTCGCCGAATATGTTCCAGAACGCCTTCGCCCTCCTTGATGTAGAGTTTATTGTCGTGCCCTCCAGTATGCGCAGCGCGACAAGCGCCTTTACGCAAACCTGCAGCAGGTTCCTTGCGTACTTGTCCATCCTCATGTGGTAGCCGGGCCTCTTAAAATGCCCGAGCCTTTTCCCGAGCAGGGGAATGCGCCAGGTCATGAAGTCCTCTATTCCGTGCTTCTCCGCAACCTTTCCAGTCGCAATCGTGGTCCATATCACGGGGCTCCATGCAGGGGTTATTGTTTCCAGTTCCGCATGGCAGCCGTTGTCCATGAGTTTTTTAAGGTTCCTCAATCTTCCCTGCGCAACCATCGGATTTATGACGCCCCAGCTCGCGCCGTCCAGCCCTATAATTACGAGTTTAGTTTTTTGCCGCATATTCCCCGCACCCTCGCGCATTAGTTTTTTGCCGCATTTTTTTCCCTCCCCCGCATTATTTTCCCGAACAGCACATTCGCATCCTGCGCAATCCTTTCCCATGAGAACCTCTCCGCAGCGCGCCTCCTGCCTTTCGCTGCAAATGCCGCGCTTATCCCCTTACTGTTCCTCATTTTCGAAATCGCGCCCGCCAATTCTGCGGCATCGCCCTCCCTGAAAACAATTCCCGCGTCCCCGATTACGTCGGGTATGGAGCCCGAGTCGGAGCCTATCACAGGAACGCCGCACGCCATCGCCTCAACGAGTACGCGGCCGAACTGCTCCTTCCAGTGCGGCGTTGTGCGCGAGGGGAGCACAAGTGCATCAAGAGCGCTTATGTAGTGAGGCATCTCCAAATAATCGGGATTGACAAAAACAACCCTGCCGCGAATGCCTAACTCCGCAGCCCTTTCCTCCAGTTCCTTCCTGTACCCCTCGTCGCCGAAGCCGTCGATTACGGCAGTAAACTCAAAATCGAGTTCCGCGCACGCATCAAGCAGCGTCTCAACTCCCTTCTCCCTTATAAGCCTGCCCATATACCCCGCAACAAACCCTTTCAGCCCCAGCTTTTTCCTCAGCGCCGCGGCATCGCGCCTGCGGAAGAGCGCGGTGTCTATCCCGAGGTACAGCTTCTCTACCCTGCCCTTGAACCCCCTTTTCCCCAGCAGTTCCGCGCTTTCATCGCTTATCGCGAACGCATTCCCGCAGAGCGCGAAAACCGTGCGTTCCACAATCGGCAGGGGAAACCGCAGCCTGCGCGGCAGGTTCTCCTTCGTATAAAACACGGGCTCCGCGCCGAAGAGCCTTGCCGCCGCGGCGGCCTGCAGCGCGCTGAAACTCCAGGGCTCCTCGTCTATAAGCACTATGTCCGGCCTTGCCCTGCGCATCCCGAGCAGGAGCGGCGAGGTGAAGAAAAAATAATTTATTTTCCCGCCGAAAGCGACATTCCCGCCAAGGAGGGAAAATTTTTCCCCGCCGCTTTTCTGCAGTTTTGTTTTCGCGCTTGCGAAGTCCGCCCTCCATTCGGACGGGGCGAGCACAGTGACTTCCGCACCGGGCAGCGCAAGCTCTCCATACAATGCCTGGTTCACGCGCAGAAACGCGGAGTGGCTGATAACAAGTAATTTCATTTTGCCCATAACAATGCGCCAGTTATATGCCGTGCCCTTTAGTTAACCAAACCCCGCGTTGGTTTTTTATTGGTTTCCACAGGCTTCTGCGCGGCATTTCTCCCATTCCTTTTTGGTTCAAAAATCTAACCCTTCCCGTGCCTGCGCAACCGCAAGGTATTTATTGGTTCAACCCCCAGTTTTATTTCATGCCCCCCGCAAGCAAGGCGCCCCTGACTCGGGCAAGCAAGGCGCTCCTGGTAAGTTACGATTTCATGCCGCGCTTAGGCGGAAAGATAACTTACCTGCACGAGACATTCAGGCGCATGCCAGAGGGCAAAAAGGCGGTGCTCACCGCGAATTACCCCGGTGCACGCGCGTTTGACGCCACCGCGCCCTACAAAATCTACAGGTTCCCGCGCGCGCTTTTCAGCCTGCCCATGCCGCCCTTCCCGCGCATCTACCTCCTGAAGGTTTTGCTTTCCCTTCCTTACGCAATTTCCGTGTGCATGCGCGAGAAGCCCGATTATCTCATCGCCGGCCAGCTCCTGCCCGACGGCGTGCTTTGCCATTACCTTAGCAAGGTTCTGCACGTGCCTTATGCGGTGCAAACCTACGATACCATAGATGTGGAGATGCCGCTGCACACCGCGGATGCGGCAATATGCAGGCTTGTTATGCGCGGCGCGGACCGCGTCTTTTACATAAGCGATTTCATGAGGGGCAAGGCCATAGATGCGGGGGCGATGGAAGAACGTGCAGTGAAGGCGGAGCCGGGCACGGACCCCGAATTCTTCAGGCCGCACCTTGGCACAAGCGCGCTGAGGAAAAAGCACGGCCTCGACGGAAAAAAGGTGCTCCTTACCGTGGCAAAGCTCTCGGAGCGCAAGGGGCACGCGCAGGTAATCCGCGCCCTGCCGCGCGTGCTTGAAAAGTTCCCCGAACTCGTTTACCTTATGGCAGGGAGCGGCAAATGCGAAGCCGAACTGCGCGGCCTTGCAGACAGCCTCGGGGTAAGCGGCAATGTCATTTTCCTCGGCAGCGTTGGCAATGCCGAACTCCCGCTCTACTACAACCTCTGCGACATTTTCATAATGCCGAGCTTTTACATTGCGGAAAAGTTTAAGTCGGAGGGTTACGGCATAGTTTTCCTCGAGGCGAACGCCTGCGGCAAGCCCGTGATAGGCGGCAGGAACGCGGGAATGCTTGATGCTGTTGCCGACGGAAAAACCGGCCTCTTGGTTGAGCCATCTAACGTCGAGGAGATTTCCTCCGCAATAGTAAAGCTCCTCTCAAACCCCTCCCTAGCGCGCAGGATGGGTAACGCGGGAAGGGAGCGCGTGCTAAATGAGCGCAACTGGGAAAATTCCGCAAAGGCGGTTTCCCTCGCGATTTTCGGGGGTTCGGCATGAAAATAATCCTGTGCGACCCCGAGGGTGTCGTGAAAGGGCTGAACAACGGGCTTGCTTACATCGTTGCGGCGCTTGCAAAGCGCGGCTACTCTTCAGAAGTGCTTGACTGGAACAACCGCCCGGAAAACGCGGAGGAGAAGCTCCGCAGGCTTGCGGGTGCGGACATAATCGGCATCTCCATAAAGTCATTCACCCTGCGCGGCGCGCTTGAGATTGCGCGCATTGCGCGCGCGAAAAACAGGCGCGCCCTCATTGTTGCCGGCGGGCCGCACGTAACCCTTGATGCGGAAAACTTCCTGCGCGGGAATGCGGAGTTCGACGCCGCAATATTGCACGAGGCCGAGGACGCGTTCCCAGAGGTTGCGGATGCGGCCAAAGGCAAAGGAAAGCCGAAGCTTGCCGCGGTAAAGGGAATTATTTTCCGCTCTCGCGGCAAACTTGTGCGCACAAAGCCCCGCGCATTCAGGGAAAGCCTCGACAGCATACCTTTCCCGGATTATGCAGGCTTCGATTCGATGCCGCAGGCGATGCACGAATACCCGCTTGTCACAAGCCGCGGCTGCCCCTACCAGTGCACCTATTGCTCCGTCGGGAAAATCATAGGGAAAAAATTCCGTTTCCGCTCCCCGCAGAACGTTGTCGCGGAACTCGAACACGCGAAGGGCAAATATGGCATAACCTCCTTCTCCATACTCGACGACGATTTCACCCTGCTCATGGACAGGGCAAAGGAATTCTGCAGGCTGCTCATCGGGAAAAACCTCGCGCTCAAATGGTCGTGCCCGAACGGCATACGCGCCGACCGCCTCGATGCCGAGCTCGTGAGCCTGATGAAAAAATCCGGCTGTTCCTTTGTCGCGGTCGGTGTCGAGAGCGCCGACCCCGAGGTTTTCGCGGCAATAAAAAAGGGCGAAACCCTCGAAACCGTAAGGGCGGCGATTTCACTGCTGCAGGGCGCGGGGATAGAGGTCACGGGCTATTTCATAGTCGGGCTGCCGCACTCCACTTTCGAAAGGGATTTGCGCTCCCTCGAATTTGCGCGCTCCGCAGGCCTCGACCACGCCTCGTGGGGCATTCTTGTGCCTTATCCCGGAACCGAGGTCTGGGACTGGGTGGGGAAAAACGGCAAAATACTCAGGGACTGGAAGGAGGGCTTCCACTTCGGCTCCGAGCCCAAATGCGTTTTTGAAACTTCAGATTACTCTGAAGCGGAGAGGGTGCGCGCATACTTCATGCTGAACATGCGTTTCGGCAATTACCTTATGTTCTTCCCGCAGCGCGAGAACCGCGCTGTAAAGGCGGCGAAGGCGCTCGGCCTTGTGCTTAAGTATGACGCATCGCGCCTGCCTTTCCACATTGCGCAGATGGCGCGGGTTTTCGGCTCCGCGCTGGTTAAGGCGCGCGGCTAGCCGCTTTCCGGATGCGCTGCAAATTTATATGTTTTGCATCCACTATTTAGCGCATGGGTTTGCATATCGACCGCGGTATTTTGGTTCTTGCCGCCTCTGCCGCAGCCGCGGCCTTCCTCTACTCCTTCGTTTTCTGGCAGGCTTATCCCCCGATTTACAACGCGAACTCGCCGCAGGTGGGCTCGGATGCCGCCAGGTTTGACGCGGTTGTTTTTCTGGACTATTCCGCCCTCAGCAATGCGGTGTTTGTGCGGGGCGTGATTGAGCCGGTAATCAAGGACTACAGGGGCAGCGTCCGCTTCGTGTTCAAAGTGCTTCCAACAGACAGCAGGTGCAACCCGGAAACCAATTCCGAAGCCGTTTCATGTACCATGGCGGAGGCGCTTCTGTGCGCGCATGCACAGGGAAAATATTTCGAATATGCAGGCACTGTAGTGGATTTGATGCTTGCCTCCGCAAAGGACATGCCTGAATCCGCCGGGCAGCAGGTAGTCTACAATTTCTCGGAGGAAGAAGCCGGCCTCCTTGCTGCAGCGGTCGGGCTCGACAGGGAAAGGCTTGCGGCCTGCATTAAGGGGCATGACGCCCTGCCCGAAATACGCAACAACGCAATAGAGGGCCGCCTGTATTATCTGGAACACGTCCCCTGGGTGCTGGTCAACCGCAGCGCAGTCCCGTTCCATGAAGGCGCCACCGTGCAGGAGTCCTACCTTCTGCTGAAGGGCGCAATAGAAAAGGAGCTGAATAAAAATGGCTGAGCACGGTAAGCCTGGGGGGCTGCCTGCGACGTTCTTCGGCCTCAGCCGCAGGCAGGCGCTGGCTCTTGCGGCAATTTTAATACTCGCCCTCGGCCTGCGCATCTACGGCATCGGCGACAGGATTGAGGCACCTGACGAGAATATGACCCTCCGGGCCATGGGCGACATCGGCAACCTGTACAGCCAACTTGCGGAAGAGGATTTCCACCCCCCGCTTTATTACCTGCTCATTTCTCCCGCATACCTCATTATGCCCGGCCTTGTTTCAATCCGCCTTGTGGGGGCGCTCCTCGGCGCCTTAACTGTGCTTGCGGTTTTCTTCCTCGCAAGGGAATTCATGGATGCGCGCAAGTCGCTCATTGCCGCCTTTCTCTTCGCAATCTACCCTTACTCAATTGTTTATTCCCAGCAGGCGAGATGCTATGTGCTTGTCATACTGCTTTCCACGCTTTCCACGCTTGTTTGGGTAAGATTCCTGAAGGGGAAGGGCAGCCCTATCCTTCTGGTTCCGCTTTATGCCGCCACTGCCTACACGGACTACACCGCAGTTTTCGGGATAGCCGTGCAGGCAGCCATAACCCTGCTGCTTAAGTTCCGCACACCCGAAGCCAAAAAATATTTTGGTGCACTTGCGCTGTCCGCAATCCTCTGCCTGCCTTTATGTTTCCTCCTGGCGGAGCAGCGGGCCATAGGGGTTGCGGCAGTGAAATGGGGCTCCGGAGTTGACGCCCACATAGTGCTGGATTATCTGCGGCAGGGCATCGGCACCGAATACGGCCTGTATTTCAACAGCCAGCTCGGCATAACCGGCAGGCCGATACCACAGCTCTTCCTCCCCGCGGTTGCCGCCTGGGTTCTGGCTTTCATCGGCATCTCAATGCTTTGGAGAAGGAGGGCCGACTTTTACGCGCTTGCGGCGCTGTACCTGCTTGCCTCCCTGCTCGTGTTCTTTGCAGGGCTTGTGCTGTCGTACCCCCCGCAGCACAGGTTTATCCTCTTCCTGACGCCGCTTCTCATCCTTTTCATTGCCGAGGGCACGGACTTCAGGTCGATTGTGCGCACAACGCTCTTTTTCATAGTGCTCTTCGGCTGGTGCCTTGCGGTGCTCTTCTACTACTCGCATCTCCTTGACCTGCACTACATCGGGCTGCCGTAGCTGCGCGTTCCTGAGGGACTGCCCGGCCGGCTGAAGCGGCAATCCGGCGGGTTTATGGCAATTGTGGCGGATTGTTTTCACGGGGCGCCTAACATGCGCTTTTTATATGCTTTTTGCACTACACCAGATAGGATGAAGCCGGATGGGATATGGGGGCTGCCTGTCTCTGCGAATGGGGGGCGCAACCTGCTGATTTCAGTCGCGGTTGCATTTTTTTTGTATTCCTTTGTTTTCTGGCAGGATTACCCGCTCCTCGACAACGGCAATGCGCCGCAGATTGGCCCCGAAGGCGCCGAGGTCAAGGTGGTTGTTTTTGTGGATTATGCCTTCTTCGGAAATGTAATGTTTGTGCGGGGCGCGCTGGAGCCGCTGATTAAAGAGTATAATGGCCGCGCCAGCTTCGTGTTCAGGGTTCTTCCAGCGGACCGCAAGTGCAACCCAGAAACCGATTCGGAAACCGCTTCCTGCGCTTTGGCTGAGGCGTTGTTCTGCTCCCGCGAGCAGGGGCTGTATTTTGCATATGCCAATGCTGTAATGGATTTCATGGCTGCCGGCGCAATGAGCCTGCCCGAAAGCGCCCGCCCGTCGATAGTCCACAATTTCTCGGGGCAAGAGCTGGATTATCTGGCGGTGCAGGCGGGGCTTGACAAAGAAAAATTTGCGGCATGCATTAAAGAGCACAACGCCGGGCAGGAAATACGCAACAATGCCATAGCGGGCAGGCTCTATTATTTGGAGCGCACCCCCCACGTGCTGGTTAATCACAGGGTTGTCAATTTCCGCAAGGGGATAAGCATAAATGAGTCCTATCTTCTGCTGAGAAGCGCAATAGAAAAGGAGCTGCAGGGCCATGCCTGAGCAAAAACCACTCGTGAATTTTTCGGATTTCCTGCGCGGCAACAGCCGCATGGCGCTTCTCGCCCTTGCGCTCATTTTCATCCTTGCGCTCGGCCTGCGCATCTACGGCATATCTGAAAAGATTGAAGCGCCGGACGAGAACCTGACCCTTGCGGAATTGAGCAGGTTTACCCCCGCGCCTGTTGAGGGCGCAGCCTTTGATTTCAACCCCCCGCTCTACTACTTCCTTGTTGCGCCGGCATACCTCCTCGCCCCGGGCCTTGCCTCGGTGCGCCTGATGGGCGCGCTCTTCGGCGCCCTTACAGTGCTTGTTATTTTCTTCCTCGCAAGGGAATTCATGGGTGAAAACAAATCCCTCCTTGCCGCATTCCTCTTCGCCATCTACCCTTACTCCATTGTTTATTCCCAGCAGGCGAGGAACTATGCCCTCGCCGCGCTGCTGTTTTCGGTTTCCCTCATTTTGTGGGCCAGGCTGATGAAAGGAAAAGGGCAGCCGTGGCATCTCGCCGCTGTTTATGCAGCAATGCTCTATGCCCACTACTTCCTTATATTCGGCATAATCGGCCAGGCTGCGGTAACATTGCTGCTGAAAATGAGGGGCAAAGCCCCTGATTTCGGGAAGTTTGTTAAGGTAGCCGCGATTGCGGCAGCATTGTCAATCCCCCTATTTTTCATTCTTGCTTCACAGTATGGGTATAGCGGGATGTCGAAAAGCACCCCGTCCATTGACCCGCGCTTTGTCCTGAATTACCCGCGCCACGGCATAGGGCTGGATTACGGTTTTAATTTCAATTCCGTATACGGCATTTTCGGTGCGCCAATACCGAGGCTTATTTTGCCGATTCTTGCGGCATGGGCGCTGGCGCTGGCAGGCATGCGGATGCTCCTGAAAAAGGGGGGCGGCATGCCCGCGCTTGTAAAATTGTATTTTGCCATCCTTCTTATTGTAGTTCTTGCAGGTTTCGCTTCCCCCCCGCTTGCCCGCCCGCAGTACATATTCTTTACAACGCCCCTTTTCATCCTGTTCATCGCCAGGGGCGCGGATTACGAACGGCTGCCGCTTGCAATGCTCTTCTGCATTTTGGTTCTCGGCTGGCTGCAGGCGATATTGTTCTATTATTCCCACTTGCCCGACCTGCACTATATCGGCCTCCCTTAATGGCGATACGCATGGGCTGCACGGAGTTTTCGGCGATAATCCCCGCAGGCAACGGAAATGCCATGCTTTTAACAATAGTTATGGACACACATAGTTTTTGGCAGGGGGGCGTGCAGGCATGGAATTGAGCGAAAAACACGTCTTCTTTATTTCCGCGCTCGCGGTTATCGTTCTCTATTCCTTTGTTTTCTGGCAGGATTATCCGCTTCTTGACAACAGCCGCGACCCGCAGGTGGGCCCGCAGAATGCCGCGGTTGACGTGGTTATATTTGCGGATTATTCCACCTCCCGCAGCGCGGCATTTCTTTCGGAAGTAATGTGGCCCCTTATCGAGGAGTACAGGGGCCGCGTGCGCTTCGTCTTCAAGATGTTTCCCATGGACAAGCGGTGCAACCCCGAAGTGATTTCAATGCTCCCTTCCTGCGATTTTGCCGAGGCATTGTTATGCGCAGATGCGCAGGGGGGATTTGAAGCATACAGCAAGGCCGCGGCGAAACTTGTTCTTGAGGACATGAACAGCCTGCCCGGGGGCTTGACCCCCGGCGTGCATGTTTTTTCAGAGCGCGAATTGTACTCTTTGGCGGGGCAGGCGGGGCTGGATAAAGAAGAATTTGCGGTTTGCATTAAGCAGCACGGCTCGGCAGGGCAAATACGCGACAATGCCATGGAGAGCCGCCTGTATTATATTTCCGCTACCCCCGCAGTGCTTGTCGGCTATATGCGCATTTCGGGTGCCGACCTGTCTGCGGAAGATTTTAATGTTCTGCTGAAGAACGGCATAGAAAAGGAGCTGAGCAGGCATGCGTAAAAAAAGTCATTTTAGAGGGGGGTCCGATGCGGAGGAGCCGCACGAGGGGGAGTCAGATGCAGGAAAGCCTGTCGCCGGCCTGCCGGGTTTTTTGCGCGGCAACAGCCGCAGGGCGCTTCTCGCGCTCGCGCTTATTTTCATCCTCGGCCTCGGGCTGCGCCTTTACGGCATTTCCGAGAAAATCCAGGCGCCTGACGAGGATGTGACCCTCGCACGGTTGAGCGGTTTTACCGCGGCGCCGGTGGAAAGCCCTGCCCCAGATTTCAACCCCCCCTTATACTACCTCCTTGTGGCGCCCGCATACCTGATAGCGCCCGGCCTCGCATCCGTGCGCCTGATGGGCGCACTCTTCGGCGCCCTTACAGTGCTTGTTATTTTCTTCCTTGCAGGGGAATTCATGGGTGAAAACAAATCCCTCCTTGCCGCATTCCTCTTCGCCATCTACCCTTACTCCATTGTTTATTCCCAGCAGGCGAGGAACTATGCCCTTGCAGTGCTGCTTTTTGCCATTGCAACCCTCTTTTGGGTAAGGTTCCTGAAGGGGAAAAACAGCGCCAGGGCGCTGCTCCCCATCTATGCCGCAATGCTTTACACGCACTACGTGCTGATTTTTGGCGTACTTGCCCACGCCGCAATCACCTTTTTCCTTAAGGGCAGCAGCGGCGCGGAAAGCAGGAAATACCTCTTTTCGGTTGCGGTTGTTGCGCTCCTAGCGGTTCCGCTGCTCCTGCTTATTGTGATGCAAGGCGGGCAAACCGGGCTGTCAAATTCTGCAGCGGCATCATTCGACAGCCGCGCCGTGCTTAATTACTTCAGGCAGGGGGTCGGAATCGATTATGGCTTCTACTTCGGCAACGCCTACGGCATCTACGGAAGGCCGGTGCCCAAGTTCATGGTGCCTGCAGCCGCGTGCTGGGCATTGGTATTTTTGGGCCTGTTTGCCCTCTGGAGAAAAAGGGAGGACTTCTTCATTCTTGCCGGCACATATTTCCTGGTTGCGTTCGTTGCCCTTGTTGGAGGCATGTTCTCCACCTTTCTTGCGCAGCCCCACTACCTGCTTTTCATAACCCCCGTCTTCCTGCTGTTCATTGTGCGCGGCACAAATTTCAAATCCATCCCCCGCACGGTTCTTTTCCTGCTGGTTGTGGGCGGCTGGCTGCAGGCAATATTGTTTTATTATTCCCACTTGCCCAACCTCCATTATATCGGCCTCCCTTAGCGGTGTTTTTATGAAGCCGGAATATTCCGTCATTATTCCCGCAAGAAACGAGGAAGAGACGATAGCCCCGGCTATCGGCGCGCTCCGCAAAACGCTGAAGGGCAATTACGAGATAATAGTCGTGAACGATTCCTCCGCAGACAACACCGCGGGAATTGTTGCGCGCCTTGAAGGGGCAAGGCGTTCCATCCGCCTTGTTCATTCCGAGAAGAGGGGTTTCGCAAATGCGCTCCTGCGCGGCATTGCCGCGTCGCGTTCGCAGGCCGTGGTGCCTGTAATGGCCGACCTGTGCGACAGGCCAGAAGACGTAAACCTGATGTTTGGAAAGATGGCGGAAGGATACGGCATTGTGTGCGCTTCCCGCTACATGAAGGGCGGCAGGCGCATAGGCGGTTCGCGCGCAAAGGCATTTTTTTCCTGGTTTGTGGGGCTCCTCTTCAACAGGCTTATAGGGGTGCCGACTGCGGACTCCACAAACTCGTTCAAGATGTACAGGAAGGATGTTTTGAGGAAGGTTCTGCCGAAACTGCTGAAGGGCGGCAGTTTCAGTTTTTCGCTCGAGGTGACAATGCTTGCCTACTTCAGCGGATTCCGCATAACCGAACTCCCCACTGTTTGGAGGGAGCGGAGCGAGGGCGTGTCAAAGTTTAACGTGCCCAACATGGCGCCGGAGTACTTTTCCGTATTTCTGGATGCCTTGAAGAGGAAACTGCAGGTTCTTGCGGGCGGGCGCGAGGCATGATGCGTAAGATGCATGCCCTTGCGGGCAGGCGCTTGGCATGATGTGCAGGCTGCAGGTTCTCGCAGGCAGGTGCTTGGCATGATGTGCGCTTGCCCGAAAGCCGCCGCGCATAAGGGCGGGCAGGCCCGGGCAAAAGTAACCGTTCTGCGGAAATGCAAAGGCTGCACCTATTCCCCGCCGGCGCGCGCGTCATACTCGTCCGGGCAGCTTTCCACGACAGGGCTCTGCCTGCAGGCATTGCACACCGCATTCCCTTACATTCTCACACTCGGCAACGGCGGCAATTTCGGCTGGGAGCGCGAGGGCAGGGTTTTTGCGCAGTGCCCAGGCCCCGACGGCAGGGTGGATATGCGCATAACGGGGGAAAGCGTAACCGTTTCCGCGCTGGAGGGCGTTTGCCGCGCAAAGCACAAAGTCGGCGGGCATTTTCACGTTTCCCAAAAAGGCGGCTTCTGCCTGCGCGCCTTCGATTCCGTTTTCCCGTACCTGCTTCTTGCAATGCGCAGCGGCGGAAGTGCCCGCAGTTACGGGGTTTCCTGCCCGCATCCCGGGGGCGCGGTTTTCGAAATATCCCGCGCAGGCAGGAAAAGGCTCGGGAAAGGCGCAAGGCGCAAAAAATCCGCGGAACCTGTCTGCGGCACGGCATCCCCTTTCGCGGTAAGCGTTGCCTCAATGTCGAAGAGGTGCGGCAAATACCATCCGAAGCAGGGGGAGGTTTTTGATGCCTTGCGCCTCGCGCCCAAAGGGCTCTGCCTGCACGCATACCATGTTCTCTACCCTTACGCCCTTGCGCTGCTTTACGGCGCCGATCTTTCAGCCCTGGGTTCGGGGGGGCGTGGCTCGGTTGTTGTCCGCTGCCCGAACGGCGCGGCAACCTTCGAGGTTTGCCGCAGCGGCAAAAAGGGGAAAAAGGCGATTGCACTGCTTAACAGGATTTCCAAAGAAATCCGCCCTGTGGACCTGCCGCTCTACGGCATTTCGATGCGCGTTGTTTCCGTGCACGGGCACTGCCCGCAGAAGCACCGTGCCGGCGAGAAGTTCGGGCTGAAGGAGTTCAACATCCTTGGCAGGAAAGAGCTCTGCCCGGCGGGGTTTGATGCCGTGTTCCCGCTCATGTTTGCGCCGAGGGGGGCAAAACTGCGCGCGCGCTGCCCGGATTCTGGGGCAAACGTGGTTTATGAAGCGGAACAGTGAATCAATCCCCGCGCATTTGCAAAGCCTGAAGAACTCTGGAATAACAGAAACAAAACGCGCTGCCGCCGCCCGCGTTTTTGCGCCCGCGGTTTTTATGCGCCCCTTCGCAGGCAGTTCACCCGCGGTTTCCGAGAAGTACCGCCTTTGCCGCATTAAAAAGCGCGCGCCTCTCGAGGCCGAGGATTGCGCACGCCTCGACGTCCCCGTTCGCGTGGCAGGAGTAGCACCCCCTCTCCGCAAGGTTATCCCACGCCTTTTCAAACCCTGCATCGCGCATGTTAATCCCGCGCTTCCACATTGCGGGGCAGCCGTAAATGCCGCCGTCAGAATCTATCCAGCAGCTGAGCGTGCCCACATTGCATTTCATAACTTTCGAAAGGTCGTATTTAGCCTTGTCCTTTTTGTAGATGACGTCGCTGTCTTTTGCAGGCCAGTTCAGCACGTGGTCGAAGAAAGCGTCGGAGTTCAGCACCTTGTGCCCGCGCCTCTTCATTTCCCCGAGCCTGGCGAAGAATTTGCTTGTTTCCGCGGGCGTAACCACAAAATCGCCGATCCTTGCCTCGTCCGTCGCCTGGTACTGCGAGTAATTGAACGCCGCGCCGTATTTTTTCGCCAGTTCCGCTAATTCATCCAGCGAGCCGATGCTGTATTTCGTCAGCACCGCGTGCAGCCTTAAGTTTGCGCCCGCAAGGTGTGCGGCTTCAATCGCCTCCAGCGCCCTGTCATAAGTTCCCTTTCCCCTGCACTTCTCTGTTGCACGCCTGTTGCCGTCGATGCTTATGCAGACCGAGTGCACCTTCTTCAGCAGCGGCAGGTGCTGCTTGAGCAGGGTGCCGTTAGTGACAAGCTCCACGATTATGTTCTTCTCCGCAAACTTGTCTACAATCCTGTAAATGTCCTTCCTCATGAGCGGCTCCCCGCCGACAACGCGCACCCACCTCGTGCCCATTGTAGCGAGCTTGTCTATAAGCGCGAGTATTTCCTCGGTGCTCAGCTCTTCCTTGTCCCTGAGGCTTTCAAGGTCGGCGTAGCAGTAGCCGCACCGCAGGTTGCAGTGCTTGGTTATCTGGAAGTTCACGTAGAGCGGCTTCCTTGCCCCCGTCAGCCTGCAATACAAAATTTCAAAAAACAGCGCCGTGCCCGCGGTCAATGGATTTGCCATAGGGAATAACACCCCCGCTGTCTTTAAAAAAGTATGCGGGCTTGTGCATTTATGCTGGGGCTTTGGGTTTAAAAAAATATGCGGGGTTGTGTATTTTATGCGGAAGCTCGAGGGAAAGGTCGCGCTGGTTACGGGCGGCTGCCGCGGCCTGGGCAGGCATATTTCGCTGCTTCTTGCAAGGCACGGCGCGGATGTGGCAATCGTCGGGCTGGACAAGGGGCGCCTCGCCGCCACGGGGCGGGAGCTTTCCGTGCTGGGCTCCGAGGCACTCGCGTGCAGGTGCGATGTGCGCAGCCTGAAAGACATAACCGCGGCAACAAAAAAAATTTCAAAAAGGTTCGGCAGGGTGGACATCCTCGTGAATAACGCGGGATTGGCAAACAAGCAGACCCTGGACGAAATCTCCCACGGCGAGATAGACAACATCATCGATACAAACCTTTCGGGGCTTATCCACATGACAAAGGCAGTGCTTCCGCTAATGCCGAAGCAGAAGGGCAGCGTGATTGTGAACGTTTCCTCCCTCGCTGGCAGGATTGCGGTCCCAAGGCACAGCGTTTATGGCGCTACGAAATTCGGGGTTGCCGGGTTCACGCAGTCCCTTGCCAAGGACCTGAAAAAAACGGGGGTGCGCGTTTACGCCCTGTGCCCGATGGGCATAGATACCGAAATGGCCAGAGTTTTCGAGCCAGGCTATGAGAAGCTCAGGGACAACGGGCTTCTGCTCGGCCCCGAGAGTGTTGCGGAAAAGGCGGTTGCGTTGTGCATGCCCTCCTGCGGGAAGCGCACAGGCTCGCTCGTGAACGTTATGAATTACAGGGCGCTCTTGCTTCGTCCCGAGAAATTGCTGCGCGCCCTGCCCTGAAAATCGCGGAAACGAAACAGAATAATTGCGGGAGCGGAATGCGGATGCGCCATGTTGACAGGAAGCGGGCCGAATTCATACTGCGGCAGCTCGGCAGGCTGGAAACTAAAAGCCCGCGCATACTCGATGTCGGCGCGGGCGACCTGTGGCTGACAAAACTCCTGCGCGCCCGCGGCTATAATGTAACCTCGCTTGACCTCTCGGGAAGGGCGGACATAATTGCCGACTTCAATACGCACAATTTCAAAACGAGTTTTGACGCAATAATTGCGGTTGAGGTTGTTGAGCACGGCCTCGGCCTTGAAAAGGTTTTTGCCCTCCTGAAGCCGGGCGGAATATTCATAGCCACGACAATTTACCCTTACTTCGATTTTCCCTGCAAGATACTCGAGGCAATAGGCCTTGCGAAGCCGCGCAAAACAGCGCACACAAACCTGCTTTACCTGAAAAGCCTGCCGTACAAACTTGTCGATTTTGAGGATTATTTCATGATGGACCAGTTCGGCGCCTTCGGAAAAGGGTGAATGGCGCGTGCGTTGCAGGCTGCGTGGTGATTGCATTGCAGGACAAGGAAAAGGAACGGGAATTTTTTGACCGCATTGCGGTTAATGAAAGGCGGTTTGAATACTTTTCGCGGCATGCGTTCGAAAAAATCTTCGCGGAATTCAGTTCTTTTTGCAGGCCGGGCAAAGATTCCTCGATAGCGGATTTCGGCTGCGGCAGCGGGGAATTCACAAAAAAACTGGCTGAAATTTCCCGGAATGTAACCGCCTTCGACATATCCCCCGAGTGCATTAAAATTGCAAAGGAAGAGGTTAAGGGGGCAACATTCCGTGTGGCGGATGCCGAAAACACCCCCTTCGGGCCGGATTCTTTCGACATTGTTACCTGCATAAGCCTTTTGCACCATTTTTCCGATCTTACCGGTGTTTTAAACGAGGCCCAAAGGGTGCTGAAGCCCGGCGGAAAGCTGTTTGCCGTGGACTCGAACAAGAGGAACCCGATTCTCTGGCTTTACAGGTGCAGCGAATCCCCGTTCTATTCAAGCAGGGGAATTTCCCCGAATGAGAGGCTGCTGACCGCGCAGGAGCTGACGCGGAAGCTGCACGAAGCCGGCTTTGAGGCCAGGGTACTGGCAATAGCCCCGCTGTATTATTCAAAAGCAAGGAGCCTTCCGAAAATCTGCGTCCATGCAAACAACCTCTTTGAGTTTTTCCTATCACTCTCCCCCATCGCTTACGAAAGGTTCGGCTCTTTTCTTTTTACCTATGCGGAAAAGAAGTGAGCCCCGCTAAATCGGCTGCGCTGGCTTTTCCCCGCGCCCGTCAACAAATGCCCTGAACCACAGCTCCAGCATCATCAGCATCCATATCTGGTTCGATGCGCGGTTCCTGAAAATGCCGCGTTCGCGCTGCGAGAACAGTTTCCTCACACCCGCATAATCGAACAGCCCGCGCTCCCTTACCGCGCGTTCATCCAGCATGCTTCCCGCAATTTCCAGCGCCTCCCCGCCCAGCCACTTCCGCAGGGGCACGAAAAATATCCTCTTCTTTCCCCAAACCATTTCCTTCGGCAGGATTTTTTCCGCAGCCACGCGGTTCGCGTATTTTCCCGTTCCGCCGCGCAGTTTCAGGTTCGGCGCAATTCTCCCGCTTAGTTCCGCAATCCGCATATCCAGGAAAGGCGCCCTTGCCTCCAGTCCGTGCGCCATTGTCAGTTTGTCCACGCGCATCAACTGGTAATTCGGCAGCAACTCTCGCGTGTCGAAAAGGAGGGCGCGGTTGAGGAAACTTTCTGCGGCTTTGCCGTTGAAATATTCATCGCTGAGCGCCCGCAGTTTTCCCCCGCTGTTCCCTTCCTTAAGCACGTTCCCTATTTCGAATTCCCTGAACGCGATGTCCTGGTTCCTGTAAATGTAATTCCGCATTTGCGCGGGCAGCATCGCCCACGGGGGAACCGCGCGCCTGTACCTTGTGTATCCCGCAAACAGCTCGTCGGCCCCCTCCCCCAGGAGCGCAACCGTGACTTTCCTGCGCGCAAGTTCCGCGGCAAAATATGTGGGCATTATCGCGGGGTCCGCAATCGGCTCGTCCATGTGCCACAGTATTTTCGGCAGCGCCTTCGCCATTTCCGAAAAATCCACGATAAGTTCGCTGTGCTCGGTGCCGAACCTCTGCGCAACCTCCCCCGCGTAAACGAATTCGTCCCCCTCCTCGCCGAATCCCACGGTGAAAGTTTTCACCGGCTCGCTGCAAATTTCGGACATCTTTGCGACAATCATGCCCGAGTCGAGCCCGCCGCTCAGGAACGCGCCTAGCGGAACATCACTCACAAGCCTCCCCTCCACTGCAAGCGAAAACCCGTGCGAAAGCATTTTCTCCGCCTCGCGCTCGTTTGAAATATCCCCGCTCATTTCCATGTTCCAGTATTGCGTGGTTTTAATTCCCCCCTTCTCAAGCACGAGCATTTCAGCGGGAAGTACCTTCATTATTCCCGCAAACAGCGTCTCCCTCCCGGGCACCGAGCGCAGCATCATCCAGATGGGGAGGGCTTGGCGGTTCAGTTCCCTGCGCACCTCCTCAAAGCGCAGCAGCGCCTTTATTTCGGAGGCGAAAATAAATTTTCCCGCGCCTCCGGCACGGCTTCCTGCCTCTTCTCCCCGCCAGTAATACAGCGGCTTCTTCCCGAGCCTGTCCCGCGCAAGCACAAGCCTTTTCCTGCTTTCATCCCAGAGCGCGAACGCGAACATTCCCTCCAGCCTTTTCACGAAGCCGAGGCCGTATTCCTCGTATGCATGGACTATTGTTTCGGTGTCGCTGTTGGTGTAGAATTTGTGCCCGCTTTTTTCGAGTTCCGCCCTCAGCGCGCGGAAGTTGTAAATCTCGCCGTTGAACACAACCTGCACGTTCCCCCCCTCATTATGCACGGGGTGCCTTGCGTTTTCGCTCAAATCTATTATGCTGAGCCTGCGGTGCCCCAGCGATATTCCCGAGTCCTCGTAATAGCCCGCGTCATCCGGCCCGCGGTGTTCAAGCGCTTTTGCCATTTCGCGCAGCAGCTTCCCGTCATTGAATCCCGAAAACCCGCATATGCCGCACATTTAAACACCTGCCCCCAAAGCCCTTTCGTAAATTTTTTCTATCCTTTCCGCGATAACTTCCGTCGTGAATTTTTTCATAAATTCCGGCGCGTCCATCGCTATTTGCTCGCGCATTTTTTCGTTGTCCAGCAGCAAATTTATTTTTTCGGCCCATTCGCCGATATTTTGCGGCCCGACAAGATATCCTGTTTTTCCTTCGGATAATATTTCGGCAGATACCCCGCTCATTATAACCGCGGTTCCCGAAGCCCCAGCCTCTATCGCGATTCTCCCGAACGGCTCCTCCCATTGCGAGGGGAAAAGCACTATGTCCGAGTTCGCGTAAATAGCGGGCAGTTCCACGAAATTCACATTGCCCGCAACCGCAACCCTGCCGCCGAATTTGCTTTCGTGCACGAAGTTTTCCAGCGCGGGTCTCATCGCGCCATCCCCGACAACAAGGAACGAAACATCGTCCCGCTCCGCGAGAATTTTTTTAATTATTTCCGTGAGCGCCAAAATTCCCTTCTCATAAGAGAGCCTGCCCACAAATGTTACGACCTTTGCCCCCTCCTTCAGCCCGAACCTTGCGCGCATTTTGTTTTTTTCATTTTCGCTCTTCAGGCGCGGGCTGAACATTTCAACATCAACCGGGTTCGGCACAACCTCGATATCCCCAGTGAACCCGTTCGCGAGCATCTTCCTTTTCACCGCTTCGCTTATCGCGATTTTCACGTTCGCAGAATCAAGCAGCGGAATGTTCTTGCGCGTTTCCGCAAGCTTGTATTGCTCCCAATACAGCCTGTACCGGGGTACGCATTTGCGTAGCCTTTCTGGCGTGCACCTTTCGCATGCAGCATAGCCTTCCCCTTCCCTGCGCAGGCACGTGCTCCTTGTGCAGCAGAACCAGTAGTCGCGGAAGTGCACAACCGCGGGAATTTTGAGTTCGCGCGCTGCAAGAACCGCACCTATGGATGTGAGCCTGTCCTGTGCGTGCACGATTTGGATCCCCTCTTTTTTGATAACCCCTTTCAGGAAGTCTTTCAGCCAAATATGCTGGAAAAAAGGCAATGGCAGGGGGTATTTTCCGAACTTTGCGGTTTTCACCCCTTCATAATCCGCGGTCGATGCGATAATTACGTCGTGCCCGCGCTTTTGCAGGCCCCCCGCAGCCGTTAGTAAGGACCTCTCAGCCCCGCCGAACCCTGTCCCGTAATAAATGCTCGCCAGGATTTTCATTTAAAACGCCCCATTTTGCCCTTTTAGTGCCGAATTGCTTAAACTTTCATTTTGAAACATTTTATGGCTGTACCACTGCCCTGTTTTTTTGCACCACTGAAACATAAACTTCCTCGAACTCGCGCGCCTTTGTTTCCCAGGAGTATTTTTTCGCAAATTCTGCCGCATTGCGGGATATTTTCATTTTTTCTTGCGCGGGCATTTCCATTATCTTCATTATTTCCCTTGCCGCCTTCTCGGGCTCGGAATAATTTGTCAGGAACCCGCTCTTTTTGTCATCTATAAGTTCAATGAACGCATCTATCCTGTTCGCAATTACAGCCGTCCCCGAAACCATTGATTCTATGGGGCTTATTCCGAACCCTTCATACTCCGAAGCGGAAACGAAATATTCCGCCCTTGCCATGCGCCTTGCGAGTTCATCATCGCCGACTGCGCCAAGAAACTCCGCATCGTTCCCGAGCCCCTCCTTTTCCGTGAGTTCCTTAAGTTCGCGCATTATGCCGTCGAAGTCCCCCCCGACTATGGACAGCTTAAACTTCGCCCCCGCCTTCTTCATGAACGCGAAAGTTTCTATCAGGTTATCTATCCTCTTGTTGCGCGAGAGCCTGCCTACATAAATGAAAGTGTTTTTCTCGGGCTTTACGTTTTCCAGGAAAAATTTTTCAAAATCCACGCCGTTCGCTATGCGCATCAGCCTCCCGCTGCCGCATATTTTCGAAAAGAACCTTTCGTCATTTTCGCTGTCCGCGATTACCGCGTCCGCACGCTTCAGCAGATGCGGCAGCCAGAGTTTTGAATATATCCATTTCACGGGCGCGAGGCTTTTCGTGTGCATTATCCCTCCGTGTGTGGACACAACAACAGGCTTGCCGTGCTGCGGCTTATTCCAGAGGATGAAATCGCTGAGGAAGCCTATGCTGTGCACATGCACCACATCCGCATCTTTCACCGCATCAAGAAGCGCCCTCCAGTCCCTCACTATTTTGTAATATTTCCAGTCTGAAAAAGGCAGGCGCACAACCTCGATGCCCTCCGCATTCCCCCTGCCCGGCAGCCTCTCCCCGCCCTTCGCGCACCTGTCAAGGCACACGACCCTTACCTTGTGCCCCCTTTTAACAAGCCTTTTTGAAAGCTCGAGCACAACGCTTTCAACGCCCCCTATGCACGGCGAGAAGTGGTGCACAACCTGCACGATTTTCATTCCTTGACACGCCCCTTTGCGGCGCCGTTTATAACTCCTGCCGCAAGCCCCGCGGCAAAAACAACGGAGCGGAGCGCAATCACGAATGGCGCAACAATTCCCGCCGCGAAATCCCTGCGCATTGCAAAGATTGTGAAAGGCAGTGTGCTGAGCGCGCCCAGCACCAGTGCTGCGGCGGGCACAAAAATAAGCGAAGGCATAAAAACCGTTGCTGCAGCGCCCGCGCAGAAGATACAGAACAGCCCTATCTGCATCTTTAAAATCTGCGGAGTATAAGAATCCCTTATCGCCTTGCTCCTGTGCTTGCTGTAGAGCAGGACGCGCCAGTACGCGCGGTAGAACTTGCTTTTGAGGTAAGGGAGCAGCGCGCTCTGGTGCCTGTGGAAGACTATCGCCTCGGGATTGAATATCAGCCTGTGCCCTTTTTTGGAGAGCTTGAAGCTAAGTTCGGGGTCCTCTCCCGAGGCAATGGGGAATGATTCGTCGTATCCGCACTCCTCCACGAAAACCTTCCTGCGGTACGCCGCGGAGTACGAGCCGACCCAGTCGAGGCTTCTCATGCGCCTCATCCTGTTGTACCTGTCCTCTATCTCTATCTGCGAGAACCTTGCGATAAGCTCGCACTGTTTCGTTTTATACGCGCCCTGCACACCTGCGACATCCCTTTCCAAGAACGGCTTAAGCAGTTCCGCAAGCCAGTTTTCCGAGGCAGTGCAGTCCGAGTCTATGAATGCAACGAATTCACCCCCTGCGTTTTTCACGCCGCGGTTCCTCGCCGATGCCGGCCCCGAATTCTTCTGGCTTATGTATTTCGCCCCGAACCTTTTCACAACTTTTGCCGTTCCGTCGGTGCTCCCGTCATCGACAACAATAACCTCGAAACCGCCGGCAACCTTCTGCCGCAGCACGGATTCAAGGCAGGCGGAGATTGTTTTCTCCGCGTTGTACACGGGGATTATGACGCTGGCCTTCATTTTATCATGCTCCTGCCGTCCATGTTCGGGTTATTTTTTGCCCCGAAATATTTAAGTGCGGTTGGGGCGAGGCACATTATGTTTGCACCCTCCAGTTCGAGGGGCTCGCCGCAAAAAATTACCCCCGCATTCCTCTCGGGCGTGCCTGGCCCAATATGGTCGGCGCACCATTTGCTGCGGTTTTCATAAACCGTTCCGCCCGCGCCCACACCGCCGAGCGCGGTTTCGCGCGAAGCCCTGAACCCTTCGTTATACAGCGGCACAATGTCCGCCATGTCCTTTGCATATGGGCCGAAGAAAATTTCGCTTCCCCTGAGCGTGCCCTCCAGCGCGCTTACGCCCCTGTGCCTGATTTTTCCCAAAACGGAAGCGGCATCGCGCATCACGCCCTCGCTTTCCCGCGCATCCACAATTCCTTTCGCCTCCCTGCCCTTGAGGTTTATGTAAACCCCCGCAAACCCCGCTGCATACGCCTTTGTCCTTGCCCAGTTTATGCCCCCGATTGTTTCCGAAGTTTCCCCCTCCCGCAGTCCAAGGAGGCCTGCATCCATCAGCGCCTTGTTCAGCTGCACGTTCCACCTGTATGTCGAGAAGCCGTGGTCGGAAATAACGAACGTCATGCAGTTTTCCCCGAAAATTTTCCTGAATTTTCCGAATTCCGAATCCATGCGCACGTACGCTTTTTCAATCTCCCCCGCAAACTCGGGATTTTCCTCGAAGTAAGGGTGCCCCCCGTCCTCGAACCTCATGAACATATGCTGGGCACGGTCCACCGCGAAAAAATTGCAGGTGAAAAATTCCCATGGCTTGTTCCTGAGCAGGTATTCCGCTGCCTTCGCCCTTGTTTCAAGGGTGAAATACATGTCCTCGCGGTAAACCGCCTCATCTATGAGCCCTTCCTTGAGGCCGTGCACATCGGATTCAAATGAATTATTCTTGTACACTCCGGCAGCATCGGCAATCTCCTTCGCAATTCCAGCGGGTTCGGTTATGTTCACATGCGGGTTATAGGGGGAAATCATAACCGGCGAGGCGTAAAGCACAAACTTTTCCCCGCGCAGGCTGAGCAGCCTGAAGCGCATCACGCCCTCCCTTTTCCCGAACATTGCGCGCACATATTTGCTCCATTCCCCGCTGCGCAGCCTTATTTTTTCGCCGGCAATTGAAATTTCAACATATTCCGCAGATACGGAGATTTTCATTTTCACCCTCTCGCTTTCATCCGCAATAAGTTCCGCATCCCCGCCTTTTACAAACACAACCTCCTGCTTCTTCGGGAACTTCGGGTCGTTTGTGAATGCCGCAGGCATGCCCTGCGTCCCCCGTAAATCGGGAACGCCCATTCCGCCAAGCACTATTCCGTTGAAAGGCACGGGCGGAAATGTCACGGGAATGAATGCCGCAATTCCCCGCACTCCCGCTTCGCCCAGCGCATTCCAGAAAGGCCTCTCCCTTATCACAGGCAGGAATTTCCTCGCTCCAAGCGCATCTGTAATTTCGTCGTTCAGCCCTAACTTGAGCCCGAGGGTTTTGGGGTCGCGCATTATGAAATCGAAAACCCCGTGCTTGCCCGGGTTCATGCCGGTCATGAACGAGCTCCACGCAACGGGGCTCTGCGAAACGTGCGTTGTGGCGAGCCTGCCGAAACATCCCTCATCCGCAAGTTGCGCAAGGTTCGGGAGCATGCCTGCCTTGAGCATCTTCCCCACGCGCTTAGGGTCCGCGCCGTCTATGCCGAAGATTGCGAGTTTTTTCCCCTGCATGAAGTTCACGCCCTTCCGCGCCCTGCTGCCGCACTTTTGCGTGCCGGCATGCCTTCACACCCCCGCGCGCGCACGGTGCGCGCATTTGCGTGCCGGCATGCGCCCGTCCGCCCTCGCGCACGGAGGCACGCGCGGCATCCCGCTTCCCTGCGCAGCCATGCTTACTTCCCCTTCCCTTTCTTCACGCTTCCCAGATAAGGGATGCTTATTATTCCGCCCTTGCCGCCCTTTGCGGAACTCAGCGCCTGCCTGAGGATGTATTTTATCCACTCGCTCGGGGAACTGAAGCCCGTGCCCTTTATCTCCGCGGCGATTTCATCGTACATCCTTTTCGGTATAGCAATCGTCACCTTGTCCAAATGCACACCCCCGCTATTGCCTCATGCGGATAGTATAATAATATTATTGCCCCCGCGGGTTAAAAAAAGGGTTTTGGTACAATTGCCGCACCCACTTTCGGGGATTATTCTGTTGCCGTTACCGTGCCGCCGGCAACAGTGCCCGTGCCGCGCATAAGCACGAACCTGCCGAGCGTAGGGAAGTCCGAGAATTTCTCGACGGCAATTTCCTTTTTTGTTTCTATAACCGCCTCCGCAACCTCGTTCGCCTCGATGGATGCCGCGTTCTCGGAAATTGTTTCAAGCGTTGAACTGTCCATTTTCCGCGCCACGGAAACAATCGCGGCCTTCCCCTCCTGCGTCGAGCACTTCAGCGTAACCTCCCCCGGGATTTGTATCCCTTCGCGCGCGAGCCAGAATATGTTCGCGCGGAACCTCTTTGCCCTGTGCGGAACGCTTTCCGCGCTGCCCGCAATTTCCCCGCGCTCGGCAAAAACAGGCTCCGTTGTTGTTATGCCCGTGCTCTCCCCGGCCTCCGCCTCCTTTTTCGCGGGGTTCAGATATTCCTCCACGCTTTTAACCCTCGTTTTTGTGCCGCTCGGCATGAAAACTATTTCCTGCCCGCTGCGTATCCTGCCGCTCTCTACCCTTCCCGCGTAAATTCTCTTCTCGCCAATCTTGTAAACGTCCTGCACCGCATACCTCAGCCCCTGTTCCGTGGGCTTTTTCATGCACTCGAACTCGTCAAGCGCCTCGAGCACTGTCGGGCCTGTGAACCAGGGCATGTTCTTTGATTTCGCCGCAATATTGTCCCCACATTTCGCGGAAATCGGTATTATGAATTTTGGCGTAATGCCCAGCCTGCCGAGGAATTCAGAAATTTCCTTCCCAAGGCTTTCGGGCTTCGCCTTATCGTAATTCACTGAATCCATCTTGTTCAGCGCAACTATGACCTGTTTCATCCCGAGAAGGGAAAGCACATATGCGTGCCTCCTTGTCTGTTCCTGCACGCCCTCCGCAGCATCAACAATGAGTATCGCCGCCTCGGCAAGCGATGCCCCCGTTATCATATTCCTCAGGAACTCCTTGTGCCCCGGCGCATCGATTATTACGTAATTCCTCTTTGCGGTTTTGAAATAGGTGTGCGCGGTGTCTATCGTTATGCCCTGCTCCCTTTCCTCCTGAAGATAGTCCATAACAAACGCAAACTCGACTTCCTTTCCCGAAGAGCCGCACTCCCTCTCTATCTCCTCCTTCTTCCCCTTCGGCAGCGAATCCGTGTCGAAGAACAGCCTGCCTATAAGCGTGCTCTTGCCGTGGTCAACATGCCCCGCGAGTACAAGATTGAGGCTCTCGCGCTCTCCTCCCTGCCTGGCAACCCCGCCCCGAACGCTTCCCGTGCCGGCGGCACGCCCCTTAACCGTGCGCGAACCCGCGCTTTGCTTTTTTTTGCCATTTGCGCCCATGCCGTTCGCCCCTACATATACCCAAGCGTCCTGAGCTTCTGCATCATGTACGCTGTCTCCTTGTCCTGCGCCCTTCCCGCCCTTTCCGCGGTGTTTGTGTTTTCCAGTTCATCTATTATCTCATCGATGTTTTTTGCGTTGGATTCAATCGGCTGGCAGCAGGTTGTGCAGCCTATGCTCCTGTACCTCTTTCCGTTGCGCGAAAAATAAAGTTCCGTTATCGGTATGCCCTCGCGCCTTATGTATTTCCAGATATCAACCTCACGCCAGTGCAGCAAAGGATGCACGCGCACGTGCTCCTCCTCCTCAAGCTTGTTCTTGTACTGGTCCCACATTTCCGCGGGCTGGTTCTTGTAATCCCACTCGAAATCCTCATTGCGCGGGGAAAAATAACGCTCCTTTGCGCGTATTCCGTGCTCGTCCCTCCTTATGCCGAGCAGCAGCGCCCTGAGCTTGTGCTCCGCAATAGTTTTCTTGAGCGCGTTTGTCTTGAGTTCCGTGCAGCACTCGAGCCTTCCCTTGGAGGGGCAGACCCCGCGCGCTATTGCCGCCTCGTTTTTCCCCACAACAAGGCTCAGTCCCCACTCCTTTGCATACTTGTCCCTGAATTCGTACATCTCGGGGAACTTATAGCCCGTGTCTATATGCATCACGGGAAACGGCAGCCTGCCGTAGAACGCCTTCCTGCAGAGCCAGAGAAGTGTCGTTGAATCTTTGCCTATGCTCCAAAGCAGGGCAATGCCCTTGAACTGGCGGTATGCCTCGCGTATTATGTATATGCTCCTGCTTTCCAGTTCGCTCAGGTGGTCCATTTTCCCGCTTCCGTGGTTACCTTACAATTATACTACAATTATGCTATGCAGCATTTAAAATAGTTTTGGTTCAAACCCGCGTATTTCGGTGCCGCGGCTTCCGCCCTGCGCCATCAATTTGGCATTCCTGCAGCGGCTATTCCTTTCCCCTAAGGTGCTTCACAAATGTTTTGCCAGCCTTGAGTATGCGCTTCGCCTCCCTCGGGTGCATTACCGCCTGCACAGCCTTTGATGCGACATATTTCGGCCTGAGGTAAAATTCCTTCCTTGCGCGGTTGCAGCCCTTCACAAGTTCCTCCGCGCTCAGTTCGGGCCTGCAGACCATGCAGTTGTGCCCCCCTTCGGCATTTAACCAGTCCCTGAAGTCCGTGCTTTTGAGGTAGCCGTTCGCGCGCGCCCATTCGTATGTCTCCGTTCCCGGGTAAACCATAATGGGGAAAAACTGCGCGGTATCGGGGTTCAGTTCCTTTGCGAACTCGATTGTGCGCCCTATTGTCTCTTTTGTTTCCCCCTGGTTGCCGAGCATGAAGCACCCGTGCACAAGCACGCCCGCGCGCTTCGCGTCCCTGAAGAACTGCCTTATCTTATCTACCCGAGTCCCCTTGCTTATGTTGTTCAGTATTTCCTGCGCCCCCGATTCTATGCCCACGCACAGCAGCCTGCAGCCCGCCTTCTTCATCGTGCGCAGGGTCTCGTAATCCACGTCCGCGCGGGCGTTGCAGCTCCACGTGATTTTGATTTTTTTCTCGGCAAGCCGCGCGCAGAATTCCTTCACGCGCCCCCTATCCGCGGTAAAAGTGTCGTCCTCTATGAAAACCTCGCGTACCTGCGGAAAATTGCCGCGGATGTATTCAAACTCCTCAATTACGTTCTCCACGCTCCTTGCGCGGTATGCCCTGCCGTTAAGGACCTGAGGCCAAACACAGAACTTGCACCTGTAAGGGCAGCCCCTTCCCGTGATAATTGTGATTTCGGGGTAAAGGTTCGCGCTGTAAAAATAATTCCTTATGTCCAGGTGCTTCTTGTAGACCTTGCTCACAAACGGGAGTTCGTCCAGGTTTTTTATGAATTCCCTGTCTTTGTTATGCACCGCCTTCCCCGTTTTCGGGTCGCGCCAGCTGAGCCCGCCGATTTTTTCCAGCGCAAGTTCGGGCTTTTCCGCCCTGCCCATGCCCTTCTGCACGCGCTCTATCTCCCTCGCGAGCTCGAGAACCGTGTAATCGTACTCGCGCCTCGCGATTGCGTCTATTGCAGCGCTCATCTTAAGCGTTTCCTCGGGCATTGCGGATGGGTGCGTCCCCACAAGCGCCGCAAAGCAATCCGTCGCGCCCCTGAGCGTATCCTTTATTTTGCCCAGCACTTCCGCATCGCTGTGTATGCTCCCCGTGCTTGTGTCCATCACTATAAGTTCGGGCCTGAATTCGGAAGCAATGCGCAGCACTTCCCCGATGCCCTTCCCCTCCGCGGGTGCGTCCAGCAGCTTTGCCTCGAAGCCCGCATCCTCAAGCACGCCCGTGGCATACGCAAGCCAGAGCGGGTAATAAATCGTGCCGCCCTTTGTCACCGCTGGCGAGCGCGATGACCTCGAATACTTGCCCATGAACGGCGGGTTTAGGAGGAGTACGCGCATCTTTGCTCACCGTGTTTATTACACTAAATTAAAACGGATAATATTTAATAATGGGCTTGGTACAAATGGCGAATTTTGCCGCTTTCCAGGCGTGTACCAGAATTAATATAAATGCCGCGGGCATTTCTAATGTATGGCGTTTTTGTTCGCGCACGAATGGATTGCAAAACTGGCTCTCGAGAAAATTAGAAAGAAGAATTTAATTTCGGATTACGCGAATATTGACGGCTATTTTTTCGGCGCCATTGCGCCTGACATACGATATGTGAATAATTCGCGCAGGGAAGTTACGCACGTGCGGGGTTCGGCGTTTGATGCCTTCAGGGGAAGCGGTTCAGAGCCATTTATTGCGGGGCTTGAAACGCACTTTATTGTTGACGATGCCTGGTCCAATGAAAGGAATTGGCTGGAAGAAAGCATTTATGATTTTTATAAACTCGACCCGAACAACACTGCCCAAAAATTCGCCCTGTACTTTCTTGTTGACGATTATTTCCAGGCGGAAGCTAATTGGCTTTTCCCTATCGAATGCGCAGGCAATATTCTTCGCGCTGACGATGTGGGAATTCTATTGGGTTTGGGCTTCAGCCACAGCCGTGTTGCGCTGTACAAATCCGGCGCGGCTGTTTATCTCAGGGAGCTGGGCATAGATACACTTTACTCCCTTAACTTTGCCCCGAATAAGCTGGACGAGGTTTTGGTGAGGAGAATATTGGAGGAAAAATCTGCTTTGACAGATTTCCTAAAAAAATTCAAAATAGTGTCTGTAGAGAACTGTGTGGCTTCTTTGGAGGCGAATTTATGACTCTCAGGATGAAAATCATTTTGGCAATAGCGTTCGCATTTGTATCGGCGTATCTTTATGTGATGGTCAGGCTGGCTCTCTTTGCGTGGAATGTGGCTGTTTATGAGTAGTTTCGGGGCTATTATTTCCCCTGCTTCGAAAAATAATTCCTGTACCACTCCACGGTTTCCTTAATCCCTTCCCCGAGCGAATACTCCGCTTCCCACCCGAGCACGCGCTTAGCCTTCGAGCTGTCGAGCCACTGCCTGTCTATCTCATTGCGCGCTGTGCCGAGGATTTTCGGCTTGGCCTTTGCCCCGGCAGCCCTGTTTATTGTTTCAACAACCTCAAGCACGCTCACTGGCTTTCCCGTGCCGAAATTAAAAGCCTCCCCGGCAACGCCCTTTGCGTTTGCCCTCTCCCCGAGCGCGAGGTATGCGGAAACCGCGTCCGCCGCGTACATGTAATCCCTTTCCGCCTTTCCGTCCGAGCGTATCTCCAGCGCCTTTCCCCCGAGCGCGCACCTGATTGCATCGGGCACAATGCGCGAGAAGTTCAAATCCCCCCCGCCGTAAGTGTTTGCGTTGCGCGTCACGGCAACAGGCATTCCGTATGTGGCAAAGTAAGAATGCGCTATTATATCCGTGCACGCCTTTGAAGCATCGTAAGGATACGCGCCAAGCAGCGGGCTTTCCTCCGTGTAAGGGAGTTTCTTCTGCACCCCATATGCCTTGTCGCTGCTTGCAACCACTATGCGTTCTACCTTTCCCGAACGCCTGCACGCCTCAAGCAGGTTGTAAGTGCCCCTGATGTTGGACTCGAAGGTGCTTATCGGCCCCGAGTTTGCAACCCCGACAAGCGCCTGCGCTGCAAGGTGGAAAACCGAATCTATTTCATACTCCCTCACAGGCCTCTCGATTGATGCGTAATCAACAAGGTCGCCGTGCACGAGCGTTACCTTTCCCCTCAGCCCTTGGAGATCGTAGCCCGCATCCTTTTTCACGTCGCGCGCAAGGCAGTAAGCATCCGCCCCCGAACCGACAAGCCCCTTCGCCACCCACGAGCCTATGAACCCGTCGGCGCCTGTTACAAAAACCTTCCTGCCTTTCCAGAAATCTATGCTGCGCATATCACCACTTCTTCCAGGGCGCCTTCCTGCTTTTCCAAAGTTCATCTAGTTCGGACCATTCTTTAAAGTTATTCATGCAGCCCCAGAAACCCGAATGTCTGTACGCTACCAACTCCTCGTCTTTTGCAAGAGCTGTGAAAACCTCACCTTCAAGTTCCCCCTTGACCCTGTGCAGGTAATCGAAAATTTTTTTGTTGAATACGAAAAATCCGCCGTTAATCCACTGGTCCTTTATTTTCGGCTTCTCCTCGAATTCTATGACAGCCCCGCTCAGCATGTCGCAGCGCAGGGTTCCGAATTGGCTCGGGGGGTTTACGGTTGTGAGAGTTGCCACCTTCTTCTTCTGTTTGTGGAACTCGAGGACTTTTCTTATGTCAACATCACTCACATCATCTCCGTATGCAACGAAGAAATTCTCTTCGCCATCCATGTATTTCTTAATTTGCCTCAGCCTTTCAGCCTTGTTGCTCTCAAGGCCCGTATCAATATACTCGATTTTCCAGTTTTCGGGATTGTTATTTTCAAAATGCTCCTTTATTTGTTCCCCATAATAGCCCATGCATAATACAAAATCCGTGAATCCTTGTGCGGCGTAAATTTTCATTATGTGCCAAAGTATTGGTTTGCCCCCTATTTGCACGAGCGCCTTCGGCATCTCCTTAGTGAACTCATGCAGGCGCATGCCTTTTCCCCCGACCAAAATTGCAGTTTTCATCGCCACACCTAAATCAAAAATTTCCCGAATTTTATGCTCGCCCCGAGCCTGTACGCCTTCACGCAAATCACGTATCCCCATGCCACGGAAATTACCGCAAGCGCGTGCAGGGGCGTGCTGCCGCGCATGAATGTTATGCCGCGCGGCGAGCCGAGCTTCAGTTCCCCTTTCTCGCCCCACTGATTTGTTGCCGCAGCCCAGTCCGCAAAAGGGTTCACGAGGAAGCCGAACCTCACATCAAGGAACTTCCGCGCGCGCGAGGGGTTTTTTTTGTAGAGCAGCACGTCGTTCATATGGTAGCCGCACCTCTCCAGCCCGTATTTCACCCAGCCAGCAAAGCCGCGCGGGTTCTCCATTTTGTGCTCGTGCACGAATTTCGCGTCCTGCACAACCCTGTTTTCATATCCCGCATCAAGCACCCTGAAAACCAAATCCGTGTCCTCGCGGTAATACCTGTATGCCTCGTCGTATCCGCCCGCCTTCTCAAGCGCCTCGCGCCTGAATGCGGTGCTTGTTCCGCCGAACTCGTGGAAAGAGCTCACGACCCCGATTTTTTTATTCAGGGCGCCGTTATCGAAAAAACCGCGCATCAGTTTCTTGAGCCAGTCCCTTGCAGGTATGCAGTCGTCGTCCATAATCGCCACAAACCCGTACCTCGCCTTTTTTATCCCGTTGTTCCTTGCCCTGCAGGGGAAAGAACGTGCCTGGTTCAGCACGCGCACGCGCTTCTCCTTGCCGAACGCGCTGCGCAGCATCTGTTCGGTGCCGTCCGTGCCGCCGTCATTTACAACTATGATTTCATAAGGCGCGGGATAATCCTGCCTCAGCATCGCGCGCAGCGTCCTTTCCAGCACTTCGCAGCGGTTGTGCGTCATCACAACTATTGAAACCGCAGGCATTTCCTTGCCCATCTTAAGCCTCCGCTTCCCCTGTTTCCTTACCCCTCACAAGCCTTGCCGCCCTGTGCAGGCTCTCTATGCTTCCCGCGTCCGTCCAGAAGCCGCGCAGCACGTGCGCATTCATTGTTCCGCGCTTTATGTAGGCGTTGTTCACGTCCGTAATCTCATACTCCCCGCGCGCGCTCGGCCTGAGCCCGCGGATAATATCGAATGCCGCGGAATTGTACATGTAAAGCCCCACTACCGCAAGTTTTGTCTTCGGCTTTGCAGGCTTCTCCTCTATTCCAATAACCTTATCGCCCTTCAGTTCCGCAACACCGAACCTGTTGGCGTCAGGCACCTCCTTGAGGAAGATGCGTGCCTCCTCATTTCCCTTCCCAAAGCCCTTCACGAATTCAGTTATTTCGTCCTCCATTATGTTGTCCCCCAGCACGACAACAAACTTCTCGCCCTGCACAAAATCCTCCGCAAGCCTCAGCGCGTCCGCAATCCCGCCAGCCTTGTCCTGCAGTTCGTATGTAAGCCGCACGCCGAACTCTTTTCCCGAACCCAGCAGTTTGAGGAAATCCCCCGCGTGCTCGGGGCCTGTTACTATGAGTATTTCCTTTATCCCCGCCTTCACAAGCATCCCAATAGGGTAATAAATCATCGGCTTGTTGTAAACAGGCAGCAGGTGTTTGTTGGTCACCTTTGTGAGGGGCATGAGCCTTGTCCCCATCCCCCCCGCGAGAATAACGCCCTTCATTTTCTCCGCCCCCTTTGCGCCTTTTTTCCGCCGGCGGAAGCGGCAGGCTCCGCGCCTCCCCTTGCCAGAAGCGGCTTCCACCACTTTTCATTTCCCGCATACCATGCAACGGTGCGCCTGAGGTTTTCCGAAAAATTCCCCGCGGGTCTCCAGCCGAGCGCGCGGATTTTCGCGCCGTCTATCGAATATCTCCTGTCGTGCCCTAACCTGTCCTTGACATAATCTATCATTTCCTCGCCCTTTCCGAGTTCGCGCAGCAGCGCCCTTGTGAGTTCTATGTTTTTCATTCCCTCCCCGCCGCCTATGTTGTATATCCCCCCCGCGGCGCCCTTTTGCAGCGCAATATCTATCCCCGCGCAGTTGTCCTCCACATAAAGCCACTCCCTCACGTTCATCCCGTCCCCGTAAAGCGGAACCTTCTTCCCGCGCATAAGGTTTGTTATGAAAAGCGGAATCACTTTTTCCGGGAACTGGCAGGGGCCGAAATTGTTCGAGGAGCGCGTTATTATTGTGTCCATGCCGTATGTTTCACGGTAAGAGTTCACGAGCAAATCCGCCGCGGCCTTTGATGCGGAGTAAGGGTTGCGCGGGTTAAGCGCGTCGCCCTCCTTCGAGGAGCCCTGCGCTATGCTGCCGTAAACCTCGTCGGTTGAAACCTGCAAAAACCTTCCCGTGCCTTCCGCCCTTGCCGCCTCGAGCAGTACCCTTACGCCGAAAACATTCGTGCTTATGAAAGCGCCCGCGTCGTTTATTGCGCGGTCCACATGGCTCTCCGCAGCGAAATTCACAACAGCATCGCAGCCCTTCATCGCCCTTGCCGCGCCTTTCGCGCTGCATATGTCCCCCTTTATGAAAGTGTAATTCCCGTTCCCCTTCAAATCAGCGAGGTTTGCCTTGTTGCCCGCATAAGTCAATTTATCCAGGCTCACAACCTCGCTTTCGGGATGCGCGCGCATGAAGTGGCGTATGAAATTGCTGCCTATGAACCCCGCACCGCCGGTGACGAGGATTCTGCCGAATTCGCCCTTCATGCTGAGCCCCCCGCATCGAGCCGCATTGCCCAATTCGCGCCCGTCATATAAGCCCCCTCTTTTTCATCTCCTCCGCAGCGTCCTCGAACCTGTCCTCGGCATCGGTGCTTGCCGCCCACTCCGCAAGTTCCCGCATCCCTTCCGCAAACCCGAACTTCGGCGCGAACCCGAGCCTGCTTTTTATTTTTGTTATGTCCGCAAAGCAGTGCCTTACGTCGCCCTTCCTGAAACTCCCCCCTATCTCAGGTTTTATTTCCTTACCCAGAAGTTCGGCAAGCATTTCCGCAATTCCCTTTATCGTCTGCGGCTTCCCGCTGCCTACATTGAAGCTTTCGTAATCCGCCGCATTAGATTCCATTGCAAGCATGTTCGCCTGCGCAACGTCATGCACCGAGATGAAATCCCTTGTCTGCACGCCGTCCTCGTTAACCACTGGCCTGTTGTTGTTCTTCAGCCTGCTCATGAATATCGCCGCAACCCCCGTGTAAGGGTTGTTCAGCGACTGCCTTGGGCCGAAGACATTGAAATACCTGAGCGCGCAGGTTTTTATGCCGTAGGTTTTCCCTATGAGATGGATCATGCCCTCCTGCTCTTTTTTCGTGAGCGCGTAAATGGAATTCGGGTTCTGGATTTTTGTCTCCGGTGTTGCAATCGGCGTGAGTTGCTTCCCGCAGGCAGGGCACTGAGGCTCCCACTGTGCCTTCCTCATCTGCCCCTCGGAACGCAGAGGCGGCGCAACAATGCCGCATTTTTCGCATTTGTAACAGCCCTCCCCATAGGAGCTCATCGATGCAGCGGCAATAACCTTTTTCACGGCGCCCTTTCCGTTCACAAGCAGGTCCATAAGGCACGCCGTGCCGCGCACGTTCACATCCACATATTTTTCGATTTCATACATGCTCTGCCCTACTCCCACGGCAGAAGCCTCGTGGAAAACAACATCGATTCCCTCAAGCGCAGCCCCGAGTTCCGCGCGCTCCCTGACATCGCCCTTTACGAATTCCGCTTTAGGGTTCAGGTATTCGGGTTTCTCCCCGTTCTTATGCACCTGCGGCTCAAGATTGTCGAAAATCCTGACATCGTGCCCGCGCTTAACAAGTTCGTCGGCTATGAACGAGCCTATGAACCCCGCACCGCCTGTTACAAGAACCTTCTTTTTCATCTGGGCACCATTCCCCTAATATTCAACCAAACATACCTTTTAATTGCTTAGCAGTTCCGCATAAATGCGCTCCAGCCTGTCCGCGCTCTTCTTTATCGTGTACTTCTCCTCTACAATCTCCCTCGCCTTCCTGCCGAGCCTTTCGCGCAGCGCCCTGTCCTCTATAAGCCTGATTATTCCCTCCGCAATGCTGTCCGCGTTTTCGGGCTTCACAAGCAGCGCGCTCTCCCCCACAAGCTCCTTAACCGAGCCTATGTCCGTGACAACGCATGCCTTTCCCGTTGCCATATATTCAAGCAGGCTTATGGATGTGGAGAATTCATAAACAAAAGAGTGCGGCGCTATTTCCGTTGCCTGCCAGACTTCCCTGCACTTCTGCGGCTGTATTGCGCCCGCAAATTTCACGTTCTCCCGCAGGCCGAGTTTTTCCGTGTAATCCTCGAGCATCTTCCTGTGCGTGCCCTCCCCAAAAATCACGTATTTGTATTCTGCGTGCTCCTTTGAAACCTTTTCCATCGCCTTTATCACGTATTTCAGCCCCAGTGCATTCGTTCCCCAGAGGGTTTTTATGCTTGTTATCAGGTGCTCGCCGAATTCCTTTTTTACCTCATCCCCCCCGCCGCACGCGGGGTAATTCGCAAGGTTCAGCGCAGCGGGCATTACCTCTATTTTGCCCTCCTCAATCCCCCAGGGCAGGAGGAATTTTTGCTTCATGTTCTCCGTCCACACAACAAGCCTGTCGTAGTTAAGTTTCGGGAGCATGAACTTTTCCATCCGGAATATCGCCTTTGTGTGCAGGCTCCTGTTCTGCGAACTTATCAGTTCGATAAGCAGCACATGCGGCACACCCAGCCTGCGCTTCACCCTGTGCCCCACATAGCCCATGAGCGAATTAGAGTGGCTCTGCACAATGTCGGGCCCGAATTTCTCCGCGGCCTTCAGCGCGCCCCCGCAGAAAAGCGCGGCCTCGAATTTGTGGAACGCGTGGTGCCCCCACACGGGCGTGTGGACCATTTCCGCGCCCTCGAGGTCGTAATTTATGGGGGTGAAAACGCAGAGCTCGTGCCCCCTGCCAAGCAGTTCGGTGAGCAGGTCGCGCGTATAAATCTCGCTCCCCCCCGCGTCCCCGAGCACGCTTGTTGCATAAAAAATTTTCATCAATCAGCACCGCCGTATGCCGTCTCAAAGCGGACGAAAAACCGCATCATGGGAATACAACCGATTCGATTTCGCCGCTGTTCCGCTTCACCCATTCTACAAGGCTTCCTGCCCCTTCCTTTGCGCGGATTTTCGGCTCCCAGCCGAGCTCGTTTTTTGCCTTCCTTATGTCGCTCACGTAAAGCGGCTGGTCCCCCGGGCGCCAATCGCCGAACCCGTACTCGATCTTCTTCCCGAGCATTTCCCCGAGCATTTCCAGGTACTCGAGCAGCGAGAGCGTGTTCTTCGGCCCCCCGCCGATGTTGTATATTTTACCGCTGGTTTTTTTTATTTTTTTCACAGCAAGCGTGAAAGAATTTATAAGGTCGGAAACATGCAGCACATCCCTTGCCTGCTTGCCGTTGCCGTATATCGTGAGTTTTTTCCCGAGAACTGCCGCAATAGCGAACCACGCAACCCAGCCCTGGTCCTCTATGCCGAACTGCCTCTCGCCGTAGATGCAGCTCTGCCTCATTACAACCGTGTTAAGCCCGTATATCCTCGCGTAATCCCTGACATACTGGTCGGCGCAGCCCTTGCTGCAGCCGTAAGGCGAGTAAAAATCAACTGGCATCTCCTCGGAAACGCCGTTAGGGAGCGCCTTATACTCGTAGCGCTTTCCCTTTTCCTCGACCTCAGCCCGTTCCATTTTGCCGTACACCTTATTTGTCGAGGCGAAAACAAGCGGCGCTTCGCTTCCCGCTTCCCTCATTGCCTCAAGAACATTGAGCGTGCCAAGCGCGTTTATCCCGAAATCCTCGCGGGGGTTTTCAACCGAGGTTGTAACAGCAACCTGCGCAGCCATGTGGTATATTTCATCCGCGTTTTTCACGGCATCCTCAAGTTTTCTGCCGTGCTCCCTTATATCCGCCCTTATAACCTTCACATTCCCGTGCCTGCCCTTCAGCCATGCAAGGTTCTGCTCCGTGCCGTTGCGCGAGAAATTGTCAAGCACGGCTACATCCTTGCCCTCCTTAAGCAGCGAATCAGCAAGGTTCACGCCTATGAACCCCGCACCGCCGATTACAAGCGAATATGCCATTTGAACATCCCCTGCGCGCCAAAACGCAGATAACTATGGTTTGCTAAGGTATATATTATATGCCTTCTCAGGCATAAAACTGCTTTTTGGTACATGGTTCAAACCGCGGGGCATGCCGCCGCGCATAAAACCGCTTTTTGGCGCGCGGTTCAAACCGCGGAACAGGCGTAACCGCACAGGGCATTATGTGTATTTCCCCAGCCTTTCCCTGTAGAATGAAATCGTCCTTTCAATTCCCTCATCAAGCCCTGTGCTCGGCTTCCAGCCCGTGTCCCTTGAAAACATCCTGTGCGAGAAATACATGTCCCCTATTTCAATCCTCTTCCTTTCGGGCGGGAATTCGACATTTCTCCAGCTGCCCGAACCCGCCTCCTTTATTATTTTTTTCACAATCTCGACAAACCTTATCCCCTTTCCGTTGCCGAGAGAGTAAAATTTCCCCGCGCATTTGCCCTCCTGCGCAGCCATAACCATCGCGTCCGCAACATCGCGCACGTATAAATAGTCCCTAAGCATTTTCCCGCCCCCGTAGAGAGGTATTTCCTTTCCTTCAAGCGCGAGCCTTATGAACCAGTTCATTATCCCGTATTTTGCGTGCTTCATCTGGTGCCTCTCGCCGTAAGTGTTTGTCAGGCGAAGGGAGCAGGCCTTTATCCCGTAAGTGCTTGCGTAGAGCAAATGGTATTTCTCCGCCGCAAGCTTGTTTATCCCGTAAACATCCACAGGGTCCGCGGGATGCTTCTCGTCCATGGGCAGGTAAAGCGCCCTGCCGAACTCGCCGCGCGTTCCCGCGTAAACAACGGTTGCCTTATCGTTGTATTTCCTGCACGCCTCGAGCAGGTTTATGTTCGCGCCTATGTTCAGCTCCATGTCGAGCATCGGGTTCTCCATGGAATCCACGTGCGAAACCTGCCCCGCGCAGTTGAAAATAATGCCCTTTCCCTTCACTTCTTCCGCGAGCGCCGAAAAGTCGCGCATATCCGCCTTTACAAACTTCACCCTTTCCCTTATGCCCTCAAGGTTCTCCATATTGAAGCCGTAGGGTTCGAGCATTGCGTCGAAAACAGCCACTTCCGCGCCGAGTTCGCAGCAGCGGTGTGCGGTGTTCGAGCCTATGAAGCCAAGGCCGCCGAGCACGAGCACGCTCTTTCCCTCCATGCTTTTGATTTTGTAATGTGGCGATTTTTTCATAATGAATACCTTCCCGCGCAAACCATTAAAACAATTGCCCCACTAACCTTGTGCCTGTTTTTCGCCCTCATCCCTTTACACCTGTTGCCCAGAGCCTCGGTGAGAAAAACAGCGCAAGAGGCATCGTGCCCAGAACTTTCGAGACGGCGCGGTTCTCTACAATCCGCAGCAGCACGCCGAACGCGCCGCTCGCGCGCTTGTTGCCGACAGCGGCCCTGAACCAGCGCGTGTCCATCTCGAGCCATACCTTTGCAGTGAAGCCGTGCCTTTTCAGCAGCGCGCGCAGGCTGAACCAGCTCTGCTCATTCACATGCACAACCTGGTTTATCGGCCCGCGCCCCAAGCCCACAATTCCCGCAACAGCGTAAAGCGGCTTTGCAAGAAGCGCGTTCGGGCTTGTTTCCATCACAAGCGTGCCGCCCTTCTTCATCACGCGCGATATCTCGCGCATTGTTTCCTCCGCCTCCCACGGATGGAGATGTTCTACGGTGTCTATGAAAAAAACCGTTCCGAAGGCCCCGCTTTTGTACGGCAGTTTTTTCGCGTCCGCGCGCACGAACAAAACCTTTTTCCCCGCAAGCCCCCCCGCGGCGGAGTTCGCAATTTCAAGCCCGTCCGCGGAATAATCCGTTCCGAATGCCATCGCCCCCTGCCTTGCGGCATTGATTGTTATTTCTCCCCTTCCGCAGCCGAGGTCAAGCACCGCATTTCCTTGCCCTATGCGCGCAAGCGCAAGGCACTTCCCCAGCCTTTCCGGCAGTGTTCCCGCACGCGTTTCGGCAAACTCCTCGAACCCGTCGCAGACGTGCATGAAATATTCCCTGCCGTAAATTTCCGCAGGAACCGGCTGTCCCCTGTTTTTTTCAGCCATGCTCATCACAACCAATCTGCCAAACCATTCCCGAAAACCAACCGCGGTTGGGTTTTTTCATTCCCCCGCAAACCAAACCCGCTTTGCTTTTTTTCATTCACCGAAAATCTTTCTCCTGATTTCCCCCGCCCTCGCAAACCTTTTCTTCCTCTCATCCAGAATCCTGCGCAGGTTTTTTATGTTCGCCCAGTACGTGCCAAGCAGGAAATGCGCCCTGCCCTCACGGACGCTGTTCACGAATATCAGCCCCAGGCCGGGCACGTGCCTCAAAAGGTCGGGCAGCGCAAGGTTGTAGAGCATCGCCTTGAGCCTGTTTGTGTTTGCGAGCACGTACTGCTTTTCCTTCCCGAGCTGGCTGCTGCTTTTCCCCCCGTAATGCATTATGGAACTTTTATATGTCTGCACAATCCTGTATCCCGAGTTCCTTGCCCTGTAGTTCAGGTCGCTCTCCTCCCCATATGCGGGGCTGAATTCCTTCTCGTCAAGCATCCCGACATTTTCGATTACTTCCCGCTTAATCAGCATTGTCGCGCCGCTTACAGTGAGCGCGTCCCTGTCCTCTCCCTTCCCGTATCTTCCCGCACGGAAATCGTCGAGGTTCGTGACTTCCTCGCACCCCACAACCCCTATGCGCGCGCCGCTCTCCATCACCTTTACGGCATTCGTTAACCAGCCCTTTGTGAGGATTGTGTCGTTGCTCAGCATGAAAAAATATTCCCCTTTCCCCGCTTTGAAGCCCTGGTTGTTTGCAGCTGCAAACCCGAGGTTTTTTTTGTTCGCAATAAGCCTTGCCCCGGGGAATTCCTTTTTTATTTTCCCCGCGCTTCCGTCCGTGCTGCCGTTGTCGACAACAATAACCTCGTAATCCGCATAATCGGTATTTTCCCTCAGTGAATTCAGGCAGTCGCGCGTCAGTTCCCAGCGGTTCCAGTTCAGGATTATTATCGTGGCCTTTTTCATTTACTCACGCCCCCTTATGCGCGCAAGCTCCCCCCAGGACATGCCGAGGCTGTTCAGCGAAATTATGCCGAACACAAGCGGCACCACGAATGTCACGATGTGCACGATTACCGCAACCGTTATTGCGGTGTTCATGTCAAGCCCGAATGCGAGGAAAACAAACCCCACAAGCGCCTCGTGCGTGCCTATGTAAGCGGGCGCGGACGGAAGCATAACCCCCAGGCTTGTTATGCCTGTCAGCACGAAAATCCCGCCTATTCCCATGTTCACGCCGAAGTGCGAGAGCACGAGCCAGTACATCAGCGCAATCCCCAGCCACACAAGCAGTGATGAAATTGAGACGATTGCCGCCGAGCGCGCCCCTTGCCTGAGTGCCAGCCCGCCGTGCATCAGGTCCTCCGCAAGCCCGTGGAGCCTTGCCCCTATATATGGCGTGCGCCCGAGTATTCCGCGGATGAGCGGCAGGAACCTCGCGGGAAAGAGAAATACGATGAATAAAACCGCAAAGAACGCCAGCGGAAGCAGGACCACGCTGCCGATTTCCGCGGGCATCTCAGGCACAAGCAGTATTCCCGCGGCAAAAATCCCGAGCAGGGTTATGCCGTCAAGAACCCTCTCCACTATAACCGTTGAAAGGGATTTCGCCTTTCCCGCACCCTTAAGTTTCGCCAGCAGGTATGCCCTTGCAAGTTCCCCTACCCTCAGCGGGAGGATGTTGTTCACCATGAACGAAACAGCCACTATGTGCGTCGATTCCGCCGTGCTTATCTCCGCCGCTGGCTTTGCAAGGAACTTCCAGCGCACGCCCCTTGCTATGAGATTCAATGTGAATATCCCGCACAGCAGCAGGAATCCCGCAATGCCGTATCCTGCAACGTCCTCCGCGACCTTTTGCACGTCCACAATGGCGATAATTGCAATAACCAGCGCAATGCTCACAATCCACGGGATTGCACCCTTTATCGCCTTATTCATTTTTTCCCTTCCCCTCGAGTGCAAGTGCAAACCTTTCCAGGCATTCCACGACCTTCTTCCTCTCGCTCCTGCAGGTGGGGAGTTTCGTGCATGCCTTTATCTTGCCCTCAAGTTCCCCGATTGAAAATGCCGCGAGCGCCTTTCCCCTTTCCTGCATCGCCCTTGCAAGGTCAGTCTGATGTGAATCCGTGTGCTCGCCGAACTCCTTAAGCCTCGGCACTATTATAAGCCTTTTTCCAGCGCGCAGCGCGCTTATTATCGCCCCCGCTCCGCCGTGGCTTATCACAAGCGAACTCGCCCTTATGGCCTCCTCGTATTCGCGCGCATCGAGGAATTTTTTCCACCCGTAATTCTTCGGCACGTATTTTGAATTTCCCGTCTGGGCGAAAACACGCGCCTTTATTTTTCCGCCCGCAACCAGTCCGTCGACTTCCCTGAGCAGCCTGTCGAACTGCTGCGTGTGCGTGCCGACAGTGACAAAAATTTCCCCGCCAAATGCGGGGCGTTCGTCGCGCCGCCCGCCGCGCGGGGCGCCGCCCGCCGGTTTCGTGCGGGGCATCAGAAAACCCCCCCCGCGCAAACAGCCCTGGGGAAAAACCTCCCCCCCTCTTCCCACTGCACGAGGAACAAATCGCTTATCGGATACATTATCCTGCCGCAAAGGGATGCGCTGTCTACTCTGCAGAAACTCTCAATATACACAACCTTTTTCCCGAACAATTTTGCGATATAGCTTATCGGCACCGCAACCCCCGCGCCAGTTGTAAGCACCATGTCAGGCCTTTCTTTCAGGAAGATGCGGAGGCTCTGCACGATATTTGCCGCGAGTTTCAGCGGGTTCCTGCCGGGGTCGGAGACAAAATGCACCATTTCCCCGCTTTTTGCAAGGCTCTCCGAATTCGGCCGCCTGAATGTTAGGAAAAAATGCTCCCTGCCCCTGTAGAATTCCTCCAATTGCATGAGTTCGCTGAGGTGCCCTCCTCCCGAGCATGCAAGGCAGATTTTCAATCGTACACCTCATATTAATTTGAAAAGCTTGAACCATGAAAGCGAGAATACCGCGGCGCACACAAGCGCCTGCATCCCGAGCAATATCGCCACAACCTGCGGTTCCGTGAACTTCCCGCGCCTCATCACCCAGTGCGTAAGCGAGCCGCCGCGCGGATCCGCCTTCAGGGTGCCGTCCTTTTGCGGAATGCCGTAGCATTCGCTTTTGAACCCGTGCTTTGCCTTGAACACGAGTTCGATAAAATACAGCGCAAAAAGCAGGAGCGCGATTTTCTCCATGTTGCCTATTATCGCAACCGCGGCCGCGCTCGCGCCTATCATAAGCGTCAATGAGTCGCCGCCGAAAACCTTCGCGGGGAACCAGTTGTAGCGCAGGAACGCCAGCAGTGCGCCGAGCATCGCGCTCGTTATTATTATTGCCTCGAGCTTTCCCGCGTGGTCGAATGGCAGTGATGCTGCAGTCGCAAGGAGCGTGGCCATTATGAGCGCGCCCATTCCCGCCTCAAGCCCGTTAAAGCCCGCAAGCATGTTCACCGCATTGCTCGCCCCTGTTATCGCAATCGGCACTATGAATATCGCATAATAAATCCCGAAACTGACAACCATGCCCATGAACGGTATCGTCATGTCGGTAAACCCTATGCTCTGCGGCAGAACCATGAGCGGCAGCGCGGCAAACAGCGGCGCAATCGCGTGCTGCCATTGCTTTATCCCATTTCTCCACCCTATGAGGTCGTCGACAATGCCTATCGCCCCCACAAGCACTATCGTGGAGAATGCGGCAAGCAGCGCTGTCAGGTTCATTTCGGGCGTTCCCCCGAAGCCGCATATCGCGAGCGCGAACATAGCCGAGAATGCGAACCCGAAAAGCACGGCAATGCCGCCCATCTCGGGCACTTTAGGCCTGCCGAGCTTGTTCATGTCCCCGCCGCAGATGCCCCTTTTCCTTAGCCTTTCCGCTATGAATGGCACAAGCAGCCAGCACGCCAGGAAAGATGCGAGAAGCGTTACGGTAATTATTGCAAAAACAGGGTACATTTTGCATCAACTTCGGCGGCTGCGGGTGCGCTACGGCACCACCTTGAATATCTTGACCTGACCGCTATTGGTGTAAACTTCCTTGAAGTGCCTTATTGTGGGGTCGTTCGCCCACAGTTTCGCTATGAATGTGTTGTTCGTTGCCTCGTTGAGTATGAAAATTATCGAATTATCCTCTTCGCGGTATATGAAGCCGGCCATATCCTTTGCTATCGGCCTCGGCTTGTCGGTCCACTGCGTCGGCAGTGCGTTCATCTCCGCAGCGGGTATTTTGTTCGACCCGCAGTCATATGTCACGCTGCCGCCCAGCGGATCGGTACTTTTGCCGCAAGGCATGACGACGCCGAAATAGTTCTTGAACCTCGGGTCGCTGAAGTTTGTCGTGTCATACGCGTACATCACCAGCGATATCTGCTTGTCAAGCAGGTCGGAGCTCAATATGACATAATCCGCCTTGTATCTCCCGCTCACTATGGAATACGCAGTGTTTTCATCCTCGGCAATCACAAACTTTGCCATGTCTGCATTCGCCTCGCCGTCTATATTCCTGTTGTCCGCGCTGGCCCCCCTTTCCCCTATGAAAGTTATCCAGTGCCCCTCGTCCCACCAGTTCAGGAATTTCGAGCCCTCCGGCGTGTTCTTCTGCATCCAGTAAAGCGTGTCCTTCCAGCCCGTCATTATCTCTATGTTGGGCGGGTTCTGCGTCATGAAATACGTTGCCGAGCCTATTCCGAGCAGGAGCATGAACCCCAACGCTGCGGCAACAGCCATCTTCTCGAACTGCGTCCTGCCGCCGAGGAATATCATAATCTCATTGAACACAAACCCCCCGCACGCGGCAATCGGCAGGCCCAATGTGTATGTGAACTTCAGCTTGCTTGCGGCCATGTAAAGCGTTATCGCCGCCCACACGAATATTATTATTGAGAGGTGTTCCTTCTTGTCCCTGTAGAGTTTCCACGGTATCAGCAGGAACGCCAGCAGCGGGAAGATTATTAGCGCGTTGTATTTCGTGCCGAAGAACTGCAGGCCCAGGTTTTCCTCGCCCACGGTCTGCGCAAGGACATCCGAGCCCTTGCTCTGCGCGCGGTCTATGTTCTGCGCGGTTACAGGTATGTAATTCCTGACGTAATCGAAAGCCCTGTCAATCCAGCCAGTGCCCTGCACCGCAATGGCAAATGCCGAGAACAGCAGGAACGCTATCGCGAATATCTTGACAAAAGAAATTATTTTTTCCTTCCCCGCATTCCTGAACCAGAGAATCGTGATTGTGATGCCGAAGTACCCCACAAGCACGAGCGGTATAAGCAAAAACATTTCCCACGTCCACGCCATGAGCCCGAAGAAAAACGCCGCGATTGCCGCGTTTATTATCGACTCCCTGTTGAACTCCATGCCCTTTATCGCCCTTACAAAAAACACAAACCCTATTATCAGCCAGAGGAAGCCTAGGCAGTCGTCCTCGAAAAATCCCGCCATTGTCCTGTACACAAAGGCGGGCACAACCGCGGCAAATATCCCCATTGCCGCGCCCGCGCGCCTGCCGTACATGTTCTTGCCGAGGAAGTACATCGCCAGCGCGGTAAGCGCGCCGAAAAGCGCGGGCAGAAGCTTCACGAACGAAATCCACAGTTCCTTGTTATATGCCGCGCCCAGCGTGAACACTTTGTAAATTATCGCGGTAAACGCCCAGAAGAACGCGCCTGTTTTCGGCATGGGCCCGCCGTCGATCTGGTAATACGCCAGCGGGTCGTGTGTCGGGATGCTGAAATCCTGTATTACATATGACGCCATCCTTGCGTGGTAATATGAGTCGAATTCGAACATTAAGTCGTAGCGCATGAGGTGGCCGCGTATGGAGAGGCCGAGAAGGAATATGAGGAACACGAGGAATAGTTCCCTCTTGCCGGTTTTTTTGAGCGCGGACTTAATCCTGCCTAAAATTCCGTCTTCACCCATCGGCCCACCAGCGAAAAACAAAAAACGCACTTTCCGCCGCGGGTTCCCGCCCGCGGCATCAATGCATCTATATAACTGAAACCAATAGGTTATAAAGGTTATTTTTTTGTTTTGCCGCTGCGGGGTGTTTTTTATTTTCCGCGCCTCAGGTGGACTTTATCACAATTCCCTCGATAAGCATCGCCGCATGGTGGCATTTGTCTATCGCGTCCTCCGCGAACTCAATCAGTTCCTTCTCGACAAGTATGCCCTTCACGTCCCTCTTCCTGAAAAGTTCCTCAAGCATGTCCCTGTAATATATGTCCGCCTTCTCCTCGAGTTCGCTTATCCTCCTGCAGCGTTCCAGCAGTTCCATGCCGCACTTCGGCAGCCCCGCAACGGCCTTGTCGAGTTCCTCCATGCTCTCGAGCAGGATTTTCGCCATTTCCTTTGTCTCCTTTGAGGGGCGGAGCTTGTTGTATGTCTTGAACCTGTACATCAGCCTGTCCGTCGCGTCGAGGATGTTGTCCAGCGCGCCCGAGAGCGCGTAAATATCTTCCCTATCCAGCGGCGTGATTAGGCTCTGGTTCAGTTTTACCACCGTCTCGTGCCTTACCTTGTCCCCCGCCTCCTCTATTTTGTGCATCAGCTCTATGTCCTTGCTTTTTATCGGGTTGTTTGCGAGCGACCTGTTCAGCAGCACGGTTCCGTCGAGGGCGTGCCTGGACTGCTGCGCAAGGAGATGGAAAAACATTTTCTCGTTCGGAATCAGCCATGCTATTATGCGTCTTGGCATTCCCCTCGCCCCTTCACTTTCCCATTCACGTTACTAAACATTTACCCACGGGGTTAGTTTAAATTCCTTCCCCCCCAGATAATTCTCACATTGCTTGGTTTTTCACACGGTGTTTCGCTTGGTCGATTCCTTTATCCTCGTTTTTTTCGGTGTTGCCGCCGCTTTAATTTTCGATTTCGGCAACGGCTTCAATGATGCCGCGAACGCGATTTCAACGGTTATTGCCACGCGCGTCCTTTCCCCCTGGAAAGCGGTTCTCCTCGCCGCTGGGGCGAATTTTGTTGCCGCGTTCCTCTTCACAACCGCGGTTGCCGCAACCATAGGCAAGGGCATTATAATGCCCGGCGCCCTTACCGAGGTCATGATTATAAGCGGCCTCTTCGGCGCGATATTCTGGGTTTACCTCGCAACCTGGCTCGGCTTCCCCATTTCGGCGAGCCACGCGCTGATAGGCGGCTTGGTGGGGGCTGCACTTGTTTCCGCCGGTCCCTCTTCGCTTGTGCTCTCCGGCATATTCATGATATTCATTTTCATTTTCATCGCCCCCATGCTCGGCCTCGCCGCGGCGTTCCTCCTGAGCGCGCTTGTTATGCGCATTGCAAGGCACTATCCGTTGCACACAGTGAATAAATATTTCCGAAAGCTCCAGCTTGTTTCGGTTTCGGTTTACAGCCTGGGGCACGGCACCAATGATGCGCAGAAAACAATGGGCGTTATTTCCGCGCTGCTTTTCGCGGGCGGCTTCCTCGGGGGCGAGTTCTATGTCCCCGCATGGGTAATTTTCGCGTCATACGGCGCAATCGCGCTCGGCACCCTCCTTGGCGGGTGGAACGTCGTGAAAACAATGGGCTTCAAACTTACCAAACTTAAGCCCATGGACGGATTCTGTGCGGAAAGCGCGGGCGCAGCCACTATAATCGGCTGCTCGCTTTTCGGCATTCCCGTGAGCACAACCCATGTTATCTCAGGTTCGATTGTGGGCACGGGCGCGGCGCACAGGATAAAGTCCGTGCGCTGGGGCATTGCAAGGAACATGGCCTGGGCATGGGTTTTTACAGTGCCCGTGGCGATGGTTGTGGGGGCGGGCGTTTACCTCGTGCTCGGGCCGCTGCTGGGCTGATGCCCTGCATGCACCCGCCCCCGTAGTTCGCCTGCATGGCGTGCGCATTTAAACCCCGCAGAGGAAATGAGCCCTGCGCAGGTTTATTAACGCGCGCAAGCACATTCGTTATTGCCTCTGCTTCTTCAGTAAGGGTGGTGAGAATTTGAAGCCGAAACTTCGTGTCATGCTTGACACTAACGTCTATGATTCAATAATTTCAGGAAACCCTACCGAGTTCTCGAAGGCGATAAAAAACTCGAAAAACGTGACCGTTTACGGAAACAAGGTAATACGCGGCGAGCTGCGCGGCATCCCTATGGGGCATACAAGCGGCGGCAGGAGCACAAGAAACTGGCTCCTCACAACATATGACTTCATTGTCGGGAAGCACAATCTGGAGGTTGGGAACGTAGTGAGGTTTCTTGCAATGCAGTATTGGGAATCCTACCACGGCGGGCAATCCTTCGCAAATATAATCGACGGCTTCCTTATTGTCGCGTGCGCCTCAATCCACAAACTCGACATAGTGTGCTCGCAGGACGCGCGCACAATGAAATCCGGGCGATGCCTGCGCATTTACTTGGCTGTCAACAAAAGAAATGGCTTCTACACGCCGCGCTTCATTTCCTTTGGGGAATTCAAGGGGCTCATAGAGACCTAAAGCGCCCTGCCTGTATGCATCTTATAGTGGGCTTTTATTATGCCCATCACTGCGGGGTTCTTTCTCGCTTTCGCGGCAACCTTCTTAAGCTTGCTAAATGAAACCGCCCTGGTCATTTTTATCGCCTTGCCGTTATAGTAAAAGCGATTAGCAGCGCCTTGCGAGCTCCGGGCAGAAACCCAGTGCAGCACAAATCGCGAGCGGGCTTAACTTCCGGGTTCGGAATGAGACCGGGTGTTTCCCCGCTGCCATGACCGCTAATCAATAATATCTGGCTTTGCTGGAGTTTTTAAACCTATCTTCAGGGGGCTTCTGCCGCGCTTTGCTAACCCGAACCCGCCTATTGTGTTTTTTGCAGGCTTCGGGGGGGCTACTTCTTCCCCTTTTTCGCCTTCGCAGCCTTGGGTTTCTTCGCGGGCTTCTCCCTCTTCCCTTTCCCCGCACCTTTCCCCTCCCCTTTGGCAGGCTTCTCCCTGTTGACGCCCCTTATCAGTTCCGCTGCCTTCCTGAGCCCCCTGCGCAGGAATTCCTCGCGCTTTGCGCCCGCGCAGATTAACTTTCCGTTCTTGAAAAGCAGGAGCGTGAGTTTCGGCTCGGTTATGCGCAGAATCGCCCCGGGAAACTGCTCCGGCTCGTACTCCACGTTGTCCAATTGCATCGCTGTCTTGAACAAATCAAGCGTCATGTTCAGGTTCGCCGTGGCGACAAGGTTCACGACATTGTACTCGACATTCTTCTGAATCTTTACGTCCTTCTGAATTTCATTTATTAATTTGCTCGCCTTGTAAACCGCAAGCGAAATCTCCTTTTCGCTGGAAGCGCCGGAACATATGATTTTGCCGTTCTTGAAAAGGAGCATCGAAACCTTGGGCTCCTTGAGTTTCAAAATCGCCCCGGGAAACTGCTCGGGCTCGTACTCTATGTTCGGGATTGTTACCGCCAGATTGTACAAATCAAGGGTTGCGTGCAAATTAGCGCTCGCAACAAGGTTAACGATATTATACTGCATAAAAATAACACCCTCCTTTCATTCCGCCCCTTTTTCCTGCTTTTTCCGCTTGCCTTGTTTTTAAACCCTTTTTAAAGGCGGGTTTTTCATATATAAAGGGCAAACAAAGATTTAAAAAGGCATTTAAAAAGGGGGAATAAACCCGCCCCTGTCCCTTGCCAAAACCCGCCAAAGCCCCCATTTTCGCCCCCGAAAAAAAGTATATATATAAGCATTTCCGCGCAGACTGATATATTTCAATCAGTTTTGGCTAGGCGGATAAGGCGATAATTATGGCGAGCAAGAAGGCGAAGGGAAAGCGCGCAAAGAGCAGGGATAAGGGCAAGAGGCGCCGTACCCGTGCAACCGTAAACAAGAAACTGCGCAATTTCCGCAAGGGCTGCAAGGTTACTCTTATGATAGACAGTTCAATCCACTCAGGCATGCCGCCAATGCGCTACCACGGGCTGACAGGGACTGTACAGGGCAAGCGCGGTTCGGTTTTCCTTATAGAGCTCAAGGACGGCAACCTCTCCAAATTCCTGCTCGTGCACCCCGCGCACCTGAACGCGGCAAAGGCCGGCGGCAGCCCCGTGAAGGCGCCGGATGGCACCACGGCGGGGCCCGGGATTGGGAGCGAATTCGCCGCATAGGGGGAAATTTTCTTTTTCGCAACTGAGGCATGCTTGGCACTGCAGGAAAAATGCAAACGCGCAAACGGAGGCACTCACATGATAGGGAAAAAAATGAACAGCAGCAGGGATATACCCCTTTACGAGGTAAAGGAACTGCTCAAGGAGCGTGTTGAAGCAGGCGAACCCACCTATGAGCAGAGCCTGACTTACGATTATGTGAAGAAGTTCTCGAAACTTACAGAGTCCAAAGGCGGGAAGCTCATCGCGGAACTGAAGAAATCGCACGCGGTTTCCGACGAGCTTGCGATAAAGATTGCGGACCTGCTGCCAGACAACGCCGAGAGGCTCAAACTGCTGATTCCCAAAGAGGGTTCCTTAGACGATGCAGCGCTTGAAGGCATAGTAAAAACCGTGGAGAAATACCGCAAATAATTTTGCAGGTTTTGGGGGATTTCCCGTGAAGGCGGAAGAATACGCTATTGTGCTCGATTACCTGCCGCGCGGCAAGTCCTCCGCGCACAAGAGCGAGCCGATTGCCCAGGTTCTGGGCACGGAATACTTCACGTTCCTTGAGGTTGTTCCCAAGGAGGGCGTGGAACTCAAGGGCATGGAAAAGGTTTATGTCGGCAAGGAGAACCGCGACAAGATAGATTTCATACGCAGGCGCATAGGTTTTTCAGACCTCACATCAAACTCGGTTTCGGAAGTGGAGAAAGCCGTTGAAATGCTTGTAAGGGAGAACGAGGCGAAGTTTGTCGCGTTCTTCAACAACGCCCAGCCCATAACCCTGAAGCGCCACCAGTTCGAACTCCTGCCTGGCCTGGGAAAGAAGCACATGCTCGCCCTGGTGCAGGAGCGCGAGAGGGAACCTTTCAAATCATACAAGGATATCGAGGAGCGCGTGCGCCTCATGCCCAACCCGGTGAAAACCCTTATAAGGCGCATAATGGAGGAACTCGAGGGAGAGGAGGAGAAGCACTACCTCTTTGCGCGCCCTCCCGCACTCGAGCGCGACCAGGGCAGGTTCGGGGATAGGGAAGGGTTCGGAGCGCGCAGGCAGTTCGTGAAGCCGGCGGAGCAGGCGTAATTCCTGCCACTTCTGCAAAGCGGAAAACAATTAAGCGCCCTTCATTGCCCCCGCTTCCCCGCTGAAAACAATTAAAATACCGCCGCCACATATTCCCATATGCCCTCCCTTTTTCAGGAACTCAACAGCCTCATGGTGAAGCACGGCTTCAAGCCCAACAGGCGGATGGGGCAGAATTTCATTATAGAGGAGAAAATAATCGGGCGCATGCTCGAGGCGGCGCACCTGCATGCAGGGGACACGGTTCTCGAAATCGGTGCGGGCACCGGCTTCCTCACGCGCGAACTGCTGAAGAACGCGAAGGTTGTTGCCGTGGAGCTGGACGAAACGCTCTGTGCGGTGCTCTCCGAAACCCTCGGTCAGAACCCGAACTTCACGCTTATCTGCGGCGATTTCCTCAATGCGCAGCTGCCTCCCTTTGCCAAAATCGTTTCCCTCCCTCCCTATGCGATTTCCTCGGGCCTCATTTACCGCCTCTCGGAACTCGAATTCGAATTTGCCCTTCTCGTTTTCCAGCGCGAATTTGCGAACAAGCTCACTGCCGAACCCGGCTTCATGGAATACGGCACAATTTCCGTTGCCGCGAATTATTTCTTCGAGCCGCAAATAATAATCGGCAACATTTCTCCCGCCTGCTTTTTTCCCAAGCCGAATTCCTTCTCCTCGCTCGTGAAGTTAACGCCGAAAAAGCGCTTCGGAAAGGCGCGCAACGAAAAAATGTTCCTCAAGTTCGTGAAATCCGTTTTCAGGTACAAGAACAAGAACCTCAGGAACGCGCTGGACAAGGCTTACCCGTTCTTTGCGAAGGAATGCAAAATCGGCGCGGAAAAGTTCTCCGCGCTTGTGGACTCCCTTGAACACAAGGACGAAAAGGTGTGCTTCCTGCCCGTGGGGAGCTTTGTGGAAATTTCGAATAAATTGTTCCCCAAATGAACCCGCAAAAAAATCAGGCGAACCTTTCGGGCACAGTTTTCCGGGTTTCCGCAGGCTTGCTTACGCGAACCTTTCCAGCACCATCTTCTCCATCTCCACCGGCTGGTTTACCTTTGCATAACTTACCGCAATCTCGAGGCGCCTCTTGTTTGTTGCGTAAATCTCGAAAAGCAGCGCGTTCTTCTGTATCTGCAGGTCCTCCCTCACTTTTAGGAGGACGCCCGCCTTCTTGTCCGCGGGCGCGCCCGCGAGCCTGGCAATGGTGTTCAGGGTTTTAACATTTACCTTCTTTATCTCCCCCGCCGCCTGCGCGGTGATGGCTTCCTTGTATTTCCCGATTTCTATGTCCTCGGACCTGAAAATGGTGCCGTGCTGCGCCTTTATTATCTCCTTCATTTTCGCGAGCGCCTTTCCGCTTGTGAGTATCTCCTTTGCCTTTGCATAGCCCTTGCCAACAGGTGCGCCACCTGCCATCTCAATGAGAACTCCCGCAAGTTCGCAGCTTTTATCCGCAAGGTTGTCAAACCTTTTCCCCTCGAGGATTTCCATAAGCCATTTCGCCTCAAGCGCGGGGCCGAAAGCCATTCCGCAAGGCTCTGTTCCGTCCGTTAGTATCGCCTCTACTTTTATTCCCATTGCCTTCCCGACCTCGAGGAACTTCAGTGCCATGCTCTCGGCCTGCTCCTTTGATTTCACCTTCATGTCCGGCCCCACAGGCAGGTCAATCACAACAAATTTCGCCCCCACGGATGCCTTTTTCGCCATTACCGAGGCCACAACCTGCCCTTCGGGATCCAGAAGCAGGGGGTGCTCTATCTTGATTATTTTATCGTCCGCAGGCGCGAGCTCGACAGCCCCGCCCCATGCAATAACCCCCCCGACCTTCTCGGTTATCTGCTTTATCTCCGCGAGGGGAAGTGAAACATTGCACATCACTTCCATCGCATCCGCGGTTCCCGCTGCCGAGGTTATCGAGCGCGAGGAAGTTTTCGGCATATTGTAGCCCGCAGCCGCGATTATGGGCACAATCGCCATTGTTGTCCTGCCGTTCAGCCCCCCTATGCTGTGCTTGTCAACACACAATCCCTTTATTTCAAGTGTTTTGCCGTTCTCCACAAGCGCCTTTGTCATTGAAACCGATTCATCGAGATCGAAGCCGTTTACGTAAACCGCGGAAACGAACGCGGCAGCCTCCACTTCGCTCAGCCTGTTCTCCGCAAGGTCATTGACAATCTCCTTTATCTCCGCAAACTTCAGTTTCCTGCCGTCCAGTTTCGCCTTTATGTATTCCACGCTCTTCGGCTTGTCCACAACAGTAACCTCGACCCTCTTTCCGCCCTTCGTGCCGAGGAACCTGCTCACGTCCCTGAACATCCCGATTTCGTCCTTCTTCACCATTGTTTCCGTGAAATCGACAACCGTGTTCATGCACTTCCCGTTCTTGGGGTTTGCAATAGAAACCCTGTCCAGCGGCAGTATTCCGAGCTCCTTCGCGGTCTGGCTGTTCATTATGGAGACCATCTTTCCGGAGGCTATGTCAATGCTCCTCACGCGCATGATTTTCGTGTACTGCTCCATTTTCCCGCCCACAATAGAACGGTTTTTTTGTATTTAACCTTAATGGTTTGCCCCTTGGTGTGCGCAAAAAATAACAAAAACAAAAACCGCGGGTTTCCCGCGGTTTGCGGAAACTGCGAACCACGGGTTTGTAAGGAGGGTTGCAAGGCGCGGTTAATCACAACTACTTCCTGAAATACCATGCCGCCAGAATCGCAATCACCGCGACCAGAATAAGCCATGAATAAATATTCCAGTCAATCATTGCAGTAAAAAGCAGAAGAACCACCGCCGCAGTCGTCAGGATGTGGTCTTTTGTAAAGTTGGCCATGCACACTTATATGGCTTGGCGGAATTTAAATTTTGCGGCAGTGGCGGTTTCCCGCGGTTTGGCAAAGCCCCGCACAGCCACGCACACAGCGTGATTTTCGCGAAGCGAAAATCCTTCTTTTCCCCAGGCTTTTCTTGCAAAGAAAAGGCTGCCCGAAACCTTTATATTAAGAAACTTCGTTAATTACCGTAAATATGGGTTTTTTATAAAGCGGGGCGGAAGCATGAAAGGCAGTTTCAGGATATTGGCAAATGAAAAGAACGTAATCACGGAGCGCGGCGTGAGGGTTTTCATAATGGAGCGCCTCCTTAATTCCCCGTTCGAAAGGGGCACTGTGCTGAACATTGACGAGAAAACCGTAGAGGTAAGGATGGAAGGCACGAAAAAGCAGATTCTCGAATTTAAAGCCGAGCTTGAAAAAGAACTTATTGCCAAGTACGGAAACCCGGTTATTTTGTTCACGCCTTTGCAGTCAAATCGCGCGCTGCAACTTCCCGCGCTCATGAGGTCGGGGCAGGCGCTGGTTCTCGGGCAGCTGAGCAAGGGCGTTGATGTGCAGTTGAAGATTCTGGAGACGCTTACGGGGCAGAAAACAGAATTAGGCAGCCTGCCAGAAAGGCTGGGAAAAGTCATAGTGGAATACTTAAAATCTGAGCGTCCATCTGCAAAATCTTAATTCACAATTCCTTCCCCAGTTCTTCCGCCGCCTTCTTCATGTCCTTCGCGGCGTAAATCCCGCGCCCGACAATCGCGTGCCAGCTTTCCCCCGCAGCCTTTGCCCCTTCGCTCAGCGAGCCGCCCTGCGCAACAAGGCCGGGGGAGTAGAGTACAGGTTTTACACCTTTTGCCTCAAGCAGTTCGCGGTACTCGCGGATTTTCTCGGGCTTGTTTCCTGGAACGACAAAATCCTTCACGCCGAGTTCAGCGGCAATTTCGTAAATTTTCTTCGGCGCGGCTGGCGCGATGAAACCGCCGTCGCTTTCCAAAAACTTCGGGTGGGTCATTTCCCCCCCGACAATTACCCCGAGCCCCGCCTTTTGGCACGCCTTTATCCACGCCCTCTCGGTTTCGGGCCCCGTAAGGGGGAACAAAATCACGGCATCCACGCCCGCCTTTTTGCAGACGCCCGCAAATTTCTCAGCAACATCGGGAATATCAGTCGCAGCTTTCTGGTGGTCGTAAATTATCGGCTTTTTAGTGTGCTTCCTCGCCGCTTTCACAACCGCACCCAACCCGTACGCAAGCGCGAGTTCAAACCCGACCTTGTACCCGCCGATTTTTTTTATGTTTGCGGTTTCCTTGACAAGTTTCTCAAACTGTGCAAGGGTAGGGACGTCGCAGGCAGGGATTATGCTGCGCTCAATGCTGATTATGCTTTTTGCAGCGCACATTATTTCCCCTCCTCCCCCTCCTGCCACTTCTGCGGGTTTTTGAAGTACTCGGCTGCGCTTTTGTACTCCTCCCCCGAAAGTTTCCCCGCCTTGTGCAGTTCCTCTAAGAGTTCCCCCACAGCGAGAACTGAATGCAGTTTGTAACCCCGCTCCGCTAACTGTTCCTTCCCCCCCTGCCCCCTGTCGACAAGCACGATAACATCCTTCACAACAAGCCCCGCTCCCTTGAGCACTTCAATAGCCTCGAACTTGCTTTCCGCAGTGGTTATCAAATCGTCGCAGAGCAGGATCGTTTCCCCTTTTTTGAAAACACCCTCTATCCCCTGCCCCGTGCCGTAATCCTTCCTCTCCTTGCGCGGGTAAATCATGGGCACGTTCGCCTCGAGGCTGAACGCGGTGGCAATCGGCAGCGCGGCATAAGGAACCCCCGCAACCCTGTCGAACTTAAGTTTGTTTTTTTTCGCGAGCGCATCGAATTCCTTTGCAACCAGCCCCAAAGTTTTCGGGTATGAAACAAGCAGGCGCAGGTCGAGGTATATCGGGCTTTTCAAACCCGATTTAAGGGTGAACAAACCAAACTTCACGGCTCCTATTTTGTGCAATTCGATGCAGAGGTTTTTTTTGTTGTCCTTAACCATACACAACTTCCCCCTTCACTATAGTCTTCACCACAACGCCTTTTATCCTTTTCCCGTCGAAGGGGGTCCAGCCGCACTTGCTCATCTGCTCCGAGTTCCTTATCTCGTGCTCCCTGCCCATGTCGACAACAGCCAAATCCGCGTCAAATCCCGTTCTTATTTCCCCCTTCCCCCGCAAACCAAAAATCCTTGCAGGGTTTCTGGAGGACACTTCAACCAGCTTGCGCATGGTTATTTTCTTTTGGTTCACGGCGTCAATCATAAGCGGCAGCATTGTCTGCACGCCCGGCATTCCGTTCGCGCCCTTTGCCTTGTCCCCGCGCGTGTGCGGGGCGTGGTCTGAGGATAGGCAGTCGATTGTGCCCTCGGCGAGCGCCTCCCACAGCGCCTTCGCATCCGCGCGCGTGCGCAGGGGAGGGCTGACAGATGAAAAATTCCCAAGCCTTTCGGAATCATCCTCCGTGAGTAAGAGATGGTGCGGGCAAACTTCACACGTGAGTAAGCCCTTCGCGCTTTTTTTCTCCCTCACGATTGCCCTTGTCCCGTCCTTCGTGGAAACGTGGCACACATGCAACTTATTTCCCACCTCGCGCCTGACCTCGAGCGCCCTTTCAATTACCCCCTTCTCCTCCCCCCTGTCCTCCGCATGCACACAAACAACAAACCCGCGCGCCTTCGCGATTTCGAAAATTTCCTTCAGTTTTTTTCCATCGCCGACAAAAAGGTCGCCGTATTGCGAACCCAAATAAACCTTGAACGAGTTCACGCCCTGAACTTTTTTCAGTTCCGCAATGTTCCTCTCCGTAGCGCCAAAGTGCATTCCGAACCCTATCCAGGAACCCGCGGATGCGATTTTCATTTTTTCATCAAGTGCCTGCTGCGTTGTTGTCGCGGGCTTCGTGTTCGGCATGTCGAAAACCTTGGCAACCCCTCCCGCAGCTGCAGCCGCGCTCCCCGTTTTCCAGTCCTCCTTGTATTCAAATCCAGGCGTGCGAAAGTGAACATGCGCATCTATTGCAGCGGGAATTACCGCCATGCCCGCGCAGTTAACCGTGCGCGCTGCGGGGGTTTTTATTTTCCCCTCGCTTGCAGCAGTGATTTTCCCGCCATCAATCCCTATCCACATCCTCTGCAATTTTCCCCTGTAGAAAGCCCTGCAGTTTTCAAGGATTAAGTCCATGTGACCGCCTTTTTACTATTGATTTAAGGATATATATAATATGGGCTGGTGCACTTGTTTCGGGCAATATTTCGGGCGGATGCCGGAGCCGCAGATGGCGTTCGGGCGAGGTGGCGGAGTCGGCTGGCTGGCCCGGATGAACGAACAAAGCATTATTCCCTGAAATCCTTTATCGGGAATATGAGGTTAACGTATGTAGCGCCATCCTGCTTAATCAGCGTGTTCTCCCTGAAGTTGAACTTCTTTTTGTACCACTCCGCCCTGTGCGGGTATGAGTCAAGGGTAATGTACATCCCCCCCACAAGCGGGACAATCTTCTTCACTATAAAGCCCATTGCATAGCAAACCAAAAAAGGGCCGACAACGCCCTTGTTCTGGCAAGCCTTGTCCACAGCCAGCCGCCCTATTTTGATTGCGGGAATCTTGCCGTAATCCTTCCCGCGCCTGCGCCGGGTTTCCCTGTCTATCGTGATTGCATCCTGCGACAAAGCAAAGAAGCCCATGACTTTTTTGCCGCCTTTTTGGACCGCCACATATGTGCGGTTCCAGCCCTCTTCTTTCTGGGCAAGCGCGTCGTTTTTTATGAAATCGTTCAGGTCCCTGTCCCCGGCATGCCCGGAAAAGCAGTCGAACGCCGACACGTCATGCTCTTCTGTAAACGGCTCCACTACGAGGCAGGAGGCGTGAAGTTCTTCGCTCATCGTCAACGGCGAGGCTATCTCTCGTGGCTTTCGTAAGTCGCTATGCATGACTGCAGTATCCGCACGTCCTTTTCAGTCATGCCCTTTCCCGTATGCAAATCCAGAAACCTTTCGGCATCCTTCCCCTTCAGTTCGGGGGTCATAATAATCGGCTTTGCCATGCATTTCACCTTTATACGTATATATCGCCGGTTAGTGTATTTATTCTTTACTGTGGGGCGCCGGTGATTCCCCTGTGCCATAAATGCCACATGCACCACTATATCGGAATTTCCCTTCCCGGTTTTTCACGCGTCAATCCCTATCCACATCTTCTGCAATTTTCCCCTGTAGAAAGCCCTGCAGTTTTCAAGGATTAAATCCATAATGCCGCCTTTTTACTATTGATTTAAGGAACTATATAAATGGGGATGGTGCGGGGGGTTGGAGGGGCGGGTGCAACATGATTGCACAGCCAACACAGCGCTATTGCCCGGTTATTCTAAACTGTAGTTCTTTCAGGAAGCGCTTCAATCTGTGAAAAGGGCCCATTTTAATCGGCTGAGATTTTAAAATATTTTCGATCCGCTGACGCTCCTTAGCCTCTTCACGTGCCTTATCAATTTTTGAGGCGTCCTCGGGGCTAAGCTTGCCGTTATTTCTGCCAGTATCTACAAAATCAACTGTTGCTCCGCTCCTCCTTATATTAAACACCAGAACTCCTCATACTAATTGCCGTGCAATAAGCTTTTTACGTGTTTCCTCCATATACTTTTCGTTTATATGCGCCGAAAAAGCGGGAGAAATTGGAAAACGCGGCACGGGGCATGGAACCCCCAGCGGCACGGAAACCAGCCCCAAGATACGCCGGCATCCGCGAGCCAGCTTTTCCGCAGATACAGGAAATTCATAGCGCCAATCGGAATAATCCTGCTGATAATGCTCCAATACCTTCCCGAATATGCTTTCCCTGCCTGGATTCTGGAGAATGGGTTCCTTGCTTCGGTTCTTGCCTCCTTTGCCTTCACCTCGCTTAACGGCATGCTGTTTTTGGCTGTTTTATTGATAACCGCATGGTTTGCATATAAGTCCTGGCTGTTAAGGATACGGTTCCTGAGGGCAAGGAACCCCCTCCTGAAAAAGCTGGTTATTGTGTTCATGGCGCTGATTTTAATAAGCAGCATAAAGGCGGATTCCGCCCCCGGCTGGATTGCGGGCTGGCTTTTGTTCTTTGCATCGGCTTACTTCTGCCTTGCCCTGTTCTGGCTTGCCCTAAAGTGGATAGACAACCTTGACCTGAGTTCCGACCTCACAATCTGGCTCCTGAGGATTGGCGGCGCAATACTCGCCATGTTCGGGCTTTTTTCGCTGCTTTTCGGGACGGTTGTTTCGGTTATTTCTTTCTCGTTCACAAATTCGATGCTTTCATTGATTCCCCCTCTCATCGGGGCGTTAATCCTGCTCCTTGGCCTGTTCGGCATCTTCCGCGCAAACAGAAGGCATGCGATGGTTAGGGTTTGGTGAGCGAGAAAACAGTGAGCATTTACTAGATAACGCCGAAAGGGAGCGGCGTGATGAAGAAGATTAGGGTGATGTAGTGCGGACCTGCTCTGGCGGGCAAATATAGTGGCATGAACTATTTTTGAGTATGAGTGCTTAATCAGGTTTTGACGTTAAGAACTTTGCCCCTCTAAAGTTTTTGGCAGAGATTTTAGTAAGGGCGATCCCAAACCATATAAAAAGCAAAGCAACCAAACTCAACAACAAAACTTCTATCTCAGTCGCTTTAATTATGAAAAATGCTGCCACTATTGAAAGGAACAAAATTACTGAAAAAGACAAAGTTCCCACAAAGAACCACCAAGCTTTAACTAAGATGACCCATGCATTGTGCAGAACGCGGAAATTTTTTATGGTTTGAGGGATTATAAAAAAATAAACTAGGATTACAATGCTTAATAGAAACGCCGAATAAAATAAAACAAATGGCGGAATCTGCGCCATACCGGATAGCAAATTTTCATTTAGATTTAATGCCGCTAAAACGAAGGCCAAGTCCACGATAAGGAATGCATATGAAAACGTAAAAAACAGCCCAAGTAGTAAAGCAGCCAAAATGATGGGGACACTCAGAAATAGAGGCCCAACCACATTATCATAGCTTGAATCCAAGTGCAAATCAAAATTTGTGTTGCGGCCTATGCCGCTATATGGTGTCTTTTTTAAATAGTAGATTATCGCATATCCTCCAAGTAAGACTAATGCAGTAAAATAGGGCAAAATATCTAATATGTTAGGGATTTTAGAAATGTAGTCCCATGCGAAAATTATCTTAAATGTTTCAAGGAACCCAAACCAATCGGTCCAAACCATACTGGATTTTGCAGGTAAACGGTTTAAAATAGGCTATTGAAGAGCGTTGGAAGCATGTGTTCCTCATATGGTCCACCGGAAATGCGGTCTAAGAACATTTTTAAGTAATCGCTTGCAAGTAGTTATGGTATGCATAGGTGGCAACAACGATAGTTGGTCGAGATGGATGAAGATATTGTCTTAACTCTAAAAAACGATTGGGATTACCCGCCACATTATGAAAAACAACAAGGTCATTTTATTGGGCGCAAAGAAGAGCTTGAAAACTTAGTGGATAATTTATCAAGAAAAAATAGTGGCTCTATTTTGATAGCAGGGGATAGGGGGGTAGGTAAAACTGCCCTTGTATACAAAGCGTTGCAAGAAGTCAAAAAGAGTAAGGATAGGTCTATTTTCATAATCCTCAATGCATCTCAACTGGAGATGGCGTGTGAGGCTGACGGCACAAGTGACTTGAAAGAAAAAATAATAAAAAATCTAATCAGGAGGCTTTATGCCATAATGCGAGACGAGAAGGATCTCAAAGACGTCTTCCCCTTTATCGAAATGCTCTATAGAAAAGTAAGGTTTAAAGAAGAGACCGTAACAATGGTAAGAAACATTAGACGAGAGGAATCTGAAACAGAATCGGTTGAATACGAAAAACAACTTAAACTGCCGGTGGAATACACAGTAAGTATTGGGTCAAGTCTGGCGGCATTGTTCTTAATTCTGAATCCACTTACCCCGAATGTAGCAATTAACGCAATACTGCCAATAGCAACGGCAAGTGTTGGTCCGTTTGCGTTTCTGTATGCTCGGAAATATCAAAAGACAAAGTCAGCAAAGAAATCACAAGCCGCGAATGCTGAGCAATACTATGAATTAGACGATAATATTGGAAATCTCGAATTTGACTTGGAACAAGTACTTGAGAGAGTGCATTCCAAGGGCTACAAAGTGGTTTTTGTAATTGATGAGTTAGACAAAATAGATAACCAAAATGTCACAATAGGTGCAATAAAAAGTTTCAAAAATTTATTCAATCTCTCATCCGCAATTTTTGTCCTGATTGCAGGGCGGGACACGTTTGATAGGATTCAAGCTGGTAAAGGGCCAAGGACCCCAGACTACACACTTTTTACGCACAAGATATTTTTAAAGCGGCCAACATTCTGGGATATTGAGAGTTTTGTGGATGAGATAATAGCAAAGCCAGACATGGCAAAGCTCAAACAAAACGACAAATATAAAGAATTCAGAAATTTTCTTTCTTTTGAAGCAAAAACTGACTTTTTTGAGTTGTATGCCATACTCCGAGACTACATCAAATTTGATAGGAGCGGCTCTACCCTTGCAATACCTAGATTAACGACTAAGGAATTGACCAAAGCAAGGCTGCAAAAAGCAATGGGTCAAGTATTTGGTCGGAGCGGGTGGGGCGTGCCCTCCAAGTGGCATATGGATGAAGAAATACTAACAAGCCTATATCTCTTAATAGATGGGCTTGCTGAGAAGGATAAAGGTGACGAGTTTGAAGATGACTTTGGAAATCATCCTACGGATGGTGAAAATGCACCCATAAAGCGGGATTTGTGCAAATACTTAGAGCGGCTCGGTGCCATCGAAAAAATCAGTGTTCGGGAAGAGGTAGTTGGCAATAAACCTAAAAAAATTACGAAGTATCGATGGATGGGCTTCTGCAGTAAGGTTCCTTCTGAGATACGGGAAATAATGATGGAGCATGAGATGACATTTATCGATAGGGCTAGTTCGCTCAAAAAAATGGTTGTGGAGATAGGTAACCTTTACAAAGTAGCTAACTCTGAAAGAACTTATTCAATGAACGGCTTTCAAAGCAACTCTCGAGAGATACTGACGCTTGTTCAAAAACTGACGAATAGAAACTTGGTGCCAATCTTTGATCAGATAACGCCTATAGAGCAAGACCTTAATACTAAATTTCCAAAATTGCATAAACGTGAGGAAGTAGAGCAACACATAAAGAATCTTGAGGGGGAGATTAATGCCCTTAAAGAGTACTCCCGAATCGCTCTAGAAAATATTATTAAAGAAAAAGTCGCAGATATGGAATCTTCCCAACTCCAGACAAATGTGGGATTGTTTAGTGCCATTCAAGGATTAAGAAATAACGTAGTACATGGGGGCATATTGCACTCAGTAATTTTCAAAAAAGATCTTTCTAAACAATTATTAATGTCTGTAAATATGTCCTCTGATCTAATAAACCAGAATAAACAATTAATACGCCAAAATTCAAAAACATTAAAAATCGTAAATATTCAAACGGACCCCTCTTTTGACTATAAAGATATGAAACATTTGGGAGGTGGTTTTTCAAGCGTAAAAGTGACAGATAATTTTGAAGAACTTGGGCGGGTAATCAAGAAACTAATGCACTGGTTTTTATCATAATTGCTTTAAAAATTGCGCAGGATCGTAGGATTGATTTATGAATCAGATAAAACACTTTCAGGAGTGTCGGCTGCCGTGAACCGCAACAATATCGCAGATTGGATAATCGTAATTTTCACATTTTTGGCACTCATAACTTTAGTTTATCTCGGAGAAGCAGGAGAACTTGACGTTTTCGCAGCGCTGGTCATGCTGGCGAGTGTGATTTTCAGCATTTTGCTCTCCGCAATCGCCGCAGGCGGTGCCCTCTGGCTGATTTACCTTATTTTTAAAGAATTGGAAAACGTATCTATAGAAAAACCGCCACAAATCTGGAAGGCTTTTTTCAGATTAATTAGGCCTAATGCTAATGTTGAGGGCCAATTGCCCCTAACGGATTTGCTTATTGCCCTTATTTTTTTGTATGTGCTCGCAATGGCGCTTACCGAAATTTTCTTCTTGGCTCAATTTAAGGAAGGTGGCATGATTGCATATTTTGCCCCGGTGTTTGTCGCGGGATACATCCTGCTGTACAGGTTTTTCGTAAAACGCGGAAATAAGGAACTGAGCGACACAATGCTTGGTGTTTTGCTTGTGGCAATCGTCCTGGCTTTGGCGCAGGGTATGGCTTCAAACGGCTTTCAAAATATAACAATGCCTCGGCTTGAACGGCAGTTTGTCGCGATTGCGGCGGCAGGGATTGACTTTTTGGCACTGGAAGTTGGGAAGAAGTGGTGGTTCAAAAAATAGGGCTTATTTCTCTGAGAAAATAAAACTATTTTTTGCTTTTCTTGCGTTGTTTCTTCCTGGATTTTTTTACAATATCCGTTTTCAAACGATTCATGTTATTGGCCAATAGATCTATTCTTTCAACTAGTGCTGATGAATCTTTTTTTGTTTTTCCATAAAAATGCCAAGATGCAATAATGCCCGTAGCGCCAATAACTATGGTGGCTAAAAGTGCCCACCTGAATGTTTCTTTGTCGCTTTCCCAAGTTTTTTCCCAATTCTCCCAATTTTTCTCCCACGACAGCCTGCCTTGCCTATATATGAATTCATCTAATTTTTCTTTGTATTTGGCTTTTGAATCATCGACACTTTTGACTACGGCTTCAGCCATATAGAGGTCCGCTTTCATTAGTGTTTGAACATTGCTATCGTTGCCATATGCTTTGGGGAAACTTGGGTAGATTGAACTGAAAATAAATTCCTGCGAGTTTGCCGGAGTGTGGTAAAGTTTAACCAATCTGTTGAACTCATCTTGCAGAATATTCATATTTTGTATTTGTTCTTCACAAAAAGATTTTACAGTTCCAAAAAATGGAAATGCTTCCTTATCTAAATAGTCAATCGCAGTATCATAATACTCCAAACTGTTTGCATCTAGCCAGAAAGTCCTGTTTGAGAGGTTTACACCCACAACACCGCGTTCCTCTTTCCTGCCGCATTCAAGCGCATACTCCTGATTTTTCCAATAATAAAGTGTTGGCACATTAGCTAATAGTGCAGTTTTACTCAAATCAAGTAAGAACCCATCAATTTCCCCAAACTTCAGCAACCTATCCTGCCCGCTCTTTATCAGAACGAACTCATTGTACTCGGGGCCGCTTTTATAAATAACTGCGAATTCTTTTTTGCCGTTTGCCAGTCGGCAAAAGCCTCGCATGTATGGTCTCTCCCCAAAATTCTGCACTAACAACTTTTGCGGTAACTCTTCCCATTCGGAAGATGCGCAACCAGTTTCGAACAAATCAGACCAATTGATTAAATTCACTACTCTTGCTGAACCCGACTGCGCTCTGACTACTAAATTTCCCATATTCCGTATGTTTAAAAATTCATCCGAAATATTTCTCCACTTGTTGTCATTCTGCCTAAAATAATTTTCCCAAAGAAACTCGGCCACATCCGATGCTTCATTTGCTTTAACGCAATCAATATTTTCTGCCAGGTAAGAATTGATTGAATATGTGCCATTATAAAAATTGATGAAATTATCTTGGGAATAATATAAGTCGCCGTTATTCTCTAAAACTGGCAACCCCTGTTTTCCCAGTTCGCGTTTTATTTGCACAATATTTTCATCAAATGCCAATGGGAGAAAATTGCCTCTCAAGTCAATTTCACTGAAACTGGATGCGTTTGAGGCAAGCGGGTTCCCAGAATAGTCCCCTAGCCAAGTGTCAACATATAAATATTCAACAGAACAAGCTGCAGCACAAATGCTTTGCATTATTATCCCCTCGACAACCAATATTAAAAGTGTGCGGGGTATTTTCATTAAAGATCACTCTTCAAATTTTTTATCGCAACAGACATAGTTGCACAAAAACTAACTTCGGAAATGTCCTAAACGGATTCTGGGGGCGAGTTTGGTAAAGAGGATTTCTCAACTGGGTGGCTGTCTTTTTTTCGCCTCACTGTAGCAGCAGGAAACGCATTTTTTATCGAATTTTGCATACTCCTAACCATGAGTCCTTGATTAATCTCTTGTGAAAAATTTGGAATTTGTGTCATTGCCTTGGTGGCTCGACTAATCTCTTCGGATAAGTTTGGCACTTCTGCCACCATCTTAACCGCTCTGCGTACTTCCTCTGAAAGATTCGATAGTTGTGTTGAAACATTAAGTGCGTGAAGAATGGCGGGGGACACAAATAGTAATTCTTTTTCAAATTCCAACTCTTGGGCTATAATCTTATCTGAAGATTCTATTTCGGGAATGTTATGCTTTGTGAAACTGCCTAAATGCATATACGGGATGATTTTCGATTTTTTATTATTAGTCCATTCGTCTATTAAGAAGGGCGCTATATTATTTTCGTCTACTTTTGATCTAAAATCCCGATCCAATCCAACAAAATGGAGAGGCTCGCCTTCTGGAAAATTATGGAGCAACGTTTCCCAAATGACCGCGTCACCATATGAATCCTTCTTTCCGGGGGGGTTGCCTAAGCTAGACCGCTCACTTGCCTTGTTAACTACCTCAGGGGTATGCGAAACAAGTTTTGATGAAGAAAAAAGATCTTCAATTAATTTATCTGCCAAAAATGACCTTTTTGTAATCTTAGACTTGAAGATTTCTTGAAGTTTATCGGCAAACGAATTCGCCTCCCATATTTTTTGTTTAGATATTTTAAGGCAGCCCTCAATCTCAGCCAGCTCCTTACTTGATTCAGGTAAGTCTGGCATTTTGCAAGTTTTAAGGCTTGAAAGAATACTCTCGTTTTTTGAGATTAATTTATCAATCTTTGAATATTCATCGTAAAGTCGTTTCTCTCGATTCCTTAAAAACTCATTCCTAACTTGTTCGGGAAGCCACAAAGTTATCTTGTTATTTTTTATGGATTTGACAAGTTTTTTTAAATCTTCAAGTTCCTCTTCTTGCAATGCATATAGTGCTAAATAGGTATTAGTATCTATAAAAAGATGATTCATTTCAACCCCCTCTTCACCAGCCTCACAACCGCCTCATTATTATTCCTCAGCCCCTGGTCTATCCTGTACTTCTGGACCTCTTTCCAGGTTTCCTCGTCGATGTCCAGAATCAGTTTCTTTGCCATTAACCCACGTTAATAGATGTTAACGGAAACTGTTAAAAGCATGTAGGTATTAATAGTTATTAATGACTGTTAATTTGGTGATAAATTGAATCCCGAAGTTGCGCGCTTCCTGCTTGGCGCAATCTGCTGGCTGCCTGTGGGCTTCTGCATAGCGCTCGCACGATGGGGGCGTATCGAGGAGGCTTATGGGCTGGCGAAGTATTCCATGGCGTTCCTCGCGGGGGCGAGTTTGGCCGGCTGGCTCGGGTAAGCAATTAATCAAATGAAAAACGATTTAACGGCAAATGCCTCCTTGTTTCTTGATTATGGCACTTATTTAACCTCGGATTGCAACAACAATAATTAAATATTATGAAGGGGGCTTATATAATCGGATAAACAAATCATGGTGGGGAAATGAATTCTAAAATGGAGATACGCATCTGGGAAGGCTCGCCGCTTGTGGGGATGAGCGTGGAAAAACTGGACAAAAAATTCGGCGTCAATGTCCTGAAAGTCGCAAGGGGTGTTGAAGCCGCAAACCCGAAGGGCAATCTGAAAATAGAGGCCGCGGATTACATTACTTATGTCGGCGACCCTGCCAACTGCCTGAAAGTGCTGGAGAAATCCGTAAAATAGCGAATATACTGGCGGCTGCGTTATAGTGATACTTTGAAACTAGGGCTTATTGTCAATTGTGTAGGGTACGACCGGAATTGCGTGCCAATAAATGTCCATCTGCTTAAACATATCTCCCCCAGGTTGGGGCAGTTAGGGATAGAATATAGCCTTGTGATGCCTTCGAGCGATTGGATTGGCACGAAGCTGACCAAACACACCGATTTTCTCCCTTCGCAAGACCCTGAGGAAGTCGCAAGAATCCTGCGTTCTGCAAATAACAAGGGCGTTGTTGTGAGGGGTTGCATTGCGGAGTTCGCAAAAGACGGGCTGGATTGCGTACTGCATATAGACGGGAGCGGCAAGTTCGATTTGGGCGACATAGTAAGGGTTATTGAGATAATACTTGACGCTTCGGTAGATGCGATTTTAACAAAGAGGGACAAAAGCGGGATGAACAAATTCAGGACCCTGCTGGAAAAACTGGAAATGGAACTTGTTTCGAGAAAGTTTAATAATGCTCTTATTGAAGACGGGCAATGCGGCTGTTGGTGCATAAGATTGGGCAATAAAGATTGCGACTTACAAAAGGAGTTAACTGCTACCGGATACGAGATAGAGCTGGACATACTCATAAGCCAGCTCAAATATGGGCGAAATATAGTGTGGCTGCCTATAAAAATAACCGACACGAAAAAATCAAAATATACGTTCGGCGCCAACATTTTAAAGATGGAGTGGCTATCGGGAAAACTTGGGCTAAGGAAAAGCGAGGCATTATCGTTCATGCGGGAGTTTCAGTCAAAGAACGGCGGAGAGATACGCGATGCAGAAGATGAATCGGAAAAGCTTGGCGATGCCGAAAATAAATTTGACAACTATGTGCAAAAAATAGAAGAGAGCACTAAGTTTATCGGGTAAAACTAAGGATGCAAAAGTTTGCAAAGAATAGAGGGGCGATGGACCCCTCCGTCTCCCGCTTCATCTTTGGGGCAATCTGCTGGCTGCCTGTGGGCTTCTCTGTTGCGCTGGCGCGCTGGGGGCGTGTGGAGGAGGCTTATGAACTGGCGAAGTATTCCATGGCGTTCCTCGCGGGGGCGAGTATTGCGGGGTGGCTGGAGTAAAATTTCCGAAAACGAAACTGTTAAATATGTGAAAGCCGTTAATCTAAAACCAGCCAAGGGTGTATACGTATATATACCCGTAGGCAGGGGAATTATTTTAGTAAAAGGGTGGATGAAATGGCAAAAGTTATAAGGGCAACCCCGACGCTTGTCGGGGCGGAAGCCATAAGTTTCCTTGCGCGCATGAAGAGGAACGATTCAGCCAGGCCCAACAAGGCGGACAGGCGCCTGCTGGAAGCTGTCAGGGAGCACCAAAAGTTCTTTTCCTCTCCGATTCAATAGATTCGTTCAGAATCGGCTTCAGGTCCTTGTACATCGGGATGTATGCGGCATCGGGCTTGCCCCTTTCCTTTATGGTCAAAAACCCGTTTTTGTTGTAGAAGTGTATGGGCCTTTTCGGTTCCGGAAGGTTCCTGTCGTTTTTCGCCTCGAGGGTGAGGAACCTGCAGCCCGCATATTTGTTGAGTTCGAGCACCGTGCTTATCGCAAATGCGACCATTCTCGTGCCTATCTTGCGGCCCGCATATTTTGATGAAACCCCCATCCTGCAGATTTTCAGCGCGGGAAGCGCCTTATAGTCGAGGCCGATTGTTTTCATTTCCTCCTTTTTCCTGCCGGAAAGGTGTATGGAATCATTGCACAGGGAAATGAAGCCCAGCAGTTCCCTCGCGCTTTTGGAAACCCATAAGTATGTTAAGTTTACGGATTCCTTCTGCTGCCTCAGCGCATCGTCCCTCAGGAAATTGTTAAGGTCCTTTGTGCCGCAGTCGAAATCCTTTGCAAAGTCCAGGGTTACCTCGGAAAGTTTCATAATCTCAATGTCCGAAACGGGAAACTCCTGTTTTTTGTCTTCGGGCATATGGCGGATTACCTCTTGCCTGTTTAACAAATATGAATATTCGGCATAGCTTTTAGAAACCTATTGGTCGGAGGCAATCCGGAAAGCATGCCCATGTGCATACGGGCCCCTCCGTCTCCAGCTTCATCTTCGGCGCAATCTGCTGGCTCCCTGTAGGCTTCTCTGTGGCGCTGGCGAGATGGGGGTGCATAGAGGAGGCTTATGTGCTGGCGAAGTATTCTATGGCGTTTCTGGCGGGGGCGAGCGTGGCGTGCTGGCTGGGGTGAAAAATCCGCACGCGGGGTTACCCGACTTTTTTCAGAAGCCCGCCAAGAATGGCATCCCTGTCCTCCTTAAGTATCGCGCTTATTTCTTCCGCGCGCTTTTCGAGGCACATGTAAACGAACTTCGAGAATTTTGAATATTCCCCGCTTAACTGCACCCTTTCAAGAAGCGCTATGTAGCCCTGCCTGTTTTCAAGGTTGATTATCGCGCGCGGATATCCTGCGTTCCCAAGCATTACCTGCAGGAGTTCCCTGCCCGTTCTCCCGTTGCCGTCGTTGAAAGGGTGAATCTCCTCGAAGCGCGCGTGGAACTCCGCGGCAAGCTCGACAGGGTGCGTTTTGCCCGTGTTTTCCCCCAGCCATCCGAGGAGGGCGGCAAGCCTTTCCCCCACCTTGTCCGCGGGCGGGGGCCTTACCTTTGACCCCGTAATGAACATCGGGCCTTGCCTGTACGTGCCCGGGGTTTTGTCGTCAAAGCCCTTCAGTATCGCGGCGTTTATTTTTTTGATGCCCCTTTCGGTTATTTTTTTCATGTTCTTCGACGTTTCGGCGGCAAGTTTCATGTTTTCGATTTCCCTTATCTCCTCGATGCGCTTTCCCGCAACCGAGGCGCCCTTCTGAATTACAATAGATGCCTCCTGCAGGCTCAGCGAGTTTCCCTCTACCGAAGCGCTTCCCTGCGCATACCTGAGGAACTCGTCCTCCCTGAACGAGTCGAAGCCCTGCGGGAAAAATTCCTTCAGGAGCGCGTAATCCGACTTCAGCCTTTCCAGCGTGAGCTTTTCGGCTTTTGACAAAACACCGCCTCTGAACTCCTTTTCGGAATTCCTGAAATTCCCGACCACGGTCTCACGGACAAGGCTGTCGAAGGCTTCCCCGATTCTGCCTGCGGCCTGCCCTTTCCTGCCGAGGGAAAAGCTAAGGCGCTTTCCGCCCGCCCTGTCCTCCAGGTAATAGTAGTGCTTTCCGCCAATCTTCCGTTTAGATATGAACATAAGACTAATTAACACCAAAAAGTATAAAAATGTATTATTTTGCATAAATTGGTGTTAAGAGGTTTTGACAGGGGAAACGCCAAATAGGATGGCGCAGTGGACCCCTCCGTCTCCCGCCTCATCTTCGGGGCAATCTGCTGGCTCCCCCTCGGCTTCTGCGTGGCGCTCGCGCGCCGGGGTTGCATCGGGGAGGCGTATGGGCTGGCAAAGTATGTGATTGCATTCCTGGCGGGAGCGAGCGTGGCGGGTTGGCTGGGTTAAAAAAACTTGCAGCGGAAATGAGCCCTACAGAGGTTTATAAACGAAAAAACCGTTATTAATTCAGGCGCGCAGTGCGCCTCTGCCTTATTCAAAAAATGCGGGCACGCATGAATTCGGCGCGCCGCGGCCCGCAGGGAGCATGATTGGAATGGAAGGGAAAAATGCGCTTGTGGTTTTTCAGGACAGGAAGATAAGGAGGGCTTGGCATAAAGAGGAGTGGTTCTTTTCGGTTGTGGACGTCATTGAGGCGCTCACTGACAGCCCAACGCCGAGGCAGTATTGGGGCAAGGTAAAAGACAGGGAATTCGCGGGGCTTGAGTTGTCCCCAATTTGGGTACAACTGAAACTCCCCTCTGCGGACGGCAAATATTACGATACGGACTGCGCAAATACCGAGGGCATGTTCAGGATAATCCAGTCAATTCCGTCCCCCAAAGCGGAGCCATTCAAGCTCTGGCTGGCAAAGGTCGGCTATGAAAGGGTTCAGGAAATAGAGAACCCCGAGCTTGCGCAGGCGAGGATGAAGGAGCTTTACAGGGCAAAGGGATACTCGGATGAATGGATTGAGAAGCGTGTGAGGGGCATTGCAGTAAGGCAGGAACTTACGGATGAGTGGAAAAATCGCGGCGTGCTTTACAGGGAATACGGCATACTGACGAATGAAATAAGCAAGGCCACCTTCGGGAAAACTGTGGATGAGTACAGGGATTTCAAGGGGCTTAAACGGGAACCGCTCAGGGACCACATGGCGGATTTGGAGCTTATTTTCACGATGCTCGGCGAGGCTTCCACAACAAAAATAGCGCGCGGCAGGAATGCGCGCGGCTTTCCAGAGAACAAAACCGCGGCGGAAAAGGGCGGGAGAATAGCGGGAGATGCGAGGAAAAAACTTGAGATTGAATCCGGCGAAGAGGTTATGAATTCGGAGAATTACCTTAAGGAGCCTGAAGCCGTGAAAAGAAGGAGGCTGGCTGCGGGGAAGGGATGATGCTGCAGAAATCAATGCAAAGAAATTTCCTTCCCCGATTTTTCCCGCGATGCTTTTCCGAAGGAGGGCATTTTCTTCAATTGCTCCCTTGTGAAAACTGGCCCGTCTTTGCACACGAGCATCCCGTCAATCTCGCATGCGCCGCACACCCCGAAGCCGCATCGGAAATATCGCTCCAAACTGAATTCATAATTCACGCCCGCCCTCTCGCACACGTCCTGCAGCCCCTTCATCATTTTTTCGGGGCCGCAGGAGTAAGCCATATCATACGCCCCTCCCTTTCCTGCGCGCAGCATCTTCTCCGCGAGCGCTGTGGGAAAGCCCCTCTCCCCCGCGCTCCCGTCATCGCTGGTTATGTATAAGTTTGTGTGCTTGCCCAGCAAACCCTCGCAAAAAATTTCGTTTTTTGTTTTAACCCCGAAAATGAAGTCGGGTTTTTTGTTTTTCCCGCGCGCTGAGAAATGCTGCGCAAGCATCATCAGGGAAGCGACGCCGCACCCGCCGGCAACGAGGAGGGGTTTCTTCACGCCTTTTGTTTCGAACCCTTTCCCGTACGGCCCGCGCAAACCAACCTTATCGCCTTCCCGCAAGCCAAAAAGCGCATTTGTGAATTTTCCCTTCCTCCTCACGAGGATTGCGTTCTCCCTCCCCGAAAGGAAAACGCTGTAGGGCTTCTCGTCCAAACCCGGGAGCCAGAGCATAACAAACTGCCCCGGCGCGCACTCGATTTTTTTGTCAATGTAAATTATGCGTACGTTTTTGTTTTCATCAGTTACGCGCGTAACCGCGGCCATTTCAGGAACATCCGCAACATGCCGTTCCCCCGTGCAGGAAGCGCTCATTCATGCGCCACCCCCCTCAGTTCCTTTATGTTGCGGACACCGTTCTTTTCCATCCATTCCGACATCTCTGCACATACCTTGCCGAAAATAGAGGGGCCGCTGCCGTAAACCGCAGTCCCTACCCCGACAGCAGCTGCGCCTGCCTCTATCATCTCAATAGCATCCCTGCCGCTGCTCACGCCCCCCATTCCGAGTATCGGTATTTCCACTTCCTCATACAACTGGTAAACGCACCTGAGCGCAAGCGGCTTTATTGCAGCGCCGCTCATTCCCCCGAATTTGTTGGAAAGCACCGGCTTCCTCGCCTCCGCATTTATCAGCATCCCCGTCAGCGTGTTTATCGCGCACAGCGCGTCCGCGCCCGCATCCTCGCACGCTTTCCCCACTTCGACGATTTTGTATGTATTTGGCGTGAGCTTGGGCATCACGGGAATTTTCCCGCAAACACCCTTCACAGCGCGCGTAACCTCCGCGGCAGGCTCCGGCTCCAGGCCGAACATCTGCCCGTGCTTTGCCGAGTTCGGGCATGAAATATTTATCTCAATTATCGCCGGCTTTCGCTCCGCAACCGCCCCCGCAACCTCGGCAAACTCCTCCACGGTCCCGCCGTAGATTGAGGCAATCAGCGGCGCCTTAATCCCGCGCAGTCCCCCCCATTCCTTGCCGAGGTTTTTGTAGCCGGGCGTCGGCAGGCCGACACAGTTAAGCGCCCCGTGCTCCCAGCGCACGATGCTCGGGTTTGCATGCCCCTCCCGCTCCCTCGGGCCTATGGACTTCATTGTCACGGCGCCGGCCCCTGCTTCCGCTGCGCGCTTAAGCAGCGCCGCGCTTGTGCCGAATATTCCAGACGGGAGCACGGTGGGGTTTTTCATCTTCGCGCCGCAGAACTCCGTCGTGAGATTCATCGCCATCGCCCTTCCCGCTTCCGCCCGTGGTTCGTGGGCAAACCCGTGCCAGCTCCTTTTTTCCCTTCGGCCCGCAATTCGCAGCAGGGCCCGCCCGCAGCCCTAAGATATGGAATCCTGTATCTCCTTTTCGCTCATCCTGTTCTCGCAGTAGAGGCACGTAGCCCTGAACGGCGTGTGCCTTATGGAGAATTTCGTGGGGATTTCCTCGGCATTGGTTATGCAGTTCGGGTTTATGCATTTTATTATCCCTTCCGCCCTGTCCGGCATGCCTATGCGCATCTTTTTTGTCACGGTGTTGTCCTGAATTATGTTCACGGTCGCGCCCTTGCCTATGAGCGCGATTTTGTTTATCTCCCTCTCGTCGAGTTTCTTGTTCTCTATGAATATCAGGTCCTTCCTGCCCATTTTTTTGCTCGGCACGCTCATCGCAACCGTTGTTGCATTGCCCGCGGTGTCGATTATGCGCAGTATCTTCATCGCCGCGCCGGGGGCAAGATGGTCGATTGCCGTGCCCTCGTTTATCGGCTTTAAGTGAATTTCTTTTTTGCATTCCCCTACCGGCATTTTTTCACCCCTGAGAGCAGGTGAAGGATGGTTTCCCTCACCGGAATTCCATTTGCGGCCTGCTGGAAATAAAGCGCCGCCTCCGTCGCATCCACTTCCTGCTTTATTTCGTTCACGCGCGGGAGCGGATGCATTATCCTGAACCCTTTCCTCGTTTTCTTCAGCTCATCCTTTCCTATGACGAAAGCGTTCTTCACTTTTTCATACTCCATCGCATCCGGGAAGCGCTCCTTCTGTATGCGCGTAACATAAAGGACATCAAGCTGCGGCAGGAATTCCGCCAGCCTTGTGGTTTCCTTTACATCAACGCTCCCCGAAATATCGTGTATTATGTAATCGGGCATCATCAGCGTTTCTGGCGAGATGCAGTAAAGTTTCACTCCCCTGAATTTCGCAAGCGCATAAGCGAGCGAGTGCACTGTGCGCCCGTATTTCAAATCCCCCAAAAGCCCTATTCTCAGCCCGTCTATCCTGCCGAATTCCTTCTTTATCGTGTACAAATCAAGCAGTGTCTGCGTGGGGTGCTGATTGGCGCCGTCGCCCCCGTTCACAATAGGCACCCTGCTCACTTCAGCAGCCCTCCTTGCCGCACCCTCCCTGTTGTGGCGCATTACAATAATGTCCGCGTAATTCGCTACAGTGAGTATGCTGTCCGTCAGTGTTTCTCCCTTCTTTGTTGAGCTCACGCTCGGGTCCGCAAACCCTATCACCGAGGCGCCGAGGTTCTGTATCGCGGTTTCGAAACTCAGCCTTGTGCGCGTGCTCGGCTCGAAGAAGAGGGAAGCCACGACCATTCCCTTCATCAGCCCCGCCTTTTTCGCGCGGGGCATTTTCTCCATTTCCTGCGCCTTTTTGAGCACGAACTCGATGTCCGCGCGCGTGAAGTCGTTGATGCTCACGACATCCGTGAGGGGAAAATTCTTGCGAGAAGCAGGTTTATTTTTTTCCGCCTTTTTCCGGGCTTGCATTTAACCCTTTATATTATTGGGGTTCAGGATATTTAAATGTGGCGGTTGCGCGCGCGGAATAGGTGCGGCAGGCTCGCAGCAGGAACAAAAACCAAACCCGCGGGTTTGCCGGGTTTGCGCGCCGCGAACTGCAAACCAACCCGGCGGTTTGCGGGGTTTTCGTGCCGCGGGCCGCAGGCCGAACCCCGCGGAAGCGCGGGCTTTTGCGCCCGTTCCTGCCGCAGGATTAACCACTCGCAAGTAACAATTTTTGCCCGCAAGGCGCGCGAACATAGATATGCTTTTAAACCATTTTTATGGGGTAATAGGTATATTGCTTTATTCGTTGTTTCGGCTTTTGCCGGGTGTGCAGGGGGTTTGGGTGTGAGGACTGTTATTGACAAGGCTTTGAAAAGCATAAGGGCGGATGCTGCCACAGGAAAGGTCCAGGTAAGGGCTGTGGGGATAGACGCGGAAATTTCCGAGCGCAGGCCCGTGGAAAAGGCGCCAAAGGCATCCAAAAAGCGCGCTGCACAGGACGATAAAGCCAAGCGCAAGGGCTCCATAATACACTCGGACCAGGAACTCACCGAACTGCTTAAAACCGCGCGCGCAAAGATACGCGTTATTGGTGTAGGAGGGGGCGGGGGAAACACAATACAGCGCATGAGCGAAGTCGGAATCATAGGGGCGGAAACCTTTGCTGTCAACACGGATGCGCAGGACCTCCTTACTGTTTGCGCGGACCGCAAGATTCTTGTGGGAAAGAAACTCACCCGCGGCCTCGGCTCAGGGTCAAACCCGCAGATAGGGGAGGCAGCTGCGCACGAGAGCATCGAGGAACTCAACGAGCTTCTCGCCGACTCGGACCTTGTTTTTATCACGTGCGGAATGGGCGGAGGCACGGGCACTGGCGGAAGCCCCGTAATTGCCGCAATTACAAAGGACCTGAAGGCGCTTACAATAGGCGTTGTCACGCTCCCCTTCACTGTTGAGGGGAAGAAGCGCATGGAGAACGCGCTCGACGGGCTTTCAAAACTGAGGCAGCACGCGGATACGGTTATTGTGATACCTAACGACAAAATCCTCGAGATTGCGCCCGACCTGCCCGTAAATGCCGCGTTCAAGGTCGCGGATGAAGTGCTGACAAACGCGGTAAAGGGCATAACCGAAATGGTCACAAAGCCCGGGCTCATAAACCTCGACTTTGCGGACCTCAGGACAATACTTGAAAAGGGCGGGGCGGCAATGATAGGCCTCGGGGAGAGCAGCACGGAGAAGGCATCCGACAGCCGCGCCCTGGAAGCGGTTGAGAATGCGCTAACATCCCCCCTGCTCGATGTCGACATTTCATGCGCATCCCGTGCATTGGTAAACGTTGTCGGGGGTTCCGACATGACACTGCGCGAAGCGGAGATGATTGTTGAAGCTGTAAGCGCGAAAATCCACTCCGATGCGCACATAATCTGGGGCGCAATGATAGACGAGAACATCCCGCGCAACCGCATACAGGCGATGATTGTGATTGCGGGCGGAAAGTTCCCGTACCTTGAGAAAAACGCCTCGGGCAAGTTCGAAGGGTCCATAGATTTGGGGATTAGGTTCACTGACTGAGGGCGCGGGCAGCAAAGTTGCAATTGCCGCAACCATTAAATATGGCGGGCGGCAATATATTGTAATGGAAATCTTGAAGCGCAGGCAGACTTACGGCAACCGCCTAGATACCTATATGAAGCGGAAGCCCGGCCGAATGCGCCATCCGATTTTTTTAAAGCAGAATCCGAAAGGCGAACTTATTTACCCCGTCCCCAAAGCGCTTGAGTATGCTGAGCTGCCCAAACCTATCAAGCTCGGGCAGCATATCGGAAATAAAGGCGAAAGGCCGCCCTTTACTCTTGCAAATGTGGAGTGGATACGCAAGACACGCATGCTCAAAATGGGCGGGTGCGATGTTGGTTACCCCAATAGCCGCCGCGCAATTTACTCCGGAAAAATAAAATTCCTGGGGAAAAGCCAGCCAGAAAAAGTCATTGTTAAAGAAATTGTCGGCGGATTTACTTCACACAAGCCCTATGGCTCTTTTATTGAAATGCTCGATAAAGGCGGCGTTCCTCACCCAAAAATGGCCGCTTTCCAATTGTGGTCCGGCCGCCACAAGAACGATATGGCACAGTATGTGGTGATGGAGCCATTCCTGTCCAAGGGCAGCACAAAATTTCACTATGTGAATGAGGACTTGGTAAGGGCACTGGATTTGGGTAATGGATTCGACAGGGATATTTTCAGGCAGGTTGCCGAACATACTGCGGCAATTGCGAAAGCAGGGCTTCGCTTCGAGCCAGCCTCAACTATGGCTGGCGAATTGAGGGTTGACCTCTTCAATGTAATTCGGCTTAAGGGCGGAACGCCGAAAGTTTTTGTCCAGGATTTGGACACTCTTAACTGGGGGGTGCATAGCCCGCAGTTGGATTGGGAACATTCCTGCAAAACGCTTCTTGCGGTCATAAATAATGCAAATAAGGCAAATAACGGGGCGGCAAAGAAGATAATCGGGGAGGCGGCAAAGAAACACGGCTTAAACTGGCAGAGCGCCTGAGGCAACCGCAACCCTTATTAACCTTTTTTTACCCTTATTGGGTATAATTTGCCCTTAGGGGCGAGTGTGCAAGTGGTTTGAATGTTCGACGTTTCAGGCTTCATTGACTCCACGAAAAGGATTTTAACCGTGAGCAAGAAGCCCGACAGGAAGGAATACGCCACAATGGTGAAGATAACAGGCCTTGGCATACTGCTGATTGCAGTTGTCGGGTTCGTGGTTATGCTCATATTCAGGCTGCTGAACTTAGGGATTTGAACGCGGAATTTTGGCGTGTTTTGGAATCTGGAAACTCGGGATTTGAACCATGGCACGAATGAACCATTGACGGGATGTTTTTTATGATTTTTACAGTGCGCACAACCGTGGGGCAGGAGAGCCTTGTTGTCGATATCCTCTCCAACAAGATTCACAAGGAGGAGCTCAACATATTCTCCCTTTCCGTTATCCCCGGGCTCAAGGGTTACATCCTTGTCGAGGCGGACAACGAGATGACGGTAAGGCGCGCGATTGCCAATACCTCCCACATAAAGGGCCGCGGAATTGTCGGCGGGGAAGTCAAAATAGAGGAACTCCATTCCCTGCTAGAGGCAAAGCCGCTGATGAAGAGCATCAAGACAGGGGCGAAGGTCGAACTTATTGCAGGGCCTTTCAAGGGCGAGAAGGCAAAGGTAATACGCGTGAACGACACAAAGGAAGAGGTAACGGTTGAACTGCTCGAGGCTGCGGTGAAAATACCCGTAACCATCCACGCGGAGCACATAAGGATACTGAAGGAGTGAGCCCGCGCGGGTACATACGCATACTTAAGGAATGAACCATAAACGCACGGAGGGGTTTTTGTTTATGCCTGAGATTTCGGTTCTGGTCGACGGGGGAAAAGCGACTGCTTCCGCTCCCTTGGGCCCTGCTTTGGGGCCTTTGGGCGTTGACATAGGCAAAATAGTCGCGGAGATAAACCGCAAGACAAAGGCGTATGAAGGCATGAAGGTGCCCGTGAAGATTTCCGTGGATTCCTCATCCAAAGATTTCGAGGTTACGGTTGGTTCGCCCCCCATGAGCGGGCTGATAAAAAAGGAACTCAAGATAGAAACCGCCGCAAAGAACCCGAAACTTGAGCAGGTAGGCAACCTTACCCTTGAACAGGCGAAGAAAATCGCGCTTATGAAGCTGGACGGCCTCAAATCATACAAATTAAAGAGCGCGGTTTGCGAGGTTGTGGGGACGTGCAACAGCATGGGCGTAACCATCGAGGGCATGCCCGCAAAGGAGTTCCAGAAGGAACTCGCCTCGGGAAAGTACGACTCCGAGTTTTCGGGCACGCCTGCGGCGGAGCCCGCACCTGCTGCGGAAACGCCCGCAGAAAAGGAACCCGCCGGGCAGCATGAAGCCGCCGCAGGAGCGGAAACCGATGAAGCTAAAAAGCGGGAAACGCCCGCGGAATAGCCTCCCAATCAGCCCTGCCAGTTCTCGTAGTAGCCCTGCTTGAAGCCGCGGACTATGAAATTAACCAGCTTTGCCATCGGCATACTTGTGTCGCCCTTTTTCCATTTCTCGATTGCCGCTATGAGTTCCTGCAGCGAGAACTTTCCGTCCCCGTCCGCATCGAGCCATTCCTTAATGACGCACTTCGCGTAGCAGGGCTGCGGTTTCCTCGTGCACACCTCTCCCGCGGAGCAGTCGCTGTTAAGCGCACACGCCGGCGTTTTGCACACGCCGCCGCACTCAACCTCGCCCTGGGCGCATCCCTCCGTGCACTTTGTGCCCTGCCACACGCCCGAGCAGCAGTAGCCGGTGCTGTAATCCGCAGAGCCGCAGGCACACGTCCCCGTTATCTGCATGCCGTCAGTGCAGGGCGGGTTGGCGCCCGTCCTGTAAACGCTGAAAGAGCCGCCGCCCGCCGCCTCGAACTGGAGCACGCCGTGTGAGGATGCGGATATGCCCGCCGAAACGGTTTCGGCGCCCCTTTTAACGGTGTAAATGCCGGGCGCAAGGTTGAAAACGAAGTGCCTGCCCGCGCCGGAATACGCTGCGGAATAAGTTGCAGAGGTGTGCGGTGTCGCATCCTCATCCGAGAACAGCACGACCCTCGTGAGCCCGCTGTCCCTGATAAGGGCGCCGTACATCTTGCCGGCTGAGCCCGAGCCCTGCAGCAGTTCCGCATCCACAGCCTTGGCTTCCTTTTTTTCCGTGTCGGGGACAAGCCGCATGACGTGCAGGTAGTTGTCCTTTGCCTTGTTGTTCTTTGCGGAAACCTCGAGCCTCCAGTTGCCGTTCTTTGGATAGTATTCGGGGCAGATGTTCTTCTGCAGCTCGTCCTGCCAGCACTCGTATCCATCGCCCCCCACAAGCCTGTAAGTTGCCTGCGCAGGCAGGAGGGTCTTGCCGCGCAGCGCGGCGCCGTAGTAATCTATGCTGAAGGCTGATGCATCCATGGTGCATATTCCCGCCTCCTCTGTCCCTGGATTGCAGTTCATGTTCTGCGCATCCGTGATTTCGGGCTTGGGATTTGTGTGTATCTGCCACTTCTCAACAAGGCTGCCGCTGAGGGTTTCCGTCCTGTCGAAAATAACGAGGTACTGGTCGCCGCCGCGCAGGTATGCAAGCTCGCGCTCGTAAACCGGGAGCTTCGTGTAATAGTCGTCCGCGCTTGACTTGAATATGCGGTATGCATTCGCCGCATCGCCCGCAACGTAGGAGAAGTGCTTGTCATCTGATTCAAAGCGCAGGGTTTCGCCCGCGTCCCAGGCGTCCCGGTACTTTAGGTAGTCGCCCAGCGTGTAAACCCACTTCGCGCCGTTGCCGAGGAACTTGAAGTCGCGCTGCCCGCCCTCGTTTGCGTAGCCCGTGTCCTTGAACAGGTTGTGCCACGCGCGGTTTTCGCCGTAGCCGTCCCCGTCCCCCGCGGAACTGTCCTCTGTCTCGTCGTAAACGGTGAACGTGTTCGTCGAAAGCGTCCTGCCGCCGTACTCGCGGTGGTCGTGGTAATCATCGGAGCCGCCGTACGCGCCGCCCCAGTTTATGACGTCCGGGGCCTTTCCGAGCAGGACCGAGAAATTGTTCTGCGCAAGCAGGAGCTTTTCCGAATACCACGGTCCAGCCCTGAACGCTATGTAAGTGCCGTCCGTGTCCCAGCCGTCGCGCATTGTCGTGAATCCGCTCGTGGAGCCTGACCATGCGAGCGGAAGCCCTTCCAGTGCGCCGGGCTGCAAGGTGGGGTCGTAGAAGAGCGCATTGTAAGCCACTACGCCTTTCGAATAGTAGCCGGGCTTGATGTATGCGTTGTTGCTGGAGAGAATCTCGGGGTAGCGGCCGAGGAATTCGCTGAAGTAGCGCCCGTCCGCAGGGAAGTAGTCGCCGAGGAGGGTATATGCCGGGGTTTCATAAACAAGGTTGGCGTTAACGTGCTCGTCGCCGTTTGCAGGGTCAGTCGAGAAGTACGAGCCGAAGGTAAGGTGCCTTACCTTGCCCTTGTCGTTGGGGTTCGGGTTCCCGAGGTTGGGGTAGAGCTTGTGGAGCTGCACCTTCATCGCGTTCTTGAAGAACTTGTTACCCGTTATGTAATCCTCGCCGAGTGCGGTGTTCACTGCGTCAAGCGTTATCATAGTGTCCCTCAGCGCAGCCCCGCCGTACTGCTCGCTGCAGAGCCAGAAGCCGTCCGCCATCGCCGAGTCGAGGAACGGCACGACCTCGTCAACAAGGAAATCGTACGAATCAGCCATGTAATCCTCCGCCTTGCCGGAATCGCCGTAGAGCGCGATGCCGGCATAAAGCCCGGCGTACCTCTTCGCAACGCCGTAGTTCTGGATTACGTGGTCGTAGCAGTTGTTCGCGAGTATTGCGTCGCCGTTATCCTCGAGGTGCCCCTTTATGAACTCCTTTTCATCTGTGGAAAGGTAATCGTGGCAGAGGTCGTAGACAATGGCCATGCTGACCGTGTCTCCGGCGCGCATGCCGCAACTCCCCGGAAGCCCGCCGGGCTCGGCGATTACGAGGGAAACCGCCTTTTCGCAGTATTGGGGGTTCTTGTAGTAATGCGTGGCAATCGCAAGCGTAACCGGGTTCGCGTTGTAACGCGTGTCGTACTTCATCCCGTTCTTCACGCCGTTGTCGAAGCCCTTCCAGAAATCGTTGTCCGCTGCCTCGTTATTCGCGATGTTCTCAAGGCGCTCCGGCGTTATAAGGAGGCGCGGCCTCGGCCCGACGCTGAACACCCCGCCGGAAACCGCACAGCTCCCGTCCTGCCCACAGGTGTAGCCCGCGGGGCAGCCGCATTCCGCGCATGCCTGGGCGAGCGTGCCGCCAGTGCACTTGTACGGCTGCGTATCCGAGCACTCCCCGTACGCGGTTCCGTCGGAGCAGTACTGCTGCCCCCCGCCCTCTCCCACCGCCTCTGCAAGCAGTTTCAGGTTCTGGTTCATGCCGCCGGAACTGCCGGGGGAGAAGCTCCCCCAGTTCCCCCTCGCGGCGGCAACTATATTGAGGCTGGGAATAACAGTCACTATCTCCTTGTAGAAATGCCCGTTTGCCTGGAAGGTGTCCTCCGGCGCATCAGGCCACGCCCTCTTGCCCGTCGTGCCCACCAGGCCGTTGTGCCACCAGTTGAAGCCGTATATGCCGGGACCGTATGAAGTCTGGTCGGTCCCGCCGCCCATGGTGCCTATGCCGAGGTAATCGTCGGTTCCGCCGGCTGTCCTCGGCATGGTTCCGGGCACGAGCGGCTTCATGTAACTGTCGAAGTATTCCCCGGGCAGCAGCTGCACGCCTTTCCAGTTTCCCCTGTTCAGCCAGAACCACCCTATGCGCGCAAAGTCCCGTGCCGTAGTGCTTACGCCGTAGCCTTCGCGCGAGGAGAAGAGCGAGCCGTCCTCGAACTGCAGCGCGCCCAGCCTGCCGGAGTCGAGTGCCACGGTGTTCGGCGTTTCGCCGTAAACACTGTCAAAAAGCGTGTGGTTGTAGAGGTTAATCGCATAGTCGTTGTAGCCCCAGCTCTCGCCCGCCGCCTCGGGGAGGGCATACGTGCTCGTCATGTTCGCAAGGTCCAGGAACGTCATCTGCTGATCGCCGGAGTTCAGGCTTTTGCCCCAGAGATAGTTGACATGGGGCCCGACAAGGCTGTTGACGCCTCCTCCCAGCTTGCCTTCCTTTACGGCAAAAAGTAGCAGCGTGCTTGTTACGGGCTTTGCCGCGGATGCCCAGTCGGCTTTCGACGCCTGGTTGCCCCATTCCTTTACCACGTAGCCTTTGTAGACTATTGTGCCCACACCCCCCACATTGCTCGCGAACTGGTCCAGCTTTGCGGCATCCAGCCCCATTTCCCCCGGGGTTCTCACTTCCCATGAGGCGCCTGGGAACACTGTTTCAGGAGGTGCTCCCGAGGTTTTCTTTATGTAAAGCGCAACTTCATTTCCTGCTATTGCCGCATTCTTGGCAAATTCCTGGTTGCCTGAGGAAATGGTTTTGGTTTCAGTGGCGGTGGTGCCTGCCGCGGTGTCGAGCCACTTGAGCGAATAAGTTCCCGCGCCCATGCCCTTGATGCCCATGTTCCCGGAAAGTGCGGAGGCGTATGCTATGTAACTGTCCCCGGGCTTTGCAAGCACGTATTCCGTGCCGCCGAATTTTAACTCGTCGTGCGGCGCCATCTCGTTGAAGTTCGTGCCTTCCATGAAATCGACAAGCCTGCCGCAGCCCTGCAGGTCGGAAACCGCGGTTCCGGCAATGTCCCAGCCGATTACCATTGAATACGCGCCGCCCATGGCAATCGCCCAGTTCTTCTTCCTTGCTGTTGCCCCTGTGCCGTGGTTCTCGGCCTCGGACATGTTGAGGCTGTATTTGCCAGCTGCGTTGTCCCATGCGCTAACCATCGCGCTGTGAATCCCGGAAGCGCTCAGGCCGCCCTGCTGTATCGCGAACTGGTCGATGTTCGGGTCGTCGGGGAAATCGAACACGACTCCTGAATGCTGGTGCACCGCAACAACATGGTCGTGGTTGTCTGCAGCCTTTATTGCAGCGGCGATGCCCGAAACGCGCTGCTTGCCGCCGCTGCCGGGATATGCCTCGCTGTACTCCTCCGCCACAACCCATATGAGGTGCTTGTGGTGCTCGAACCTGTCCACAATCCCGTCGATGAACGCCTTCTCCGCCGTTCCCACACTGTTCCCGGACCATATCTTCGCATCGTCGTCGTAGAAGATTAAGAAAATTGCAATCCCGGCGTTGTCCATCTCCGTGAACCACGTTTCCCACTGGTTGAGTATGTCCTCGTCCAGCCCTTTCGAAGGGTCGCTGTCAACAAAGGGGTTCTGCGTGCCGTCGGAACCCGCATCTCCGCCGTGCGAGCGCACAATCTGCATGTAGATGCCGTTAGCGCCCGTGCCCTTTAGTTTGTTTATGAGCGCCATCTGGTCGCCGCTGCGCGTGCCGTCGGCATTTCGCGTGCCCCGATAGAGGAAGCCCTCCGGGTCGCCGGGGCCGCACATGAAGAACGGCCCGCCGCCGTAATATTTCAGCCACTGCGGGTTTGCGCTGTCAACAACAACCTGCCCCTGCACCGGCCCCGAGCCGCCTGAATATGCGCACGAGCCGTTCCCCTGGCAGGTGTAGCCCGCACTGCACCCGCACTGCGAGCACACATCAACAAGCGCCCCGTTAACGCACTTCTTCGGCTTCGTTGTTGAGCACGCACCGTAAGCGGTGCCGTCCGAGCAGTACTGCTGGCATCCCTCATCGGTGCTTCCGTCGCAGTCGTCGTCAAGGGAATTGCCGCATGTTTCCGTGCCGGGGTTTACCGCGCCTATGCACGAGCCCCACTCCCCGCCCGAGCATGTCTGCGCCCCGTACTCGCACACCCCGACATCCGTTGTCCCGCACTGCTGCGTTTCGCCGTTCGTGCACGGTCCCGAGGTTTCCTCGGCGCCGAAAGATACAAAGCCCTGCGGGTTTCCCTGATTCGTGTAGCTTGCCCCGATCCATTCTGCTGACCGCACCACATTCGAGAGCCGGATTTCGTCGAGGGTTCCCGCAAAGTAGTCGGACGTGCCCGTCCTTGTGCCTATTGTGAAAACGTCGCTTCCCGGGTTGTCGTCCGCGCTGTTCCAGGAGGTTTCCTTCGCGCCGTTGAAGTAAATTTCGCTCGCCTGAGCCGCGCTGTCGTATGTAAACGTCAGGTAGGTCCACGTATTAAGGGCAAGGCCCGACTTTGAGGCAGGCACGCTCCCCGCTGTGAAAAGGTCGTTGCTGACAGGGTCGCCCGCAAGCTGGTCCTGCCACGCAACCTCGAACGCGTCATCCCCCCCCATGAACCTCTGGCGCGTGCCGTCTGCATAATCCGCATACGCCCAAAACTCCAATGTGCCCTGCGCCGGGGGCGTGAAAGTTCCGCTCGCAGGTATTGCAATCGAATCGCTGTCGTTGTCGAAGTGGTCCGCGCCGCCTATCTTTCCCTGCGCGTTCTGGTTCAGGCCGTTCTTGGGCATGCCGTCCCAGTTGTTGGAGGTTGAATCGTAGTGGGTTCCGCTTGTTTCCTCGAGGTGGTGCACGAACGTGAATCCTGTCCAGGTATTGGCGGCGTCCTGCTGGCTGCCCGAGGACGCGTTGCCGTAATACATGTAAATAACGCTGCCGCTTGCAAGGCTCGGCACTTTTACCCACGCCCTCAGCACCTTTCCGCCCGTGTTGTATTCCTCGATCTCGTGGCTGAGTTTTGTCGTGCCGTCCGCGGCGGTGAACAGAATATCGTCCCCGTCGCTTTGCGCGTGCGAAAAGAGCGGGTTGGAAGCATTGGTTAGCTGCACGAGCACAGGGAAGTTTGAAAGCGTGCCGCTTACGCCGCCCGTTACGGTTATCTGCTGCCTGTACTGCCACGAATTGTTCCACCATCCGCCCTGGAATGCCGCGCCGAACATCCCCTCCTTTGGCGCCTGTGCGCACCCGCTAAGCAGGACAAGCAGGATAAGGATAAGGGCTGCAACGGGTGCAATTGTTGTTCTCATTCGGTATAATCCTTCTACTTTCCCCTATTTATTAGTTGCGAATGCCCTCCCCCCCGTTTCGGGCTTTCGTCGGCATTTTTCCCAAAACCACGCGTTTTTTAAACATCAAAACCTCAGTATTTACGGAGGTGTTCCGGAAATGCCTATATTGAAACCCCCGTTGCAGTCCCCTTACAGGCACGGTTGCAGAGTTTATTCCTCTCAGGAGGCGTATGCCGACGCTTTAAGGTTCTTCGGTAACGAGTTTTCCGCAAATTACTCCAAAATTGCCGCCGAGCAGCCCAAGCTCGCGCCGCAGTTGTGGGAACTTGAGCACATGCTCCCCGAGGAAAGGGAAGAGGAAATAGCGCGCCTGAAGGCGAGGGGCGTTGAACTGCCCGAAGGCTACAAGTTCGGCGAATTCGCGCATCTGGGGAAGGTTGTCGGGGAGTAGGGTCGCGGCGCCCTTACGCAGGCGTGCGCCTAGCGCGCGAAAGGCAAACGGCATCTTTAAATACAAATTCGCACTTTTAATTAAATCATGGAAAACACGGGCAAGGGCATATTTGAGGCCGCGTTAAAAGAGAACTTAATCAAAAATGCCGCAATCCTTGCCCTCGCATTCCTTTTCTATCCGCAAATCAGCGCAGGGCTTGGCGCGCTTGACAGCACAAAAATAGGCGATTTCCTGCTGATTATAAGCATGCTGCTTGTAACCGCGTGCTTTGCGAATTTCGCTCTTTCATACGGGCATTTAAGGCTGGAGCAATTCGGATACAGGATGTTTTCGCACTTTTCAACATTCGTTTTCATGCTGCTGATTGCCTTCCTGCTTGAGGCGATAGTTATAGGCACAATCGTTGTTTACCCGTCGCTTGCGTTTATTGTCATGGTTTTCTCGGCGCTGCTTTATTTAGGGGTTGCGCTTTACGACTTCTGGGACTTTTTCAGGGCGTTCAGCAAGCCCGCCAATTGAGGCTTTCGGAACCCCCCTGAAAACCTTTAAAAACCCTTCACACGGCATAGTTTATATTAATGTAAATTAAATGGCTCAGTTTTAACGCCGTTTGCACTGCCTTTGGCAGGAGGTAATTACTTTGGGTAAACTCGGAGTCCTTGTTCGGCATTGCGTGCCTGAGGCACTTGCGGAGGCGGGAGCATGAGAAAGGACGAGGTGCTATCCGCACTGCGCGACATGCGCGACGCATCTGCACAGCGCAAGTTCAGGCAGTCCGTCGACCTTACAATCAACTTCAGGGGCATAGACTTCAGGAAGCCCGAAAACGCGGTAGATGTGGATGTTTCGATGCCCAACGCCACGGGCAAGCAGTCAACCGGAAAGGCAGTTGTTTTCGTCCGCGACAAGGACTTTGCGCACAAACTGAAGGGCAGGGCGGACAGGATTGTGCTTGAATCCGAAATTGCCGCGCTCAAGAAAAATGATGTTGATGACATAATCCGCAATTACTCGGTGCTCCTTGCGGAAGGGCCTGTTATGCTCACAGTAGCAAAGCACCTCGGCCAGCAGCTTGCCCCGAAAGGCAAGATGCCCAGGCCGATAACGCCCGACATGAACACATTCGAGGACGCGATAAGCGGGATGAGCAGCAGCGTTAAGGTAACGACAAAGAAAGGCAAGAGCATGCCTCTGGTGCATGTGAACATCGGCAAGGAGGACATGCAGGACGAGAAACTCGCGGAAAACGTAATGGCTGTTTATGGCGCAATTGTCCCCGCCCTGAAAGAGAAGGAGCAGAGCGTGAAATCCGTTTATGTGAAACTTACAATGGGCCCCGCGGTTAAGGTGGGTTCAAAGAGCCCTGTCGAGAAGCAGGAAAAGAAATCCAAAAAAACAAAAATAAAAGAAGAAACCGCTGCCGAGGGTTCGGAAGGGCAGGCGAAAACAAAAAAGCACGCGCCTGCGGAAGGGGCTGAAAAAACAAAAAAGCACGCTCCCGCCGAGGGTTCGGAAGGTTCAGGTTCCAAGGGCGAGGGTGGTGCTGAATGACCAGCCACACAAGGCCATGGAAAGACGCCCAGCTCGTGGAGCTGAAACAGCTCGCGGGAAAGTACCCCGTGATTGCGATAGCGGATATTTCAATGTTCCCCGCTGCTCTCTTCCAGGACATAAGGAAGAAACTGCACAGCAAGGCCGTGGTTAAAGTTTCGAAAGTGCGCCTTATGCAGATGGCACTTGAAAGCGCGGGCGAAAAGAAAGCGCTCAGGCCCTACACGGAAAAATCCTGCGCGATAATTTTCACGGAGATGAACCCTTTCGAGGTTTACGCTTTCCTGAAAAAGAACAAGGGAAGCATGTACGCAAAGGAGGGCATGTTGGCGGAGGCTGACATAACGATTCCGGCAAGGGACACCGGGCTTCCCCCCGGTCCCGCACTGAGCGAACTGAAGGCTGTCGGCCTGCAGATACAGGTGCAGGGCTCGACAATACACATCACAAAAGATAAGGTCGTTACAAAGGCGGGGGAGGTTATCACGGGCCCTGTTGCGGGCACGCTGCAGAAACTCGACATAAAACCCGTGAAAGTGGGCCTTAAACTTGTTGCAGCGTTCGAGAACGGGCAGGTTTTCGAGGGCAAGGTGCTTGATATTGACACGGACGCGGTGTTCGCGAACTTCATGCGTGCCTACTCGGAATCGCTGAACCTCGCAGTATTCGTGCGCTACCCGACAAAGGAAAGCACGCCGCTGCTCGTGCAGAAGGCGTTCAGGGAAGCAAAGGAAGTCGCGTTCGCGGGAAATGTTTTCAACGAGGAAACGCTTCCCTCAATCCTTGCCGAGGCTTACGCCCAGGCGAAGGCGCTGAAGGGGGAAGTGAAGGAGCCGGCGGCAAAGGCGGAAGGCGCGGAGGGTGCGGAAGCACAGGCCGCAGCGGAACCCGCGGCAGGTGCGGAGCCGGCGAAGGAAGCCGAACCCGCAAAGGAGCCGAAGGAAGCGGCACCGGCGAAAGAGGCAAAAGATGCCGAACAGGAAAAAAAGGAGGGCGCAGCGTAATTCTTAACAAATAACGCTTAAAGAGGTGAAAACAATGGAGTATGTCTACAGTGCAATGCTGCTTCACGCCGCAAAGAAGCCTATAGATGAAAAGGCCGTAACTGCGGTGCTTGAGGCTGCCGGGGTAAAGGCGGACCCTGCGAGGGTGAAAGCCCTTGTTGCTTCGCTCAAGGAAGTAAACATAGGCGAGGCAATAAAGCAGGCGGCGGTCGTGCAGGCTCCTGCGGCACAGGCAAAGGCTGAAGCAAAGGCAGAGAAAGCCGACGAACCGGAAGAAGACACAAAGAAGTCCGAGGAAGAGGCAGCTGCAGGGCTGGGAAGCTTGTTCGGGTAATTCCGTAGCGCGCCCCGCTCAGTACGGGGCGCAAACGGTTCCCGCAACATCCCGACCTGCAGGCACCGAGCCGCACGGCTATCCGCATACTTTGGCGCCCTGCGCACATGCAAACCCGCCCTCCCAAGCCACGCGCCGCGGCAAAACTATTTAATAATACCTCGACCATTATGGTTAGTGGTGTGATTTTGCGCAAAGTTCTTTTTGCATTCGCGATTTTCTCGCTCCTGCTCTTGATTGCACACCCCGCAATCGCCGCTGCCGTAACCAAAGGCGAAATGAAGATTTACGCCGTAACAACCGAGGGCAAGGGCCTCAGTTCCAGCCTTGTTGTCGAGATTGTGCCCGGCACGGGAAAGGTGTGGAGCTCCGTCGAACCCCTGGTTGGGACAACAACCCAGAACACCGAGCGCATTGCAGTGGAACTCGCGAAGAACTATTCAAAGGAAGTGAATTCCCACGATTATAAGTTCACCATAAATTCCGACGCGTCCGTTGTAGAGGGCCCGAGCGCGGGCGCCGCAATGGCGCTTCTTGTTATTTCAATGCTCGAGGGCAGGCAGCTTCCCGCGAATGTAAGCGTCACAGGCACGATAACGAGGGACGGGCGGATAGGGGGTGTCGGGGGGGTTTTTGAAAAGGCGCGCGCGGCATCAGAAAGCGGGATAAAGCTTTTCCTCGTGCCGCAGGGCGAGGCAAAGCAAACAGTGAAATTGGACGGCAATGTGCAGAGCGTGAACCTCCTTGAATATGCCCCGCAGGCTTGGGGCCTAAAGGTTGTCGAAGTTGAAACCATAGATGACGTGCTGAAATATGCGTTCTCCGACATAGGGAGCATCGATGTAAATGTTTCCCCTTCCGCGGGAATCGTGGATTTCGTTCCCGTGCCCGTGAATTACGCGGAGAACGCCGCGCCGATGAAGCAGCTTACCTCGCGCTACCTGCAGGAAACAAGGGAAATGATAAATGTCGCCAGAAACTCCCTCTCGACAACCCTGCTCGAGGACAACGCGCTTGTTAACGGGCTCCTCGAGAGCCTCAAGGGTTCGGAAGAGGCGCTGCACATGGCAGAAATATTGAACGACCAGAACTACCTTTACAGCGCCGCGAATTACTCTTTCCTTGCAAGGGCGAACGCAATGCTCGTGAAGGACATTTCCGACAACCCCTCGCTGCTGAACGATAACTCGACAGCATTTGAACTGAAAATTTTCGACCTCAAGGGAAAGGTTTCCTCGCTGAGGGAGGCGCTTGATTCTTACGTGCCCGTTGATTACCTCGAGTGGCACATCTCCGCACAGCAGAGGCTCGCATATGCGGAACTTAACCTGCAGAAACTCACGGGAACGCAGACAATTGTCATAGGCGGGGACGAGGATGCCGCAACCTCCCTTGCGCTGCAGAACCTGCAGGATTACGAGTTCGCTTTGGCATGGTACGGGGTTGCGAACGACTTTTACCAGGTAAGCAGGGTTTCGAAGAAAAAGGTCGTGCCGGGGGATGAGTTCAGGACAAGCATGGATGAATTAATAGTTGCCGCCGAGAATGCCCTTGCGGCAAGCGGCAAGAGCGATGCCGACGCGGAGGAAATCCTGCGCAGGCTTAATGCCGCAAAATATGAGAAGGGGCAGGGCTGGTATCTTGCGTCCGTTTTCGACGCGGCCTCCGCATATGCCCTTCTTGTGAGCGAGCAGGCGTCCGCGGATAAGGATGCCGCAGGCCTGCAGGCCACGCTTTCGCAGATGATATCCGCGCTCGACAAGAACATGGCCGCCTCAAGTAACGCGTTCCTCTGGCCCAGGCTTTACCTTGACCACGCGAAATATTATTATGCCTCCGCTGAATTTTACGCCGATAAATCCCAGAATATTTCCGCATCCGCCTCGCTGAAAAACGGGATAAGCCTCGCATTCCTTGCGGGGCAGCTCTTCAACGCATCCGACAGCATACTTTCGTATTATTCCGCCCTGCCTGGGAGCGAATACATCATAGAGAAACCTGTAACCGCCGGGGAGGTAGGGCAGCCTCAGCAGCCGCAGGACAACACCCTGCTCATTGCGGGCGTGTGCGCGGCGGTTCTTGCGCTTGTAATTTCACTCCTGCTCGTCCTCAGGCTGAGGGCTGCAGCAGCCGCACCCCCCCCTCTCGGCTCCGAAATCTCGCGCCTGAAGGAACTGCAGAGGAAAGCCGACGAGGCTTTCATGAAGGGCAAAATGGGCGAGGAAAAGCACACCGCACTTGTGAAGGGATACAGGACGGAGATTGCCGAGCTCGGCGGCCTGCGCAGGACGCAGGGCATGCACACGCTTGAACTCGACAGGCTTAAATCCGAAGTTGTCGCCTTTACCCTGCGCCTGCGGGAGTTGAGGCAGCACTTCAACGACGGCATCCTCACAAAGAAAGAGTACGGGCGCACAATGCAGGAATACGGGAAGCACATCTCGGAACTTCAGAATGGAATTGAGAAGGAGATTCGTTTCCTCGACGGCGTCAAGAGTGCGGGAAAGAAACTCTCTAAGCGCACCTGATGGGGCTTAGGACGCGGGGAAGAACTTTTCAAAGCGCGGTTGATAGGTGCGGACAAAACCCGGAACCGAACTTCAAAGCGCGGCAATTGATTGCCCCCGGTTCCGGCAAAATGCAAACTTCGGCTTTTAGGCGGGCGGTTTTCCCTTACCCTTCCTTCTTCTTCGGCCGCATTATTTCGCTGTCGGGGCCCCTCGGGATTCCCCTGCCCTTTAAAGTGTCGAGCCCCGAAGCCTGGAACTTATCCCTGCACTTCTGCGAGCAGAAAACAGAATCATCCTTTACTTCAAATATCATTCCGCAGCGCGGGCACATTTTCTTCATGAATACACCCCCACGTAACTATGGAAAAAATAGGTTAGGAACTGATTAAATAACCCGTCTTTGCGGGGTTTTGCATGGTTGCAAAAAACAAAAATCCGCAGGCGGATTCCGCGGTTTGCGGAAAACAAAAACAACCCGCCAACGCGGGTTCGCGGTTGTTGTTTTGTGCGGCTTATAGGAACAGCGGCAGCAAAACCAGTGTTATCGTGCCCAGAAGCTTTATCAGCACGTGCAGGCTCGGCCCTGCCGTGTCCTTGAGCGGGTCCCCAACAGTGTCACCCGTTACCGCAGCCTTGTGCGCGTCAGAGCCCTTTCCGCCGAAATGCCCTTCCTCGATATACTTCTTTGCGTTGTCCATCGCCCCCCCGCCGTTGTTCATGAACAGCGCGGTAATTATTCCCGTAATCGTGCCCACCATCAGGAACGCGCCTATTGCCTCCGCCTTCAGCAGCATCCCGACGGCAACCGTTGTAGCGACAACAAGCACACCCGGCAGGACCATTTCCTTCAGGGAAGCGCTTACGCATATATCGACGCACCTTGCATAATCCGGCTTTTGTTTGCCCTTCATTATGCCCGGCATCTCCTTGAACTGCCTCCTGACCTCGTTCACGATGGAGTATGCCGTCTTCCCCACGGCCCTTATCGCAAGCGAACTGAACATGAAAATCAGCGCAGCGCCCAGCAGTGCGCCGACAAACACGGGCACCTTTGAGATGTCAATTGACGGCAGTTTTGCGTCGACCATGAACGCCGAAAACAGCAGGAACGCGGCAAGCCCCGCGGACCCTACGGCGTAACCCTTTGTCAGCGCCTTTGTCGTGTTCCCGACGGCATCAAGCCTGTCGGTAATCTTCCTCACTTTCTCGGGCTGGCCCGACATCTCGACTATACCGCCCGCGTTGTCCGTAATCGGCCCGAAAGTGTCCATCGAAAGTATGTATGCGGCAGTCGAGAGCATGCCCATTGTCGCTACGGCGGTTCCGAAAAGCCCGCCCTGCGCAACCCCGCTCCATTCCCCGAGCATGAAAGACGCAATAAGCGCCGCCCCGAGCACAACCGCGGGCAGTGCCGTGCTCTCAAGCCCCACCGCAATTCCCGAAATTATGTTTGTCGCGTGCCCTGTCCTCGATGCCTCCGCAATTGTCTTGACAGGCCTGTATCTCCTTTCTGTGTAATAAACCGTAATCCACACGAACAGGATTGATGCGATTATGCCCACGCACCCCGCATAGAAGAAAAATATGTTCCCGAGCAGCACCTCGGTTGCCATGTAAAGCCCCACAACCGCAAGCGCGGCGGTTACGTAATATCCCCTGTTCAGCGCGTTCATCGGGTCCTCGGTTTCCCTTGCATCTACGGTAATTATCCCTATTATGGATGCGACAAGCCCGACAGCCCTTGCCACGAGCGGGAAAAGAATTCCGTTCAGGCCGAATACGGGGTACAGTGCAACCCCCAAAATCATTGCACCAATGTTCTCCGCTGCCGTGCTTTCAAACAGGTCAGCGCCCCTGCCTGCGCAGTCCCCGACATTGTCCCCCACCAAATCCGCAATTACCGCGGGGTTCCGAGGGTCGTCCTCGGGTATTCCCGCCTCAATCTTCCCGACCAAATCCGCGCCGACATCCGCGGCCTTTGTGTAAATTCCGCCTCCCAATTGCGCGAACAGCGCAACAAAGCTCGCACCGAAACCGTAACCCACAATCACGAACGGCAGTTCCTCCGCGGTGAGCCCGAATATCGCCTGATAAGCGACATATATTACGGTTATTCCGAGCAGGGACATTGCAACTATGGTTATTGCCGAAACCCCGCCCGCGCGCAGTGCAATCCTGAGCGCCTCCCTCATGCTCCTTGTCGAGGCTGAAGCTGTGCGTATGTTCGCCCTTATCGAAATCCACATTCCTATAATTCCCGCAAGCCCCGAGGAGAGCGCACCGAAAATAAACGCAACAGATGTCTGCAGGCCGAGCCTTTCCAGCCCTATGAGGAAATACGCCCCGAACATCAGCACCGCAAAAGCGAGAGTAAGAAGCGCAATTGTGACATACTGCCTTTTTATGAACGCGTTCGCCCCTTCGGCAATCGCGTCGCTTATTACGCGCATCTTTTCGGTGCCAGTGTCCTTCGCCAGCACCCAGCGCGCGAGTATAAATGAAACTATAAGCGCCAGAATCGAGATTGCGAACACGAAGATTATAAGGTTTGACATGTTTCTAATTTTTCCTCGGGAAGGTATATATACCTTGCGGTCGGTTCGGGGGGTTTTAAGGTCGAATTGGCGGCTTGCTGGCTGTTTTGGGGGGTTAAGTGCGGGCGCTGGCGACGGGGGGTTTTGGGTGTGTGCTTTGACGCGCCGTAGGCGCGGCGGTTTAAGGGCGTGCCCGATGCGTTACAAAAATGTTACGAAAATGGGGGTTTGCGTTACATTAACGTAACGCTTTTAAACTGTTGTGCGGATACAGTGCTTATGGACAACGATGCCATAGTGACAAAAGCCCTTGAGAACCATTCGGAAAACATGAAGAAAATCGGGGAGTTTGCCAAGCAGAGGTCGGCATTCCCCGCGCTCCTCAAAATAATAAAGGAAAGGGAGTATTGCCTCGGCATCACGGGGCTCAGGGGCATAGGAAAAACAATACTCCTCCTCCAGCTTGCGAAGGCAAGCAACGGCACGTACTTTTCCGCGGATGACAGGAGCCTGAGGGGCACGGATTTATACGACATAGTCAGGGCACTTGCCGAAGCCGGGCATTCAAGCATATTCATCGATGAAATCCACACAAAGCCGAACTGGGACAGCGACCTGAAATCCATATATGACGAGGGGCTGGCGCACGTCGCATTTTCTGGCTCTTCCTCAATCAAGCTCAAGGCATTGAAGTCCGACCTCTCGAGAAGGGTTGTGATAGAGCATTTGAAGCCCGCAAGCTTCAGGGAATGGCTGCACATAAAGAAAAATACGGAGTTGCCCGCAATTAGCATGGATAAAGCCATAAGGGAGAAAGCAAGCCTTGCAAGGGAGTTCGGCTTTGCCCACAGGCACTTGGCTGAATATTACAGGCACGGCGGCGTCCTCTATGGCGCAAAAACCTACTTCCACAAAACCATAATATCCACTATTGAAACAATCGCGGCAAAGGACCTCTCCGCAATAAGGGAAGTAGATGCCGACATCGAGGAGGGCTTCTTCAAGCTCCTTTACCTTATAGCCGCATCCAGGCCCCTTGAATTGAGCTACTCGAAAATAGGCGAAACCCTCGGAAAAAACAAGGTGTGGGTTATGCGTTTCCTTTCGGAAGTGGAGAAGTCGGAGGCAATAAAGCGGGTTTTCCCCTGCGGGGAGGGGGTGAAATTCAGGAAAGAGGCAAAATATTACCTGCCGTTCCCTTACAGGAGTTCCCTGTGTGCCGCATCCGGGAGCACGCCCGACATCGGCTCGCTCAGGGAGGAATTCTTCGCAAACCATGTTGACTGCTGCTTTATCAGGACTTCTTCGGCAGCAACAGCGGACTTCAAATGCGCGGGAAAGGTGTTCGAAATAGGCGGCGGCTCGAAGCAGAACAGGCAGAACGCGGATTTCCTCGTTGTCGACGGGCTGGACACCTCGAAAAACAAGGTGCCTTTGTTTCTTTTCGGCATGTTGCAGTGATTGCTTCGGGAAGGCTGCAGGTTTGCCCTAATTTACTGCCGCCTGTAGAACATGAAATAGGCAATCAGCCCCAGCAGCACAGCCGCCCCTACTAACACAAGGAACCAGTCCGTGCCTTGTTCCGCAGCTTGTTCGCCCTGCGCAGGCTGCGGCATCACAGTTCCCGCGCTTGGGCAATCCTGCGGGCAGTTCTGCGCATTTTCCCCCGCATCGCACATATGATTGCCGTTGCACCTTGAGGCTGAGGGAATTTCGGCGTGCTTTTCGATTACCGCGAACTGGAATGATTTTTGCATTGTTTTGTAGCCTGATTTTTTTGCTGTTGCCGTTAATTCATAGCTGCCCAGCCCAAGTTCATCCGCAGCAATTGAACCAGGCAGGCTTATCTTTTTTGTTGTTCCGTCAGGCAAAAGAAGTTCGGCACTTACAACGGGTTCCGTTGCTTCGGATTCAAAACCGAAATAGATTGTTTCATCTGGCGTGAAAAAACTTGATTTGCCGTTGCAGCCCTGGTCTGCGCAGGAGAAGATTTCAAACCTGAAACTTGGGGCGGTTTCAATCCTGAATTTCTTTTTCCCCCTTGCCTGTTCGGGGCTTTTGACTTCCACAGAGGCAACGCATTCCTGGGGCTCGAGGGAATCATCTACCTGAATTCCCGAATAGGTGCCTGAATATGCCTTTCCTGCGATTAAGGTTGCGGTTTCCTCATTCAGGGGGGCATTCGGGGCGTTGGGGCACTTGACCTGCGGGACAAAAATAACCTCTGTCCCGTAGCCAGAGGAAATCGAATAATTGAAGGTGATTTTCTCGCCGCTGGAGAACGAATCGTCGACATTAACCGCCACATCTATTCCCGCACTTGCGGACGGCACAAATAAAAGTACCGCTAGCAAAGCAAAAATTCCCTTCGCCAGTTTACTGCGTTTCATCTTGCAATCTCCCCCCTGAACCTGTCATTTGTGTAATTCTGCTGGATAAAATCCACGCCTTCCGGCAAGGTAAACCAGATGGTAACCGTATATCTGTACTTACCGGAAAGATTCCCCCCCAGTATGTCGACTGAAAAATGTTTGGCCTCGCCCGGCGCCAGCGATATTGCCACGTTTTCTTCCCCCTCAATTTTAGTGGAAACCATGACCGTAACATACCCCAATGTTACAACAGCATCTTTATTCCCGATATTCATTATGTCAAATGTTACGGAATCCCCCGAAATTCCAGGATTTTTTATGGCAAGGTCCGGGGCTTCGGAATAAAGCCCTATGTCAAAATCGTAATCCGTGAATCCTGAGTCGTTTGCGGTTGTGAAATACTCTTTTCCATACTCGTCAAGTTTTGAAACCCACAAATATTTCCTGCCTTCGGCGAGTTCGTGGTCAATCTGCCAGCCTTTCGAAACCGCAACAGGCTCGAAATCCTGCGGCGCCTCAAGCCTTGCAGTAAAGTTTTCGTTCCCCCCTACATCGGATGCCGTGGTGAAATAGCGCGGCTCTTTGCACTGGTCTGGGTAATACTCGCAGAGTTCGGCTATGTTTTGGGGCAGGTCCATCCGCATTGCGGGAACAGTTAGCCTGTAGTTTTTGCCGCCGCTTGCGTCGCTTATAAACTCCATGCGCGCTTCAGGCAAAGTGTGAACCGTTCTCAGCTTAATTGTAGGATCGCCGATTAGGAGGAACCATGCCGAATAATTGTCCTCAATAGTGCTGTCCCCAAGCGTTGCGGCATCCAGGACGATTCCCGCGTTTTTTGAATTCCTGAATGCCTCCCCTATGGTCGAGCCGTTTGCAAAAATCTCTACAACCTGCCCCTGCATGTTCACCCCGCCCGAGCTGTCTGTTGCGCCTATGTAGCCTATCGCGCCCTGCCTTATTGCGTTCGCACAAAAGCTGCCTTTGATGAAAGAATATTTAAATGCGCAAGTTGCGCAAGCGCTTGTTGTTATGAAGGAGTTGTCCAGATAAGGTATCTCATTTGAGTATATGCCCGCCCAGGAGAGGTCGCCGTGGTCCTTGTAGGCCACGAAAAATTTATCCTTCCAGTGCTCCGGCTTCATCGGGGGGTCGGATGTGCCCGGGCTTCCTATGCCTTCAGGTATTGCAGTCGCGGCATATCCTGCAGATGACATTACTTTCCCGAAGGCGTATACATCCGCAGGGGCGTCTCCGCATGCCCTGCCCATTGTGATAAGTTGGTTCTCCTCGCTTTGCAGTGTTTCATCGTAAAACATGCTTCTCGCAACATATGCGGACGTGTCGGCCACGGTCACGCCGAAAATCCTGCCGACAGCAAGGTCAAGGAGCGGGTCGCCGTCATTGGTTTTTGAATAAAACCACGCATCCGCGGCATAATACTCGGGAACATAGCCGCCGTTGCTGCCGTCATAATCCATATCTATTGCGTTGGGGCTTACCACTATGGTGAGATATTCAAAATCCGACCCCAGCGCCCCTATTGAGGAGTCTATGAAATAATCCACGTTCATATAGTTGCTTAAGCGTGTGCTCAATATCAGTTCGTGTTTTGCGGACGCCAGGAAGGGCGCGGCAAGGGAGTTCCTGCTGTAAATTTCGTAGATGTAGGTGTTGCCATATGTGCCGTAGCCATCGGAATCGCCGAGGGCTTCTTTAATGTTCAGGTCATCCGGGTTTACAAGGATTAGTTTATTTGTGTTTGTCAGTTCCGCATATTTTTTCTGCATCTCCTCGATGGAGTATTGCTCGCTTCCCTTCGCATCCGAGTTGATATAGTTTTGGGTTGCCGAATCCAGCCCGCCAACAATTATAACGTGCCTGCCGCCGATAACGTTCTTGTACTCATCCAGATTGCCCCCGTTCACAAAAATTACGGGGGCATTGAGGTATGAGGCATAAACCGAGGCAAGCAGTGCAGCCTCATAATCGTCATAATCAGCGAGCACTACAGTATCAAAAGCCTTCCAGTATGAGAAATAATCCGCAGGCGAGATTCTTTGCACCTGCCCTTCCGTAAGCCCTGCGCCGTACTCCGACTCCAGCAGCAGGAGATTATCGAGGTCTTGCGAGGTTTCGCCGACTATTGTGAGCCTTTGGGGCGGGTATTGCCTCATAAAATGCAGGGCTGATTCCGCGTCAAATGCTTCCGGCTCCTGATGGTAAATCATGGCTGGGTTTTTGTGCACTTCCTCCCCTTCCGTCCAGATTGATACTGGCACAAGCTGCAGAACATCGTGCCAGTCAGCATCGGAAACAAGGAACACTTCCTTCTCAGAATATTTGCTCATCAGTTTTTCGTTGTGTCCCGTTTCCCCGCCGCCGCCCGTGTATTCCCCCTCTCCAAAAATAAGATAGCCGCCATCAGGGAAAGTGCACAGCGCATCAACGCTGTCCATTCTCCCGTTGAAAAATCCGACATTATCGATGCTTGCGCGGTTGTAGTGCAGTGTCCCGCCTTTTGAAAACCATATGTCAAGTTCGCGGTTGTCGTTCACAAGCCAGATAAACTGGTTATTGCCTGCGGCATCCTTGTAGAATGTTACCGCATCCGCAGAGGATGGGCATTTCTCCAAGCCCGCGCACTGTGCTGCGGCAATTTCGCTTATATTATAGGGCGTGTCGCTGATTTTGCCGTCCTTTATTATCCATGCCTTGCTGCCGGATGTTATTTCATATCCATTAATGGAAGGAACATACGTGAAAGCATCTATCGGGCCGTCTATCTGCGGATAGAGTTTGGAAATAAGCCCCTGCTCCCAGCGCCTCTGCCCGATGTTCCAGCCGAAAACAGTATCTGTGCTGTTTTCAAAGTATAGCATGTATGTGGGGGTCAGGGCGCATGCATCAATTTTGTTTGGCGTGTTCTCTTTCAGCCCTACCGCATAAAAAAGGTCGTGCGTGTTCGGCGCCTGCACCTCTCCCTTATATGCCACAACCTGTTCGGCAAATGCGGGCGATGCAAAGAGAATGAAAAATGCAAAAAGCGCGAGCGCACAGCGGTTCATTGCGTTTTCACCTCATAAAAAGCTTCTATGAAATAGTCCCCGCCCTGATTGAATGTGAATGATGCACTGCTGCCTCCGTTCCCCCCGCCGTTGCCGTTTCCGTTGCCCGAACCGCCATCGCCGTTTCCGCTGCCGTTCCCGGTCCCGTCTGAGACGCCGCCTGCAGGTGGCGTAAATACTCCTGTAGCGAGCCCGCTCAGGTCCGCAGTTACTGTCGGCGCGCCGATTTTTCCCGCATCAAGTTTGGCAACAGTTCCAGGCCCGCCAAGCGCAATGCCTGCCTCCTCCTTAATCTTCGCAACCCCGCCCTCGGCAGCGGCATTAACCTCGCTCCCCGCACTTTTCGAGGTCTGCATAATAAGAAGTATCGCAATCACGGCAACAAGCACAACCCCGCCTATGAGAAGCAGGTATTCCATCGAGCCTTGGGCGCGGCTGTTTCTGGCTTGTGGCATTCGATAATAGTAACGCAAAGGTTGTTTATAATTATTGGTATTCGGCTGGCGGGATATCTAGGGCTCTTCAATCTTGGCATTACCTTTCCCCGCAGCCTCCCCGTTCTCCCTTGCGGCAACCCTCATCAGCCCTTCGGTTTCCCCCTGCCTTAACCTTAACCCGACAACGGAGCTCTTCTGCTTGTTTAATGTAACTCCCACCAACTGGTCCGCCTCCGAAATTATCGTGTCGTTGTGCGTGATGCTTATGAACTGCGAGCGCCTGCTCATCTGCCCTATCATCCTGCCGAGTTTCAGCGAGTTGTCCTTGTCGAGCGCTGCATCAACCTCGTCAAATATGTAGAATGGCGCCGTCTCAAACGACTGTATCGCAAACAAAAACGCAAGCGCTGCAAGGCTTTTCTCCCCCCCGCTCATTGCATCTATGCTCTTCAGTTTCTCCCCCTTGTATTTTGCCTCTATTGTAAGCCCCCCTTCAAGAGGGTTCACGCTGTCCGTAAGCCCCAATCTCCCTTCCCCCTCGAAGAAAAGGCTGTAAAGTTCCATGAACTTGTTGTTTATCCTTGCGAAGCAGTCCGTGAAAACCTGGTTCTTTTTCACGTCTATTTTGTCTATCATTTCAACAACAGCAAGCCTTTCCTCGTCCAGCTTTTTCGCCCTCTCCCTGAGGTCGACAACCTCGTTCCTGTACGAATCGAAGTTTTCAGTTGCCTTCATGTTTATCGCGCCGAGCGCCTTTATTTCCCGCTCTATAGAGGGTATGCGCTCCCTTAATTTCGGCACGCTGAACTCCTTCAGCAGCTTCTCCCCCTTGTGCTGTTCGAACTCCAATTCCATGTCCGCAATCCTCACATCATTTTTGGATTGTGAAAGGTTCAGTTCATTTATCTCCCTGCCGAGCCTTTCCGCCTTTGCCTCGGCCTCGTCCCTCTTCAGGCCGATGTTTGAAATCCTGTTCGTTATCCTGCCCTTCTCCTCCTCGAACATCCTTGTCTCTTTCCTCGCTTTCTCAAGTTCCGCATCCTTCTTTGCAAGTTCCTCCTCGAGTTTCTTGAGTCCGTGCCTCTGCGCATCCGCAAACGCGGAGCCCTTGCTGTTCAGTTCCCCGGCTTTTTCCATCTCCGCCTCGGTTTCCGCCTTCGAGGCTGCCGCAGACTCCAGCCACGCCTCCAGTTTTGCCGCCTTGTTCTGCAGTTCGGATTTTTGCGCGTTCGCGCTTTCAATCCTCCCTATAAGCCCCGACATTTCCGTGTTTTCCTCGCTCTTCCTGAACGCCTCCACCTTTTTCGCGAGCGCGGACATGGTTGCCTCCGCCGCAACAACGGATTTCTCCGCAGCGCCCTTCTCCGCAAGCGCGGCATTAACCCCCGCCTGCAGAGCCTTCAGGTCAATTCCCGCAGCAGCCCTCTCAACATCCCTGAGCGCGTTCCTCGAGCGCTCCAATCCCGCGGCTTCAGCAACCGCGGCCCTTTCCTCGTGCAGGAGTTCCTCCAGTTTTTCGCGCTCCTTTGAGAGTTTTTCGCGCTCTGCCGCTCTCGCCTCCGCTTCCGCGCCAACTTTTGTCAGCAGCGCCGCCTTCTTCTTCGAAATCGCCTCCTTAAGTTTCTCGCCCAGTTCCCTGTCGCACACGGGGCAGTTCTTCTGCGCGATTTTCAGTTCCCTTATCTCGTCCTCGAGCACCCTTTTGGCGTTCTTTGCCCCGTGCAATGCATCAATTGCGGCTTCAAGCGCCTTGTGATTGTCCCTTGCCTTGCCCTCAATTTTCATTTCCCGAAGTTCGGCAATCCTTTTCTCAGTGCGCTCCAGCTTTTTCACGTCCGCGGAAAGCGCATCTTCCCGCTTTTTCAGTTCCGCAAGCCTTGATTTCGCGGTTTCAAGCGCGTGCCTCATCTTGCCAACTTCGGCATCAAGCCTGTAAATCTCGCCCTTAATTTTCCCCGCCCTCTCCCTCGCCTCCTCCAGCGCCTTCTCGTCCTCCGCCGCTTTTGCGCCCGCAGCGGAAACCTTCCCGGATTTCTTCCCGATTATCCTGTTCAGTTCCGCAAGCTGCGCATCCATCTCCTTTAATTTGTCCCTTGCGCCCCTGAGCGCCTCCTCCTTTTCCCTTGTGCCGTCAATAAGCCCCTTCCTTTTCTCCTTCAATGCCTCAATCCTTGCGCGGTTCCTCGCAATCTCCTCCTCCTTTGCCGAAATCCTCTCCCTTGCAAGCCTGACCTCGGAGCGCTTTTCCTCCACGCCCTTCCCTATCTCCTCATAGGTTTTCTCGTTCGCCCTGAGAATGTTCTTTATTGTTTCATCAAGCTTCTTTTCAAGTTCCGCAACCTCCGCGCCCAAACCCGCCTTCTCCTTCCTTGCCCCTTCAAGTTCCGCAGCAAGCGCATCGCCCTTCTTTTTCGCGGATGCGAGTTCCGCGCGCACGCGAATTATTTCCGCATTCAGCAGCGTGGCCTTGCTCCTCCTCAGTTCCTCGTTCAGCGTGTTGTATTTCAGCACGGCCTCGCGCTCCTTCTCAAGTTCGGCAAGGTATTGCTCCCTTTCCCCGAGCACAATCATCGCGTCTTTAACCCGCCTGTCCACAGCCTCCAGCTTTTTGAGCGCCTCCTCCTTCTTTCCCTCGAATTCCGAAAGCCCCGCCATATCATCGATTATTTTCCTGCGCTCCTTTGCGCTCATCTCTATTACCCTTGTGATATCCCCCTGCACAACGATGTTCTGCCCCGTGGCCTTTATCCCGAGTTCAAGAAGCAGGGTTGTTACCTCATTCAGGCTGCGCTTCTTGCCGTCGAGCAGCATCACGGAGCGGCCTTCCTTGTCTATCTTCCTTGAAATGACATACGTCTTTTCCCCGCCCTGCAGTTCCAGCTCGACCTTCGCATACGGCTCATCGGCATCGTGGTTCACGAGGTCAGTGAGCTTTGAAGCGCGCAGCATTTTAAGCGAGGTTATGCCGAACGCGAAAAGTATCGCATCAACCAGGTTGGATTTTCCCGAGGCATTGGAGCCCGCTATGGCGGTGAAGCCCGAATGGAAGGGTATGTTCGCCTTCCTGAAGGACTTGAAGTTCTTCAGCCTCAGCCTGCCTATCCTTATCAAAAAGAGCCCCCCGCACCCGATGGTTCCCCCGCCCTAAATGCCCTTATCAAAAAAATCCCCCGCAATCATAAACAACCGTGGATAGGTTTTTAAGGGTTTTAAGGGTGAAGGCGGCGTGCGTTTTTAGGGTTTTTAAGCGTGCGGGCGTTTCTGCTGCGGGCTGTTCACTTCCTCTTCCTTTTCTTTGCAAGGGTTCCTAGGTAATACGATGCAAGGGCGATGCTGAAATATGCGCCGCCGATGATTGAGAACAGGGCAAGAACCGCCACTTCGGCAATTTCATTTCCTGCGGCAAGTGCGGATGCAGCGTCCCCGGCAACGCTTATTATGCCGTTGAACAAAAGCAGCAGCACAAGGAAGAGCAGGATGCCGGGCAGTTTCCCCGCGCTCCACCTCCATGTTTGCTGCATGCCCTTCTTCGGCTTCAGGCCGTGCGCTGCCATTGCCGCGGGCACGAACAGGAGCTTGACGGAAACATACGCCGCAAGAACCGTCAGCAGCAGCGTAAGCACAAGCCCTATAAGTTCAAGCCCCGCCACGGTTGAAATCCAGAGCAGGAACATCCCCGCAAGCACGAACGCGAGGAAAAGCACCGTTACAAAAACCGAGAGCCATAGGATGCTGCCCAGGCGCGAGGTTGCGTAAGCAACCCCCTCACCCAAACTTTCCTTCCTTGTTTTTTTCATCCCTGTGTACGCAAACACCAGCCACGCCCATAACGCATACTGCAGCACAATCACAATTCCGGTAACCAGAAGTTCCTTCCAGTAAATTGCGAAGAGCATGTAAGGCAACTCAATGAATGAACCTTCCGGCATTACCCCCGCCATGAACGTGTTCCAGAAAAAGCCCATTATGAAATCCATTGCAAGGAAAGCAAGCACGAGGTTTATTGCCGTAACCACGGCGGCGGGAATAAGCACTGCGGGCTTCCTCACAATCTCCCAAGCGGAGCCGAAAAGCGCGTTGAACATGCTAATTAGAACGGTTTTGTTGTTTTTATTACTTTCGGGGCGCGGATGTGGAAACCTATATAAACCCTTCATGGGAAGATTCCTTGTCAAGGCGATTAAATGAACCTCCCTAAGGTTATCAAGGATTACTGCCCGAAGTGCGACAAGCACACCGAGCACAAATTAAAGCAGTTCAAGCCTGGCTCCCCCCGCACAATGGCGTGGGGCACAAGGCAGAACAAAAGGAAGCACAAGCAGGGCTACGGGGGCAAGGCCGAATTCACGGCAACCGTGAAGAAGCAGAACAAGAAGCCCGTATTCCTCGCGGAATGCGCAGTTTGCGGAAGGAAGCACTATTTCGTTATCCCGAAAAGGATGAAGAAAGCCGAACTGATTGCGAAGACGGGTTAGTGCCTGAATATGTTTGTGGTTTGATATGGCGAAAAGACCTGTGCGGGGCAAGGAACCGCCTAAAAGAAACAAGCGCAATGCAGCATCCGGATGCCCCGACCCCGACTGCCGGTTGCTGGAGGACATGGGATTCCTGAAAAAAAGGCTGGCTCGAATAGGAACGCCTGCAATGTTCAAAAAGTTTGTCGAGCTGGCCAAAACCAGGAATCTTCCCCATGATTCTATTAAGCTGTGTAAGTCCTGCGGCTTTACGCCGGAGCAGGCGCTTACTGTTGAATGCCATAGGTTAAACTCTTATGGCAGCAACTGGAGCGAAGAATCAACAGTGAGATTTGCAAAAGCCAAAGTTGCAGAGGTTTACCTGCCAAAACCAAAAAAACAAAACCAAAACCGCGGTTAGCGAACCGCGCGGTTCGTTTTTTGGTTTTTATTTATCTCTTAAATTTCTTCAGCAGTTCTTTCGTCAGTTTCACCCTGTCATCGCACGCTTCATAAAGGCTGTCATGGACGTATGTTTCGGGGTCATAATAAAGCGTAACCAAAACTCCAGCCTGCTTTGCGAACAATATCGCGGGCAGGAAATCGCTGTCACCCGCAACCAAAACCGCCTTGTGTATTTTGTTTCCCGCGGACAGGCTTGTCATGTCAATCCCAAGCGCCATGTCTATTCCTTTCTGCCTCAGTTCGGGGTAGCCGTCCGCTTTCCTCCGTATTCGCCCTCCTTCCTCCCGCACTATCTGCAATCTCCCCGTCCTGAATTCGAACCTCGGCAGCCTTGTTAGGTTATATTTGAAGGAATCGAATGCCGCCTTCCTTTCCGATTCCTCCTTTGCAGGCGGGAACGACTGGTATGGCTGGCAGTCATAAACATATGTCCTAAATCGGTTTTCCTCACTGCCGGCTATTTCCGAGGAGAACGTGAGGTAATTCACGCGCACCTGCAGCCTGTCCTGAATTTTCTTCAGGTAGCCGTTGTCTATGAATACCGCAACCTTGTCCAAGAACCCAGCCCCTAAATTGGACTAAAAAGGCAGAAGCAGAATAATTTACCATCGTCCCTCAAGAACGATGGCGGGTATAATTGACATATTTATGCCACTAACAAATATTTAAGGCTAACTATTCTTCCCAAACCGCGCTTTTTCAGCGGTTCAGCGCGCTTTCCCCAGCCCGTGCTTCTCCAAAAATTCATCCAGCGCCTTTTCAAGCGTGAGTTCCCCGATTTCCTCGAGTTCGTAGTTCGCGCGCACGAGGGGCTTCTTCGCCTTCAGCACGCGCGAAAGGTCGATAGGTGTTCCCGAAACCACAACATCCGCATTGCTCGCGTTTATTGTTTCCTCGAGTTCCTTAATCTGCTGTGCGCTGTAGCCCATTGCAGGCAGGATTTCCTTGCGCGGGAACTTTTTGAGGGTTTCCTTTATGGAACCTACGGCAAACGGCGTTGCATCAATCAATTCCGCTGCGCCCGCATCCTTCGCGGCAAAATACCCCGCCCCGTGCTCGAGTTCGCCGTGGGTTAATGTGGGCCCATCTTCAACAACAAGCACGCGCTTGCCCTTAACCAATTCGGGTTTGTCGAGCGTGATTGTAGAGTTTGCCATTATTATTTTCGCGTTCGGGTTTATTGCGCGGATGTTGCGTTCTACTGTTGCGACCCCTTCTTTCGGCGCTGTGTTCACCTTGTTGATTATAACAACATCCGCAATCCGCGCGTTCACCTCCCCCGGGAAGTAAGCCAACTCATGCCCTGCGCGGAAAGGGTCAGCCACGGTTATGTATAAGTCAGGCTTGCCTTTTCCCTGCGGCCTGTAATATGAAAGGTCGTTGTTCCCGCCGTCCCAGAGAATTACATCCGCTTCTTTTTCCGCGTGTTCAAGGATTTCGGCGTAATCAACCCCCGAAAAAATCACAAGCCCGCGCTCTATGTAGGGTTCATATTCTTCGCGCTCTTCAATCGTGCAATCATATTTCTCAAGGTCGGAATATTTTTCATAGCGCTCCCACCTTTTTTTCACGAGGTCTGCGTAAGGCATTGGGTGTCGAATGGCAACACAACGAACGCCGCGCTTCTTCAGCAGTTCAACAATTTTTCTGCTCGTCTGGCTTTTGCCCGAACCAGTGCGCACAGCGCACACGGCAATTACCGGCTTGCTTGACTCCAGCATGGAGTGCTTCGGCCCTATTAACCTGAAATCCGCGCCGCAGGACATGCACTCCGCGGAGTTATGCATAACCTCGGCATATGTAACATCGCTGTATGCATGAACACATTCGTCAGCCCCGTGCTTCTTGATAAGTTCCTGCAGTTCCGCCCTTGCGCGGATTGGGATTCCTTTCGGGTAAAGTTTTCCCGCCAACTGCGGCGGGTAAACCCTGCCTTCAATCCCCGGAATCTGCTGCGCAGTAAAAGCAACAACCTCGTAATTTTCATTATCGCGGAAAACTGTGTTGAAGTAGTGGAAGTCCGTGCCTGCCGCGCCGATTATTATTACTTTTTTTCTCGCATTCATTTTCAAGCCTCCATTTGCCTTGGTTTGTAGAATTTAAAATAAGCAATAAGCATCAGCGCAAGCAGCACAGCTGCTCCGCCAAAAACCAGAAGCCAGTCAATGCCCGCAGGTTCGGCTACGGGCTCGCCCAGCGCTGGCTGTGCAGCAGCCCCTGCGAATGGGCAATCCTGCGGGCAGTTCTGCGCATTTTCCCCAACATCGCAAACATGGTTGCCGTTGCACCTTGAGACTGAGGGAATTTCGGCGTGCTTTTCGATTACTGCGAACTGCGCGGTTTTCCGCATCGTTTTGTAGCCCTCCTTTTTTGCTGTTGCCCTTAATTCATAGCTGCCCGGCCCCAGTTCATCTGCAGCAATTGAACCAGGCAGGCCTATCGTTTTTGTTGTTCCGTCCGGCAAAACAAGTTCGGCACTTACTGCAGGCTCTGCGGTTTCAGATTCAAAACCGAAATAGATCGTTTCACTTGGCGTGAAAAAGCCTGATTTGCCGTTGCAGCCCTGGTCTGCGCAAGAGAAGATTTCAAACCTGAAACTTGGGTTGGTTTCAATCCTGAATTTCTTTTCCCCCCTTGCCTGTTCGGGGCTCTTAACGTCCACAGAGGCCGTGCATTCCTGGGGCTCTAGGGAACCGTCCACCTCAATGCCTGAATAGGTGCCTGAATATGCCTTCCCCGCGATTAAGGCTGCAGTTTCCTCATTCAGGGGGGCATTCGGGGCGTTCGGGCACTCGACATGCGGGACAAAAACAATCCCTGTTCCGTAGTCCGAGGAAATTGAATAATCAAAGGAGATTTTCTCGCCGCTGGAGAACGAATCCGCGACATTAATCGCCACATCTATCCCTGCACTTGCTGATGGCACAAATAAAAGCGCCGCGAGCAAAGCAAAAATGCCCTTTGCCAGTTTGCTGTGTTTCATCTTGCAATCTCCCCCCTGAACATGTCATTCGTGTAGTTCTGCTGGATGAAATCCACGCCTTCCTGCAAGGTAAACCCGATGTTAACCATATACTTGTCCTTGCCGGCAAGATTCCCCCCCAATATGTCTACTGAAAAGTGTTTAGCCTGGCCCGGCGCCAGTGATATCCCCACATTTTCCTCCCCCCCAGTTTTAGCAGAAACCATGACCGTAACATACTCCAATGTTACAACCGCATCTTTATTCCCGATATTCGTTATATCAAAGGTTACCGAGTCCCCCGAGATTCCGGGATTTTTTATGGCAAGGTCCGGGGCTTCGGAATAAAGTTCTATATCAAAATCGTAATCCGTGAATCCGGAGTCGTTTGCGGTTGTGAAATACTCTTTTCCATACTCATCGAGTTTTGAAACCCACAAATATTTCCTTCCTTGGCCGTATTCATGGTCAATCTGCCAGCCTTTTGAAACCGCAACAGGCTCGAAATCCTGCGGCGCTTCAAGCCTTGCCGTAAAGTTTTTGTTCCCCCCGGCAGCGGATGCCGTGGTGAAATAGAGCGGCTCCTTGCACTGGTTTGGGTAATACTCGCAGAGTTCGGCTATGTTTTCGGGTATGTCAATCCGCATTGCAGGAACGGTTATCCCGTAGTTTCCGCCGCCACTTGCCTCGCTTATGAATTCCATGCGCGCTTTGGGGAGGGTGTGCGCCGTTCTCACCTTCATTGTAGGGTCGCCGATGAGGAGATACCATCCCGAAGAATTGTCCTCAATGTTGCCTTGCGTAAGCGTTGCAGCGTCCAGGACGATTCCCGCGTTTTTTGAATTCCTGAATGCCTCCCCCGTGGTCGAGCCGTTTGCAAAAATCTCGGCAATCTGCCCATCCATGTTCACCCCGCCCGAGCTGTCCGTTGCGCCTATGAAGCCTATCGCACCCTGCCTTATTGCGTTCGCGCAAAAGCTGTATTTGAAATAATACTTAAACGTGCATGTCAGGCAGGCCATCGTAGTTATGAATGAGTTGTCCAGATAAGGAATCTCATGCGCATCTATGCCTGCCCACGTGGTGCCGCCATGGTCCCTGTAAATTGTGAAAAATTTATCCTTCCAATGTTCCGGCTTCATATGGGGGTTAAGCATATTGGGGCCTTCACCTTCAGGTATTACAACCGTGGCATATCCTGCGGAAGACATTACTTTCCCGAAGGCATATACTTCCGCAGGGGCGGTTTGGTCTGTCCTGCCCATCGTAATAAGCATGCTCTCCTCGTTTTGCAGTGTTTCATCGTAAAACATGCTTCTCACAACGTATGCTGACGTGTCAGCCACGGTCACGCCGAAAATCCTGCCGACAGCAAGGTCAAGGAGCGGGTCACCATCCTTGGTTTTTGAATAAAACCACGCATCCGCAGCATAATAGTCGCCGCCCTCGTCCAAATAATCCATGCCTATTGCATTTGGGCTTGCAACTATGGTAAGATATTCAACGTCCGCACCCAGCGCCTCTATTGAGGAGTCTATGAAGGCATCCACATCCATATAGTTGGCCGAGCGCGTGCTTAATATCAGCTCGTGTTTTGCGGATGCCAGGAATGGCGCGGCAAGGGAGTTCCTGCCGTAAATTTCGTAGACGTGGATGTGGCTATATATGCCGTAGCCGTCGTAATCATCCAGCACTTCCTTGATGTCCAGGTCGTCGGGATTTACGAGGATTAGTTTATTCGTGTTTGTCAGCTCCGCATATTTTTTCTGCATCTGTTCAAGTGAATATTGCTCCGCCCCAGCTGAGTTCGAGTTGATGTAGCTTTGGGTCGCAGAATCCGCCTGGCCGACAATTATAACATGCCTGCCGCCGATAACATTCTTGTATTCATCCAGATTGCCCCCATTCACGAAAATTAGGGGCGCATTGATGTATGAGGCATAAGCCGAGGCAAGCAGTGCAGCCTCATAATTGTCATAATCGGTGAGCACGACAGTATCAAAAGCCTTCCAGTATGCGAAGTAATCCGCAGGCGAGATTCTCTGCACCTGCCCTTCCGTGAGCCTTGCGCCGTACTCCGAATCCAGCATCAGGAGATTGTCCAGGTCTTGCGGGGTTTCCCCGGCTATTGTGAGCCTTTGGGGCGGGTATTGCCTCATGAAATACATGGCTGATTCCGCGTCAAATGATTCATAGCATTGGACTTCCTTGTCTTCGCTTATTTTTAGCCCGAACTCAAAAGTTTCCCCTTCGGGCGCCGCCCTGTTTATGTTTTCAATTTTTCCGTCCGCCGGATTTGTGAATTGGATGAAGTCCGGCTTTTCCGTTATTTCAATTGATTTCACAACCGCCCCAGTAGTGATTTTAATGCTGAGGGTTACTTCATCGCCTGGCTTCAAGTTAGCAAACTTGCTGAACGTTCCGGTTTCATACCAGTTGGCATCTGCAGGCTCGACAGTGACCTTTGCCCCGATGGGGTCTTTGAAGCCCTTCTGCCAATCCGAACCTGTCCAATGTCCGATATATGTGAGGTCAAGGTCGGTGCTCCTGCACGGCTCCTGATGGTAAATCAGGGCGGGGTTTTTGTGCACCTCTCCCCCTTCTGTCCAGATTGATACAGGCACAAGCTGCAAAACATCGTGCCAGTCCGCGTCAGAAACAAGGAAAACCTCCTTGTCAGAATATTTGCTCATCAGTTTTTCGTTAGGCCCGATTTCCCAGCCGCCGCTGCCCGTGTATTCCCCCTCCCCGAAAATAAGATAGCCGCCATCAGGGAAAGTGCACAGCGCATCAACGCTGTCCATTCTCCCCTTGAAGAATCCGACATTATCGATGCTTGCGTGGTTGTAGTGCAGCGCCCCGCCTTTTGAAAACCATATGTCGAGTTCGCGGTTGCCGTTCACAAGCCAGATAAACTGGTTATTGCCTGCGGAATCCTTGTAGAATGTTACCGCATCCCCCGAGGAGGGGCATTTCTCAAGCCCTGCGCACTGCTCCGCCGCAATTTCGCTTATGTTATATGGCGTGTCGCTGATTTTGCCGTCCTTTAGCACCCACGCCTTATTGCCCGAAGTTATTTCATAAATGTTTGACGAGGGAATGTACGTGAAAGCATCTATCGGGCCGTCTATCTGCGGGTAGAGTTCCGAAATCAGCCCCTGCTCCCAGCGCTTCTGCCTGATGTTCCAGCCGAAAACAGTATCTGTGCTGTTTTCAAAGTAGAGCATGTATGTGGGGGTCAGGGCACATGCATCAATTTTGTTTGGCGTGTTTTCTGTAAGCCCAACGGAATAAAACAAATCGTGCGTGTTCAGTGCCTGCACCTCGCCCTTGAATGAAACAACCTGCTCGGCAAATGCGTAAGATGAAAACGCAAGGGCAAATGCCAAAAGCGCAAGCGCAAAGCGGTTCATTGCGCTTTCACCGCCTGCAATTCGTTCTTCACATCCCCCCCGCCCTGATAGAAAGTGAAGGTTGCGCTTCCGCCGCCATCGGGGGGCACTATGCCGCCATTCCCCCCGCCGCCAGCGCCGCTGCTCGGCGGCGCGAGTATTCCTGTAGCAAGCCCGCTCAAATCCGCGGTTGTTGTCGGCGCGCCGATATTTCCCGCATAAAGTTTGGCAACAGTTCCAGGCCCGCCAAGCGCAATGCCTGCTTCTTCCTTAATCTTCACCATTCCCCCCTCCGCGGTTGCATTAACCTCGCCCCCCGCGCTTTTCGAGGTCTGCATAATAAGAAGTATCACAATCACGGCGACAAGCACAACCCCGCCTATGAGGAGGAGGTATTCCATCGAGCCCTGCCCTGCGGCTGCTTTGGTGGCATGCCTTTTTTCATTCGGGCTTTTTTGCGCGGGCATCGCTAACTATAACGCCCCCAGTGCATATAATTATTTCGCAGCCCCGTTTTCCGCATTTTTCCTGCAGCGCAGCGAAAAACGGTTTTACCCTCTACACCGTGATTTTGTATTGTAGATGGTAAGTTCCATCGCGGTTCCCTGCGCAAACCATTTTAAACCCTTATTAACCCAATACTTAACAGCGGAAATTTGATTTGTTTTTTTGTTAAGCAAGCCGCGAGGCGAACCGAGAGGGGTTAACAAAAACCAACGAGGCAAAAACAAAACCAAAAAAACCAAAACCAACCGCGCGGTTGGTTTTTGTTTTGGTTTTCAGGGCGGTGCACGGAATGACAACAAAAAACTCGATTCTGCTCATAATAAAGCAGAACAACGGCATAGATTACAACACCCTCCTCAGCAAAATCTCGGGGAATTACTCAAGCATAAACTCCGCAATGGCCGCGCTGAGCCGCGCGATAAAGGACCTCGCTGTAATGGGCTATGTGGTGAGGAAGGACAACCGCATCTACGCAACCCAGAGCGCGGAAGCGCTCATACATTCCGAAATGAAGAACAAACTGCTCCTGCGCCTGAACCAGATTGTGAACTCCAAGAACAACGTGCAGGAAATCGACTCGATTGTGGAGCACCTTCACATGCTCATAGAGCGCTCGAAGGACGATGCAGCGCTTTTGCGCGCGGCAAAAGGCTCGACCGAATTCTCGATCCGCGATTTGGAGGCAATCGATGCCGAACTCGACTCCAGAATCAAGCACCTCTCCTATATTTCGGGCGTCTTTAAGGGGCAGGTTGCGGAAATGAAGAACCTTGATTTCAACAACAGCGTGCAGATGCCGCTCTCCGCCGACACTGTTGCAAGGCTGCAGAAGGAGGCGGAGGAACTCGCCCTGCAGGACATTTCAGCGGAAACAAAGAACCCCGCGTTCCTCGCGCTCGCCTCCGGTGCCGGGGGCACGGAACTCGGCGTGAAAATGAAGGGGGCAACAACCCTGTCCGTGCCGTTATCCTCGCTCAAGGGGTTCCTGAGCCTTGCGATGAAGCACAACGCGGAGCACAGGGATTTGTTCCTCGTGCTTCACTTCCCGCCCCTTGTAGTAAGGCTGACGCCCGTTTACTTCTCCACGGAGGGCCCGCACTCGCGCCTGAAGAAACTCGCAGGCAAGCACGGGGAGGGGCAGATTTAATTCATGCCGCCTGCAGAGGAAAAGGTTATAAAAAAACCCGTGATAGTTCATATGTGGGTTATGCAGCCATAGTCTAGTGGCAGGATTCGAGCTTCCCAAATCAGGGCCCTTCGGGTCCCGATACCCCCAAAGGGAACGGAACCTTCGGGTTCCGCGCCCCAAAGGTTCGGGTTGATGAGGGGTTGATGGTTCAAGCTCGCGACCCGGGTTCGAATCCCGGTGGCTGCATTCAACCGATAGTAATGTGCATCTCCATTTATGGCATTGTTCATGCCGGAATCGGTGCATTTTTTGATTGCACTTATAATGCCCAAACTGCTTAATTAAGTTTTTGGTTTTTGGCCAGTAACCTTGCGCGAAAATAACTATTTTATGCTTATCTGCCCCTATCTTTATGATGCCCGAACCGCCTAAGTACCATCCAAAATATGTCCCTGTTAAGGGGCGCAAACGGCCTCCTTGGCTTGAGGAGCTCGAGAGGGAGAAAAGATACATTCACTGGGAGGGTGTGTCGAATTATGACCTGAGGCAACCTCTCGGATGGAGAGGCTTCTTAAATTTAATAAGCCGGCACAGCCTCTTGGAGTCAAATCAAGGGCATGCCGAGGCAATGTCAATTGCAAGGTCAAAGGCTAAGCCCGATTTCTTCCACGACGATTTTCCCGTGTGCACTACTGAAAGGTTCAAAACCCCTGACTTGAGGACAAGCCCGGGGCATGTGCTTTGGGGAATAATATTCATGGAGAAAGTCCCTGAAAAATTCAGGCAAATCGTCCTTGACCACGAGGCGAAAGTCGCAGAATTGTTTTCGCGCAATGAGCCGACAAAAAGGTCAAACCCCGACTTCAGGGAGTTCTGCGACAATGAACGGAAGTGGCTGGAGAAGCACGGCCTGCTGGCAGAATGGATTGGATGGGTGAAGAGGGATTACCCGCAGCTTTACAAAACCGCGCTTGAGCTGCGCGGGATTAAAGTTTCTAATTAAGCAGGCGCAACCGCATGCTGGAATGTCTGCGTGTCGGTGCGCGCTGATTTATTGCGGCTTAACTCTATCATTTTTTCACTAATGGAGCAGGGTATTTCTTCGTGAACCCCTCTCTTATTTTAGCTATTGCCCCATTTAGGGATAGTTTACCGGGGAATACCTTGTGCTTTATGAATTGCTGCCTGAAAAACTCCAACCCGCCCTCTCTTTCCTCAGGGCTGCCAGCAGCCATGTCAATCTGCCGCCCCAACTCTACAGGATGGTCAAAAGCCAACTTCATAAGTGCGCCGCGCGGGTTCTTCCTAGCCTTCACACCTATCGTATGCATCCAATTAGGCTCTCTTGTTTTTCCATACATTGGTTTCTTTTCAAGCATACGCATATTATATCCCTAGGGCGTATATAAACCTTCTCAGTTACTGTAAAAACTTGCCGCCTCCGCACTAATGAATGTTTTGTTGGCGCACCCTTTGTGGAACGGAAAAACAAGCCAAATTGAGTTAGATTTCTAACTCTCGGGCATGCAGAGAACGCTTTCAGCCGAAACGGAGCCCGCTCCTGCCTTTTCGTTTCCTATGGATTCTGTCCCGCAGCCTGGCGTCAGTTCCAGTGCCATGCACCGAGCTTTTGCAGGGCGTTGTCATCGTGAACCAGGACAAACCCGAACTGCTGTTCAAGCTCCTGCAGCAAAACGCCGAAATGGTCGTCAGTTGTCACGAAGAAAAGGTTCGGCAGCGTAAGTGCCTGCGCCAAAATCTCCATGTCCGACTTCTCAGGCAGGGCCGAGGCGCGGTTTTTCTTCTTCATCAACTCAATCAATCGATTGTCACTCCCGTAGTTCCTGAAGAATGTTTCAACTGCCTGCAGGTGCTCATTTGTAAGGTCTTGATGTATTTTCATGGCACATAGCAGTTTATTCAATTTCCTTTCGGCGGTGGCTAAAATCCGTCCTATTTCCAAAGGGTTGTGCCCCTTTGCTTTAAGTTCGGGCAAGAATAGGTCAAGATTAACCTGTTTGTAAACACGCTGCGAACTGTGCAATGGCAATTTCCTGTCTTGGCACTTCACTATGAACTCCCTTATGCAGGTTGCCCTTGTAGGGCAACGCTCTTTCGGGAGTACCGCAGCTTTCACATAGTTGAGGATGGAGCTCGTTTCTAGGAAGATAGTGGAATCTCCATCTGGGCAATTGTTTTGAATAGACGTTCTCTGGCCTCCTTTGGAATGTCGCTGAAATCGTCATCGGCTATGGAGCGGAATATGCCTTCTTTCTCGCAGTAGTTGTCCAGATATTCAAACAGTTCCGTAGCGTAGCCGTCCGCCATACATTTGTTCCCCTTCAGCGCGCCAAATAGTTCATCAATAGTGCAAATAACCTGCCCCCTCTTCACAGGGTCTGAGACATCCTTCAATTTTTTTAATATTTCCCCGACATGGTGCAAGTACCCAAGCATACAGTATAACCTGTCCTCGTCTTCAGGTGACGACCCGTTCCCGATATTTTTGCCGACCAAATCGCGGTAAATTGGCAGGTTGCTCTCAATCCTCCCGATAGATTCAAGTGTCTTTGATTTGCTCCTGAATGTGTCCACATATGTCTTGTGCACAAAGTCGAGAATCTCAGTGGCATTCTTGTCTTTGTATTTGTTAATTATTTTTTCGGCCTTTTTTCTCTCATCATCATTGATTAGGGGCTCGCAAATATTGCGGAAATAGCGCTTGCCCTCCGGCGTTAACCGAATAGTGTAGCGGCTGTGAGGCCCTGCCGAACAAAGTTCCTCCTGCAATAATCCATTAGCGATGCAGAAATTAACCGAAATATAATCGACTGGCCCGAATTTATAATTGGATATCGGGCTGTCATATTTAACATGCCCCTCCCCTTCAATGAGATAATGGATTTTATATAGTTTTATTCTGCCATCTACCTTCCCCAATCTATCTAAGATAAACAGAAGCAATTGGATATTTTTATTGGGCTTTTCAAGGTCTGCCATCGTACCCCTCGCGGAAGTCGCTAGAAGTAACCGCTAAGTAGTATAATAATAATAACGTTTGCCCGCAGAAAGAATAAAAATGAATGTTTGTTATGTATAAATAACTATTGATTATGTAGCTGCCTATTTTGTCTGCTCCCTTTCCTGCCTTTGAAATTCACAGGAAACTCGGTGGCTGCACACCAACTTTTCTTTAAGAAAGAAAAGTTGACAAAAGAAACACAAGGCACGGTTGACAAAAAGAAGGATTTTCGCTCCGCGAAAATCACGCTCCGCGAAAATCGCGCTGCACGAAATCACGCCGCACTGAACCCGCGCCGCCCGGATGGCGCCTCTCACACAAGCCTCTCCGCAAGCTCGGGGTTCAGCCTTGCTGCTGCGAGCGCAAGGCGCTCCGTGCACATGGAAATGCCGCTGTTCTCCAGCGCGGTTGCTGCATCTGAAATAAGCGCCGCTGCTTCCCCCTTTCCCAGGCCGTGCGCAAGCGCTGAAAGCTCCGCCATTGTTTCAAGGATGAGTTCCCTCTTGGCTTTGCCGCCCTCCCTGCACCAGAGCGGCATCATGTCGTGGAAAAGCACGCCCTGATTTGCAAGCACTTCCTCCTTGAATGCCGAATCCTTGCTCCTTGCGATTTCCCTCAGTTTTTCGGGGTAAATCGGCGAAACAGGAGAGGCTGCGAGGATTATTTTTTTGTTCGCATCCCTTATGTAGCTCATTGCCTTCTTCACATCGCCCTTTCGCACGAGTTCCGCTGCCTTGCCGACAATTATCCCCGCCTGGCTGAAGGGCTTGAGGCGCAGGGAGTAAAGCCTTTTCTGCGCTGTCCCGAGTTCCTTTGCAATGCGCTCCCTTGCCTTTACCTCGGTGCCTGCGGAAGCGAGGGCGTTAAAGTTCGCCAGCAGCGTATCCAGCGCGCCGAATATTCTCGTGTCCCGAACAAACTTCTTGTCCACGACAAGCTTGCGCCTTCTCTCAAGGAACTTCTGCTGGTTCCCGAGTTTCCTTAGCCAGTCGCCCATGTCGTTCCTGATTGCCTCGATAACCGCCGCCACAGCGCCTGCTTTTTCCACCTTCAGCAGTTCCGATGCCTGCCCGAACCTCTCGATTGCACGTATCTTTTTCTCCTCCCTGAGCAGCAGGGGGTTTTTTGCAAGCCTGCCTGCAATGCCCGTGAAATACTCCCTGAAAGATTCCCTCTCGCCCTCCCCGAATTTTTGCCAGCGGTTAACAAGGTCGAAATGCACGCTTGCAAGCTGGCCCTCAATCATCTCCGCCTGGTGAATCCTTGAGCCCACGCTTTCTATCTGGTGGAAGACCTGCCTCACGCCGTCCGAGATATTGTTGGCGTGCAGGAACCGCGCCACTCTGAGCTTTCCCTCCTTTCCGCCGTAAACGGGAATTTCCATTGTGCCGTCTGTGTGGAAGCGCACCTTGAGCCCCGAAAGCGGCTTGTCCCCCGCCGCGCTGAACCGAACCTGCGCGCCGCGCGGAACCTTCCCCCCTTCGGCAATAATTTTGTTGTAATTTTCCTGCGAAAGCACAACATTTGCGCCGGGAATTTTTTTTCCGCCAGGCCTGTACCCGCCCTTAATCATCAGTTTGCCTCAAATTATCTTGCACCGTTAATCTCATAAATATTAGTTTCCATCCTCCCGCAGTCGTACGCGATGCCCTGCGGCAGGGGAAAGGGGCACCGCTCCCCGTACGCGAGCGAATATATTTTGTCCAGGTAATCCGCGCCCGCGAACCGCTGCGCGCTTCCCCTCTCCACATCGTCCTTGAAGTTCGTTATTATGAACCCCGCCCTGCTTTTTTGCAGGAACCCGCGCTCCTGCGCGGGGGTTTGCGCACCCGCAAGAAAGTCAAGCGTTTCCCCGAGCACCGTTTCCTTCCTCGTGTTCTCGAAATAAAGCGAGGTAAGGAGGAGAGGGTCAAGTGAAGTGCCGAGGCGCATGTACTCCGCCATGCTCGGCTCAGCGATTATCGTGCGTTCCCCATGCCCCGCCCTTGCCTCGAGGAATTCCATTGCGTGCGCATCGACCTTGTTCACGGATGGGAACAGTATCTGGAAACTGAAGATGAAGGAGGCAAGAACCATGAACACCGCAAGGAAAAAAACAAACAGCCGCCCGTAGCGTGCGGTTCGTTCGGCGGCGGTTTTCGTGGTTGCGGTTCCCGCCCCCGCGGTTTTTGTTCCCGCGCCCCCGTTTTGCCGGGTTCCGATTCCCGCGGCTCCGATAAGCATTATCCCCCCGAGCGCGAGGAACTTCAGGTGCTCCCACCCGCGGAAAAGCGGCGTTGCGAAAAACGAGAGCAGCCCAAGCACGGAAATAACGCACCACGCGAGAAGGAAAATAAACCACTGGCTTTTTTTTGTTTTTTCGCCCTGCCTTAGCGCGAGCCATGCGAGAGGCGCGAAAAACAGCGCGCCCAATAATGCAAGCACGGGCATCACGTTCCGCAGGTTGGATGCAATGAACTGCGTGCCCGCGGCAAGGCTTTCGTTTGTGAGGAATTCCGTGCCCTTTGTGAGCAGGCTGAACCCTATCATGAGCGCGAAAGCGATTGCAAGGGTTTTCAGCACCTTTTTATTCTGCCCGTAAGCAAGCAGGAAAGGCACGGCAGTCACAACAAGGGCGAAATAGTTCCAGAGGAAGGAGGAGGCATAAAGCAGGGTTCCTGCCCTTTCCTTCCCCATGTGCATAAGCAGCAGAACAAGGGGCAGGAAAAAGAACACGGCATTCTCCGGGCTGTCGTACGCGCCCACAATCAGCGGGGTTGCAACAGCAGCAAGCAGCGCCGCAATCAGTGCATTCTTCTCCCCCGCAGCCCTGCGCACGAAAACGAAAACGGAGAGCACAACAAGAGAGGAGAGCACGGGCAGCAGGAGCATCACCACTCCTTGCACGCTTATTCCCGTAAGCAGGCTGAGTTCCGCAACAAGCACGTGGTAAAGCGGGGGGTAATTGTTCGGCCTGCTGCCGAGGCTTGCGTCTATCCTCGGCACCTGCCCCGAATCCGCGACAATGCCCGCCATGCGGATGTGAAAAGGCGCATCGTGGCTCTGCGGCATGCCGTGCAGCGCAACAGGCGCAAGCCTGAGGAGTAAGGCAAGGGCGAGGATAAGGAGCAGGTGTTTCCAGTAGCGCATGCAGTCAACGCCTCGGGCGGGAAGGCGGGGGAGCCATTTGCCGTGCAGGGCTCCGAACCCAGCCAGCCCTCTCCGCGCCTTCTTCCCCTTCGCAGCGCCGAGGGTGAGATTCGAACTCACGTGCCCAAGGGCTCCCGCTCTCGAGGCGGGTGCGTTTAACCACTCCGCCACCTCGGCATTTCCCTTAACCATTATTGGATAATGCCCTATTTAAACGCTATTGCCGTGCGCAGCCTTGGGGGCGTAAAAATAAAAAGAAAAAGGGGAAGCGCCTTACGGCGTTTCCGCGTATACCCTGGCGTATATGGTGTATGTTGTAACCGACAGTATATACACCACCAGCCCCTGCACCAGCAGGGACAATACCCAGCCAAGCACAGGTATGAATGCGAGTATTGCAGCGATTATGCCCGCTATGAACATGGCGGCAATCGCATATGCTATCATGACAATCACCGAGACCCAGAATGTCCCTGTAATGACCTTCTTAAGCGCAGTGCCCAGGGCGAATGCGGACATGAAATTCCCTTTCTTTACCCAGTTCATCATGCCCATTGTCGCCAGCAGGCCGCCGATTATCCACAGGAGCATGCCCAGCAGGAAAAATGCGCCTCCCGCAACTATTGCCGTGCCTATTGCAGCGCCAAGCGACTCGGATGAGCCGCTCATCACCGCAGCAATTATGGGGCCCACAGCTGCAGCAACCCCTACAAGCACGAGCACAAGCCCCGGCAGTATGTATATCATGCCTATTATTATCGCCATTATTGTTTTCACTATTATGTTCGCAATATTGCTCTTCCATGACGGCAAGCCCGCCTTCCCGTCAATTGCCTTCTTTGCAGCCAGCAGGCCGTATCCCGAAACGAACATATTCACGAACGGAATCGCGCCTATCACCGAACCGATTGCAAGGCCCTTCATATTGCCGAATGGAAGTTTTATTGCCCCCATGTAATCGACCATTTTTCATACCTCCTTTCGTTAATGCCCAATCTTAACCTATTGGCTGCGAATATAACTGCCAGCCCCTTTATTAATTTTTTTATTGCCTTTCAATACACGGCAAATGCCTTAAAACGCACCATGCGATAATTCAGTGCAGGGTTTCGGCAATTTCCCCCGCAATCTCCCTCGCCTTCCCCTCCTCTTTCACACCCTTCACAAGCACCTTCCCGCTCCTGAAAATTGTAACGCGCGCCCCGCGGAATTTCACTATCGCAAGATAAGGGCTTTCCGCCTCGATTTCGGCGCAGGGTTTGGCAGGTTCGCCGCCAGCCGTACCCGCGCTTTCCACGCCGCCTTTGCGCGGTTTGCCGCCCGCGGAACCCCGCGCCCCGGCATTTGCCGCGCGCAATTTTGTGCACGCCTGCACAAGGTCAAGCTCATGCCTCCCCTTCGGCACGAATTCGAACCCGCCCCTGCCCCTGCACGGCTTGCATGTGAATTCGGAGAGTTCAACTTTTTTTGCCCGGCTCAATCAGAACAACCCTCCTTTTTCCCGACGCCTTTTCCGCGAGTTCTTCCGCGCAGATCTTCGCCTCCTCGCGCAAAATAATCAAGTTCGTCGATTTCGTTGCGGGCTTCTCAGGCACAAGAGTGCAGCACGCAACCGGCCTTATCGACTCCTGCAAAAGCCCGAATCCGCGGGATAATTTTTCAATCTCCAATTTATCCATGCCGAGCAGCGGGCGGAGCACAGGCACCCTTACCGCAGCGGCGGAGGTTGTGAGGTTGTCGAGTGTTTGGGAGGCAACCTGCCCCAAACTCTCGCCCGTAGCAAGCGCTTCGCACTTATCCTCGCGCGCGATTTTTTCAGCTGTCCTGAGCATCATCCTCCTGCAGAGCACGCACTGGTAATGCCTTTCCCCCTTCGAGGCGATTTCGCGCTGCACAATATTCCCGAACGGAACTATCGTCAGTTTTATTTTTTTGCCGAAACGTTTTGCAATAGCCTTGAGCAGCGCCCTTACCTTATCCTCGCTCTCCCCGCTGCCGAAAGGCGCGTTCATGAAATGCACGCATTCGAGTTCCGCCCCGCCCTGCAGCACGAGTGCCGCGGCAACAGGGCTGTCTATTCCGCCGGAGACAAGCGCAAGAACCCTCATGCGCAACGCCCCCTGAAAACAGGCACAAGCACTTTCATACCGAAGAATCCGCCCGAAGTGATTATAACTCATTTCTTTATATTATATCAAGCGCGGCCGGATAGCCTTTCCCGCAAAGCGTGCCCGCACAGCCACATAACCTTCCCGCAGCGGCACAATTGGCGCCCGCGCCGTCAGATAACCTTCCCCATTGCAAGGACAATCAGGATGCCCGTGGTGTTAAGCGCGTACGCAATCACCGAAAACGCGCTTGTGGAAACCTTCCTTGCCGAGGCAAGCATCGACACCCCGACCTCATCAGGCAGCGGCGAGGCGATTATGCACCCCGCAATAATCAGCACAGTCCACTCCTTTAACTTTGGCGGCAATATTGCGTCGGTTATTGCCCCGAAATCGAGCACAACCTTTTCCTTTGAAAGCATCTCAAGTTCGTCGGCAATCGAGTGCCTGATTATGTAGAAAATCACAAGGTCCGCGGCAAGCGCGCCCAAGCCCGCGACAAGCCCGGCAAACAGCACGTTCTGCTCCTTTGCAATAATCAGCAGCAGCGCGGTTGCTGGCGCCGCTGTGAAGCCGTAAGCATATGCCGCACCCGCTACGAAAGTTCCGGCATAGCCGAGTAACGAAAGCAATTCCCTCAGCGGCAGGGAATCCCTCCCCAGAAAAAGCAGGTATGCCAATACGTATGTAATAACCAGCAGGCTGATTTTCGGGTATTTTATTCCCCGCGCCTCCGCGTTTTCAGCCTTTTCCGCAATTTCTTCGTCCGCCATAAACTTTACACTGCAACGCACTTTATATAACTTGCCCCGCGCGGGCGCGTTTCATGCATGTACCAAAACCGCTAAATTAGCCGCAGTTGGTTTTCATTTATATATATTGCGGTTGAGATTATTTTGAACGGGAGTTTCACATGTGCGGAATCATAGGCTATGCCGGCAGCGGAAATGCGGTTTCCGTTGTGCTTGACGGCCTCAAGAGGCTGGAATATAGGGGCTACGATTCATGGGGCATTGCTGCCAGGGCAGAGGGCGGCAAGGGCATTGCGGCAAAGGGAAAGCTGAGCGTGAAAAAGGATGTCGGGAAAATAAGCTCTGTGAAAGGCTTTTCTTTCTCCTCGCACATCGCAATAGGGCACACGCGCTGGGCAACCCATGGCGCGGTTACAAAGGCGAACGCCCATCCGCACCTTTCCAGCAACAGAAAAATCGCGGTTGTGCACAACGGCATAATCGAGAATTACCTCGCGCTGAAGCGCGAACTTAAGGATGCGGGCTTCAAATTCCGCTCCCAGACGGATACCGAAGTGATACCGAACCTTATCCAGCGCTTCGTTGCTGCAGGCGCGTCTTTCCCGGAGGCGGTGCGCAAAACCGCGCAGATGCTCGAGGGGCGTTACGCATTTGCCGCACTTTACACGGATTTCGGCGGCATTGCCGCGGCAAGGGACGGCTCGCCGCTTGTTGTGGGCATAGGCGGCGGAACCGCGCCCGAGGCGGAGACGTTCATTGCATCCGACATCCCGGCATTCCTGCGGCACACAAAAAATGCCGCGTTCCTCGAAGACGGGCAGATGGTTGTTGCCGAGCGGGGAAAGGGGCCAGAATATTTCGTTATCAAAAGCGGCAAAAAAGCCGCGGTGCGCGTTTCCGAGGTTGAATGGTCCGCGGAGGACGCGGAAAAGGGCGCATATAAGCACTTCATGCTCAAGGAAATAATGGAACAGCAGGAAACCGTCCTGCGCGCGGTGAACCAGCCGGAAGAGATGTACGCAAAGGCGTGCGCGATGATAAACGATTCCTTCGGCACCTTCCTTGTCGGCTGCGGAACCGCGGGAAGGGTTGCGCTCTGCGGCACCTATCTTTTCTCCAAAATAGCGGGCAGGCACGTGAACTTTTCAGTTGGTTCGGAATTCCCGAACTATGAGCACTTCCTCACGCCAAAAACCCTGATGATTGCGATTTCCCAGAGCGGTGAAACCGCGGACACGCTCGAGGCGATTGAAAGGGCAAAGGCGCGCGGGGTAAAAGTGATAAGCATAGTGAATGTGCAGGGCTCCAGCATAGCGAGGAAATCCGATTTCGTAATTCCCGTGAACTGCGGGCCCGAAAAGGCAGTGGCAAGCACGAAAGCGACAACGGCACAGCTCGCAATCCTCACGCTCCTTGCATACGGGTGCGCGGGAAAATTTGCCGAGGGCAAAAATCTGCTTGCAAAGGCACAGGCGGAAGTGAACAAAACGATTTTTTCCGAAGGGTTTGTTGCGCAGGTTAAATCCCTCGCCAAAAAAATAAAATCAAAAGGCAGCATTTACATAATCGGCCGCGGCCTCAATTACCCGATGGCGCTGGAGGCGGCGATAAAACTGCAGGAAGTGCCCTACATGCACGCGGAGGGTTTCGCTGCAGGGGAATTAAAGCACGGCCCCATAGCGCTTATAGAGAAAGGCACGCCCTGCATCGTGCTCTGCGCGAACGACGAGACAAAGAGCGACATCCTCGGCAATGCAATGGAAGTGAGAAGCCGCGGCGGGTTCATGGCGGGGGTTTCCCCCGAGCCGAACGAGGTTTTTGACGTGCATCTTCGCGTTCCGGACCTTGGCAATGCCTCTCCCATAGCAAATATAATACCTGTGCAGATGCTTTCGTATTATGTTGCCCTGCTAAATGGCTGCGACATTGACTGCCCGCGCAACCTTGCCAAAAGCGTAACCGTGAAGTGATTCTTATGAAGCATGATTCCGAAAAGAAAAGCCCCGCCAAAAAAATATTCGGCACCGACGGCATCCGCGGCATAGCAAACGAACATCCGATAACCGCGGAGATGGCGTTGAAAGTCGGCAAGGCCGTGGCGCACTATTTCCTTGCGCGCAACGGCAGGCGCAGGCACCGCATCGTGATAGGCAAAGACACGCGCCTTTCGGGCTATATGCTCGAGAATTCGCTCACCGCGGGCATACTCTCCATGGGCTGCGATGTTTTGCTTGTGGGGCCCATGCCCACGCCCGCAATCGCGCACCTTGCAAGGTCCTTGAATTGTGATGCGGGAATCGTAATCAGTGCTTCCCACAACCCAGCGGAGCACAACGGGATAAAAATTTTCTCCAACGAGGGCTTCAAGCTTTCGGATGCGGAGGAGCTCGAGATCGAGGAACTGATAATCGGCGGCAAGGCCGGCAACGGCCACATAAAGGGCGCATCCATGGGAAAGGCATACCGCGTGGAGGAGGCAAAGGGCCGTTACATAGAGTACGCGAAGCACTCCATAAAGAGCAGCCCGCTTGAGGGGCTTTTTGTCGTGCTCGACTGCGCAAACGGCGCGGCGTATGATATAGCGCCGAAAATCCTGCGCGAACTCGGCGCGGAAGCCATCGTGCTCGGCAACAGGCCCAACGGCCTGAACATAAACCTCGACTGCGGCGCCCTGCATCCCGAGGCAATGCAGAAAGCCGTGGCGAAGGATAAGGCCGACATAGGAATTGCGCTTGACGGGGACGCCGACCGCGTGATTGTGTGCGACGAGAACGGCAAGATAGTGGACGGCGACCATATTATGGCGATACTCGCGCTTGAGATGAAGGCACAGGGCAAGCTGCAGAGCAATGCCGTGGTCACGACAGTGATGGGCAATATCGGCTTCCACAAGGCGATGAGGGAAAACGGCATAACCGTGGTAACCGCGCCCGTAGGGGACAGGTATGTGATCGACGAACTCCGTGCCCGCGGCCTTTCCTTCGGCGGGGAGCAGTCCGGGCACATAATTAATTTCAATTACTCGACTACAGGTGACGGGATAATAACCGCGCTCATGCTGCTCGACATCATGAAAAAGAAGAAAAAGAAGCTTAGCGAACTTGCGAAAGCCATGAAAACCGCGCCGCAGGTTTTGATTAACGTAAATGTGCGCGGGAAAAAGGATTTCGATAAGATGCCCGCCGTAAGCAAAAAAATAAAAAGCGCGGAAGCCGTGTTAGGTTCCGAGGGCAGGGTTCTGGTGCGTTACTCCGGCACGGAAAACATAGCGCGCGTAATGGCCGAGGGGCCGGACAATGGGCGCATTGAGAAGCTCGCCGCGGAAATTGCGGCGGAGATAAAAAAGGAGATTGGTGCGTGATGGGCGAGGTTGAAGATTTTGTTGCGCGCGTTCGTAGTGCGCTTACTGAAAACAAGCCGTTCCGCTTTTTTGAGTTGGTTGCGGAGAACGAAAAGGTGTGCGAAGCGATTGAGGATGCACGCAAGGGCGAAATCGAGCCGAACGTAACCGCCAAAGGCAAACTTTTCCTTGCCGAGGGTTCGCGCATACTTTCCGGCACTTATATCGAGGGAAACGCTTACATCGGCCCGAACTGCACCGTGGGGCCGAACGCATACCTGCGCGCGGGCGTAATCCTCGAGGGCGACAACCATGTCGCGAATTCGGAAATAAAAAACTCCGTAATCCTGCGCGGCTCCAATGTCCCGCACTTCTCATATGTCGGCGATTCCATTCTGGGGGAGAACTGCAACCTAGGCGCGGGAACCAAGGTTGCGAACCTGCGCTTTGACGACGCGCCAGTTGAAACCGTTGTCGGCGGAAAAAAGGTAAATTCCGGCAGGCGCAAATTAGGCGCCTGTTTGGGGCACAACGTGAAAACAGGGATTAATTCAAGCATCAACTGCGGCGCGCAGGTGAAGAACGGAACTAAAGTTTTGCCGGGCGCGGTTCACAAGTAGCCCATGCCTATCTCGGTTTATAGCGTTTTTTGTCCCTTCGGGCATTTCTATATTCCCACGGGTCTCCGGCCTTAGCTTTTCTGGTTTTGAGCAGATTCTTGCGCGGCCTAATCTTTTTTATTAATGGTTTATGCAGCATGCTAATTAATCGCACTCTGGGAATATAAATCTTTTCCTAATTTTGCCACAGGCAGCCTTTGTGTGAGTTCTCCGCCTCCCTCTCCGCCCCCGCGAACTCCTGCGCGAACTCCGTGTTCGGCTTGTATGGGTAGGCGTAAGCGAACCCGCTGCGAACCATTTCCATGTTTATGAAGCGGTTGCTGTCGCCGTAAATATGCGCAAGCAGCCTCCCGTACCTGTCCCGCAGTTCCGCGCCGAACTCGAGGCGCACGTTCCTGCCGAGCACAAGCGCTGCAAGTTTCTCCCCCGCCTCGGTGTAGCACTCCTCTCCTTTCTCCCTTGAATTAATCCCTATCAGGCGCACGTGCTCCCCGCCCGCGGTTACGAGAGTGTCGCCGTCGATTACTTTTGAAACGGTTGTTGTTAGCGGCACACCCGCAGCCGCCTGTGCAGGTATTTTGCCGTCCTGCACAACAACATTTCCGGTTGCCACTGCCGGAGTGCCAAGCAGCACGCCGTTCTGCTGCATCAGCACCAAAATCGCGGCAGCGGCAAGAAGCAGAACCAGCCCCGAAACCTTCTTATTCAGCCCGCGCATGATTATCGCAAATCCAGTTTTTCCTGCTTGAGGCCGCATGTCAGGTTAAGCAGCCTTTTCAGCCCATCTTCAGTAATCCTGCCCTTCAAAGTTTTCTTTATTTCATTTGTAATGATTAATTGGGTTTTGTCAAGTTGCCCGGTTTCTTCCAGCCGTCCCACGCACCATATGACCCATTTTTTTGTTTTATCCAATTCCCTTGCCACTTTCACGGCACGCAGCCTGCCGTAATTTGCCTTGCGGGGGTCGCTGCTGTTCCACAGTTCTTTTGCTTTTTTAATCTGGTCAAGGGAATCAAAAATCGAGTTCAGGCTGTCCTCCACGCCTCTAACCCTTATCCTCCTGTTTTTAAGTAATTCCTGAGACGGCAGTCCTGCATTTGTTTTTTCGCCAATTTTACCCCCGCCAGCCAGGCGCTTCCTTTTCCTCCCGAATATGTTCGGCATAATTACATTCGCCCTTTTCTTGTTAAAAGATTAATGCCGCGCCCCTTCACAAAAGCCCCATAACGACATAAACCGCCCCGAACAGGAAGCAGAACCAGGCGAAGTTTATTTTCTTCGCAACACGCATGAGGATGCTTATTGATGCAAAGCCCGCTATTGCCGCCGTGGCGAGCGCGGCAAGGATGCCGGCATCGACAGCAACCGCGCCCTGCTCCGCAATCCCGAACATTATTTCCGCAGCGAAAACCGAGGGCACGGAGAGGATGAAACTCAGCCTCAGCGCCTCCTCGACCCTGAAGCCCTCGAAAAGCAAAATCGAGGTTGTCGTGCCGCTCCTTGAAATTCCCGGCAGAACCGAGAACCCCTGCCCCAGCCCGGCAATGAGCGCGTTTGTTTTTGTGGTTTTTGCTTCGCGCGTTTTTTTTGTGACCATCTGCACCGCCCCCGTCGCAATCAGCAGAACCCCCATCGAAAGCAAAACAAACCCCGCTGTTGCGTTTGTGAATGTTTGCTTCAGGAACAGGTATGTGGGGATTGCGGTTATTGCGGTTGCGAGCAGCGCAATAACCATAAAAACCAGCAGGCGCGCGGTTTCGGGTTTTGCGGGTTTTGTTTTTTGGTTTTGCATAAGCGCGGGCACGGCGGCTTTTGCAATCCCAAATATCTCGCGCCTGAAATATGCCGCGGCGGCAACCAGCGTCCCGATGTGCAGGAATATGGAATAATTCAGCGCATCAATCGGGGCGCTGCCGAAAACCGCGACGGAAACAGCGATAACCTGCGCCTGCGAACTTAAGGGCAGCCATTCCACAAGCCCCTGGACAAGCCCCAGAACAATGCCCTGAACAAGGTCCATGCCAAAATTGTGCAAAGTTGTTCTTTAATATTCTTTCCGCGATAAGGGTTATTTATGCGGAACGAGATTTTGAGGAAAAGGCAGGAAAGGAAGCAGGAAGAGAACATAGGCATGTACAAAGAGCGCCGCTAAGCCGCGCAGGTTTGGCTTCATCGCCCAGCGTGCCGCTTTGGCAGCCATTTGAGTTTTGCCTGGCCATTCGCGATATTTGTATCTATGGTTTTTCTAAGTTTTGCCTCGTAATTCGTGATATTGGCCCCCATGGTTTTTATCAGTTCATGTGTTGCCGGGCTTTCGGGGAGCCCCTTCCTGCTAAGGTGCCCATATATCCGCAACAACTCGTTTTCAGCCTTTCTGCGTTCCGCAACCCTGATTATTCGCGGCACGTAACTCGTCGCTCCGATTTTATAGCAAAGCAGGGTTGCCTGAAAAAAATTGCCTTTTTTCATGCATTTACGTATCAGCCTTGCTATTCGCTCGCGTTCAATAGTTTCCTTGCTTTTGTGTGGCTGTGTAGAGGGTGTGTTTTTGTGATATATTTTGTAGATGTACGGCAATGACATGTCAACAGTATCCGCTATCTTTTTGAAAGACCAGTCCGGATGCTCCTTCCGCAGTCGTAATGCTTCCATTGCCTTTTGTGATATTCTTGGCTTCGCTCCACGTCGTCTTTTTGTGAGTGTTTTTTTGTGCTTCTTATATGTTGCCCCGACGTACGACTCTGATATGTTGCCAATAGTATCCGCTGTCTTTTTGAAAGACCATTCCGGATGCTCAATAAGCATCTTTAATACTTGTGCCTCTTTTTCCGGCGGTTTTTTTGGCATGCGTGTCACTTTGTCAAATTTTTTCGCCCGTGCGCCTTCATCTGCCCGCGCTTCCGCGCCCGCAAGTGCGAACAAGCCTAAATTACGTCGCCCGTAACCGCATCCACGGCAACCCTTCTCTCCCTGCCCTTCATTTCGAGGCTTGCGAACCATACAGGCCTGTAAAGTTCATCCACGCGCCTTATCATTATGTGCGGCCAGAGCTTGCGCAGCACCGCGGGAATGCTCTCTCGCGGGAACCTCTCGCGCTCCTTTGCCGCTGCCTGCACGCGCGCGAAAGGCAGTTTGTTCAGCGAACCCAGCAGTTCGTGCATTTCATTGGGCGGCAAATCAAACTTCTTCTTTAGGAAATAAATGCCCTTCCCGCTCTTCTTGTCCTTCTCCGCCCCCGCAATTCCGCGCTCGGCAAGCCTTGCAAGCACGCGCTTTGCCTTTGCCTCGTCGAACTCGGAAAGCCGCGCAACCTCCGCTGCGGAAAGCCTGCGGTTTGCAAGATGCGTTGCCGCAACTATATCGTCCCTTCCCATGTCAAACGCGTCACCAAGGCCTTTCGATTCCACGAACTTGCCGCCGCCGAAGTGCAAAAACTCCCCTGTCCTTGAATCGATGAACGCCTCGCGCGCAAGGAACTCCCCCCTTTTTGTCGGGATATCATACCCAACTCTCCAAACCGTAACATGCCTCATCTGCAGTCCCGTTATCCTTTCCTCATCGCCGAGAATGCCGAGCATTTTCCTTTTCCTCACGCGGTCAACAGCAGCCCTCGCATTTGCCTCGTTAATCCTCTGGGGTAAGGAGAGAAGTTCCGTGCTCTCAAGTGCCTCGTCGCGCAGGCTCCCCCTTCCTATGCCCGCACCCTTAGCGGCGGCTTCCGCCTCTTCCCCTGCTTCAGCTTCCTCGCCCTTATCAAGCGCCTCCTCCGCTTCCTCTTCTTCCTCCTTATCCTCATAACCCGCAACGCTTGCCCCTTCCTCCGAAACCTCGAACCCGCGCCTGCCGAGTTCCTTCATTAGTTCCTCTGCAGCAACCGCTGTCTTGTATTTGGAATTAAGCGTCCTCAAAACCTGCTCTATGGTTTCCTTATCCAGTTTCCCCGCCCTGTTAATGTCCTCGGCAACCATTTCAGCCGCAACATCCATTACCTGCGCATCGTCCATGCTCTCGTTCATCTGGTTTGTTTCCGCGTCACGCCCTTCGTGCTGCGACATTCTCGGCCTGATGCTCATTATGAAGGCGCGTGTTGTTTCCTCGCTCCTGTCTCCCGTAAGCGCAACGCCCACAGGCAGTGTCTTTATGAAAGTGGGGCGCTTGTACTGCCCCGGCACTATGGTCGGGATGCGCCTGTACACTGCCTTTATGTCATCATCGAAAACAAGCTTGTGCGATATCACAACATCCAGCTGGCTCAGCACCTTTGTGTCAATCGCACTCGGCTGCTGTGTCGCAAACACAAGCGAACAGCCGGGCCTTCTTCCCTGCTTCACATATTCCACAAGCCCGCTTGTTGCAGGCGTCTTTGTGTTGCCGCTCGGTATAAGCGTGTGCGCCTCATCAATGAAAAGCCATGTGGGCGGAACCTCAAGTTCAAGCAGTTCGTCCAAATCCTGCTTCCTGAATTTCTGCGCGGCCTCCTTGCGCGTCGAAATCTTCCTCGCTGCAAGCAGCCTGCGCGCAAGTATTCCTATCACAAGCGCGGTAACAACATCGTCAAGGAAACTCGTGTCAAGCACTGTCAGCTGCCCCGCGCGAGAAAGCTCGCTCAGCGGCGTTCCCTTCTCATCAAATATCCCCCATGATTTCGCAGCCTCGAACCTGCTCACAAGCGCGCGTATGGAATCCTGCTTGTATCCGCGCTCCTTTGAATTCAGCTCGCCATCATTCTCAAGGCATTCCACTATGTCGTCAAGGGAGTACCGTGTTTCCTTGCCTCTGACTTCCTTCCCTGTTTCCATTTTCCTGTACCCTTTCTCCACTTTCTTCAGCATCTTGTCGAGCAGCAGGCCCGAGGGCGAAAACCTTTCAATCCCGAATGTGAGGCACCAGTCGTCCGCGGTAAGCAGCGATGGCTGCATGCTGAACCCTTCATTGTAAGTGCTCTTCGGAACCTCGCCCTTCTTCCCCGCGGGGATGAAAACCTTGATATTGTCCAGGCCCCCTGGTTTCATGCCCCATTCCGCAAGCCTTTTCACTTCCCTGTCCTCCTTGTTCGGGAACTTCATGGACCAGAACACGCCCACGGGGTCCACAACCACGACGCCGACATTCCTGTTCTTGAGCGCTATTTCCTCAGCAAGCACGCCCATTACATAGCTCTTTCCCGAGCCGCGTGCACCGCAGACGAAAACCACGTGCGGGTTCAGGCTGTCGAGGAAAATTTCCGCGTCCCTGTATTCCTGCTCGTTCACGCGCCCTATGCGCAGCGCCCCTTCGTAGCCGTACTTTTTCCACACAGTCTTTTTCATCCCTATGAAAACGTTCTTCTTTTCCGCGTCACCCAAAAACCCGAGCCTCACCCCTCCCTGGTGCTCGGGCGTTCTGTCGGCCTTCCCCGCTTCCTCGGCCTTCTTCAGGATTGTGTCCTTTATTGCGTTCCTTTTTTCAGAGCGCATTTTTTCGAACTCCTCGCTTGCGTCCGCGCTTAATCCAGGTACCTTTCCCTGCAAAAGTTCCGGCTCCGCGCCTGTTTCATTTTCCCCGCCGGTTCCGGTTTCCCGCCCCTCATCCGCGCCGTGCTCGAGCCAGCCCCAGTCCTCATCCTGCTCCTTAACGCCCTCCTCCGTGGTTCCTATTTCCTTATCCAGGCTTGCGGAAGCGGATTCCGGTTCCTCTTCTTCGGCCTCATCTTCGGCGGTTTCCTCTTCTTCCGCACCCTCTTCGGCTTCCCCCTCACCAGTTGTTTCCTCTTCGTCATCATCTTCGGTTTCCGCACCCTCTCCCCCATCTTCTTGCTCCTTATTCCTCTTGCCAGCGCCCTTTTTCCCGCCTTCAAAAGTGTCATATTCTTTATCGGGTTCTTCGTCTTCCCCGCCATCATCGCTATCATCATCGCCCTCATCATCCTCTTCTTTCGCCTGTTTTTTCGCAGCCCTCTTCCTTTCCTTGCGCGGCTTTTTCGGCTTTGCAGGTGCGCGCTTTTTCCCGCCTTCGGGCTTGGTTTCCGCAGCAACCGCTTCGGCGCTGTCGCCTGCGGAATCGGCAGGCTCGCCCCCGGGCTTCCCCTTCCCTTCCTCAGGGCCGAGCATTTCGTCGAATATGTCGGGCGCGCTTCCCTTTACGTGCCTCACCCTTTCCCCTTCGGAAATCGGGCGTGCTGCCTCCTCGGCATCTTCCGCAATTTCCGCCTCGCCCCTATGCTCCCCGTCTTTCGGCATAATCTGTTCCCCAATATGTAATGGTTAATTTATATATTAACCTTTACCTGCAGCCTTTTCTTATAAAGAAAAGGCTGGCGAAAAGAACACAAGGCACGGCTGGCGAAAAGAAGGATTTTGCTTCGCAAAATCACGCTGCCCGCCGCAGCGGGCTATTTCTTTCGCAAACCTTTCTTTTCCAAAGAAAGGTTTGTGGACTCGGGGGGATTTGAACCCCCGGCCTCTCCGATTCTCGCAGACGCCTGCAATCATGTGGTGCAGTCCCGTTCCGCCGAAGGCGGAACCGTACGCGGCACCGGCGATCGCAAGCGCCGTTGCGAACGGAGCGCTCTGCCAGGCTGAGCTACGAGCCCCTTTTGCAGAAACAATTTAAACGCGGGGAGTTTTTAAGGCTTTTCGTGCTGCGCAAACGCCTGTTTATTCCCGCCCAATCGCCGCGGCGGCTTGTGGATATTTTCGCGTCAGGCGCCGCGCTAACCCCTCAGTATGGCGCAAACCTTTTCGGTTATTTCCTTAGTTTTCTTTTCCTTCAGCACGCCCGCCCTGTACTCGACTATCGAACTGTCCGCGGTAAATATCTTGTTCGGCCTTATGTTGCTTTCCTGCTTCAGCGTGCCGCTTGTGAACTCGCTTTCCGTGAGCGGAATCGAATAGCGGTCGGCGGCCTGCCCGCTCGTAATCTGGCAGAGTATTATGTCATTGCCCTGCAGGCTTGCGAGCACCATTGCGGGCCTTCTTTTCGACTGGCTCAGGTCCGAGAACGGGAATGGTATTACTACGACATCCCCCTTTACAAATCTTTCCACGCCTTCTCGTCCTCCGCGGACAGCCAGTCCTTTGCCAGGGCTTTCTCGGAGGCAAGCATTGTCGGAATTATTTTTTTCAGCATAAGTTCACTCCCACTCAATCGTCGCAGGCGGCTTATGGGTTACATCGTAAAACACCGCCCCTATCCCTTTCACGCCCAAAATCTCGCGCGCAAGTTTGTTCAGCAGTTCCGCATCCATGGGGTAAAAGCGCGCCGTCATTGCCTCCTTGCTTTCAACCGGGCGAAGCACGATTGCTTCCCCCCCGCCCTTGCCTCCGTTGGCAGCCTTTCCCGCGCCGCCGTTTATGGCGAGCGGCAGCAGAACCACGGGGAACTGCCAGATTTTTTCCATGAGTTCGTGCTTTTCAACCCCGCGCATAACAATCGCATCCGCCTCCTGCAGGATTTTTACGCGTGGTTTAGTAAGCAGGGCGCGCTTTGCCTTGATTGCATCGCTCCCTATTCCAGCGGGCGAAACCAAAAACACAACGCGGTTGAACGCGTGCACCTCGTTGGTTATCCGCGTGCTGCACTCCTCCAGTTTTTTCCAGTCGGGCGTTCCCGAAAGCGCAACCACGTGCCTGTAAGTGCGGGCGTCCCCCTGAACCCCGACCGCTTTTACGGGAAGCGCGAACGCGGAAAACCCGAACTCCTGTGCGATTTGTTTTGCGTTTTGTTCTGCGGCAGCAAGCGCCGCAGCCCCCTCCGCGCTTTCCTTTTTGCCGCTTCCCCCTGCGCTGCACAGTACCCTTATCGCCAAGCCGGGTCCCGGGAATGGGTGCCTCCAGACAAGGGCTTCCGGCAAACCCAGCTTTGCGCCGAGCTCGCGCACCTCATCCTTGTAAAGCTGGCTCAGCGGCTCTATCACCCTTCCCTCCTCCATCATCTGCTTCACGCTCTCAACCCTGTTGTGGTGCGTCTTGATAGTTGCGGAGTGCTGCGTGCCGCCTGTTTCAATAGTGTCGGGATAAATCGTGCCCTGCCCCAATAACCAAACCTTGGGGTCGAGGTTCATTTTTTTTATTTCAGAATTCGCGATGTCGATGAATAATTTTCCTATAATTTTCCTTTTCCCCTCGGGCTCAAACACGCCCTCAAGGGCGCCGAAGAATTTTTTGCCTGCATCGAGAACTTTTATTTTTATTTTCAGTTTCTCCAGCGCGCGGGAGATTTCAGCGCTTTCCCCCTTGCGCATGAACCCTGTGTCCACGTGCAGCGCAAAAATCCTCCCTGCCCCTATTGCCCTGCCAAGGAGCGCGAGGCAAACCGTGCTGTCAACACCCCCCGAAGCGAGCATGAAAACATTGCGCTTGCCGACTTTGCGCTTTATCTCGCGCACCTTCGCGCGCAGGAACCCCGCCATGTTCCATGATTTTTTCGCCTTGCAAACCCCGAAAACAAAATTCCTCAGTATTTTCATCCCGTGCTCCGTGTGCGTTACCTCCGGATGGAACTGCAGCCCGAACATTTTTTTCTTCCCGTGCTCCATTGCGGCGTAATCGCAGTCGAATGTCCAGCCGGTTTTCCTGAAGCCCGCGGGAATCTGGAGTACGGTATCTCCGTGGCTCATCCAGACCATTTCCGTCTTGTCGAGCCCCGAAAAAAGCAACCCCTTCCTGTCCACAATCAGTTCCGCACTGCCGTATTCTTTTGTACCCCCTTGTTTCACGCTGCCCCCCATCTGCTTGGCAATCAGCTGATGCCCGTAGCAAAGCCCGAGAATCGGTTTTTTTATTTTGAAAATATTCGAATTAAACTTCGGCGCGTTTTCATCGTAAACGCTGCTCGGCCCGCCGCTCAGGATAATTCCGCGTGCCTTGTTAAGTTCCTTTGTAGGCGCATCGGGCGGAAGAATCTCGGAATAAACCCCCATTTCCCGCACCCGCCTTGCAAGGAGATGCGCGTACTGCCCGCCGAAATCGAGAATGATTATTTTATGGGAACCCATAATAATGTGGAGTGGGTTGTTTTTTTATTGCTTTTCTTAGGGGCGCAGGCCCGAGGCACGGCGTGTTTTTGCCTGTTTTATCCGCGGCGCTCCCGCATTACCCGAGCTCGTTGCGGCACTGCCCGCTGAAGTTCGCGTCCCCTATCTTGCCGCAAACCGTGATGTCCAGCTTCCCGATGGCATAGTTGTAATAGCATTCGCTCTTGCTCGAGTGCGCAAGGGTCCAGAACTCCTTCTTTATCGTCGCGCAGAGGTCGGACTCCTCCTTCCCCATCGCTATATCGCTGTAGCATTTCACGTACTTCGAGGCGGCGGTAATGCCCTCGCAAACATCGAGGTTAAGCAGGCTTACCGCAATCGTGGAATAGCAGTAATCCCTCTTGCTGAAGTCGTTCGCTATTATTTCCTTGCACAATTCGGCATTGTCAGTTGCCTTGGCTATCTCGAGCACGCAGTCGTCCCTGACCGCGCGCCTGTTTTGTATAAGGTTGCATATTTCCAGGGAATTGAGGCTTACCCCGACTTCCTTGTAGCACGCATACCTCGGCTCCTCCTTTGCAATCATGCCGCACGCCTCCTTTGAGGGGTTTGCGGTTGCGGTTTCCTCTATGCACGCCTCGCGCTTTTCCTTATACTTGCCCAGCGGGATATTCAGGCAGAGTTCGTAGCTGGAACTGTTCCTTGCGGCCGTGTCATAGCAATTAACCCTGTTCTCGTCAGATATGATGTCCTCGCACTTGGCAAGGTTGATGTAGCACGCCTGCTTGCGGGCCTCGTCTATTAGCCTGCCGCATGTCGATACGCTTCCGGGCGCCACGCCCAGATAGCAGTTGTCCCTCGCGTACTCCCCTTTGGAAATCGCGCCCGAAACATATGCGCAGATGCCCGAATCGCCCTTAAGTTTCGCGACATCATAAACGCATGAGTCCGCTTTCCCGATATCCGAAATCTTGTTGCATGTCATCGGGTCCTGCTTGTCGTACGCTATTGAATCATAGCAGTCGTCCTTTACCGCGGTATCGCTTATTGCCGTGCATGCCGACTCCTTGCCCATTGCAACGCCCGCAATCTTGAAGCAGAGGTTCTTTTTGCCCACGTCGTAAATTTCGTAGCACGCGTGGTACTCGGGCATCGCTATTGCGATTTCATAATAGCACTTGTCCTTAGGGAACGTGGCGACCCTTTCGCAGACCACATAGTTCTTTTTTTGCGTACCCAGCGACATCAGGCAGTTGTCCGCGCTTACCCCGCCCTTTTCAACGCACTGCTCCACAAGCCTTTCGAACGACACTTCCTCCTCTTCCCCTTCGGGAGGTTTCCACGGGTCCGCGGGCTTGCCGCCGTTGGCGTCCGTGGCCACTTTGTTTCCGTCGCCAGCGGGCGGGGGTGCGGGGGTAATTAAATCTTCGGGCTTTGGGCAGCCCGCAATGGCGATAGCCGCAATCAGCAGCAGCAGAACCGCGGCAGGCACATTCATGGTTTTCATAGCGATTGCACAACTATATACAATTCACCCCTTTTTTAACCTTTTGTTTTAATTTTATTCCCGGGGAACCGCGTACCTGAAAACTTGCCTCCTGGCGGGAACGTACTTTTCTCAAATAAAAACCAGCCGCTTAACCGGAAGACGCAGTGCCGCCTGCATTAAATATAAACTATTTTATAAACTATTATAAACTATTATAAACTATTCGGGCTTCTTTTTTTGCAGCGGGCGGGTGTTAACAAATGAGGTTGATTGAAAAATACCTTGTTTACCTGAGGTTCCTGAAAAGTTTTGGCCTTGTGAAAAGGGCGGCAAAAGGGAAAATCAGGGCGCTGACAAACGGGACGGTGCTGAGGAACCTCCAGTTTTGCGTGACGTATAAATGCAATTTTAACTGCGAGTTCTGTTCCTGCAGCACCCTCAGGGAGCCAAGGCGGGAAATGGCATTGGAGGAATGGAAAAAAGTCTGGGATGACGCCTACTCGCTGGGGGCAATCCACGCGGATATCACCGGTGGAGAGCCCATGACTATGGGCATCGACTGGCTGTGCGAACTGGTTTCGCACATCACGAAGAACAATGACGTGATCTGTTCGACCGTGACAAACGCTTCCCTACTGACGGAAGAAAAAATCGACAGGCTGAAAAAGGCAGGCCTGGATGTACTGGAAATCAGCATCCATTCGATGGATCCGGAACGGCACGAAGGCTGGAACGGGCAGAAGGGAAGCCTGCAGCAGGCAATAAACATGGCGTTGTACGCAAGAAAGGCCGGCCTGAACGTCTGCATCAGTTCCGTACTGAGTTCGGACTCTTTCGGCGACATCGAGGAAGTGGCAAAATTCTGCGAACAGCACGGTTTTTTGCACCTGATACAGCTCGCTGCAGCGGTCGGAAACTGGCACGGGGAAAACGAAAAAGAAATAGACGCATACAAGGAACGCTATTATGCCCTGCTTAAAAAATATCCGGGGATGCGGGACGACAGGTACACGAACTTCAGAAGATTCAATATCTGCCCCGGCGGGATGGAAAAATGGTATGTTACGCCGTACGGGGAAGTTATGCAGTGCTCGTTTGTCGGAATTTCATACGGCAACCTGCTGAAAGAATCCGCGAGGACGATCTACGACAGGATAAAAAGCTACGAGTTCATGCGAAAGGAATGCGCCGACTGCAAGAGAACGTTCGACAGGGACTTCATCGAGAACGTTTACAGCACGGTCAAGGGCAGGAAAAAAATACCGGTAAGCATTGCCGAAATAGAAAAAAACAACAAAGCCTATTTCAAGAGGGGCTGAAACTGCCGTCCGGGGAGATAATCCCGGGCTTTGATTTCCGATTAAGCCGGGCAGAAGCCAAAATAGGTTTAAATATGTTTTGGGTTTTATTTTGGTTGTGCGGGAACCGTGATTTTCCGCATGGGACTTAGCTGGTGAGCCGAAAGTAACCCGTTTGGGTTGCACGATTTATATGCTGGGTCTTCAGCCCGCGTTTGCGGGCAACTCTCTTGGCAGATTGGAAGAAATGCCCCTTGGCATTTCTTCTCTTTCCTTTTACCCGCCTTTACTTTCCTTTTACCCGCCTTTAATTTCACCCCTCTGATTTCTTCTTTTATATTCTTTTCCGTGCTTATTTGGTTGCGTGCCATTATGCTCTGCGAAATCTGCGGCAAGGAAACAGGTTCCGCATCCAGGGTTGTGCTTGACGGCGCGGAACTCGTTGCGTGCCCCGATTGCGCCGGTTTCGGCGACGGGGGGCTCGCTGCCGCCAGCGCAATTGCCGTGCAGGGGAAGCCTAAACGCAACGCCGTTCCCGCGGCTTCGGCTTGGCAGCAGCGCAATTGGGGCGCTGCCCCCGCCCTGCAGCAGCGGAACCAGAAAAGCGCGGCTGATTCCGCATGGGCGCCCGAAAAAGCCCGTGCAGCGCCGGCATATTCCGAACCAGATATTGCGGAAAATTACGGCGAAATAATCAGGCACGCGCGCGAGAAGCGCGGCCTCACTCTCAAGGAGCTCGGGGAAAAGGTTTTCGAGAAGGAATCCGTGCTGCACAAGGTCGAGAAAAGCAAATTCGAGCCGGATGAAAGGCTGAGAAAAAGGATAGAGTCCTTTCTCGGGATAAGCCTGCGCTCGGCGGAGGAGTGAACAGTATGGACTTTGCCCTTATCCTCGCCGTTTTCCTTGCGCTTTCCCTCCTATCCACATGGCTCATAAAACGCTACACAAAGCAGCAGACATGGCACATAATTTCCCTCATACGGACGAGTAAACATCTCGGCATTTTCGATTATTTCGCGAAAAAAATCGGCAGGCCGCTTGACTGGTTCTCGGACCTCGGCCTCGTGCTCGGCTTCGGCGCCTTCGCGCTGGATTATTTGCACGGGAGGAAAATGGGAACCCGAAAACGGGTTTTGTTTTTTATTTTCTCCGCATCCGCACTTACGCTCCTGTTCTTCGCAATAGACGCTTCCCTCGGCGGGTTCATGTCCAACTCCCCGCTTATGGGGGAACAGTTCCCGCTCCTTGCAATTGTTTTCGGAATAAGCGGGTTTTCGGGCTTCACTGTCTTGCTGCTTGCGATGCAGGCGATAGACATACTCGCGAAAATCGCCCTCGGCAGGCAGCCTTGCCCGGGGGTTGCGCCCCTCATCCCCGGCGTGGAGCTGCCGAATGTGCCCATAGTTATACCCGTGCACGCGTGGATTTCCCTCCTGATAATCCTGCTTGTGCACGAGGGCATGCACGGCATTGCCGCAAGAAGGCAGAAACTGAAAATAAAATCCGCGGGCGTGCTTCTCCTTGGCTTCCTCCCCCTCGGCGCTTTTGTCGAGCCGGACGAGAAGCAGGTTATGCGGAAGGACGGGGCTTCAAGGCTCAGTGCTCTGCGCCTTTTTTCCGCGGGGCCTACCGCAAACCTTGCGTCAATGCCCGCGATAAAACTTTTCGCGCTCGGCATTTCCCTGCTCCTTGCGTTTTTTGTTGCCCCCTGGTATGCGCCGCTGCACAGTGAGGCAGTGCTCGGTGTCGGCATCGCTTCCGTGGATGCGAATATTTCCTTCTGCGGCGACGTTTACGAAAGCTCCGCATACGGCGCGCTTAATGCAGGCATGGTTATAAAAAAAGCCAACGACGTGAATATTTCAGGCCCCGAACAACTGCAGCTCGAGGTTTCTCAGCACCCCTTCAAGCCGCTGAAACTGCTTGTGCAGGACCTGAACACCGGCGTTCTCTCCGAAAAAACCCTTTTGCCGAATAAACTCGGCCGCTTTGGCTTCACAATCGAGGAAATAGGGAACCCTTCTTTTGAGGCACCGCTTTCATATTCGCTCATCACGCCCGCAATAAGCTTCCTAGAGAGCTTCCTCGGCTGGCTTTTCTGGCTCGGGTTTTTCATGGCTCTCGTGAACTTCCTGCCCATGGTGCCGTTCGACGGAGGCAGGATTGCATCCATAATTTTTATGCCATATTTCTCGCGCGTGAAACTGCCTGAAAAGAGGAAAGAGGAGCTTGTTGCGCGCTTTTTCCTCGCGCTCGTGCTTTCGCTGTTCGTGCTGAACGCGCTTCCCCTTTTCCTCTGAGCGTGAATAACGTTCTGCCCATTTCCCCCGAACGCAAGCAGGAATGCGCGGCACCGCCCCCCGCAGTACCGGCTCTGCCGCCATTCCTTTGGACGGCGCACCGCCCGAAATCCCGAAAGCCGCAAAAAAAACAAAAACCCCGAAAAACCGCACGCGACAAGAGGGAGGAGGATATCGTAATGTTTATTAAGGGGTAACTATATTTATTAGTGAAAGATATTTTCGGTAATATGGCATTTGAGGTTAAATGTGCTTATTGCTGCCCACGTGAGGCAAAAAAGGAGAGGATGGATGATGGATATGAATGTATACGTACCTAAATTAATCGCCGTGCTTGCTGTCCTGCTTTTGGCGGGAACCGCATACGCGGGAAACTGCGACGTCAATGTTGTGGCGCCGAATGTGCCCCTTTACCTAAGTTCCAACAACAGCCCCACATACGACATCAACTTTCTGGTAAGGAGCACAACCCACTATGTGATTGACATAAACGCAAACATCTGGCTTTCGACAGGCCCGATAGCCGCACAGGACCTTAACCACCTTATAGTTGCGGACCTGAACATAATGAAGGCAAGCACGGGCTTTGCCTGTGTTGCGTATCAGGGAGGGGTTGACTATAACTTCTATGATGCAAACCAGATGTGCAAATACACTTGGACGCCCGCCGTTGCGAACTTCCCGGACGGCAACTGGACAGTGGATGTGAACGTATATGCCGGCAAGAGGTTTGATATAGGCGTTCCAGTAGCGGACGGCAACTCGGACAGGGACTGGTCGGACAGCAATTTCAGGCTCGACAACACAAACCCGGCATGCGTAATTTCGTCCCCTTCAAACGGAGTCACCTATTCGGGCGCCAGCTTTTTGATGACCCACTCCGCTACGGATGCAAACAGCGGGGGCATACTGACATACTACACGCACAAGGACTCCGACGCCTATGCCTCGATAGGCACCTCGACCACGAAGACATGGGCACTGGACTCGGGGGAAAGCCTGCCTGTTTCGCACACATACTATTTGAAGGCAAGGGACTGGGCCGACAACAACTGCACCGCGCAGTCGATTCTGGTGAACTTCCAGTCCGCGGCAGGCGGATCTGTAGGGGGGGGAACCTGCGGTGACGGCACATGCGGCAGCGGCGAGAACGCAGGCACATGCCCTTCGGACTGCCCCGCTTCATGCGGCGACGGGGTCTGCACGCACACGGAGTCCGCATCCAACTGTCCTGCTGACTGCGTAACCGGCTGCGGAAACAAGAAGTGCGATGCGGGGGAAACATGCTCCAGCTGCGCAAGCGACTGCGGCTCATGCGCAGGTGAGGAAACGCCATCCGGCGGCACGCCCGGCGAGGGAACGCCCTCGGGGGGAACGCCTGTAGAAGTGCCTTCCGACCCGTGCGCCGGAATAAACTGCAACGACAACAACCCGTGCACAACCGATAACTGCTATAGCGGCGAGTGCTCGTCGGTTGCAGTGGCTAACGGCACAAGCTGCGGCTACGGCAAGGAGTGCAGGAGCGGAGCATGCGCCGCGGTTTCCGTGGCAAAGCCCGCGGAATCTGCTGGCGGCGTAGCGGGACTTGACATGACCACACTCGGGCTGATTGTGGTTGTTGTCGTGGTTCTTGCAGGCGCGTATTTCTTCATGGTAGCAAAAAAGTGACATTTTGCCGCTTTTTTGCCCCCTTTTCTTTTTTTATTTTTCTTTAGCCCCCGGGCTGCGCCAATTGCCCCCTTTACGGGCATAATATTAAAAACCAGATAAATGTATTAGTTGTGGTTGATGCCGTGAAAACCCCGCTGAAAATTGCCGCGCTTTTGCTCTTCTTTTCCCTGCTCCCCGCATGCGCGCTTGCGCTCTGCGGCGACAGCATATGCGAACCCGGCGGGTCGGAAAACTCCTGCACCTGCCCCAATGACTGCGGGCTGTGCGAGGGCAAGGTTCTGGGGGAGAAATGCAAGGTTTACGGCTGTGCCGTTGTTAACGATTTGAACGCATGCAGGCAGGTCTTGCTAAGCAACTGCTGCGGCAACGGCTCCTGCGAGGCGGAGGAGAATTACGGCAGCTGCCCCGGCGACTGCCTGCCGTCAAACATAACCGTTGAAATTTTCAGCCCCGCAGCCGGCGACATATTCTTCAGGGGCGAGGCCGCGCTAATAAAGGCAAGGGCAACAGCGGAGGGCCGAAGCGTACCCTCCGCAGACATGAGTGCCTTAGGTTTTTTCGGCTCGATGAAGCTTTACAACGACGGCCTGCACGACGACAACATGGGCGGGGACATGTTTTACGCCAACAGTTATCTTGTGCCGGCGGATGCGCAGGAAGGGCTTTACGATTTCAATGTCCTCGGCAGGTTCATGGGTGTGGACGGAAACGCGCACGGTGTGCTCAATATACGCCCGTATTTTTCCGTGCATATGCCGCTGAAGCAGGCATACATGCAGGGCGATGAGATGGTTTTCAGCGGAACCGTGCTGAAAAGGGGCATGCCCGTGGAGATTAAGATGCGCCTCACCCTTAAGAACCGCGGCGAAACCATATTCGAGGAGGCAGTTTCAAGCGATTCGAAGGGCGCGTTCGGCACGTCCTATCACACAAGCCTTCTTGACGCGCCAGGCAAATGGTCGCTGCGCCTTTACGGCAGCGACGACCTCAATAACCTCGTTGATGTGAGCCGTGAAATAGATATCGAAAGGGCAAAGACCGCGTCTTACCTCAACATCGCGCAGGTAAACAGGCTTGACGCATCCTATGTCAGGGAAACCGAAATGCAGGTTGTGGTTGACATTTCCGACTCGAATTCAAGTCCCGTAAGCGGGGCATCGGTAACCCTCCTAACGCCGCTGGATGAAACCGTACAGTTCCAGGAATTCAGGGAAGGGCAGTACAGCTGCTCTTACCGCATCCCGTACAATATGCCGCTAGGGAATGCAAAATTCGAAATAAACGCCTCGAAAACTGATTCGGGCGTCAGTTATGGCGGCGCGAAGCGCATATTCGCCACGGTAACCGCCGCGCCAATCGCGATTGAAATAGTGGAGCCGCAGGGCCTGCATTACCGCATAGGCGACACATTGCCCGTGGAACTCAGGCTTGCATATCCTTCGGGCGGGCTTGTCGGCGCAGCAAGGGGCACAATGCTCCTCGGCAAGGGGGAGGCGGCGCTTGTTCAGGCAAGCCAGGGCGTGCTTAAGGCGGATTATGCGGTAACCGACGAGGAAGCGGGCATAAGGAAAATATTTTTCAAGGTAGAGGACGATTTCGGCAACAGCGGCCTTGCGGAAGCCACCGTCGAGGTTTCCGGGGCAACCGTGCTTTACACACTGCAGAAGAACCTGCCCCTTGTTGCAGGGGGCGTTGTGCTTCTCCTTGCGCTTCTTGCAATTGTCGCGTTCATAGGGGGAATGGCCCTGCTCACGAGAAAAATGAAGGGCAGGAAAGCCGAATTGCTCGAGCTCGAGCGCAGGCTGCAGAAGGAATATTTCGAAACCCACAAAATTTCGAAGGAGGAATACGAGAGCCTTCTCGCAAAATACGAGGACGAAATGCACAGCCTTGAGAGGAAACTTAAGGAGGGGGATAAGCAATGAGGCCCGCGCGTTTTTTGCCAGTTGCCTTGTTCCTCGTGCTTGCATTGTGCTTTGCATCCGCGGTTTCAATTGAAACCGATTCCGCGGAATATTTCAAGGGCGCAACGATAAAGGCCGGCGGGGACTGCGATGAGGGGGAAATTATCCTGCTTAATGCCGCCGGCATGGGCAGGGAGGTCTTTGCGGAAAAATTAACCTGCGGTGCGGACGGCAGGTTTTATTTCAGCCGCGCGATTTCGAACCTCGACCCCGCGGGAATCTGGAGCGTAAGCGCCGAGGCGCCCAGCGGCAGTGATTCGAAAGAAATAACCGTAACGCCGACAAAGCAGAGCCAGTACCTCCTTATAGTTTTCCTCAGCCCCGGCAGCGCAACTGTGCACCGTACCGACAGCATCGAGGTGAGCGTAAGGGTTACGGATTCGGGGGAACCGGTTGCGGATGCCGATGTCGTGATGTGGGGCACAGCAGGCGAAAGGCATGCACTGGAGTATAAAGGGGACGGGAAATATTCCGCTACTGCGGAAATCCCTTTCGACGCCCCTTCCGGCGCCTGGAAACTTACGGTTACGGCGGAGAGCAGGGTTAGCGGCGAGCCGAGGGGCGGGGAGGCAGCCCTGATGGTTAACCTGGCGCCAACGCCGATAAAGATAGATGTCCTGCGCCCTTCGGTCACGAACTTCGATTCGGGCAGCAATATCCGCTTTACCGTCGCGCTCAGTTACCTTAACGGCAAGCCCGTGAACGATGCTGCCGTAACCGTGGAAATTAAGGGCGTGCAATTGCCCCTGTCGTGGCAGAGCGAAAACATTTACGACCTGAATTACGCCCTGCAGGAAAGCGATTCGGGCAGCCTGCCCGTGAACATAACCGCGGAGGACGCATACGGCAACAGCGGCGAGAAGCGCCTTGATTTGGTTATCGGCGGGAATGTCTGGAAATTCCTCGGTTTTGCGCTGCTTGCCGCAGCCGTGTGTTTTGCCGCAATTGCGGTTATTGCCGCAATAGCCCTCTCGAAATTAAGGAAGCACTCCGGCATTCGGTCTCTCGAGCACGCGATTGAGGAAACAAACGCAAAGGCCAAGCGCCTGCAGGAGGACTATTTCGAGCGCAACCTTGTCGGGAAGGACGCATACAGGGCGAGGGGAAAGGAGCTTGACCAGAAGCTGCGCTCCCTTGAGGATCGGCTTGCAAAGGCGAAGGGGAAGCAGCAAGCGCCATGAGCCCGTGAAGGCGAAGGGGAAGCAGCAAGCGGGTTCCCGATGGCTGCGTACCCGGCAAAGGGCAGCGCCCCAAAATAAAAATGCCAAAACCACACAAGCGAAGGTTTTTATTGGAAAAAGGCGTTTATTAATTCGAATTGTTCGGGCGCGTGGCTGTATGCACTGGTTTGTCGACAATCTCTACGAGGTTTACAGGGAGGCGGAGCGCTTCCTTGAGCACAAGGCAGTTGCTTCTGGAGCCGCGGCAGGGCAGATTGCATCCGCAGCAAAGGCCGGTGTGCATCGGCAGGCTGAAGCCGCCGCATCTGCCGCGGGAGGTGCGCATGCCGCAGTGCCTCCGCAGGAGGGCGCGGACACCCAGAACATCTTCTCCATAAAGGACGGCGAAACAGGCCCCACAAAGGTGTTCAAGCGCGACGGCAAGGGGAAAGTAATAGAACTCATGCCCACTGGCGTGAGCAGGTTCGACGAACTGATTAAGGACGGCGGCCTTGAGCGCGGCTCGACAATTCTCATTTCAGGGGGAACGGGCACGGGCAAAACAACCTTTGCGCTGCAGTCCCTCTACAACCGCGCGAAGAAAGGTGAAAGGGGCATTTACATCTCTTTTGAAGAGGAGCCCGAGAAAATAATCCTGCACATGAAAAAGAACTTCGGCTGGGATTTCGAGGAGCTGCGGAATAAGGGCATGGTTGAACTGCTTAAGTTCGACCCCACGAAGATTGCCAGGAGCGTCGAGGAATCCATAGTGAGCAGGACGGGAACGCTGCGCATAGGGTTTAAGCAGCTCGAACTGCCTTTCCTGCCCGACCGCATTGTTGTGGATTCCCTTTCCGCGCTGAGCATTGCATTTGAAACCGAGGAATATTACAGGAAATACATACGCCTGCTCTTCGAGGCCCTTGAATCCTTTCACTCTGTGAACATGGTGCTTACCGAAACCGAGCAGAACCCTACGGTTTACAGCAGGACAGGGGTTGAGGAATTTTTAGCGGACGGGGTTGTGGTGCTTTACAATGTCAAGCTGGACCACAGGCGCGAGAACGCGCTGGAGATTCTGAAATTAAGGAGCAGCAAGCACGAGAAGCGCATGGTGCCATACACAATAGGGCCCGACGGTTTCGATATTTCTGCCGAGAGGAAAAGCAGGTAATTCTTATGGCCGGCGGAAAATCGAAACAGGGAGCAGGAAACGAATTCCCCCGGGGGTTCATTTCCGCGGTGAAAAAGGACGAATTCCTCGGCGGCTTCGTTTCCGCGGTGAAAAAGCCTTTCACCAACGCGAATGCCTGGCTCATAGGGATTATCCTCAGCCTTCCGGTGATTAACCTCCTCGGCATCTTCTACCTTGCGGGCTATTCGGTGAGAATTTCAAGGATGGTTATGCGCGGCGATGATGCGGTTATCGACTGGGACAAGGCGGGGAACAGGCTTGTTGTCGACGGAATAAAATTCCTCGCGATTTACCTTGTTTACCTCGTGCCCGCAATTATTTGCGTTTTTGCCGCGCTTCTCATGCTCGGGATAATGGTGTTCCTCGGTGGCGACTGGGTTGTGATGGCGCTCGGTTTCGCTTTCGCGCTTTTCGCCCTGCTGTTTGCCATTCCCGGCATGCTCTTCGGCACCTCTGCGGTGCTTAACTTCGCGAGGTTCGGCTCCATTGCGCATGCGTTCGATTTCGGCGCTGTTGCAAAGGTTGCGCTCGACATGCGCTTCATAAAGGCGTTTGCGGTTGCGCTGCTTTACGGCCTTTTGCTGAAGGTTGTTACCTTGGGCATTTTCTTCCCGCTTCTTGCGTTCCCCGCATTTGTGACTTTCTTCACGATTGTTGCGGATGCGTACAGGCAGGTTAAGTGAAAAAACAGAAATGGTGAATGAGTGTCGCCCCTCAGGTCAATTGCGCTGAGTTTTGCCCTTTCCACCATAATTTTCCTTTATCTTCTTTTAGGGCAGGGCTGGAGGAATGAGGGTTTCCTTTGGGTGAATTTTCTATATTTCCTGGTCGTTAACTTTGCCCTCATTTTCTCCCTGCAGCCTAAAAAAACCGAACGCGCATTCTGGGAAAGTATTTATGCAGTTTTCGTTTTTGGAATTTTTTCATTTATGCTGCTGTATGTGTTCTCAATATTAGTCTCAATGCCTGACCCCCACTTTGCAGACCTCGCATACCTTATTACTGTCTGGTATATCGACTTTCTGGCTGTTTTTTTCGTATTTATCAGCGTAAGGAAAAGGCTCTTTCTGGACTCGGATGCAGAGGAGTTGTCAAAAACAGGCATTCGGCCCCTTGCAGTGTGGATGTTTTTATATTTCTCTTTTTTATCGGTATTTTATGCCATTATTATTTCACTCCCATTGCATTATTTGTTGCCGAGCCTCAGCGGCTTTGAAAAGGGAATGGTCGCCTATTTCAGTTTCGCTATAATCTTCGGCCTGCTGTTCCTCTACTACGTGCGCAGGGAGCAGCTGAAAAACAGGGGCTAGTGCGGAAGCACAGTTTGAAAAAACAAAAAAATCAGAAGAAGGGTTCGTTTCCGAACCCTTCGCGAATTTTATTTTTTTATTTTGGTTTTCCCGCTTGATTTTCGATTTTACAGGAAGTCCAGGTCGAGGCCGCCTTTCTTTGCGCCCGTCCTTGTCCTCGAGGAGTAGCCGCTGCTGCTGTCCTCGCGGGCAGGCCCCTTGATGTACGGGCTGTGCACTCCCGTGAAGATTGTTATGACTTCCATCTTGTTCTCGAATGTAGGGTCAACCCTTGCGCCCCATATGACCGAGGCTTTCGGGTCGATTTTCTCCGTCAGCATTTCGCCGACTGCGTTCGCTTCCCCGAGTGTGAGTTCCGGACCTCCGGTTATGTGTATGAGCGCGCCTGTTGCGCCCGCTATATCCACATCGAGCAGTGCGTTCTTGAGCGTGTCCTCCACAACCTCATTCACCTTGTCCACGCTCTTGCTTTCGCCGACAGCAATTACGCTGAGCCCCTTGTTGCTCATTATTGACCTTACATCCGCATAGTCCAGGTTTATGAGCGAGGGCTGTGTGATTGTTTCCGTTATGCCGCGCACCGTGCGCGCTATGACCTCGTCCGCGACCTTGAACGCGTCCTGTATCGGGAGGTTAGGGACAAGTTCCACAAGCCTGTTGTTGTCTATAACAACGACCGTGTCCGTTACCTGCCTCAGTGCCTCTATTCCTTCCTCCGCCTTTATGAGCCTCGCTTTCTCCAAAGCGAACGGGTATGTGACAATCGCAATAACGATTGCGCCCTGCTCCTTCGCGATTTCCGCTATGATTGGTGCGGAGCCTGTGCCTGTTCCGCCGCCCATTCCCGCGGATATGAACAGCATATCAACGCCGTCCATTACCTCTTCGAGCGCGCTCCTGCTGACTTCAGCGGACTTCGCGCCTATCTCCGGGTATCCGCCCGCACCCAGGCCGCGGGTTACGCTTTTGCCTATGAGTATCTTTGTGAGCTCGTCGTTGATTATTGCCAGGTGCTGCTTGTCGGTGTTTACCCCAACCAGCTGTGCGCCTGAAATTCCCATGTTTGCAAGGCGGTTCACGGCGTTGCATCCCGCCCCCCCTGTTCCTATTACCATTATCTTCGGGCTGCCGAATTCCTCAAGCTTGTCCTCTGCCTTGTCGCCTGTTTTGGAAACGGCTTCCTCGACGATTGATTTCATCATTGTTTCTCACCCCTTCTTTGAAAGAAGAATTTTTTTCTTTTATTTAACCTAATTTTCCCCCGAACTCTTTTAAATACGTTCAGTTTTATGTATAAACCTTTTTTAACGCTCCGTTGCCTTATCTGGTTCTGGAACGCCTGCGAATTGTTATGTATATGTTGCACCCGCGGCCTTGCTGGTGCCAAATATTCCCCTCCAGAACCATTAATAAATTCTTGTATTCACAGGTATTACGTGGGCTAGGCGGAGGGTTAGCGGTCCTCTACACCGGAAATCCGCTTTACGCCGGGCTGAAGCCCCGAGGCGGCTCCGTTCAACAGGCAGCCCCTCTTAACCAACAGTGACCTTCTGTCCCTTGAGGTTATTTGCCCGGGGGAACCCGCCAGGCCCGGAAGGGAGCAACGGTAGCCTGTGCAGATGATGCTTAAGGGGAAGCGGAAGCAAGGCGGTTTTGGGGATAAGCTGTTCTTTTGTGCGGTTCCCACTTGGGGCGTGCCCACAAACCTTTCTTTTCAAAAGAAAGGTTTGCGAAAGAAAGGATTTTTGCTTCGCAAAAATCACGCTGCTTATTTGCATTTTCATTAACTTTTCACTTTCCGATAATCAAAGGGTTAATATTGCCCCGATTCGCGGCAGGGGTGTTTATTTCTCTCCCTGCCGTGCATGGGGGCGTCAAATTCGGCGAAACCTGCCAAAAAGCACGCATGCTTTCCCTTAAGGGTGGGGTTTGTTAAGCACCGCACCCTGCGCGCGCTTTTGGTTATGTAGAATTAGCCTTCAGTTTATCCAGCCTTTTTTCCAGCGCTGTGTAAAGTTCCCGCCTTTTCTGTGCGCTCAGGGAAAACAGCCTTTTCTCTATCGCTTTCTCGGATATGGTGAATATATAATTCGGCTTTATCACGCTGTCTTTAACCGCGCCTTCCTTTTTTAACAGGGGAATGCCGCGCATTTCGGTATTGCTCGTTATCCCCGCAACCACGACATTGCCCAGCTCCTCGAATAGCACAACTGCGGGCCGCTTTTTTTATCTCGAACGTGTCCGCAAACTGGATGTTTGCGAGCACCACATCTCCCGCTTCAGGCATTCTCCCACGCCTCATCATCCTTATTGTCCCAGAGTTCCTTCATTTTTTCCTGCTGCACCTTGTGCAGGAACTCGTCGTACTGGTTCCTCAATATGCCGCCCCTGTATGCCTTCGTGAGTTCAAGGATTATCTCGGAATATGTCTGCCTCGGGTACTGCTTTGTTTTTTTCAGTTCCTCGACTGCCTTTCTTTCAATCTGGATTGTAGTAACGTCCGACATATAGTTCACACATAGTTAGTATATAGCGCACTATATAATTGTTTCCTTTCGGAGCCGCATGGTTGTGCGGCGGGCAAACCCGTCCGTGGCACATGTTTCCGTTCCGTGAACAATGCGTTTCCAAACCGCGAACGTGTTTATCTCCTGTTCCCCTTCCCCGCCCAACCACACTTTTTAAATTCTTGCCCAGTCCAATTAATAGTGTGTTTCGCGCGCATCGCGCGCGCGGATTCGCGCTGCTCCGGTAGCTTAGTGGTAGAGCATTCGGCTGTTAACCGAAGGGTCGCAGGTTCGACTCCTGCCCGGGGCGCTTATGGTAATCAGGCTGAATCTGTCAAAAGGCAAGCGCTGGAATCACGGAGGATACACGCGTTTCCTGGGCAACTGGCAGTCCGACCTTTGCGGACCAGCGATTAGTGCCATTCGCGAGGCGATTGAGGCTGGCAGGGTTGAGCGGAGTCACTTTTCACTCCCGAATGAACATAGGGTGGTTCGCGGATATTTGCTGAGGAATGTTAAAATTGACGCCGAGGGTTTAAAAAACGGAAACATTTTTATGGAGCCTATTCGTCATGGTGCTCCTCATGCATATTACATTGTGAGGTCAGGGAGCGAAAAAGGTGCCCTTATACGCAGGGTTGATATGTCGGGGGCAAGTCCTATGGTAAGTCTTTGCGAAAAGAAATTCGCTGAACTCAAAAAACAAAAAAAGAAATAGCCAGATTGCCTCCCCACCCTGCCCATCGGCACGACTTCGGCACATGCCTGCGTCTTCCCTCGCCCGCAGAGCCCTCCTTCTCAAATCCAGAACGCGATTATAAACGCAACTGCAACAAGCAGGGCAAAAAGCAGGGCCTCGTGCGCAGGAGCAACCCCCGCATCATCGCCCTTCCCCCTGAATGCAAACGGCAGAATGTCAAGGTAGTCGCCCTCGAACTCGACTGATTTTTCAGTTTCCACGCGCGCATCTATTCCAGCGCCCTGCTTCAGCAGTGCGCGGATTTTCTCCGCAGCAAGCGCTGTGCCGTCAAGCGCCTTGCCGCCCCCGCTTATCGGCACGTAATAATCGAACATGTAAACCTCGATGCCCCTTATGCGGTTGTCGTTTTCGGCGGGGGAATGCACCGTGGAAAAAATTGCTACATCGCAGTAAGGGTACGCGCCCGTCCCTACCGCATCGCCTATCGCCTTAAGGTTCGCGTCCGTATACGGCGCCTCCTCCGCGACACTAAAATAAAGCAGCATGTTCTGCCCGCTCTGCCTCATGTCCTCGTCAGAGCCGTGCATTGCCGCCTTTCCCGCGGCATCGATGCCCTCCTTCCTTATCCTGAGCGTTTTATTCGCAAAGCCCATTTTGATTCACTTCTCCCGGGCAGGCATTACCCCGCCCCCCCGGCCTGCGGCAAACTCCTGTCCGCACTTGGGCATTACCTCACCATTCCCCCCATGTGCACCGCATCGGGCAATTGCACCTGCGGCAATTGCATGTTGTTCTTCTGCCCCTTGCCCTTTCTCTTATCCAGATAATCCTTGTAAAGTTTCCACGCCTTTTTTCCCGCTGCGCCTTTCAGGATTTTCACAATCATGTTCCTCGGCACGGGCGCCTGCCCCACGGGGGAGTAATCCACAAGCACGATGTCGCCCTCCCTGAGCGCGGGCGCTATTACATCATCAACCCTGAACGTAAGCATGAACTCGTCCCACATCTCCACGGTCGCCTGCGTCACCATATCCGCCGACGCGGTGTCCTTCTTTCCCGCGCCATAAACTGCCAGAACCTTCCCGACGTGGTACATCTTTCCCATCCCCCTTGCATGTAATTTCAGCCTTTTTCCCGCTTTACCATATGTGCGCAAACGATATAAAACTCTATGTGTCCCGTTCCCCCGCGGGTTCGGTTCCTGCACAAACCGCACGGAAACCCGTGCGCCTGTATTTTCGGGCGTGACCGGTTCCTGTGGAACCAATATAAGCCCCGCACGCCCCTGTTCGGGCATGTTTGGTTCCTGCGGAAACCATACAGCCCCCATATGCCCGCATTTTCGGGGTGCAGGGTTCCTGCGGAAACCATATAAAACTCTATGGGTTAAAATATAACAGGGCATTTTGCCCGTGCCTCCCATGCGGGGGTGGCGGAGTGGTCTAACGCGGCAGCCTGCTACAACTTTTTCTTAAAAAGAAAAAGTTGGCAAAAAGAACAGTCCGCGCTTGTGCGCGGACAACTGCCCGCCTTCGGCGGGCTGTTTCTTTTGTCAACTTTTCTTTTTTAAAGAAAAGTTGAGTTGCAGCGAGCTGTTGCCCTCTGGGCGCACGAGTTCGAATCTCGTCCCCCGCGTTAAACCTTTTCGGAGCGTGGGTTTTCGCTTGGGCTCAAACCCACTTCCAAAAGGTTTGCGAAAAACGTTAGCCTGCAAAAGGCTTGCGAAAGAAACACAAGGCACGGTTGGAGAAAAACGTTAGCCTGCAAAAAGAAGGGTTTCCGCTTCGCGGAAATCACGCCGCTTATTTGCGGTTTTCAGAACAGCATGCCCTGCACGGCGTTGAATATGTAGCCCGTTATTATTACCCCCAGTGCCACGGTTGCGAAGAAAATAACCACAAGTCTCGGTTTCATCACGCGCTTCAGCATTATCGCCTCGGGCAAACTTAACGCCGCGGTTGCCATCATGAACGCGAGCGCAGTGCCAAGAGGAATTCCCTTTTCAAAAAGCGCCACTGCTATGGGAACAACAGCAGCGCAGTTCGCGTAAAGTGGCACGCCTATAAGCACCGCGAGCGGCACTGTGAATATTCCCCCGCCCTGCACGATTGCGTTTATTGCCTCCTCCGGAACAAAGCCGTGTATCAGCGCCCCGATTGCAACTCCCGCAATAACCCAGAGCCATATTTTTTTTACAATTGAAACCCCCTCCTTCAGGCCGAAGCCCGCCCTCTCGCGCAGGGTGTTGTACCTCGCCTTCCACTCCGCAGATTTCCCCTCTCCCGCAAACTCCCGCTCGACATATTTCTCAAGCCCCATCCTGCCGAGGATAATTCCCCCTAAAGTGCCCATAATTATTCCGCCGAGCACGTAAAGCGCGGTAACCTCCCAGCCGAAGAAGCCGAGCATTATCACGGCAACATATTCATTCACAAGCGGCGAGGTTATGAGGAATGAAAAATTCACCCCAAGCGGCACGCCCGCCTCCATGAACCCTATGAAAACGGGTATCGAGGAGCAGGAGCAGAACGGCGTTACCGCACCGAAAATCGCGGCAATCAGGTTTCCCAACCCCGCGCGCCTGCGGGAAAGAATTTCCCTTACCCTGTGCTTCGGCAGGTATGTGCGCAGGAACCCCACAATCGCAATCATCACGAAAAGCAGGATAAGTATTTTTATGGAATCATAAATAAGGAAATTCAGCGATTCCGCGAGCGTGCCACCGCTTTCGCCGAAAACCGCGCGAACGACAAAATCCGCAAAAGCCTGAATAGGGTAAAACAAGTCAACCATTTTTCCGCCCCTCTGCCCGATTATGCCCGCTTACCCTTTTAACCCTTTCCCAACCCATTTGAACCATGAAGAAAAAAATATTCGCGGTCGCGTTTTTGTTTTTGGTTCTTGCCGGCTGTTCACAGCCTGCAGAGAACACAAACACTTCCGCGGGTTCGGGCAGCCCCGCGGTTAACGCTGGCGGGAACCAGCAGTCTTCTGGAGGGGATGATGCAATGAAAACGGTTGCGAAAGGCGACACTGTGAAAGTTGAATACGTCGGGAAGTTCCCCGGCGGGGAAGTGTTTGACAAAAGCGAAGGGCGCGGGCCGCTTGAATTTACCGTCGGCGCGGGGCAGATGATTGCGGGCTTCGATGAGGCTGTTGTGGGGATGAAACTTAACTCGGAGAAAACCGTAACAATTCCTCCCGAGAAGGCTTACGGAACCCTTGACCCTTCGCTTGTTGTGGAGGTTCCCCTCGCCAACATAGGCGGGGACGGGAATGTGCAAATAGGCTCGACACTTACCGCCGCCAACGGCAGACAGGCAACGGTTGTAGGCATCAGCGACGGCAATGCGAAAATCTCATTCGCCCACCCCCTTGCGGGAAAAACCCTGGAATTCCGGATTAAGGTTGTATCTATTGTGAAGGCAAAATAGGCGCGCTTCCTTCAAAATATGTGAAACCACAGAAACCTTTAAATATGTGTTCTCACATATATTCATCGGTGATGTTATGGGAAATATGACTCTTGCAATCCCCGATGAACTGCAGAAAAAGATGTCAAAGCATTCGGAAATAAGGTGGAGCACGGTTGCCAGAACCGCCCTTGAGCGGAAACTATCCGAGCTCGAACTGATGGATAAATTGCTCTCGAGAAGCGAACTCACGGAGGAGGACGCGGAAATGATTGGGCACGACATAAAGTCGCAGATAATGAAGCGCTTCGAAAAAAGGTTTGGCTCATGAAGCTTGTTGTGGACACGAACCGCATAATCGCCGCGCTCGTTCGGGACTCCTATTCCAGGCGCATAATTCTGTCCGAAAAGTTCGAATTTGCCACAGTTGAGTTCGGCATTTCCGAGGTAAAAAAGCACAGGAATTACATACTCAAGAAGGCAAAACTCAGCACTGAACAATTTAATGATTTAATGACGAGGTTCCTCGTCAGGATTGAGGTTCTTTCCGAGGAAGAAATAAGCGCCAAAGCATACGCCGATGCCGTAAAAATAATGGGCGCGATAGATAAAGCCGACGTGCCTTTCATCGCCCTTGCGCTTGGAATAAAGAACGACGGAATATGGTCGGATGACGGGCATTTCCTGAAGCAAAAGGCTGTGAAGGTCTGGCGGACGAAGCCGCTGGCAGACAAGCTTTAATATCCCCTCGCCCTATAATTATTTCACGCACGGGTACCGAAGCGGCCGAACGGGCCGGACTCAAGATCCGGTGGCTTAGTGCCTTCGCAGGTTCGAATCCTGCCCCGTGCACTTACCCCTACAAAAAACATACATTTATATATTTGTAGGTCTAAATATTATTCATGGCATACCTGAAGGAAAAGGCAATAAGCGGCAAGAAGTATCTCTACTTAACCAAATCCATCAGGCTGCCTGACGGCAGCGTTAAAACCCTGCAGAAGCTTCTGAAGGGCGATGAGGGCAAGGCAGGACTTAATGCGCTCGAGCCGAAATATGCGGATTTTTTTGTGCAAAAGGAGAAGGATGCTTATGTCGAATCCGCGCTCGGGAAATACAAAACCGATTCGGTTTTCACGGCGGCGGAAATAAAAAAAATAGAGGAAATAAAGGCCGACTACAGGCGCATCCTCAAAGGCTTAACAAAAGAGCAGAGGAAGGACGTGTTCGACAGGTTTACCGCGAACTTCACGTACGAATCGAACGCAATAGAGGGCAACAGCCTCACTCTCAAAGATGTGGCAATCGTGATGTTCGAGAAAAGGGCTGTCGAGGGCAAGGACTTGAGGGAAATTTACGAAACAAGGAACAGCCGCGAGGTGATGGAGCGGATGCTGAAGAATAAGTTCGGCATAGGGGAAAAGGACATACTGAGCATGCACAGGATGCTCATGAAAAACATAGACACAAGAACCGGCTACAAAATAATCCCGAATTTTATCACGGGCAGCACAGTAAAGCTCGCTCTGCCTGAAGATGTGCCGCGTGAGATGAACGGGCTTATCGAATGGCATGAGAAGGGCGCTGAGAAAATTCACCCTTTGCAGCTTGCCGCACTTTTCCACGGCAAGTTTGAAAGGATTCACCCCTTCGAGGACGGCAACGGCAGGGTTGGCAGGTTCCTTTCCAACATAATCCTCATGCAGAACGGATACCCGCCGCTGATAATAAGGAAAAGCCAGCGCGATTCATACATCAAATGCCTCGAGGATTTCCACAGGGGCTACACAACAAACCTCGAGCGCTTTTTCCTCGAGAAATACAAGAAAACCTACAGGAATTTCTTCGCGGTTTACCTGAAGTATGTCGGCTCCGCCAAAGAGAGGGCTGCGAAAAAGTAAGGCGCGGTCACCCGCGCCTTTCCACGAGGGGCAGACAAATTTTTTCAGGGGGCGGGTCGGGTTAGTCAAAGCATTATAACTGCTTTGTGCATAAATTACATCATGCGCCGAAGTGCGGGAGCGCTATATTGAAAACCAATCTCTATTGCTTAGCCCCTCTTTCCACTGCAAGAACTTTTTTTGCGTTTCTGAAACCATGTTGACCTCTTTCGTGTCAACAATGTAAGGCCTGCCAATGTTTTTTTCAGAGTCAATCACAACGAGCCAATTTTTCGCGTTCAAATTAAAACCGTGCTTTGCGGCTTTCGTTCCCTCCTCATTCATTTGATGTACAATGTCATTAAAATTTCTCAGAGTGTGAACTTGAGGATTTAACCCTCCAGGATTCACGTAATCAACTACTTTAAACTTGCCCCCTTCAGACAGGTCGGTCATTATAATGGAACCTCTCTCCGAAAGCATGAACCTTGGGGGGACACTCAATTTGAGTTTTTTCAATTCGCCTAAAATGAAAACTGACCGTGGATATAAGCCTTCAAAGCCTGCCTTGAAAATCTTCTCCACAAAGGGCAGCCTTTTCCTGCCGATTGTTACTAAAACACGCCGAGACCTCCCGGCAACTCCGCCACCAGCATCCTGCCCGGTCTGTTCAATTGAACATTCAAAAGAATTGCCGCGGTGGCGTATCAGTCTTGATTTAAGGCTGCCGCCATGGCTTATTATCAGGAGCATACTATAAATACGAGTACAACATATTTATTAGTTTGCATATCGTGCGGCTCATCCTTTCAGCCCCCGCACCGGCAACCTACTCTCCCGCAACCCTTATTAACCAGAACGCGCATATGCAATAAAGCGCCGGTGATTTGAAACCAAAACAACTTTTCTTTAAAAAAGAAAAGTTTTCAAACTGAAAGTTTGAAAATTTTCGGGCATAGCCCGAAAAGTTGACAAAAGAAACAGTTCGCCCGCGGACGAACAATTTGGGTTATTCCCATGCCCGAATGCAAAAAGGAAAAAAACCTGAAGAACTGCACATGCACCTACAAAGGCTGCGCAAGAAAAGGGATGTGCTGCGAGTGCATAGCGCACCACCGCGAGGCGGGCGAGATTCCCGGCTGCCTCTTTTCAAAGGAAGCGGAACGCTCGTACGACCGCAGCATTGAAAAATTCATCGCCGATGCGCAGGCGCGCCGCTAAGCGAACTTCAAAAACTTTATTTTAACCGTGAGTTCCTTCGCCGCCTTTCCCTTCAGCAGGGTGCCGTTTATTTTCTTCGCGCCGAGCGTTACCGCGATATGCAGGTCCCCCGCATACTTCCCGTCGCCCTGCCTTATGAACTTCCCGCTCCCCGCGCTCAGCCTCTCGACGTCAAAGCTTTTCCTGCTCTTGAACCTGTTCCCCTCGAAATAGTTCATGAACCCTTCCTTCCAGAAGCCGCTCATTTCGCTTACCCTGAACTCGTTCAGCCCCGATTCTTCCGCAGCCTTGTGTATGCACCCGAGTATGTCCTCCCCGTCCTCGAGCGCTATTTTCATTACCTGTTCCGCAGCCTTGTCCCTTGAATATTCCGATTGTATCGCCATTATTCCACCCCGTTCCGCACACCAGTGCAGAATGATGGATGCAATAAAGTAAATAAAAAACTAACCCGCACGCGGCAGAACCGCGGTTTTTCGGTTTTGCATGCCGGAACAGCCAACCCGCGCGTTTTTTGGTTTTTATGCCTGCGCAGGGAAGCACATCAGTAAACCTTTATAACCGCGCAGGATTCGTCCACTTCGACAAAATGGTTCGCCCTTCCCTCCCCGAACGCGGAGCACTGGTTTTCCTGCACGTTATCCACATCCGCGCGCGGGGAGTGCACGACATCGCAAACCCATTCGGGGAATTCCTGCAGCGGGTTCGCAAGGCAGGGCCCGTTTGAAAGGTCGGCACCCTTGGCAAACTGTGCCTTGCAGAGCGCGATGCAGGCCTGTTCCGGTGTTGCTTCGCCCGCGGCGCCCGATGCCGCCCTCATCGCCTCAATGCCTCTTCCGACAGTTTCCGCAGCCTCTTTCTGCGGAACAGCGGTGCCTTTTGTCATTTCCGATGCGCAGCCAAAGAGAAGAACAGCAAGCGCAACCGCAGGTATGATTTTTCCGTACATCAGGAAACGCCCTTGATTACTTCATTCCTCGGGAGATATCTCCCGCACCCCTTCGCCTCGGGGCAGTAGCCCAGCCTTTCGCACACGGGGCCCGCATTGCCAAACAGCAAAGGTGCAGCCTTCTTCAGTTCCTCAAGCATCGCATTCGCAAGCTCCCTTATCTCCCACTGCGCGCGCGTGCAAAGCCTGCGCTCGAAAAAGTTCATCAATGAGCGGGCGTTCATTGTAGTAATTATGCGAGTTTCGGCAGCATTAGGGAGAACAAAGCGCGCATCCTCCTTTGGCACGCCCGCAGCTGCAAGTTCGGCGTAAAGTTTCCTGCACTCCTCCATATGCGCGAGGAATTTTTTGTTCGCCTCCTTGTTTTCCTTTACCTTCGGCGGAACAATGAATGCGAAATTTTTCTCGTCGACATAACGTTGCGATTGCTGGGAGTGTGACGCAATCCTGTGCCTCACCAATTGGTGGGTGCACGCCCTGCTCACGCCCTCGATGCCGAAAGTGAAGTTCGCGTGCTCGAGCACGGAAAAGTGCCCCGAGGCAACGAGGTGGTTGATAAGCTTCTCCACCTTTGCCTTATCCATTTTTTTCTGCAGTTCCTCTATGTCAACGCCCGCATAGCACAGGTGCCCCGCTGTGGCAATTGTTAATTCGGGCTCGTTCGTGTGGCGCAGCAGCACGACCTTTAATTTTTTTTCCGAACCCTGCAAACCGCCGCCGTTTTTTGTTTTTTTATTTTCGCCCATGCTCTCACAACCTTTCCTCACGCACCCCTGAAATAATTCGGCGCCTCCTCGGTAACCATTATGTCGTGCGGGTGCGATTCCTTGAGGGAAGCCTCGGTGATTTTCACAAGGCGCGCCTTCTTGTGCAGTTCCGAAATATTTGCAGCCCCTACCAGCCCCATTCCAGACCTCACCCCGCCGAGCATCTGGTAAACCAATTCTTCAATAGTTCCCTTGTAAGGCACCACGCCCTCAACGCCCTCCGCAACAAATTTCCCGCGCTCCTGAACGTGCGACTGGAAGTACCTGTCCTTCGAGCCCGCCTGCATCGCCCCGATTGAGCCCATGCCCCTGTACTGCTTGAACTTCCTGTTGTTCAGGAAAATCGTTTTCCCCGGGGTTTCCTCGCACCCCGCGAAAAGCGAGCCGAGCATTACGGAACTCGCCCCTGCTGCAAGCGCCTTTGTTATGTCCCCGCTGTATTTTATCCCGCCGTCCGCAATAATGGGCACATCGTGCCTCTGCGCGGCCTTTGCGCAGTCCGTTATCGCGCTTATTTGGGGGACGCCCACGCCCGAAATAACGCGCGTTGTGCATATCGCCCCGGGCCCGATGCCGACCTTAACCGCATCCGCACCCGCCTTTATCAGCGCCTCCGCAGCCCCCGCAGTTGCGACATTTCCGACAATCAAGTCAATGTCAAATTCCTTCTTGTATTTCGCAGCAGCCTCAATCACGTTTTTGCTGTGCCCGTGCGAAGTGTCGAGCACAAGCACATCAACTTCGGCCTCGACAAGCTTCCGTGCGCGCTCCATGTCGTTGGGTCCGATTGCAGCCCCGACCCTTAATCGGCCTCTCTTGTCCTTGTTCGCATGCGGGTGCCTTATTGTTTTCATCACGTCGGTCATCGTGATAAGGCCCTTCAATTTTCCCGACTTATCCACAACAGGCAGTTTCTCAAGGCGCCTGCTGTGCAGAATCTCCTTCGCCTCCTCGAATGTAACCATCCTGTCCACGGTTACCAAATCCTTTGTCATTATGTCGCGCGCTTTTTTGTAAACATTGTCCTCGAAAAGCAGGTCGCGGTTTGTCACAAGCCCGACAAGCTTTCCTTTATCCACGACGGGAAAACTGCTTATCCCGTGCTCCTGCTTAAGGCGCAGGATTTTCTCTATGGTTTCATCAGGGCTTATCGTGAAAGGCTCGGTAATAATCCAGAATTCCGAACGCTTAACCCTTTCCACCTGCGCTGCCTGCTCCTCTGGGGAAAGGTTCTTGTGTATAATCCCGATTCCGCCCTGCTTCGCAAGCGCAACTGCGGTGCGCCATTCCGTTACGGTGTCCATTGCAGCGCTCACGAGCGGTATGTTGATGCGTATGTTTCTGGTAAGCCGCGTTTCAAGCGAAACAGCGGAAGGAAGCGTTTCGGAATAGCCGGGAACAAGAAGTACGTCGTCAAAGGTGAGGGATTCTTCCATTGCGCCCGCGGGCGAAAACTTTCCCTTTGCCATATCAGTTTGGTGTTGAAACGGTTTTTAAGGTTAATGGGGAAGTGCGGAAAACGCGGCGAAAGCCCCGAAACCGCGCGGAAAACAAACCCCAAAACCCCCGAAACCGCGCGGGTTTGCGGGGTTTTTTTGCGGGCAAAACCCGCAGTGGCGCTTGCGCTATGCAAGCCCAACTCTCCCATGCACCGCGTGCTTCAGCAGTTTTCCCGCTGCGGAAACCGCGCGCGTGAAGGGCAGCGCGGCAAAGAACGCAAACGCCAGCACTGCAGTCGCCTCCCTGCTGTAAATTATCGGCACCCCAAGGCGCGGCAGCTGCTCGTACAGCAGGAACGTCATCCACGCGAAGCACAGCAGGACAAACACATTCAGCGCGAACCCGCGCAGGAGCGAAACCGTGTAGGGCGTGTGCTGCTTCAGCCCGCTTTCCGCGCGCTTCAGTTTGAAGAATTCGGGGATATGGGCCATAGCCCTGCGGTGCAGCTCTACCCTGTCGTACAAAGGCTGGAAAATTATCACGCTTGCCGCAATCAGCAGGAAGGCGAGCGCGGAAACGATGCTCCCTTCGGCAGCGGGAAGCACGGTCGCGGAAACCGTGGCAATTATCACAACAAACTCCCCGAGCGGGAGCAGGAGTATTGCGGTCGCGCTCGAGTCATGTTTCGAAAGCCCGAACAGCGGGCCCAGTATTGCGGCAACGATGCTGTGCGAGGCGAGCGCGACAAGCACGAGCAGGAGCGCAATCCCCGCAAGCAGCAGCAGCTCCTGCAGCGCGGGTATCGCAACCGCCCCCGCGGCGCTGTCGTAAAATATCGTGGTTCCGAAAACCACAAAAAAGAAAACAAGGAAAAAGTCGCGCATGAAGTTCACATCGCGCTTTATCTTCTCCCCCGAGGGCGTTTCCGCAAGAGCGAACCCCGCGAAATACGCGCCGAGCGCGCTCGAAAGCCCGAGAAGCACGCCCACGGTTGAAACAAGCAGCCCCACGCCAAGCGCGTAAAGCGTAACCTCCGTATGCCCGTAGCCGTTCTTTATAAGCCAGTTCCCCACGCGCTGCGAGAGGTAGTGTATCGCAAAGAATGCCGAAACCGCGAACACGAGCGCGGTCAGCGCAAGGTTAATCCCCGCCCCCGCTTCGGACATCTGGGTTATAAACACCAGAAGAAGTATCCCGAGGAAGTCCTGCAGTATGAGTATCGAAATCGCGAGCTGTGTCGGCGGGTCCTTCAGCAGGCCCCTGTCTATTGCGAACTTCGCAACAACCGCGGTGCTTGTGCAGAACAGCATGAAGCCTATTATTATCGAGGTTATAAGCGTGTATCCGAGCGTGAACATTATCAGCATTCCCAAACCCGCGGAGAGCGCCATGTCCACGAGCGCAAGCCCGAAAGAGGCGGAACCCGCCTTCAGGAAATCCTTCAGCGAAAGCTCGAGCCCGAGGTAGAAAAGCAGTATGAACAGCCCGAGTTCGCCGAAACCCGCGACAAGCGCGTCCTCGGGGTTCAGGTAGCCGAGCAGGAACGGCCCGAGGATGAAGCCCGCAAGTATGTAGCCCAGCACGGGGTTCTGCCCGAACTTCTTCACGATTACGCTTATCCCTATCGCGACAAGGATAATTATGCCTATTACCGTCATTGGCATTGTTTCGAGCTGCATCGCTAATAACAATCACTAACTGCAATAAAAGGCTTGCGCCCGCGCGCTTTGGGGGTTCCCGCGGGCTTTCGGATTGAATGCGGGGGGCCGCGGGTTTGCATGCGCGGAGATGCGGGGTTTGCATGCAGGAAGATGCGTTATTTCCCGCATCCCCCGCACGCGCGGCAAACCAGAACCCATATAAATAATAATGCAATATTATTAGTGGCACCAAGGAATGGTTTTGCCTGCTGCAGCAGTGGGCTGCTTGGGCGCGGTGTGTGGGGGTTGTGCTTAGTTTATGTGCCGCAGAATGCCGCTTTCGGCGGCTTTCCTTGCGCTGCTCGTTGTTTTTGCAGGGCAGGCGTGCGCTTACCCGTTGCCTGCCGCAGGCCAGGCAGGCGCCAACTCCGATGCAGGCACGCAGGCATGGGGCACATTCTTCCTGCAGGGCGCCGGAGCCGCGCCCCTGACCGCCGGCCAAATAATCCTTGCCCATGCATATTCCGACCCCGAACTTTCAAGAACAGCCTCCTCCCTTGAGCGCCTGCACTCAAGCCGCGCATATTTCGGCGCCGAAAATTCACTTGCGCAATTCGAAACCCTCTCGAAAATGTTCTCAAGCATTGAAATAAGCCTTGAATGCCCGCGGCAAAGCGGATATTTCCCCTATCCCTGCGCCAGGAAACAGGGCGAGGATTTCCTGCAGTGCGCGGGCGTTTCCCTTGAGAATGAATTCAGGAAAGCCGATGGTTCCGACACGCGGATAAAGCACACAATAACCCTGCGCAACCTCACTTCGGAAACGCAGAAGCGCAGCATGAGCATAATGCTAAGCACCGATGCAGCCTATCTCCAGTCGGACACAAACACATTCACCCCTTCCTCGGAGTATCAGCACGTTGCCACAAAATCAGGCAGCATGCGCTTTGAAAATTCCGCTGATGCGGACTTCAACGCATTCACGCTTGACTTTACAGTTGACGCTTCCCTCAGGCTTCTTGACAGCGGCAAAAAACAGTTCGGGGTTTACGACTGGAGCGATTTTGAGAAAAGCGGATTTGATGCCGATACAGTAATCTACATGCGGAACGGGAAGGCGGTTATGGAAACAATGCTTGAAATATCCCTCCGGCCCGGGGAAACTGTTTTTATAGACCCGAGCTATGACATGAACAGAAGCTCCGATTTCAATGTCAGGTTTGACGGCGGCACAGCCAGCGACCAGCTCGGGTATACTTATGGCAGCGGCTCCGGAGTCCAGCTGGTAAACGCAGACGGCGGCGCCTACACAAACGACCTCCTCCTGACGGCCTATCTTGCAAATGTCGGCCAAACCGACAACGGCGCAGTCTACCTCATAAAAAACATAGACGGCATAACCTCGGGCACAACAAAAGACCTGAACACAAGCTCCAGTTGGGATGTCAGGTTTGCAGGCGGCGCAACCAGCGACCAGCTCGGATATACTGAAAATAGCGGCTCCGGAGTCCAGCTGGTAAACGCAGACAACGGCGCCTATTCCAACGACCTCCTCCTGACTGCCATTTATGCAAATGTCGGCACCGGCCAAACCGACAACGGCGCAGTCTACCTCATAAAAAACATAGACGGCATAACCTCGGGAACAACAAAGGACCTGAACACAAGCTCCAGTTGGGATGTCAGGTTTGCAGGCGGCGCAACCAGCGACCAGCTCGGATATACTGAAAATAGCGGCTCCGGAGTCCAGCTGGTAAACGCAGACGGCGGCGCCTACACAAACGACCTCCTCCTGACCGCATATGCCGCAAATGTCGGCCAAACCGACAACGGCGCAGTCTACCTCATAAAAAACATAGACGGCATAACCTCGGGCTCAACCAGCGACCTGAACACAGTCTCCAAGTTCGATGTCAGGTTTGACGGCGGCACAGCCAGCGACCAGCTCGGGTATACTTATGGCAGCGGCTCCGGAGTCCAGCTGGTAAACGCAGACAACGGCGCCTACACAAACGACCTCCTCCTGACCGCATATGCCGCAAATGTCGGCCAAACCGACAACGGCGCAGTCTACCTCATAAAAAACATAGACGGCATAACCTCGGGAACAACAAAGGACCTGAACACAAGCTCCAGTTGGGATGTCAGGTGGGACGGCGGCGCGGCCACTGACGAGCTTGGGTATACAGGGTATTATACAGGGTCCAGTTATACTTATGGCGGCGGCTCCGGAGTCCAGTTTATAAACGCAGACAACGGCGCCTACACAAACGACCTCCTCCTGGCAGCCACTCTTGCGGATGTCGGCCAAACCAACAACGGCGCAGTCTACCTCATAAAAAACATAGACGGCATAACCTCGGGAACAACAAAGGACCTGAACACAAGCTCCAGTTGGGATGTCAGGTGGGACGGCGGCACAGCCAGCGAGTATCTCGGAAATACCCGTGGTGACACTGCTGCTAGCGGCAGCTCCGGAGTCCAGTTTATAAACGCAGACAACGGCGCCTATTCCAACGACCTCCTCCTGACTGCCATTATTGCAGATGTCGGTAGCGGGCAATCAAACAACGGCGCAGTCTACCTCATCAGGAACATAGACGGCATAACCTCAGGCTCAACCCGAGACCTGAACAAAGGCACGGATTTCAATGTCAGGTGGGCAGGCGGTGTATCCAACGATAATCTTGGAAATACCAATAATAGCGGCTCCGGAGTGCAGTTAGTAAACGCAGACAACGGCGCCTATTCCAACGACCTCCTCCTCACTGCGGTTTATGCAACTGTCGGCCAAACCAACAACGGCGCAGTCTACCTCATAAAAAACATAGACGGCATAACCTCGGGCTCAACCAGCGACCTGAACACAGTCTCCAAGTTTGATGTCAGGTTTGCAGGCGGCGCAACCAGCGACAAGCTCGGATGTACTGAAAATAGCGGCTCCGGAGTCCAGCTGGTAAACGCAGACGGCGGCGCCTACACAAACGACCTCCTCCTGACTGCCATTTATGCAAATGTCGGGCAATTCGACAACGGCGCAGCCTACCTCATCAGGAACATAGACGGCATAACCTCAGGCTCAACCAGAGACCTGAACAAAGGCACGGATTTCAATGTCAGGTGGGACGGCGGCACAGCCAGCGAAAAGCTTGGATATACTAATACCAGCGGCTCCGGAGTCCAGCTGGTAAACGCAGACGGCGGCGCCTACACAAACGACCTCCTCCTCACAGCCTATATTGCAGATATCGGCCAAACCGACAACGGCGCAGTCTACCTCATCAGAAACATAGACGGCATAACCTCGGGCACAACAAAAGACCTGAACACAAGCTCGGATTTCAATGTCAGGTGGGACGGCGGCGCGGCCAGCGACCAGCTTGGAGATACTGAAAATAGCGGCTCCGGAGTGCAGTTAGTAAACGCAGACAACGGCGCCTACACAAACGACCTCCTCCTGGCAGCCACTCTTGCGGATGTCGGCCAAACCGACAACGGCGCAGTCTACCTCATCAGGAATGTGGCTACCGCCCCCAACACCGCCCCCGACGTGAATGTAACCTCCCCCTCGGACGCAAACTACCTCTCGCAGTATGCCGGAGGATACGACCATAACGTTGCGCTTGTTTTCAGCGTGCAGGACGCGGACAACGGCATGCTCTATGCGGATATTTACCGTTCCGCATCCGCGGGCGCGTTCACAACCGCGATAATAAACGACCTGAACCTTAACGATGATGCAAACCTGCCCTATCTCACCTGCGACGACACAACATGGACGGATGCAACAACCTGCGTCTTCGACTGGAACGTTGCAGGGGCAGCGGACGGAAACTACTTCATCGATGTGAATGTGTTTGACACTTCCGACCTGAACAAAGTGGATTCAAGCAATATTTCCTTCATGATTGACAACACGAAGGCAAGCACGAGCTGGGACGGCAACACAACATGGAGCAAGTACGACCAGAACATAACTCTCACGTGCACCGATGACGACTCGGGTTGCGCAAGCACTAAGTACAGGCTTGACACCAACGGCGCCTCAACGGTTAGTTATGGTTCGTGGCAAACCTACACAGCGGCGGGAATACAGGTAACAAACGACGGGAACTTCGCCCTTGACTTCAACAGCACGGATGCCGCGGGCAATGTCGGGGACGTGAACACCAAATACGTGCTCATAGACAAGAACGCACCTAGCGTTTCAATAACCTCCCCGGCGGGAGGGGCAACACTGGCATCGTCTTCAGTAACGATTGAATATTCGGGCACTGACACGAACAGCGGAATCCGGGCATATTATGTGAAGGCGGATTCGGGGAACTGGTCCGCCAACGGCACAAACACGTCGTACACATTCGCGGCACAATCGAACGGCCAGCACACATACTATGTTCTTGCGCAGGACATGGCGGACAACAACAGTTCGGATGCGAACGTTACTGTTACAGTAAATGCGTCGAGCACTGACAGTTCCGGCTCGAGCGGCGTCGGCAAATGCGCCTACCGCGAGGGCACAATCTGCGCGCAGGGCGAGGCTTGCTCTGGATATTGGATTTTGAGCGAGGACAGCACCAGGTGCTGCAGCGGCACCTGCAGTGTTTCCGCCGGCGGGGGCGAAGGAGAAGGAGGCGGCGGAGGGAAACCGCGCGAGGCGGAATTGAGGGACATAATTACAGTTGAAAATGCCCAGCAGCTGCTCGGCTATGAGGGCTTGCCCATCCTTGACCAGACAGGGAGTGATGTCGGGCTTAATGCAAAGAAGATCGCCACTGACAATTACCTCGGCTTCGTAAGGCACCTCAGGGTGCAGTCTGTCTGGGTAGCATCAAAGGCCGAGAAATACAGGAACACCGTAACCCTTATACTGAAGAACAAAAGCGGCAGGGAACTGCGAGGCATTGAGCTGTTTGAGGCAATACCAAAAACCTTTGTAGCAAACGCTTCCCTGATAAAGAGCGACAGCAACTTCGTTGTTGTTGAGGCTGACCCGCTGCTGAAGTTCACAATCGGCGAACTTAAGGCGGGGGAAAGCGCAAGCTCAACATACACATTCGACAGCAACCTTGCAATGGGGCCGATAACCGAAGTGCAGTTTGCCGCAGTGCCCGTGCCTGTCGTGCTGCTCGACCTGGAGGCCGATGACGCGTGCATGGGCGTGTACTGCAATGATTTTGACCCGTGCACAAGGGATTACTGCAAGGCAGGGGGCTGCGAATTTGCGCCAATGGCTGACGGCGCAAAGTGCGGGAATGGAATGGTTTGCAAAGGCGGGGAATGCCTTGCCAAGGGGCGGAAGCAGCAGGAGCCGCAAGAGCAGGGGCAGGCTGCAGCGGAACCGCAGGAAGTGCAGTTAAGCCAGGCCGCATTGGTGCTGGCTATTGCAATCATGGCTGCTGTAATGACGTATTTAAGCGGCAGGGCGAAAGGCGCTGGTTTAAGCGCAAGGGGAAAGAAAGGTGCGGAAGTCCATGGAAAAGCCGCCCGCTGGGCGCACCCCTGGCGGCCCAAGAAGGATTAAATACAACCTTGCGGTTGTCTATTCCGCATGAAACCCGATGGTTCGCTTGGTTACGAACTCGCCTTACTCCGCAGGCTTGTTTCCTTCCGCACTTTCAGCCCCGAGGAAAAGGGCTATTCCGCGTGCGCGGAATTCGTAGCGCGCGAGGGGAAGAGGATAGGGGCGAAGGTTAAGCGCTTCTCCCCGAAGGCGAAGGGCGGGGTTCCGATGCCGAACCTCATAATTTCCCTTAACCGCGGGGCAAAGGAAACCCTGCTTCTCATAACGCACTATGACACGGTTCCCGCAGGGGAAGGGTGGGGAAAAAGGGACCCGTTCCGCCTTTTGCTGAAGCGCGGCATTGTTTACGGCAGGGGCGCGGGGGACGATAAGGGCGCTATTGCCGCGGCTTTGGGCGCGATGCGCGAACTTGCACACGGAAAAAAACTGCGCCGCAACGTAAAGTTGGCTGTTGCATGTGATGAGGAGAACGGCGGCGCTTACGGCATGGGTTACCTTGCGAAGCACTGCAGGCACGCGCTTAAGGCTGATGCAGCGCTTGTGATTGATTCGGATGCTAAAATTGTGGAGCACGGGTGCAGCGGAACCGTTTCCGCCGAACTCACGCTCACGGGCGCGGAGGGGCACGCCGCATGCCCGCACCTGAACAGGAATGCCCTTGAGGAGGCGCTCCCATTCCTTGTTTCGCTTGTGCGCGAGTACAAAAAACTGCGCGAAAAAAAGCGCTCAAAGGCAAATGCATGCAGGGGAAAATTCCCGAAAGTGTGGGGCAGGTTCTCCCTTACCGTTCTCAACGCCGGGCAGAAAACAAACATGTTTCCGGACCGCGTTTCCGCCAAATTTGATATCCGCGCACTGCCGGAGGAAAGCGCGGGGGAAGTGATGCGCGAGTTCCGTTCCTTTGTGAAGCGGATGGTTAGGAAACACAAACTCGCGCGCTTCCGCCCTCGCCTGTCCCTGAAAGGGAGCACCGGCTACCTCACGCCCGAAAATGCGGAATTCATTCGCGAACTTCGCGCTAACCTGCGCGGCATCACGGGGAAAAAGTTCAGGGCATGCGCCGTGCTCGGCGCGGACGACGGCAGGTTTGTTGCTCGGCTGGGCATTCCCGTTGCGGGCTTCGGCCCCGGGGGGAAGAACGAGCACTCGCCGAGGGAGAGCATAAGCCTTCGCAACATTGCGCTGACGAAGGAACTGATAAAGCGGTGCTGCCTGTAGGCAAAATAGGCGCGGTTAGGAATTTCCTTGCCGCTAACTGCCTTCAATCACTATTGCGTTCGGCACGAACCTGGGGTCAGTCTGGATTGCGTTCGGAACGAATGCTTCTTCGGTCTGGATTGCAAGCACGCGTGCCGGCTGGATTATGATTCCGTTCGGCACGAACGCGGGCGCGTCTATCTGGATTCCGTTGACAAGCGCAGGCGACTTTACCTGAACCGCCAGCGGCACAAACGCAGGCTCATCCATTACTACCGCACTTGCACCCGAAGCCAGGAACAGCACCGCAATTCCGAGCATGAATATTTTCGCTTTCATGTGTGCAATTAGCGCTGACCTGCATTTAAACCTTTCGCGGGTGTTATTTGCCGGGTTCGGAGGTGAAAAAATGAAATGCGCCTGCGGAGGAAAGCTTGAGGAGATAAAGACGGACATGGATTTTTTCGGCGGGAAGGTGGTTGTGCGGGACGTGCACGCATTCTACTGCCCGAAGTGCAGGGAGGAGATGTTCGATTCGAAGGAGGGCGACAGGATTTTCGATGAAGTTTCAAAACTGAACATCGTGCAGCCATTCGAGAGCAGGAAGAAAATCGCAAAAGTCGGGAACAGTTTCGCAATTCCCGTTTCAAAGGAGATTGCGGATTACCTGCAGATAAAGAAGGGAGGGGAAATAAAGATAACCGTTCAGGGGCAGAAAAGGCTCCTTGTGGATTTGGCTTAGCGCTTCCGCGCAAGGTTTATATAGCCGAAAAGCCTCTAAATCTGCACAAGTGATGTTGATGCGCTTTCCATTATTCGCGTTCGCGCTTCTTGCCGCGGCGCTTCTTTTATTCGGCTGCGCAGCCACTGAAGATGGCGGGGCGGGCACAGCCGAGCAGGCTTCTGCAGGTTTGGGGAGCGCAGGCACTGCTGCTGATGCTGCGGGCACAGCAACAGCCGAAGCAGGCAAAGGCGCCGCGGGAGAACCCGCAGGCATGGGTGCTGCAGAAGAAACCGCCGCCGCTGCAGCAGGCACGCAGTTCAGCGAATGGAAAGCCCCCGACGGTTCAATCACATTGCAGGTTCCCGCAGGGTGGAAGGCGACAGAGAAGCAGGTCGACACCTGCACAGTGAACTGGTCGGTTGAAAATGCCGCGGGAACGAGTTCCGCATACATGGCAAACCAGATACTTGTCTTTAAATCCGAGGATGCGCGGCAGATATACAAGGCGTACGGCATGAGCGGAATCGACAGCACGCCCGTTTCCGATTACCTCGGCGCGGAAGCGGCGTCTGCGCAGGTTGTTGCGCCGCTTTCGGGCTCGGGCAGCCTGCAGGTCACCGCAAGGGACGATGCCCTTACGCAGCAGTTCTTGCAGGCTGTCTGCATTTCAGGCCTTGCCGCATGCGACGCCTCTGTTTTCGAGGCGACATACGAAAACAACGGAACCTCAATGCGCGGCAAATACCTTGTCCAGTCCTTCGATTTGGGCGACGGCATGACTTGGTGGGTAAATGTCTGGGGCTACACGGCGCCGGCAACGGAGTGGGGCGCTTCCAAAGGCACGCTCGAGGAAATATTCACATCCGTGAAATACACGGAAGGCTGGGCGGCAAAGTGCGGGCAGAATGCCGCGTCAACAACAGGCGTAATCGATGAAGTCATCAGGAGCCGCCAGGAAGCCTCCGGCAAGTCCGCGGAAGAATGGGATGAATACATACGGGGCGGGTAACCTGCGGAATGGTTCTCTTCATCGTGTTTGCCGCATCGCCCCGCCTGTTCATTTCCTTTTTCTAGTTACTTTCCCCCAAAGGTATCTTGCCGCCCCCGGTCCAGGCAAGAATTTTCTTTGCGCCTTTCTAATCTTTTCATGTACCCAGGATTTTTTTAATTTCGGCTCGCCTATTCTTGCCCTGGCAAGGTAAAAATTGGAAAGATAGCGTTTCATAAACCCTTTTTTGGGTTCTTTGACCAGCAGCACGTTGCCTTTTGCGTCGACAATCATGTGGCTGTATCTTCCCTTAATTTCCTTGAATGGCAAATCCTTTTTCAGTTTTCCTGTGGAAAGCATTTGCAGAAGGGTGCCCTGCTCGTATTTCGCCCCCATGGCGCGCAGGCTCATGCACCCCGCATAGCCGGTGGCTGCTATAAGCGGAATATTGCCAAGTATCCCTGCAGCCCCATAAAACATGGCGCCGCAAACTATAACCCCCATCTGAGATTTTATCTGGCCTATAACTGTCCTGGCATTCGCGTCTAAATCGCCATATTTTATAAAAATGCTCCCCGGGAATTCTTTGGCTAAGTTTTCGCCGGATTTGAACAACACCATTTCCGCCATATTGATTCCTCATTGATTTGACCGTCAAACCAGCGGCAGCCTTTTCCTCAGCAGTGAACTCTTGTTAGTTTCGTGCAGGTAAGGTTTTGCCCTCACGATTTTCGGCAGGGGCCTGATGCCCGCAGCGGAAAGCCGCAGCGTGAGCACGTCCTCATCCTCCCTTGCGTCATAACCAAGCACGAGAACCGCGGGTTTTTGTTTTTTTATTTCGGCGAACCTTTCCGCCGCGCTTTCGCTGCCGAGCACGGCAACATCCACAACCCTCAGCGCCCCGACAAGCGCAAGCCTGTCCTTTTCCGGGTTCACGGGCAGCGCGCCCTTCTCGGAAAGCGCAACCCTGTCGCGCGCCACGACAACAACCAGTTTCCCGCGCCCATGCGTTTTCCCTTTTTTGCCCGCGCCTTTTCCCGCGGTTCCCGCGAGTTTTTTCGCGCTCTGGAGGTAATGCAGATGCCCTGCATGGAGGAAATCGAAAGTGCCAAATGCCATAACCGTACTGCTCTTTTTCATAAACTTAATATACTCATTCGGTGTTTAATAATACTAACCCTTAACCCCAATCCCGCCAATCAAACCCTTCGCGGGTTTTGGTTTTTTGTGCGGGTTGTTTGGGGCTTGGTTTTTGTTCGGGGTTGTTTGCAGAACGGCGTGGTTATTATGAACGCGGAAGAAAGGATGGCGCTCATAAGGCGCAACACTGTGGAGCTGGTTACCGAGGGCGAGATCGGGCAGCTGCTCAGGGAAAAAAAGCGCCCCGTTACTTACTGCGGCTATGAACCCTCTGGCGAGGTTCATTTGGGGCACGCCGTGACTACTACTAAACTAATGGACCTTGCCGATGCGGGTTTTGAGGTAAAGGTGCTTCTTGCGGACTGGCACGCATTCCTCAACAACAAGGGCGATTGGGATTTCATAAACGGCACCACAAAAATGTGGGAGAAGGCTTTCAAAAAGCTCGGCCTGAAGGATGCGAAATTTGTCCTCGGCTCGCAGTTCCAGATGAAGGAGGCGTACATTGCGGACCTCCTCACATTGTGCCAGCGGGTCACAGTAAACCGCGGCCTGCGCGCAATGCAGGAAGTTTCGCGCGATATAGAGAACGCGAAGGTTTCGCAGGCCGTTTACCCCCTGATGCAGGCCAATGACATAAAGCATCTGGGTGTCGATGTTGCGGAAGCGGGCATCGAACAGCGCAAAATTCACATGCTTGCGCGCGAGCACCTGGAAGGCATCGGCTACAGGAAGCCGATGTTCGTGCACACGCCGCTTATAAATTCCCTGCTCGGGTCGGGAACGAAAATGTCCTCGAGCGTGCCCGGCACTAAAATGTCCTCGAGCGACAAGGGTTCGCTTATTTCCGTGAGGGACAGCACCGAGGAAATAAAAAAGAAGATCGCCCGCGCCTATTGCCCGGAAAGGGCCGCGGAGAACAACCCCGTTCTCGAAATTGTCCAGTTGGTAATTTTCCCGCGCCTCGAGAACGGGAAAAAGGCGTTCGAGGTCAGGAGACCTGAAAAGTTCGGGGGGGATGTTGCGTTTTCATCCTACGCGGAACTGCACCGCGCTTTCGCGGAAGGGAAATTGCACCCCGCTGACCTGAAGGCGGCAACTGCGGCTTACCTCGCGGAAATATTCGCGCCTGTGCGCGAAGTGTTCAAATAGCAACGCAATGCGTGTCTTGGTGATTTTTTGCCTTTTCCGTGGAAGTTGAGTTTATTCTCCGGGCATCCTGCGCATTCCAAAACCCTTTCGCAGCACGAAAAAATTAAGCGCGGGGCGATAAAGGGCGTTGGCGATGCGCGCCACATAAGGCACATTCCCCTCAATGAAATTCCCGAGGGCGCGCTTTTCGTTGCGAATTATGCCTTCCGCACGGTCGGGAAAAAATTTCTCGTAAGGTTTGAGAAAGGGGCTCTCCAAAAAAAGTTCGAGCTGCGCAGCGAGGGCGGGAAGCTTTCATGGGTCGGCGCAAGCGGCATATTGAAGTGGTCGAACAAGGACGCATACCTTTCCCTGCGCCCCGCCGCACTGGACCTTCCATCCGCGGGCGAGGTTAAAAAGGCGGTTCAGCAGCGTAAGCGGCCGCCGCTCAGGCTGCCTGTGGAGGACAGGATTGAAAAAGTGGAACGGATGATTGCCTATGCGGAATTGCTGACCGCAGGCAGGTGGGCGGATACATCTGCAGAGCTTGGCACGGTTAAAACTTCCTGGGTTAAGGGCAGGATGCTTATTGAAACCCCCCGCGGCGGAGGCAGGTCGACATACGTTGAAAAATCAGGGGAGGGAGTTTTTGCGCCCAGATACATGCGTGCTGAAATAGTGCCGCTCAAAAGCGTTCCAACAGGCGTTTCGTTTCCGGACTTGCGGGCAGGCTACTACCAGGGTTACGCAGGGACGCTGATGCACATATCCTTTGAAAGAACGCTCGGCAAAGTTACAAAAACAGTCGAGGCTGTATGCATTTCCGGCGGCAAGGAAGCAGTTTACCCGATATATCTCCGTGCGCGCGGCCCGAATGAAAACCCGCAGTATTTTTTCAGCAGGGAGGGCAGTTTTCTGATTACTGTCCTGAAAAGCCAGAATGCAAAAATAACGCCCGTCGTGCTGCGCGAAAAGAACAGGCTTGTCAGGGGCTGCCGCATTGAAAGGGGCGACAAACTTGTGAAAGGCAAAAGCGGCAATCTTGTGGAGGATGTAATTTACAGGGAAGGCACGTAATGGCCGCGGGGGAGGCGCGGCACAACCTTTAAATACACCCTTTTCCTTATATAAAACCATGAATCCGCTGAAACTGTTCGTTTCGCCGCGCAGGGCCGTGAGGGACGCATACGAGAAGCCTAACCTTGCTATTGCGTTCGTGCTTGTCCTTGCTCCCGTCGTTTTCGTCGCGGCAATGCAGTCCTTCCTCGGCCTTGAGTTTGTCATTCAAGATTTCGCATGGACGCTTGCCTCCACAATCCTCGCATGGCTTGCGGGCGGGATTATACTTTACATACTCCTGTACGCGCTGAAGGGCGGAACAATACACGGCAGGCTTTCGGGCGCGCTATCCGCATTCTCCCTCCTTTACGCAATAAGGTTCGCGATATTCGCGGTGTTCTTTGCGGCGATAATGCTTGTAGCGCCGCAGCTGCCCGCAAAACTCTCCGCGCTTACGCACACCGCGCCCGGCATGGATGACGCGCAATTAATGTCCGAACTCGGAAACATCCCCACGGCATCGCAGGACACCGTGCTGATAATTATGCCCCTCACATTCGTTGTGCTTTCCCTGCTCGTGCTGTTTGCGGTTTATTTCTTCTACCTCCTTGTTGCCGAGGAAGGCAGGGGCGGCCTGCTGAAGAACCTTGTGATGATGGTTCTTTTCCTCGGGTTCCTGATACTTATAAATTCCGTACTCGGCGCCTGATTGCGCCCCCCGCGGCTTTGAACAGCCCGCGCGCGCGGTTAAGCAAACCCCGCAAACCCGCGCGCTATTTTGGCTTGCGCCAAAATGCGCCCATTCGGGCATTCGCCCGAATAGGGCGGTTTTTTTGTTTTTTTGCGCGCTTTTTCCCTGCCCCCCATGGCGCGGACTTTTGCGCCCTTTTTCCCGTGTTTTTTCGGCAGTTTCCGCGGAAAAACCCGCAAAAAATACCCTTATAAACACTATGGGCTGGAGAAAAATATTATTGGCGCAGGTATCCTGAAAGGGCTTGCGCCGAAGCCCGCAATGGTGTCTGCATGCGCGTGAAATGCCCGGAATGCAAGGAACCCTTCGATTTGAGCGTTAACGATTACGATGAAGGGGACTCTGTGGAGTGCCCCGAATGCTCATCGGAATGCACCGTTACGGTTAAGGGCGGAAAGCTGAAGCTTGCAAGCGAGAAGGAAAAGTATTACGACGCCGACGACGAATTCTACGGAGAAGAGGAAGAGGAGTAAGCCCGGGTTCCCCCCTGCCCCGGACCAAAGCGCCAAAAAATAAACCCGCCCCACAGCAGCCTTGAGCCCCCCGCCAAAAAATAAAACAACTTAAAATAACTTGCGCACGGTATATTTCGGCTGTGTTTGGCGCCTTGTGGTTTCATGCTGAAGGTTTACAATTCACTCTCCCGCAAAAAGGAGGAATTCGCCCCGCTGAAGGGCAAAACCGTGGCAATGTATGTCTGCGGCCCCACTGTGTATGGGCCGGGGCACATAGGGCACGCGCGCACCTATGTCGCGTTCGACATAATCAGGCGCTATATGGAGTGGCGCGGCTATGCAGTCAAGTTTGTCATGAACATCACGGACGTCCACGACGACATGATAAAGCGCGCGGGCGAACTCGGCATAACCATTTTCGAGCTCGCCGACAGGAACATCGCGCTCTTTTTCAAGGACATGGAGGAACTCGGCATAAAGCCCTCGGACAAAAACCCGCGGGTTACGGAAACAATCCCCGACATCGTGGACGCGGTAAAAACCCTGCAGAAAAAAGGCTATGCATACGAAACCGCGGACGGGGTTTATTTCTCGGTTGCGAAGTTCAAGGGGTACGGGAAGCTTTCGCGCCTGAACGCGAAGGAAACAAAAACAGGCACGCGCGTCGACACGGACAAATACGAGAAGCGCTCCGCATCCGATTTCGCGCTCTGGAAGAAATCGAAAGAGGGCGAACCCTCCTGGGATTCGCCGTGGGGAAAAGGCAGGCCTGGCTGGCACATAGAGTGCAGCGTGATGTCGCGCAAATTTTTAGGGGACAGGATAGACGTGCACGGCGGCGCGGTGGATTTGATTTTCCCGCACCACGAGAACGAAATAGCGCAGAGCGAAGCCCTTACGGGGAAAAAACCGTTCGTGAAATACTGGATGCATGCGGGCTTCCTCAATGTCGGGGGGGAGAAGATGAGCAAGAGCCTCGGGAACTTTATCGAAATTCCGGAGCTCCTGCGCGAGTACGACCCGAAGCTGTTCCGTTTCTTTGTTTCGGGTTTGCATTACAGGTCGCGCGTGAACTTCGAGAAAAGCCTGATGGAGGGCGAGAAGGCGACTCTGGGAAGGCTGAATGAGATGATACAGCGCCTGCTCTCAGTGAAGGGCGCAGGAAAGGGGGAAAAGAAAGGGAATGTGGCTGCACTTGTGGCTTCCTCACGCAAAAAGTTCGCGGAAAAGATGGATGATGACTTCAACCTTCCCGCCGCGTGGGCGGAACTGTTTGCCTTTGTGAAGAAAGTTAATGCGCTGCTCGCGGAAAATAAACTCTCGCGCGCGGATGCGGAAGAAATCCTGAAATTCCTGCGCGAACTTGATTCCTTCCTCGGGGTTTTCACGTTCGAAAAAAAGGAGGAGGAAAAGCTTGGCGCCGATATTGGTGCCCTTGTTCAGGAGCGCGAAAAGGCGCGCAGGGAAAAGGACTTTTCAAAGGCGGATGAAATCCGCGAGAAACTGCGCGGGATGGGAATACTCCTTGACGACACGCCGCAGGGCGTAAAGTGGAAGAGGGCGTGACTGATGAAAGTACTCATGTGGCACTGCAAAGAATTTGAAGCCGCGCTTGTCGGAGAATCCGACATGCCCGAAACCGTAATCCCTGAAAAAAAGAGGATGGAAACCGAAAAGATGGGCAACTGCATAGTGGCGATGGTCACTGTCGAGAAAAAAGATGTGCCTTCCGCGAGTTCGAAAAAGTGCGTTGCGGAAATAAAAAAATTCGCCGCAGACACAAAATCCGCAAATATCGTAGTAATGCCGTTTGTCCACCTTTCGAACAAGATAGCGGATTCGGGGCAGGCATTAAAAACGGTCGAACTTATCGAGGGTGCGCTGGCGGCGGATTTTAACGTATTGAGGTCCCACTTCGGGCACCACAAGGAACTCCTCCTGCACACTTTCGGGCACAAGGTAAATGTCAGGTACAGGGAACTGTAACGCCCTTGCCAAAAGGTTTAAATAACTGGCAGCAGTATATATCAACTATACCCGCCGCCACTGCTTCGGCGGTGGCGGGCGTTCCATATTCTTTTTAACCTTTGTGGCTACTTTTACGTCATATGACGATAGGCGGCAATTGCGATTCCGCGGTATTCATCGATGGCGGATTTTTCGACCATGTCCTTGACGATGCCGCGCCTCCGAAATTAAATCCTAAAAACCCCGAACGCGGCGAGTTTTTCCGCCTCGACTACAACCTGTTCGCGGAAAAACTGTGCGAACTGTGCGGAGCGAAACGGCTGAGGACGTATTATTATCACTGCCGCCCCATAGATGACGGCTCGGGGTATGCGAGGGCGAAGAACAATTTTTATAACGGCTTGATACGCACCCCGCGTTTCGAGTTCAGGGAGGGGAAATTGAGCAGGCACAGGCTGTTGTGCAAAAGCAAATCCTGCCAGCAGCCGCTCGTCTGCAAGGTTTGCGGGCGGGAGCAATGGAAAATCGAGCAGAAAAGAACCGACGATTTGCTGATGGTCGATGTCGTTAGCCTGAGCTGGCGGTATCTCATAAAGAAGGCGATTCTTGTCGGCGGCGACAGCGATTTCGTCCCCGCGTTCAAGGAATCGAAGGAGGCGGGAGTTATTGCATACCTTGCCAACTATGTGTCCCGCAACCCGAATTCAAAAGTCAGGGTTCACGACGAACTTTACGACTTGTTTGATGAGCGGATTGAAATAACCCCCGAATTCATAATCTCCTGCGGGAAGTATGTGAAGAGGGCGGATGCGCCTGGCGGCTAAAAACGCGCCAGCGCAACCCTTTTAAACAACCTGAAACAATACTCTAATTAGCCGCGGACCGCGGTTGGTGCATGTTATGGCTTCGGCGCTTGGCTTAACCCTCGGGGGCGGTGCCGCATGGTAGCCTCGGCGCTTAACCCGAACCGCAAAGGGGGCTTTGCATGGTAGCATCCGCGCTTGACCTGACCCTCCTCGTGGATTTGGGGCTTATACTTGTTCTCGCCACAGTGTTCAGCTACCTTGCAAGGGCGCTGAAACAGCCCAGCCTTATCGCATACATTGCGGCAGGGCTTGTTCTCGGCCCCCTTGGGCTGGGCGCGATGGGAATAACCTTCGGCGGCGTTCCCCTGGGCGTAACCAACGTGCAGGATGTGATGATACTCTCGGAATTGGGTGTTGCGTTCCTGCTGTTCGGCGTGGGGATTGAATCGAACTTTTCCAAACTCAGGGAATTGGGCAAGGTAGTGCTTGTCGGCGGCGTTGTGCAGGTGCTCGTAACCGCGCTCGTGGTTTTCCTTGCCGCATACCAGCTGGGGCTTGTCGGGTTTGAGCAGGCGGTTTACATAGGGCTGATTGTCGCTTTCTCAAGCACGGTAATTGTGGTAAAAATCCTCTCCGATTCGCACCAGATAAGCACGCTGCACGGCAGACTGCTTATAGGCTTCCTTGTTGTGCAGGACATGCTTGTGATTCTTGCAATGCCCCTGCTTGCAAACCTCGGCGAACTCCTCTCCCCTGCAGCCGTGCTCCCGATATTCATGCAGGGGGTTTTAATAATCGGCATCGCGTACCTGCTCAACAGGTATGCATACCCGAAAATTTTCGGCTTCGCAACAAAATCCGAGGAACTCCTCTCCCTTGTCGCGGTTTCCTCCTGCTTTGTTTTCATAGTTATAGCCTACCTGCTGAACTTTTCAATCGCTGTCGGTGCGTTCATCGCAGGCTTAAGCATTTCCACCCTTCCTTACAACCTCGAGGTTTACAACAAAATCCGCGGATTAAGGGATTTCCTTGCGACGATTTTCTTCGTAACTCTGGGGATGCAGATAAGCCTTGATTTCGTTTCCGTGCCGTTGGCGCTGGTGCTGCTTGTTGTGGGCGCGGTTTTTTTCCTCAAGCCGGCACTCATATACCTCATAAGCCTTTTCTCCGGCTTCGGTTCCAAGGTTTCACTTGTAGTTGCGCTCGCGCTTGCGCAGGTTTCCGAGTTCTCGTTCATATTGCTCAGCGAGGGCAGGGATGTCCTTGGCGTAACCCCCGGCCTTTACTCATTCCTCCTGCTCGTGATTGCTGTTTCAATGGTTATTACCCCATATGTGATGGCAAACACCGCGGGAATAAACGCGCTTTTCTCAAGGGTTTTCGGCACCGCCGCAGTGCCGCTTAAGCGCAAGGCGTTTTACAGGAGGATAAGCATGCTTGAAACAATTCCCGAGGGCCTGCGCAACCACATAGTCATTGTGGGAGGCGGAACAATGGGCCTCAGCCTTGCGACAGCGCTGAAAGGCAGCGACGAGCGCGTGATTGTTGTGGACCATGACTCTGAAAAGGTTTTCAAGTGCATGAAGGAGTGCATAAATGCCGTTTACGGCAGCGCTGAAAACACCGAGGTAATGCGGCGCGTGAACCTTGCGGAGGCGAAATTGCTCGTGCTTGCTATGCCTGATGTCCGCGCAACAAATTTCCTCATAACCCACGCGAAAAAAATAAACCCCTCGCTTGTTGTTTTCGCGCGCGCGCACTTTGCGAGTGACGCGCTCGATTTCTACGGGCGCGGCGCGGATTTTGTCGTAATGCCGCACATAATAGGCTCGAACATTTTCCTGCGCGAGGTGGGGAACTTCCTCGATAAGGGAAGGGTGAGTTACATAACCAATTACAAGGACGAATACCTGAAATACCTGAAGGAAGAGCTGGAGGGCAGGGGCGTTGCTCCCATATGCCCGCCGGATGAAACCAGAAAGGCCGCGCCCGAACTGTTCCCGAAAGAAGAATGAGCGGAATTTTTCGCCAGCCTTTTTGCGGGCAGCGTGATTTTTGCCCAAGCAAAAATCCTTCTTTTTGTAAACTTTTTCTTGCAAAGAAAAAGTTTGGGGACAGAGGGATTTGAACCCCCATCAGCTGGTCGCTCCAACTTTTTGCAAACTTTTGGGAAGCGAAACTGCAAAAGTTTCGCGCTCCTAAAAGTTTCTGGAGCCAGCCGCACTGCCGGGTTATGCTATGTCCCCTTTCGCGCTTGCGCTATTTTCCCTTAACGCCTTTCCAGTCTTCCCTGAACCTTTTTATTCCCGCGTCCGTGAGTTCATGCTTAAACATTTCCTCAATCACGCGGAAGGGCACAGTGGCAACGTCCGCGCCGAGGAGTGCCGCCTCTTTCACATGCTCCACAGAGCGGACACTTGCAACAATCACCTTTGTCTTCATCCCGTAATTCCTGTAAACCTGCAGAATATCCCTTACAACATCCATTCCCTTTTCCCCTTTGTCATCAAGGCGCCCGACAAAGGGGCTCACGTAGTCCGCGCCCGCCTTTGCGGCAATCAGCGCCTGGTTCGCGCTGAACACAAGCGTCACATTGGTGCGAACGCCCTTTTTCTTCAGTCCGCGCACTGCCTTCATTCCCTCCTGCGTCATCGGAACCTTGATAATCACGTTCTTGTGAATCTTCGCGAGTTCCAATGCTTCCTTAACCATGCCGCTTGCGTCATCGCCCATAACCTCCGCGCTTACTGGGCCGTTGACAATGCCCGCAATTTCGCGCACCGTCTCCCTGAAATCCTTTCCCGCCTTTGCGACAAGCGTGGGGTTTGTTGTAACGCCGTCGGCAAGGCCCCATTCCGCAGCCTTCCTGACCTCCTCAACAACCGCGCTGTCCACGAATATCTTCATGCACTCGCCATTCAGAATTAGCCCTTCCTTTATTTTAAATCCTTTTGGTTCAGCCGCGAACGCACCACTGAGCCTGTTTTTTCCAGCACGGCCCCTTTTCCCGTTCCCCTCGCCTTTCCCAGCGCGCGCATCCCCTTTGCGTGCTCTTTCTCCCATTCGCGCACGAACTTTCCGCTTTCTATGTTATGTAGCAGTTTTCCCAAGCCCTTGTCCTTTTCCCGCGCGCTTTCACCGAAAAACCGCGAGCCGAATTCCGCGGTATTGCTCACCCTTTCATACATCCCCTCTATGCCGTGCTTCTCAATCAGCGCACAAACCGAGGCTGCGCCCTGCACGCAAAATAAGTAAGCGAGTTCGGCAGGGTAGCCGCGCTTGGTTAGTGTTTCAAATGCGTCTTTCATGGTTCCCGCTATGCCCCCGCAGAGCACAGCCTGCTCCCCGAAAAGGTCGCAAACGGTTTCGTGCCTCAAAGTGGTTTCAAGCACGCCGACGCGCGCCAAACCGATGCCCTTCGCGAGCGCAAGTGCAACGCCGTGTGCAGAGCCGCTCACATCTTGCTCAACCGCGATTAAGCCCATCAAACCCCCGCCCTTAACAAAATTCTCGCGTAGGGTTTTTCCGGGTCCGATTGAGGTGCACAGCACAATATCAACGTCCGCGCGCGGCTTTATGGTTCCGAAAACGATGTTCATCCCGTGCGCGAAAACGAGCGCGGAGCCGCGCTTAAGGTTTGGGGCAATTTCGCGCGCATACACATGCGGCTGTTCCTCGTCAGGAAGCAAAACCAAAACAACATCCGCTTTGCGGGTTGCGGTTGCGACATCAAAAACATCAAACCCCTCCCCTTTGGCGCGGTTCCAACTTTTTCCTTTGCGCACGCCCACAATTACATCAAGCCCCGAATCCCGCAGGTTCAGCGCCTGTGCCGAACCCTGCGAACCGAAACCCAATACTGCGATTTTTTTGTTTTTTAAGGGCGCGAGGGAGGCGCCCTTTTCGGAGAACCATTTTGCGGGCATATGCAGCAATTTGTGCCCGAATCACTTTTTATACAATTTGTTAGCGTAGCCAATTCCCTTTGTAGATTCTATAGTGAGTCTTTAGTTTCTTGTGCCCTTCCTTGCTTAAAAAATCTTCCCAGCCGTCTTTTGGAAATTGCCTGTTAAGGAACTCGTCGAAATGTTTAAATCTGCGCTGCCTGTATATCAGCGATTCCACTATTTTGCTCATTTCCTGCTTTTTCACATTTCCTAAGTATGTCAGCCAGTGGCGTTTTCCATATTTTGGTTGGAGCATGTTGTCATATGCGGAATAAACCGAAACAAAGGCGTTGCCTTCGGGGGTTATGGCAATTTCATCGGTCTTGAAACTGGCGCGTATTTCTTTGAGCTTGTCGAAGTCACGGGCAGTAGTGTCAGACCATGCTGGCGGCTTGTACTGCCTTGCGCCGCCCGCCCGTACTATGGACCTTGCCGGGTGTATGTCTATCCAGTAGGCTTCCAACGGGGCAGGCACCTTGCCCCCTATGGCTTCTAACGTTTCCTTGCTAACCCCCCTCGGGTCTGAAAGTTCCCGCCTCACGTCATTGGCATAGGGGCCCCTTACATTTATATGCAAATGCGGCTCCCTCAATGACATGTCAGTTTTATAGAGGAAATTAGCCAGAAGAAAAATGCGGTCTTTAAGTTTTTTGTCCGTCTTAAAATGCGCGGGGTCTGCACTTATGTAAAAGTCTATTTTTGGATACGTGCCATCAATTAGCGGCTTCTGCAACTCCAACTGTCTCATTTTTTTTGAAAATTCTGCCGGATTTGCGGGAATAAAAGACCCGTTTGAAAGAACCTCTACTCGCAGCGCATCGCGTGCCGCTTCGCGCAATATCTTGAAAAAGTCCTTATGCAGGCTGGGCTCCCCGCCCGTGAGCCTTATTTTGGTGTATCTTGAGCTCATAGAGTGTATTACTTTCATTGCCACTGCCGTTTCCATATCCCTTTCGGTGCCGCGTTCAGACTTGCTGATGCAAAACTCACAGTTGGAATTGCAGCGGTTTGTTAGGATTAAAGTGACTCTATTTAGGTCATTAAACATAAAATTGTGGACTGCGTCCCTGAGATTGAAGTATTCTTGGCCCCTGCGCATGAAATCCCAGTCTTTTTTCGCCATTTTGGAAAACCCTTTCAGATACACTTTATTTCTTATATAATTTGTTCACAACTTCCGCCATCAGCCTTACTCCCTCTGTTATTTCCTTATCCTCCATTATCAGGCTGAACCTCACGCACTCCCTTGCGTGCTTCCAGCCTTTCCCCGTGCCTGGGAAGAACGGGGAACCGGGCACTACAATCACGCCCGCTTCCTTGAGGCGCTCGAACAATTGCCAGTCAGAGCAGGGCAAACCCTTGAACCAGACCCACGCAAAGAACGTTCCTTCGGATTTGTGCAGGAAATAAGGAATAGTGCCATCAATGTATTTCGAGCACGCGGAGCGGAAAACCTTCTGCTTGCCGTGGTAGTGCTTCTTCACTGCCCCTTTGCACAGGCGGACCATGCTGCCGTTTGCAAGCATCCTGCGCGCAACCTCCTGCCCGAATATCGGCGGGAACAAACACACATTCGCCTGGAACGCCTTCAGGGGTTCAATCAGTTCTTTTGCGCCCACAGCAACCCCCACCCTCGCCGCTGCAAGCCCGGCCTTCGAAAAGCTGAACGTTGTAATCACGTTCGGCGCGCTTATGTATTTCATGGGCGCATAGCAAACATTGGGCACGGGCGGCGCATAAGCGCAGTCGATTATCACGGGTATTTTTTTCTTTCCCGCCTGCTTCACGATTTCCCTTACCTCCGAATCGTGCAGGACATTTCCCGAAGGGTTCGAGGGGCGGGAAAAAATAATTAAGCCTACGCCGTCAAGGTTCAGGTGTTCGAAATGCACGTTATATTTGAACTCGTGCTTCCCCGTAACCGTTATCTTCGGCCTGATGCCGACCAGCGCCTTGTCCCCTACCCCCAGGTGCATGTAACCCGTGTACTCGGGAACCAGGGGGAAGAGTATTTTTTTTCTCTTGCCCTTCGCCTTCCCCGCTAACGCGTTCGCGGCGTAATAATAAACCATCTGGCTGCCCGGGGTGACAATTATATTTTCCTCATTCGCCTTCAGCCCAGTATGCTTCTTCAGGTGCCTCCCGAACTCCTGCATGAACGGCGCGTAACCCCCGGTTGAGCCGTACCTGCAGAACACAGCGCCGAACTCATCCGAATCAACAACCTTGCGCGCGGTTTTCCTCACTTCCGCAAGCACTTTGGGAATTATCGCGGGGTTTCCCGCGCCGAAATCGTAAATCTTTTTCCCCTTGCCCGCGCGCAGCACTTCCTCTATGTCCCTGTTTATCTGCCGCACGCCCGAAAGCTGGTTCATCTCGTTCCCCAAATCGCTGAGGTGTGCATTTTCTTTCGCCATCTTCCCGCCCCAAACCGCGCTAAAAGTAATGCATAACCTCCTTAAAATTCGTTACCCTTGCCCTTTCCCCGCGCCCCGAAACGGCAATGCCCTCCGCGTGCAGGAGTTCCGCCTTTGCTTCGGTTCCGCGCGCGAACCCTCCAACGCGTGCATCGGAACGCACAACCCTGTGGCACGGAACCGCGCGGTTTTTGTTTCGAACCGCGCAACCGCACGGCGGAAACGGGTTTTTGTTTTTGTTCAGTGCGTTGCCAACCGCGCGTGCGGAGCGCGGCTTCCCGATTGCCTTAGCAATCTCGGCGTAACTGCTTACCCTCCCGCGCGGGATTTGCGCGGTTTTTAACCAAACCCTTTCCTTGAAGCATGCGGGCATATTCATTATATTAATAAGCAAAACCCTCTTAATTGGTTTTTATGGCTGCAGAGTTGGAAGCAAAAAAGGTTACGGTTCCCGCGGTTATGCAAATGAAGGGCTCCGCGCCCATAGTATGCCTTACCGCATATGATTACACCACGGCGCGCATGGTTGACGAGGCGGGGATTGACATAATTCTCGTGGGAGACTCCCTCGGCGGCGTTGTTCTGGGCTATGAGAACACAATCCCTGTTAAAATGGAGGAGATGCTGCACCACACCCTCGCCGTTTCGAGGGGCGCCCGACGCGCCCTCGTCGTAGGGGATATGCCGTTCATGTCATACCAGGCAAGCGATGAGGATGCTGTGAGGAACGCGGGCAGGTTTGTCAAGGAGGCGGGCGCGCACGCGGTGAAGATAGAGGGCGGAACAGAAATGTGCCCCCGCGTGAAGGCGATTGTGAACGCGGGCATTCCCGTAATGGGGCACATCGGGCTGACGCCCCAAAGCATAAACAAATTCGGAGGATACAAAGTCCAGGGGCGCGAGGAGGAAAGGGCAAAGCAGTTAGTTGCGGATGCGAAGGCGCTGGAGGAAGCGGGCTGTTTCTCGGTTGTGCTTGAATGCGTCCCCTCTTCCCCCGCAAAAAAAATAACCGCCTCGGTTTCGATTCCCACAATTGGTATCGGCGCGGGTTTGGACTGCGACGGGCAGGTTCTGGTAATACACGACCTGCTCGGCCTGACGCCCGGAGAGTTCAGGCCGAAATTCGTGAAGCGGTATGCGCAGCTTGGCGCGCACGCAAGCGAAGCAATAAAAAAATTCGCTGAAGAGGTTCGCGGGAAAAAGTTCCCCGAAAAGGAATTCTGCTACGAGTGAATTTTACGCGCTTAAATTCGCCGCGCTTATTTTATTTTTTTTCGCGCGAAATCGCAACCGCAAGCTCGCTGTGCATCTTCGCATAGTTCTCCAGTGCAATCCCCGAAAGCGCCGCATTCACGCACTGCCTGCATGCCTTTGCCGCGAGTATTTCGTCGCCCGCATTGCGGGCGATTATAGCGCTTACGTCAATGATGCCTGCCCTGCCCTCCTTTGCGAGCGCGAACAAGCCCTGCAAATTCTCCGCAACAACCGCGGAACCCGGACTTTTGTTTTTTGTTTTTTCCGTGCCGGCTGTTGCCTTGCTTTTTCCCGTCCCTGCATGCGCCCTTATTTCCTTACCCTCCCCCGTCTCCAATTGCGCCTTTATCCTCAGCGCCTCGGTTTCCTCCGTACCCTGGGCGGAAACCGAATCAATCCCCCCTAACCAGAGGTTGTAAGCGGTTTTTGCCTCGCCGTGCGCGCCAGAAATTTCGGGGGAAAGCACAACCGCAAGAAGCGGCCTGTTTTTGGGGTTTTGCATGCTAACCAGATGTGCGATAAAGGTTTTTAAATTAATGAAACATATGTATAGCATGGAAAAGAAGGCGCTGCTGGTTATTGTCGCGGGTTTCGCGGGTTCGGGAAAAAGCACGCTCGCGGATAAATTGGCAAAGGCGCTCAAGGCTAAATGCGTGCACGCTTCGGGCGTGCTCAAGGAAATGCGGAAAAAAAAGGCTGCAAAGATAGACCTGCACGCATGCAGGCACAACACGGGCTGGTGGGAGTCTGAGGAAGGAAAGGCGTACATGCGCAGGCGCCTTGAGGACAGCACGATGGATAAGGAGCTGGACAAGCATCTGCTGAAACTCATAGCGCAGGCGAAAAAGAAAAAGCAGGCGCTCGTGCTTGACTCATGGACAATGCCCTGGCTTTCAAAGGAAGGGTTCAAGATATGGCTGCGCGCTTCCGCGGAGAAGCGCGCGGGCAGGATTGCCGGGCGCGATGGAATTCCCGCGGCGGACGCACTTAAAAAACTCAGGGAGCGCGACGCGCAGACAGCGCAGATTTACAAAAACATCTACGGCTTCTCCCTCGGGGAGGATTTGAGGCCTTTTAACCTTGTGATTGAGACGGACGAACTTGATGAAGAAGGGGTTTTTGCGGAGGCGCTTGGGGAAGTGAAAAAGGTTATCGATGTAAACTCTGGCAAGCGGAAATAGGCGGAGCGTAGCGGCATGCATATGTTGGGAAAAAACAGGCCGAGAGAACACAGCCCGTACTCATCTGCAGAATGGATTCGTAACATGAATAACCTCCCCAATCTTAAAGTCTGGAAGCGGCACAAGGGCTTGTTTTTGCCTAAAACTGGAAAAAAGTATGCTTATTTTAAGCCTAGTGTGCAGTGGGCAGACCTGAATCTTGGGGAACTGCCTCTTGACGCGAAAACAAGAATACTCCAGATAGGTGCGGGAAGCGGGAGGCTTGCCGCATGGCTGTTTGGCATGAAAAAACTGAGGCCTGAAAATTACGATTTGATGGATTTAGCATACTCGCCCAAAGGCGGGAAATGGGACGGGAGCGGAGTTTACTTCAAATCGCGTATTGCCAACTTGTTGCGGGCGGGGAAAATCCGCATTATGCGCGGGAATATGTATTCTTACAAGTTCTCCAAAGAGGCGCACGGCCGATATGACCACATATTGCTTCCGAATGCATTTTTTTCGTCCCGCGTCAATTTGAATGCCAAAGGCCTCCAAACAATGCATGCGGCTCTCGGTAAAATTTCCCCCTCCTCGCAGTTAGGGAAAGAACTGGCTAGGCATCCGCACCTGATTCCAACTATTGCCAAAAATATTTGTGCTCTGGCGCGCCTTGTCGGGAACCTGCAGGTTGCGCTTAAGCCTGGCGGGACTATCCGCATCTCCTCGGTCGGCAATAATATTTTTTCGGCAATAAATGAACTCCCGCACAAAGAGCGGTTGTTCCCTGGCTTCAGTGATTTTGAGCAGGGGCTGAATGGAAATGCCATAATTTTCAGGAAAAAACCTGCCGCACGCGGAAAAACAAACAAATAAAAACATCAACCGCGTTATTGTTTTGGTTATTTGGGTTCAAGGTTGCAGAGGGTTCGCGCATGGACAGGATTAAAACAGGAATAAAGGGCATGGATGAATTAATCCAGGGCGGCATTCCGAGCGGCAGCACAGTTCTGGTGTGCGGCGGGGCGGGAACGTGCAAAACAATATTTGCATCTTCATTTATTTACGCTGGCGCGAAAGACTTCGGCGAACCCGGCTTGTATGTCACGCTCGAGGAAAGCCTGAAGAACATCACATGGAACATAGAGAACTTCGGCTGGGACATCAAGAAACTGCAGGATAAAAACCTGATGAAGATGTACAGGCTGCACATCGACCCCGAGCGCGACGTGAAAAAGCAAATCGATGCCGAGCTGAAAACCATCGCCTCGATTGTTGAAGAGATGGGGGCAAAGCGCCTGGCAATAGATTCCACAACCGCGTTTGCCGTGTGGATAGAAAGTTCGGGCGCGATACGCAGCCTGCTCTACAGGTTCGCGGACAAATTGAAAGAACTGAACTGCACAACCATGCTGATTGCGGAAACAAAGGGCGGGCGCACTGATTTCTCCGCATTTGGGGTGGAGGAGTTTGTTGCGGACGGGGTTTTTGCGCTTTACTTCAGCCCGCCGAACAGGAGCATTTTCATAAGGAAGATGCGCGGCACGAACCACTCGAAAAGCGTGCACCCGCTGGAGATAAGCCCCGCGGGCCTGGCAATCCGCCCTAAGGATGAAATTATCTGGGAAGCGATTAAATAGTGCGCCCGCGTTTCGGGGTGCGATAAAATAAATAGTTGTGCCTTAGCCGGCATGCACATGCCGTGGCTGCAGGGCATTACTGCCTTGTCTTAACCGCGAGCTTTATGTCCTCAGCCGTAACAGTTGTCCGGTTCGCGTGCTTCGCGAACTCGTTAGCCTGTTTTGCTATCTCTATCCCCTTTTCCTCTAAAATTTCGCCGAGCGCAGCAGCGGCACTCTCGCTCACGCGGTTTGCCCCCGCCTTTCTGATAATCCTGTCGACTGCCGCAAGCGGCAGAATTTTCTCCGACATTTGAAAAACCTCTTTAAATGTTTTAACCAAACCGATATATAATAATTGCGGTTTTTTGGGGCTAAAAAGCCCTATTTTCGCCCCGTTTCTGCAAAAAACACGAAAAAAACCAATGCGCGTGGTTCGCGGCGGGGTTTTTGTTTTGGCGCGTGCATGCGGTCATAACCTTATTAATTCTTCATAACATATTCCTCATTGCATGCCGCAGTTTATCGAGCACCCGCTAATAAAACCCGGCACCGTGGAGGGCAGGGTTTACCAGGAAGTGCTTGCTGCACGTGTCCTCGAGCGCGGGAACTCGCTTGTTGTCGCCCCTACAGCGCTCGGAAAGACGATTGTGGCGGTGCTTGTCGCTGCGCACCGCATGCAGGAAAGGAAGGGCTCGAAAGTGCTCTTTCTTGCCCCCACGAAACCGCTTGCTGTGCAGCACCATAAGAGTTTTTCCAAATTCCTCGCGCTTGAGGGGGGCAAATTAAGCGTCCTTACCGGCACAGCCTCGCCAAAAGAACGCGAACAGGTGTGGGAAAGCGCGGAGTTCATTTCAGCAACCCCCCAGACAATAGAAAACGACCTTGTGGGGGGGAGGCTGAACCTTAAGGGCGTCTCCCTGCTTATTTTTGACGAGGCGCACCGCGCCGTGGGGGATTATTCTTATGTTTTCATCGCCCAGCGCTACCTGGCGCAGGCTGAAAACCCCCTGATTTTGGCACTCACAGCCTCCCCGGGCGGGGAAAAGGAGCACATACAGGACGTTTGCAGGAACCTTTTCATAAAAAACATCGAAATCAAGACAGGCGAGGATGCGGATGTCAAGCCCTATGTGAAACCAATAGATGCGGAGTGGGTTAAGGTGGACCTTCCCGCTGAAATGCTCGAGGCGAAAGGCCTTTTGGAGAAGTTCATGCGCGAGCAATTGGTTTTCCTCAAGCGCCTTGGCTATGCGCAGAGCATAAACACGCGACTGCTGGGGAAAAGGCAGATGCTCGAGCTGCAGGGCAGGATAAGGCGCGACCTTGCAATTCATGCCAAAACCCGCCCGAGTTTGTGGGCAGCGGTTTCAAGGGCTGCGGCACTGCTTAAGGTTTCGCACGCGCACACTTTGCTCGAAACCCAGAGCCTTTCCGCTGTTGACGATTACTTCACGCGCATGGGAAAGGAGGGTTCGAAGGCTGCCAAAGGGGTTCTTGCGGATGAAGGCGTGGGGAAGGCGGTGAAAATCGTCCGCACCCTTGTGAATGCGGGGGTCCAGCACCCCAAACTCGAGAAGCTGCAAAACATTCTCCTTACCCAGTTCAAGGAAAACCCCGAAAGCAGGGTTTTGGTTTTCAACCATTACAGGGATTCGATTTCAAACCTTGAAAAATATCTCGCGCAGTTCCCCGAGATAAAGGCATCGAGGTTCATAGGGCAGGCAGCGCGCGGGGAACAGAAGGGCATGAGCCAGAAGGAGCAAATAGAACTGCTTGTTCGGTTCAAGGAAGGGGAGTTCAACACTTTGCTTTGCTCTTCCGTTGCCGAGGAAGGGCTGGATATTCCAGCCGTTGACTTGGTGGTTTTTTTCGAGGCAGTGCCCTCGGAGATACGCACAATACAAAGGCGCGGAAGGACGGGAAGGTTTGCAAGGGGAAGGGTTATAATTCTCCTTGCGAAGGGCACGCGCGATGAAGCCTTTTACTGGTCCTCGCAGGCGAAGGAGAAGCAGATGCACCGCACTTTGCATGAGATGAAACGCGAAACCGCAGACGGTGGGGCAAGTGCGGTGCTTCCCAAGCAAAGCACCCTCGTCAAATTCACGGAAGAGGCGAAGGACAAGGTGCTTATTTATGCGGACACGCGCGAGCAGGCGTGTGAAGTGGTAAAAACCCTCGCTGGCATGGGGGCAATAGTCAAGGTCAAGCAACTTGAGGTCGGCGACTATATTCTCAGCGACGATATCGCTGTCGAGCGCAAAACCGTTGCCGACTTCCTCCAGAGCATGGTTGACGGGCGTTTGTTCCAGCAGATTGTGGGCATGAGTTCCAATTACAAGGCGCCGATGATGCTGCTCGAGGGCAGCCCGCAGGAACTTTACACTCTGCGCAACATCCATCGCAATGCAATAATAGGCGCGCTTACATCGATTGCGGTAAATTACCGCCTGCCCATTCTTTTCACCGCGAACGCCTCCGAAACAGCCGAGTTCCTTTTCCTCACGGCAAAGCGCGAGCAGTTAGGGAAAGACAAGGACATCCGCCTGCGCACGGGGAGGAAAGGCCTGGCGCTCGCGGAGCAGCAGCAGTTCATCGTGGAATCGTTCCCCATGGTCGGGCCGAACATGGCGCGCGCTCTTTTGAAAAAGTTCGGCTCGATAAAGAACATAGTGAACGCCCGCTCCCCTGAATGGCAGGAAGTCGAAAACCTCGGGCCGAAGAAGGCGAAGCAGATAAGGAAGGTGCTGGTTGCGAAGTGGGAGGAAAAGTAAACTCAGCCATACCTGAAAATTCGCACCTTATCCGAACTGTAAGCAAGCGACATGAAATCGCAGTCCGCCTCGAGTATGCCGTTTTGGTAACTGAGGTTGTTCAGCGCGGAAGAATGCACAAAGAAATAATCAATCCCGAACGCATCAACGGTTTTTTTTATTTTTCCGCAGTCCGCGGTGCTTATCAGCATGTTCATCGCGTCAAGCCTCTCCTGCAGGTTCGGGGCGAACTCGAAATAGCCGTCCATGAGCACCTTTCTCCGCGCGAAGTAAGTCAAAGGGTGACCTCGGTCCCATGAGGAGGCAATAGTGGCATTTGCATCGCTGTTCTCCCGCAGCCAGAGCATGCCCCCCCGTTCCTCATCACTCAGGAACTTGCCGCCGTCGTTGTTCAGTTCCGCTGCGACAGGTATGAACGCAAGCGTGAAGAGCATAAGGTAAAAAATCGCAAGCTGCATGTTATTTTCCATCTTGCCCGCCACATATGAAATCCCGTATCCCGCAATTATTGCAGCGGGAATCGAGAGGAATATAGCAAGCCTGAACCCGAGCACGGCAAAAAGCAGCGTGTAAATGAACCATGTCGCAAGGAAGAATTCGCGCTTCATTTTCAGAATGCCGATTATTATGAAAATCCAAGCGAACGTGAAATATGTCGCGATTCCGATAAGCGAAAAATCGCCCATCTCGGCGGAGGTGTATGAAATATCCGAGACATAAAGGTTTGGCGGGTAATGCAGGGTAAGCAGCCACGCAACAAAAACAAAAACCGTTAGCAGGGTTATTGCCGCGTAACTCTTCCACTGCACGGGTTCCTTCTTCACCCTGAGCACAACCGCGAGCGCAATCATGAGGGTCAGCAGGTATGCGGTTGAAAGCGGGTGCAGCAGCACCGCTGCAGCGGAAAGCAGCGCCGCGACCTTGAACCTGCGCATGTAAATCAAATAAATTATCGCCGGCACAATCAGCAGCGCAAGGCCGTCGGGGCGGGAGTAGGATGCGGTGCGCACGACATGTATCCCCGTAACCGCAAGCGTGAGCGCGGAGAAAAGCCCCACTTTAGTTCCGAAAATCCTGCGCGCGAAAACGAAAACAAGCAGAACGCCGAAAGTGCCGTAAACAACGGGGAAGAGGTTTATGAGGAAGGGTACTGGCAGGTTTGTGAATATGCTGAGTACGGCATAGGTTGTGTGGTAGAGGGGCGCGTAGCTGTACCAGCGGCCTTGGTTTGAGAGTTCGTCATACACAGGCAGGCTTCCGTTGTTCACGATTTCTTCGCTCATCCTTGTGTGGAAATAAGGGTCGGGGCAGATGTTCGAGCCGGTGAACATGGGCGCAGCCCTTATGAGGAAGGCGAGGATAAACACCAGCGCAAGGGCGAGGAGCATGTGTTTGTTGTTTTCCATCGCATCGCCTCTTTCCTACTCCAGCCCCAGCAGCGCAATTCGTTCAATCACCGCATCCGCAAGCGGGTTCTCCTTTCCCTTCAGCGCGGCGAGTTCCGCTTCCGATACTCCGTAAAACCTTTTTATGGAACCCGCGTTCTTTTTTGCGTTTTTTGAAATGAATTTTTTTGTTTTTTCCGCGGAAAGCGGGGCAAAGCCGAGTTCGCGCTCCAGAACCGCGAAGTTTTTTTTAATTTCATTTTGTGTTTTGCCTTCGACTGCGAGCAGAACAGTGCCGGCGCCTTCCTTAACCTCCGCACCCTCCAGCGCCTTCCCTACCTGCTTCTTTCCCGTTAACCTCAGCAGGAATTCCATGTGCGGTTCGGAAAGCAGGTTAGTGCCCTGTTCGAATGCGTTCCTCATTTGTGCGTGCGCGAAAAAAACCTGCTCAGCGGAGGCAACCGCGCGCGGGGAGAAAACCTGCGCGAAAAACGCGCACGAACGGATAGCTTTAATAACCCTATCAACGCTATTGATTTTAACCGAGCCCGCCTTCAGGCCGAGGAGGCTTTTGCCGGTTTTGCGGTAAATGAAACGGACCAAGTGAACCACGCAGTTTGTTGGTTTTTATTAATAAATGATAAATTTATGTTAATTTAAACACACATGGAGTTGGCACGGCATGACACAATGGCACGAAAAATCCTTCAGGAAAGCCTCGGGCGGCATACTTAAAACCCGCAACCGCTGCGACAAGAAACTCTCCTGGCGCGGCGGGCTTGCGGCGGAAACAGCGGTTTCTGCAGGGCCTAAAATGGATGTTTTCCGCACGCGCGGCGGGGGAACAAAGCGTGCACTGCTTTCCGCGGGCGAGGCGAACATTTCAGAGGGGAAAAAGTCGCACAAGGCGAAAATAATCGCGGTTGTTGAGAACAATGCGGACAGGCAGTTCGCAAGGCGCAATGTAATGACAAAGGGCGCGGTTATAAAAATCGAGCTCGGCGGGACACAGCGCTATGCGAAAGTAACCTCGAAACCGGGGCAGAGCGGCAGTGTTGATGCCGTTCTCCTCGAGGGTTATGTCGAGAAAAAAGCAGGCGGGCAGGAAAAGGCTGAAAAAGCCGCCAAAAGGAAAGAAAAGGCTGAAAAAGCCGCGGAAGAAGCCGCCCAAACAGCCGATTCCGACTGATGCCGTGGTTCTCCCTGAACCTTTGTTCAGCGCTTGAACCGAAACGTTTATATACGTTGCCCGTGGCATTTATATAGGTAACAGCCCGCTTCTTTTTAACGTTGGTTGGGTGGAAAGAGCCGTTAATAGTTCCGTGCGTTACCTCAAATATCTGCAAGCAAGGGTGGTGCGTATATGGCTGATGCAAAATGCCCCGAATGCGGCTCGGCAAAAGTAAATGTCGATGACGAGAAAGGGGAAGTTACATGCGGTTCCTGCGGTCTTGTCCTGACAGAGGATGTTGTGGACCTTGGGAAAGAGTGGCGCAGTTTCGACAGCGACCAGATGGAGGAGAGGGCGCGCACAGGCAGCCCGATGAAATACGTGAAGCTTAACAAGGGGCTTGTGACAATGATTGACCGCAGGGGCACCGACCTCCGCGGGAATAAATTGAGTTCGAAAAGCAGGGCGCAGATGTACAGGCTCATTAAGTGGCAGAAGCGCGCTTCCATAAGTTCCTCAATGCAGCGCAACCTTTCTATCGCGCTCACGGAGCTTAGGCGCGTTGCGTCATACCTGAACATTCCTGAGCAGCTTATAGAAGCCGCTGCGCTTTTGTACAGGAAAACTGTCAAGAAAGGCCTCATACGCGGGAGGCTTATTGAAGCAGTGGTTGCGGCAGTGCTTTACACAGTGTGCCGCATCTACAACGTTCCGCGCACCCTGAACGAGATGGCGGAGGCTTCGGGGCTCACAAAAAAGGAAATCGGCAGGACATACCGCTTCCTTGTTCGCGAGCTCAAGCTTGAGGTGCCGCTCACTAACCCGACTCACTACATCCCTAGGTTCGCTTCGGAACTGAATCTCAGCGGAGAGGTGCAGGAGGAGGCGCGCAAAATCCTGGAAAAGGCGATTTCAAACGGCCTTATTTCGGGGCGCGGGCCTACCGGGGTTGCGGCAGCAGCGGTTTACATCGCCGGCCTGCTGAAAGGCGAGCGCAGGACACAGAAAGAGGTCGCGAACGTTGCGGGCGTGACGGAAGTCACGATAAGGAACCGCTACCGCGAGCTCAAGAAACGCTTGAATATCGAGGTCGTGGCGTAAGCCACGGCTTCCCCCCATTTTTTTCTTTTTTTTGAACCGTGCTTCGGCATTATTTAACCTTTTTGCCCCCTCCTTCGGCATTATTTAAACCTTTTCATTTCCCGCCGAAACCGTGCGGGACTTTATTGTTATTTAAACCCTATCCGTATCCTATTTAGTTATGGATAAGGTCTTTGCCGAAATGAAGCGCAACTGCAAGCTCTGTTCGGGCAGGCGCATGCTTATGCCGAATGCCCCTGAAAAGTATGCGGTGCAGGACACGCTCAAGGAACTGCATTCGCATTACACGAGCGAATACAACGAACTCCGCAGGGCTGACGCGAGCTCGCAGGCAATAAATAACGCCACTTACAATAAGCGCTTTGCGCTTGATCTCCTTTCCGAATGCAAGGCCTGCGACAAGGAAACCGACATTGTTAACCGCAAGCTGCAGCAGTTCAGGCGCTGACTGCGCGCGATTTTTCGGGTGGCTGAAAAGCCTTTTAAACCGCGGGCACCTTATCTATAAGGTGTTCGTGAATGTCGGTTGCAGGGTTGTACGCGGGCAGGCGGGGGTTAGTGGATGCTTGTTGCAGGCGTTGATGAAGCCGGCCGCGGCCCCTGTTTGGGGCCGATGGTGCTTGCCGTAGCGGTTTTCGAGAAGAAGGACGAGCAGAAACTTCTCGAGCTCGGGGTAAAAGACAGCAAGCTTCTTTCCCCCGCGGAGAGGGAAAGGCAGCTCCCCGAAATAAAGGCAATTGCAAAATCCTTCGGCTCGGCGCATGTAAGCGCCACGGAACTCGACAATTACATGCTCAGGCATTCGCTCAATGAAATAGAGGCGATGAAAATCGGGCAGCTTCTGAATTCGCTTAAGGAAAAGCCTGATATTATTTACGTCGACAGCCCGGATGTGATGCAGGGAAATTTCGCGGAAAGGATAAGGCGCTACACAAACTTCCCCGCCCTTATACGTTCGGAGCACAAGGCCGACCTGAACTATCCCGCGGTGAGCGCGGCATCGGTGATTGCGAAAGTGGAGCGCGATACGGAGATAGCGAAACTCGCGGAAATTTACGGCGAGGTCGGTTCGGGTTATTCGCACGATGAAGTGACAATAAAATTCATAAAAAATTACCTCAAGGAGCACAGCGCCCTCCCCCACTTCGTGAGGAAGTGCTGGTGCACGAACCAACGCCTCCTTGACGAGAGGTTTCAGACTAAATTGCTTTGATTGTTTTTTTGCGGGTGAGGGATATGGATTTTGAAAAGGACAAAAACGAAAAAAACAAACAAACGGTTCCAGAAAAGAGTTTCGACATTTATTTCGATTTCGGCAAGTTCGAGGAGCTTGTTGATAAAATGATGTCCGAACTGCTTTCGGAGGGCGAGCCTGTTTCAACGGACGGAAAGCCGATTGTTATGGGCTTCACGATGAAGATAGGCCCCGACGGGAACGCGCATGTGGAAAGTTTCGGAAACGTCAGGCAGAAACAAAAGGGCGTAATGGTTGCCGATGTTCGCGAACCGCTAACCGATGTTGTTGATTCGGGCAGTGAACTTACTATCACGGCGGAACTCCCCGGGGTTGAAATGAAGGACGTTTCACTCGCATTTGAGGGAGAGAAACTCAAAATCAGCGCGGGAAAGCCGCCCGCATTTTCAAAGGAAATTTCTTTCCCTTGTGCAGTGCTTCCCGAAACAATGCGCGCGGGGATGAAGAACGGCATACTCGAGGCGGTTGTTAGGAAGGCTTAGTTACTGTTCCGCCTGGGACTCGGTTTCGGCATGCTGTTCGTTCCGCTGTACGGGCGCAGGAGCACCGGTGCCGCTTATCTCCGCGCTCGCAGCTGCCTCCCCTTTCCCGCCCTTGCCGAAATATTCCACGAACTTTTTAGTCGTGTAAATTTTATACGTGCGCCCTGTGCGCTCCTTGCGGATGAAGCCCTTTTCCTTGAGCAGCCTTATGTGCTCGTATGCCTTGCTGTTCCTGTATCCTATTACTTCCGCCTGCACAACAGGCTGCTTGTATGCGATGTAAGCGAGCGTCTTCATAATCCCCTTGTGGAATTCGGGAGCGGAAGCCATGTGCCCGACGCTGCCCTCGTACTCGCGCCTTACAGCCATCCTGAACCCCTCCTCGCCGTCCCTTATTTCGAGCGCGGAATCGTGCGCGTCATAATCGTGGCTTAATTCGTTCAGTGCAACCCTTACCTCAGCCATGCTTGTGTTGCTTACCCTGCTGAGTTCCTTGAGGCTCACCGCTCCGGGAGCCATGAAAAGCGCTGCCTCGACTATTTTCCTGAGTTCAGCCAAAATAAGCACCCCTACGTGCGTGTATATGATTGGATAGGCAGGGAAAAAAATAATAAGTTAATGCGGTTCTGATGCAGCCAATCCGGCAGGCATCAGCCCGCGCCCACAAACTGCAATAACCCGCCGCGCTCGATTGCGGAACTTTCCGCGCCGCGCAGCATCACGCCCACAGTCATGCCAGAGCCCGCGATTGGCGCGCCCTTGTACTTGCAGGTTAATTCGAGAACCTGGCAGTTCTTCCCATTAACAACCGCGGCCATGTTCTCCCCTACAACCCCTGAAACGATTTTCCCTACCACGTAAATGTCATCCAGTTTATAGAATTTGCACACCTTCACAACCTCGAGCTTGTTCTCTTCCCCCGCCTTTGCGTGGAATGATTCATAAGGCTGTGTTATTTTTATCGGCGCTCTCACGGAGAAGTCCTGCTTCCCCTTCCCGAATGTTAACGAAACAAGGCTCATTTTTTCCCTCCTTTTTTTGTCTTTGCTAGGTTGAAAATCCGATTCCGAATTTCCTGTATTCTAATTCTTTTAACTGGTTATTAGTTCTTGGCTCTTGCAAACCCGAACCGTTTTCATTTGCAGGGCTAAAGAATCCGAACCAGTGCGAACAGAATTGGAAACTGCGTGAACAGCAACGCCTGCGCTCGCTGCGCTTGCGCGTTCACCCCCAACCGAACTATCACCCCTTTTTCACGCAACCGAGCGGCTGCTGTAATTATGTCCCTTTTGTGGTATTTAAACCTTTCCCTGCGGGTTTGATTATGTATAAGATGCGGGTTCGGGGTTATTTTGTGCGTTTGCGTGCGTTTTAGCGGTTTGAAAATATGCCGTGTCAGAGCCATTTTTGCCTCTTCATTTTCTGCCGTTCGAATTCCCTTATCTCGTCCTGAAAGTAGCCGATTGCCTCGCGGCTTTTCGCGGTTTTTATTTTTTCCCTGTGCTCCACAATCCTTTTATCCAGGGATTCAATTCCTTTCCTGTATTTCTTTTTTTCGCCCATTGCCGAGCGCCTCCTCTGTTTTCAGGAAATCTATTTTTGCCGCTTCGAAAAGCCTTTCCGCATCGGGGAGCGTGATTTTTGCTTCCGTCTTTTTGTGGCCACGCACAGCCCTGTAGGTTTGCATGAACGCTTCGGCTTCTTTTTTGCCGAATCCATGGCTTTTCAGCAGCGCCACAAACCCCGCGTTCGAGAATTTCCCGCCTTTCAGGAAGCACCGCACATTGAACAGCGCGCGCATGCGAAGGATGAGGGAGTAAATGCAAACAGCGCTGTCGAGGTATTCCCTGCCTTCTTTCCTTTCCGCGGCAAGGAGTTCCTCAGTGTTCTTGAACGCGCCAAGCGTGCTGCCGAGCAGTTCCTTGAAATCGGGCTCCGGCTTAATGCCGCGCAGTTCCTCAAGCAGGCTTGCGTTGAAAATGGGCTTCGCCTCCTGCACTGCCTGCCTCCAAAAGAGCGTGGGGTCATGCTTAATCGCCTCAGCAAGGCGCGCCTTCGCCATTGCAGAGAAATCGAGCCTGCCTCTTTTCTTCGGCCCTATTTCCGCATCCGAAACCACGAGCACGTCTATGTCGGAATCCGCGTGCTGCTCCCCGCGCGCGAAACTGCCGAAAAGGAACACGCCCTGCACATCCCCCAAATGCGGCTTCAGCGCCTCCATTACCTCGGCGCTGATGTCCAGCGGCCTCTCCTCGAGGATTACAAGCACCTTTTTCCCGATCCAGCGTTTGGGGGTATATACTATGCTGCCGTTGCCGAACCTGACAACTTCCTTTTCAACGGATTCGCCTATGTTGATTGTTTTGAGCATAGTATATACGTGTATAGACTTATTTATAAGGGTTTCGGCTTGCCTGTCCCCTGCCCTTCCGGATGCCCGAAGCCGGCATATGTGACTATCGTTTATAAAGCGCCCGAGTTAGTCATATATTCCTGCGATTTATAAATGGTTTGAGTTAGCTCCGCCCCCTTTAAGCATTTAAATAGGGTTACGTTATGGCGTAACTGTGTGTGCCCGCGGCATTTGCCATTGTCATGCCTTTTTGGGAGTTTCCCAATGCCCGCCTTTGCTGGGCCCTTTCCAAGAAATCTTTTTTTGCTTTCGCAGCCTCTTTATGTGGTATTTTACCCCGTCAAGAGTAATGTTTAGCTCTTTCGCAATCTCTTCTTTTGTAATGGTTGATTTTTTCGCAATTAGCCCAAGAATTGTTTCCGGCATTTTGGGGGTAGTTTTGGGGGTAGTTTTAGGGGTAGTGCCCCCAAAACTTGGTTTGCGGCAGAACACAGCCTGAAAGCCTGTTTTTAGCAATTGGAATTCGGCTTTTAGCAGCCATTGTGGGCGAAGGGGGCTAAAACACGGCTGCAAGCCGAAAGCCGGATTTTGGGCTTGTAGTAACCATTATAGCCTATCTGTTTGGCGAATATATAACTGGTATTTATAAATGCCTTGAATTGGTTATATATAACTACTATTTATAAATAGTTTGAGGCAGTTATATATCGGTTTTTTATGGTCGGAACAAAGATGAAAAGGATGCTTGTGCTCCTTCTTGACCCGGAATACAGGCTCTCGAGCAAATACAGGCTTGCGAAAGATGCCGGGAGCACGCCTTCCTGGGCAATTAATGTAATTAAGAAACTCGAAAAGAAAGGCATCGTCAAAAACCTCAAGGTGATTAACCCCATGGGCTTGTTCGGGCTGTTCCACGAGCTGCGGCCCAAAAAAAGCGTTTCAAGGAGCTATTCAATTTACTCCCTTGGTAGCGTGGACAAATTGATTGACTTGTTCAGAAAATCCGGCAAAGAGTATGCCTTCACGACTTACATTGCCGAGAACATCCTGCAAAAGCACTTATTCAGCCACAGAACCGAAGCGTACATAAGAAAAGAGGATTTGGAAGATTGGCATAAGCAATTAACGGCAATCGGAACCTATGGCGGCGGGAATGTTCGGATTATTGTTTCTGAGAACGACGAGCTTTTCAACAAGAAACGAATGCATGACAAAATAGCGGGCGGGAAATTTTTTGATGCGAAGAAAGGCGGGCATAAAGAAGAGAGTGAAGGCCCGTGGGTTGTCGGCATTCCCCAATTGATTTCCGATTTGTATGCCGAAGGCGGGCCCGCGGGAGAGGCGGCGGACATGCTTTTGGAAAAGCTTGTGAAAACCTTGAAGGAGAAAAAATAATGTACGACAGCAGGGAAACAGCGCGCTCGTATGAATACCTCGGAAAAGTAGTTTCCGTTCTGCAGGAGCCTGTTTGCCTTATTGGCGGCTGGGCGGTTTTCCTTACAGTGAACAGGAATTACAAGGCAGGCACGGGAAGGGATTATTTGGGTTCAAGGGATATAGACCTCGGCTTTCACCTTGAGGAAAGGGGGGATTTTTCAAAATCGGCTTTTTCGGTTTCCATGAAAAAGCTCACGGAAGAAGGGTTCAGGGAAGTCGGCGGCAGGATGGCAAAGGAACTCGATTTCGACACAGGCAGGGAACTGCAGAAAGAGGAGGCGCAGAGAAAGCCGTCTTTTGAAATCCATAAGATGTACGTTGACCTGCTTGCCGACCGCGTGCCGAAGCCGCATATCGGAAAGGGCGGCAAACTGCTTCTCGACGAGCCGCTGCTTCAGTATGCCTTTGCGGACAAGGCGAACCGCGAGGAACTTGAGGAATTCGGCAGGAAGCTCTGGCTGCCAAAGCCCTGGCTGCTGCTTGCTATGAAAACAAAATCCCTGCCAGGAAGGCAGAAGGAAGACAAGCGCAGGAAGGACATTGCCGACATGGCTGCGATAATTCTGTTTGCAAAGCATGAAGGCGGCCCCCCGAAAATGCTTGAGGTAATGAGAAAGGATAAAATTACCCAGAGCCTGAAGGGGATTACGCAGGCTGAGATAAAGGAAACCGAGCTGCTGCTTGGCATTCAGCCGGACTCCTTCGGCGCGGCACTTGCAGGCGTTATCAGGCAGGTGGAGCAGACCTACAAAGGCAAGGTCAGAAAAATCATTTCAAACGGGGCGATAGTTCAGGTTGCGAGGAGCCATTCCATTGCTGAAATAAGGAATGCGATACCTGCGCTGAAAATAGGGGATATTGTTTTGTGCACCGATTTTGAGACAATAAGAAAAATCTGACGTAAGCGTTGATGTTGTGTTAAGCAGGGGCTTGAAACGGAAAAATGAATCTGGTGTTGTGTTGGGTGTGAGTTTGAAACTCAAAAATGAATTTGTGGCGGAGCCTTAACTAACAGGAAAAAATTCCGCACCTGCATCCTCAGATTCGCCGCCCGTGGCAGCAGCCACGCCCGATAACTTTTCAAAAGTTATCTTTTGCCGCTTTGCGAAATCGGGACATTTTCCCGCCTTTTCTCCCAAGAAGAGGCTTGGCTTGGGGATTATTTTTTGTGCAATTTTCCGCATTTTCGGAACATTTTCAGCGCTACCTGGTACTGGATGTTTTGCTACAAAAATGTGGGGAAGGCGGATGCAAAAAACTGAATCAGAACTAAATTATGTAGGCGCATCCTCGCAGAAATGTTAGCTATTTAACCTTTATCCAGCAACAGATTCTATTGGTAAGGTTAATATAGGAAAAAGCCGTATAGTTAACGGATAATCGGGTGAGCGGATTGGCTATAACCGTTGCGCTGCAGGATGCACTGAGGCCGATGCCCGGCCTTGTGGCTCCGCAACTTACAAGCCTGTTCAGGAAACAGCTGATTTTCGCGAGGGATAAAGCAGGCGAGGTTAAAGTGGAGATAGAGCACGACCTGGGCGATTTTGATGACCTTCCCTTTTCCTTCGACAGTTTCAAAACGCGGTTCAGGGTTGTTAACTTCGGGGTGCTGGCTTCCGGCGAGCGGCTTTTGGGTGTGCTGGGCCTGATGGCGCAGAGCCCGAAGAATCTTGAAAAGGAATTCGGCAGGATTAGCAACCAGATATATCGCGCAAGGGTTTCAAAGAGGATAACACTCAGGCAATATCAGTTGACCTCGGTTTATTTGAGGACCTTGAAGGATTATTTCCTTTTTTCCGGCACAGTCATAGGAAAAATATCTGCCGCATCTCCTTTGGAGACCGTAAAAAAATATGAAAAACTCACAAAAAATTTCGGTTCCCAGATTGAAAACTATCTGCTTTCATTCCTTGCTTTCATATGTTTTATTTACATTATTGAGAAGAACGGAAAAATAAGGGCTGAAGAAGTTTTTCGGACCGTTAATTTTTATTCGACCCAGCTGAATATGAGCCATGCCCGCCTCGCCGAAGCGATTAGTGGTCTGGATGTCTGATTTCCTTTGCTTTGATGCCAACGTCTATCTTTGCTATTTCAAGCAGGAGGGCAAGGAATGGCTCGGGGAGGTCAACTCGTTCTTCGATAATATGGGCAAGGTAAAGCAGGATGTTGTAATCAACAAGCGGACCAGGAACTTCGTCCGCAGTTACATAACTTCCATAGATACAATCCTCAGTTCCGACGAGGCGAAAAAAGATTTGCAAAAAGCCGCAAAAACCGGCGACAAAAGGGCGCTGGAAAAGATAAGGCGCATAATCGATGCCGTGGATGAAAAGCAGTTCGAGAAAATAATCGAGGGCGCGATTTACTTTTACGGAAAGGGGCGCTATGCCTATGCAATATATGAAGGCATTTCAATGAACCTAATCGGGCTCATTGATGCGGGAAAAATCAAATTTCTGGACTGTGGAATTAAATCGAGCAAATTCATTTCCGAATTGGCGGGCATAGACCCGGAGGATGCCGTGCTGCTGAGCGAGGTGAATGCAATTAAGCACGAGCACTATGCTTCGGGCAAATTTTACACGGAAGACGAGCACTTTTTCATGCCAAAAACAGACCCTTTTGCGGGCATGGGCTTTCACATACTGCATATAAAAAAGATGAAACCCGCGGAAATATTCACTTCGCCTTAACCCACGATTCCATGAATTCGCCGAACTGCTTGAAGTCGATGCCTTTGCGCTCGAGTTCCTTGATGTTCTTGAGCATGTCCTGCATTACCGCAAGCGCCTTGTCCTCCCTCCTTTCGATTTCCAGCGCGGTTTTGATGTCCAGGGGTGTCGAGCACTTGAGGCAGAATTTTTCTGTCGGCGGATTCTGGTTATTGCAGATTTCGCAGACCTTGGGCTTAAGTACATCCTCCTCTTCCTCGCCCTTTTCAAGGAGACCCGCCTTCTTCAGTATCGCCTTGTCAAGGTCGCGGTGGCTGAGATGCACGTAAACTTTCACCATGTCGCTGTCAGGCCCCCAGCCTGCGAAAAGCCGCAGCTCGCTTTCGGTTAGCATCTTCGCAAGTTCGGTAAGCCTTGAGTGCCTGAAAAGGTGCGGGTAAACCTTCTTCTTGAAACCAGCCTGCCTTGCGGCTTTCTTCAGCAGCCTGTTGAGGTTGTTGATGCCGAGCCTTGCCTTTTCCTCGCTCCTTGTGGAGCCAGCAACCCACAGCGGCGCGTCAGGCTCCTCCCTGAATGGGTGTATGGAAAGCCACTGCGCAATGTACGGGATTGATTTTATGAGCCTTACAGGCCTGTCCCCTGTCTTGCCGCTCAAAACGGCGATGTATGAATATTTGTCGCGCTTCATGCTGCCGACATTCAGGCCGAGAAACTCGCTTGCCCTTGCCCCGCTTTCATACAGCACGCTTATTATCGCCCTGTTGCGCACGCTGTTCTGCTTCCCTATAAGCGTCAGGATTTCCGCAGGGAAATAGATGTCCTTCGGCAGGGTTGCCCTGTCCCTCTCCACTTTCATCCACTCGACAACATCCTCCTTGTCCATCCACTTGAAGAAGCACTTGAGTTGGGACTTGAATGTGTTTATGGTTTTCGGCGCGTATCTCTGGCTTTCTGCAGCCCTGAATTTTTCCTTATCCTTGCCTGTAAAAACAAGGGTGTGCGCCTGGCGCGTAGGCGCTGTGCGCCCTTTCCGCAGTTTGAAATCATCGGGGCATTCCTTTGCTATGTTGTTCATCAGCACCCTTGCGTAAAAGCGGTTGATGCCGAAATGCGTCCTCACTTCGGGGGAGGTTATGCTGCCTTTTTCCGCAGCCATCTGCTTCAATTCCAGCGCCTTGCCGTAGTTCTTCTTTTTCATCTTTGCAAGGCCGTTCACAAAGGCGATAAGCTCCTGCTTTTTCATTTTTTTGAAGGGCTTTTTGAGGCTGCTGTTCAAAGCAATCACAACGCGCAGGAAGTTAATCCTGCTTGAGGGCACCTTTCCGTTTGCGCCTATGCCGCGCGCTTCCCTCTCCGCGTCATATTCGAGAATGAGCTTCTTGTTCACCGCGGGAATATCTTTGCTTTCCTTTACAAGCCTTATGAGCCTGTCGAGCGTGCTCTTTGCGTTTGTATCTGCCATGCAATAAGATAACTGGCAACAGGAATTTAAAAAACTACTCTTTCACCGTGCTAATGAATATCTCTCCGAAGAACTTTCCGCCAGATGAATAATTATTTTCGGGGGGTTAGAAACAGACTTTCTATATAGGCGCGAAGTTCATTTAACCCTTCCGAGGCGCGGGTTTAAATTTAACAGAGACGCGTGTCTGGTATGGAGAATGAAGAATCCATCAGTGAAGCGAACTGTTTTCCGCATCCGCTGACACCTGAGGAGAAACTTCGGGGCTCGAAGGCGAGGAGCGAGAGGAAAACACGGGCGAACAGGCTGAACCCGATTACGAGCGGAAGGTATATCGAGAAAACAAACCCAGACTTTCTTTATTGTTCCGGTTGTTCCGTGCGGAGGCAGTGCGGCAGCTACATAGACGGTGCGGCCTGTTCGGTCGTGAACGCGGACACTTTCAAGAAACTGCACCACATCCTGGACGAATCCCCGAGCGAGTTCTTCATGGAGATTATGAAAGTAATCGGGGAGCACAACGCAGCGGGGAAAATATCGGGGAACCCGACCGCGCTGAGGGACAACGCCATGCTTTTAATGAAAGCGTTCGAACTGCGGCAGCAGCATCTGCAGGGAAAACTCCCGAGCGATGTTGTTACTTTGACGTATGCTCCGTGCGACTTCTCAAAGCTGCGCAAGAGCGAGGAAAAAGAACCTGTTGCGTTGCCTGAACCTGCCACTGTTGCGGAAGGTGTTGAAGAAAACCCTCTGCCTCTTGAGGAAAAACCTTGTGCGGAAGTCCAAGAACTCGAGGAACCCGTGCAAGGTATAGAGGAGCCGAAGGTTCTCGATGTGCAGAAACCCGAACCGATTCCGAAAAGAGGAGGGTTCAGGCTTGGGGTTCTGCGCGGCAACCAGCGGCCTGCTTTCTCGATGATTTGAACGTGAGTAAGGGAAAGAATTCGGTGCTTTCGCTTCCTGCTTCTTCTACGTCTCTCCTTAGACGTAGAAAAGAAGAAGCAAGGAAGCAAGTTAGCACTTGCTTCTCCTCATCAATTTGAAGAAGCAAAGCAAGGAAGCAAGTCGTTTAGGCTCGTATTGCCGTTTTAACCATACTTCGCAAACCCGCTGCTTCCTCTCCTGCTTCTTCCCTAATCTTTTTCCGCATATTCCCCGACCTTTTTCTGTTTTGCGAGCGTGCTCGGCGGAATGCGGTAGAGGTTATCGTTTGTTCGCTCTATTTCCTTGCGGGTAATCAGTTTTTTCAGCGCCTTGTCATACAGAGAACGGTTCCAAAATCCTGCTTCTTCTCCTG